>NZ_AKXQ01000004.1 GCF_000276805.1 Moritella dasanensis ArB 0140 | reverse complement strand
CTGCTGTCGATGCTAAAAAAGCGGCTATTGCGGCTGCCGTTGCTCGTGCTAAAGCCAAGAAAGCTGCGGCACAAGTACTAACAACACCTGCACAAGAAGAAACAACAGAAGTAGCAGACTCACCTGCCCCGGCTGTTGATAACAAAAAAGCAGCTATTGCCGCGGCGATAGCAAAAGCGAAAGCAAAAAAACTAGCCCAACTTGGTGACAAATAACATGGCATTTAGATTAGCAAGCTCTCCCCACAATCACAGTGGTAGCAGCACCAGTAACCTGATGCGTACCGTTATTTTAGCGACTATTCCAGGCATCGCCGCACAATGGTATTTCTTTGGTGCTGGCAACCTTATTCATATTGTCTTAGCCTGTATGGCAGCGATTATAACGGAAGCCGTATTCCTTAAATTGCGTAAACAACCCATACTCAGTCGTATACAAGATAACAGTGCCTTATTAACCGGTTTGTTAATCGGTATTTCAATCCCTGGTTTCGCCCCTTGGTGGATAAGTGTAATGGGTGCTGTATTTGCCATTTCGATTGCAAAACAGCTTTATGGTGGATTAGGTCAAAACATCTTTAATCCGGCGATGGTCGCTTATGTGATGCTGCTTGTATCATTCCCACTGCAAATGACCACCTGGCCACCTGTAAGTGAAATAACCGGTTATGAATTGTCATTATGGGATATCTTTAATGTTATTTTCACCGGACTTACATTAGACGGTCATACCGCACATCAGTTGATGCAAAATATAGACGGCATCACGATGGCAACCCCGCTTGATACGATGAAGAATGGACTAGCGATGGGCAACACGGTTGCTGAAATACAAACCAAAGAACAATTTAGCTGGTTGTCTGGTTTAGGCTGGGAATGGATTAATTTAGCTTTCCTTGCAGGCGGTGTTTATCTACTCAGTAAACGCGCGATCCTCTGGTATATCCCTGTGGGTTTGTTAGGTGGTTTATTCGTAATAAGCTTCATTGGTTATTTATGGGAACCAGATTCTGTCGGCTCACCCATCTTCCACCTTTTCTCTGGTGCAACCATGTTAGGTGCATTCTTTATTGCGACCGATCCCGTATCAGCATCGACAACACCAAAAGGTCGTCTCATATTCGGCGCATTAATTGGCATGTTAGTTTATATAATTCGAACTTGGGGCGGTTACCCTGACGCATTCGCGTTTGCAGTATTACTCGCTAATATGTGCGTACCGTTAATTGATTATTACACTCAACCCCGTGTTTACGGTCATAAATAGGAGATCACCATGTTCGTATCAATGAAAAAAAATGGTGCAATACTAGCCCTATTTGCCCTTGCTTGTACCTCTGTGGTTGCGATTACCCATACTGTAACGAAAGACCGTATTGCAGAACAAGAACAAATCCAATTGCTGAAAATTATTAATCAGTTATTACCAGAAGACGGTCATGACAATAATATTTTTCAAAGCTGTAAATTAATGACCAATGAGGCGCTACTCGGTACCGCTGAGCCACAACGTATTTTCACGGCAACGAAGCTAGATGAAACAGTTGGTTACGCCATTGAAGGTATTGCACCAGCTGGCTACAACGGTAATATTAAACTGGTTGTTGGTATCGATACCGTCGGAAAAGTAACAGGCGTGCGTATTCTAGGCCATAATGAAACACCAGGGCTGGGAGACAAAGTAGAATACCGCAAGTCTAACTGGCTAGATGACTTTGTTGACCAAACGCTCACTACTGAAAATGCCCACACTTGGGCAGTAACGAAAGATGGTGGTGACTTTGATTCCTTTACAGGGGCGACAATCACCCCACGTGCAGTAGTTAGCTCAGTGAAAGATATTCTTACTTTTTATCAATCAGTACAATTTTCTGACTTACAAAGTGCGCCTTCTTGTTGGAGTAAATCATGAGCCAATATCGCGATATTATCTACCAGGGATTATGGAAAAATAATCCCGGTTTAGTACAAGTGTTGGGGTTATGTCCGCTACTTGCTGTCACAGCAACCGTGACCAATGCGATGGGATTAGGGTTTGCGACCTTGCTCGTGCTCGTTGCATCCAATACTACAATCTCGCTAATACGTGAATACGTGCCGAAAGAGATCCGTATTCCAATCTTTGTGATGATCATTGCTTCGTTTGTAACAACCGTACAGTTATTAATGAATGCCTACGTTTATGAACTGTATCAATCGCTTGGTATTTTCATTCCGTTAATCGTAACCAACTGCATTATCATTGGCCGCGCTGAAGCATTCGCATCACGTAATAAAGTATTACCCTCTGCCGCTGATGGTTTCTTTATGGGTCTGGGTTTTGCCAGCGTATTAATCGTCTTAGGTGCAATCCGGGAAGTATTAGGCCAAGGCACACTCTTTGACGGCATGGACTTGTTATTAGGTGACTGGGCAAGCGTATTACGTATTGAAGTATTTCATTCTGATACCAGCTTCTTACTCGCAATACTCGCACCCGGTGCATTTATCGGCATGGGCTTTTTAATGGCTTTGAAACATGCAATTGATGCACAACTCGATAAACGCCATAAAGCGCAGCCTGTGATTGAAACCGAACCCGTTGTCGAGACTGAATCGTCAACAAGTTAATTATAAAAATGAGGCTACACTGCTCTACAACCAGCGGTGTGGCTTTAATACTCATTGCATTAAACAGCTGATTAGAACTAGCTGTGATTGATATCATCTATAGGATCAAGCTATGAACAAGGATAAACGCCGCATCATTTTAGAGCGTCTGCGTGATAACAATCCCCATCCTGAAACTGAGTTAAACTTCTCTTCAGCATTTGAATTGCTGGTCGCCGTAACGCTCTCTGCGCAAGCTACCGATGTCAGTGTCAATAAAGCGACGGATAAACTCTTCCCAGTTGCGAACACACCACAAGCTATTTTTGATTTAGGTGTTGAAGGCTTAAAAACCTATATTAAAACCATCGGTTTATACAACTCTAAAGCAAGTAATGTCATTAAAGCCTGCCAGATATTAATAGAGAAGCACAATAGCATTGTACCTGAAAGTCTTGAGGATTTAGTGGAACTACCAGGCGTAGGCAGAAAAACGGCTAACGTGGTATTAAACACCGCATTTGGTTGGCCGACGATTGCTGTAGATACGCATATTTTTCGGGTATCGAATCGCACTAAACTCGCTATGGGTAAAAATGTAGACCAAGTAGAAGAAAAACTACTTAAAGTAATACCCGCTGAATTTAAAGTAGATGTGCATCACTGGCTGATCTTACACGGTCGTTATACCTGCATCGCGCGTAAACCACGTTGTGGCTCTTGTATGATTGAAGATTTGTGTGAATTCAAGGATAAGATCTACCCTGAAGAATAGCGACTTACTATCCCCACCTAGCCAGAATCCAGCAGCTCGCTGGATTTCTTTCAGTTTTCAACGGTAGACGATAAATAGTACTCCAATATGAACGTATATATAACCTAATGATATTTAATGTAAAGACGTCGTTTCAATATTGACTTAAAGTATCATTAAACTTACAATCCGCTCGAATTAACCAAGCAAAGGAAATAACATGGAAAGCGATCATTGTAGGAGAGCCTATATATAGATGTTGGATACTAAATAATAAAATACCCTCCCTCTATTTATACCTCTCTCATTATATAAAACGTCCATAATCTTAAATATTCATCATTATTAGACGTATTAACTCATCATCAATAATACTTGGTTGCGATTATTTCATCGTTATCGTAAGTGTTAATAAATATTATATAAAATAATCAACTGTGTTTACACATTGGCTGCATTGTAATAACCAATGATTACTCTCGCATCCAACAAGTCAAGTAAGCCATTGATAAATAGGCATGTAAATGAAAAAAGATATTCCTCCTAGTCTACTGTCGTTCCAGAAATGCGATGTGTAGTGGTATGTGAATTTATATTTAACATTTTTTAATATTTCAACATTTAAATATTAAAAGCTAAATTAATCACAATAAATAATATCCTCGCCATCGCTGTTATTAACATTATAAAAACATCTAATCCTATTATATTGGAGGACTAATCATGTCCAATAATACAGCGCGTATAAACAATGAAAATACATTAACATTAAACAATAACATTAATAATCCTTTTGAATTATGGAATGATGAAACGAAAAGTAAATTAATTTCGTTTTTAACAAATAATTCAATCGAGGAACTGCGTCATTGGTTTAGCAATAAAACCTTAAATCAATATTATCAAATAAAAAAGTTATCATTAGAGAATATTGATTTAAAAAAACTATTACCCGCTTGGCTACTTGCCGATATCGAGTTATTAGGAACGGCCAGCAGCCCCGTCTTTTCTGTTATGTCACCAGTCTCCCCTCTACTGCTAAATCATAATATGTCAGTTGCAGAGGCGGTAAGCCATGTTAAATCGATGAACAAAGACCTCAATGCTAAAGCGGCAATGATTGTTGACCAGTATGGGCGATATTATGCTTTGTTAGAATTGCACATGCTGCTTCAGCATAATGAGGATCGATTATTAGCAGATATTGCATTACAAGTTGAACCTTGCCATGTTGGCGAAGATCAAGAATATGCCGTCAGCCAACTACAAAAATCCAATTCAGAATATTTACCTATTGTCGATATACGCGGCCATCCTGTTGGCTTATTCCAATGGCAACAAGCCTCGCAAGTAATGCAAGTTGAACTGACCGAAGACGTTAATTTACAGATGGGCATTCAAAGTAGCCTAGATGAACCAAGTTATCTTGATATGTCGGTAATTGATCATGTACGTAAACGCATAATTTGGGTTTTGGGCTTGGCTGCTATCGGTATTTTTTCCGGCATGATCATTCAGAGTTATGATGATGCGATAGCGGCATTAACAATACTTGCTTTGTACATGCCAATGATTGCTGACACCGGCGGTAATGCAGGGAGTCAATCAGCTACCGTGATTGTGCGTTCCTTAGCATTGGGAGAGTTAAAAGTTAAAAACTGGCTAACGGTTGTCTGGAAAGAATTAAAAATAGCGAGTCTCATAGGTTTAGCATTGGCAGTCGCTTCATTCATAAAGGTCGAGTTTCTATCAGGTAGCGCGATATTGCCGGATAATATAACCTTAACATTATTAGGGTCAGCTATTGCGTTGGCCTTGTTTCTGCAAGTACTTACAGCCACTGTTATTGGCGCCACTTTACCTTTAATTGCTAAATCTTGTCGATTAGATCCAGCCGTTGTAGCAAGTCCCGCCATCACTACCTTTGTCGATATTACTGGATTACTGATTTATTTCTATATCACCACTACATTACTTGGTATTTAGTCTTAATCCTCTGTATTTAAATAGTAAAATTAAGGAATATAAATGTTAAATTTTAACGCTATACATAGTAGGATCCAGTATTTACGCATTGCGTATCTTAAATTAGGGCTTCAGTGGTTAGCGGCTATTGTCATTAGTGCCATCATACTTGGCTGTTCAGAGCCCCAGCTAACTAATAGCGCTTTTAAAGGTCAAACCATGGGCACATTTTATGACATAAAAGTAGCACATTTTCCATTGACGACGAGTGAACAGTCTTCTATTCATGCTGAAATAGATCGACGCTTAGAGCAAGTTAATGAGCAGATGTCGACTTATCGTTCCCACTCCGAATTATCACGCTTTAATTTAAGTCCTACGGTTAACAATTTTCCTGTATCAGAAGGTACCGCCAAGGTGGTTGCAGAGTCTATCCGAATACATGAGATAACATCAGGTGCATTCGACGTTACACTTGGTCCACTGGTTAACTTATGGGGCTTTGGTCCTGATAATTTACCACAACAAAAACCAACGACTGCGATGATTGAAACAGCCATGTCACGTGTTGGTATTCAGCACCTCAGTAACACTAAGCATACTTTAAGTAAGAATATAGATAGTCTTTATGTCGACTTATCTGGCATAGCAAAGGGTTATGGTGCTGATGTGATAGCTGAATATTTAGCGTCGTTAGGCATTGAAAATTATATTGTTGGCCTTGGTGGCGATTTACGAGCAAAAGGCATAAATGCCAATAATTTAGGTTGGCAAATTGCTATTGAAAAAGCCTCGACAACAGAACATTCGGTACAGCATGTGGTTGCTGTGGGTGATAATGCCATCGTGACATCAGGTAGCTATCGTAATTATTATGATCTGAATGATGAACGTTTTTCTCATACTATAGACCCTACTACTGGGCAGCCAGCACAGCATAACTTAGTTTCAGTCACGGTTATTCACCCTTCTGCTATGACAGCAGATGGTTTCGCCACTGCATTTATGGCCATGGGAGAAGAACAGGCAATGAGATTAGCAAGGCAGCAAAAGTTAGCTGTGTACATGATTTATAAGTCTGGTGACTCGTTTAAAGAAATGTTTACGGAAGAGTTCTCACCTTTCTTTCAGCCTGATGAGCATTAATTAACAATTACATACATTAGCTACACCTGGTTAATTAATATAATCATTAATTATCAAAAAGGCGCGTCAATGGATTGAACGCGCCTTTATATTTCTCACTGTGTATTACGTATAATAATTCACTGTATATTACGTATAATAATTCACTGTATATTACGTAGAGTACTCAGTGTTTAATCAGCTATATTTTCCTGTTATACAAACAGAGACTTAGCGATGATTAAAAAACAGGTTTACCAACAGGTAATACTTCACGGCCATATTCGCCATTCAGAATTTGCGCCATACTAAAGTACATAGCGCTTAGACCACAGAAAATACCAACATAACCAGCGATCACACCGATAGCGGCACTACCACTAAAGTCACGAGCAGCAAGCAAGAAGAACAATGCAGTTAATGAAGCGAATACGATCTGCTTTGCTCGTGGGTAACGTAATGAACCAATGAATAAGCCAGCAGTAAATAGACCCCATAACAGCAGGTACCAACCCATAAAGCCAGCAGGACTCGCTGCAACACCCATTTTCGGCATCAAGATCAGAGCAACTAATGTTAACCAGAAAAAGCCATACGAAATAAACGCTGTCGTACCAAACGTATCGTTACGTTTGTAGCATAAAATACCCGCAATAATTTGGCTAATACCACCGTAAAAAATACCCATCGCAAGTATCATAGAATCCATTGGGAAAAATCCCGCATTATGGATATTTAATAAAACGGTAGTCATACCGAAGCCCATAAGGCCCAGTGGTGCTGGATTAGCTAGTTGTGTAGACATTAATAATAAAACCTGACAGATATAAAGAGGCGGCGATTGTAGGTTAATAATTCTAAGGGGGCAATTACAAATAGTTTAAAAATCCAACTGATTAACGATTTTAGTTATTTAAATATCGTTATTAATCTATATAAACAAATTAAACATCATGCCTTACATTAATAATGTGAATAATATTTAAAATAAAAATGGCACTTTAAGTGCATGTTTATAATGACCATATTGTTTTTATCATGTCGGGGTTCAGGCTGGGATTAACGTGTTTATTGATAAGTAATTACATGGGGATAATTAATTTAAATTTAGTTATTCTCATTATTCATAATAAATAATCTAATATATCAATAAATTATATACACGTGTTTTTATATTGCTATGAATATAACAGTTATTTTATTATAACTTAATAATATATTAAATTTTAATTAGGGGATTGGGGAATTAAGGGATTACTTGTGGATGCGAGTAACTGAGCGTGAGTCATCACTCACACTCATGACTACTGTATTACTATATACAGTATTACCATTCGCCAACGTTTTGCATTGAAGCCCATGGTTCTTGAGGTGTTAGTCTGTCACCTTTTTGCAATAACTCGATAGAGATGCCATCTGGAGAGCGAATGAATGCCATGTAACCATCACGTGGTGGACGGTTAATAACAACACCAGCAGCTTGTAGTTTTGCACATGCTGCGTAGATGTCGTCAACTTCATATGCAAGGTGACCAAAGTTACGGCCGCCTTCATACGCTTCTTCGTCCCAGTTATAGGTAAGTTCAAGCGTTGGTCGAGAGGTTTGTTTAGCTTGTTCAGCATCGCCAGGTGCGGCTAAGAAGATAAGCGAAAAGCGTGCAGCTTCATAATCATTACGTTTAACTTCGATTAGACCAAGTTTATTACAGTAAAAATCTAAAGATGCTTCTAAGTTTTTAACACGAACCATAGTATGTAAGAATTGCATAACACGTCCTATTACAACTGAGTGATATTAAAGAATCGGTTGCCCTAATGATATCACAACGCGTTGATTTTTTTGTCGTTCAATAATATTACCATTTGACGCTATTTGACTCTTCTCACCATAACCATTGGTTTGTATTTCAAGATTTTTAAGGCCATTTTCTAAAAAGTACTGTTTAATATTCTCAGCACGGAGTGACGATGTTTCTAAGTTTTGTAATTCATCACCATAACTACTTGTGTAGCTATCAACAACAACAACATTAATATCAGGGCTGTATTGTAAGAATTCACTGATCATCGCTAATCGTTGTTGGCTTTGCTGTGTTAATTCATCACTGGCCGCATTAAAATCAAGCACGGAATACGCAATATCATCCAAGCTGTACGGTAATAAATTACTCACACACTCAAGAAACTCTTGGTATTTATTCTGAAAATTAACCGAAGACAAACCGACACTGATAAATTCACCGCCACGATACCAGTCTCGAAAATAGAAAGTTGGGTAATCACCAGAGTCTAACGAGTCAAGCATACGCCAGGCTGGCTGTTCACTGACATAACCGGAAAATTGGCGATATAGCTTTACATCGGCAAGATCTTTCGCGGCACTGCCCGGTTTCCAATTTGGTGGTACCGAACGTAACGATGCCATTTCTGCTTGAGCTGGCAAACGTTTCATATCTAATTCAAAATCGAGATTGATCAGCTTAGAGGCGCGACTAGTAAAGATGGCTTGACCGTAACGAGGAATATCATGCTTCAAGCTGCATTGCACAGGTGTAGCACGACTATTTTCCCATTGAGAAAATTCGTAATTAGCGGCATAGTTTTTCATGCTAGCTGAAGCACTTGTTGAACCGAAAGCAACAAGTGAAGCAATTATAAAATGTTGGCAGTTATTCATACGGTTCAAAATCCTGTTTATTCGAGGCCTATATTAACTTATCGGTATTGAGATAAATAACTTGAGTCTCTTTTCTCAAAAAACTTAAAAACATCTCAAAATACCTAATAAGGCAAAGGCCCTTTAAATGACATTCCTTGTTGATTATCCCTACAACTAGCACCCGATTCGTAAAAACTAACCTGAAATTCGCAAAGTTGATTAGAGGACATGCGATTATTATGGCATAATCCCAAGCAAGTCACACTAATAAATGATCACATGACCACAACTGAAAAATCAGCTTTTAGCCAACGATTCCGTGGCTACTTCCCTGTTGTTATCGATATCGAAACAGCCGGGTTTAATGCACAAACAGATGCTATGTTAGAGATCGCCGCTTCTATTCTCGAAATGGATGAAGATGGTTATCTTAAAATTTCGCATACTTTACACTTTAACGTTGAACCGTTTGAAGGCGCGAACTTAGAACAAGCAGCCTTAGACTTTACCGGTATCGACCCGACCAACCCACTACGTGGCGCAGTACCAGAACGTGACGCGATCACCGAGATCTATAAAGCTGTTCGTAAAGGCTTGAAAGATACAGGTTGTCACCGTGCGATAATGGTTGCACACAATGCGGCTTTCGATCATGGTTTTTTAAGTGCCGCATCACGTCGTGAAAAAATAAAACGCAATCCTTTCCACCCTTTTGCTACGTTTGATACCACGACACTTGCGGGTCTTGCCGTAGGTCAAACTGTACTTGCTAAAGCATGTATGGCTGCTGGTATTCCTTTTGATCATAAGCAAGCACATTCAGCTAAATATGATACAGAGCAAACAGCACTGTTATTTTGCTACATAGTAAATAAATGGAAAGATATGGGCGGCTGGCCACTTGCGGTTCCTGAAGACGAAATAATTGAAGACACTGACACTGTTAGTGACAGTTCGTTAAGCGCTGACACTGAAACAGAATAAGTAATTATGCCCCTGCGTAATGAATAATGCGCGAAGGGGCAAAGCTTCATGATGTAAAGACAAGTTAAAACTTGCCTTTAACACCGATGATTGCCGTATCAGTTTCACTTTCATAATGAAAGTTCAACACTGTTGCGCCAAATGACATTCCAGCAACACAACCTAACACATTGGCTACCATATCGTTTTTACTAAATTCATTCCCTTCTTGCCCTGAATCTATCGTTTCCTTCAATGCACCGATAGAGACACCCACTAACATCGTTTGCCACCAACTTTCGCTATACATCATCGTCCCCCCACAGATAAAAGTCTGAGCAATAAAATGTTTCTGCTTGTCATCCTCTACGCTTTCAGCATTCACAGCTGCAGGACAAAGAAACAGCGGGATTAACAAGATCCTCCAACACTGAGTCATCGCTGAACATATAACTTGGTTTACATTTTTAGCTGAATTAATCATGAATATTAAGCGCCATAACAAATTTAGCAATGTAACCTAAACAACATCCACTCTAGACCGAGAGTTATCACAATATAAATTTGATAAATATAGGTTTATTTTATAACGAATACCTATATAAATAAGGCTTTAATGCTAAATAAAGTTAATAAAAAGCATCCATGCGCCAAACATCACTGAGATTGAAGAATAAAAACCCATGTGAATAAAGACAAGGCTAGCAGTCAATATACACATCGCAACAAATACGAAAACATAAAAATAACGATCAAATACTTAGGTATTCTCACCTGAAACAACAACAATTCACTAAATCTGCATAATTACCCATAAATAGCTGTAAAATTCGCTTATCTTATTTGTAATAGTTTTATATACTACGATTAATAAAATTATTAACATTGGAAAGTAGATAAATGAATCCTGTCGTTATCGCGGTACTCACTATGTTAATCCTCAGCTTTATGCGGATTAATGTTGTTGTCGCACTCACAATTAGTGCCATTTTAGGCGGCTTAATTGGTGGTTTACCTTTAGAAGAAGTTATTGCAGCGTTTAACTCAGGTTTAGGTGGTGGTGCGTCAATTGCATTAAACTATGCCATGTTAGGTGCGTTTGCAGTGGCTATCTCAAAGTCAGGTATTACTGACATATTAGCGGCTAAAATTGTTAGTCGTTTAGGTACTGCTGGTAGTCAACGCCAAATAAACGGTTTTAAATACGGTTTACTCTTTACCCTGCTATTAGTAGCAATCTCATCACAAAACGTTATCCCAGTGCATATTGCGTTTATCCCACTACTTGTTCCACCGCTACTTGGTGTAATGAATAAGTTGAGATTAGATCGTCGCGCTGTCGCTTGCGTGATCACCTTTGGTTTAACGGCAACGTATATGTTCTTGCCAATTGGTTTTGGTGGTATTTTCTTAAATAACATCCTACTTAAAAACCTGAATGATAACGGTGCAAACGTTGTTGCCGAACAATTACCAACTGCAATGGCACTACCCGTTCTCGGTATGGTTATCGGTCTTATTACCGCAGTGGTATTTAGTTATCGTAAGCCACGTGAATATTTGACTGAAAGTGAATTAACAACGAAAGAAGTACAGAAAGTTGAATATAATCCTCGCCATATAATCGTGGCGATGGTTGCAGTTGTTGCTGCGCTTAGCTTACAGTTAATCTACGATTCAATCATTCTAGGTGCATTAACAGGTTTCATTATCTTCACCCTTGGTGGTGTGATCAAGTTCCACGAAACTCAAGACATCTTTACGCGCGGCGTACATATGATGGCGATGATTGGCTTTATCATGATTGCCGCATCTGGTTTTTCTGAAGTGATGAAAGCAACCAGCGGCGTTGAATCGTTAGTCGGTTCTATTGGCGGTGTGATTGGTGATAATAAAGGCTTAGCGGCACTATTAATGCTCATTACTGGTTTATTGGTAACGATGGGGATTGGCTCGTCTTTCTCGACAATTCCAATTCTTGCGACTATCTATGTGCCACTTGCACTGCAGTTTGGTTTCTCACCATTGGCAACTGCATCACTGGTTGGTACAGCAGCAGCCTTGGGTGATGCCGGTTCACCAGCATCAGATTCAACATTAGGTCCAACATCTGGTCTTAACGTTGATGGTCAACACGATCACATTCGTGACTCAGTAATTCCAACATTCATCCATTATAATATTCCCCTTATTATCTTTGGTTGGATCGCTGCAGTTACGCTGTAATAGTGCAATACCTATAAACCTCTGTGCAGAAAAATATTATTGCTATCGCAAACATACATGGCCATGGATGGCCTTGTCTAAGCGAACATGGATGTTTTGAGCGGTTTGCAGGAGTAATATTATTTAGAGTGCTTAATTATCGGGATTGGTATAAATCAGTTAATGATTAAATCGCAGATATAGAAAAGGGAAGCAATTGCTTCCCTTTTTCGTATGTTCATTATAGCTAGCAGCGATTAATACCGCCGACTAAAAATAATCAAACCAGCACTAATTACTCAGCTTTTGCTTTTGCAGCAGCTTCAGCGATTAGTGGCTGTAATTCACCTTGTTGGAACATTTCCATGATGATGTCACAACCGCCAACAAGCTCGCCGTCAACCCACAGTTGTGGGAATGTAGGCCAGTTAGCGTATTTAGGTAGTTCAGCACGGATATCTGGGTTTTGCAGGATATCAACGTAAGCAAATTGCTCACCACAATTGATTACAGCTTGTGATGCTTGTGAAGAAAAACCACAGCTAGGTAGCTTTGGTGATCCCTTCATGTATAGGATGATTGAGTTCTCAGCAAGTTGCTGTTTAATTTTATCTAAAGTTTCCATTGTGTCCTCACAAATCTCAGCGTTTACATCTATTGTAGTTATAATTATTTAAACTCTAACTATAGAATGCATTATATAAATACAAATTCAGTGAGCCATTTTATGCTAATTATAGCTTCGTTAACACCGTTAATTTGTAGGGTTATTTTGTTTTATATTTAGTCTAATTGTTAATAATTCATGTATCTCGTTACAATTTATTAATTGAACAAGACAATTGCGTGCAAATACTTGAATATATTCAACGCTAGCGGTAGTATTCTTCCAATAATTAAATCAATAATGAGCAATGGATAGCTTTTAGCTATCAATACATAAGGAAATACCTATGAGTATTACACTACCAGCTTTACCGTACGCACAAGATGCACTTGTACCACATATCTCAGCTGAGACTCTTTCTTTCCATTACGGCAAACACCACAACACTTACGTGGTTAAGCTTAACGGTCTAATCGAAGGTACACCTTTTGCTGAAAAGACATTAGAAGAAATCGTTAAATCTTCTGCTGGTCCAATGTTCAACAACGCTGCACAAGTATGGAACCACACATTCTACTGGAACAGCCTGACTCCAAATGCAAAAGGCCAACCAGAAGGCGCTCTAGCTGACGCTATCAACGCTAAATTCGGTTCTTTCGAAGCGTTCCAAGCTGCATTCAACGATAAAGCTGTAAACAACTTTGGTTCAAGCTGGACTTGGTTAGTTAAAAACGCTGAAGGCGAATTAGAAATCGTTAACACTTCTAACGCTGGCACGCCAATCACAGAAGCTGGTGTTACACCGCTAATCACTGTTGATCTTTGGGAACATGCTTACTACATCGATTACCGTAACCTACGTCCTAGCTACCTTACTGCTTTCTGGGCACTAGCTAACTGGGATTTCGCTGCCGCTAACTTCGCAGCTTAATTACCGATTAGTCTGAGGTTTGCCTAGATTAATCTAAGGTTAGCCTTAGGCTAAATGGTAATACTATCGGTGTGATTAAAACGACCTACTCGTATTAATAAATCGATAGTATCAAAAAAACCGATAGCGAAAGCTATCGGTTTTTTTTTATTGAACTAGTATTGTTTATACTTAATTGTTATTCTTTACGTCATTAGACTAATGACAAGGATGTTATTACTTATTTTTCAAGACCGAGGTCGTTATGAATTTTAGTAGTACATTTAAAGCCATATTAACATTGTCTATTCCAACAACCCTGATGTTCACTGTTCTATACTTATCAGTAAACTAAGCTCTTTTTCTTATTAATAAACGATTGTTGTTAAAATAAAAAGAAGAGATTGTACTGACAATTAGTAAATTTGTTGTCTACCAAGTAATGAATGGGACAAGGTCGTTCCATCAACATACTCTAATTCACCACCCACTGGTACACCATGCGCAATACGGCTTGCTTTAACGCCATATTCTTGTGCTATCTCAGCGATATAATAAGCAGTTGCCTCACCTTCCACCGTTGGATTTGTCGCAAGTATGAGCTCTTCATAGTGACCAGATGCTAATAAGTTTGCTAATTTATCTAAACCAATTTCATCCGGTCCAATACCGTCTAATGGTGATAAATGCCCCATTAACACAAAATATTGACCACTGAATTGATTTGTCTGCTCAATCGCAGCTACATCCGCGGGACCTTCAACAACACAAAGTATTTTTTCAATTTGGCGTTTGGGATTTGCACAAATAGCACAGATATCTAATTCAGTCAGTGTATTACACTGCTGGCAATGACCAATCTCAGTCATGGCTTTCTCTAAAGAATGCGCGAGAGAAACAGCTGAATCACGTTTACGTTCTAATATATGGAAAGCAATGCGCTGTGCAGACTTAGGGCCGACACCCGGTAAAATTTGTAGATCATTAATCAATTGATCTAACAAGGGACTGAACTTCATTTATAACTCCAAAAAGAATCCCGGCACAAGCGAGGGTTCACGTCTATATTGAGCGCAATACTACCTTAAACTAATGCTTTGGCATATGATTTTGTCCCCTATTTAGACAATCGGATGTTTCGATTTACAGGCCAATTAATGCATGCTTTAAACTATCGCCTACCTCGATGCAATAACGGCGATTATTAATCAGCATATACCTTGACCCTGCATCGGTCGCATTGCAAATGACAACGTCGGGAAATTCACGATTAAATACTTAAAATTTCTGCAAAATAATCCCCATACCTTGATCTGGCATTAAGACTCATATTATATTTTAGTTACTATATCTATAGATAAAATATCAATTAGTTTCAAATTCATACACATGATTACTACGACATCCTGCATTAGCTGAGTCCTTCTGAGTATTAGGCTAATCTACAGCTTTTTTCACCAGTGATATTATGACAAAAATGATAGAATTAACTGAAGAAAATACACATACTTGTTGGGATTTTTTCCAAAAACATCGCTGGGTTGCTGCAGAGTTTACATTATCTCCCATCCTCGACTCTTGGAAACGCTGTATCCGCCAGGCTTCTCCTTATGAATGGCATAAACCCAGCGTAGCTTCGGGCAGTACTCTCAGCTTGTTTGTCCATCGCAGTTGTGAAATTATTGCTATAGCAGAAACGGTACTCGAAGATGTCTACCGAATGCTGGAACCCAGAACATGTATGTTGTTGGTTACTGACAAGACTGGTTGTACTCTGTCAATTCTGGGTGATGACAAGATAATTGCTGATTTTAATAACCTGGGATTTAAAAAAGGCGCCTTTTGGACTGAAGGCCAAGTCGGTACTAATGCTGTCGGTCTCTGTTTACATACTCATGAACCTGCAAGCATTTTTGCAGCCCAGCACTTTAACCAGCATCTACATAAATACAGCTCCCATGCCGCGCCAGTATTTAATACCGAAGGAAGACTCATAGCTTGTCTCTTGCTCATCACTCATGTTGATCACTATCAACATTCCGATGCAGCTTTGATCGCTTCATGTGCAAAAGAAACAAGTAGTTTACTGCAATTAGAGAATAATGTATCCGATGCCAATACTCTTTTAGGGCAAAGAAATGCAGTACTCGAATGTATGGATGACGGTATAATAGCTTGGGATCGAGAGCTACACATAACCCTAATAAACAACCAAGCGGCCAGTCAGTTCAAACTCGAAAAAGATCGTGTTATCGGCATTCAACTAGAAAAGCTCATCACGTTGCCACCTATTATTAAATCAGGGATCCAAACGCGAAAAAAACTGTCCCACCTCGAAATCACTTTTGAATGTCAGGGTGAATTTATCGAAGCGCTTGTCACATTAAGACCTCTGCAAGACGGTAGTTTCTTACTTTTCTTGCATCCTCTTGAAACAATTAGGCGCTTTGCGCAACGACATATCTGTAGCAGTGTCGAGCTGAGTTTTAATTCACTGGTTACACGTTCTAAAAAAATGCAAAAAATTATTACCATCGCTAAACGCGCCGCCAAAACCAATGAGTCAATCTTATTAAAAGGTGAAGACGGGGTTGGGAAAAATAAGATCGCGCAGGCCATACATCATCTGAGTGATAAAAATAAAGGTCCTTTTATTACCATCAACTGCAAGAGTATTGCGCCGGAAAATATGCTGAAAGAGCTGCTCGGTAGTGACGACGGTAAAGGTCAGGCATCAAAATTCGAACTCGCCAACGGCGGTTCGCTCTATCTAGAACAAATTGAGTTTTTATGCACAGAAATGCAATCTGCTCTGCTACAAATATTGAAAACAAATTTAGTCATACGCACTAATAGTAACCGCATGATCCCACTAAATTTTCAGCTTATAACCTGTACTAGTGCCGACTTAGAACAGTATGTAAATCAAGATTCATTCAGGCGTCAACTCTATTACGCGATCAGTGCAGTAGAACTTGATATACCTCCTCTACGACAGCGTAGAGAAGATATTACTGAACTGATCCAGCGGCAATTAAGGCGACTTGAGAAGCGCTACAATAACCGTCTATCTATTAGCGATGATGCTCTCGGCATACTGTATCGTTATTCTTGGCCAGGCAATATTCCAGAACTACAGAATAAGATAGAAAAAATCGTACTTAACCGTAATGATGATATGATCACGACTGACGATCTGCCAAACCAATTTTTATCCAGCCCTATCGAAAAAGATATGTATGGTTTACCTTATGTCCAGAGTCTTGAAGCAATGGAAAAACAAGCGATAAAGAAAGCTTGGGAAGTATTCGATGGTCGTATACACGATATCGCAGCAGCTCTGCAGATCAGTCGTACGACACTATGGCGTAAGCTTAAAAAATATAATATCAGTCCACAAATTACCGTAAAGTAAACGAAAAATAAGTCATTAAAAAAGGTATGAAATAAATTTCATACCTTTTAAACGCTAAACCAATGCTATTTAACTAAGCAGGTTGAAGCTGTAAATGCTTCCCCGATTGATGATAAGTAATACGTCTAACCTTGGCTTTAACCCCAGGGATCATACTTGCACTAGCACTGAGCTTAGTCACTCCCAAACGGATTAACAGCTCGGTCATATCACTATCTCCCGCCATTTCACCGCACATACCAACGGGTATATTGGCTTTCTGACCTGCCTCACAAGTCATTGCGATTGCATTAATCACGGCCTGTTGTTTATAGTCAACCAAGTCAGCCACGGCAGGATTCCCTCGATCTGCAGCCATGACGTACTGGGTTAGATCATTGGTACCAATAGAAAAGAAATCAGCTTCCTGTGCTAATTCATCCGCATTAAATACCGCGGCTGGAACTTCAATCATGATGCCAATCGCCAATGGATAATCGCGTTCAGGCAAGCCTAACTCTTCTCGACAAGTTGAAACGAGAGTTTTAACCGCGATAAGCTCTGACGGTTGCGCGATCATGGGGATCATCAACTGAACATTCGAATGCTCTGCTGCAACTCTAAGCACAGCTCTCAGCTGATCCTTAAACAGTATATGATCAGCCAGACATAGTCGTACTCCGCGCAAACCAAGAAAAGGATTATCTTCCGCTGTCATCGGATAAGATAACAATGGTTTATCTCCACCGACGTCTAAACTGCGAATGGTCAACGGTCGGTTCCCCAATGCAGCAGCAATATCACGATAAACAATATATTGATCCTGCTCTGACGGCAGCTCAGCGTGAGACTGGAACATAAATTCAGTCCGCAGCAGACCGACACCTTCAGCGCCGGCATCAAGCGCGGCTGAAACATCTTCTAATCCGCCAATATTCGCCATGACATTAAATCGATAACCATCAGTGGTCATTGCAGGCTCTTGCGCGGCCAACAATTGATTAGAGGTATGATCAAGCCAAGTTTTACGGCGTTCTTCTAACTCCTGTTGTTTGTCTGCTGTTGGCGTCAGCCATAATAAGCCACTAAAACCGTCAACCGTCACGACTTGACCAGGCTCAACAAGCTCCAGACAGTTTTCTAACCGGATAATGGCCGGAATACCCATCGCCCTAGCAAGGATCACACTGTGTGATGTTTTACCTCCACCACTTAAACAGATAGCTAATACCTTCTGCGGATCTAACTGGGCAGTATCCGAGGGTAACAAATCCTTTGCCAACAACACCGATGGCTGAGCCAGTTCAATTCGTCCTCCCTGACTCTTTCCACATAATTGCAGCATAACCTGACGGGCAATATCCTTCACATCAGCTTCACGCTCTTGCATGTAAGTGCTTTTTAATGCGCGGTATTGCTCAGCTATAAGCGCTGTCGCTTCTAACCAAGCTTGTTCAGCTATCATATCTTGTTCAACTCGTAGCCTAACATCAGCTAGTAGCTCTGGATCAGCAAGCATGATCATGTGTGCTTTAAATATTTCCGCATGCTCCTTGCCTAAAGTTAACTCCGTATCACTCGCCTGCTGCACAAGTTGCTCGGTCACTTTTTGGATAGCACTATCCAAGCGGATATTTTCCATCTCAACCGATTCAAAGCTACGCTCAGGTATAGCAGGCATCACAGCGTCAAAATGAATCACCGGTCCTGTTACAATACCGCCGCACACAGCCAGACCAGTCAACGCGCCTTCAACCTTTTCTTGCGAAGACACACTATATTCATTTGATATAGCATTTACTGACGCTATATCATTTGCTATCGATTCTCCAAAGTGACCATCAGCCAAGCGAATAAATTCAGCAATCGCCAGTTCAGCTTCTGCACCCGAAGCATACAGGCAGATCTCATCTCCGCACTGCACATTAAGTTTTGCAATCGAATTGAGGCTCTTAGCGTTTGCTCTCTCATCCCGCCTTCCCAGCTCAATGGTCGCATCGATAGCAGCCATCGTCGCTACGATCAATGCGCTCGGACGCGCATGAATACCGTGCGGATTTTGTACCCGCCAGCTGGTTGATAATGCTGCTTTATCAACAGCAGATGTAACAACGGCAATCACAGGTTCAGGTTCGTCACCCAAATGACTCTGCTTACCCGCTAGGGCGCCCATAGCCTCGGCTCTGACGATGTCAATCGGCAAATTAGCAGCGGCTGCAACACCCGCCGCCATAGCGCCTTCCACTATCGGAGCGGAACAAAGCTGAACAGTTGCAGCTATTTCTGGATCTAACAGCTCAATAGCAACCTCAGTACTTAATAGCGCACTCCCTAAATCCATTAAAACAAGAACACCACCTTCATCATGAACCTCTTCGATAGCTGACATCACCCGAATGCTATCGGTTCCGATAGGATACTGTTCATCATCAACACCTCCGGCAATAGCAATATTACACTTGCCCTGCGTCATCTGGGTTACAAGCTCAACAACGCCTTCAGCTAATCGTCGGCTATGTGAAACAATTACGATACCTACCATTTTAACTACCCCGCAGAAACAATACGTTGCAAAGATTGAACCATCATCATACTCGACGTTGCTCCGGGATCCTGATGACCGATACTGCGCTTACCAAGATAGCTGGCGCGACCTTTCTTGGCCTGCATCTCGATCGTCGCAATAACGCCCTCTTCTGCCGCTTGCACCATCAACTCCAGCGCTTTCTCTAACGTAAATCCTTGCTCTATAGCAACATTACCGGCATCAACGACAGGCCACCAAACGTCACACATGGTTTTATCACCAATATTCGCTTTACCCCGAGAAACTACGCCTTCAACACCTGCGCTAAGCATGTTAACCATCTCTTCCAAAGTCAGCTTTTCTTTGCCAACGACAACACCAGCTGCGCGAATATAAAACGTACCGTACAAAGGACCACTCGCACCACCAACACTCGACAGCAATGTCATGCCCGTCGTTTTCATGATAGTACCGATATCCTGCTTTTCCATACTCGGCACTTTTTCGGCCACTCGTTCAAAACCACGGTTCATATTTAGCCCATGATCGGCATCACCAATATCGGCATCAAGCTGAGTCAAAAAATCTCGTTGCTCAACAAAAATTGCAGCACAATCCTTTAACCAAGCCAAGATGTGCTCTTTTTTTACATACATAGTCATCATCCTTAACAGCCCCAGCGCAATGCAGGTGTATTTACTGGTGCATCCCAAAGTCTTAATATTTCACTATCTGCTTTTAATAACGTAATTGAGAAACCTTCCATATTCAGAGAAGTACAGTAATTACCGATCAAATTACGCGCTATTTTGTATCCCGCACTTTCACAATTCTGGTGCAGTCTTCGATACGCACCATATAGTTCAGAACCCGGAGTACCGCCTAAACCATTCACTAAAACAATGTACTCGCAGTCTGATTCGAACTCTTCAGTTAGCACTTCAACATCTTGCCACTCACCTAACTCGCGGTTCCATTCGCGCAATTCACGGCTATACGGCGGACACTCGATTAACTCTGCAAACATCTGATCAACCAAACTGTCCAACTCTTTATAAGTCCGACGTTCAATCCCTGGCTCACCGTGAATACCGACACCAAATTCAATCTCATCGTCTTCTAAAACAAATGACGGTTTACCTGCGGCAGGTACTACACAAGCAGATAAAGCAACCCCGAATGAACGTGATACATTATTCATACGTCGCGCTAATTTTTCACATTGTTCAAGGCTATATCCTTCTTCCGCTGCCGCACCAACAATCTTCTCAATCAAAACAGTCGCAGCAACACCACGGCGACCAGCTGTATACAAGCTGTCTTTTACCGCAACATCATCGTCAATCAATACTGAACCGACTTGAATACCATCGGCATGTAACATCTCCACCGCAGTTTCAAAATTAAGTACATCACCAGTGTAATTTTTTATGAAAAACAAAATGCCATTATCATTGTTAATTTTATGCCCACACTCATACATCTGGTCTGGCGTTGGAGAAGTAAAAATTTCCCCCGGGCAGGCTGCTGTTAGCATACCTTTCCCGATAAATCCGGCATGTAATGGTTCATGTCCGTTACCACCACCAGATAATAAGGCAACACGCCCTTGGTCAGTATCACGCCATACATAACGAGGTTCTAATGATACGTTCAATTCTGGGTGCGCCAAATTAAGACCTTCAATCTGTTCTTTAACCACGTTTTCAATTTTGTTAATTAATTTTTTCATTGTATAACTCCAATTGATTAGTTTTAGGTATTGTCCCTAGTATCAACAAATAAACGCGGACTGCAAATCGTCACAATTTTGTTTCAATTTGGAACCATTTAAATAAAAATTGGTTCAATTTGAAACAAAGTAAAATTCCAGAGAACATAACGTGACGCACCTCAAAACATTCGTTCCAAAATGGCAAAAATAACGCTAATTTGTGCATATCATCATAGAAAAAACGCTAAAAACAACTGATTTGGTTACCTTTACCAGCATTTACTTTATGTTGATTACCAGCTTAAGAGCAGCACGGTTGTTTACTTAAAGCCTAAATCTAATCATAAAATAAACATATAAAGGAATTAATCATGGATAAAATAATTATATCTCCAAGTAAGTATGTTCAAGGTGAAAATTTACTTGCAAGTATTGGTAAATATGTGAAACCCATCGGGAGTAACCCATTGGTAATTGCAGATGGTTTTGTGACAGATTTAGTCGGCGAAACAACCAAAGAAAGCTTTTTGCAAGCTAATATCCCATTGAACATGGCGCTATTTAATGGTGAATGCTCTCGACCTGAAATTGAACGTTTACTAACCATCAGTCAAAACGTTAAAGCAGATGTGGTCATTGGTATCGGGGGTGGTAAAACATTAGATACAGCAAAATCAATTGGTTTTTATCAAAACATTCCCGTTGTCGTCGTACCAACAATCGCATCAACAGACGCGCCAACAAGTGCATTAGCTGTGATTTATACTCCTGAAGGTGAATTCAGCGAGTACCTGATGATTCCGACGAACCCGAACATGGTGCTCATGGATACCAAAATTATTGCCGGCGCACCAGCACGGTTATTAATATCAGGTATCGGTGATGCGTTATCGACATATTTCGAAGCACGCGCTTGCGCAGCCTCAGGCGCATCTACCATGGCGGGTGGTGCCTCTACCCTTGCCGCACAAGCGTTGGCTAAACTTTGCTATGAAACCATCCTTGAAAACGGTCTTAAAGCTAAGCTTGCAGTAGAAAATAACCTACCATCTCCAGCCGTTGAACATATCATCGAAGCAAACACGTATTTAAGTGGTATCGGTTTTGAAAGTAGTGGTCTTGCTGCTGCTCACGCAATTCATAATGGCCTAACGAAATTAGAAGAATGTCATCATCTGTATCACGGTGAAAAAGTTGCATTCGGTACACTCGTACAACTCGTGCTAGAAAATGCCGCAATGGAAGAAATCGACACCGTGATTAACTTCTGTCGTGAATTGGGTCTGCCAACGAACCTACATCAGATGGGAGTTAAAGAAATTAATCGTGAAAAACTAATGGAAGTAGCAGAAGCATCTTGTGCTGAAGGTGAAACAATCCATAACATGCCATTTGAAGTAACCCCAACCGCAGTACTCTCTGCAATCCTTGTTGCACATAACCTGGGTTCACGTTAATAATAACGAACCTACTTAAAACAAAAATGCCGCTATCATTAGCGGCATTTTTGTACCTTCTATTCAGCTATTACATTAAATCTATTGTTTTAGCCACTAATTCCCCCCCCAATCGACGGCATGACCTACTCTTGGTATAGGGTTAAATAAGCTGCAAACACAACGACTACTAAGACAAAACAGCAGAGTGTAAACCCGAGAACGGCTCGCAAGCCGCAAAGTAGTTCATTAAGCCACAACAATATCAGATTTTGTGTTGTGATCTGACCTTTCTGCCGTTAAACTTCTGCCTCCCAAATTATTGGTTAAGCTAAAGATTGATAGATTTTTAGCCGATGGACATTCATTATATTGGATAACACCGTTTATATCGGAACATCACAGACTAATTTGCCACAGGTAACAATATGATTAACCACTTTAGTGTGCTTGGTATTAAGCCGAACGCCAATGAAGACGACATAAAGAAAGCCTATAAACGTCTATCGAATCGGTTTCACCCTGATAAATTACTCGGCGCATCTGACGATGAAAAAATTCATGCAGAAGCCCAATTACAACGAGTAAGAAACGCGTATGAAGTGCTTTCAGATCCGAAGCTTAAACGCGAGTTTATAAAGAATTTTAGTAACGTTATTGTGACCGACCCTGCAGCCGCTATGCGCGAGTTGTGGGATCAATTTTATCCTATTAGTTAATTGCTGAGCACCCATGACAAAAGCACTCGATCTCTCACGTATTGATGAATTAAAAGAAAATGCATACAGCAATATCGAATCTTATAACGATCCCGATACGCCGAATGCACTTGCTGAATTTACTAGCCAAATTAAAGCCGTTTTACTGGCAGACCCTAAGTTACTCGACTCTGTACCTGAGTACCTGCCTATTGCACTTTATGAACAGGTTAAATTTCCATCTGAAGCAAAACTCAAATGGGCTCACTGGATAAAAGAAGGCATCCAGCCTGAATGGGATGATTTTAAAACGACAGTTGCTTTTAATAAGCCTGATTTACCGCTTGTTTTAGCCGTAAGAAACTACTCAGAGACATTATTAATTGAAAGCTGTATCGTTTTATTCTTGTTGGCGAATGACAATGTAGCGACGTCTACAAGTAAAGAACAAGATGATAATGACTACACCGAAGAAGAAGAAGGTTATTACGATCACTTTGATGAGGAAGAGGAAGAGCTATAATGAAGAGCTTAATTGAAACTGCCGTAATTGAAATCAAACAATTAGCAGATGTAGAGCCTCAACAAGCAAGTAAAAAGTTTGAGTTGATGGCGAGCACCATGACTGATGATGTTTTGGTTGAAGTAATCGAGCAGATGGATATCGTGACGTTAACACAGATAAACAGTCACCATGATATTTCTTGCCCTTCTATCATGTCAGAGTTAATGACCCCTGAACAGATCCGCGATATTGTTTGCCAACAACCGCTATATTGGGAAGAAAAAGTTAAAAACAATGCTGATGAATTGATCCAGCATACCTTTGATTTTCTAACCTACCTTATTCGTATTCAAGATAGCGAAGCGAAACAAGCGGCTATTTTAGAATGCATTGCCGAAGATCAAGCGGGTCTTTTTTACTTGTCGATCCCGTTTATTGAATATCTATTAGCACCAGCGGCAGAAGCAGACCAGCACAGTCACATCACCGATAACTTTGATGATGAAGATGATGGCGAAACGGTTGGTTACACAGATCGAAGTGCCGAAGAAGATGCACATAGTTTAAGCATTGATGATCCACGTAGTTTATTAGCGTTGATCCGTGAACTTGCGCCTGAAGTTGAAAAATCAATTAAGAATTTACTGCGTAGCGAAAACTCAAGCTGGGTAGCTATCATCGACAGTTTCGTCAATGAGTTAGTGCTGCAAGCAAAAGAGAAAAACCAAGTAGATGATGAATACGCTGAAGTAGATGACATGTTTAGTTTTCTTGATTAAGGATCTCGTTAATGCAAATTGTACTAAGAGACAGTAATCAAGGGCCTTTTTTAACTAAAGTATTAGGTTATGGCCAAGCTGAAGGGCTATTAACTGAAACGCAACTTGGCCAAATTAAAAGCAAAGCTGTGTTAATGAGCCTTAAACTAGCAGATAAATTTTATAATAAACATAAGATGCATTTGCTAGAAAACGCGGCTTATGATGTGATCGGTGTGGCTAGCTTAGGTTTAATGTCGTTAAGTAATCACGACCTAGCGCAAGCGCTTAAGCTACTTTTGACACCAAACGGTATTGTAACTGCGTTCCAGAAAGGTTGGAGCATGCTCAGCAGTGTCAGTAAGTACAAGCTAAACGGTAAATCAGTCTATGGCGACATAGATCCGACGTTACTCGATAAAGTATCAACACCGAGTGATGCGGATGAATGGCAAGGCTGGCAGGGCTATCAAGACGCGCTGTTAGACTTTAATCGTGAAGAGTCTATCGTGTGCTTGTTACAGCAGTTTTATGCTCGAACAACCTACGATCCTTTAGATTGTTTAAGCCTCGAAAACGTGTTTGCCGAAGTGGTGCTGTACCGTCTATTCTTTGGCCCTGTTAAGGTGCGATTTGACCTTAAGCAACGGTTAGCGAAGATTGAACTTGAAGATGAGTGGTTCTCGACCGAACATATTGAGCAACAAATTCAGCTGACGTTGTCTGAAATGCCAACGCAACTTGCCGATACGATCAAGATTGATCAAGGTAAATACTTTACAGCGGGTTTACTGCGCACATTAACGTTTGCTAAGAACTATCGAGACCTGCGATTAACAGACGCAAGTCCAGAGCGATTAGAACGATATGAATATAAAGAAGGACTAACAGGTTTGTTAGGCTGGCCAGTTTATATCTCACTGTGATCGTTATAAAATAAAATCGATCAAATAACAGCAATAAAAAATGGCAAGTACCGACTCTAATATAGAGATGGTTACTTGCCATTTTATTTTGTATTTGAGTTAAATAAATATTAAATATCTGTTTAACTATTCTCTAATTAAAGAGTTAGAAAGGCATTTTCATACCTGGTGGTAATTTCATACCGCCAGTAACGTCAGCCATTCTTGATTTATTTTCTTCTTCAACACGACGAGCAGCATCGTTGATTGCAGCAGCGATAAGATCTTCTAACATCTCTTTATCGTCTTCCATCAATTCTGGGTCAATTTGTACACGACGTACGTTGTGGCTACCAGTCATAGTAATTTTAACCATGCCTGCACCAGATTCGCCAACGACTTCCATGTTAGCTAGGTCTTCTTGTACTTTAGCCATCTTGTCTTGCATTTGTTGAGCTTGCTTCATTAAGCCGCCCATTCCGCCTTTACCAAACATATTAAACTCTCTTTCTATTGTCTACCGCGAACAACAATAAATGAATACTGATTGTTGCGCATTGAATATCCATACTATATGGGTATCACTGGAAAAAAATCAAGGTTGATAACGATTGATATCAACACTATAAAAATTATAACGGCGCGATTACAGTACTATAACGGTACTAAAACAGCACTATAACGGCACGATTGAACTATCATCAATGACAGCGCCGAGTCGGTTCATAAAGAACTGAATATACTTATCATCATACAAGTTTTTAGTCGCATTCGCTAAGCGTTGTTGATAAATTATTTCTTCAAGTTGCGCTGGCGTTGATTTGCTTGGGTTTTCACCAAAGTTAATCACTAACTCAACAGGTTCTGATAGCACTTCTTGCAGCGCTTCAGTTAACTGCTGACGAGACTTGTCATTGGTCACGTAACGTTGGTCTGGATTCATGGTCAAGGTAACACGACCAGGTTCATGTTCCATGACACTGTGCAATGCCATTTGGCGAACTCGTCCACCTAAACTCATCTGATTGATGTAACCACACCACGGATCATTTTCATCACGTAATTTGTTATCTAGTCGTGTAATGGTTGTTGATTTACCCGATTTTTGTCCCTGAAACGCCGGTGACAAATCATTAATATCAACAGCTACCTGACTAAAACGATCAATTTGACGTACCACGGGCTCAGCAAAACCTTGCGCAGGTACTTGGTTGTTATACCCCCCCAGCCCTTGGCTTTGTGAATTGCCTTGACCTTGGCCTTGGCCTTGGCCTTGATAATGAGTAGGAGCAGGACCCGGATCTTGATACTGCCCTTGATCTTGGTATTGTCCTTGGTCTGGATAATTACCTTGGTCCTGATATGAATCAAGCGGAGGTAACTCGTCCCACGTTGGTGGAGACTGTTGCTGTGTTTGTTGTTGCTGTTGCATAGGTTGGCTTGCAGGTGCGTTAAAACGACTCTGCATAGCGGGTGTATGCTGGATAACAGGTGCTACCGCTTTTTTCGGCGGTACAAACGACGATTGAGCCTGTTCACTCTTCGTCGCTGTCGACTTTTTTGCAGTTGTACCTAAACGACTACGTAAAAAATTACGCGTTTTACGCCCTTGGTCAACACTGCTCTCAGCTACTGGCGCAGGCGCTTGATTCTGTTGTTGCTGCGGTGCAGTGCTTACTTGTTCTGGTTGAATTGGCGTAGCTGGTGCTGATGGAATCGGTGCAGACTGTGTCGGCGCGATATTCATTGGCTGTGGCGCGTATTCTGGTGCAACCGTGTTTTGCGGCGCAACATCATCCTGTGGAGCAACTTGCGGCGCAGCATACTGTTGCGGTTCAGCTGCTTGCTGTTCAATATGACCCATCGCTTGCGCAGCTTGTAACAGCTCGTTTTGCTCTAGGTTCAAATTCATAACAGCTTCATCAGTCGGTTCAACGACTGAACCATCTGTCATTGCAGTATCAATAACCGGCGTCAGTGGCGCAGAAACATCAACCGCTGGGGCTACAGGCTGTGGTTCTAATGGTTGTAATGCTTGTACAGGTTGCTGTACTTGCTGCGGCGCTTGCGGTTGTATCTGAGCTGTCACTTGAGCAGCTACTGGAACTTGCTCTTGTGCTGCTATTTGAGAAACAGGTGTTTGCTCAATCGGCGCAGCCACAACGGTTTCAGTCACAACGGGTGCAATTGCCACAGGTGCTGGTGTCACATCTCTCTCAGGCGCTTGTAAACGGCCTTGTGGACGAAACGCTAACATACGCAATATCGTCATTTCTAACGCACTACGTGGATCGGGTGCAAGCGGTAGCTCTTTACGACCGGTTAAGGTAATTTGATAATACAGCTGCACATCTTCGGGTGACATCTCAGCACACAAAGCTTTCACTTTATCGGCATTCTCGCTATCAACCACAGATGACGGCAAAATTTGCGCCATCGCAATTCGGTGTAACAAGCTTGCTAGCTCGACATGCAGTTGGTCAAAATCAGGTCCTAACGAACTGACTTCGGCAATTTTAGCCATACAGTTATTGGCATCACCACTGACAATTAAGCGCAGTAGTTGCAACATGTGTGTATGATCTAGCGTGCCCAACATATCCAACACTGTTTGGTATAATACTTCACCCGCACCATGAGATAATGCTTGGTCGGTGAGACTCAAGGCATCACGCATACTACCATCAGCTGCTTTCGCGATTGCATTTAATGCTGACAATTCATACTGGCAATGTTCACGGGATAAAATGTGCACTAACTGCTGAGAAATCTGCTCAGTCGTGAGGACTTTTAAATGGAACTGCAAGCAACGCGATAAGATCGTAATCGGTAGTTTTTGCGGATCGGTTGTCGCCAGTAAGAACTTCACATATTCAGGTGGTTCTTCTAACGTTTTTAATAACGCATTAAAACTGTGCTTAGAAAGCATGTGTACTTCATCGATTAAGTACACCTTAAAACGGCCACGAGCTGGCTTGTACTGCACGTTATCAAGTAACTCACGCGTATCTTCCACTTTGGTTCGCGATGCCGCATCGATCTCGAGCAGATCAACGTAACAACCTTGATCAATCTCGACACACGTTGAACATTCGCCACAAGGAGTGCTGGTGATGCCTTTCTCGCAATTTAAGCTTTTGGCTAAAATGCGGGCAATGGTGGTTTTACCCACACCGCGCGTACCACTGAGCAAATATGCATGGTGTAAACGGTCTTGCTCTAGCGCATTAACTAAAGCGGTCAGCACGTGTTGTTGACCAACAACTTGCTGAAAATTATGCGGGCGCCATTTACGCGCTAAGACTTGATAACTCATAACAGTTCTATGATTACTTAATATTGATAAGCACTAATATGCTCGGGACTGAAAATAGCTGGCAGTCGGCCACCAGCTAATCATGATTATTACAATAGTGTATCTGACTGCGGATTATTCGCCGTCGAAATCAACTAATTTAGTAATATTAACATTAAGATTCTTCAATACAGTTTCACCGCCAAGGTCTGGTAGTGAGATAACAAATGCAGCTTCTTCAACAATACCACCAAGCTGACGGATCAACGAAACCGTCGCAGCCACAGTACCACCAGTTGCTAATAGATCATCAACGATAAGTACTTTATCGCCTGCGTCTACCGCGTCTACGTGAATTTGTAATGTATCGGTACCGTATTCTAACTCATAGCTTTGTTCGATCGTTTTACGCGGTAGTTTGTTCGGCTTGCGCACTAGAATAAAACCAAGGCCAAGTGCTTTTGCTAACGGTGCGCCAAAGATAAAACCACGCGCTTCAGTGCCGGCAATTTTAGTAAAACCAGCATCTTTAAAACGTTCTGCAAGTAAGTCAATTGTCGCAGCAAAAGCGGGACCATTCTCAACTAAGCTTGTTACGTCACGGAAGATAATGCCTGCTTTTGGATAATCTGGAATTGATTTAATACTACTTTTAATAAACCCGAGTGTATCTTGGTTCATATTACAACCTGTTAATTTGATGAGCGAACTGTCATATCACCAAATAACTTTGGCTATAACATGTGCTCAATATATAAAATAAATATTGGGGATAAATTTTAAGTAACTGCTTGTTGATATGCAAGCGAGTATTAAAATTAACGTCCTTTTGAAGAAATTATTATACGATATATTTGGCAATTATGGTTAATTCTGTTTTAATCGCTCATTTTGCCAACGCAGGACAATAACATGCGCGTAGTTTTAGCCCCAATGGAGGGCGTTGTTGATAATTTGATGCGCGAGTTACTTACCGCGCAAGGCGGTTATGATTTATGTGTAACCGAGTTTATTCGAGTTGTCGAACAACTATTACCTGAGAAAATTTATTACCGCTATTGTGCCGAATTAAATCACGGTTGCCGTACTCAAGCCGGTACGCCCGTACGCATTCAATTATTAGGCCAACACCCCGAGTGGATGGCTGAAAATGCCGTTCGTGCGATTGAATTGGGTTCTCACGGTTTAGATATCAATTTTGGCTGCCCAGCAAAACAAGTGAACAAGTCATCAGGTGGCGCCGCGTGTTTACGTGAGCCCGAGCTGGTGTATCAAATCGTTAAGCAAGTACGTGAAGCAGTACCTGCAGAGCATATTGTCAGTGCCAAGATCCGTTTAGGCTGGGATGACAGTAATCAAAAATTAGAAATTGCGGATGCAGTGCAACAAGCTGGCGCCAATGAGCTGACCGTACATGGTCGAACTAAAGCCGACGGTTATCGTGCAGCAGCGATTAACTGGGAAGCCATAGCTGAAATTAAAAAGCACGTATCAATTCCGGTTATCGCCAATGGTGAGATCTGGAATTATGAAGATGGCCAGCGTTGTTTAGCAGTGACTGGCTGTGAAGACTTAATGGTTGGTCGCGGCGCATTAAACTTACCCAATTTAGGGGCGGTGGTTAAATATAACCAAGCAGCAATGCCTTGGGCTGATGTCGTCACTTTATTACAAAATTATTGCCAATTAGAGATTCGAGGTGATAAAGAGAAGTATCTGCCAAACAGAATAAAACAATGGTTTAGCTACCTGCGTAAGCAGTATCCTGAAGCCGCTGACTTGTTTACCCAATTAAGAGCCTTACGTCAGTCAGAAGAAGTGATTAATACACTAAATAACTACCGGGTCTAAGCCTTTAAGCTTACTTGACTCTATTAAGCTTCGGTGTTAATAATAGCCTTCAATTCAAGCTCTTATGCATAATTCAAGGACGAATTACCGTGCGTATCACCATAAAAAAAGCGCTTCTTAGCGGTGTTATTTTACTGCAATTTGTCACATTAACCACACTGTTAGTATCGAGTTACATCTCGAACCAGCGTTCCTTTAATGCCCATGCGCACAAGTTAATGATTGATTATGCAGATAACATCATTAACAATTCAAAGCGTTTTCTTGATACCGCAGAAGCAACCACATTATTAAGTAGTGAATTATTAAGCGCTGATGTGTTATCCATTAATCGCCCCGAAGATCTGAGTTTATATTTTTTTCAGCAGTTAAAACAATCACCACATATATCCGGCATTTACTTTGCCAATACCAGCGGTACTTTTGTGCATGTACAACGCGAGCAAGGTTTCAAAGACCCATTGTTTTCACGCAAGTTCATCATATTCGATGATCAGGATGTATTAACATCATCACAGCTGTTCACCCATGACAACAATTTCGCACAACTTTCAGTCAAACAGATAGCCAAAGAATCTTACGATCCACGAGACCGCATTTGGTTTAATAAAGCACTCGATAACGCCGCCTTATCCTGGACCGATCCCTATGTATTCTTTTCTTCACGTAAACCCGGTATCACCAGTTCAATGCCTGTTTATGACAAAGATAAGCAGTTAATCGGTGTGGTTGGCGTCGATGTGTCCTTAGCCACTATTTCATCATTTTTCGATAACCTGGATCTCGGTGAACACAGCACTGCCTTTGTCACTAACCGGCTTGGCGAAATAATCGCCTACCCTGACCAAAAAATCATTCAAGATACCGCCAGTGAAAGTTTACGCTTTCCACGTATCAATGAAATTAACAACCCTATCGCTTTAACCGCTTGGCAAGCGCTGCAGGACGAAACTCAACTATTCTCAACAGGTAGTACAGCTACTGCGGTTACGTTTAGCTACGATAACAATAAATACCATGGTTTGTTTAAACAATTCACCCATCATAAATGGCCGTGGATCATCGCTATTTATATGCCAGAGGATTTTTTCCTCAGTGAGCTCATTGATAACCAAAAATTGAATATTCTATTTGGCTTGGTGATCAGTATTATCGCTTGTCTCACCTCGTTCTTTTTTATTAATCACATTACCGATTCATTGCGAAAAATAAAACTGATTGCAGAGAGTATCCGTTGTGGTCAATTCATTAAAACCAATATCGCTGAATCGACGTTTGTAGAGCTGCAGCAAACGCAATACGCCTTCAACAATATGATCGATAGTTTGATTGCATCGCGTAAAGAAAATGAACAACTCCACTTAATGTTAGAGAAAACCAATACCGAAACCATTACGCGACTTGGGCTAGCGGCCGAATATAAGAATGATTCATCGCCAAACCACATCCGCCGAGTTTCTCGATATTGTGAATTAATTGGTTTAGACATGGGCATGTCAAAAGACAAAGCAAAAGAGTTGCGTGCCGCAGCAAAATTACATGATTTAGGTAAGATAGGTATTCCGGAACAGATTTTATCAAAACCGGCAGCCTTGACGATACAAGAATGGAAAATGATGAAAACAGCGCCAGTGATCGGAGCCAAGATCTTACAAGATGCGGAATCTGCAACCCTTAAACTCGCGCATGATATAGCCCTGACCTTACACGAGCACTGGGATGGTAGTGGTTACCCTCACCAACTGCAATATCATGACATTCCATTGTCAGCGCGTATTGTCGCCGTTGTTGATACCTTTGATACCATGGTTCACCCTCGTTGTTACAAAAATGCGATCCCAATTGAGATCGCCATTAATAAAATTCGAGAATTCTCAGGTAGCAAGTTTGATCCTAGCGTAATAGCCTCGTTTGACCATTGCTTAATGGATATACTGAATATTTATAAGCAGTTATCGCCGAGTGTTGAAGTGCATCAGTTACCTAGGCGATGCCAATAGACCGCACCTTATGGTAACGAATCTTATTAATTCATTACGTCAGCGACTCTGACAACTACTTCTGGCCACTACTTCTAACAACTAAAAAACGAGCGAGGATAAACTTGCTCGTTTTTAGTTGGTGTTTCGCAAGTTTAAACCAGTTCCCCTGCGCCCTTAACGGATGCCTCACTATTTTCAACCAAAAGTGCCGTTGCGGTTTTCTTCAATTTTTCCCACTCTGCATCATCAACAAGAATACCATCATACCAAGTATCACGTTGCGCGCTATTAAGTGCAGAAGAGTTAATATGTCTTTCGTAACCCGCAGAATAACCGGCAATATCAAAATTCTTCACTGATAATTGAATGGTCATATCATGTAATGTACGCCCCGTTAAATCGAGATGATCAGATAAAAACAACTCGGGTGACACACAACCTTGATTTAAAATATACAGGGTGTTTTGTGGTGACGAACCATTATTCCATTGTGCTTTACAAGCCAAGCCTTTAGCGGCGAGTTTCACCAGTTCGTTATACGCCAGCCAACGGTTGTGGCAATTTTTTAATTCAATCGTCAGGTGCTTTTTACCCACCATTTTTTCAATCGCATAGTCAATCACCACAGGCAAGTGACAGGCCAAACTACAGCCATGCAAGTCAACGACTAAGCCACCCTCATTGGTCATAAAAATATCGACAGGGCAATCTTTCTCGGCAGTTAAAAACTGCGCTGCATTATTAAAATGACCAATACCATTCAAACCCACCATCTGTAAACCAGCAACCATATTAGCAATAATATCAGCTTCACCACAGGTACGGCGCATGCCAAGAAAGGCTTTGTTCACTACGGCTGTTAATTCATTATGTGAAACAATCATGACGCTTCTCCTTCTGCTATTGCTTGATTTAATGAATGGCTCGGTAGCAACGGGAATAACCATTCGCCATCGTGTATTTCATTAAGTAAAGGTGCACCTTGAAAAAAGGTAACCCGTACCCAACGCTCTGAACGTGGGTCAAATTTAGTGGCTCCAAAGACCGCTAATTTGCAGCGTAACAAATGCATTGGCAATGCTGTTTTGTGCAATACGTTCATCTGGATCTCGCCCATTTCTTTATTGCCAAGCGTCCAAACACGACGCGAAATAGCGCGATATTGAGGATGTAGCACTAAAAATTCAGCCAATTGCATGTTTGGTTTACATATCAGTAATGCATGATAAAGACGGTACGCTTGACGACCAATATCAAGTGGCAACTCACGGTCTTCGCCTGGTTCTTCACCGCGAACGCCTAAACGTGGTTCTTCTTTGTCTTGTGAACGATACCAAAACCAATAGTTATTTTCTGGCTGCTTAAAGTCAGTATCAATGGCCCAGCGATAACGATTTTCCAAAACCGCAATCAAATCTTCGATACGCTTACCGCTCGGTAGATTTAGGTTTTCATCACAATTCATCTTAGTTTCATAGCTATCGACTAACTCAGGATAAATCTCCATCAAACACGACAGCAGTATCTCTTGTGTTTCCAAACTATACTGACCGCTGTAATCAACCAACTCATGCCAGGTTGTGCTTTGTAACAGCAGGCTTTCTAACTTACCTAATAAATCATGCAGTTCACCTATGGCGGTGGTATTAAGGCCGTCTTGATGTGCATTTATCGTAATAATTTGATCTAAATGACAAAGACCTTTTTGCAATAAATGTTGTAAGGGTTCAAGTTTGTTAATCGTCACCGCAGTATTCAATACAGCCGTAAGCGCAGACTCACGTGACGACAACCACTTATCAACAACACAAGGATGATTGATTAAGTATGGCGCCATGCCTAGACCTGTTGCATTACCGATACCAAGGTAACGTTGCAAGTCGATATCTAAACTGACCGCCTTATCACCACCTTGCTGATTCGCGATGTAATGCACCCAATCCAAGCTGAATTCACGCAAAATATACACGGCACACATTTGCGCACTGAATGACTGATTAAAATCTTCCGTTGTTTCAAGCCAATTAAAATCTGCAATACCAAATTTACCATTACCATAAACGGCCGTGGTACGTAGAATGTAACCCACTTCAGCAAGTTCTTTGGCATTCGGTTGTTGGCCTTTTGCCAAGTGAGAAACAAGATGTTCAAATACGCGAACACTTTTGTTAGCTCTGGCTAATACCAATACTTTATTTGGATTTCGTCCTGCTTCTTGCAACGGCACATTGGCACGTAAGCGTCCTAACAACTCAACATCAACATCACCATAAACAAGGGCGAAGGTCACGTCCCACTTCTCGGCGATAACCCGATCATTACGATCTTCATCGGCAATTTCATCACAAAAAATAACCAAGTGATAAACGTGATTTAACGTCGTCAACTTGTAAATTACGTGACCAAAACCTTGGGGTGATAACTGCCAGTCGTGCTTAGTGACTTGCCATTTTTGTTGTGCCATTTTACGGATTAACGTACGTACAAAACTAATCCGATTCTGATGCATTGCACCAAGTCTTTCTGGCGCCATAACGGTTATAGGATCACGCATATAAGTGCCACCGCAAGTTGAAGGACGAGCATCCATATTATTAACTTCCATTTTAATTATAATTGTTTTAATGAGGCGGCTTGCTAACCGCCCTGCTTCACATTTTGTCGTTACTATCCACTTATAAACTGGCCGAGTTACCGACCTTCCATGTTATAAATAGACAGGTCTATAAACCTTGGTCTTTCGCCATTTTCATCGCGATCTGTGGCGCGTTCCAAAGTGATGGCAATAAGATGAGAGAAACCGGTACTGCAGTAATAACAATGAATGATTGCAGTGCAGATATACCTCCCGAACCAAGTGAAATAAGGATCAAGGCTGTAATCCCCATGATGATGCCCCAGAAAGCACGGATAAATGCATTCGGCTCAGCGTCACCACTAATCACCACACTAATGGTGTAAGTCATCGAGTCACCCGTCGTCACGATAAAGATCGTCGTTAAGATCAGGAACAAAATCGAGGTGATCATAGGGAACGGTAATTGCGTTGTCACCGCAAGCAGCGCACCTGGTAGATTAAACCCTTCAAATGCAGAGCTTACTGAACCCGGTTCTGCTATTTCAAACGCTAAACCCGAACCACCGACGATAGTGAACCAAAAACACGTGGTGAGCGGCGCAATAATACTGATGGTGGTAACGAGTTGTCGAATTGTTCGACCACGTGAAATACGCGCGATAAAGATTGCCATCATCGGGCCATAACCTAAGAACCAACCCCAGAAGAATACCGTCCACCAGCTCAACCAGCCTTCATCACCACGGTATGTCGCCATAGGTATGAAGTTATCGACCATGCTACCCACACCTTGGATATAACCATTAAAGATAAAGTTAGTTGGACCAAAAATAAGAATGTAAACCATCAACACACAAGCCAGAATGACGTTGTAGCGACTGAGCATTTGCATACCACGATTCAAACCACTTAGCGCTGAGAGCGTATATAATGCAATCGCAAATAAGATAATAATAAGCTGTGTAGTAAAACCATTAGGGATCTCAAACAAGAAGTTGAGAGCATAACTCACCTGCAAACCAAGGAAACCAATCGGACCAATGGTGCCAGCAGCAACCGCAACGATACAACACGCATCAATCAAGGCGCCAGTGTGGCCAGTGAGTACGCGGTCACCAAAAACAGGGTAAAGCAAAATACGCGGTTTAAGCGGTAAGCCTTTATCGTAGTGCAAATGCATTACCACGATAGACGTCAAGCTACCGACAATCGCCCAAGCCAGAAAACCCCAGTGCATGAATGATTGTGACAAGGCATTAACAGCCTGTTGCTGAATATTATCTTGTGCACCATACAAAGGCGGTGGACTCACAAAATGCGCAATAGGCTCTGCCGCAGCCCAAAACACACCACCACCTGCAAGTAGAGTACAAAAGATAATAGCCATCCAACGGAAACCATCCATTTCAGGCTCTGGAAGCGCGCCTAAAATAACTTTCCCCGTACGACCAGCGGCTAAACAAATACCAATCAAAAAAGTTAATAACAACAAAACTTGCCAATAGGGGCCAAAGACTTTTACAGCCCACAAGAACCCGCTATTCACAAGGCTAGACAATAAGGCTTCATCGAATAACGCTAATAGTACAAATGCGGCAAGAAAACTACCGCTGTACCAAAAGGCTGGGTTACTAAAACCCAATTTATCCGCTGTAGACTTATTCTCACTTACTGCGCTATCACTTGATGAGCTTGAGGTATTACTACCATCACTGTTTAAGCTCGCCGCTTTCGCGCTTTTGGTTAAATCTGACATGCTCTGACTCCAGAGGTATGCTTTGCAACTGCAAAGGTGTGTTTACGCCAGCCCTGTCGATTAAGGGTGGGCTGACGTTCTATGTGTCGTAACGACTTACGAAATAGGCTCTAATCCTTGCTTTAAAAAGTTAAACCAATTCTCGCCTAATACTTGCCCCGCTTCAGATTCAGAAAATCCGTAGCGCATTAATCCGTTATATATATTCTCCATGCCTGCGCTACCGCAGAACCAAGGCAATGAATCAGGCCATCCTGAATTACTTGCCGAACCTTCACCATAATCCATGGCTTTAGACCAACGTCCATTACGCATCCATTCCAATACCGCTTGCGGTTGGTTTAGACACAGATCACTACCAATACCAAGATGATCAATGCCCACCATGTCGGCCGTTTTCGCGACCATCTGGCAAAAATCATCCAAAGTGCACTGGCTACCATTGGGTAGGTGAAATGGGTACAAACTAAATCCCAATAACCCGCCACGCGCTGCTAACGATTTGATCACCGTATCCGACTTGTTACGCAGTGCTTCAAACGCAAACGTCGGGTTGGCATGACTGATACAAATTGGACGTGACGAAAGGTCAATCGCTTCAAGTGTAGATCGCTCTGCACTGTGTGACATATCGATGATCATGCCAACGCGGTTCATCTCTGCAATCGCTTGCTTACCAAAACGAGTAATACCATTATCATTTTTCTCATAACACCCAGTCGCCAGTAAGCTTTGGTTGTTATAAGTCAATTGCATAATAAGCAGACCTTGTTGACGCATTACTTCAATCAAACCGATTTCATCATCAATCGATGAACAGTTTTGCGCGCCAAAGAAAATGCCCACTTTGCCTAACGCCTTGGCTTTCTCGATATCCGCAACAGAGTGGATAGGCATAATCAAGTCGGCATTTTGTTCAAACCTTAAATTCCATTCAGCAAAACGGCTTAACGTTTCACGCGCAGTCTCGTGATAGACAATCGTGGCGTGAACAGCTGTAATGCCACTGTTTTTTAATGTTTGGAAGTATTCTCGATCCCAATTGCAATACTGCAATCCGTCAATCACAATCCTTTGGCTATACATACCGACTCCTTCATTATTCATCTGAATTTTATTAACTTGGCTATGCTTTCAATACCGCTTTCAACCAATCTTAATAAGCACGTTGATAAGCAGTCTTTACCACTGTATAGAATTCTTTTGCGTATTGGCCTTGCTCACGCGGACCAAAGCTTGACTCTTTACGGCCACCAAACGGCACATGGTAATCCGTGCCAGCAGTCGGTAAGTTAACCATCACACAACCGGTTTGCGCTTGCTGTTTAAACAGCGTACTCGTACGTAGACTTTGGGTGATAATGCCGCTGGTTAAACCAAAGCGGGTATCGTTTGTTGTCGCAATCGCTTCTTCTAAATCAGCAACACGGATCACACTCGCCATCGGCGCAAATACTTCTTCTTGATTCACCGACCAATCATTTTTAGTATTAATAAACAGTGTAGGCGACATGTAAAAACCTTCATGTTCCATGCTTAAACGTTCACCACCAAAGGCCAGTTCGCCGCCACTTTGACGTGCTGTATCAATCCAAGCGAGGTTAGCGTCTAATTGCTTGCCATCAACAACAGGCCCCATAAATACGCCGTCTTCAAGTGCATGACCCACTTTCAGTTGACTCATGCGCTTAATTAACGCCTCTACGTACGCATCGTGAATACCATCCATCACCACAAGACGAGAAGACGCTGTACATTTTTGACCTGCGCCCGAGAATGAACCGGCAATAGTCGCTTCAACAGCAATATTAATGTCGGCATCATCAGCAACAATCAAGGCGTTTTTACTGCCCATTTCTAACTGGCAACGCACAAAGTTAGGTGCTGTTGCAGCGGCAATTTTACGACCAGTATCAACAGAACCGGTAAAGCTTACGCCGTTCACTTCCGTTGAATTAATTAATACATTACCGACTTCAGAACCGCTACCCAGTACCAGGTTAAACGTACCTGCTGGTAAACCTTGGCGATGAATGATTTCTGTTAATGCCACAGCACTGGCTGGCGTTAGGTTGGCCGGTTTCCAAATAACACTGTTACCAAAGGCTAATGCTGGGGCGATCTTCCACGCCGCCGTTGCCGTTGGGAAGTTCCACGGTGAAATAATAGCGACAACACCCACAGCTTCACGCGTTACTTCAACGGTCACACCAGGTCTTACTGACGCTGCGCTATCACCGATTTGGCGTAATACCTCAGCTGCAAAGTACTGGAAGAATTGACCCGCACGATAAATTTCACCACGGCCTTCTAGGAATGGTTTACCTTCTTCACTTGATAGTAAGCGACCCAGTTCATCACAACGTGCAATCAGCTCATCACCGATACCTTGTAGTACCGCTTGTTTTTGTTCTAGTGGGGTCTTTTCCCATGTTGGTTGAGCATGTTTTGCCGCCGAAATAGCCTGATGTACTTGCGCCGTACTTGCTTGTGCAAAATTACCCAGGTTTTGGCTGATATCTGACGGGTTAATGTTAGCGACAGTGCTAACACCTGCTTGCCATTCGCCGCCAATATAAAGTGAGCTTTCTGCTTGAATGCGTTGTGTTTGAGTTGTCATACGACTTTCCTTGTTTCGGCGATATATTGAGTTAATTTAGATTACACTCGTGAGTATAGTTGATCTTTTATTTTGCTTTTATTTAAGTTAAAAGTGCTTTTATTTAAGTTAAGAGTGCGTTCACGATTCACTGACCGCAGCATAAACGACGAACTCGACCAGCATCTCTTCACGTGCTAATCCCGCCACGACCATGGCAGCGCGATTGGGATAAGGTGCATCAAAATATTCGGCATATACTTTATTCACCGTTGCTAGATATTCACGGTCAGTGACATAGATTAAGACTTGCAGTACTGAACTAAGCGACTCGCTTGCACATTCTAATGTGTGGACCAGGTTATCAAAGGTTTGGCGAGTTTGTGCTTCAATGCCACCCGCAACAACTGCCCCAGTTTGATCAATCGGGATCTGCGCAGTATATAAAGTGCCATTATTTACAATCGCCCATTCGAGTGGCGCTTTAGACGCAAATAATTCAGTTTTTACCGGGTAGCTTTGAGTTGTCATGTTTATATCCATTTGTAGCTGCTTTGTTTCAATGTTGTGAATATTGCCATTTGACTCTTGATAAATCTAACGGTAAATTCTGTACGATTGATAAGAAAAACTTATCACCCCATAAAAGCGTGATCACGACATACTTTTTATCAAGACAGGCTTTATCACAACATACTTCATAGGCTATTAAAGATGGATATTAAAATACAACAATTGCGACATTTCGTTTTAGTGGTCGAAGAAGGTGGGTTCCGCGCAGCATCAAGCAGAGCGAATCGCTCTCAAGCGGCATTATCAACCTCTATCAAAGAGCTTGAACGTACCTTAGAACAACCGCTATTTGAATCGGGCAACAAGTCAACGCTCACGCCCTTTGGTCAAATATGCTTACCCAAAGTCACCCAATTTCTGCATATTTATAAAACATTAGATAATGACTTACGGGCAGCAGCAGCAGGCCAACAAGGTCGCGTGCGTATTGCTAGTGTGCCCTCGGTAGCGGCGAAACTCATTCCTAACGTACTGGGACGGTTTTGTAAGGACTACCCCAATGTCGAGGTGAGTTTAATTGATGATAACGCGGCAGGCGTCGAAGCTAGATTATTGTCAGGCGAAGTAGATTTAGCGTTGGGGAATTGTGCCAATTTAGACGCTGCAGCAGTGGATTTCACACCACTGATTTCGGACCCAATTGGGGTGGTATGCTTAAAGGATAATCCCATTGCACGTAATATTAACGGTATTGAATGGCGGGCATTATTGGATCAGCCATTTATTCATAACGGCACCTGTACACTGCTAGAACCAACCGCAGCAAGGGTGCTTATTGATAAAGCGCTTTACTCGGTAGAGAATATCACCTCTTTATTCTCTGTATTAAAACTGGGAATTGGCATAACCACACTGCCTAAATTGGCCTTTCCCAATAATGAAACAGACCTAGTGTGGTTACCCCTTATCGACCCACTGCTAGAACGAAAGATGGGCATCTTTCGACTTGCAGAACATACTATCTCTCCTCAAGCACAAGCGTTTTATGAACTGTGTATTAAACATCTCATCTGCTCGGATGAGTTAAGTCGCTGATAAATGCATCGAGCTTTTACTCTAGGCATTATCTAGCTCATGTTATAAATAATCTCTAGTCACTACTCAACGATTAGAATGTTGCCATCGACTGCAACGATCTTAACCCGTAGACCAACGTCAAGGAGTTCAACCGTTGCGGTTTCACTTAACCGCGCATTCCAATTAATACCGGAATGACGAACCTTACCGCCGTTCATCGTGACAACTTCGCTCACCGGTACGGTTTGTCCTATCATGTCGCTACTGGTATCTTGTACCAACCGATTGCCCTGAAATCGCTTAAGCGGTTGCCATAATAATAGAGCTACCACGCCAGACAATAGGCCTACCGATAATACTTCAAACTCCCAGCCTTGGACTATGCCAGTACTAACCAATACCCCAGTGATCAGACAACTAAGACCAAAAAACAGTAATGGCCCGCTTAACCCCGTCACACTCAACTCAACAATCAATGCTATCGCACCAATAATATAAAGTAATTGATCGTGATGGTTCTGTAAGTAGTTAATTAATGTATCCATTTAGTAAACTCCATTGATAGAAGACAAACTCACTATTCAGATAACTTCAGTGCGCTTGAAACGGCAATCGCTTGAGCAACCGTATTACCAATATTATCGCCCGTTTTACCATCGGTTAAAATCACAGAACCTTCAGATGCAATGGCTTTATGCGCAGCAATGGTATCTTGTGCTAATGTCAAACGCACCGCTTGCTGACCTTCAGCAGTGATAGCTGCAGCACCAATTACATTTAGCGCATTAGAATCCGCGTCGGCCACTAATCGAATCGCTTCGGCTTTACCCGTCGCTTCTAATATTTGTGATTCTTTACTTGCTTCAGCCGCCAGTACTTGCTCTGCTTTAGCCGCTTCTGCATCTAATACACGGGCTTGTTTCAAACCTTCAGCTTGCGTGATCGCAGCAGTCTTAACACCTTCAGCCGTGAGGATCACAGAACGTTTTTCACGTTCTGCCGCCATTTGTTTTTCCATGTCTTCTTTAATTGAAATAGGCGGTGTAATGTCTTTAATCTCGTAACGTGTTACCTGCACACCCCAAGGTTGAGTCGCTTCTGTCATCGACGCTAAGATAGACGCGTTAATGTTATCTCTGTTTTGGAAACACTGATCGAGTTCCATCGAACCAATAGCATTACGCATTGTTGTTGTCGCCAGCTGTACTACCGCTAATTTATAGTCGGTAATATTATTAGTCGCAGCCGCGGCATCCGTCACTTTCATGAATAAAATACCATCAAGTTCCAACGTAATATTATCTTTGGTGATAGCCAGTTGTGACGAAATATCTAACGACTGTTCTTTTAAGTTACGATCTGCAGCAACGCGCTGTACAAAAGGCACAATAAAGTTAAGCCCTGCTTGCAATGTGCCGCTGTAACGTCCGAAGGTATAGATGACATAACCACGGTTTTGAGGAATAAATAATACACTTCTTTGAATGGTGAAAATGACGACCACTGCGACCCAAAGCCACGGTGTTAAAAGTATGTCTATTGCAGTATTCATAAGTTCGCTTCCTTAAGGATTAAGATAAAAAATACTTTTTAAGTAATGGCTTACATCAAATTTAAATAAAAAAGATATAATTAATAATAGAATAAATGATTACCGACGACGAGACAGCGTTTATATTAAATTATCGTTGTAGTTTTAGTCTTTACCTCAAAAGTGTGACTTAAATCAATAATATTCTTTATAGCATCACCTCTGACTGCTCCGACCTTTAGTCATATCCGATGATTTTATACATCATACGTAAATTTAATATTGAGTCGCCTTGTTCTGCGCAGTAGTATAGACACTCTATTTTTACTGATTGTCATTTTTAGGAAGTGTTATGTCATCTATACGCGGCTGTTTAGCGTTTGTATTGTGGTTTTTGAATCTATTGTTTTGGGTTATCCCAATCATTATTTTAAGCCCAATCAAACTATTACCGATTAAAATGTTACAGACCTTATGTTCTTCTTTACTCGTCTACTTGGCCAGTAACTGGATCAGGGGTAACGTGGTGATAGAACGCCTTATTCACCCCGTAAAAATTCATATGCACAATACTGGTATCGAACTGTCTGAAGAAGAATGGTATATGGTCATTGCCAACCATCAGTCTTGGGTTGATATTCTGATCTTGCAGCGGGTATTGAATCAAAAGATCCCTTTCTTAAAATTCTTTTTAAAGAAAGATCTTATCTTTGTGCCTTTCTTAGGAATGGCTTGGTGGGCGTTAGACTTCCCATTTATGCGTCGTTACAGCACTGCGCAACTCAAGAAAAACCCGAAATTACGCGGTAAAGATATCGAAGTAACACGTAAAGCCTGCGCTAAATTCAAATCAAGCCCAGTGAGTGTGATGAATTTTGTGGAAGGTACACGTTTAACTGCCGAAAAGCATGACAAGCAAAACTCGCCGTTCAAACACCTACTAAAACCAAAAGCAGGGGGATTAGCGTTTGCACTCTCGGCACTTGGCGATCATATTCACAAAATTGTTGATGTCGCGATTTATTACCCAGATCAAACACCGACCTTTTGGCAATACCTGTGTGGTGAAGTGAAAGATGTACATGTGCATATTCGAGTATCCGATATTGATGCTAAAATGCGCGGCGATTATCAAAAAGACCGTGCATTTAAAATCGGCTTCCAACAACACTTGAATGATATTTGGGTAGAAAAAGACGCTATCTTAGAAACCATGGCGCAAAGTCATGCGGCGCTCACAAATACGACCGTCACAGAAACAACAGCGGCAGACAAGACCACGCTGGAAAAATAAAGACTAAGGGTTAACCACACTAACCAGCAGTCAAATAACGACATAAAAAGCCGCCTCTTTTATTCTATCGCAATAAAGCAGGCGGTTTTTTTATCCTCTATAAATCTAAACCCCACCGTGAACATTATGAACAAAATGGCCACAACGTCGTTAATTACCATTATTTACAGTTTCCCTTCCATCACAATAATACCGATAACATTAACGTAACATCGATTCATTGATGTTAACCAGTGATCCATAACGTCAACAATATTGGTCTTAACTATTAAGCTATTTATTATTCAGCTTTTAACAAAAACACAAGGAATGGAAACCATGCTAAAGCAATTTAGGAAGCGTGTAGCCTCATCACTTATCGTGGCAAGTATTGCAACACTCTCATCGGCCGCTTGGGCTGCTGATTTAGAGAAGATTCACTTTATTGTACCTGGCGGTGCAGGTGGTGGTTGGGACATGACAGCCCGCGGGACTGGCGATGTATTAATGAAGGCCGACTTAGTTAACAAAGTGTCTTATCAAAATCTCTCTGGTGGCGGTGGCGGTAAAGCGATTGCCCACATGATTGAAACGGCTGCACGTCAGCAAGATACCTTGATGGTTAACTCTACACCGATTGTGATCCGTTCTTTGACTGGTATTTTCCCACAGTCGTTTCGAGATCTAACCCCAGTCGCTACAACGATTGCCGATTATGGCGCGATTGTCGTTGCAGCAGATTCTAAATTTGAAAATTGGTCACAAGTTGTTGCCGCATTTAAAGAAAATCCACGAAAAGTAAAAATTGCTGGCGGCTCTGCGCGCGGTAGCATGGATCATCTAATTGCAGCAGCGGCATTTAAAGGCGAAGGTTTTGATGCCCGTAAAGTGCGCTACATCGCTTATGACGCTGGCGGTAAAGCAATGGCAGCGGTGTTGTCAGGTGAAACACCACTACTATCAACAGGTTTAGGTGAAGTACTGGAAATGTCTAAAAGTGGTCAAGTCCGTATTCTTGCCATCACAGCACCAGAACGTTTAGCCGCAGCGCCAAATGTACCGACGCTTACCGAGATGGGTAACAACACTGTATTTGCTAACTGGCGTGGATTCTTTGCGTCACCGGGTATCAGTGACGCGAAAGTAGCCGAATGGAACAAAGTATTAAGTAAAATGTATAAGACTGACCAATGGGCAACAGTGCGTGACCGTAATGGTTGGATTGATAACTACAGAGCAGACAAAGACTTTTATGCATTCTTAGAACAACAAGAAGAGCAAATGGGTGCCTTGATGCGTGAGTTAGGCTTCCTAAAATAAACTAACTCATCCCCATGATACAGCCACAGTAATCACCTTCACTGTGGCTTTCTTTTAAATCGGAGCATCCCATGCAATCAACACCTTTACCGGTATTAAACCGCGACCGAGTCAGTGGCTTAATATTCCTGCTTGTCTGTTTAATCTACGGCTACCAAGCTACCCAAATTCAGCTTTTTCCTGGTGACGAATACGAGGCCTTTACGGCACGTACTTTACCTTATTTACTTACCGCCGGTGGCATCATCATGTCACTGCTACTTATTGTCATGTCACCCGCGACAAAGTCTAGAGCTATTGCTTGCGCACAACAAACTGCTGATGAAAGCAGTTTAGATTGGCGTCTACTCGGCGCATTCGTTGCCTTAATGACAGCCTATGGTATTGGACTCACTTGGCTTGGGTTCGTATTGGCCACCAGCTTATTCTTATTAGTCGGATTTTGGCTACTTGGCGAGCGCCGCAAAGCGGTATTGTTTGGTGCCTCTTTCCCTTTTGTAACTGTGTTTTGGTTACTACTGACCAAAGTTCTGGATATTTATCTTGAACCTGGTTACCTCTTTTTAAGCTTGTAGGACGATAATTATGTTAGATGGAATTTTAGCAGGCTTATCCACAGCAATCATGCCAACCAACTTAATGATGGTGATGGTCGGTTGTTTTGTTGGTACTTTTATTGGTATGTTGCCCGGTCTTGGACCGATTTCCGCGATTGCGTTAATGATCCCCATTACTTATGGTTTAGATCCGTCTTCGGGCATGATCTTAATGGCGGGTGTTTACTATGGTGCCATTTTTGGTGGTTCAACATCGTCAATCCTGATCAATGCGCCCGGTTGTTCATCCACCGTGGTCACCGCGTTTGATGGTTATCCGTTAGCCAAGAAAGGCCAAGCTGGTAAAGCCTTAGCACTTGCTGCCTACGCGTCATTTACTGGCGGTACCTTGTCTGCGATCATGTTATTAATCGCTGCCCCTGCACTGGCCAGAGTGTCATTGAGCTTTCAATCATCAGATTACTTTGCCCTAATGCTCGTTGGTCTGTCTGCCGTCGCTGCATTTGCGGGTAAAGGTCAGGTATTAAAAGCCTGGATGATGACTATTTTTGGCTTAATGTTATCTACCGTCGGTATTGATAAAGGCATTGGCGTTGAACGTTTCACCTTTGGTTTGACCGATTTGATGGATGGTTTTAGTTTCTTATTATTAGCGATGGCGACCTTTGCCCTCGGTGAAATATTATTCAGTATTTTAAAACCCGAACCCGATACATCAGCAGAAGAAAACAGTGCCTTATCTGAAATAGGTAGCATGAAGGTGACTAAAGAAGAATTCAAAGAAGTCGCGCCCGTGGCAATTCGTTCTTCTATTTTGGGTTTCTTTGTCGGGGTATTACCCGGTGCAGGCGCAACGATTGCGGCGTTCTTAAGTTATGGTTTAGAACGTAATCTTGCTCCTAAAGATAAACGTGATGAATTTGGTAAAGGCAGTATCCGTGGTCTAGTAGCCCCTGAAGCTGCTAACAATGCTGCATCGAGTGGTTCATTTGTACCGCTATTAACCTTAGGTATTCCAGGTTCTGGTACCACAGCGATTATGCTGGGTGCAATGATCTCTTACGGTATCCAACCTGGTCCGCGTTTGTTTGTCGATAATCCGGAAATATTCTGGTCGGTGATCATCTCTATGTACTTCGGTAACCTGGTACTGATGGTGCTGAATCTACCGCTGATCCCGTATATCGCCAAACTGCTCGCGGTACCAAGAACGGTATTACTGCCGATGATTATTTTCTTCTCAATCACTGGTGTCTATCTGGTTTCCTTTAATACTGTTGATGTCTTTATCATGATCTTAGTGGCGGTGATAGCGATATTTTTAAGGCTCGCGACCTTCCCTTTAGCGCCATTATTACTGGGTTTTATTCTCGGTGGCTTGATGGAAGAAAACCTACGCCGTTCATTAATGATCAGTGATGGTGAGTTAAGTTTCTTGTGGGAACGTCCTATAACACTGACGTTCACGGTTATTTCAGCCTTAGTGCTAATCACGCCTTTGCTACTGACCGCGTTTAACCGCCGTCGAGTGAAGAAGTCAGAATTTGTCGATGACTGTGATTAACAATACGGTTTGCTCGGTAACGGAAACAAAAACAGCGCTCTAAGCGCTGTTTTTTTTCATCCATAAAATAGTCATTCACTCACTAACAGTTTGAATAAACAAACATTATCTAGCTTGCTTTTTATAGGTTCGTTCTGGACGGCCGACTGTGCCGTAGTTTAAATCAGCCACCAATTCACCCGTACTAATGAGGTGCTCTAAATAACGCCTTGCTGTTGTACGACTTGCACCAATCAATACCCCAGCGTTATCCGCGGTAATATCTTTATGCTCAGTAAACAGACCCCGTACTTTATCCAAGGTTACACTATCAATCCCTTTCGGTAGACGTGATGCTGCTGAGTTTTTAACGCTAACCGAAATCATCGAATCAACTAAGTGCTGGTCTAAATCATCGAGGTTAACAAATTGGTTTTTCTGTTTCAGGTACTTATTTAATGATTCTTCTAAACGCGCAAAGATCACTGGTTTTAAAATATAATCAACCACCCCACCACGCATGGCTGCTTGTAGAGTATCAGCGTCACGGTCTGCGGTAATCAAAATGACATCACATTGGTGTTGCTGTTGACGTAAATCACGCAGAATATCCAAGCCGTTACCGTCGGGTAAATACACATCTAACAAGACTAAATCCGGTGTTAATACCTCAAGTAAGGTTTCGGCCTCTGCTTTCGTTGTGGCAATGCCGATGACTTCTAAGCCATCTATTTTCATTAAATTACGACGGTGGATCTCAGCGATACCCACATCATCTTCAATGATTAAGACTTTAATCGGATTAGTTGATGTCATTGCTAATGTCCTTATTCGCATGCTGTTTTGGTAAATACACCGTCATTCTTGTTCCTTTATTATTTATGCTTTCCATTATTAATTGCCCGTTGTACTGGCTAATAATCTGATTAACAAGATGAAGTCCTACGCCTCGATTACTTTCTGATTTACTCGATACGCCTTGCTTAATTAACTCTTCTTGGGCAATATTTTTTGGTAAGCCACAACCATTGTCTTCTACTTCAATTATGATTTCATCGCCAAAATCAGAAAGACTCACGGTCACTTTCTTTTCTGACTTAGGGGTATTACTGCTGATACAAGCATCAAAGCCATTATCAATAAAATTACCTATTACCGTCACCATATCCTCGGCACGAATATGCGCAGGCAAGGCTAATAGCTGTGAACCGTCATCAATCTCTAATAATAGGCCTAACTCTCTGGCTCTTTCACTTTTACCCAGTAATACACCAGCAATCATCGGCTCGTGGATCGCATCGCGTAAGAACTGAATCAGGTGTTGATAGCGCTCTGTTTCTTGCCCTATCAAACTCAGCACCTCTTCATTTTTACCCAAATGAATAAGCCCGCTGATGGTATTTAATTTGTTGCTATGCTCATGGGTTTGCGAGCGTAATAGATCGGAGTATTCACGTACTTGTGATAACTGTTTGGTCAGTTCGCTAATTTCATCTTTAAGCCGAAAACTGGATACTGCACCAACAACTTGACCATCAACAATGAGGATTTGCCTGTTCGCTACGATGGCTTGCCCTTTAATCATCATTTCAACATTATACTCACTGACTTTACTGGTCAAAATATCAGTTAAATTATTCTCGGGTAATACCTCATCCATCTTTTTCTTCAGCACATCTTCCGCATTCACTTTAAAAATATCACAGGCACTGCGGTTAATAGACCGTAAGTTACCGTTGGCATCAATACTCACGACGCCTTCTTTAATGGTACTGAGGGTGACTTCGAGTTCCATATACAAACGCCCGAACTCTTCAGGTTCAAAACCAAATATCGCATTTTGAAATTTCTTGGCGGTAAAATTAGAGATCACGGCGTTAGTCAGTACAACCAATGCGATCATGATAAGCAGAAATATAAGAAAGTGATCGGCTTTACTTTCAATACTCGTCAACAGATAACCAACCGATACGACGCCAACAATATTACCTTGGGCATCTATAATCGGGGTCTTGCCTCTGACAGACCGCCCTAACGAACCTTCGGCAACGGAGATATAAGATAATCCTTGTTTTAAGGCTCTATCATTATCATCCCCTTTCATCGGCTTACCGATCCGCGCATCAATAGGATGAGATAAACGTATCCCGTCTTTATTACCCACGACAATAAACGCAGCATTGACCGAGGCGCGCAAATATTCAATTTTGTTTTTAATCAGCGCAGGATTATTTGTCTCAATCGCTTTAATGACACAGGGGGAAGTTGATAAGAATTTAGCAATACCAAGGGCGTTATTACCACTGTCTTGTTCTTCCCAGTGCTTTAAATAAGCAAAACCAGCAACCGACAAGATCAATAATTTAACAATACCAGACAAAGTCATGATCAATAATAATCGACGCCTAAAGCTTAATTTCTGCCAATTAAACAAGGCGTTATTTTTCATTAAAGCAATCATGCCTGCAGAACCGATGGTAAAAAGAAGACAATGATAACATTAATCCGTATTTATAACTCGGAATTAGCATAAAGTCTGCTTAACCCCCTGTTCAATAAAATAGTATTAACATGACTGCAGATAATATTCAGCTAACGCTTTGATAAGAATACAATGAATAATAATATAGTTAGTAATAAATTCTTTACACTAATTTAACTTCCCAACCCCATTTATTAAAAAATTTAAGGTATCATGCACCTATTAAGAGGCATGCTAAATACCGATTAACCTATTTATTAAAATCGTTATTAAAAACCTTATTAAAATATTGGCTACTATTTACGATTTAGTTCGTGCGACAACAGCGACAGCGGAGATAAACAAGTAATGAATAAAAGAAACACTCAGGTCATTAATGAAGAAGTTTCATTTGATGTGCAAGATGAACTCGTTTCTACCACGGATACTCGCGGGGTCATTACTTACGCCAACGCCACGTTCTGCCAAGTCGCGGGTTTTGAACTCGATGAATTAATTGGTCAGAATCACAATGTTGTTCGTCATCCAGATATGCCCGCGGCGGCATTTAAAGACCTCTGGACTAATTTAGAAGCCGGAAGACCTTGGCGCGGTGCAGTGAAAAACCGCTGTAAAGACGGTCGCTATTATTGGGTTGATGCCTTCGTTACGCCAATCCATGAACAAGGTAAATTAGTCGGCTATCAATCGGTACGTAAAAATTTAGCGCAGCAAGACAAACAAGCAGCGCAGGCGGCCTATACGACCATTAATAATGGCAAGAGCTTATTTAAATGGTACCAACGTCCGGTCCTAAAACCGCTAACTTTCTTCAGCTTAAGCGCATTAATCCTGCATTTTAGTCAAACAATGCCTTACCTGAGTTTGTTATTACCCCTACTGCCTTTTGTTATTTTCCACAATGAATTAGTGACCGTACCCCGCTACTTCGCCAGCTTAAAATTACGCTATGACAGCGTTTCTCGTTATGTGTTCTCTGGTTTAAAACCACAAGGTATTGTTGATTTTCAGTTGAAGATAGAAGAAGGCAAGATCCAAACTATTCTAGGCCGCGTTGTTGATAGTAGTCGCTCACTCGAAACTGGCGCTGACAACCTGACCTCTGCAGCCCACAAAGCCAAAGCAGGGGTTGAACAAGAAACAGCTGAATTACATCAAGTCGCAACAGCAGTCACCGAAATGGCATCGACGATTGCTGAAGTCTCGCAAAATACGTTATTAACATCGGAAAAAGTACAACTGGCTCATGATGATTGTGAAAGTGCAACCAAAGCCATGTCAGATACCATGCTACAAGTGGGTCAACTCGCGATGGATGTGTCAGAATCAGCCGCATCAGCAAGCATGCTATCGGACGAAGCACAGAAGATCAGCGCGATCATGTTAGAGATCCGTGGCATTGCCGATCAAACTAATTTGCTGGCATTGAATGCGGCCATTGAAGCGGCTCGCGCCGGTGAACATGGGCGTGGATTCTCGGTAGTGGCAGATGAGGTCAGAGCGTTATCAACCCGTAGCCATAAAGCCACAGAGCAAATTCAAACGTCGATTAACGAAATTCAACAGACCTTAGTACAATGGTCGGCAACCATGCAACAAGGTAAAGAGTCTGCAGAACTCTGCGTCAATGAATCAGAGCGCACTCAAGCCATGATGCAAAATGTGTATGGCGCGATCACGGATATTTCAGATCTAGCGATTCAAATTTCCAGTGCTTCGGAAGAACAAAATATGGTATCGCAAGAAATTAGCCGCAATATCGTTAATATCAGTGATGCTTCACAACACAACCTGCAACAAACCGAGTTGGTTGAGCGTGAAGCCGCCGATATTAACAGTAATTCTAAATCGTTAGCGGCGTTAGGTTTGACGTTTTAGACTTTTTAACGCTAATTTTTAACGCTAATTTTTAACGGCATCATAAGTGTTGCTTGAGGTAATCTAAAAACACCCTAATTTTAGGGGAAATGAGATCCCGTTTTAGGTACAGCGCATAGGTTGAACTGAGCTTTTCATAAGGGCTGAAGCTGTACTCTGCTAGAACATGGATTAGATCCCCCTTGTTGAGCTGCTGACTTACCGCCCAGCGCGGTATTAATGCTAACCCAGCATGGTTTAATATTAATTGCTTTTGACCATTAACCGAGTTAACAATTAGCCCTTCTTTAATGGCTAATCGACGCGGTTTATCATCCAGCAAATACCAATCGCGCCAGCCACTAAAACCATAACAGATACAGTTGAAATCACGCAAATCATCCGGCGTTTTGGGGCTACCATGGTCAGCCAAGTATTGTGGCGTCGCACAGAGTAAAAAGTCATTATTGGCTAACTTACTGGCAATCAAATTCGAGTCAGGTAAGCGCCCACTGCGTATGGCAATATCAACATTATCTTCAACGATATCAACCACCCTTTCGGTCAGCTCTAATTCAATATTAACGTCGGGATAAGCTTGCATAAAACCGGGTACTAGCGGTAATACACACGACTCACCAAAACCCACCGTCATATTGATTTTTAAGTTACCTTTCGGGCTTTGCTGTAAATCATTTACCGCGCGGTTGGCTTCATCAAGTTCGGCAACAATACGCTGAGAATAATGATAATAAGTCGAACCAGCTTCTGTTAAACCGACATTACGCGTGGTTCGATTCAGTAAACGAATACCTAATTCAGCCTCTAACGCAGCCAACTGTCTGGATATAGACGAGGGCTGCACATCGAAAGCACGACTTGCTGCAGAGATACTGCCCGTTTCCACAACACAATTAAAATAGTGTAATCGCGTGATCATACTCATTCGTTTATTTACCTATCGTATTTTATAAATAGCTGTTTATGAACAGCTTGCCTTAACTTCGCCGATGACCATAAGTCATTGCTATATAAAAAGCAAAACGACTTTATTTACCTGGCTAAGTGTTACTCAACATCTCGATGTTTTTTGCTGTATAAATTAGCCAAAGGTTGCGCACTAAAGCCATGAGCAAAGATACTCATTAAAATGGTTAAAGTAACCACAGCGAAAACAACATCAAAACCGCCGACGTCACCAACTTCATGGGCAACAATCAATACGTAGAGAATAGAAGCAATACCACGTGGGCCAAACCAAGCAATAAACACACGACTCGCCAAGTCTAACTTGGTGCCGATGAGTGAAATGACCACTGGCAACATGCGTAATACCGTTAAGCTTAGCAGGGCATAGATAACCACGTTTAGGCTAATATCATGTAATGTTAACGGCACAAACGCTAAACCAAACAAGAAGAAGCTAATCAGAATAAACAACTCGCCTTCACTCTCAGCGAACTCTTCAATGTGCTCGCGGGCTTTGTGACTGGTATTGCCAATATATAGCCCAGCAAAAAATGCGGCAATAAAGCCATTACCTAAAAAAGCTTCAGCAAGGTAGAACGCCAGAATAGCCAGCGCGATTGGGATCAGGTTTTGATAACTCTCTTCAATCCAATTGTAGTGTATCGCTTTGTTGAGTAATTTTGCCCCGAGATAACCAATAATACCACCGACTAACATGCCAAACACGATCTGCTCGGCGACATACCAAACCCAGCCATAATCGTCAGCTCTGGTGAGGCCACTGGTTATCAAGGTCACGACGGTGAGTATGATTGGAAAAACAATGCCATCATTCAAGCCACTTTCAACATTGATACTAGAGCGGATCACTTTAGGTACTTTCGGATCGGATACCACAGCTTTACCCAGCGCAGCATCTGTGGGCGTAAGCAACAGTGCCAGCAAGAGCATATACGTAATCGGTTGCTCGGGAAACAGCCATACGGCCACAGCGGTACCGATAATTATCGTTAACGGTAGGCCAATAAACAGTAAACGTGCAGGTATCTGCCATGAACGTCGGAGTAATTTCAGATCGAGTAAGGCTGCATCACTAAACAAAACCAGTACTAGTGCTATTTCCACCAGCACAGTGACAAATTCAGCGTCAATCTCAACGGCGGTAATGTCTAAGCCAAACGGTGAACAAATAAGCCCCAATACGGTAAATACCATGGGACCGGATATATCATACTGGGCGAGCTTTTTGGAAATGAAGCCATAAAACAAAACGATTAAGGCAATAATTAAAATAACGACGTGTTCGTCCATGACTAAAACTCCGACCTACAGTGAATTGATTTCTTTTACCATCGCAATCAGTTGCGGGTGAGTTTTAGCGTTTATCTTTGCAGAGCAGCAATAATTTTCAATGACCGCATGTTTACGCACTAACTCGACAAATTCGGGTACTGATATCTGGGTATCTAAAGCCACAAACGCGGCAGTATTTACAGCTGATGATACGATAGGCAGCGAAAACAAGTCTCCGCTCATGTCGATTAATCGGTCTTCTACTTCAAAATGCGATTGGCATAAATCGTGGTCATTCAACCAATCACTTAACGAGGCAATGTAGATGAGTTCATCTTCACCTTGATATTTAATCACTGCGGGCCATTTTATCATTGAAGTATCCTATCGAATGTAGTTTATATCGCTCACTGTAACACCTTGTTATTGTTATTTCATTTATCAACTTCAATCACTTAAATTTTACAGTTAGTGATTATTCACTTAGGTCTTATCTTTTATCATATTTAAATGGATTAAACAGCGTATACTGATTTTCTCATTTACCCATATAACGAAATCAAGTGGACACTGTTCCCATTACGTTAAAAAATAATTTTCGTGCCACCATGGATACTATTTTAGACAATATTCATGAGCATGGTTATGCTGTCATCGAAGATGCCTTTCCAGAAGGTGTTATTGAACGATTACTGACTGATTGCCTTGAAAACCAGCCAGACTTTAAAGCCGCAGGCATTGGCCGTCGCCAAGACTCACAACTAAATGAACAAATACGTAAAGATAAGACCCTATGGTTAACGGGTGCAAGTACTGCACAAGCTGACTTTATGGCACTAACGGATGAATTGAGATTAGAAGTTAATCGCAACTTTTTCTTAGGTTTATTCGATTATGAATGTCATTACGCAAAATATGAAGTGGGTGATTTTTATAAAAAACACCTTGATGCCTTTAAAGGTAAATCAAACCGTGTATTTACCACTGTCTGTTATCTCAATACACCCGATATCGGTGGTGAACTGCTTGTCTATGCTCAAGACTCAGATGATGTGATCGCACGTGTCGCACCAAAAGCAGGTACCTTGGTAGTATTTGAAAGTGAGCGCTTCCCCCATGAAGTACTTGCCGCAGGATCTGAACGTTACTCAATTGCAGGCTGGTTTAGAACGAACAACTCGATTGCTGGTACGATTGACCCAACGTTATAAAAACAACAAGGCCGAGTGATATTGTAATCACTCGGCCTTTCAATTTATCTACTTACCTATTTACAAGATAAGGGCTCATAAACAGCGTTGCTTAGCGTTCGCCTTGCACTTCAAAATCATCTGCTGCTAACAATGCACTGCCATCAGCTTGAACACGCCATTGTTCGTGATGCACTGCGCCGAAGGCTTTGTTCATTGTCCATTTAGCTGTTAATACATAGCTATCATCATTCATTGCCACCCATTCAACATCAGTGTAATCAACGTCGCTAAAACCTTGATCAATGATACCTTGCCAAAATATTTGGATCTCTTCACGACCAGTGAATGTGCCAAACGGACGCGCATGCATTACAGTGCCTTCTTCATATTGCGCTGCACAACCTGCTGCATCTTGGTTATTAAAAGCTGTCTGCCATGCTGCGATTGCTGTTTTACATGCTGATAAGATTTGAGCTTGTGTCATGTTCTTTCTCCGATGAAATGTCTGGCTGTTATATGAGTACAGGTTTGTTATATGCCTAACTGACTATATAAGTGTATGGCGTTACTTTAGCGTTATAATTAACAAACAAAAACAGACTAATTAGAAAACACTGTTAAGATAAACAGAACAATGGCTATAATTAACAATTAACAATTAACAATTAACAGCCAACAGCCAACAGCCAACAGCGGCAGATGACATTAGGTAAGCATAAACCATGAGTAAATTGAAACAGATGACTGTATTCATGTATGTCGTCAAACTTGGTTCGATAACCAAAGCAGCAGAAAAACTCGACGTATCTAAGTCGGTTGTCAGTCAGCACCTAAAACAGCTAGAATCAGAGCTTGCAGTTACCCTACTCAAACGTACTACCCGTAAACAAAGCCTGACTTCTGCAGGTGAGCATTTTTATCAACAATGTTGCACCATGCATGAACTGGCAGAACAAGCTTGGCAAGATGCACTGCAATTACAGCTAGCACCGCAAGGGTTAATCAAGATAACCGCACCGCATGCGTTAATGGACCATCTGGTTTTACCCGCATTACACGAAGTATTTCATGCTTACCCAGACGTTGAACTGGAATTGATTAGTCATGATGGTCGTTCTGATTTGATGCAAGAAGGCATTGATATAGCGATACGCGTTGGCGAGTCAAAGATAAGTAATCTTAAACAAAAGCGCATTGGTGATTTTAGAGATGTGCTTTGTGGCTCAGTACAAACAGTTAAAGCCTGCCAGAGTGATATTGAAGCATTAAAAGTAGAGAATATCAGATACGTCGCGAATCACTGGCAAGAAAAGTCGATTCATCACAGCTTTAGTCCTAAGAACAGTCGCAGTGATAAAAGTGGCTCTAATAAAAACCTGGCTGATAAAAAGGGCACGCCACGCTTTGAACTTAATTTTAAAACCCATCATAAAGCTAATACCCTGCCCACTTGTCTGAGTATGTTAGTGCAAGGTTTTGGTGTGGGGATTATTCCAGACTTTATCTTTGCTAAGCATAACCAAAGCTTGGCAGAGTTATTACCAGAGCACCAACTCGACAAGGTCAATGTCTATGCATTGCATGCTTATCAAGCTGCGGTACCCATTGGCGTGACGATGGCAATAGAGGCCATTGCTAAGCGGCTTAGCTAGCTATTAGCAAATGACCCATAACTCGTTATTACAGGTATTACTTAGATTGGGCTTTTTGGCGTAGTTCTGTCACGACTTCGCCACCGATACCCCAGTTGTCGGTATTCACTTCATCGATAACAACAACGGTGGTTTTCGGATTCTTCCCTAATACATCCACCAGCAATTGCGTTGCACCAGCGATTAATTGGGCTTTTTGCTCTTTCGTGACTTGTTCATCGGTAATTTTAATATTGATATACGGCATAGTGTTGCATCCTGCATTACTTTAGAGGTAATAACTTTACCTGAGATATAGTATTTATGCTATTGGCAGTGTTGGTTTTTGAGGAGCTTGGCTTGGTGGTGCTCTAAGCCATTACTGGACAAAAATGGCTTAGGGCTTACGATTCAAAGAATATGCTTCGCATTACTAAAAGTATAGCGAAATTGAGATCAACGCCTGCGTGTGGGGCGCCGAAGGTGTTTCAGGCGGCCGCAGTAGCCATATGAATTTGAGATGGTTTCTACTCAACTGGAGACAGCTCTTTTGGGTACTTGCCACCTGTCAGACAGACTATTCCACCGAGCATTCCATTGTCATACCTGACTCTTCCCGCTGAGTCTGAATCTGCTTTGCTATCAACGCCGTCAATCTGCACATTGACCTGACGGGTTGTTTCGCCAGGCATCAGCCAGATGCAGGCAGAAATAGAGCAGGATCCTGATGATTTTCTACAGCCGTCCGGCGAACTGCCTTTTACCCAGTCGGTGCCGTCTTCTTTACTGAGCAGTTGAGCTGCATTATAAACCGGATGATCAATATACTGCTCGCCGCCGAGCCAGTAGTCCTTATACGGAATATAGGGACCTTTCCAGCCAGGAATACCCGGATTTTCAATCAGGTGATCAATTTTCAGATAGCCATAAGCAGGGTTTGTATCGGATGTAATAGTAAGCTCTTCACCGGTATCTTTAGCGTACTGCTCTGCCGCACTCAGGAGTTTCTGCAGATCGTTGATAACAACAGTGGCTTTTTCAGTGTGGTCAGTCGCGTATGAAACTGAGCTGATACCCAGCCATAAGCTGACGATCAGCATATGGCTGGCGGATTTTATAGCTGCTTTAAACAAGGCACTTCTCCTAGTCAGGGTAAAATTCGATATAGATGATTTATTTTGGTTGTTAACGTCAGTGATCCTGTCAGCTGTTTATACTGACATGTGTCAAGTTGACCTAATGAATGTCCGGATATAGCTTTAGCAACTAAATCTCTACTACATTATCCCCTAATAGTGATAAAATCTCCGCACCAAAATAACCGAGAAACTCTATGTTAATCCATCATGTTAACGGCATCGACTGGCTGGTGATTACAGCTTTTGAAGAACTGAAAACTATGTTTATCGAAGAAGCTGCTGCGATCACCTTTTGCTTCTCTACCGCCAGCGAATTGAACCTGATTGATCAAGCCAAGCGCACTTATGGATATTTGCCTACACTCAGGGGCGTAATTACCGATACCGGCACTTTTCAAAGCCAGGATAACGAAGAAGATTTGAACCCACAGCTTGCCTGCCTAGTGGAAGGGCGTGGTCGGGTATTTATCTATCACGGCTGCTTTGTGGCTTTTGTGGATGACGAGCAAACCTTTATTACCCGAATGGACTGAAAATTATTCAGTCATTTGAAATCGGCTAATTGCAAGGCTTGACCGTATTCGCTGTATTACCTCTATTTGGCACGCATTGATGTTAGTTCATTTTTGATACTGCGTGCTGCTCTACCATGAACGCAATCACTTAAGCAAGATTTACTGACGTATTGGCGCTGTTTTCCCATATGAAGGATAAACCCTAAATCGGTTTGTTGAAGTTGGTCGATTTCAGTCCATGTGATATTGCGGGTGTTTTTACCGTTTTTATAACTCACACCGTTAGCGTCACCCTGAAATACCACTTTGCTGCCTGAGTTCAAACTGAACTTTTGTCGGCATAACCACCAGCTTCTCTTAAAATAAATACTGAACGCCTCAATGATACTCAAAGTAATAAAGAACCAACCAACGTAACTGCTGGGTAATAGCTCAAACTTCACTAAAACCACACCAAAAATAAGAAAAATCATTCCTTTTAAATAGGCTTTTGGAAATTTAGCAGGACTGTTAGTTTGACCATAACACTCAGCAAAAAAGGGCTTGTCGAGGGTGTATTCTGTGGTGAAATCAAAATCTTTAGACATATGTGACTACTTTGAAGTTTTCTGTGAATGAGTATCCATGCTGCGATCTTGCAACTCGAGTATTGTATAACTTTTGGTGCTTTTCTTTAGCTCTTTTGTAAATCTAAGACTTAGCTAACTTTATTGCCCATCTTAGAATATCCAAATACTAAATGAAGCGCTTCGGCCTGACTTTTACCTTCAGACATTAATCGTGTGATGTCTTCAACGATATTTTCTTGAACAGCTAGCGGAGGTGGTGTTTCTATTTCCATATTCATAATATCGTCGATGCTAATTTCCATTTTATTCCTTGTCATTGATTTGTTCATGTTATTAAATAGCCGACTCAGTTTAACATGTTAGCTATATTAAAATTCAGTCTATCCCCTACCCACGATTAAAATACTGCGTATTCGCAAACCAAACGCCAATACTCACCGCTATCATGGCAATGATAAGACTCAGCTTAACAGGTTCATCAAACACAAATAGCGCGCTGATACCGGCAATAACGGGCACCATTGCCATCATAGTACCCATGTTCGCGGCACCAATAACCTGTACGGCGCGCACGTACAACAGCATTTGTACTATTGTCGCCATGAATCCTTGGTAGAAGCTTTGCAGTAACATATCGCGCCACAATCCAGCATTAATCAATTCCAAGCTAATGTTACTCGGTAGGAACAGTAAGTAGATAGGCATGTAAATGGTGCAGGTGATGATGGCTAAGCTCGCAGTCGCTTGCCACGGCGTGACCTGCCAGCGGCTTAATAACACTGAAAATATACCCCAACAAAACGCGGCGCCAGTCAGGCTTAAATGGCCAATCGATAACGTCCCTTGGGCGAGGAATTCTTGTAAAAACAGCACGACAATACCCAATGTGATGATGCCAACGCCCAGCCATTTAGTCCACGGGTGACCTTGTTTATTTATCACCACAGACAAGACAATAATCATCACTGGGATCAAACCAGGTAGCAAGACTGCAGACTGTGAACCGGGGGTCGTTTCAAATCCTTGAAAGGCAAATAACGCATAACCTAAGCCGCCAAATAAGCTGCAGATAATAAACTTCGGTTGCCATAATTTGAACCGAAATTTAAACAACCAAAAAGGTAACACTAAAGCCGCACACGTGGCATAACGAATAGCAATAACATCATAAGACAACAAAGGGCTGATCCCGCCCATGCGTGACACTAATATAAATCCCGACCAGATCAGTACTGCGCCAAATGCAGCTAAATATCCCAGTCGTGTTGAATCGTCCATAATTTATCTCTCGGTAAGCTTGTGCTCAGCAGTATAAAGCAACGAGCGTATATTAATATTAAATTTCAGTTGTTTATAGCATCCGACCAGCGGCTTAAACAATGATATATTATTTTATTGCTTTATACTCCGGTGAAATACTCTGTTATTCGCACATCAACAAGGACAATCCATGAGCTTGCTGCTTATCTCTTTACTTATTATTATCTACTTATTACTCCGCTTGTTTAACTTTCATCGCATCAAATCAATCGTCTTATTCAGCACTGTTTTACTTACGCTGCTTATTAGTACAGGCGTTATTCCGAAATATTTACTGGATAAATTACAGCAAGACTATGCGCAAAAGCCAACAATACAATGGCAGGATAATAACGCCATTATCGTACTTGGTGCAGGCTTAGAAAAGGTCGGTAATGATGTTGATAGTGTTGATGCTGGGACTGTCAAAAAGGTTGATAATATCGAACCGCCCTTCCATGCTTTTGGACGGATTTACGAAGCAGCAAGACTTTACAATGAATGCAATAATACAGAGAAAAATAATACCGAGAAAAACAGTACAGATAAAAACAGTACAGAGCAACAATGTAAGATCATCGTCAGTGGTGGTGATACGCATAAATTGGGTACGACAGAAGCAGCCGTATATAAACAACGTTTAGTGCAAATTGGCATTAACACCGATGATATTATTACCGAAGCTAACAGCCTTAACACTTGGCAGAATGCCCAATTTACCAGTGAAATACTGCGTAAGGGTGATTACGACAATAGCGTCTTAGTTTCATCTGGATTACACATCAAACGTAGCCAACTGTACTTTGAACACTTTGGTGTGCGCGCAACACCAATCAGAGCCGATTATATGTCGACAACGGTGTCATGGCTGCCATTGGGTTATAACTTTGCGCTGACTGATTTTGCCTTGCACGAATGGATTGGCTTTTGGCGATATGATATCTACAACATGCTTGGCGCAAATCAAAAACGTGTTGATGTTGGCGATGCCTAGTGACGTAAGAGGCTTAGACAAAAGACAGGCGTAACGTCAAACGAGCGACATGACGCAGCTAAAAACTACAGCGAAGATAATGAGCAACAAATTACTTGAATCCAGCAGTCATGCTCGTTATCTTCGTCGATTTACATTATGACTTATCGACAACGTGCGCCGTAGAAATGTTTAACTCAGTCCAAACATGATGAGCGAAACCAGCACCCGCTTCTTCGTACATGTTATAAACAGGATTAACACCAAGCGCTTTCAATTCGTCTTCATCACCTTTAAAGTGTGCGAGTGCCGCTACTTGGAAACTACAGCGTTCCATCTTATGTAATTGCTCTGCCGCATAATGGTTACCGTGGTGATCAGGCATCGCTAATAGCACCAATTTAATGTTATCGGTCATTTCCAACTTATTCCAAAAATCGGTATCAAGTGCATCGCCCGTCATAACGCGGCGACCCAATTCACAATGATCTAAGGTTTTCTGGTTGTTGTAATCAAGCCCCAATACTTTATCACCGTATTGCGCTTTCAATTCATCATACGCACCAGCGCCAATACGCCCCATACCCATGACTAAGATCTCTGCATCACCCAGTGACACAGGACGATCGTCAATGTGTAGTTCCGTGGCCTGAAAACGCGCTAACTGATGGGTAAAGCGATTATAGATATCGTCTGCGTACTTATTCAGTAACGAAGCAATCACAAAGCTCAGTGATACTGCCAGTGCGGTAATAATCAACCAATCCTGTGATAACCAGCCTTTATACGTGGCAAGCGCGGCGACAATCAAACCAAATTCGCTGTAGTTAGCCAGTGAAAAAGCAGCAAACAATGACGTACGCGCACGTAATTTGAATTGCGCTAACGTCACAAAGTACAGCGCTATTTTACCAAACAATACCACCGCTAAAATCATCGCGACGAACAAGTGATCAACGGTCGGCAGTCCACCCAAACCAATACTGAGGAAGAAACAGACAAGTAACATCTCTTTCATATTAAACAAGGCTTTGGCCATCTGTTTGGCACTGGCATGTCCCGCTAACAACATACCCGCAATCAAGGCACCGAGATCAGCTTTCATGCCTACCGATTCAAACAATCCAGCGCCCAGTACAAGCGCAAGGAAGATACCGTATAACACCAGTAACTCACCTTGACCCACTCGGTCTAACAGTTTAAACAACAGCGGTCGAATTAACGGTAAGGCTAATAATATAACCGCAAACAACGATGGGATCTTACCGACTGATACTGTTAAAAAGACCACAGCAAAGATATCTTGCATGATCAGGATACCAATCGCGATACGGCCATATAACGAGTTGGTTTCACTCTTTTCTTCCAGAATTTTCACCGCAAATACCGTACTCGAAAAACTCAATGCAAAGGCAACCAATACCAGCGAGAAGGTATCGAGGTTAGTAAAGAAGGTCAAACCAATTTGCTTTAAAACAAATAGCACCACGGCATAAAAAGCAATGCTGGCAAAGATATGCACACTTGCCCCGCCCCATACTTCAGCTTTAAACAAGGTGCGTATGTCTAGCTTTAAGCCAATCGAGAACAGCAGTAAGGTGACACCCAAATCGGCAAATGTTTGCAAACCCGCAGTCGCTTCAAAACCGTAAAAATTAAGCGCAAAACCCGCTAATAGGAAACCAACCATAGGTGGCAACCCTGTAAGATTAACGATCATACCAAAACTGAATGCAGTGGCGATAAAGAGTAAAAGAGTACTGTCCATTTACGATGGCCTATTTAAGGTGAACTAAGTGCTGATACCCTCGACATGAGAACCCTGAGCATGATTAGCGATAAAATTTTTTAAGCATTGAGACGTGATGTAATTTACTAATTTTAAGATAGTTTATGGATTAGAACAATCCCTTTATACTACTTAGGTATTAAATTTATATTATGTATAACCAATATTTATATTCCGCTTGTTGATTAAAGCAGAAGTCACCAGCGTTACTTTAAATACACAGTAAACAGATAAAATAACAAAGTCCAAATACCACAACGAGTGAACATAACATTTTTCACATATAACATTTGACGCATATAACATTTTACGCATATACTACATATAACAAAAAACAGATATATAACTGAGGGTATATGCAACCAGTACAACTTTTCAAAACCTTATCTGACGACTCTCGACTCAGGATCATCATGCTCATTGATCAAGAAAAAGAGCTGTGTGTATGTGAATTAATCTCTGCGCTGACTGCAAGCCAGCCAAGTATCTCACGCAATTTAGCCCAGCTGCGTAAAGCAGAATTACTGGTTATTAGAAAATACAAACAGTGGGTTTTTTATGCCATCAATCCAGAGTTAGCACCGTGGATCAAATCCATTATCGCACTCAGTGCTAAACAAAATAATAGCTTAATTGGCGCAGATATACAGCGCTTAAACGACATGGGCAACCGCCCTGAACGCATACAACTACACTGCGAGTAAATGATCATGGGTATATTTGAACGGTATTTATCGGTATGGGTAGCACTTGCTATCGCCGCAGGCGTTATTTTAGGGGTTTGGCAGCCCGACGTATTTCAGCTTATCGCAGGTTTAGAAATTGCACACGTTAACTTGGTTGTCGCTGTCTTTATCTGGATCATGATTTATCCAATGATGGTGCAAATCGATTTCTCGGCCATTAAAGATGTCGGCAAAAATCCCAAAGGTTTATTCCTCACGGTATTCATTAACTGGATCATTAAACCTTTTACTATGGCTGCTTTTGCCTGGTTATTCTTCAAAGTATTCTTCGTCGATATGGTTGATCCCAGTTCTGCCCAAGAATATATCGCCGGTATGATCTTACTTGGTGTTGCACCTTGTACGGCCATGGTATTTGTATGGTCACAACTAACCAAAGGTGATGCTAACTATACTTTAGTACAAGTATCAGTGAACGATATCATCATGGTCTTTGCGTTCGCGCCGATTGCAGCATTCTTACTCGAAGTCAGTGATATCAATGTACCTTGGGAAACTTTACTGTACTCAGTTGTACTCTATGTAGTATTGCCCTTGATTGCCGGTATTCTTACGCGTAGAAAGTTAAACAAAGCCAATGACAAAGAAGCCATTCAACATGTACTTGCGAAGCTAAAACCTTGGTCTATCTTAGGCTTGCTCGCGACCGTGGTGTTATTATTTGGCTTTCAGGCAAACACCTTAATTAACGACCCGACGACTATCGTGCTTATCGCTATTCCGTTGGCGTTACAAACCTACATGATCTTTGCGATTACGTTTTTTGCTGCTAAAAAGCTAAAACTACCGCATAACATTGCCGGTCCTGCGTGCTTGATTGGTACGTCAAACTTCTTTGAGCTTGCTGTCGCGGTGGCTATTTCGTTATTTGGCCTGCATTCTGGTGCGGCTCTTGCGACTGTGGTGGGAGTGCTTGTTGAAGTACCGATTATGTTATCGCTCGTGGCGATTATTAACCGTAGCCATGGCTCATTCAGCGATTCATCTGACGATTCTTCAGGCGGGTTACCAAGCGATTCATTAGACAATTCGTTAGACAATTCAAAACCTTAATTGCTACACTTAGGTTAAGCGCTTAGATTAAAATATTAAATGCATAAATTTAATATAAATCAGAATTATCAGTATTTTGGAGAATAAAATGACTATTAAAATCGGTATTAATGGCTTTGGCCGCATGGGTCGTCTGGCAATGCGCGCTGCGTTTAATTGGGATGATGTTGAAATTGTGCAAATTAATGATCCAGCCGGTAATGCTGAAACGTTAGCGCATTTACTTAATTTTGATTCAATTCATGGCCGCTGGCAGCACCAAGCTGATTACCTTGGTGATCAAATGATTATCGCCGATCAGTTTATCCCTTGCACTCGCAATACCGCCGTGGCAGATACCGATTGGTCAGGCTGTGATGTGGTACTTGAAGCGTCTGGTAAAATAAAAACAACCGCACTGCTACAAGCTTATTTAGACCAAGGCGTTAAACGTGTTGTCGTTACAGCGCCAGTCAAAGAAGAAGGTGTATTGAACGTGGTCATGGGGGTGAATGATAACCTGTACAACAAAGCCCTACACCCGATTGTGACAGCAGCGTCTTGTACTACCAACTGCCTTGCCCCTGTGGTTAAAGTATTAAACGAAAAAATCGGCATTAAACACGGTTCAATGACGACAATCCACAACATCACCAATACCCAAACAATTCTTGATGCGCCCCATGCTGATTTACGTCGTGCCCGCGCTTGCGGTACGTCTTTAATTCCAACCACCACAGGTTCTGCAACGGCAATTACCAATATCTTCCCTGAATTAACCGGTAAGTTAAACGGCCATGCTATTCGCGTACCTCTGGCGAATGCATCGTTAACCGATTGTGTTTTTGAAGTGGCGCGTGAAACCACCGCAGAAGAAGTGAATGGTTACTTCAAGCAAGCTGCTGAACAAGAACTGAAAGACATTTTGGGTTATGAAGAACGCCCGTTAGTCTCTGTAGATTACAAAACTGACCCTCGTTCAAGCATCATTGATGCCTTATCCACTATGGTCGTTAATGGTACCCAAGTGAAAATATATGCTTGGTACGACAATGAGTGGGGTTATGCAAATCGCGCCGCTGAATTGGCTCGCATGGTAGGTCGCTCAGACAAATGATAAAAGCGTTAGCGGGTATTTCGCCACAAATAAAACAGTATCTCATCATTACCGGTAACTATTGGGCGTTCACTTTAACGGATGGCGCGTTACGCATGTTGGTGGTGCTGTATTTCCACCAGCTGGGTTATAGCCCGATTAATATCGCGATGTTGTTTGTGTTTTACGAAGTGTTCGGTGTCATCACTAATTTGATCGGTGGCTGGTTAGGCGCTCGTTTAGGGCTAAATAAAACCATGAACATTGGCTTGGCGATGCAAATTATTGCCTTGATGATGTTAACCGTACCCGCTGACATGTTGACTGTCGTTTATGTGATGATAGCCCAAGCCTTGTCCGGTATTGCCAAAGACTTGAATAAAATGAGCGCCAAAAGTGCCATTAAGCTGCTGGTACCAAAAGGTAATGACACAGCTAATGACAATAAACTCTACCACTGGGTTGCGGTCTTAACGGGTTCTAAAAATGCTTTAAAAGGTGTCGGCTTTTTCTTAGGCGGTGTACTACTCACGACCTTTGGTTTTAAAGACGCTATTCTGCTGATGGCTGTCATCTTATTATTCGTTTGGCTCTGGAGCCTGTTCAGTTTAAAGACCGAGCTCGGCAAAGCTAAAAACAAACCTAAGTTTACCGAGATATTTTCTAAAAGTAGTTCGATAAACTTGCTCTCTGCAGCGCGGTTATTTTTATTCGGTGCCCGTGATGTCTGGTTTGTCGTTGCCCTGCCGGTATTCTTAGCGACGACCTTTAATTGGGACCATTGGTGGGTTGGCGGCTTTATGGCAAGCTGGGTTATCGGCTATGGCATGGTGCAATCAATCGCGCCTCGTTTTACAGGTAAAAACCCCTCGCCACGTTCAGCAGCATCTTGGGCCAGTTACCTCGCTGTTATTCCTGTATTGATTGCCATCGCACTGCATTATCAATTCTATGTGCAGTTTTCGATTATCGTTGGTTTACTGATTTTCGGTGCTTTGTTTGCCATTAATTCTTCGTTACACAGCTATTTGATTGTCAATTTAGCTGACAGTGATGGCGTGTCGATGGATGTTGGTTTTTACTATATGGCTAACGCGATGGGCCGATTAATTGGTACGGTATTATCTGGCTGGATATTTCAAGTTTATGGTTTAGAAATGTGCTTATGGATCTCGGCGCTATTTATCGCTATTTCAGCTTTAATTGCATTGAAGCTAAAAGACGTATCGCCACATTAATTGAATGACTGCTGGATTGAATGAATGACTGACTGACTGACGAAATGAACAACTTGGTAATAGTTGACGCTGCTGCCAAGTTTTCTTACTCCTAACTGGTTAATTCACAACAAAATAACGTCATGTCACATAATACAGTCCACAAACTTGAAGTTACCTATAAATAGTTAATAATCCACGCGTTAAGACTTGTATGCGCGATCTGCACATACACAGCCCTACACCCTACCTACCAAATCTATTAATCCAGGACGGAGTAATAACAGCCATGATTATCTTTTTTATCTGCATCACACTATTAATATTAGGGTATAAATTTTATAGCCCCTTTGTTGAGAAACAAGCTGGTATCGACCCTACCGCTAAAACTCCACAAGTAAGGTTTGAAGAAGGTGTCGATTACGTCGCAATCCACCCTGTTAAAGCTTTTCTTATTCAGTTTTTAAATATTGCCGGTGTTGGTCCCATTTTCGGCCCTATTCTAGGCGCACTTTATGGTCCAATCGCCCTTGTTTGGATCGTATTAGGTAATATCTTAGGTGGCGCAGTACACGATTACTTCTCTGGGGTTATGAGTATTAAAGAAGACGGTAAAAGTTTACCTGAAATCGCCGGACACTATTACAACGTATTCTTTAAAGCAGTCATGCTGGTATTTACTGCCATGCTACTGTTTTTTGTCGGTGTGGTATTCATCATGAGCCCTGCCGGTCTATTAAGTAACTTAAGTTATTTTGAAGGCACGTTCCTGGCTGGGAATACATTCTGGGTATTAGTGATTTTGGGTTACTACCTACTCGCAACCTTGCTACCAATTGATAAAATCATCACTAAATTTTATCCTATCTTTGGTTTATTAATGATTGTGATGACGTCTCTTATCGCCATTTCATTGCTTTTCAATGCACCACATTTACCTGTTGCAGGTGACTTCCTTGGTTATTTTAACGCGGATCATTACAGCCATGATTTCTTAGAACCGAATGCTGATGGTTTACCTGTATGGCCATTATTGTTCATGACGATTACCTGTGGCGCGATCAGTGGTTTCCATTCGACTCAAGCACCCATTATTGCCCGTTGTCTAACCAATGAAAAATACGTGCGTCCGGTTTATTATGGCGCGATGATGTGTGAAGGTATTGTTGGTTGTGTATGGGCATTAGCCGGTATTGCAGCATTTCCTGAAGGTTATTCAGAGCTTAAAGTATTGCTTGATCAAGGCGGTCCAGGTTTAGTGGTTAACCATGTGGCGAACAGTTATCTTGGTGCACTTGGTGGCATTATGGCCATTATTGCGGTGGCAGTATTCCCTATTACCTCGGGTGATACCGCTTTCCGCTCATTACGTTTAACGTTAGTTGATGCGTTCAATATCCCGCAAAACTTACGTAATCGTCTATTACTTGCAGTGCCAATTTTGACCATTGCTTATTTCATGACGAAGTTAGACTTCTCATTAATCTGGCGTTATTTCGCGTTTTCAAACATGCTGCTTTCTACCAGTGTTTTGTGGCTAGCGACGAAGTTCTTATTTGATCGCGGCACCTTCCATTGGATCGTGAGTTTACCAGCGGTAATTGGTACCAGTGTGACGGCGTCTTATATTATGACGGCTGGTATTGGTTTTAGTCTACCAAGTGAATATGGCAAGCCAATTGGGGCTGTGGTTGGTGTTATCTCGCTTATATTATTAATCATCTCTCACAACAAACGCCCTGCAGTTGCAGTGTCATCGTAATGTTTAATCAGTAATAAGTAATAAGTAATAAGTAATAAGTAATAAAAAAAGCAGTACTCACTGAGTACTGCTTTTTTATTGTCTTAAGAATATAGTTTTAAGGATGTTGTTTGATGTAATTAGGCTGGACGACGCTTTCAACGTATAAGGTTAATGCGGCTAGCTCTTTTGAATCCCAAGCAAAGATATCTGATTGCATTGGTTTTAACATACAAAATTGCACCATCTGTTCTGCTGTTATAGAGGTGAGACCGGTTTGATCTTCAACCATCGCGACCTGATGGGGATAAGGTTGTTTAAAGGTCGCGTTTAATGCAGCGCCGCCAGTATGACAAGTCTCGCACGCAAGGCCACTTTGTCCAATACTAGGGTCTTTCCATAATTGTTCACCATAGCTTAATAGCCCTTCCTGACTACCGCTATAAACCGGATCACTCGCTTGTCTCACAACACTGTTCAATTGCTCATCGTTACAGGCTGTTAAACTAAACACAGCGACGATCGCTAATAATATTATTCTCATAAAGCATTATTCCCTCAATTAGACTCACCTTTAAAGATAGGTGAAGTTAACCATATCGGGATGATAATACCATCATAACTAAAAACAATTAGGCAGCGGCGCCGTGTACAACCTGAAAATGCTCAAGGACTAGCATCATATCTTCGTTAGCGTCGATCTCCGCAGTCTGACACTCCTTGGAAAAAAAATCCCAATGCGCAACGCGCCACCAATCTAGCGTGCGGTCGCCCTCGCCTTCCGAACAGGCAAATTCAGCGGTAACATCGACATACTTACATTCACTCACCGCGGTGATCTCAACAATCGATGTCGGTTCACCACTCCAATTCGTGACCACGAGCAAATGTCCTGCTGTTGGCATAGGTTCCGCGCCCGATTCGTACCAATACTTCATACTGCAAGTCGCGGTTTTAATCCCTTTACTGATTAAATCAGCACAGCGGTTAGCATTCACTTCATCATTACAAAAATAGTCGGCACTGAATGAGTTGTAACGTTGACGGTCACTCTCTGTCAGCGTAGCTAAATATTCATTCAAATATTGTTGAGTTCTCTGTTCCATTCTCACTCCAAAACACAATATTTCATTTATTATCAATATCTTAAATCTTGTGTTTTTAATCTTAACGCTAGTAAACATTAACCTCGAGTATATTAACCTTCATATTCGGGCACAAGTACCGAGATCAAAGTTATGGTAATTTATTTTCAATATATTGATGTGATAAATGTATTAAACCTAATTGTATATTCTAAAATATAACTCTATCTTCAATCTATCCCCTAAGATTTGAGTTAACGACATGATTATTGATTTTGGTTTGAAGAGTTTAGTAGTTGCAAACAGATACCTGCGCCTTGGTAATACCATCCAGCTGCCAAAATCACTTGCAACAGTCACCACCGTCAATCGTGACGAAGAAGTTGAACCGACATCAGTAGGTATGACGCAAGAGGGAGTCGATGCTATTTGGGCTACCGTTGAAGAACTCTATAAAACCGGAACTCACCCTGCTATTTCGCTGTGTTTTCGTCGTCAAGGTAAAATTATTATTAGCCGTGCTATTGGTTATGCCAACGGCCATAAGCCCAATCAAAAAGCAGACTCTGACGCCAGGTTGATGCAACCTGAAACGCCTATTTGTTACTTTTCTGGCTCAAAAGCGGTGACGGCATTTTTAATTCATTTACTCCATGAAGACAAATTGATTGATTTACACGATCCTGTCAGCCTGCACCTGCCTGAGTTTGGCCAATGTGGTAAACAAGACATTAGTATTCACCAAGTATTATCACATCGTAGCGGTATGCCCAAGATGCCGAGTACATTAGGTATTAATGAGCTGACTAACAATGACGAGATATGGCAGCAACTTTGCACACAACAAATACCCGCCACACAAACAGGAAAACTTGCCTATCATGCGCTGAGCAGCGGCTATATTTTAGAACGTCTTATTGAGCAAGTATCGGGCATGAGCATACAAGCCTTCCTCGACTTAAGAATTCGTCAACCGATGAAGATGAAATACTTTAGTTATGGATTAGGTGATGAGCAACGTACCGACCTCGCGGATAATTACGCCACAGGGTTAAAAGCCATGTACCCCATTTCGTACTTTATTAAACGTGCACTCGGCGATACATTTGAGCAAGTGGCTGAAATTAGTAATACCCCACTGTTCCAGCAAGCCGTTATCCCTTCTGCTAATTTAATGGGCACTGCAGAAGAAATTGGCCGTTTTTATCAAATGCTGTTAAATAATGGTGTTTGGGAAGGTAAACAAATATGCCAACCACTGACGGTCAGAAAGCTAATACGTGAAGAGGGTTCATTCGAATTTGACCGTACATTAATGGCGCCTATGCGATACAGCGCGGGACTCATGTTAGGTGCAGATCCCGTAGGTTTGTGGGGACTACATAGCGGCAAAGCATTTGGCCATATCGGCTTAATCAATAAATTATTATGGGCCGATCCAGACCGCGATATTTCCGTGTCATTAGTCAATACAGGGCTGCCGTTTGTCGCTAATCACGTGCCTTCATTGCTCGATTTCATGCACAGTATTAACAAGCATTGCTCACGTTAACGCGCACGCTATTTATAGCTACAAGCAATAAATAGCGTGAGCAATAAGCCGTCAGGTCTATGCTTGCGACTTATTGCGCTAATTCGGCGATACGTTCACTGGCCCAGCTTTCAAACTTCCAGTTTTTGATAAACGCACAATGCCCGCCTTGCGCCTGTAAATCAATGCTTAACCATTCAGATTGGTGTAAGTGGTTGAGGTGACGAGCGGGGATCATTGGATCATCTTCAGAAGTAATGATTGTCGTTGGTATTGCCAATTGGCTTAAGCCGTCATCCACCACTGAGTAAGCTTCAAAGTATTCATCACGACTGTTAAAGTGAGTATAGCGGTCGACAAAAAACAAGTTCATGTCATCGAGCGTTTTTAGGGTTTTCAATGCTTTGCCATAACCTAATTGCGGATGATAGCGCAGTTTTTTGATTAACGAGCGTTTCCACTTCGCGACAAAATATTGTTCATATAATGGAAAACCCGCACTTAATTCTGCCATTGTGGTTGGCGGGTGTAATACCGGACAAACCGCAATTGCTTGATGTAAGTCGATACCTGCAACTTTGGCGATATTCGCCACTCGCAGACAAAAGTTACCACCGAGTGAATAACCACATAACAGATTATGCTGACCACCAAATTGGACGCAAAGGTATTTAACCGCTTCGGCGATTTCTTCTAGGCGTGATGAATTAAACAGTTCCGCGTTTAAATGATGGGTATCACCATGATCACGAAAGTTAAGGCGAAATACATCATACCCCGCTTCCAGTAATTTTTGGCCACTGGATAATACATACAGCGAATCAGCACAGCCTTCCCAACCATGGAGGATAACAGCAAGCCCTTTCGATGGCGTTGTGGTGTTATTTCGGCTTAGAAACCCTTCTAACCGAACCCCTTGTGGCGTGGTGATAATATGCTGTTTCGCTAGACACAATAATTGGTTAGCACGGCGTTTCTCGAAGTATTTTCGTGGGCCAGAACTAGACAGCATGGATTGCAGGTGGTTATTACTCAGACCTAACGCCGGTTTAAATTTAGTCATGTTTTTCGCTTTTACACCCTTAACCCAAAATGAAGCCCCCACTGTACAGCATTATTCGCTGTAGGTTATGTGCATATATCCCACGGTGACCAAGATGAGTGTATGAATATAAATACAATCAGTTATAATTAAATTTATAAACATTACAGGTTGTAGTGTGCATTCACTAAGAAAAGGATATTTCATGCGTAAATTATTCGTCGGTCTTGGCTTATTACTCGTCAGTACCTTCAGTCAAGCCGCAGAACTCGATTGGCAAGCTGTTGAAGCAAAAGCCAAAGGACAAACGGTCTATTTTTATGCATGGGGTGGTAGTCCTGAAATTAATAACTATTTACGCTGGGCCGATAAACGCCTAAACAGTGAATACGGAGTGCGCATAAAACACGTTAAAGTCGGTGACATTGCCGAAGCCATTACCCGTTTAGCAGCAGAAAAAACCGCAAAAAAGAACAGTAACGGCAGTGTTGATATGGTTTGGGTTAACGGTGAAAACTTCAAATCAATGAAACGTTATGACCTGATCACGGATTCATTCGCAACGCAATTACCAAATTGGCAATATGTGGATAAGACCTTGCCAGTTGATAACGATTTTTCTGAACCAACCTTAGGCTTAGAAGCACCTTGGGGTGTCGGCCAACTGGTGTTTATTTACGATACCCAAACACTCAGTAATCCACCAGCAAGCTTCAACGATCTACTCGCTTACGCGGTTAAGCACCCAAATAAACTCAGCTATCCAAAACCACCGTCATTCCATGGCACGAGCTTTCTTAAAGCAGCCTTATTAGAATTAGCCAGCAACAACGCGCCATTATACCAACCGGTAGATACTCAGACGTTTACGACTATATCAGCGCCATTATGGGATTATCTCGACAAGTTCCATGCAGTCGCTTGGCGTCAAGGCAAGCAATTCCCTGCCAGTGCATCTGAAACAATTCAGCTATTAGATGATGGTGAACTCGATATTGCTATTTCGTTTAACCCTAACGAAGCGACGACATCACAGCAAAGCGGTAAGCTTAGCGAAACGACGGTGGCTTATGCGATGGCAGCAGGGGCACTCTCAAACATTCATTTCCTGTCGATACCTTGGAATGCCAGTGCCAAAGAAGGCGCATTAGTGGCGATTAACTTTTTGTTAAGCCCTGAAGCCCAGTCACGCAAAGGCGATTTAGCTATTTGGGGTGATCCGACGGTATTATCAGCGTCACACATCACCGGTTCAGCTAAAAACACCAAGCTGTTTAAATCAATTCCAGAACCACATCCAAGCTGGCAAACTGCGCTTGAAGCGGAATGGCAAAAACGCTACGGGCACTAATTGAACGCTATATTCACCACATTAAAAAAACAGTCAGCCACCGCATTCACTTTTAATTTGGTCGTGTTACTGACTGTTATTATTAGTTTTTTGCCGCTATTACCAGGGCTAATTGGCTTGCTACTCGCTGCATTTGGCTATATTCCAGCTATCGATCAATACGCGCTATCCCTTGATGGATTTACGCAATTGCTGGCTTGGCCAGGGTTATCACAATCCGTTGTGCTGACGTTATTTGTCAGTGTCGCCAGTACCTTACTATCCGCGTTATGCTGCTTTGCAATTCTACAATCCTGCTGGCATAGCCGTTGGTGGAAGCAAATAGAAACCTTACTCGCACCGATTATGGCGCTGCCACATGTGGCTTTTGCGGTCGGCTTTGCGTTTTTGTTTACCCCCAGTGGCTTTATCGCGCGGCTATTGGGCGAGCAAATCAATTGGCAACTGGTACATGACCAATATGGACTCGGCCTTATTGCGGCGCTAACGCTTAAAGAAATACCGTTTTTGTTGTTCATGAGTATTCCACTGCTGAAACAATTAAATATAAATACCACGCTTATCACCGCGCAAAGTCTGGGTTACAACAACGCCCAGGCATGGCAAAAAATAATCCTGCCACAATGGTTACCGAAGATCCGTTTCTCATTATTCGCCGTCATGGCATACAGCATTTCCGTTGTTGATGTCGCCTTGATCATCGGGCCAACTCAGCCGCCGACGCTCTCGGTATTGGTTTGGCAGTGGTTGAATGATGCCGACCTTGCCACATTACCCAAAGCCTCGGCAGGGGCGTTATTACTGCTGCTGTTATGTTTGCTGGTATTACTGGGAATACGCTTAACTGAATGGATAATGACGGTAAAATGTCGAACTTGGCAGTCAAGTGGACGTTTTTCGCTGCCGATTGGTGGTAAGAGTATTATTACCATCACTTACCTCATCACGCTGACGACATTGCCAATGTTGCTGTTGTGGTCGGTGGCTCAACGCTGGCGATTTCCTGATATTACGCCGTCGACCTGGTCGCTCCGTTTTTGGCAACAAGAATGGTATTACTTATTAGACATCATCACCAATAGCATCATGATTGCGTTAGTTAGCGCCACAATCGCCTTGTTTTTTGCCATTGTGATACACGAGCACAGTATCAAGGCCAGTCTAAATAAGGGTAAATTTAAAGTACCCAGATTACTGATTTCAATCCCGATGCTTGCACCGCAGTTATCGTTATTGTTTGGCATGCAGGTGGCGACCTTGTATATCGCCCATCAACATTATTACCTTTGGGTCACATGGGCGCATACGTTCTTTGTATTCCCCTATGTATTTCTTGCCCTCGATGGCCCTTGGCGCAGTTATGATCAGCGCTTAGATAAAGTCGGCGCCAGTCTAGGCATGTCGCCTTTCAAAGTATGGTGGCAGATAAAACGCCCGTTATTACTGCCCGCGATCTGGATCGCGTGGGCCGTGGGTATTAGCGTGAGTCTGGCGCAATATTTACCGACACTAATGCTAGGCGCAGGGCGGATATCAACACTGACAACAGAAGCGGTCGCACTCTCGAGCGGACAAGATCGCCGTATCAGCGCCATCTATGCGTTGCTGCAATCAATAACGCCATTTGTATTTTATATTATCGCCATCGTTGCCAGCCGTAAAACCGGCTCTCTCGAACAGCAACGCGCTAATTCGGCTTCATTAACATCAACCAATAGAGTAACAACACACAATGTCTCTATCAGTAAATAATCTCAGTATTCTTGATAGTGCTCAACAGCCTTTGTTTGCGCCTATCACTTTCACAGTTTCACCCGGTGAAATATTAACGTTAATGGGGCCCAGCGGCTGTGGCAAGTCCAGTTTGTTAAGCGCCGTTGCCGGGCATAAATCGGCTGACTTTAGCTATCAGGGTGAATGCTATTATCAACAACGATTATTAAATGCCCTGCCTGCAGAAAAACGTAATATCGGCATCTTGTTTCAAGATGATTTATTATTTCCGCATTTAAATATCTGGGAAAACTTAGCTATCGCCCTACCCAACCACATTAAAAAAGCGCAACGAAAAATACAGGCATTGAAAACACTGACCGAGCTCAACTTAGTCGAGCTTGCAGATAAGTCACCCATGCAAATATCGGGCGGTCAACGTGCGCGTATTAGTATGATGCGGTTGTTACTGGCAGAGCCTGCCGTGGTATTGCTGGATGAACCCTTTAGCAAGTTAGATAAATCATTACGTAGTGAATTTAGAAACTGGGTATTTTCCCAAACACGCAGCAGACAATTACCCGTGTTAATGGTGACGCACGACGTTGACGATGTCCCTGTGGGGAGCAAATGCCTACACTGGCCATGGAATAAGGAAACTCTAGATGCTTGACCGTTATGCGATAAAAATTATCCGCTGGCCGATTAATATCACTGCAAAATTAGTGCATAAGACTGGCATGAAAGCCGACCAAGTGACCCTGTTGGGTTTTGTGCTTGGATTAATGTGCTTTCCTGCATTGGCATTGCAAGAATACAATATCGCGTTAGGCTTCATCGCTTTAAACCGCATACTTGACGCGGTAGATGGTGCAGTAGCCAGAATACAAGGCATCACTGACAGTGGTGGGTTCTTAGATATTACCTTAGATTTTTTGTTTTATTCGCTAGTACCGTTTGGCTTTGTAGTGGCAGACCCGAGCGCCAATGCTGTGGCAGGCGCATTCTTGATTTTTGCGTTTATTGGCACCGGCACTAGTTTTTTAGCCTTTGCGATCATGGCGAGTAAACAAAACATTGAAAATCCGGTGTATAAGAATAAATCGCTCTACTATATCGGTGGACTAACGGAAGGCACTGAAACAATATCCTGCTTTATCTTATTATGCTTGTTTCCACAGTACTTCTCGCAAATTGCATATGGTTTTGCAGCCTTGTGCTGGATCACCACAGCAAGCCGCATTTGGGCCGGTTATCACACCTTAAAGACCGTTAACAGTGAACATCCGTAGAAAAAACACTTTACGATACTCATAGGGGATTGCTTAGCTGCTTTCCCCAATGATTTAACGTTCTTTGTAAGTCTTTTAATTGATATGGTTTATTAACAATATCATCCATGCCACAGGCTAAACATTCATCACGTTCGGTATTTGTGGTACCCGCGGTCAATGCAATAATGGGTTTATCATAGCCCTGTTGACGTAATATGCGCGTTGCTTCAAACCCGTCCATGATTGGCATCCGGCAATCCATTAAAATAATATCGACATGATGGTGTTCCAGATAGCTAAGTGCTTCCTTGCCATTATTTTTGATATCACAATTCAGCCCTAACTTTTTCAACATCATCTCAATAACGACTTGATTCATTTTGATGTCTTCAACGATAAGTAACTTTAATTGATGAATAGGATAATCAATCTCGTCCTGCTCTTCCGTCGTTTTAATATTTTCAGCCGGAATAGCCAAAGGCAGACAGACTTTGAATTCCGAGCCTTTATCCAACTCACTCGTGAGGATCAATTCGCCCTGCATTTCTTTAATCAAATGCAAACAAATAGACAGGCCTAACCCCGTACCTTCATGTTTTCGATTACTGGAATTATCAACCTGTACAAAGGGTTCGAACAGATTACTTTGTTTGTCCGCTGGAATACCACAACCAGTATCGACGATATTAAATACCAGTTGTTCGTTTTCCCATAAGAAATAGACCGAGACTTTTCCGTCACTGGTAAATTTCAATGCATTACCAATCAAGTTAACTAAAATTTGTTTTATGCGCTCGGCATCACCGAGTAATTCTGTTGGGATCTGCTCGGAAAATATAAGTTCAAACTGTAACCCTTGCTCTTCAGCGCGAATCGAAAAAATATCCTCGATAACACGGCTAACACTGACAACGTCAAAAGGTTTAATGATGAGTTCCAGCATGCCTGCGCTCATTTTACTAAAATCTAACAAATCATTAATAATGACACGTAATAACTCGCCTGATTGATGAATTGTCGTAAGTAGTCTGGCTTGTTGTTTATTGATCTTGGTGTCTGACATTAAGTCTGCAGAACCAAGTAAGCCATTTAATGGCGTCCGTAATTCATGATTAATCATAGCGACAAAATCACGTGTCGATTTTTCGGAGTTTTCAGCTCTGTGCATTTCCAAAATAGTACGGTCAAGCAGGTATTTTCGTTGGTAGGCAACGCTGATCATCTCTGAAAATAAGGACAATTGCTTTTCAATGGTTTGCTGCCATTGTTTTTTCGTCTCAAGAGACACCGACAACACCCCAAGTTGAGCGTCTTCACCATCAATAATGATGTGTAATTGTAGATGGTCGTCAGTCCAACGGCACGATGAAACTTGTTCGGCAGACTCATCCCATCGCGTACATATGCCCGCATTCAATACGGTCATTTCATCCACAACATTGATGGATTGAATTTTTAACTGCACCGCATTTATCGTATCAACATGGGAGAGATTATTTAACAGTCGCTGTAATAAGGTATCTGAAATTGAATTTTTAAGAAATAATTGGTTGAAATCAAGCAGAATAGAATCAAGATAAGTTTTCAAGGTCAACAAGGCCATATCCTGTTCAGCTTGATGTTGGACGTGCACTAATGTGTCCTCAACCATTTTTTTTGCTAAAAACAGTTCATTACTTTTCTCTTCAAGCAATTGTTCGGCTGATTTTCGGCTGGCTTTTTCACGCGCCACTTTCTTCATTAATAAAACAATTTGCTGTTCTAAATCCATTTTAACTCCGTCCATCAACATTCCCATTGATAGGCTATGTGCATTACAGATAGCGTAACGTGAATCGAACTTCTGATTGGTCTTGTTTCAATGGTTCCATTTTAATGTCTACTTGTTGATTAAAATGGTGACTACATCCTTTAATTAAACCGAAGCAGACATGCGACATACAGCGGACGGAGATGTAGTCCATGACCATTTCCATTTCAGTCACGGAAATAAATTTAAATGTCGGAGGGTTAGAATCAGGATACAATTTTTTCACTTCAATGTGGATGTACTCTTCCACCTTTTCGATAAAATCAAAGGTCGACAACGCTTTACCCTCTAGTCCTGGCATACTGTTATAGAGAGTCTTAAAGACAGACTCGCCATAAACAGCTTGCAGGTCTTCAGGTGAGATCCCCGTCAGCTTACTCAATGTCATGATCAGTTTAATTAACGCTTTGTGGTCATACGTGCCAACAGTCGTATAAACACCTTCGTCACTGCTTCCATCTAGCATGTTTTGGCAAACTTCTAGACCAAACTTATCTTCCACTAGCTCTAAAAACTCAGAAAAAATTATCCCTTTCATTTCTGCTTCTCACTTATTTATAGGACTGTTTTAAATATAGTTTTAAATATAGTTTTAAATATAGTTTTAAATATAGTTTTACATATAGCTTTAAATATAGTGATGATTGTTCTAAACCGCTAATAATAAAAGTAAAGTGGTGAGCAGTAGGTGCTAAATATGAGAGATTAAATATCAGCAACTAATTTTTTTAGCAATAAAATCATCTGTTGTTGCTCTTGTGCATCTAACGCGCTTAATAAATCATGGTTAATCGCAAGCGGAATAGGTAATAATTCTTCTTTTAGCGCTCTGCCAGCATCAGTTAGATAAATACGAAAAGAGCGGCGACTGTTCGGATCATCCCGGCGCTCTACCAGTTCTAAAGCCACTAATTTATCCAGTGTCCGTGTCGTTGTTGAACTCTCAACTTTAGATTTCAAGGCTATTTCACGTTGAGTAACCCCCTCCTCTTCCCATAAGCACATTAGCGTAGGCCATAATGCTAACGACAAGCCGTGTTTTTTTAACTCAGTATCAAAATCTTTAGACGCTTTGTTGGCAACAACATTGAGTAACCAACCAAAACTATTCTGACGATCAAATTTTGTTTCCATTCTGTACCTAATATGATGATGACAGCGCAGCACTAATTATGACAGTGCAGCACTAACTATGAATACGCAACTATTGTCATGGTAACTAATACTGCGACAATAAGCACCAACAAGGCTTTTAAATTTGATGAAAAACGCAAAGAAACAGCACCACATTTAGCCTTGTAGCCCGTGATCATCGCTAACACTAACGGTTTATGACGCAGTTTATAACCAATAACAGCTGCAACATGGACAAATATAAGCGCCGGTAATACATAAAAAAGTGCATTATGGATCATATAAAAAACATCATATGACCTATCAGTTAACCAAGTTTCTGCCTGTGGTAAATTATCAGTAAAGCCAGCAATAACTAAACCTGAGATGCATTGCAAAAATAAACAAAGCAACAAACTGACGACCATCCAACCTCCAGCAGGATTGTGACCGGTAGTCTCATCGGTCTGTCCACGTAAGTACTGCATGATCACTTTTGGCGAGCGAATAAATTGTTTAAATCGACTGGTATCACTGCCAATAAAACCCCATATTATCCGCCAAGTAATCAATGTAAATAACCCTAAACCTAATTGTATATGCGGCCCCTCGCCATTATAGCCAGTGCTTATTAATCCTATAAATAATCCGGCTTGTAGCCAATGATATAAACGTGTTGGTAAATCCCAAATTTTCATTTTCATTTTAAAATCGCTCAAAAACTAAAGATGCAACAATTTACAACAAAACAGTTGCACGCGCAACAGTTGCGGTGTAAATTAAATCAAAAGTCCTCAAGGGCATACCTAAACATTCAATCAGGAGTAAACGATGTCAGTACCAACACGCGTTAATACAGTAATCACAGCATTATCACTTACCTTTAGCCTCGCTATCACGTCAGCCGCAGCATCGGAAAGCACTTTAACCGCGTCATTAATACAAGATGTAGAACAACGCCAAGCAGCCTTTTCACAAATTGAAAAGCAACAAAAACAAATTGATAAAGCACTGGGGAATTCATCAACAGATTGGTCACAGTTAGAAGTATTAAGTGCTGACCTAACCGTTAACTCAGCATCATTACAGCACTTATTCGTACAGGGGAGTCAACTCGACAGTAAAGCTAAAGATAAAGTATGGGATGACAATATACAGTTTAAAGCGGCATTAGATAAAATGAATAATAGCTTTATAAAAATGGATTCTGCGATACAGCAACAAGATAAGAACACTGCAAAAGATGCATTAAAACAAGCAAATAATACTTGTCGTAACTGTCATCGCCAATATCGTTCTCGCTGGTAATCTCGTTGCTATTATCATTATCGTAATCACTTTATCACTCAATTCGGATGTAAGCATGAAGACTAAAACATTAAAAAATATACACAAAGTAGCGGCTATACTCGCATTTTTATTAATAACCTCGTTTCTAACTAGCACCATCATTGCAGATCTTTTAGCAACTCCAGAGAAAATAGCACAAGTTAAAAATACAATATTAATGTTCATACCTATACTTATCTTAGCGATGATGGCCACAGGGCTATCAGCCAAGAAACTATACCCTAGTGCGGTGACTGGAAAATTTAAACTAAAGCAGACACGATTGAAAGTAGCCGCTATTAATGGCACGTTAATTTTATTACCTGCCGCGATAGTGTTAGCTAAATGGTCTGCACTGGGTCAATTTGATGGGCTATATTGGACAGTACAAATTCTAGAAGTCATTGCAGGAATGACGAATTTAACCATGATTGGTTTAAATATCAGGGATGGAATACGTTTAGGTGTGAAAGCAAAAAAACGTACTGTTAGTTAATATGATACTAACGAATTCAGTACGCTTTAAAGTGCGTTGTTATGGCAATAAATACGGGCTGATAAATGTCCCTACTTCGTCATGACAAACGCCAATATCTACATCAATACCTGCATCCGTTAACACCTTAATACCTTTGCCACTGTTACGCGGATCAGGATCAAGCATTGCCACAACAACACGTTTGATATTGAGTCCGGCAAGTGTATGCGCACAAGAGGGTGTACGACCAACAAACGAGCAAGGCTCTAACGTCACATAAGCGGTAATATCATTGAGAGACCCGTCATAGTGTGAAATGGCCTGAGCTTCCGCATGATGTAGACCAGGTGCTTGCGTATAACCTTCACTGACGATGGTATTATCTTTGACTAAGACACAGCCAACGGGTGGATTTGGTCGACAGTTTGGTAACGCTAATTTAGAAAGTGCTAATGCACGAAGCATAAACTGTTCATCATTCAATAAATCCAAAACTTATCCTTATCGAGTCCTTAATATTTATGATTAAGGACTCACACTTATTATCCGAATTCAGGCTTTTTAAATATGTGGGACAATTTTAGATATTTTAGACAAATAATCAAGCCCACTGGTGATCGCAATGACTTGCGCTTGAATACAGTTTTCTGCATCAACTAACGGACTATCTGGGTATACTTCCGTTGTAGTCCCATAGATGCAATCACTAAAGCCGGAACATAAGCCCAGTGCTTTTGTCGCATAATTAATCACGCCAAATTGAGCCAGTTCTTCACCAATAATACGGCCACTGTCATCTGCTGGGGCGATATGGGTCACAGCACTAACGGCATTAATAATATGTGTTTGGAATTCGGTATTCGGCTTAAGCGTATCGCCGACTAAATAAAATCCATCGGGAATATCCCAGTTATCATGCACCACGGCATCTCGCGCAGCCAGGGCAGGTCTAAATTCGCTATTATCTGTGTCTGTCGTTTCGTGTAAATCGATATGTGCAGTGATCGTCACATTAAGGTCTGCAATACATTGCATTAATGCTGCTGATTCTTCTGCAGGGCTGTTTTTAACGAAAGATCTATTTGGATCAATCGCATTTGGGTTCCAGCGATTAATCGTTTCATAACCCCAAGGACTAACACAAGGCGCAACAATAATATTAAATGCTGAACTGTACTTTAGTGCTTGGGTTTCTATAAACCGAATAGCGCCTTGGACACCACTGGTTTCATAACCGTGTACGCCGCCCGTCACTAGAATAGTCGGGTTAGCATTATTCCAATCACGTGTTTTAACGACAAATAACGGGAAACGAGCAGGATCATAAGACAAGGCACCATACTGCTCAATATCAAAATATTGCTGTAGCGGTGTTAACTTAGCCAGTACTTCTTGCTGATAAGTACGTACCACAGTTTGCTTGGCTAACCAGGCGGCTTTATCTTCCGCGGTCCATTTTTGACCTGGTGTACCAATCTCATATGCTTGTTCGTGATCCATCTTGTAACCTTCCTTAACGATAATAATGTTATATTTCTACATTATTATAATGCGCTAATAAGACATGGATTAACAAGAGAAAGTTTCACAAGGCAGGAATTTAATGAGATGATCGCCTTGCTCAACAACACAAGGCAACCTGTTATTTATCTTGGATATTGAGAGTCACAAGTAACATAATTCTGGGTGTTAAATTAAAATGCCCACCAGTTAACTGATGGGCATTACATTTATCTGATATTAAAAATAATTAATCAGTATCAGGTACGCTCAGCACGGTACTCCATGAATCTCCCGATGTAGTATCCTCAACCCCGTCTAACGTCGTAGTCCTAAAGACTATGACACTAAAATCGATACCGTTCGTTTCAACAATCGCAAGATAGTCATTAGCTATTGGAGAAACAACTTTAATAATACCGTCTTCAAGGATTGTCCAAGTTGTATCGATACTAATATCACCCGCACCCGCACCGTCGTTATAAGTAAATGTACCTGTACTGTCTTTATTGAATTGATAGGTATCAACATCTTCAGCTTGGCTTAAGGCATCACTGGTGGTCAGAGTCTTACCTTGACCAATGAAACCAGTACTGAATTTATTAAATAATTTACCCTCCTGACAAGATGCAACCGCTTGTTTAAATTCATCCCAACTAGAAGCAAGATTTTCACATGCAAGAATATCCACAGAGACATCAACATCTTTATATGTGGTAGTCCATATTTTGTTATTTTGATCAGAATACACAGCAAATTTCATTTCTTCAGTTGAGTTGTCAATCAAGCGCATGAGGTACTCAAGTGTTTCTCCATTAGCAGTAGAAAGTGTTAGATTACCATCATTATTAATTACCCACATACGGTTATGCTGTACGCCATTTTGATGCCAGGCAGCGGCGTCACCGGCATTAAAGCTATAAGTATCCGTTTTACCGTCTTGGATACGTATAATCGAATTATCCGCTAGAGCCATTTCAGGTAATCCTTCACAGACCGCGAGCAGTGCATTGAAATCATCACTAGAAGCGCCTTCCGTAAAGTTAACAATACAATCATCAAATTGACCAACAGTTGGATCGAGGGGGTCTGCATCCCTACTATCCTCAACATCATCATCATCATCATCTAGATCGGCAATATTACCAACACCATCACCATCATAATCTAACCAGTCACTTGCATCATCAGGCAAATCATCAAATGCATTGGGAACCCCATCAGCATCGTTGTCATCAGCCAAATCTGAATCAATAACGCTATCAAACACCCCTTCTATTCCAGCAAAATCTTCTTCAGCCGTGGCTTTAACAATATTTTCAATTCTATCGCTGACTACGGCCACCACCTTATTAAACGTGGTTGCAGTATTATCAGTGTCATTGGTAATAACAAGAGTAAACTCATTCTCGTCATCAGGGAGTATTTTAGAACTAACAATATTCTCTGCTACATAAGCAGTACTAGCACTGTTACTTGCGATAAAATCACTTAAAACATCCCCTTCAGGAATACCAAAGTTATTTGCAACTTTAGCAATCGCAGCTTCTTTCACCATCGCGAGTGCTTCAGGCGTTTCAGTGCCATCGGTATTTTGTTCAATCCAAATATGAACCAATGTCGACAAAGGTGTAATGTCAGCCTCTCCGGGAGGTGCTGACATAATATAATCGTTTGCGACAGGACCACGATCAACATCGACTGTTTGACCCAAAATGATTTTTGCATAAATCGCATATTGTTGTGGATTGACGATATTAGTAACATCCAATGTAGCAATACCACCAGCACCAGATAATGCCGTTGGCTCATTTAGGTCAAGTAGCTTATTACCATTAACATCTAGCCAAACTTGAGCATTTTGTAAATACCCATCAATGACTTTTACACTATAAGAAACGGGGGCGACCGCTGGCGCAGCAGAAGCAGTTACGACAGGATCATCACTTCCACCACAACCAATCAGCGTGATTGAACTAGATAGTCCGAGGGCGACGACTAATAGTTTTTTCTTCATGTTTTTATCCTTAACACTTCAATAATAAGAGTCAAATACAAACAAGAAAATGGTAAATACATACAATATTAAAAGAACATACCATCAACACATCCTAACTATACTAGTCATCGATACAGCACCTCGCACAATACATTAGCAATGCCGTGACGCCATTTACAGTGTTTAATGTTACATCAAGGTTAATATCAAAGTTAATACAATGTGATCTTCGTTAAATTTGTTATATTTAACAACATCAAATTTGGCGGGGATAAAATACAGAAGTCAATGTTAAATAGGTTAAAAAAAACTTAAAAAAAAACCCGCAATCAAAGCGGGTTTCATTATTATTTAAATTTAAAAATGATTTATTACAGTAATTCAACTGACTGTTGAGCAATCACGAATTCTTCATTGGTAGGGATAACCATCACTGCAGGCGTACCTACTTCAGTGATAAGTCCACCAGTACCAAATCGCGCTTTTTCATTCGCTTTTAGATCTTCTTTGTAGCCAAAGATCTTCAAATAACTCAATACTTCACTACGAATTGGTAATGCATTTTCACCAATACCACCGGTAAAGATAATACCGTCAAGCGATTCAAGCGATACCATGTATGAAGCAATGTATTTAGCCACACGATATGTGAATACTTGGAATGCTAATGTAGCGCCTTTATGACCCTGTTCCATTGCGTCGATAATACCACGACAGTCACTGGTTAAACCTGATACGCCCATAAAGCCTGAATTAGTATTCAGCTCTTTAAACACTTCATCTTGTGACCAACCTTTTTTAAGCAAGAACTCAATGATACTTGGATCTAGATCACCACAGCGTGTGCCCATCATCAGCCCTGCTAATGGTGTAAAGCCCATGCTTGTATCAACACTTTGGCCATCACGAATCGCACATACAGACGCACCGTTACCTAAATGCACAGAAATGAAGCTGCTTTCTTCAATCGGTTTATTGATCATCTTAGCGGCTTCACGGCTCACGAAATAATGGCTTGTACCATGGAAACCATAACGACGAATACCATAGTCTTTGTAAAGCTTGTGAGAAATTGCACCGGTAAATGCTTTTGCTGGCATCGTTTGGTGGAATGCTGTATCAAATACTGCAAATTGAGGTAATGATGGGAAGGCATGCATTGCTGCTTCAATACCTTTGGCAGCTGCAGGGTTATGCAATGGCGCAAGGTCTGACAGATTACGAATTTCGTTTAATACCGATTCATCAATTCTTACTGTGCTAGTAAACTTCTCGCCACCGTGCACTACACGATGACCAACAGCCACAATTTGTGACGTAAAACCGAGGCTTTCAATTAGTACAACGATACGTTTAATCGCCAGCTCATGGTGATTACCTTCCGCTGCGATTGCTTCTTCAGATTTTTGCCCTTCATATTTCCAGCTAACCGCCGCTTCAGGAAGGCCAAAACACTCTCCTAATCCATTAAGAACAGTATCCCCAGTATTTGAATCGATAAGTGCGAATTTTAACGATGAGCTACCAGAGTTGATCACGAGTACAAATGAGTTCGACATGTGAGTATTGTTCCTGTTTCAGAGTATTGTTGTGACTTGAGTCACTTATCATGTGACCCTATTATTCAACATTTTTTGAATAATTCAACTTAATTTTGCACTAAGGTGATTAACATCTGTATTTACGTTGATCTGAGACAGCTATAGCGCGACTAAAATCGTTCTAAATATCGATTTAAAAACAAACGTAATGCTAACAAATAAAGCAAAAAACACCGTTAGGGCTAAAGTAGCAATAATATAGCAGTATTTTATATGTCAAAAAGTAATATCTAATGATTTTTAATTCTTTTGCATAAGGTATTGGCCAGTGTAATCTGCTGAAATATTCATAAATCATTGTTATTAAATAGCTTAAAAACACTGCACAAGGTCGTGCTATCAAGTTGCTTAGGCTATAACCCCCCCAACAGGAATTGATCATGTCATTAGTAGTTATCGCTAACTTAGCGGTGTTTGGTATTCTTATTTATTTATTAAATACCCAACAACGTAAGGGCCATACCCTTTCACGCCTGGTTTTATTAGGCCTTGTTTCAGGTAGCATATTTGGCTTACTGCTACAACTCGGTTACGGCGAAGGCAGTAGCACGATTACAGAAACCCTTGCTTGGGTAGATATCGTCGGTAAAGGCTACGTTGGCTTATTGAAAATGGTGATCATGCCATTAGTATTAGTATCGATGATCTCTGCCGTGGTGAAATTAGAGCGTTCAGGTTCACTTGGTAAAATCAGTGGTTTAACCATTGGTGTATTATTGTTTACCACGATGATTTCGGCACTTATTGGTATTGGTATCGCACAGCTATTTGGCTTATCAGCTGAAGGTCTAACCGAAGGCGCGCGTGAAGTTGCTCGTGTAACCGTTATCGAATCACGTGCAGGGCAAGTCAGCGATTTAAGTATTCCACAAATGTTAGTGAGCTTTATCCCGACCAATCCGTTTGCTGATTTAACGGGCGCACGTTCAACCTCGATTATTGCCGTGGTGATCTTTGGTATTTTAGTCGGTATTGCAGCACTTAAAGTCAGTGCTGAAAATGCTGAACTTGCCAAACCAATTAATACCTTGGTTGATGTTTCGCAAGCGATTGTCATGCGTTTAGTAAAAATGATCATGGCGATCACCCCTTACGGCATCTTAGCGTTAATGATGAAAGTTGTAGCGACATCAAGTGCCGGTGATATTCTTAATTTGCTCGGCTTCATCGTGGCATCTTATGTGGCGATCTTATTGATGTTTGTGGTTCACGGTATCTTGGTATCATTTGTTGGTGTTAAACCAACTGAATTCTTCAAGAAGATCTGGCCAGTACTGACATTTGCATTTAGCTCTCGCAGCAGCGCAGCAAGTATTCCATTGAACGTTGAAGCACAAATAAACGAGCTGAACGTGCCACCAGCGATTGCTAATCTTTCAGCTTCATTTGGTGCCACGATTGGTCAAAATGGTTGTGCGGGTATTTATCCTGCGATGTTAGCGGTAATGGTTGCGCCAAGTGTGGGTATTGACCCAATGGAGTTTAGTTTCATCTTATCGCTAGTGGCCATTATTATTGTCAGTTCATTTGGTATTGCTGGTGTCGGTGGCGGTGCAACATTCGCGGCGCTTATCGTGTTACCAGCAATGGGCTTGCCTATCGCAATTGCTGCCCTGCTTATTTCGATTGAACCATTAATCGATATGGCGCGTACTGCTCTGAATGTCAGTGGTTCGATGACTGCCGGTACCATTACCAGTCGATTGTTAAAACCAAAGACCGAATCAGTCGACAGCCCAGCAGAACAAACAACGGCTTAGTCAAACACGATGACTCGAAGATAATAACTGTAAATAATAGTAATAAAAAATGCCTATTAACAAGTGACTGAATTCATCACTATTAATAGGCATTTTTTTATCCACATTTTGTCACTTAGCGATTATTGACGAAATCACTTAACTATTATTCACAAAGTCACTTAACTATTATTAACAAATATACTGACGGGAAAAATCATCGACATTGACCGGTCGACCAAAATGATAACCTTGGTAAATATGTCCACCAGCACGTTGGATAAAATCAGCTTGGGCTTTATCCTCAATCCCTTCAGCTACAACTTTCAAGTTAAATGCATTAGCCATTGATATGATGGCCGTCACTAGATGACGGTTAACAAGTGATGTGTCTAAATTAGATATAAAGCTACGATCAATTTTTACCGTGCTAAACGGAAATCGATGTATATAACTTAGTGAAGAGTAACCGGTACCAAAATCATCTAATGCAATCCGAATTCCCAGTGCATCAATACGATTTAATACCTGTAATACACCATCCTGATCACCTAAAAAAACATTCTCAGTGATTTCAATTTCAAGTGATGTCGCCTTAACATGATGGGTTTCTAACAACGCTTGAATGGTATCAACAAGCGCCGGGTCTGCGAGTTGTAAGGGCGATAAGTTTACGGCCACAGAGAAATCGTCATGATGCAATGCCTGCCAACTCGCCAATTGTTTAATTGCAGTACGTAACACGAAATAACCTATTTCAATCATCATCCCCGATTCTTCGGCAACAGGTATAAATCGATCTGGGCCAACAAATCCTAACAACGGGTTATGCCAACGTAACAAGGCTTCAGCCCCGATTAGCTTTTCACTACCGACATCGAATAATGGCTGGTAATGCAAACTCAATTCCTCGTTAGTCAACGCATGCATTAATTGTGATTCCAGCTGAAATCGATCCATCAACATTGTTTTTAACGAGGCATCGTAAACTTGATAATCACGATTATGCAATTGACATTCAGAGGCTGAAACACTGCTATTATGCATCAATTCTAAGAAGCTTTTACCGTGTTCAGGATAAAGAGATACCCCTATACAACGTGTAAGCTTAACTCTCTGCCCAGCAAAGGAAACGGTTTCGTTAAGCCCTGAAATTAAATCATTAATAATAACCATCAATTCGTTGGTTAAATCATCATTGTGTTGCTGATAAATAAGCGCAAAGTCATCATCTGCTAGTAGGGCTAGGTGAATACATTCTGGACATAAACGCTTTAGTTTTTCGGCCACATAGCAAGTTATATATTGCGAGTACTCTAGCCCTAAATTATTACGAATTTGAGTCAAATTAGTGATGCGTATATGTATTAACGCGGCATTTTTATCACTGGTAATAATATTTGCATTAAACTGCTTTTCTAATTCATGAATATTTGGAAAACCAGTAAGCTCATGACTGTACTTTTGATACTCAATAATTTGTTCTGCTGATGCATATTCATCTATCTTTTTGATTAATCGTTGATTCACTTGTTCTAATTCTGCTGTTCTGTGTTTAACTTTCTCTTCTAAAATATATTGTTGATATAAAATAGTCAGGCTATTTTCGACCATATTTTTAAATAATGTTAATAATTGTCGCTCTGAGTCGGTATAGCCATTTTCTTTACTGTCTAACATACAAATAGTACCGAACGCTTTACCGGTAGGCCAATTAATCGGTAAACCGCAATAAGAAATTAATCCCAGTTTTGCATCTGGATTATCACACCAACGTTCAGATCTTAACGCATTATCGACAATAAGCATTTGTTGAGAATCGATCACAGCTTTACACATTAAGTTACCGCTTAACGATTCGGCATCCCCCACGTGAAAAGGATTTTTTTGGTGTGTATTGGTGACACAAACTTCGATAGTTTCTGGTTGTAATCGCATAATAAGTGATGTCGGTATCGAGGCTATATCAGCAACATGCTCAATCAGTCCTTGCCAATTAGCTAACATCTCGACAGGTATTTTAAGATTAGTGTAATTTTCCATGCGCTATCGACTCTTTTAATATCAGCTATGCAACTTGCTATTTAGTTTTATAAGCTAATTAATAATAAAATAAAAGTATTTCGAATATTATTTATCTAATAAATCACGAAGATAAAGCGGTATGCTTATTAAGCGAACTAAATTATATGAAACGGTATAGCGCCTTAAAGCTTCATATAATCTAACTGATTACGAAACAGGAATAAATATACCATACTGTCATTAACAACCTAAAAAGGATTAAATACGATGAAACGGACTTTAATTGCAGGCGCTTTAATTACCACCATCGCGACGGCTGGATATCTATTCACACAAAAAAAATCATCAAATGAACACGCCATATTAGATTACATTCCAGCAGATACAGCCTTGTTTTCTGGTCAATTGACCCCCTTTCCGATCAGAACTTACATTAATTCGATAAGTTACAATTATAGCCAATCTCCTGATGAACTTATTACATCGCTATACGAAAGTGAGAGTTATGATCCAGCTGATACCAAGGTCAATTTTTTCATAAAATTAACCCAAATTTACCTAGAAAGCATGGAAAATGTAGATACATTCATGACGACATTTGGTCTAGCAGACGAGGTACAGGCTTACTTTTATACCTTAGGTATGATCCCTGTATTCAAAATGGATGTGATCGACCCTGATGCGATATGGGCATTATTAGATAAGGCGGAAGTCGAAAGTGGATTTAGCCATGAACAAGGTCAAATAAAACAACGTGATTATCGTGCTTATAAACTCACGGACGACTCCGAGCAAGAACAGCTAACGTTAATTATCAGTCAGCACAATAATATCTTAACCGTCACGTTTAATAGCAGTTTAAACGCCCCCTTATTACTCGAAAATGCACTGGGAATAACGCCGGTAGAAAACGGGTTGGCAAACTCAACCCTTGTCGATGATATTATTAGCAAACACGATTTTACCAACGATGCGATCAGCTATATAAATCACCAAGCAATCGTTAAAGCGATTACCTCACCTGACGAAAGTTTACTTGGCCAGCATATTGCGAAGCTAATGGCATTACAGGATCAAGATCACCTACAAATATACCAGCAACCAGCATGTGAAAAAGAACTCACGAGTATTGCCAATAACTGGCCACGTACGGTATTTGGCTTTAATCAATTTGATATTAACGACGATAATACAACACTCGATATGTCGATGGTGATCGAGAGTGAAAATCAAACCATACTCTCTGCACTCACGCAAATGGTAGGGTTTATTCCTGAATACGTAAAAGATCTAAACAACACCGTTTTAGCCCTGGGTATTGGCATTGATGTCGGTCGTTTATCCCCAGCAATCAGCCGTGTTTGGAACGAATTACAACAACCGCCTTATGTCTGCCCACCATTACAGCAGATGCAATCTGCCATTCAACAAAATAATCCTGCGATGCTTGGGGTGATGACGGCAATGGCCAACGGTATTAAAGGTGTTTCGGCGGCAGTGATTGATTACAGTTTAGATGAAAGTCAAAGTGAAATGGCCATCAAAAGTTTAGATGCCATTATTAGCTTATCAGCCAGTGATCCAAGAACATTATTTAATATTATTGCGACGTTTAGGCCAGAGCTAGCAGACATCAAATTACCTGCAAACGGTAAAGTAGTGCCACTATCAACATTAATGCCATTTCCACCACTACCCGGGATCAATCCCCAAGTCGTGATGCATAAAGAGCATATGGTTATTTTCAATGGCGATAAAGCCGAAAAAATCGCCATGGAGCTGGGTGATACACCAATAACAGCCACTGGGATTTACAGCCTATCCATCGATTACAGCAAAGCCTTTACGCCTTTGGTTACTGCAGCAGAGCTCAGCGGTCAGGATGTACCAAAGGAACTTAAAGATATGCAGGATTATAATTTACGCTTAAATACAGGCTTGCAGATAAATTCTCAGGGGATTGAAGCGACGTCGTATATGGATTTGCAATCGAATTCCACTACGACGCCTTAAAAGCCAAGTCGATATTTACTTTTTAAAACTAAAAACCTACTTTTACAATAAATAAAAGTAGGTTTTTTGTAAGCGCTAGTAAGAGAAACATATTTACCTTTTTCACTATGTTACCTTCCGCATGTATATTATTTATTATACAAAACACGTTAATAATAAACATCAGCAATAACAATAATGGAAGTTGAAAATGATTGTATTCACGATAGCGTCGGTTAGTTCGCTCTGTGGGTTACTTAAAAATATCCCTAAAAATAAAATAACAGACGTCTTTTTTGATGATGGTACTCAGCATCATAAAGTAACTGGATTAACCCCCGTAGAACAATACTTTGATGTGAATGGCATGTATCAAACGCATACTATTGGATATACGATTGATTTGATCAATGGTGACACGATAAGACTCGATATTAACGGCGAGTTGTTAAGACGCTAACTCATACAAGCTACAATAGTTTGGCTTGATGAAAATACCGCATAATATTCGCCGCCAACAACAAGCTTTAATTGATTTGCTAATTGCGTGTCAATTGAAGCATAAATCATTTGTGAACGACGATTATCTAAACTGTGCTTACCGACAAGCCTTAAACTCACTTCTGTCGTCTGACTGTTACTGTGAATTTCATCGACAATACTGCGAAGTTGATTTTGGCTGTCATCCATATTTTCATCACAGCTAATAGTGACTGCTGGCGCTTTAAATAAGAGTAAAATGGATTTACCAACGGCTAAAGATAAGCGCGCACAACTGCTTTGAGTCACACAGGCATTAAGTCGTAAACCATTGGTCAGCTCAACCTGTAAATGTACATTTAAATTATCGTGGTTAGCACTCGCATCCGTTTGGCTATTGTCTAATGATAAAATAGTGCCTGATAATTGATTGCGCGCACTGGTTTTCAATGACAAATGTCCCATTACATCCAGTAAACTGTTCATCGGGATAGCTTGATCTTGCAAGGCTGCTAAGACCATATCCTGCATTTGTCCCGTCAATGCGTACATTTGCAGTAAACGTTCGCCAAAGACCGTCAATTTAGCGCCGCCGCCCCCTTTCCCCCCTTTTTCACTGTGTACCACGGGTTCAGGCAAACGGGTATTCATATCTTTAACTGAATCCCACGCGGTCTTGTAACTCATACCTGCAAGTTTAGCCCCCTGACTAATCGAACCACAGGCTTGTATTTGTTGTAACAATGCAATCCGCTTGGGGTTAGCAAACACTTTATCTGCAACGGAAATGGTCAATAAGGCTTTTAAATCCATGGTATATCATCAGCTTAAAAATGAAGTACATATTGTGCGCCATCAGTAAAACAATAACAACATCGTCGGTTGTATGCCTGCTAACAATCACAGATAACCGGATAAAACATGCACAATAAATTTATCTCCATTAATTAAATCTAAGACAATTTATTCGATAAAAGATGTGATCAACACCACAAAGCATAGGCAGCTAATTAATATAGGAGAATATTATTCTCTTTAACCGTGAATATGCCTCTATATAAGAAAAAATATTCTCCACACATAGGCGTACAGTTAACTATCAATGTAAAGAAGTGCAAGTCAACGCAAGTTAATGTAAGACTGCGCCAACAAACGTCATATTATGTGTTGCTGAGGTTATTTGTCAGCACCAATAAGGGATAGCGAATGAATAACCAATGGCAACAATACAAACAACTGCTTAATACTTTTGTAAAACCTGCTTTAGGGTGTACTGAACCTATCTCGGCCGCGTATGCCTCGGCGGTTGCGGCAAGTATGCTACCTGCAACACCAGAACAAATAACCGTTCACGTTTCAGATAATCTGTATAAAAATTCTATGGGTGTATTTGTACCCGGTACGGGTAAAATTGGCTTAGCTATTGCGGCGGCAGTCGGTGCGATTGCCGGTGATCCAGAGGCTGGATTAGAAGTATTAGCACAAATCACCCCACCGCAAGTCACGCAAGCACAAGCCTTGATCGATACGGGTAAGGTTATTGTTAAACGTACCGATTCAACAGAGTTTATTTACTGCCATGTCGAAGCAAGATGTCGAGATTATGTTGCGGTTGTCGAGATCAGTGGTGGTCATACTCAAATAACCAAGACAACGCTAAACGGTAAATTAGTCTTCAGTAACAATAGCTGTTCAGCCCAAAGCACCAGCAATATCACGGATGATCTCGATATCACCATTCAAGGAATTTATGATTATGCAATGGGGACCGAATTTACCGATATCGCCTTTATTCTAGAAGCCGCGACGTTAAACTCAACGTTAGCAGATGAAGGGTTAGCGCATGCTTATGGTCTACAAGTCGGCCGCACTATAGATAAGAATATCAAAAGTGGCTTTATGGCTGCCGATCTAAATAACTCAATTATCATGCGTACTGCCGCTGCATCCGATGCCCGTATGGGTGGTGCAACATTACCCGCAATGAGTAATTACGGCAGTGGTAACCAAGGTATTGCGGCAACGATCCCTGTCGAAATGATTGCCAAGCATTATAACGCCAGTGACGAACAACTCGCCCGAGCGCTTATTTTAAGTCACCTCGGTGCAATTTATATTAAGCAACATTATCCACCGCTATCAGCATTCTGTGGTAACACAGTCACCAGTGCATCTGCAGCAATGGCGATGGTTTACCTTGCTGGCGGTAGCTATGAGCAATCATGCTATGCCATCCAAAATGTATTGAGCGATTGTTCGGGCATGGTCTGTGACGGTGCAAAATCAACCTGTGCGATGAAAGTCAAAACCTCGACAAGCAGCGCTGTAACCGCCTTCATGTTAGCCATGAATGATACCCAAGCATTCGACCAAGGTATTATTGCGCAAGATATTGAAACCAGCATTCGAAATATCGGTATGTTAGTCACCAATGGTATGGCTAACACCGATACGACGATCATTAACATTATGTCTGCATAGTACTGACTGCAAACATAAATAAGTAATGCAGTAGACAAATGGTACTGCTGTACTACCATTACCAACGTTACCGCTAACTGAAATGGTAAAATAAGTGATTTATTTAAAAATAAGCGCGCCAGTGAAGATATTAACGTATATAATCCGCCACGTATTTTTATCTGACACCTTGTATCAAAACCGCTTATTTTTTCTTTATTGGGACTAACATGCACAATCTATCGCCAAAATCGTACCGACTCCCCCTCCAAAATAAATTGGTTGGCCTGTCAGTCATGATTATCATCGGGATTGTTGCCTTTGTATTGTTTTTCTATCATTCTTTTTCAACCAGTTTAGAAGAAGAAAAAAAAGCCCAATCTAAAAACTTCATTGAATCAGCGTTGGGCATTATCCAACATTTTCATCAATTAGAATTATCAGAGAAATTAACCACAGCCGATGCCCAAAAAATGGCAATGCAAACACTTGAGTCAGCAACGTATGGCGACGATGGTTATTTTTGGATCAACGATAATGAAGGTAAGATCCTGATACAGCCATACATGCCTAATTTGGTCGGCCTCAATATGACCGACTGGGCAGACAGTGACGGTAAATATATTTTTAAAGAGTTTGACCGAGAGGCGAGAAATGGCGGCGGTTGGGTTTCTTATACTTGGCCTAAGCTAAACACCACTGAAGAGTTTCCCAAAATATCTTATGTGGCACACTATCCCGCTTGGGATTGGTTGGTTGGTACGGGGCTTTATCTTGATGATATGAAGTCGAATATTTTTTGGGCCGTATTAAGAACCTCAGGTATTTTACTGTTTGGATTCCTCATTTTTATCTTCACGATTATTCTTATTATTAACTATTTTGTGCATCAGTTAAGTGAATTATCAGTCCGAGATTCACTCACAGACCTGTACACAAAGCGTTTCTTAAAAGAGATTTCACCGGCGCTATTGAATCACAATAAGCTCACAGACTATCACCTTACCGCGATATTCATCGACCTTGACCATTTCAAATCCGTCAATGATGTACATGGCCATGACAATGGTGACAAAGTACTAAAAAAAGTCGCTAAGATCATGCGTCAAAACGCCAAACAAAATCATTACTGTATGCGTTACGGCGGGGAAGAGTTTGTACTCATTGGTTTCTTTGAAAGTGAAATGGCTGCCGTTGATATGGCTGAAATGATCCGTCATCAAGTGTCTGAAGTAAGCTTTGTAAATGACGATAATGAGTATAGAGTCACATTAAGTGCCGGTATTGCATTGCATAATAGTCATACTGACGATAGTTTTGATAAAACATTAAAGCGAGCAGATGTAAAACTGTATGAAGCTAAAACTGCAGGTCGAAATCGCGTTATCATCTAACAGCTAACCAAGAAAATAACATTTAGCCTTGTTAATCCACCTTAACAGGGCTAAAATTTAACGAGCGTTGTATAACTAACTACATATCGAATGTATAACGAAAACAGTATCGCGGCATAGTATCAAAATTATAATTAATCATATGTCGAACAAAATATAAATGAGAGATAGTAAATGCCACCAAAATATCGCCATAGATTCAAACAATTCGCGACCTTTATTTTACTGACACTCAGCTGTAACGTCATCGCTGAAGAACGCGTGCTTATCTTTGCTGCATCCTCATTAAGCAATGCCCTTGCCGAAGTCGGTGATACCTTTAAAACTGATCGCATTGCCAATCCAACAAAAATAAATCCGGTGTTTTCGTTTGCATCATCGTCAACACTCGCAAGACAAATTGCCCAGGGTGCTCCGGCACAGATTTATTTGTCTGCGAACCAAAAATGGATGGATTACTTAGTCTCTCAACATGCTGTAGCAGCCGAATCGAGAGTGACCTTGTTACGTAATTCGCTGGTGCTCGTCGCGCCAAACAGCAGCCCGGTAGATAAAGTCGCCTTAACCAAACATTGGAATATTACCCAAGCTGTTGGTGATAGCCGTCTTGCCGTAGGCGATCCTGACCATGTACCCGCAGGACGTTATGCCAAGCAAGCCTTAGAAAGCCTCGGTTTGTGGTCGCAAGCTATGCCGTTATTAGCACGAGCCAATAATGTCCGTGGCGCATTAGCGCTTGTTGAACGCGGTGAGTCACCGTTGGGTATTGTCTATGCGACTGATGCACTGATAGCTAAAAAGGTAAAAACGGTGGCAACCTTCCCGGCAACGAGTCATAAGACCATTGAATATCCACTGGTGATGGTCAAGGGTAATGCTAATGCGGCGACCACTGCATTTTATCAATACTTGCAAACCGACGCCGCACAAACAATATTTATTAAACACGGTTTTTTGGTCCCCCTGTTTTAATGCACTATTTTTAAGGCTCTCTTTTTAAGTTAATTGTTTTTAAGTTAATAGTTCTGAGGTTAATAGTTCTGAGGTTAATGACATTTGTTAAGTGATTATGAAATTGCAGCCCTGCTGCTGAGTTTAAAAGTATCCAGTGTTGCAGTGTTATTCAGCCTGCCCTTCGGCATCATTTGTGCGTGGATATTAGCCCGTTGTGAGTTTCCCGGAAAGTCACTATTTGATAGCCTAATTCATTTACCTTTAGTGTTACCACCGGTAGTCATTGGCTACATTTTGTTAATATCGATGGGTCGCCAAGGCAGTATTGGCGCGGTGCTTTATGATTGGTTTGGCTGGAGTTTCAGCTTTAGTTGGCGTGGCGCAGCATTAGCAGCGGCGATAGTGTCATTTCCGCTGATGGTACGTGCCATCCGTTTGTCTTTTGAAAGTGTCGACATTCGCTTAGAACAAGCAGCGCGTACCCTAGGTAGTAATCGCTTACGGGTATTTTTTACCATCACCCTGCCATTGACCTTACCCGGTATTGTCTCGGGCATGGTATTAGCCTTTGCCCGTAGCTTGGGTGAGTTTGGTTCAACCATTACCTTTGTCTCTAATATTCCCGGCGAGACCCGCACCATCCCACTAGCGATGTATTCGTTTATCCAAACCCCGGGTGCCGAGCATGAAGCTGCACGTCTGTGTGTGATTGCGATTGTCATTGCGGTATTGTCATTAACTGCATCACAGTGGTTAGCCAAAAAAGCCCAACAGCGAGTCACCTCATAATGTTAACCATTGATATAAACAAGCAACTTGGCGACTTGGACTTGCAAGTGAATGCGCAAATTCCGATGCAAGGTATCTGTGCTATTTTCGGTCGTTCCGGTGCAGGTAAAACATCGTTGGTGAATATCCTTGGCGGTCTATCAACGCCGGACAATGGCCAACTAACCTTAGGTGCTACCCATCTGTACCACCAGCAACAAAAGATCAACTTACCGCCAGAACGCCGCCGTATTGGTTATGTATTTCAAGAAGCCCGGTTATTCCCCCACTACAGCGTGCGCGGTAATCTAAACTACGGTAATAAAGATAAAGACCAAGTACACTTCGATACGGTGGTGGGGCTGCTTGGTTTAACGGAGTTACTAAACCGTTATCCAGCAACGCTCTCTGGTGGTGAGAAACAACGCGTAGCCATTGGCCGCGCCTTGTTAACCCGTCCACAAATGTTATTAATGGATGAGCCACTAGCAGCGTTAGATCTGCCGCGTAAACGCGAGCTTATTCCGTACTTATTACAACTGGCTAAGACCCTCAACTTACCGATTATCTATGTTAGCCACAGCTTGGATGAAATCTTGCAACTCGCTGACTCTATGCTGGTATTAGATAAAGGCAAAGTGTTGGTGAATGGTCCTTTGCATGCAGTTTGGGACAGTGCTGAAATGCGTCCTTGGTTACCGGTCAAGGAGCAAAGTTCATTATTAATGGCAACCATTACGGAGCTAAACCAAAAGTACCGCATGAGTAAATTATCACTCGCTGACGGCACGTATCTATGGATCAATGGCATGCCTTTACCCACAGACAGTAAACTGCGGGTACGTATTCATGCTAACCATGTTTCGGTGTGTATAAACCGCCCAACAGACAGCAGTATTCGTAATATTTTATCGTCGACGATAGCAGAGATCATCCACTCAGAATCAAATGATAATGTGCAGGTAAAATTAGCGTTTGGTGATGACCATATCTGGGCGAATATCACTCCTTGGGCATGCGATGATTTAGCGCTAAAAGTTGGCCAAGCTGTGTATGCGCAGATCAAAGGCGTGAGCATGACAGAGAGTGAATTAGCGCAGTCATTTTAAGAGGTTAGCGGCGATATCGATTAAAAAGTACCGCTAAGCGACACTTTACCACTATTACTCATTTCAAGGATGCAGTGGTGGAAAATTTCCTTCTTCAATTCCAGCTGATGTAAATTGAACTTAATACCGACCTTGAGTTGACTAGAGTCTGCTTGAACACTGGTAACGAGCCCTTCAAGCTCGGCTTTAATATCGGAAGAAATTGATAGATTAATGGTTACCCGGTTACCTTGAAGTATATATATATCTTGATTTTCAAGCAGTAAACCGCAACCTGAAACAGAAAAGTCGAGCATTTTTGCTGGGCTCTTTCTTCCATTACACTTTACCTCGACAGGGTATACAACTTCGATCCGAGGTGCTTCACGCACTTTATGCGTAGCTATGTGTACAGGCATATCAAGCGACAGCATTTTAACCGGGCGGTAAATAATAGTATTAATCTTTGTTTTAAACGCCACAATATCTCGAAAGCTAGTGTCCGTAATAGCGCGAACAATGATATTAGCATTTTCCAGAAACACTTTCTCAAAGCCAGCTGCCACGCCCATCGGGTACTCAAGTAGAATGAAGTCATCTTTTTTATAACCAATCAAGCGAGATGCAGCTTTAAATTTAGTACCATTTGGGAGAACAACTTCAATAAGTAAGCGCATGCCTATATGCATTAATTTGAGTGCATCAATATCAGGTTCGGGAGTGGTAACATTCATATACGGTAGCTTTGTAGGGTTAATATTAAGACCGATATAATATATTTTATAATTCTCAAAATCAAAATGATTCAGCATAAATAATATGCTAAATCATTATAATTTAAAGTTTTATTAGAGGATTCGTATTACATGAGTTACAAACCGATTTCGATAGTATTGCCCGACGCACTTAAAAGCGACGCGAGCAGTGCCTTATCGCCAATAAAGTGATTGGAAAAGTTATCGGCGGCATCCATCATTGCTGATTTGTATGAACCACCACTCTGCCCTTTAAATTTAATCACCTTACTCACAGCTGCAGGTTGACCGATAGAAATTTGCATAGTGACATTAGCAACAGTCTTGCCTGTGCGTTCTGTCTTAGCTCTAAATTTCACTGGGATACAATCGTTACCACTCTGTAGCTTAAATCTACTTGATTGAATGGCACTCTCAATTGAAGGTAAATAGATTTTGTCTGCCATTCTGTCATTACTTTTTTTGACGTTAAAACATGTAGAGCCAACAAATTTATTTTTCTTTAAATAAAGAGTTTCAATATTCTGGTGATGTTTAATAGCTGATGTTGATCGTGACGAAATAGCAGCAGCACGTTTTGCAGATAAATCTAATACAGGTTGATTCGCTAACAAAAATAAATAATCATTCAAGTCTATCTGTTGTTTACTCAAAATGTTGGTGAACGATTTAAGCGCAATATTTAAATTACGCTCATACAGATCGACCACTTCGGATGTACGTACTTTCGCCATTGTATAAACAATACCATTTTCAGCGTCAATGTTATCCCAACTGATCTGAGGTAAAAGCACACCTGCACTGACAACCGAGTGAGTCGATGATGTATCGAATGAACCGATCATACCGGACGTTTTAGCTATCGACGAAACTGCACTGCTGACATTACTATTAAGCGCCATTGCTATATCAGCGATAGCCGCCTGTTTCGACGTACTCACATCTTCACCTAGCCCGATGCCAACTAAGTAACCAGCTGGACTCGGAGGTGTATTTACCCATTGTGGTATAGCAAACACAGGGAATGAACAAAAACTAACAATGAAGAGTAAAATTTTAGCAAGCATTTATATATTACTCACAGCGAGCATTTTTTTATAAAACTGTTGCTTAGCATATACTTTCTTTAAATAATTGCGTGTTTCTGCTGCAGGAAAATCGTTAACCAATGAAAAATATACAGCGTCAGGTTCTAATGTATTCGCTTTTTTTGCTAAAGCGGATAATGATGTTTTACCCGTGAAGTGTCTTGCTACTGCACCAATCCCCCCGTTATAAGCTGAAATAGCTAAATAAGTACGAATTTCAGGGTTTTTTACCTTACGTAAATAGTGCGCTTGTAAAATATTAAGGTAACCAGTACCAATATCAATATTGAACTCAGGGTTAAATAGCACTTCAGCCGGTAACAATTGCTCTTTGCCTAAAAAGCGTTTAGTCACATCTCTACCTGCTGAGGTAGGTACGACCTGCATTAAACCATAGGCGGGAATATGTGATTGAGCCATAGGGTTAAAGTGACTTTCGGTATGCATAATAGCTAAAATAAGATCAGGTTTAACATCCCATTTAGCTGATTTCTCCATCACTGAAGGTAAATAAACTAACCCTTTTTTTGCTACATTATCTTTTGGATAATTCATACTTACGCGTGTGATCTGCAGTCCATTACTCTGCATTATTGACGATGTCGTTGCCGACTTAGTTAATGCTTCAACATTTACGTCTGGTAACATCTTATTGTTTGCGACCAACTTACTTGGCTTTTCACTAGTCACAACTTTGTCTTTTTTATAAGCTTCAGCTGTTGTTTCAGTCTGTAATTCTGTTAATTGCGTTTGTACAACATCAGCAATATTTTGAGAGGTTAAATTATCACCAACAACTTCAACGGTAATCTTACCTGTTTCAAAATTAACCGCTCTTTTAACAGTATTATCTTGGCTGTACTGCACCCAAGTACTGCGGCTTGTTAATTCTGGAGTATCCCATGTTTTAGCGAGTTCTTGTTTCACTTTATTGAACTGTGCTAAGTATTCTAACTTTGAATTTTCGAAAGCATCTATAGAATTTTGTTTTGATTGGTTGAAGGTAGAAAGCATTGCCGCTTTATTTTCCGCAAAACTGTCTTCTGCTGCCACATTTTGAACTACAGCTAAACTTGTAAACAAGCTTATGCTTAGTACTAATGGTTTTACAAATCTAGCCATAGTCATTATTCCTTACATCTCGCCAAGAGCTTTTGCAATATCATCTGATAATTGCTTATTTGTAGCAGGGTTTGTTGTCGATACTGTTGCAGGTGATTTCTCTTCCACTGCAGCGATTACGTTTTCTACATTTTGTTTGAATACATCACGAGGTAGACCGACGTGAACGTAGAAGTAACTATCAGGTCCACGGAATGAACGAATAATTTCAACGCCTTCAAGTTGCACATTAGCAATCGCTTCCATTTCAGCTGATGTAGCTGAGCTTGCACCAGCAGCACCGTCAACACCTAAAGTGCCGACTTTACTCTTCACTTTTGAGATTATTTCAGTTTTCACTTGGTCTGCTAATTCTTTTTTAGCTTGTAAGATCGCTAAATTTTTCTGATGTGCAATCCCACCAGCTGTGTTACCACTAAAGCCAACAGCTTCACGAATAAACTCGTCACGGTTAGCATTTGGGTTACAGATCCAGTTTGGCGCTGCCATTTCTGATTTACCGTAGTAGTAACATTCTGCAGGTTGTGGTTTAACTTCAACAACAGCTTGTTGTGTGGTTTGACAGCCCGTTAAAGCTAACATTAAAGCAGATAGTGCGAGTAATTTTTTCATTATTATTCCTTGTTGTTTTTATTGTAAGTTATAACCAGAGCTCTCAGAATCTCTGGTTATAACAGCTGCTGTAGTAGGTGCTAATTAAAAATCATCTTCATCAATGCTTGGTGCATTAAGGAGTGAATTAGTTGTTGATGTTGATTTAATTTTCACAGAGTGGTTCGTCACGTTAGCTTTGACTTTGTTTTCTTCCGCTAATGAAACATTTGAACTTTGAACGACAGCATTAGATTTAGTCAGTTCTTTATCAAGTTGCTTTTTATCTGCAATGCTTTGTTGGATAGCACGGTTACCTGATGCTGCTGATTGAAATGCTGAACGTTCCATTTTCAAGGCTTCAGCTGCGCTATTACCCGAAATACCATAAGCTACAACATAAATCTTTTGTTGTGAAATTGGGTGAACAACTGTTTTAGTAAATAGTTTTGATAAGCCACTTACTGGGCGATTTTCGATTGACTGTTTAGTTGTTTCTGCAAGACTCGTTGCTACTTCTGTATGGTCTTTACCTTTTAGATCTCCACTACGAGTTTGCATTGCAATAGCAGCTGACTTTTGAGTTTCAATATCAGCATATAAAGCCATTGCCGCTTCTTTTTTAGCAAACAATTCAGCAATGCCTTTATTTTTACGTTTTAAAGAAGATGAGCCTTCAACTGGCATTGCATAAGCACCGATAAACCAGCGATGACCATCTTTATCAACATACTGTCTTGGTCCAACCAAAGTCGCAGCTTCTTGCGTTTTAAGCCAGTTCCCTACCGTCATTGCTTTTTTAGGTTTAAGGGGGAATTCTTCACCAGTGATGATTGCTTTAGCTGCTTTTTCTAATTTAGGGCTCCATACCATTAATGTCGCAACTTGATATTCTTCCTCTTCTTCATTCCATGATTCAGATTGTAATAAAATAGATGCTCCCATAATAGGCGCTTTAGCTAATGTCTCTACCGTACTTGTTGCTTCCAAAGAAACTGAACCTTTGATTGCTTGTGCTTGTTTTTCAATCTCAGACATTTCAGTTGCAGCTTCTAAATAGCGTTTCTTAGCTTTTTCAAATTTAGCTAATTTTTTATCTTGTAATTTACCTGCGCTGTATGATTCATCTAATTTTTTAATTAAAGCATCAGCATAAGCGTCTCTTCGGTCTTGCCAAGTAACACCTTTTAATTTTTCAGCTTCTGCAGCATCAACTTCTGCAAGCAGTTTCATTAATTGACGTTGCTGAGCATCAATCTTTTTTTCTAGCTTTTGATATTTTGCATTTAAAGCAGCATGTACGTCTGTACCAGGCGCCGACATTTGATCCATCGCTGTCATTTGAGTACGCATAAACTCAACCATCTTCGCTTTAGAGCCCATTGAGGTAATCAATGCATATTGCGAACGTTTAGTAATAAATGAATCATCGTATGATGGATCTTCAGTATTAAAACTCTCTGAATGCATCACGAATAAACGCTGTTTTGTAGGATCCCAGCCTTCATTCCAACCTTTAGTATTCATGAAATCTAGAACCTGTTGCTCAGCAGATACAAACTCTTCGCTAACAGCCTCTTGTACAAACGGAGCTTCCGTTACTGCAGTCATGGCTTCGAGTGCAGGGGCACTTTGCTGTGGAATAAAATCTTCCGCAAAAGTAGTCGGAGAAAAAACTAAAGCAATAGCTAGTGTTAATGGCTTCAACGTATTGTTCATCGGTATTCCTTGATTTGTTTTTGTGCCCATGCTGATAACTCAACATGACTGGTGATTAAAACTAATAATGAATGCAACGAGTCTGCTTCATCTTTATCGAGCGCTGATAGTGACTTCATTAAGTAAACCCAGGCTTCTACTGATGCTGGTGTTTGAATAATGTATTGATTACTGGCATAAAGCGCTAATTGTTCTTTGTTCGTCGCTCTAAATATCGTTGAGAGCATTTTCCATGCTTCTGCATTTTTTGATTGCGCATTAATAGCAAGCGTTAAATCTGAAATTATTTTATGAGGACTTTGGCCATGATCAAAATTAGCTTTTGCTTTGATATAGTATTCATTACTCAACGCAATATTATTAGTTAATGATGTGATATTAATAATACCTTTAGCATCGATAACTTTTGCTAACACACCGTTAAAATCATGCGGAGAATTAATCTTCAGCGCTGACTTACAATACTGATTTTCATTACAAAATTTTTCATATGTACTTGCGTCACTATGAAATTGAAGTCCAAATGGATAAACTGAATCACTCTCAATTTCACGATATATTAACGCTAACCTCTGTAACCCCAATGATTGAAAATAGGCATGAATACGAGCATTATCTTGATCTTTTAATGCTGTGCTGAAGAGCTCACTTTGTGCATTGTTTATATCAATTGCAGGTATAGTTATTTTGTTTTTTTCAAATTGTATCGCTTCGGCAATTTGTACATATTCACGAGTGCAACTTTTGTTATCGCGATCAAACAACAACTGATGTGAAATTAAGTTCTTCGCGTTATATTTATTTGATACATGATCGTAAATATCTTGACGTAGTTGACCATCGAATGAGATTGAACTCGGATCAAAAGAAACGCTTCGTTGTTTAATTTCACTGGCGAGCAATCCATAAAATGTTAATTCAGCAGCATCTGACTCATCAGTGCCTGAATATTTTTTTGTTGTTAGACACTGTTGCTTAACAACAAAAAATAGATAACCACTATCTTCATAAACGCCTGTATCTACCGTGGCATATTTTTGGTTATATAACTCCCTTGCATCAAATCCAAATACGGATTGAGATATTAAAAGGGCTAATAAAAAACTCAATTTTTTCATTAACTTCTTACCATATTAAAATACGCAGCACGTGGATCTTTCTTTTCCATATGTGGACGTCGGCCCTTACCTTGCGTTTTAAAGGTCCGATAGATCTCGTGTAAACCTTGATCAAAAGCCTCACTAAGCGGTCCTGAAAAACGATAATTCAGCGTCATTTTTTTGCCTGTTTTATCCCAATCCCAAGATTCAACACTGCCAGCAGTACCGTTGTTTAACACGTGCTTAAAAATATCAACATCGGTACGTTTCGCATTCTTCAGCACAATTTTATAAACAGTGCCTTTTTCTGCATTTTTAGCTAAAGATTGAATAACTTCGATACCGAGTTTCTTTTTCATTTGCTTATAGGCAACATGTTCAGATACTTGTTTCGCACGACTGACGGGCTTAACAACGATACGGGTTTTGATGGGTTCGTTGATAACCGTAAATAATATATCGCCGGTATAGTTATCTTTTAACGTCACAGTTAATGCCGTTTCTATACCTTTACTGCCCTTATGATCTTCAATTTGGCGCTGACTTTGTTTCAAAGCGAAAGAGTGAGTGGCTTCTGTTTTGCCATCGTTAAGTGAAAAGCCAAGACGTTCTAGTTCATCGGAGATCCAGGCTGATTTTGATTTGTTTTCAGAGGTGACCGTAAAGATAGGTTGACCTAAAACATTAAGGTAAAAATTAACGTCATTTAATAATTTTCCTGAGTTAACTTCAGCCATGAGAATGACGTAATAGCTACCACGTTCAATATCTTCATCTAGGATCTCGTATTCGTTAACGTAGCCTTCTGTCTTCGTTGACAGCGCCATCGTCAATGCATCATTAAATGTGCCCGATTTCCCTTGCAACATCACACCTTGAGCCTGTTGAACCGCATTGCGAATTGCGTCTTGTAATGCTTGCTCTCGTGCTTTTTGCTCACCGACTTTCATTGACGCAAGACCTTTCGCTTCAACAGAAGAAGAGCCGTTATTAAAGTCAGCAATACTTTGATTACTAGCATCTGTCGATATGATGATAGTGTTACCACCGCGATTCGAATTACCGGCCGTAGATTGAAGCTTATTTACATTTTTAATATCTGACTGCGCAATACTAATCGCGACAAAGTAGTCACCATCATATTGGCCTTTCTTCAACATTTTAGCCGCAGACAACTGGCCTTTAAAGCTCACATTCGCAACATCTATAAACGATTCTTTAGAGAATTCACTATTGCTATCGCCATCTGAAACAGTGACATATTCCATTGATGAACTTGTACTGCCACTCATCGTCACACCGTTAATCATTTCGGTTAACTGACGCAAAGCATTTATTCTAGCTTCTTCATAACCTTTAGCTTCTGAAGAACGGCTAGATGTACCCATGGCTACAACGTAATATCCATCCACCTTATTCATACCTGAACGCGTACCGCCACCACTATCTAATAGTGAAAATACATCGTCCATAGGATCACCAGCAACCGCCAGTGGTGATATAAGCAATAAAGCCGTTACAAGTGCTAATGCTGAATAGATATTACGAAGTAGTTTTTTCATTTTATAGTTTCCAATCAGCTGATGTACCAACCGATACAGCATATATTTTATTACGATCTAAATAATCTTTGCCAAGTGCCTCAAGTTTTTTTCGAATACTCATTGCATCTTTATCACTTTCTTTCCACTTAATAACTTCAAATGTACTTGAATGCTCACCGCCTGGTGTTAAATACCCCGAAGCTAAAGGTATAGGAAGACCAAACTCATCAAGGAAAATAATTGCTGGTATTTTAACACCTTGTGTTGGTAGCCCTTCAGAAGAACCCGCAGCAATAGCAAAACGATTACTTCGATAGTGAACGGCTTTTCCACCAACAGGGAATTGCTGCATGACATCTGTAACTAAGACTTGTAAACTTTTTTGTGCCGCTTCTTGGTAAGCTGCATCTATAACTTCTGGTTCAGTATATTTAAAACCTGCTATCCATTCTCTGTTCTTAGATCTGACGTAAGTTTTTGGTTCTAAATTATATCTAATAGGTGGGAAAGCATGTTTTATTTCACGAGTTGTACCATCGATTAACTTTGCACTCACAACGCTACGAAATGTTAATTCTTGATAATTCCCTCGTTCGTCACTAATTTTTTTGGTCGATGTCCCAAGTTGAACAGATGCTTCCAAAATATAATCAGGATTAAGAGCTTCACCGAGAACAATAGCGCCTTCTGAACGTGTATTTTCCGCCTGGAATGTAACTTCATAATCACGTGCCGTACTTGTTCTATCTAATACCACAAAACGCTGTGTTCGTGCTAAACCATCACCGAGCATGATTGCAGGCATTCCATTATCAATCGTAGTTTGAATCGAGTCTTTATCGAACCCAACCTTTGTAATGTACGGCGCAATTGATAAACGCGTAAATTCTTTAACGCTATAGCCAGCGGGTACAGTTATGTTTCGTTCATCCGAAAGACCTTCAGCGGTTACGATTTGTAACGTTGAATTTTCTCCTATCTCTGCTTCTTTATCAGCATATAAATTTGAAGGTGTTGATTGGCAGCCCGCTAGCCCAATTAAAGCTAACATTACTAATATTTTATTTTTGTTCATTCATGATCCTAAAAAACCCGAGATTTATAGCCTCAGGTTTTAAATTAATAAAGAAGATAGGTAGTTACTTGATGAAGCCAGCTGCTTTATTGTATTGATATTCTTGATATAGGCTGTAGATTGTGTCATTCAATAGTGCTAGTTGATCTACCGTTAGATCTACGTTGCTTGCTTCTTGACCCATATCTGAAAAATCTAAATTCCCCATTAAAGCTTTAGTATCTAATTGGCTAAACGCTGCTGTTTGTGCAGCAATTTCTAGGCCTACAACAGCTGCTTTTTTATAAACTGCTGTCATATATTCGTCATTAACAAAATCAGTGTATGCAGCTTGTTCTTCTTTAGACAACGTTGCCCAAAATGCGGCTTTATCTTCTTCTGTTTCTTGCATACTTAGACCAGCTTGGATCTGTTTTGCGTCATCGTTAGAGTTCAAGTGGTTAACATAGTCAGCATAAACTGGCTGTGCTTCAGCTGATAATGTGTTTACTGCCATACGAGTTTGTTCTAAAGGAGCAATTTTTGATGCTGTATATTCTTGTGATGAAACTTCTTGTACTGCAACAAGTAGTTCATCAGGTGTTTGCTCTGAAGCACCCATCATTGAACAACCAGAAATCATTGAAAGTGCTATTGCTGCTGCTAAAATTGTCTTCTTCATTTTAAATCCTTTATAAATATTCAATATTTAAAGTAATACGGCAGATAATTCAACTGTAAGACTTCCATGAAACCTTTTGCTAAGCTAATAACTAGCTTCAATCTAATTAACAACCAAGAGGTTTTTATTATTTACATTATTTTACAGTTGTTTACAGTTACTAATCAATCAACACCATTAAGCAATCAATTAACATCAGAGGTTTATCACACTACCTATAAAGTAGGTGTTTAATTCTAATTAAATAGAGGTATTTTTATTGGGGCCAATCAAAAGTAATCAGCACCAATTTTACTAACTGTATTTATTCTGCGTTATTCATCGCAGAGATAACTCTTGCCCTTCTGCTTGAAGAGCAGCATAAGATACTGAACCACCAGTATTTATAAGGACAGATAGAAATGAAGAGAAAATAGTTGCTGCTAAGATAGTGTTCTTCATTTTGACCCCTTTATTAATATTAAAGTCATACTTTATTATTAATATCGTTTTAAAATAAACTCTTACCCTTTAAGATATGACCGACCGTCAATTGCTAAGGATAAGCGATAAACATGCATAACAACCTTTCAATTCGTACTTATACAAGCCAAATACGCAGTCATTATCATGAGTTCCACCAGCTGGTATTACCCTTACATGGCGCAATTGATATTAAGGTTGGCGATTACACAGGTAAAGTAAGTATTGGTGATTGCGTGATCATTAAAGCAGGGCAGCAACATGACTTTCGGGCAGATGACGCCGCCCGTTTTATTGTGGTTGATATGGTAATTCTTCCAGATAATATTACCGCATCAAAGATTGAAAAGTTCTCGATTAACCCACCCCTGCTTGCTTATATACAATTCATCGACAAACAGCTGGCACATCAAGTCAATAAACAGCTTGAATCGACTGCGTTTGAATTGTTCTATCAACTCCTTGCTCAACAAACATGCCATGAACGCATCGACTCTCGAATAGCGGAGGTTATTCACTTTATTAAACAAGATCTCAGCATACTATTTAGCATTGAGCAGTTAGCTGACATTGCGTGCTTAAGCACAAGCCAATACAAAAAATTGTTCAAACAAAGTATGGGCATGACTACACATCAATATATCACCCAACTGCGTATGGAAAAGGCTTCAGCGCTGCTCGCTCATACCGACCTGCCAATTCGCATTGTCGCAGAGCAAATCGGCTACCAAGACCTATCGGCCTTTAGTCGACGTTTTTCGCGTTATTTTGGTCAATCTCCCAAAGCATTCAGCTATTAGTTAGCCAGCTATAAACAAGCAGCGTTTCAGCCAATAAAATCGTCCTTTCAGCAAACTAACGTGTTTATTCAAGCCTTATTATACGGTTTTAAATATGACTTCAGGATAATAACAATGGCTACACTATACGGTTTTATGGCAATTGGATTGTGGGGCACTTTAGCGCTGTTAGGCACAATAACGGCTAATATCCCTGCATTTCAATTGCTCTCACTTTGTTTTTCTATTTCCGCAGTCATTATCGTTATCAAACGAATTGCGATTAAAAAACCCATATTTACCAAACCATCGTTAACCCTAACACAGTGGCTGCTTGGCATAATTGGACTGTTTGGTTTCCACTTCTGTTATTTCATGGCGCTTAAATTCGCCCCCGTTATCGAGGTCAGCTTGATTGTCTATCTGTGGCCATTATTATTAGCCACACTAGTGGCGAACAAACAAAGTCGATTCAGAGCACTCATCGGCGGCAGCTTAGGCTTTATCGGCATCGCCTTCATTATTGTGGGCAATGGTGATTTAACATTAAATAGCGAATATCGTATTGGTTATTTGCTTGCGGCTATCTGCGCCATTATTTGGGGCTGCTATTCATGGTTTTTGTCTACATCAGACAACGAAGTTGAAGATATCGCTTGGTTATCTGCGGCAGTTGCTCTATTGGCATTGAGCGCGCATTGGCAATTTGAAACCAGTCATTGGAATTTTAGCCTATCGGAATGGGGCGGGATATTATTACTCGGATTAGGGCCGGTCGGCGGCGCTTTTTATTTATGGGACGTTGCCTTAAAAAAAGGCAATCAACAATTGTTAGCGTCATTGAGTTTTAGCACACCGCTCATCTCTTCTATCATCTTGGCTATTGCAGGTTTTAACGCTTGGTCTGTTAACATAGTTATTGCACTGGCGTTGATTTTAATCGGAGCCTTGATTGCTAATATGAAAGATAAACCAGCCACGATAAAAGTCTAGCTGGTAACTGGTCGACGTTATATTACTGCAATTTTTGTTTACGAAAGCTTGTTAAACAAACCACGTTATCAGGTATCACTTTCGGTACTTGTTTATTAACTGCAATCGGTTTTGGATAAGGGCTGGGAAAGTGGCCATTAGGTGTGTCAGGATAACTGTTTTGGGCTAAACCTTTGGCAAAACGAAATAAAGCATCTTCAAGTAAACGTTCGACCGGCACAAAGCGGCTATTACGCCCTTCTTTAGCAATACCTTTGCGCATTTCATTAATGTGCATAGACAAACCATATGCTTCATCATCGTTATAAGCCGTTACGTCATTATTGTCACTGCTTTGACGGATCCAAGATTCGGCATCGATAACATGACCATTAACACTCAAGTCGGTATTTTTAAACCAACAAAATTCCTTATCCTGTGTTGTAAATTCAGACGCTACTATGTCAGCAACCGATTCTTCAATCGCCCTACTATGTAGCATTAAATTAGCCACTTCAATAAATAGCCGCCCTAAAAAAAGCTCTTCAAATTCAGCTTGAGTTGGTGGCGCTAGATCAGGAAGAATAATGACATATCGGCTACGGGCTTCAACCGCAATAACGGTGCCGTTTCTATCATTGTTGTGGTTTTTTATTACATGACATTGCCAAGCAAGCGTTTCAGCATCTGTCGTAATCGTTTGGGTGCCAATACGTTTACCGTCGATACTGGTTATTCTATCTAAATCAAGTTTCATCCACTTACACAGCGCATTACTTGCCGATATTTGAATCTTCATCTTAAAATCCTATGCCTTCATTAACACTAAGCTATTCCTAACTAATACTAAGCCATTTCTAATTAATACTAAACTATTCCTAATTAATGCCTATCAAGAATCAATAAATAATATCAACATTGAGAGTATCGAAGGGGCATTTCTGAGGATAGCATCTCCAATTGCAGTGTTGAAAACAGCCTGTTAAACTACTCCCGTAAAATCACTTCGTATAATCCCAATAATATGGTTTGGGAGTTTCTACCAAGATCCTTAAACTCTTGATTATGAAGTCTGTAACTTTAAAACCTAAAATAATATATAAAGGTAGAGACTCATGAATTACTTTGACTTACCAAAGATTGACTTACATTGCCACCTAGACGGCAGTGTTCGCCCAGAAACAATCATTGCACTTGCTGCAGAACAAAACATTACCCTGCCAAGTAATGACATTGAAGAAATCAGAACCTTGATGATCGCACCAGAGACATGTACCGATCTTGGTGAGTACTTACAGCGTTTTGACTTACCATTATCAGTCATGCAAACAGCCGCTGGTATCGAACGCATTTCTTTTGAATTATTTGAAGATGCAGCACAAGAAAACGTCAAATACCTCGAAGTACGTTTTGGTCCAATGCTCCACCTTGAACAAGGTCTAACCCTAGAGCAGGTATTTGATAGTGTTGTTGCTGGGATGAAACGTGCCGAAGCGATGTATGACATCAAAGGTAACTACATTTTATCTATCTTGCGTCACATGCCAAAAGATAGAATTAAAGAAGTACTTGATACTGCGGCGAAATACTTAAACGACGGTATTGTAGCTTTCGATCTAGCCGGTGGTGAAGCACCAGGTTTCTGCGAGCAGTTTGTACCTTACGCACAATACGCGATTGAAAAAGGTTACCGTGTAACCATTCATGCAGGTGAGCAAGGCGTCGGTCAAAATGTATTTGATGCAGTGTCATTATTAGGTGCTGAACGTGTTGGTCACGGTATTCATATTACAGGCCATGAAGGTGCATACGAGCTGGTTAAAGCGCAAAATATTGCCTTAGAAACTTGCCCAAGCAGTAATGTGCAAACAAAAGCAGTTGATAATTTAGCGAGCCACCCAGTTAAAGCTTTCTATCAAGATGGTATTCAAATCACCATTAATACCGATAACCGTACCGTGTCAAATACCACAATGACAGATGAAGTACGTAAAGTGATGGAAGAGTTTAACTTAAGCCGTGAAGACTACTTCAATATTTACAACATCAGCATTGAACATGCATTCGCCTCTGACGAAGTAAAACAGCATTTATCGACGTTTTCTGAATAATAGCGACGTTTAATCACAAGGCGGGTGTTGAAATATTCACAATAAATCAATTTCACACCCGCCTTACAATTTCAGGTTTTAATTTTTAATCTCAGCCTTAAATCTAAATCTTATTCATGCTCTAGCCAATTATCTCATTCGTAATTTCGGTCATTTCATCGAACAGATTAACACCAATTACTTTTTTGTCTTTTCCTGCATCAACGTCGATAGTGAGCGTTTGCACTTCGGCACCAGAACTGCACAGCATTAACGGTACACCTGTAGGTGAAATAGCTTGGCTTTTGCCACAATAACTTCCGCTTATTGCCCTCGTATCTTCACGACCAATACGATTACAAGTAAAGACAAACATGCTGTTTTCGATAGCGCGAGCACGGGCAATATGCAAACTTTGTTCGCCACCAAAATTCGCTGGGTGCAACAGTACATCAACACCTTTTTCTGCATACAATCTTATGATCTCAGGAAACCATAAATCAAAACAAATAGCTAAACCAAATGTTACACCTAAATGCTCGAACGTAACTATGTCACGACCACGTGAAAAATACTGTTTATCCACATTTGTCAGTGCAATTTTTCGATATTTGTCTTTCAATCCATGTTTATCGACCAACACAGCGGTATTATAAAAACAGTCCCCTGCTTTTTCTGCAATACCAGCAACAATCACTACATCATGCAGCGTAGCTATTGCCTGTAGATCCCGTAATGTCTGACTATCGTCTAACGATTCAGAGAGTGCGTGGATCTCACTTGGATCATTAAACAAATATCCGGTACTAAAAAGCTCAGGTAACAACACAACCTCTCCTAATGAATCCGCTTCATTAAGTAGCTTTCGCACAGTTTCTATATTTGCCGTTTTATTCTTATAATTCACATCCATTTGGACGGTGGTAATTTTCACTATATTTCCCTTATTTACAACCTATGGAAAAGTCGCTATGTTAAACACGACTTAATCACCTAATAAGTATGTTGGTAACTCTGAGTAACCAAGGTGTGACTAAGGTACTAGACCACTGAAGCGATAATTAATTCTGTTTATATCCATAACTATTTTAAATCAATTCTTATTCAACTAAAGAGCAGTACACAAATAACGACGCCATGACGTTCTACATGACACATGTTTAATAACTCACAACGACTTAGATAATAAAAAAGAAGCTCATTATGGAAATAGTATTTTTAGGCACCTCTGCAGGTATGCCGACCAAAAATCGTAATGTATCTGGTTTAGCGATTCGCCGAGCTAATTCTAAGCAATGGTGCTTAGTTGATTGTGGTGAAGGTACGCAACACCAATTGCTGCATACCAAACTGTCGTTAGCACGCTTACAAGCCATCTTTATTACGCATGTGCATGGCGATCATTGTTATGGTTTACCTGGATTACTCGCCAGTGCGGCAATGTCTGGTAGAACCGAGCCTCTGTGGATTGTAGGGCCAACCGCCATTCAAACCTTCATAGAGGTAATGCAAACAGCGACCGACCTGCATTTAAGCTATGAACTCAAATATAAGCCTATTGATGATGATATTTGTTCACTGGAAGATTTAGCGATTGAGTTTGATGTCGAAGCCATTGAGCTATCCCATCGCGTACCTGCTTTTGCCTATAGCTTTAATGAAAACCGCTTAAGTAATAAGCTCGATACGGACAAATTAGCGCAGCATAAGGTCGCGCGTGGCAAGCTGTGGGGCGAGTTGCAACAAGGCTTAAATGTACAACTTGATGACGGCCGCATTGTTTATGCGCAAGATTACTTATTACCGCTGCACAATCCGCGTAAGATCATCGTCTCGGGTGATAACGATGATCCAACACTGCTGACTCAAGCCGCTAAAACAGCCAACGTGCTGGTACATGAAGCCACCTATACCGAAGATATCGCTATTAAAGTGGGGGCAGGCCCACAACATAGCTACGCCAAACTGGTGGCTCAGTTTGCTCATAATATCGGTCTAGATAACTTAGTATTGACTCACTTTAGTCCACGCTACCAAAATTCAATACACAGCAGCCCTTCAATTTTTGATATCGAAAACGAAGCGCGTACTGTTTATAGCAATAATCTTTTTTTAGCCAACGATCTTGATTGTTATAGTTTAAATAAACAAGGTCGGCTCACTAAAACGGCTAACAAGGGCTATTAACCAGAGCTAAGCACAAGGGCTATCAACAAGGACTATTAGCAAGTGCCCTTTCTCGTTGTTTTATGTCGTGCCAAACCACGGGGGCGACAATCACAAACAACACGATATTAGATAAAGGTAAGGCTAACCATATACCATTAACCCCAAACCACTGCGGTAAGAAATATAAAAACGGCAGTTGAATGAGCATATTACCCACCGATATTGCTAATGCTTTTGCGCCCTTGCCTATCGCCATGAAATACACCGATGCCAGTACAATCATGCCATCTAAAAACATCGCGAATAAATGTAAATGAATACCATTTTTAGCTTCTGAAATTAGCGTGGTACTCTCACTGGTGAAATCGTCACTGGTGAATAAACTGATCATCAGATTTGGCAACACATTTAAAACGATGATAAAACCAATACCGGTAATAACCGTGACTTTTATCGACATGAACAGCATCTTTTTGATATTTTCAAACTGTTGCGCACCAAAATAATAACTCACCGGTGGTTGCATGCCTTCTGCAATGCCTTCTGCGATCAAGTAATAAACCGTCATGATATAACCGACAATAGCAAACGCGCCCACCGTCACAGACGTGCCGTACTGCATGAATAAACGGTTATGCAGCGCAAACACAAAACTGGTATACAAATACATGACTAACGATGAGGCTCCTAAGCTAATAATTCGAGTTGCCATAAGCGGGTTAACTTTAACTAAACTCTTGTCTAATTTTAAACTTGAGTACTGAGACAAAAAGTAAATAATACCGAGAACCGCAACCACCGACTGGGCAATAATGGTCGCCAACGCAGCGCCTTCAAGTTGCCACTGCCACAAAACAATAAACACATAATCGAGCACAATATTTAATAACGCGCCAAGGATCATTAACGCCGTCGCCACCTTAGGACTTTCATCATTGCGCGCTAACATCGGAATAGCAGCGGCCATAATGGTGGCAATAGTACCGAAAGCAAAGACATTAACGTAATCTAGACCAAGCGTAAAAGTGATCCCATCGCCACCTTGAACCCGCAGTAAGTCCGCGCCCCATAATAATAAAGCAGCGGCGGAAAATACGGCTAATACCGTCATTAACACAAAACTTGTATTCAATGCTTGCTGCGCTGAAGCCTTGTCGTCTTCACCCCGTTTTATCGAAATAAGACTGCCACCGCCCATACCAATCATGATCCCTAATCCAGAGACCACAAAGGTGATCGGCCACGCCATATTGATCCCCGCAAGCCCTTCAACCCCAACATAATGACCAACAAAAATACCATCTATAATTTGATAAAGACCACTGACTAACATGGCTGCAATAGACGGGATCGCATAACGCCAAAAATAACGTTTTATCTGAGCATCGGATGCTACGTCACGCATGTTTTGCGTTAATGGATCTACTTGTAACTGCGATGAACTCACAAAAACCTCTAGTTAATATTGAATAGTTATTTATTTAATGGATTATGCTTGTTTTTGATAATGATGAAAGTTAGCATCCATCCGAATAACAGATAGGTGGATGCATTTACTGCCTAGCTGACTGCCTTAAATAGAACGATAGATAAGCGAGAAATAAAGTGAACTGGACTGTCGATCAATTAGAAGCATTCGTCACCGCGGTAAAACTCGGTTCTTTCTCTGCCGCAGCACGTCATTTGGGTAAAGCACAATCACGCGTCAGCACCGCTATCGCCAATTTAGAAGCGGATCTCGATATCACCTTATTTGATCGCAGTGCTCGACTACCGGTACTGACGCTAGCTGGTGAAGATATGTATGCCGAAGCTGAAGCTGTTTTACAACAATGCCAACGCCTGCAGTCTCGCGCATTGACAGTATCAGGCGGTGAAGAAATATCACTGACTATCGCAATGGATGAAGCAGCACCTCTTATGGCGTTTCAACATTTATTTAGTGATATAGCCAATAAATATCCATTACTTAAAATCAATATCATCAGTGGTTCACAAGCCGACATAGGTAAATGGGTCGATGAGAAAAAAGCCGACATTGGTATTTTGTTTCACTTAAAAACACTATTAGATTCGTTGGAGTTCATGTCGATTGGTAAATTCAGTCAAACCTTGATTGTAGCCCCCGAGCATCCTCTGGCTAAGATCCCGGCTCCTAAAATAGAGCAGTTGAATCAATTTCGAGAATTAGTCATTCGCGATCGAATGGGCATGACAGAAGCGAAAGCTATTTCTCCTAATCATTGGCACATTGACAGTTATTATTACATCACGGAGCTAGTTATTAGAGGAATCGGCTGGGCATTAGTGCCTGAACACGTCGCTAATATACACTGGTATGAAGGTGCCTTAGTAGAATTATCAACTGCCCACATTACTGACCCATTATTAATTGAAATGGGCGTTGTTAAACGTCGAGATCAAGCCAGTGGACCGGTTATGAACTGGATTTATCAAGCGCTAAGCAAGGGTGTTACTAAATAGTTAATATATTACCTATTGGTTAATTTTACGTAAAAAACCTCTGTTTTTTCGCTTAAATATTTTTGATAAATCTAAATAAACTGTAGATAACCTGCTTCATAGTGCAAAAAACTTGCAGAATATAGATTTTCATACCTTTTATGTTGCTTTATCGCAGTTTATTTGTCAGATTAATACTCACGTAACATATCAGTGACATATACTGCTGATAATGAATGGAATCAATTTTTCAGACTGGATGTAGAATCATCGAGTTATAAGGGTCTGGTAATGTCTTTATTAGAAGTAAAAAATCTTCGCATCGAATATCCGTCTCGACATGGTGTTCACGCAGCAGTGAAATCATTGTCTTTTTCTATCGAACGCGGTGAAATCGTTGGTGTAGTTGGCGAATCTGGTGCAGGTAAATCAACTGTGGGTAATGCCATTATTGATCTATTAAGCCCTCCAGGTGTGATCGCAAGTGGTGAAGTATTCCTCGAAGGTCAAAAAATATCAGGTTTAACACCGCAAGAGATGCGTTCAGTTCGTGGCTCTAAAATCGGCTTTATCTTCCAAGATCCAATGACATCGTTAAATCCACTGTTCACTATCGAACAGCAAATGACGGAAACCATCCTTGCTAATTTAAATGTAAGCAAAAAAGAAGCGGTTAGCCGTTCACTTAGCTTGATGGAGCAAGTGGGTATTCCAGAACCTGAATTACGTATTAAACAATATCCTCACCAGTTTTCTGGTGGTATGAGACAACGTGTGGTTATCGCCATCGCCCTGTCTTGTGAACCCGATTTAATCATTGCAGATGAACCAACCACTGCACTTGACGTATCAATTCAAGATCAAATTCTAACGCTGATCCGCGACCTATGTATCAAGAAAAACGTTGGCTGTATGCTAGTGACTCATGATATGGGCGTAGTATCCAACGTGACCGATAAAATCGCGGTAATGTACCGTGGTGACCTTGTTGAATTTGGTCCAACGAAGCAAGTGCTTAGCGACCCTGACCATGACTATACACGTAGTCTTATTTCTGCCGTACCGCGTTCAGATATCAAACTAGATCGTTTCCCGCTGGTTAGCTACATCGAAGAAGCGGTAGAAATGAAGCAAATCGATATTAAAAACCATTGGTTAGGTCAGAGCGAAGATCAACGTGAATTCACCGGCCCTCTATTAAGTGTTGACGATGTAAGCCTGCGCTTTGTGACTAAAGATTCATTCTTTGAAAGCAAACGTGAATACGTACAAGCGTCAAACAAAGTAAGCTTCGAGATCAATGAAGGTGAAACCTTCGGTCTAGTAGGTGAGTCAGGTTCAGGTAAATCAACCATCGCCCGTATTATCGCCGGTCTGTATGCACCAAACGAAGGTAAAATCACCTTTGAAGGTATTGATTTAACTGCATTGAAATCAGAAAAAGAACGTCGTCCTATTCGTCGTCAGATGCAAATGGTATTCCAAAATCCATACACATCGATGAATCCAAGAATGAAAGTGTATGACATTATTTCAGAACCGATTCGTTTCCATAAATTGGCCTCGTCTGAAACTGAAATTCGTCAAATCGTACACGATCTACTTGATCATGTTGGCCTAGGCAGAATGGCTGGCGTTAAATATCCGCATGAATTTTCTGGTGGTCAACGTCAACGTATTTCGATTGCTCGCGCATTGGCAACTCGTCCACGTTTATTAATTTGTGATGAACCAACATCAGCACTTGATGTATCAGTACAGGCGCAGATTCTTAACCTACTTAAAGATTTACAAGACGAACTTAATCTAACGATGTTATTCATCAGTCATGATTTACCGGTTATTCGTCAAATCAGTGACCGTGTGGGCGTAATGCAAAAAGGTAAGCTACTTGAAGTCGCGCCTACTGAAGAATTATTTACTAATCCACAGCATGAATACAGCAAACATCTTGTTTCGTTAATGCCTGAATTTAAAGGCTTACGTGACAAGCTAGCAAGCTAATTCTATTCGTGTTCTAGCTGTAAGAAAACACGAAAAAACAACCGTTAAATAATAACAAAAATAAACACATATGGGCGTTACGTCCCAGCATGAAGGAGTTATGCAAATGAAAACCTTAAAGACCAAACTAGCCATTGCCCTAATGGCCGCAGGCCTAAGCTTTAGCGCTGCTGCAGCAGATATTACTGTTGCTTATGATGCAGATCCAGTATCGCTTGACCCACATGAGCAACTATCTGGTGGTACACTACAGATGTCGCACATGCTGTTTGATCCTCTGGTTCGTTTTACCAAAGATTTCGATTTTGAAGGCCGTATCGCTGAAAAATGGGAACGTGTGAATGACACAACTTTCCGTTTTCACCTACGTAAAGGCGTAAAATTCCACTCTGGTAACCAACTAACAGCTGATGACGTTGTTTGGACATTCAACCGTCTACAATCGTCAGTTGATTTCAAAAACGTTTTCTCTCCATACGAAAAAATGACCAAAGTTGATGACTACACTGTAGAGATCGTATCTTCAGAACCGTACCCACTGGTACTACAGACAGCAACTTATATCTTCCCAATGGATAAGAAGTTTTACACTGGTAAAACTGACGGTAAAGATAAGTCTGAAATCGTTAAACATGGTAGCTCTTACGCTTCAACACACGTTTCAGGTACAGGTCCGTTCACTGTTGCTTCTCGTGAACAAGGTGTCAAAGTTGTATTCGAACGTTTCAACGATTACTGGGACAAGAAATCACCAGGTAACGTTGATAAGCTAACACTTGTGCCAATTAAAGAAGATGCGACACGTGTGGCTGCACTTCTTTCTGGTGACGTAGATATGATCCACCCTGTTGCACCAAACGATCAAAAACGTGTTAAAAACGCGAAGAATGTTGATCTAGTGACAGTATCTGGTACTCGTATTATCACATTCCAGATGAACCAAAACAGTAATCCGGCACTTAAAGATGTGCGCGTACGTCAAGCTATCGTACATGCAATCAATAACGACGCGATTGTTAAGAAGATCATGAAAGGCTTTGGTACAACAGCTGGCCAACAAGGTCCTGCTGGTTACTCTGGCTATGACGCTGACCTAGTGCCACGTTATGACTTGAAAAAAGCAAAACAGTTGATGAAAGATGCGGGTTATGAAAAAGGCTTCAAACTTTCAATGATGGCACCAAACAACCGTTACGTTAACGATGCAAAAATCGCCCAAGCGACTGCTTCAATGCTATCTAAAATCGGCATTAAAGTTGACCTTAAAACAATGCCGAAAGCACAATATTGGCCTGAGTTTGATCTTTGCGCAGCAGACATGATGATGATTGGTTGGCATTCAGATACTGAAGATTCAGCTAACTTCTCTGAATTCTTAACAATGACACGTGATGAAGAAACGGGTCGTGGTGCTTATAACTGCGGTCAATACTCAAACGCTGAAGTTGATAAGTTAGTAAACAGCGCAAATGCTGAAACAGACACAGCAAAACGTGGCGTTATGCTACAACGTGTTGAAAACATCTTGTATGAAGAAGCTGCTTTCGTGCCACTACATTGGCAAGATCTAGCTTGGGGCGCAAAATCGAATCTACAAATTGATCCGATTGTAAACGCACTAAACTTCCCGTACTTCGGTGACCTAGTAGTTAAATAACGTTAACTGCTAAGGGTATTTAATACCTGACTATGCGGTGTTTTTATCAATTCATAGCGATAAAAACACCGATTATTTTTACAAAAATATAGCTATAAAAGTTATAAATTTCATATTACTTTGGGAGACAAGGAATGTTCACATTTCTGATCAAACGCCTATTTCAGGCCTTGGTAGTAATGTTCGTGATCAGTTTGGTAGCATTTTCCATTCAAGATAATCTAGGCGATCCATTACGCGAATTAGTTGGCCAATCTGTTTCAGAAGATGAGCGACAAGCACTGCGTGATGAACTAGGTCTTAACGATCCGTACATGACTAAATATAGCCGCTTTCTTGTTAATGCATTACAAGGTGATTTAGGTACCTCGTATTTCTTTAAAAGACCTGCAGCTGAAGTTATTTTTGATAAACTTCAAGCAACGCTAGAACTCGTGTTCGGTGCCGCGGTCATTATTGTATTCGTGTCGATCCCATTAGGTGTCTACTCGGCGATTCATCCCAAAAGTGCAATAACAAAATTAATCATGGCAGTAAGTAGTATTGGTATTTCTGTACCGGTATTCTTAACTGCAATCATGCTGATGTATATTTTCTCTATCGAGCTTAATTGGCTACCGTCCTATGGACGTGGTGAAACCGTGAATGTCATGGGTTGGGAAACTGGTTTCCTCACTATGGATGGTTTCTTACACTTAATTTTACCAAGCATCTCATTGGCTTCTATCATGTTGCCGCTTTTCATCCGCTTGGTTCGCTCTGAAATGCTCGAAGCATTAAGTTCTGAATACGTCAAATTTGCCAAAGCCAAAGGCTTATCATTAAACAAGATTTACTACGTACATGCGCTTAAAAATACCATGTTACCAGTGATCACCGTTGGTGGTGTGCAGATCGGTACTATGATTGCTTATACAATTTTGACTGAAACAGTATTCCAGTGGCCTGGAACAGGTTTCCTCTTCTTAGAAGCGATTAACCGTGTTGATACACCACTAATTACGGCGTATGTGATCTTTGTAGGTTTAATCTTTGTAGTAACAAATACCATTGTAGATCTGTTATACGGGTTCGTTAACCCAACAGTAAACATCACCGGTAAAGGATAATGAGTATGAATACAGTAACATCTTCTCATGTCCCGACTCGTTGGGAACGCTTTAAAAATTCAGACCTTATCTATTATTTCTTAAGAGATAAGGTAGCAATGTTCAGTTTTGCGATCTTTTTAACATTCTTGATTGGCGCGTTCGCAGCACCATTGATTGCACCAACAGACCCGTATGATATTACCAGTATTGATATTATGGATTCTGAGCTCCCCCCTTCTTGGTTAGAAGACGGTGATGAACGTTTCCTATTGGGTACTGATGATCAAGGCCGTGATATTTTATCAACCATGCTTTATGGTTCACGTTTATCACTGACTATCGGTTTCTTAGCCGTTGGTGTGCAGTTAATCTTAGGTATCGTGATTGGTCTATCAGCAGGTTACTTCGGTGGCCGTATTGATAGCTTCCTGATGCGTTTTGCTGACGTCCAGCTCTCGTTCTCGACGATGATGGTGGCAATTATTGTCTCTGCCATCTTTAAAGCCAGTTTTGGTAGTGAGTTCTTTAGTCAATATGCCGTCGTCATGCTCGTGGTGATCATTGGTGTGGCTGAATGGCCGCAATATGCACGTACTATTCGTGCGTCGGTATTGGCTGAAAAGCAAAAAGAATATGTAGAAGCAGCACAAGTGATGGGCTTAAAATCGATGCGCATTATGTTTAGACACATACTGCCAAACTGTTTATCCCCTATCCTAGTGATTTCAACAGTACAAATTGCCAATGCGATCATGTCAGAAGCTGCGCTATCATTCTTAGGTTTAGGTTTACCGGTTGACCAACCTTCATTGGGTGCGTTAATCAGTACTGGCTTTAAGTACATCTTCTCTGGTGCTTGGTGGATCACAGCCTTCCCTGGTGTATTACTGGTTACACTAGTTCTAGTAATCAACCTACTGGGTGACTGGTTACGTGATGCGTTTAACCCGAAGATCTATAAAGGTTAAGTAAATAAACGTCATTGTTTATACGTAAGCAAATGATAATAATAAAAAAGCACTGTTCGTGAATACGTTCAGTGCTTTTTTTATATAATGAAAACAACCTTCCACAGTATTGCGATCTGTTACTCTTATCTTCCTGTCAGGACAAAGTCGCTTGGTAGTTATGCTACGACAAAGTCCCTTGGTGTTCACAGTCTTCACACGATCATCCTAAGCCATTGATGGACATAACTGGCTTAGCGCTTATGCTTCAAAGAATATAGTTCGCATTACATAAAGTATGATGAAATTGAGATTAACGCTGCGTTAAGTAGTGAGCAACACTGACACCTAACCTAAACCATTACGCCTTAAACGCCTTATTAAGGTAACGGTAGCTTGTACTCAACAGCATCTTTGACTTCACCATTAAGATCCGAATAATCTGCAATGTTCTTAATCTTGCTGAAACCATTGCGTTCAAGTACTTTTTGTGAGCCTAAATTGCTGCATAGAACCACTGCTGTCAAAGAATTCAACTTAGTCTCCGAGATCAAATATTCGACCAACATATCGACCGCTTTTGACGCAATACCTTTAGAGGTAAATTGTTCACCTATGCGATAACCTAGCTCACCAGAACATGTGTCAGTTTCAACTCGATGAACGTTGATCCGGCCACAAACTTCATTAGAATCACTACGGATAAGCATTGGATACATCTCACCTTTAGTATGCAGTGATAAATACTCGGAAATCTGCTCTCTCACACCTTGCGGAGTGTAGAAGGAGTCATCACGCGGCGGAACATGTTGCTCAAACCAAGAGCGATTAGTCAATTCAAAAGCTAAAAGCGAATCAACGTCTTCTAAGGAAATTGACTCAATTGATATATTCATTTTAGTTACCTTAAGCTCTGTATAGTAGGACGTCTCAAATCACCAAATCCGTTCACCATTTAAAATGACCTTTCATCCATTGAAAATAATCATTATATCAGCAATTTTTTATTGTCTGTTTCTAAAGGTCGAGACTGCTTTCACCAACATACCAATAACACTGTATAAAATCATCCTATCTAACCGTTTTATTAGAGCATAAATATGATCAACTCAGTTGGTAAATTTGCATGATAAAATGTATGGCAAATAGACATAATCATATTGTGAATGAGTAGCAAATCTAACAAGGAAAGGGGCAAAAGTGAGCCACATGACTGGTAAGTATAAAGATGGACATTCACGATAAAAAACGCCAGTATACCTAGATGCACGTTAATAATTCAACCACTTATGGTCAAGAGATGACTGACACCACGACAAATACCAGAATTAACCAGATCTGTTTCGGGAACCCAAAGGACTCATTGACGGTAGAGCATTTACCGTTGGAATCGCTTGAAAAAGATAACATTAGGGTCAAAATCGAAGCTACAAATATTAACCCAAGCGATCTGTTGTCTATTCATGGCATAGGTCAATATCGGCATGGTCATCAGCCACCCAGAGTTCCTGGATTCGAAGCCGTCGGGCAAGTCATCGAGTCTAACCATGAAAAATTTATCATAGGTCAAAGAGTCGTTGTGGCTACCAGTGGTACTTGGCAGAAATATATCGATGTATCACCAGATAACCTCTTTCATATTCCTCACCATCTGGAAAACGGCTACGCATGCCAATTATATATTAATGCGTTAACAGCTTGGGTTTTGACCACAGAAGTCGCTCAGTTGACAAGAGATGATGTACTGATTGTCAATGCAGGTAGTTCTGCTATAGGTAAGATTTTTGCGCAGTTATCTTCATCGCTGGGGTTTACTCTTCTTGTTGTAACTTCAAAACCTGAAACTTATGCATATGATTCAAGCATTGTCATAGATGCTAAAGGTGATCTAATTACTCAAATTCAACAGCTCAATTTGCCTAGACCCAATGTAGCATTTGATGCTATTGGAGGCAAAGTGGGCACTGAACTGATTCATACCGTGGGTATCAAGGGTCGGTATATCAACTATGGAACTCTTTCACTGGAATTTTATGAGCCTCGTTTTTATGAATATGCGAAAAACCAGAATATCGATTTCAGTACATTTTTCTTACGTTACTGGGAAAACACGGTTGGTAAAGATGTCAGACGTGAAAAATTTACGATGATGTTAGACCATTTCATAATCAATAAGATACAGCTAGATGTAGACCGCTGTATTCCATTAGATCAAGTTCAATCAGCTATTGAACTTATTGAGTCTAAATCTACACCTATACATGGGAAAATCATTTTGCTCCCAATGTAGGATAGATATGACAGTTTACGATTAGTTGTCATGAGAAAAAGTATCGAATATTTGGTCGTATAATTTACAACTGAGTATTTACGTTAAATCAGAATGGGGCAAATTTGGCTTAGCGTGATTGCACTAGCCAGATCTGGATCTGGCCAAATTAGCGGTAAAAAATAAAGAAGGCTTCTAATATCAATTTAGAAGCCTTCTTTTCGTAGGTCTATAGCTTAGGTCATAGCCCTACCGTATTATTTAAAACAATGTGTAATTACGCTTGAGCTGTTGTCATATCTTCAGCTTCTTTACTCTTCTCAAGCATCTTACGAATAACAAATGATGCTAGGAATGCGACAAATACCATTACCACAGCTAAACCTGTTAATAGGCTGAAGTAGTCACCGTAAACTGTTTGCACAACTTCTTGCGTGATCACCTGCCCCTTCTCCATCGCAATTGAAGTAGAGAATACCGCACCAACGATACCACTCATTGCCATAGCGACTGAGTATAGGCTTACCGAGAAGTTTTCGATGTGTTTCGGTGCTACAGACAAGATGAATGCTACAACCATACTGCCCACAATCACTTCAGCAAATGCTTGGAAGAAATGAATCACCATAAAGATTTCAGGGCGAATAACAGCATCTTCACCAACATTCAATACAGCCATCGTCAGGATACCAAACGCGATTGCCGTTAAGATAAATGCGAAACCGATTTTAGTGGCTGTCGTAAAGTTAATATTGCGTTTTTCAAGTGATAAGAATACATATACGATCACTGGACCACCAACGATACACCAAAGTGAATTCATTGCCATTGCCGCTTCAGGTGCGATTGGGATAAACCCGAACAAATCACCACGCATAGTATTAATTGTTACCATCGTCATTGACGTCATCATTTGGCCGTAATAAACAAAGAAAGCCGTTGTTAATACAGTCATGATAAGGATAGTACCCATCTTTAATGCATCTGCACGTTCCGATTTAAGCATTAATGAGATGAAGTAAAGGATCGCTGATGCACCAATTGCGTAGATGATATTCTGGCCAATATCCATATTTGAAAACATGAAGAATACTAAACCGATCATGGCAACAGATAACACAGTGAATGCAATCCAATTTTTAGTGCTTACAGGTGCTTGATCAATCTCAGCGCCTACTGTTGATAATGGTTTACGTGAAACGACTAGAATAGCAAAAGCAATGAAAGCCATCACAGCAGATAACATGAAACTGCCATTAAAACCAATTGCAAGTACGAACATTGGGAATAAATATTGCCCTAAAAATGCACCTACATTGTTAACTGAATAATTAACTGGATAACCGTTTTCAAAATCTTCTTGGCTGGCGAATGTACGTTTGTACAAACTTGGATATGAAGGCGACATAAGACCACGGCCGTAACTGGCTAGCGCAATACCAACCAGACACAACTCTACATTACCTGCCGATGCTCCGAAAACAAGTAAGCCGTAACCCATGGCAAAGGCAAGATAAGCAATCGTTAACGAGCGATAAGCACCTAAGAACTTATCTGCAATGAAACCACCAGCAATAGCAAACAACGGACCAATAGCTGAAAATGCGCCAACAACCATCATGGTGTCAGCTTCGCTATACCCCAAATCTTCTAAAAAGAAGCGGGTTAAAATAATCATTACGCCGTAGAAAGATAAGCCAAACAGCATCTGGCAACACATCATAGATTTATTCAGTCGATTCCACATAATTAATCTCTTTTATTATGGATAAGTAAAGAAAGGTAAACTCGACAAGATATTAACACTTAAGAAGTACCTAATAAGTGGCTTCGATCGCACAATTAAAACAAAACCAGTTTATATATCTAAATAGCTACTAGTTTATGAAAACTAATGACCAATAACCAAACGAAAAGCAGCTTGAAACACCCGTTTAGTTCAATTTTACGATATTATATATCACCATATATTATCAAGCATTGAACGAGACTCATATCGACAAAAATGAATACACCAATCATTTACCACTTACTTAATAATGAGTTACACTTAAGAAAGGCAAGCATAAAATAGGCGCTATATGTCATCTAGAACAGCAAAACCACAGGGCTTACCCTTATTGAATTAGCTATTACCATCATCATTTTGGCGGTACTAGCGGCTGTAGCGATCCCTAAATTTATTAATTTTCGTGAAGATGCAGAGATTAGTCGCGTTAAAGCAATTGCGGCGGCTTACCAAGAGGCTGTGGGTTTTGTGCAAATACGCTACCAAATTCTAGGTCTTAGTGAACACATGGCGGATATCCCAGGCTATGCAGATAACTCTATTGATGTAAATCCAAGCGGATTCCCAATAGGCATCGACAAAGGCGGACCTAATAAGATTATAAAAAATACTAAAAACATAGGGCAACAGGATAAGGGTTGTGTGGAATTATGGAAGATCTTGTTGAACGCACCACCATCTGTATCGCTAAAAGATGATGGAAAAGATTTTACCGCTTATCGCCACAAAGCCGATGGGGGCAGTGATAAAAGCCAATGTACTTACGTCCTAAGAACCTTAGGCGATACTCAGAATAGAAAAAATGCAGACATATCTATAAACTACGATTCAGAAACTGGACGGGTTACAACTTTATTTAAAGATTAATTTAGACTTTAACTGAAGCTTAAGTCATCATTTAGATTTTAATAACTCTATAACCAAAAAAGCCTGCTTATATAAGCAGGCTTTTTAATATGGGGCGACTGAAGGGGATTGAACCCTCGACAACCGGAATCACAATCCGGGGCTCTACCAACTGAGCTACAACCGCCATTAACTATCGACTTATCCCGCTAAACATTGTTAGCCAGACCGTCTATTGTTTCGACAGAGAGATTATGCCGCAGTTAGTTTCCACAAGCAAGCCAGCTTATGTCGCATGCACACTTTACACGCCCTTCGATTCAAATTTAAGCAAATGAGTTATGCAAGGGCACAAAACCAAGTCATAAACTTCATTACGCTTTCTTTAAACTCATATTTTTCCTTGTTGTGACTAAGTTACCGCAACTCTTTACGACCATTATTCACTTCAACGATTTATGATTATTATTTACGCCAACTGTTTATCACTATTATTTACGGCAATTATTTATGTTAATAATAGTCAATTAGATATATACACCTAATTTCCTGTGCTATTGCTACTACCACAGCGGTCACCATAAATAGTGGCTTTATAGCAAAAGCTAAGCAGATATTGAGGTAACAAAGATCATGAGTGAACAAATACTAAATATTGCAGATAATTTTTGGAATATACGCGGCGATTTTAAAATTGGCGGTATCTTAAACATAGGCACTCATGCTTCGATTGTACGCTGTGAAAATGGTAAGTTCGTTTTGCTTGATGCCTACACATTAACCGGCAAACTTAAAAACCAAGTCGATGCGTTAACCAATAATGGTGCAGATCTGGACGCCATCATTAACTTGCACCCTTTCCATACTATCCATGTACAAAAAGTACATGCGCAGTACCCGAACGCTAAACTCTACGGAACTCAGCGTCACCTAAACAAATTTCCCGACTTGCCTTGGCAATCACAGCGCACTGAAACAAGCGAGTTTGCCGCGTTATATGCTGACGATTTTGAGTTTTCTGTACCGGCTGGTGTTGATTTCATTTCAAGTAACGAAAACTTACATTTTTCATCGGTACTTGCTTATCACAAAGCATCTAAAACCATACACGTGGATGATACTTTAATGTACTTGAAGTTCCCTAGTATCATTGGTGTACTCAAAAAGCCAGAAGTCGCATTTCACATGACCTTGCCACAAACACTAGCAAAAAGAGCGGGCGCAGCACAAGACTTCCGAAATTGGGCAACCCAATTAATCACACAATGGGCAGATGCTGAAAACTTATGCGCCGCGCACTCATCAACCTTATTAAGAGATAAACACGCGTCGCCTTGTGTCGCCGATAAAATAGCATTAGCGTTAAAAAAGGTAGAGCGAACATTACAAGCGCATGAGCGTAAGTTTGGTTAATACGCTTAAAACATATTATTCAGCGCGATACCAATACCAAAGCGCGTCTGACTGTGGTTGTAATCAATCAGGCTTTCACCATAGCCATTAAACACAGTGATGTAACCTTTCAACTTACCATATAAAGGCGTTGTTAGGTTTACCTGCACCGAGCCATTATTGGTTGCAAAGTTTTGGCGCATCTCCGCGCTCAGTTCATATTTACCAAATGCGTAACCGATACCATATTCGACATTACCCATATAATCAGCGATATCCGGGTTATCGTCCCCTTTTGGACTGGTACCAACTTTCTCATCTTCAGCTAGACGATACCAAGGTCTCACACTCCAGACTAAGTTGCCTTGTTCATAGATAAACTCAGCGTAAACTCGATTCCATGAGCGAGAAAGGCTACCAGAACGTCCATTTGATTGATGCTCAAAACCAACCATTACTCCGGTATTCGCATCATTAGGGTGCCAATCAAGTGGTGCTACATAGAACACCTCAGGACGGTAATTTGTTTCTCGGAAGGGACTCGATATATCCTTAGCATAAACTTGCCACCAAGCTTCGATAGTGAATGCTGCATAGATACGATCGCCGTCAACAAGCAAAGAACTGTAACTTAACGGTAACTTAAGACTTAATTGAAATTTGGATTCGACCGTCTTGTAACCATCGTCCAAGGCTTCTGTGTCTTTATAAGCTTCGGGATTAACTTCATTCGTACTGTAAACTGGTAGAATGTAATTCATTCGATGAGGAGTAAGCACAAATTCCGACGAATCATTCTGGCGTTCCTCAACAATACGTCTTGTTAATACCCCTGCTTTTACTTTTTTACCGCGGATGATGACAGTGCCATCTTCATCAAGGCTGCTTTGTGCTGCGCATATGCCTCTTATTTCACCTAATGTCATTTCTGCTGGACTGGCTTCGACTTGCTTGTCAATACACTCACTTTCCGTGGCTGCCTGTACTTGAGCACTCAGCCCAAAAAATAGCGGTAATAAACTTACTATTTTGTAATTTAATCGTCGCAAAATTGATTCCATTCATTATTGTTTTTAAACTCTAATATCCACTTAGAGTACGCGGTTACAAATATTATTCTACCTTATTGAGACAGCTCAAGCTACGATTTACGCGTGCGCTTCAATCATCGACGCGTGAGTAAATTAAAGGCGAGATGAAGTCCCTTAATATTTGAATCTAAGTTCGCTATCGATTCGCACTACCAAACACTACACATAAATTGATGAACCATGAAAATAGTTTAAAAACGACATTACGTACTAAATTCACACAGAAAACCATTTAATACCAACCAATATGTTTAAGAAGCATTCTATAATAGCTGAGGGTAATGATAAATCGACAAAGCATGATATATTCTATCACTGTTTTTATTTAACCTATCAATCGCAGATAGCCAAATTACAAACCTTGCGATGCATATACAATGCATAGACGTAACGTTTGTCTACATACTTAAGCTTCGCGCTTAACGCAATTTAAGAAAACTTAAAAACCAGTATGGAATACCCAGCCATCAATGATGATGCTGTTCACTTCCATCTGCCAGGATCCATTCATTCTGCAGCAATAGTCTGTCAATTTTTAAGTTTAATTTTAATCACACCATCAGCTTTATTACCTGTTCATTCAGGTTCGCTTTAGATTGAGCGTGTTATGTAAGACTGTATAAAGACCAAGAGGTAATATGAATACTATTTATTCAATTGGTGAACTAGAATCTTTTTTGATCGCTTTTTTAGTGCTGTTTATTGGGCATATCTTTAATAAGAAAATATCGCTACTGCAACGATTTAATATCCCAGAACCGATAGTTGGTGGATTAATCGTCGCCATCATCATCACTATTTTACACTTTCAAAATATAACGCTTGAATTCTCTCTGCCTCTACAAAGCACATTAATGCTTATGTTCTTTAGTACCGTAGGCCTAGCGGCCAGTTACACCCAACTACTAAAAGGCGGCACAAAGGTTTTCCTTTTCTTAGCGGTGGCTTCGCTTTACATTATTATTCAAAACGGTATCGGGATTAGCTTAGCGACAATGCTGGGCTTAGAGCCTATCTTCGGCTTAATTGCAGGTTCAATCACCTTATCTGGTGGTCACGGGACTGGCGCGGCTTGGTCGCAAACATTCTACGAAATGTACGGGATAAATACCCTTGAACTGGCGATGGCCGCAGCAACGTTTGGCTTAGTGATAGGTGGTATTATCGGTGGGCCGGTTGCCCAACGTCTTATCTCTAAAAACAACTTAGAATCCGAGTACGGTATTGGTACCAATCACCATGAAGAGTTTCCAGAACTCGTCACCTACAATGAATTGGAAGAAGACCGCATCACGGGTAAAAGTATCATCGAAACACTGTTTATTTTACTAACGTGTGTCGTTGGTGCAGGTTATGTCGAACAAGCGGTATCATTACTCAACATCACTTGGTTACGTATTCCTGACTTTGTATATGCACTATTCTTAGGCGTGATCTTTACCAATACAACGGAAGTAACCAAGAGTTATAAAGTCAATACTGAAGCGGTTGATATTCTAGGCACAGTGGCTTTATCGCTGTTCTTAGCCATGGCCTTGATGAATCTTAAATTATGGAATATTTTTGATTTAGCCTTACCATTGCTTATCATTTTGTCAGTGCAGGCTGTTGTATTAGCGCTATTCTCGTATTTTGTAACGTTTAGATTAATGGGCTCAAACTACGATGCCGCTATTATTGCCGGCGGTCACTGTGGTTTTGGTCTTGGTGCCACACCAACAGCGGTAATGAACATGGGTTCACTCGTGTCACGCTACGGTCCTTCACCACAAGCATTTATGGTAGTGCCTATTGTTGGCGCATTCTTCATTGATATTGTGAATTTAATTATCCTACAAGGCTACATTAGCTTTATCGGCTAAACTAAGTGCTTATCTGGTCTGCTATGCAGTAGATCAGCTAAGCACAACTTCACCAGTAACCCCTTTCTCACCGACTTAACATCCCTCTCAACGCTTCACTCGATACACGCGGCGAATACAAATAACCACGTAAACGACAGCAAGAATAACCGGTAAAACCCACAGCACGTTGGTTAAAAAAGGTAAAGTATCAGGGCTATCTTGCCCCGCATAAGCCAAGCTATAGGTATTAACTAAAGACCACATGAATACTAAAAATACCGTTTTAATGACTGATATCAATCGCATAACCACTCCTATTCGACAATGGTGATTAATGCACTGTAGCATTAGGCTCAGCAAGCCACTCGGGGGATATTTGTAAAGCATCAAAACAAGATTCACAGATAGGATGGCGACGACTAAAGTCTAATAATGGCACTAAAGTGACTTTAATCGCTTGGGTTGCTAATGCTTTTAAGGTGTCCGATACGTACTTACCGCCTAATAATGACATCATCCACTGATGAGGCAGAGTCAAGTATCGCAGTGCGGTATAAGGCTGGTCTTGCGCTTCATACAGCGCAGCTAAGTTATGTTGAACCGATATCCACGCCATTAATAAAGCTTCATTCTCAGGTTTATCTTGCCATTGTTGCTGTATCTGTTCAACTGCATGTTGATAATACAATTCTGCATCTTGCCATGACTTATCATTAAAACAACGATGACCATCTGCCATCAACACTTCCCAAGTTTGCATAATCACACTCCAAATAATAATAATTCTCATTTATATTTGATAATGGTTATCATGTAAAGCTAAATCGATATAAAAGACAATATAATTTAAACTCAAGTTAATTTACATTACTCACTGTAACTTGCGCCCAGCTCTGGCGTTTACGGTAAATAGTCGATGCACTGATATCAAGCAGTGCTGCCGCCTTAGGGATATTACCGTGACAATGTGTAATAGCAGTTTCAATAATACGCTTTTCACTTTGCCACAAAGGCACGATATCGTCATCCACACTGTTAACAACCACAGCAGCTCTAGGCGGGATATAATCAGTCAGATGCGGTAATAAGGTAGGTAAAACTTCGCTAGAATTATGTGTACTAATATAATTATCGAACGCTAATACAGTCGGGTTTATTTTATTCTCATCAGGCTCTATAGTTTGTTGTATATCGATAGGTAGCATATTACTCGTTACCAGTTTCCCCTTGTTTAGTACTACAATTTGACGGATCACATTTTGCAACATACGTACATTACCGGGCCAAGAGTAATGTGTAAGCATCTCAATTGTACGATGATCGAACCCAGTGAATGCTTTACCCTCTTCAATGCTGTAATCAATAAGCAACTGCTTGGCAATCAACAGACAATCATTATTACGCATACGCAAAGGTGGCAGCTCAATCGGGATCACGTGTAATCGATAAAAAAGATCTTCGCGGAATCTCCCTGCAGTCACTTCATGCCAAGGGTGGCGATTAGTCGCGCTAATAAATCGAACATCAACGCACTCTTCTTTTGCCCCACCGACACGCTGAAATACACCTGTTTGAATAAAGCGTAATAGCTTACTCTGTAAATCCAAATCCATTTCGCATATTTCATCCAGAAATAATGTACCGCCATGCGCACGTATTGCCGCGCCATCACGATTAGACGTAGCCCCCGTGAATGCCCCTTTTACGTGTCCAAATATTTCACTTTCCATTAACTCTTTAGGAATCGCAGCGCAATTAAGCGCGACAAAAGGTTTGCTTTTTCGTATGCCACAATCATGTACGGCTTGGGCGCAAACTTCTTTACCTGTGCCACTTTCGCCGACAATAAATACAGAGGCCTTACTGCTAGCAACACAATCAATCGTCTTATATACCGCTTGCATAGCGAGCGATTCGCCAATAAAACCCTGGTAATTATGTTTCGGTAAGCTGCTTTCATAATTCGCAACTAAACTGAGTAACTGCCTTTGTTTAAGTGCGTTACGAAGAGTAATAGAAAGGCGTTTAGCATCGAAAGGTTTGACTAAAAAATCAAAGGCGCCAGCACGCATCGCATCGACAGCAAGGTCAATGGAAGCATGTGCAGTGATCATAATGATACTGATGTCGGGATGACGTTGCTGTACCGTCATTAAAATATCCATCCCTGACATATCAGGTAACTGGATATCTAAAATAAGTAAATCAGGCTGCCACCGCGTAAGTTCAGCTAATGCTTCTCGCCCTGACTGAACATGGGTAACACTTGCCCCTTCATTACGTAAATAAGCACTATAGATAGCACCAATAGACGCACTGTCTTCAACTAATAACGCAGTAAACTCCATATAATGATTCCTTGTCACCGCTATCGATCATATTTTATCTTTCATCCTTTAACTTTAGCTATGAATATAACATTAGTGGGAAATGTATCTTCGCCATGTTGAAAATTGTAAACCGCGCCACAAATCTCGATAAAAATAGAGTAATAACAAGACATTTATCGCCAGCAGAATAAACTCAATCACTCGATAACCAGTGATCTTGCTCATGTTCACGGTTAAGAGGATCATAAAAATACCCCATGATGTCAGTAGATATGATTTGCAGTATGGTAAATAAACCAACCGCTGACTAATCACATAAAAGAGTATGCCTCGAATCAATACCGTTAACACCATGATAGCCAATAAACCGGTGATGCCATATTCGCCAATTGCCCAATAACCAACTGTCACTAAATGCACGGCACAAGCGCCATCAATAACGGATGCCCACCTTGCACTCTGTTTCAAAAAACAGCCAATATTCAACAACTCTGAGTGAAATCGCAACGCCATGATCAAGCACATCCAAGGAATCAAACTGATACTTTCACGGTAACTTTCAGGCAGCATAATATCCATCAAAATAGGCGCGAAAAATAACATGCTTCCGGCCAACAACATACCGATTTGCACACCGAGCACCGCATATTTAGCACCTTGTTCCGGGTCTATTTCATGTACCTGAAAACGCCTTGCATACCACCACATTCGAAATGGTTCGAAAGCCACCGAGATCATTAAACCAAATTGCCCCGCCGCAAAGAATATCGCTAATTGTTGCTTGCCTAAATGGATAACTACCAGCCAATTTTCGGCGCCATTCAGGCAGTACACAAAGATGCCGGAACAAACAATAAAAGCGATATAACGATAATGCTCCAGTGAAAACTGTGCGCGCGTACCTTGCAAGTGAGAGCGAAAATAAATTAACACGGCAATCGCGACGGCGGAACTACTAATGGCGCTCGATAGCATCATCCCTGTGACACCATAACCTGATAGCAATAAGCCAATTGAAAGCAGTGTTTGCAGCCCACCTTGGGCAATCGAAAATACCATAAAAGGCACAGCCCGGTGAGTCATTCTAAAATAACAATAAGGTACAGTGAGTAATGAAGATAACGATAAGCTAATCAGCAATAATTGCAGATCAAACAACCCTAAACTCACCGGTAACCAACTCATGATTAAGCTACTTAACGGTAACGCTAGACACAAAAATGTTGCCGCGCACAATAATGATAAACGAAAGCATTGACGCATCACCGCTTCGTTATCTTCTTTTACCTGGCCACTGGCAAAACGAAATAAAATATCCCCTAACCCTAAGGTTAGAAATAAACTCACCATTGACGCAATACTGACTAAAAAATTAAGCTCACCGTAGTCAACTTGCGTCAACATGCGAGTCACAATGGGCATCATGATAAAGCCCAAGCCTTTTAATACAAAAATACCAATTCCATATATAAACATCTCCCTCAAACTGTTCATTTAACACTGGCTCCTTCAATTAAGTGAGATAGTCGATGCGCTTGCACTTGAGCATTAAAGAATTGTTCTACACGTTGCCTAGCAAGGATCCGCATTTTTTCACGCACATTGTTCTGGCATTGTATAAGCGCTTCAATCGCCAGTTTTAAAGCCAGCACATCTTTAGAAGCCACTATGTATCCGGTATCCTCAGTGACAATCTCACGACAGCCCATCACATCACTGGTAATAACCGGTAACCCCATCGCCATTGCTTCTTTTAATACCACAGGGCCGCTATCACGGTCGCCATCGTCAGAGACACAAAATGGTGCAACAAAACCATCATAATTAGCGCCTTCCTGTGCGATCCAATACGGTGAACGGTAACCTAATAAACGCACAAAGGTTTTTAAGTGTAGCTTTTTGATCAAGTCATAGAGTTGCTTCTGTGAAGGACCCTGCCCAACAATATCAAGATGCGGACGTTTGCTTTCAGCAATCAGCGCCAACGCTTCTAATGTATAAGCGATGCCTTTTTTCTCGACCAAATGACCAAAAAATAACAATTCAAGCTGCTTGTGTGGCGGTGCAGGATGGGCAGGAAAACGAGAGATATCGACACCGCTATGCAGTAAATGTAAATGTGTCGCACCGAGTTGTTGAAATTTTTCCAGCATATCTTGGCACTCGGCAATATTGAAACTACACGCTGTTAATTTAAATTTGATGTCATCATTATTTTCATAGACATCACGCCCATGCTCCACACTCGAGGTGGTGATTTCAAGCCAGCGAGCGGCAACGAGAGTATACGCCAAGCTGCAATGCATAAAATGACAGTGAAAATGTTCACAGTGATATTTATCGGCAAGATAAGCCAATTTAGCGCCATACATAAGTAAAGAACAAGTGGTAATGGCATGCTGATGCTTGGCACAGTTAAACGCCTTTGTCATCGCTACCGGATGCCTGGCAATAAATGCAGATACCTGTTTATTTGATGCAGTATTTACATCAATTACAGTGACATTACTTGGCAACGTCACTGCTGAATCACGCTTAATAAAACAAAATACAGTAACTTGATGCCCCGCCTTTGCTAACGCGCGTATTTCCGTGACAACAAATGTTTCAGCAGCGATTGGGAATTCAGGAACAACAATTGCGATATGCTTCATTGTTATGCCCCTTAATAAGAGAGTTAACCTAAGTATAGAAATAATAACGATAATGGCATTGTAGAAGTGAAATTTTCGCAGCACTGCCGTATAATCTCCCGCTCTAACGTACTAATGAGTATTTTTGACCATGCATATTGATCCTAACTGGCGCATCCTCACAATTGGCGATGGCGATTTATCGTTTTCTAACGCCTTACTTAAGCACTACGCGCCAAAGCAATTAACAGCAACGATTTACGATCCGCTCGCAACGTTGGAAAATAAGTATGGTGATGATTTTTATCAAAAATTACTCGCCAACAATTGCCAAGTATTAACCGGGTTCGACATCACCAATCCTGAGACTTGGTCTGACATAAACCGACGTAGCTTTGACGTAGTCATTTTCCAGTTTCCATTAGTACCAGGGTTCACCTCTAAAACAGAATTTAATGACAAATGTGCCGGTATTGGTATTAACACCCTTAATCGCCGACTTTTACGCCAGTTTTTAATCAATAGCTGTCAACTGTTACTCGACCCTGAAGGTTCACAGCTGTGTTACATCACTAGTAAAGACGTAAAACCTTATTCTGAATGGAATATTGAACACGCGTTAATACTCAATACCGACATAAATTATCTGGGTGAAATGAAGTTCGACATCACTAACTTCCCTGGATACCGAATTCGTAATGTCGACCGTGATAAGCATGTGAAAGACACGAAAGGTATTACCTATGTGTGGAGTCCACGCCCGGCATCACAGGTAGTTCAAGGGCTTAGCTCGCAGCTCGTTCGGCCGCCGATATTAGGTGATGATTGTTGTCATTTTTGTCAAGCAGGTCCATTCACCTCAGAGCAACATAAACAAGCCCATGAAAGTTCACGTAAACACTTAAGAATGAAAGAATTCGAAGCGCAGTGGCTTACTGATTTACACATAGTTTAAGGCAGTATCCTCTTGCTGCGTTGGGCATTTTGATGCAGTTACTTTGGCTTGGTAACTTCGATAGATAAACACTAAAATAAAGATAATGCTCAACAACATGATAATTGTCGGCGCGGGAGCACTGTCGAGGAAAAAGCTCAGATATACGCCAAAGAATGAAGCGAATAACGACACTAATAAAGCAACAATGAGCATATTTTGAAATTTATTCGTCAGTAAAAATGCGATTGCACCAGGGGCTATCAACATCGCAATAACCAAGATCATCCCCACCGCTTTCAGCGCACATACGATGGTTAAAGATAATAACGACAACAAACCGTAATGTAATAATCCAGTCGGTAAACCAATCGCTTTCGCATGTTGATGGTCAAACACAAAAACCAATAAGTCCTTGCCTTTTATCAGCATGAATATCACGACTAACAGTGCGATAAGACTCACTTCTATAATATCAGTCCAACTCACGCCCAGTACATCACCAAATAAAATATGATCTAAATGCACACCCGATTCAATTTTAGTCATTAATACCAAACCTAAGCCGAACATACTCGAAAACACCACGCCCATGACGGTATCTTCTTTCAAGCGACTATTATCTTTAATAAAACCAGTTGCGAGGGCGCAGAACATACCCGCGACAAAAGCGCCGATGATATAAGGAATAGCCAGTACATAAGCGATAACCACACCAGGTAAAACAGAATGAGAGATAGCATCGCCCATTAATGACCAGCCTTTTAATACTAAGAAACACGATAATAAGGCGGTCGGAATAGCCACCAGCAATACGATTAGAAATGCTTGTTGCATAAAAATAAAGGTAAAAGGTTCTAACATCATAACGTCCTCGTGATTTGTCTGGCTTTATAGCGAGCAGCAAGATAACCATGCTTAGGTGCGAATACAAAGGCCAGCATAAATACCATCGCTTGCAAAACCACAATGATCCCGCCAGTTGCGCCATCAATGAAATAACTTAGATAAGCCCCCATAAATGAACTAACCGCACCGATGATCACACTCAGTATTATCACCCAAGAGAATCGGTCACTTAATAAATAAGCGGTTGCGCCGGGTGTCACCACCATGGCGATCACCAAAAATGCACCGACAGTTTGCAATGCTGCAACCGTACACGCACTGAGTAATGTAAAAAATAAAACCTTTAACGCATTGGGGTTTAAACCGATGCTGCGGGCATGATTTTCATCAAAAAAAACCACCATCAAATCTTTCCATTTGACGATCAACACCAACAATGAAACACCAGATATCAGCACTAACTGTAATGTATCAGCAGGTGTTATCGCTAAAATATTACCCAATACAATGGTTTGAATATTCACGGATGTCGGAGCCAATGACACCATAAACAGACCTAATCCAAAAAAAGAAGTAAAGATCAGCCCGATAATAGCGTCTTCTTTCAATTTGGTGCGTTGATTTAAAAATAGCATCGTCGTGGCCGCTAAACCGCCGGAAAAAAATGCGCCTAACGAAAACGGTAATCCCAGCATATAAGCACCAGCAACACCCGGTACAATAGAATGTGACAATGCATCACCAATTAATGACCAGCCTTTTAACATCAAATAGGCAGACAGAAAAGCGCAGACACCACCCACCAGCGCACTGATTAAAATAGCATTAACCATATAACCATAATAAAAAGGACTTAATAACGTTTCTAACATCTGTCCCTCACTACTGGCGTTTGTTCGCCGTCACCATAAAGCACGACAGGCCGTTCGTGATCAGAAAGCACAGTGACCTTTCTGGCATCATCATCGTCATGCAGTTCATCACCAGCAAGAATGAAGTGGCGTAATACCCCACCAAAGGTTTTCTGTAAGTTATCCTGGGTAAATACTTCGCGGGTTAGTCCTGCACCCAAAATGGTGCGATTAATTAATACCGTCCTATCACAAAACTCAGGCACACTGCCCAAATTATGGGTTGATACTAAAATGACTTTTCCTTCACTGCGCAGCTCACGTAACAACGCCATGATCTGCTCTTCGGTTTTTACATCAACACCAGTAAAGGGTTCATCGAGTAAAATCACTTGGCTTTCTTGTGCTAGTGCGCGCGCCAGAAACACTCTTTTTTTCTGCCCACCAGATAACTCTCCAATCTGACGATGCTTAAATTCGCCCATATTGACGCGATCAAGCGCCATATTGACCTTATCGTGATCAGTCGGTTTGGCGATGCGAAACATATTCATATGACCATAACGTCCCATCATCACCACGTCTTCAACTAAAATAGGAAAATGCCAATCAATCTCTTCACTCTGAGGCACATAAGCGACAAGGTTACTTTTTAACGCCTTGTTAACCGGTAAGCCTAAAATATTCACAGAACCTTTCGCTAAACGAACAAAACCCATAATGGCCTTGAACAAGGTCGACTTACCACTGCCATTAATACCAACCAAGGCGGTAATAGAACCCTGTGGCAAGGTAAAACTGGCATTAAATAATGCAGTATGGCCGTTGCGATACGTCACACTAATATCGTTCACTTCTAATCCCATCATTATTGCTGTAATCCTTCTGTGATCGTACTCAATGTGACTTGCAGTAAATCGATATAGGTTGGTACTGGCCCATCAACCCCGCTGAGGGAGTCAACGTATAATACGCCAGCATAACGACTGCCCGTTTCACGCGCGACTTGTTGCGCAGGCCGAGCAGATACCGTGCTTTCACTGAAAATAGCCGCAATATTATTCGCTTTGACTGCATCAATAACATGGCGAACTTGCTGCGGCGTACCTTGTGAATCCGCATTAATCGGCCATAAATAAAGCTCTTTTAGATCGTAATCACGGGTTAAATAACTAAAGGCACCCTCACTCGTCACTAGCCAGCGTTTATGCTTTGGTAACCGAGTAAGTTGCTGCTTAAACGGTTCAACAGCATCGAGTATTTGGGCACTGTAACGCAGTGCATTTTGGTTATAAACAGCGCTGTTATCACGGTCATATTCAACCAAGGCCTGTCGAATGTTTTCAACATAAATTAAGGCATTGCTCGCTGACATCCAAGCATGCGGGTTGGGTTTCCCGGAATAAGGGCCTTTGGCAATCCCCATAGGCACGATGCCTTTAGTCACCACAATACTGGGTACATCGGTTAAGTTACGGAAAAATTTATCAAACCATAACTCTAAATTAAGTCCGTTATAAATAATCAGATCTGCACCTTGCGCACGACGAATATCACCCGGCGTTACTTGGTAATTATGGATCTCTGCATTTGGTTTAGTTATCGATGTAACGATAGCGGCATCACCTGCCACGTTTCTAACCATATCTGCGATAACTGTAAATGTGGTCACTACTTTAAATTGCGCTTCTGCAGCGATGGCGTTGCTTGTCCATATGGACATAGATAACAACAGGGAGAATATAAGTTGTGATGAGGTGATGAAACCCAATTGACCTTGCATCTTGATTCCTTCCTTGGTTGGTTAGCTGATTAGTTCGTTATTTATCGGTATTCATCAATACTAGCAATAAATCTAAACCACCTCAATACAAATGATAATTATTATCATTTGTATTTTTTAATCCACAACAACTGATCCACAGCAACGAAGCGTCGGCTTTAGATTTACGCGATGGAATCGCTATGGCAGAATTAACAGAAAAGGTCACGATGCAAGCAACAAACAAACCCAGTACTGCTGAACAGATAAAAAAACTCGCCAGTATTCCGGCATTATTAGACTTCTTTGAGATTGGTTTTGACCGTGGCTTATTGCATGAATGGCAAGATGATTTACTCAAGCGCTTCAACGGTTATGTGATCTTAACAAAACCGCAAGACTGGTTTGATTATCGTCGCTGTTTAAAGAATGCTTATTGTAAAGTACAACGAGGTCGACTTGATCGTAGTAGTAAGACACGTGCGGCTTGTCGCGGCTGCACGTCTTGTGAAAGGCGTTAACCGTTAGTTAAGACTTAACAAACACTAATAAACGGTTATTCGCAGGCATCGTATGATCATGTATTAATGTCAGACCTTGTGCATTTGCCAGCTGATTAATCGCGTCAATATCACGAATGCCACGCTCAATATCAATATTCTTTAACCACACATCAAAATCAGCATTGCTCTGGCAGGTAAATTGTCCCTGATAGTTAAACGGCCCATAGATACACAACTTGCCACCAGGTGATAAATGCGCACCAACCCCGTTAAAGAAATTACACACTAAAGACCAACTAACGATATGCAAGGTATTCGCAGTAAAAATACCATCCACTTTTTCAACTGGCCAAACTTGATTGAGATCTAATGCTAAAGGTCGCTGTAAATTATCCAAACACACACTGTCTAACCAACTGTGTATACCAGCATGATTACTAACTAAGTCACTCGTTTGCCAAGTTAAATGCGCCAGCTGTTCAGCAAAATACACCGCATGCTGGGCGCTGCCCGTCCCCACTTCCAGTATTCGCTGGGGTTGGATAAATTCACGTGTTAATACAGTTAAAATCGCGTGTTTATTGTTTTCACAAGGTTGCGAGAATGGTTTTGTCATATTACACCTACATTACGGGTTCATTGGCACAAGCAGTTTAACTGATAATCAAAATAAAAGGTGAGCCCAAGCTATACTCTACTAATAGAAAACAGTAAGTGGAGTCTATTATGTTTTTCAAACATAGAAACAATAACGATATGATAGAAGTGATAGGGCAAGATGACCTTACCAATCTATTCCATGAGACAGTATTAGGTCGTTATCAAGTTGGTGAGGAGCAGCAAGATCCTGAATCATTTAAAAAATCAGATTTGCTTTTCTTATCAGGTGAAGAATTACCACTTTGCTGGACAGACCCACATTATCGAGCGCATCAACAGTAACTAAAACGGGAACGTCCTGTTCCCGCAGTCTTTCTTATAAGCTATTTATAAACTCGGCGTCATTGCAGCATCACTGGTAAATCGACGACGTACCCATAATATGCTAACCACCACTAACAATGCAGCTACTAGCATCACAGTACCAAGGTTAAATTGATCTTTTGCGCCCATCAAAGATGCAGATAATGTCACCAGACCCGCCCCTAAATTTTGCATACCACCTAATATAGCACCGGCAGTGCCTGCATGATGTGGGAAAGGTTGAATTGCCGCTGTCGTTGCTGCTGGAAATATAATGCCAGCACCAATAAACGAAATAAACCCACCACCAATCAAAGATACAACAGTCACTAGCCCGCTCATACCTGGGATAACAATCACTACCGCGCCAATGATTAACGTCGCCATGCCAATATTAAACAAGTGACGCTGGCCGATACGTGCAGATAATGTTGCCGATAACCACGCTCCAAGTAAATAACCCGGCAGTGGTAATACAAATAACCAGCTAATAGTCGTTGGATCAAGTTTAAGTACACTGCCCAGTAATACACCTGCCGCCGCTTCAAACACAGCAATGCCGGCAAATGTCGCGATCAAACAAAATACATAACCTTGAAACTGACGGTTACTTAACACATAGCTATAGCTTGTCCAAACGGGCTCATTACGGCGGTTTTCTTGCGGTAATGTTTCATCAAACATAGTAAACATAGCTAACGTCACTAGCGCACCAAAAACCAGTAAAAACACATAACTTGCGTGCCAATCAAACGCCATTGAAAGGTAACCACCAACGACCGGCGCCAATAACGGTGAAAATATCACCCCCATACTGACTAAGCTATTGGCTTTATGCAGCGCTGCGCCATCGTAACAGTCACGCGTGACCGTTCTCGACATTGCGCCCGCACAACCCGTGCCAGAACCTTGGATAAAGCTGGCTAATAGGAACCATTCAAAAGACGGTGCAAACAACGCCCCTAATGTACCCAGTAAAAATATCAGCATACCTACCATGATCACTGGACGTCTGCCAATGCGATCTGATAATGGCCCATAAATAAACTGTGATAACCCATAAGGGATCAAGTAAGCAGCCATAACGGCTTGTAAATACGTCGGTTGAACAGCAAAATCGGTGGCCATCGCCGCAATTGATGGCACATACATCGTTTGCGTCATTTGGCCAACCGCAGTCAGGATAATAATTAGAAATAGTAACTTTGCCATGTTGGCAGAAGACGATTGTTGTAGCACAACCATACCCTCATAATAATATACGAATATAAAACGGTAATTAAGGTTAAAAACCGCAATAATTAGAGATAAACTCTATTTGGATTGATAATGTAAAGATTGTTGACAGGCTAAATCCATATACGCAATATCTTACTCTTCATTTCAGGCGGGATAATAGTCTTGAGGCAAGTGTTAGGCAAGTAAAATCAGACTCAGAAAACACTATATTTTCAGTGAGTTCAGATTAGTTTTAGTAATGTGTTTACAGGGTGTTAAATTAACGTTTAATAATATAAATAATTCGCTTTTATTCGGCATAACATACCGAAAGTAAAAATATATATTAAACTAATAATAATAAGGATAATGAAACTGACAAGCACTGTGCAGCACTTGCTGAGGGGAAAATATGAATAATAGTGATCTTATTTTTATCGCGTTTTCACTGATTACTCTAATTAATGTTGCGCGTGCAGTATCTTCGTTACGCTGCCTGCTTTATCACATGAGGGATATAGACCCGCTACTTTATCAACGGGTAAATGGGCGCGTGTTTTTCAAAACTGAAGGTAACTACTCAAAGCAGATGCAATTATTTCATTACATCCATCGTAATGAGCATTTACAGCATTTTGACGAATATTTTATTTATCGCTGCAGCAAGGTTAAAAAAATATTTACCGTGGCCAGTTCTCTGGTCATTTGTAATATTATTCTCATTCCACTATTAATGTATTTGGACTTGTAATCGCCACGACTTTAAACAGCAGCTTTAAACAACAACCGACCCCGAGGCGAGCTTAGGATTAAAAATCGATTTTTAACCCTAAGCTCGCTTCTAGTTTCAAATCCACATCCTCTATCACGTACAAGCTAGGACCAAGCTCCGCATACAATGTGACTTTGTCGAAGGGTTGCTGAAAGCCAATACCAGAACGCACTGCTACTTTATGTTTATTGTCATCGACAAGCTGCGCTCCCAGATACACATATAAAGGATCCAACTCAGGTTTCTGCAATAATTCTGCGACACGAAACACCTGATCAAATGCAAAGCCGAAATCTTTAAGCCCCAAAGAAAATCGTAAGTCATCCTGTTGATATTGAAACCCAGACATAGGGCTACCCAAAAAGATAGCCACTTGCTGTTTTGAAAAACTATTAAAGGGATAAATTAACAGTAATGTAAACATGATATTTATCTTCAACTTAGTCATAAATCCAACCTTTTATAAGCATGATTTAACATATGCTACGTGAATTAAATTAAAACGATATATAAAAGCCTAGCTGCTAACCGCTCAACCTGCTATTACGCTGATATTTAAATTCCCAACAAACTAAACCGACCAGTTGAGCTATATGCAAAAATAACGAGTTGATCGCGGCAATCAATAAATTCGCCAGTATGATAATAAATCATACGACTGTTTAAATTTATTATTCAAAAAAAATCAGCTTAAATAACCTGTTTGTAAAAATCGCTAGTAACAAATAGCTAATTATAAATAGATTGCAACGACTACTGCTATCTGGTGTCACTTGATATGCACCACACAACTTAATGGATAGGAATAATTTATGTCATCGAATGCTGCTGTAGAAAAAATCGAATTGAACGGACTCAATTGTATTGCTGATTTGATACAAGATACGTGTGAAGAATATGCGAATAGACCTGCTTATACTTGTTTAGGCAAAACCCTTACTTTTAAAGAAATAGATGATCTCTCTGCGGCCTTTGCATCTTATTTGCAAAACCATACAGACCTAAAACCCGGCGATAAAATTGCGATCCAATTACCGAGTATTACTCAATTCCCGGTTGCCGCTTATGGTGCAACTCGCGCAGGGTTAGTCTTAGTTAATACCAACCCGCTATATACGCCAAGAGAGATGCTACATCAATTTAATAATTCAGAAGCAACGGCATTAGTAATCTTATCTGATTTATTACCGGTCGCAGAAAAAGTACTACCTGATACCAACATAAAGACAGTTATTACGACCCATGCAGCAGACTTGCTCGCCCCACAAGCGCAAGGCTCAACGCAACTAGATACAATATCATTACTTGATGCGATTGCACTCGGTGAGCAGGCTCCTTACCTGCCAGTGTCTTGTGATGCAGATGATTTAGCTATTTTACAATACACAGGTGGTACCACGGGGTTATCAAAAGGCGCAATGCTGAGCCACCGCAATGTATTAAGTAATACCATCCAAACCAAACACCGCTTAACCAATGAGATCACTCAAGGTGAAGAAATACTGATATCACCACTGCCGCTGTATCATATTTATGCATTTAACATCACCTTATTACTGTACTTCAGTACTGGTGCCCACACTGTATTAATCCCAAATCCACGTGATATGCCGGGCTTTGTGAACGCAATTAAAACAGTTAAATTCACCGCGTTCTCAGGTCTCAATACCTTATTTGTTGGTTTATGTACCCAACCTGACTTTAAAGCATTGGATTTCAGCCAACTAAAAATAACCACGTCAGGTGGTACTGCACTCACTAGTTCAACGGCTAAATTATGGAAAGATGTAACGGGTTGCGATATTTGTGAAGGTTATGGTTTATCTGAAACCGCGCCAGTAGTTACGTTTAACCGCCCAGGAGAAACCTTAATAGGCTCGATTGGTGCAGCCCTGCCAGGCACAGAGATTAAGCTACTTGATGACGATGATAATGAAGTCGCAGCTGGTCAAGCGGGTGAACTATCCGTTCGAGGTCCACAAGTGATGCAAGGTTATTGGCATAGTGAAACAGCGACAGCTGAAGTCATGACTCGAGATGGTTTCTTCAAAACAGGTGATATTGCCGAACAACTAGAAAACGGCTATTACAAGATTGTAGATCGTAAAAAAGACATGATCATCGTTTCTGGCTTTAATGTGTATCCAAACGAAGTCGAAGAGATTTTAGCTAATCACGCAGGTATTCTAGAAGCCGCCGTCATTGGTGTACCGCTCGAAAAAACCGGTGAAGCGGTTAAAGCCTTCATCGTGAAATCAAAGGAAAACCCAGATCTTGCTGAAGAAGAGGTCATTTCACACTGTAAAGAATTTTTAACGGCTTACAAGGTGCCGAAGCAGATTGTGTTTATGGATGAGTTACCAAAGACCGCTGTCGGTAAGATTTTACGTCGAGAGTTACGCACTGTATAACAAGAGTTGCGCACGGTATAAAGCGTCACATTAACGATGAAATAAAATGACGACAAGCACCAGCGGTCGTCATTTTTTACTGTTCATGTTTATGTTTAAACTCAATAATAAACAGTGCACCACCAAGATCACTGGTTTCAATCAGTATGTCACCGTGCATAGTTTTAACAATCGTATTTACAATCGCTAAGCCTAAACCAAATCCGCCTGTTTGCCGACTTCGGCTGTTATCTAAACGGGTAAACGCATCGAGTACTTGCTCGCGCTGCTGTACCGAAATCCCATCACCATCATCCTCGACAATAATTCGATAATACTCACCATGACTTTGGAGGCTAATTTTGACGACTGAATCTGCATATAAACAGGCATTCTTCACCAAGTTATCCACAATAAGTTGTAAGTAACGCGCATTTGCATCTACTTTCACAGTGTCGATATCAGCAGACAGCTGTACGTGAGGATATTGCAGCTGAAACTCTACTTGGCGTGATTGCATCAGTGCACTTAAGTCGACATATTGATGAATCAAAGATGGATTGTGTTCTATGGTTTGCAGCATCAAAATATCATTAGCCAAGGCTTCCATTTCGACTGAATAACGACTCAAATCATCATGTAACGCAGTGGTATATTCACTATGTGCTTCATCACTTAATAAACCCATAACCAACTGAATACGGGTTAACGGTGTGCGTAATTCATGCGCAATGGCATTAGCCATAACACGTTGTTGGTGTTGTGAATGCTGCAACGAGGCTGCCATTTTATTAAAACTTGCTGCCATTTGGTTCAAAGGCGCTGGAATTTTATCGTTAACTCGCGTGTTTAGATCACCCTTTGCCAATTCTAAACTCGCATCACTTAACCGATAGACGTGATTGGATATATTTCTGACAGTCGAATACAGGACTAAGGCAATACTTAAAAAGATAAAACCTAATAAATATAGCTCAGCATCATAACCCTCCCAATCTTCAGGTCCATCTATCGGTAAATTAACGCCTGTACTGTCAACAATCAGTAATAGCCCATCATTATGCGGCAGGATCACTGCAAGAAGGCCACTTTCGTCATTATGCTTATAGACGAAGACTCCCCATTTACCGACACCAACAGGCAGAGGCGGATAGTTTTTATTGGGTTCGATGTCAACAACATCTAACAATTCATGTTTGTTGTGATATTGCAGTGCATTTTTCATCGAAATATTTTCAATCGTAAAACCAGTAAACCGGCTTAGTAAGTCGACTTCCATGTTCCAAACATCTGTATCTTCAACAAAATCATCAAGTAATCTCGCCGCAAAACTCGCATCGTGAACAAATGTAATATCATCAAGGTTTTCGTAGTAATAATCCATCGAGAGGCTAACCACGACAATACTACCTACGATCACGGCAGTCACACTGATATACAACTTGAAAAACAGCGTATTCGGCGAATTATAACTGATGAATTTTTTCAGTTTGGTAAACATATTATTGCTTAACAAATAGATAGCCCTTACAGCGAATGGTTTTAATGATCTGATATGGTGGAACATCATCTTTTATCTTTTTACGTAAGCTGGATAAACGCATATCCAAGGCTCTATCTAAGCCATCAAACTCAACACCTTTGAGTGCCCGATAACATTCATCTCGGCTGACAATAGTTCCAGCTTGCTTGGCTAAATAAGCTAACATTTCGTATTCTGCACCCGTTAAAACGACCTCTTCATTATCACGAGTAACCTGACGTTTTAACGTATCGATGGTTAAGCAACCGGTATGACTTAGCGCGTTACGATTTTTATTACTTCTGTTTTCACGACGTAAAAATGCTTCGATGTGCGATAACAAAATGTGTGGTCGCAATGGCTTGTGTAAATAGCCGTCAGCGCCCATATCTAACGCTGACATTTCAGATATCTCTTCACTGCAAGCGGTAAGCATAATGATCGGCCCACTAAAGTGCTCACGACTTTGTTTGCATACTTCAATTCCGTCCAAACCGGGCATCATGATATCTAATACCACTAAATCAGGTTGTAATCGGGCAATATCAGCGAGCCCATCAGTGCCATTATTACTCAGCGATACTTGGTAACCTTTACTGCGTAAGAACATATCGAGAAGTCGACAAATCTCTAAATCATCTTCAACAATTAAAATGTGTTTTTTGTCATTTTCTAACATATTTAAGGATACCCCATACCGTTGTTAATTAAGTAAAGCACTTTTTCCACAAAGTTCTTTATAGCGCGCAATATACCACTGTGCGACGAGCAAGCCTATGTATATAGGCTTCTTTGTTTGATGATGTGTAAATAACAGCACGATCATATAACGGCACTATCATATAAAAGCTATGGTCAGCATTCAGTCTCTAATTTGTCAGTTTTGTCAGCTTTGTCAGTGGGGAATTAGCGCTCAACCGGCATTTTTATAAACTACTGTAAATTTATCAGTGTTCACCGACGTAATATCTATACAGATTTTATAATTGCGCTAAAATAGAGTCATTATAAAAGTGCTAACGACCTTTCTTCAGATTAAGAGTAAACATGCTTTCAGATAAGAGTAAAAAAGCGATTCGTGATGTTTATCAGAACATCCGTGATTCACTACCTGACTTTGCAGTCCGTCGATCACAAAATATCCTTGTGGCTGAAATGGCAAAAACCCTCGCCGGTAACTTTGATAAGAACCGTCGTTTGATTATTGCTGAAGCAGGCACAGGTACAGGAAAATCATTAGCTTATCTGATTGCAGGTATTCCACTCGCCACTGAAGCCAAGCAGAAGTTAGTTATATCGACCGCCACAGTAGCTTTGCAAGAGCAATTAATACAGAAAGAATTGCCTTTCTTTCGCCGTCAATCGGGACTTAAATTCGAATTTGCCTTGGTGAAAGGTCGTCAGCGTTATTGCTGTGAACAAAAATTAGCGATGCTTGCCCAAGCGGATGACCAAATAGAACTGCTTGCTGACTTAACCACGATCCCTAAGAAACGCGACTTACAACTTATCAAGCGCCTGTTTACCGCTTACGCAGCCGGTAAATGGCAAGGTGATATCGACAGCTGGCCGACTCAGATCCCTAATGAAATCTGGCAAATGATCGTGTCTGATCGCCACAGTTGCAGTAAATCATTTAGCGCTCACCGTAATTGTCCGTTCCATAAAGCCCGTGAGGCCTTAGATCAGTGTGATGTTCTCATTGTTAACCACGCGTTGCTATTAGCCGATTTAGAACTTGGTGGCGGTATTATTTTACCTAAACCAGAAGACTGCTATTACGTCATTGATGAAGCCCATCACTTACCGCGTATTACCCGTGATTTTTCGTCAGCACATGCATCAGTATTAGGGGCTAAAGCCTGGCTACAAACCATGGCAGTATCAATGCGCCAACTCACGCAGACAATTGCATCGAGTGATATTTCAGATCCGGTCACCAAACTGCTCGGCTCAATCAACAGCATCAATAAAGAATTAACTCAAATTCACAGTTTAATGTCGGCCAATGACGCTCAGTTTAGTGATGATTCTTGGCGCTTTGCCGATGGTCAATTACCTGAAGCATTAGCAGAGCTAGCAGCCAACATGAATCACGAAACTAAACGTGGTGTATCACAAACAGCGAAAATTGTGGATGTGCTTGCCGAGCAATTAAAACAAGATCAACTACCACAAGCTAAAGCTAATAAGCTCATTTCCGAGGTCGGTTTTTATTTACAACGTATCGAAAACCTACACCAAGTATGGAATATGCTGATTAAAGAAACCAAAGGTACGCCACTGGCAAAATGGGTTGAGAAAAGCAGCAACCGCCAAGACGACCATATCTTTGCCGCCAGTTTGATTGATGTGGACAGTAAACTTGAGCATATGTTGTGGTCACAGTGCGGTGCTGCGATCCTAACATCAGCAACATTAACCTCACTCGGCAACTTTGATTATTTCCGTCGCCAGGTTGGTTTATTCAACGATGAATCCACGCAACATCTGCAACTCAACTCACCGTTTGAGTTTGAACAAGCAGAGCTGTATATACCGAATTTGGCACTCGCGCCCAATGAACAAGGTTTTACTGAGTTGTTAGGGGAAAAACTGCCAAGCTTATTACCAGACAAAAAAGCCTCATTGGTGTTATTCAGTTCGTACCGTCAAATGAATCAAGTGGCTGAAATTATCCGTAGCACGACTAAACTTGAGCTATTGGTACAAAAAGAAAGTTCACGTACAGAACAACTGCAAAAACACAGCGACAACGTCAAAGCCAATAAAACCAGTATCTTATTTGGCACTAGCAGTTTGTCTGAAGGTCTGGATTTACCGGGTGACTTATTAACTAATTTAATTATCACTAAGATCCCGTTCTCAGTACCCACTTCGCCAGTTGAAGAAGCGCAGTCAGAATGGATAACTAAATCGGGGGGCAATCCGTTTATGCAAGTGTCAGTACCCGAAGCCAGTAAAAAATTGATCCAATCTTGTGGCCGATTGCTGAGAAAAGAAAAAGATTCTGGTAGAATCACGCTACTTGATCGTCGAGTTATCAGTAAACGCTACGGACCAGCATTGCTTAATTCGCTCCCCCCTTATAAAAGAAATATAGAATTTTGATGTTAGAACTTGGTTTAGAACCTTCGGTTTTTATAATTTTATGCAGTGTCGCACTGGTTGCTGGTTTCATAGATGCCATTGCCGGTGGTGGTGGTCTATTAACAGTACCGGCACTACTCAGTGCTGGTCTGCCGCCACACCTGGCATTAGGTACCAATAAATTAGCGGCGAGCTTTGGTTCATGCGCTGCCGCCATTACCTTTTATAAAAAACGCTTATTTAATCCCCGATTTTGGTGGCGATCATTTATATTCACTGCCGTCGGCGCTATTTGCGGTACCTTAATGGTCAACTTCATCAGCAACGCTTGGTTAGATAAGTTGTTACCCGTGGTGATTATCTTTACCGCTATCTATTCTATTTTTAGCAAAACCCAAGAACACACAGGTGAAACATTACCTGATGATACTCCTGCACTGCATAAGAAACAGGGTATTCAAGGTTATATCATTGGTTTCTATGATGGTGTAGCGGGTCCTGGAACCGGTGCATTTTGGACTGTGTCGACAATGGCATTGTACAAACTGAATATTCTGCTTGCCTCTGGCGTCGCTAAAGCGATGAATTTCACCAGTAACTTTACCTCGTTATTGACCTTCATCTACCTTGGGCATATCAATTGGTATCTTGGTTTAAGCATGGGAGTGTGCATTATGATTGGCGCGATTGTCGGTGCGCATACTGCTATTCATTTTGGTGCTAAATTCATTCGACCGTTGTTCATTACTGTCGTTATTATTATCGCGTTTAAATTGGCTTACCAAGCATGGCTACAATAGACCGTCAGCAGCAACAACTCAACCAACTCGCTCAGCGTATTCGACAACTGAGTGTATTGAGTAAGCAAGTTAACTCCAGTCACACCACCACGATCAACTATAAATTACGCGATCGCGCGTTGTTCTATCCGGGTTTATTCCTTTGTAAAAACCAAGATATTCATCAATTCGTGGCAGAATTAGAACAGAGCATGACGCGTTTACAAGCTTATTTTGATAAACACACAGCACACGATAATAAGCCAAGCACATCGCGAGACAGTTTATTAGTTACAAAAGATGCATTAGCTATAAACAATACATTATCGATAGAAGAAGTGTTATTAGAGAAAGTAGCGCATCAATTTAGAGCGATTAACGGCGTATTACAAAAGTGTCATTTTAGGCGTGGTGAAGTTAAAGATGAACCAACCAATTATGATGTAATGGCGAAGAAATTATTGCAGAAATCACACTACTTATATGAAAAGTTAGCGCAACAAGTCGAGTTTGAACGCCGTTTACAAACAATGATAGATCAACAAAGCGATCCACTTCAATTGCAGCAAACTAAGCAAAGGCTACAGCGTTGTCAGGCCGCAACAGCAAAAGTGCGACAACAACTACAACGCTATGAACAAAAGAAAGATCTTAGTTAGTTTAGATTTAAAACTAGTGCTAGTACTAAAAGTAACCCATTAAGTACCATTCAATTGAACGATAACCACATGAATTAAGCTTCTACTTGCAGAAGATCCATTACCATTAACTTACGAATTACACTTACATACATTACGTTGATTTTTGCAATTTTAGTAATGTTAGTTAATGAATGACCTTCGCGTAATAACTGGATAACGTGGTGTACTTGTTCTTTGTTCATAATAGCCTCGGCATTAAGTTGTTAATCAATGAATATGGGCTAATAATATCAGTTTGATTGTAATAAAATATATCGTTAACAATTAAAAATCTTAATACGTAATATTTCACTAAAATAAATGACTAAAATATTTAAGGATTCTTTATCATGTCGTTAGAAAACGCACCAAAACATATAAAACTTGCCGTGGACCTTATTCAATTACTCGAAGAAAACCAGATGCCAACAGCAACTGTCGTGCAGGCATTAGCGATCGTGCAACAAGATTTCCAGCGTAAACTTGACGCTGAAACCAGCAGAATTGCCAGTTAACCAGGTAACTTAATCGCTTCATTGACAACATCTACAGCTATTTAGTCACAGTAACGGCGTAATCACCAGCCACTAGCTCTTCCACAAAACTTGATGGTTTGTCTTTATTACACAATAAAGTGACCTGCTGTCGCGCACGTGTGAGTGCGACATAAAACAAGCGGCGTTCTTCTGCATCAGGGAAGCCGGACACATCAGGTTGTAATATTAGTGCAAACGGATGGCGAAGTTTACGACAAGGGAAACCATGCTCACCAGCCTCCATCGCTAATACAATGACATTATCGGCTTCTTGACCTTTCGCGCTATGTACTGTCATGGCCTTGATATCTAACTGCGGATATTGTGAAGATAATGCAGCCAGCGTTTTAGCATCAGGTAATTGAAAGTTAAAACGTGCGAGTAATAACACAGACTTTTGCTTGCCTTCATCTTTATTTTTACCTTTCCCTTCACTTTTACTCGCCGCCGCTAATTGAATTAATTTCTTTTCTAGCAATAGTGCCGCATCATCTTGCGTGTTACTACTTTTCTGCTTCTGTCCAAGCTGATAATAGCAAATCTGTATACAGGCTTTCTTGGCCTTGGTATGTGTGCTTATTTGCTTATACATTTGCTCATCATTGGCCATTACAAACTTACTGGCCACAGCACTAATCTGATCATTAAAGCGGAATGTGGTATCAAGCGGTAAGGTACTGGTTATACCAAAATAATCACTGAAACGCGTAGTCACCGCGATGTCGCTGCCTGCGAATTGATAAATAGCCTGCCAATCATCACCAACACAGAATAGCTTACTGTCGTCGTGTTGCGTTTGTAACTGTCTGACTAAAGTTGCGCGCGCTTGAGATATATCTTGAAATTCATCAACAAGAATATGCAACCAAGGTGAGTTAAACTGGCCATTGCTAACATAATCACTGGCTTTGGTTATCATGACATCAAAATCTAACTCATTTTTGTCGTCTAAATCGGCCTGATAATGACAAAGTAGTATCTCAACGATCTCATGCGTTAGCGCGGCGAAGTGCGTATCTGGTATGGTATTTAATGTTTGCTTAGATTGCTCTGTTAGGGTGTTTTTATACTGCATAGTCAATTCGACAAGCTGATTTAATAATTTTTTATAACCGCCCTTGCCTGCTAATAATCGCTTAACTTCAGCGTCATGTTTAGCCTCAGGCAGCTTACCAAGCCAAGCGACATAAGCGTAACAATACGCACTGAACAAGGCATTAAAGTCTTCATCCCCCGATTCTTTATTTGGTAATTCTTTATTAGGCAATTCGCTATCAAGTACTTCATTACCAACTCCGTCCTTACTAAGTAACAGCGCCGCAATCTTTTGTTTAAAGAATTGTTGCTTGGCACTATCACTGCTGGCAAGTTTACTGACTTTCGGCTTGTCACTCTCTACTTGCTTAATAATATCTAAAGCAAGTGCATGGAATGTTTTGACGGTTATCTTGGCATTGGGCAAACGCTCGGCAAGTCTGGTTTTCATCTCTTGCGCAGCATCTTTTGCAAACGCCAAAATCAAAATTGAATCAGCAGTGGCTTGTTGTGACTCGAGTAAATAAGCACACCGCCCCAGCATGACACTGGTTTTACCACACCCTGCGCCCGCTAGCACTAAGTTGGCGTCATTGGCGACAATACAGGCATCTCGCTGTTTTTCAGTCAGAGGATGGCTTTCAAGGTTATCAAACAACGTTTTGTGGTTTAGTTTCTGCTTGTTCATCACGGCTTGATTATATTTATCTAGGTTGTCTATCTGACTTTGCTGCCAAAAACGTAAGTGTGCTAAAGGGAGTTTGAGTGTTGTGGGGATGTTATTGATCTGCGGCAGTATTTCCAACCATTCAGCCCAAGGTGATAACTGTTGCTTTAAACTAACCCATTTTGAGTGGGGAATATAACCTTGTTCGATCACTTGTGTGAGCGGTTGATAGAGACCGAGGATCTCCGCTTCTTGACCGACTAACGCATGAAAGTACAAGTCATCAATAAGTCTTGCAACGTCGGTTTTTGTCACGCCATTTAAACGTACGCGTTGGTCTTCCCAGTTAAGTACGATCGTATCAAAGAAGGATCCCCGATAGTGCTTTAATTTAGGTTCAAAGCTTGCCCAAGGATAATGATAGATTTGTTGTCGCTTAGTGGTAAAAACCGCCCCTTCAGGACGAAATGATAAGGTGCGGCAATTAGCACCAAATAACTGAGCGACATTAGAAAAAGAATAATCAGGCAATGCAGATGAACTCAATAATAAACAGTAGGGAAAACATAGCACAATCACCGCAATTATTTAATACATGGCGTTAACTTTATTACTAATTCGTCGCTTCCTTACTTCCTTTAGTGAGATCTTCAACTTCCAGTCTTTCCGATAAGATTTTAGCTAAGGCCACGGTCATCGACAATAAGATATACAAAGGCCACGTAAAGCCCTGAGTCAGAAACGTACCAGCAACACAAAATGCGATTAACCCAGCAAAAATACCATCATTACAAGTCACAATAACATTACGTTCATGCATGGGTAACAACCGACTATCGACTTCAGTGCGCCATAAACGTTTGAACGTCATGGTAATAAGTGCAATAAGCAGACCTAATCCGACAAAACCAGTTTCAGCTAACACCTGAAACCAAGTACTGTGAACAGCATGATTTTTACCATCCCAATGTGGACTAAACAAATAATAGTTAAGGTAGAAGTTATTGATCCCAACGCCGGTAAAAGGGTTCTCTACCGCCATGCCCCATGCTGCCATCCACGCATAAATACGCCCCATCGCGGATTCATCAACCCCATCTTCTGCAGCGCCCCCTGACGAACGATCAGATACCCCTGCCATCACCAGTAAAATAGGCAATAACGCAGCTGCGCCAGCGATAATATATAGCTTATTTTTGATGCGCTTAAACGCAAAGTAGCCCGTCACCGCCATGATTCCCATCAGGCCACCGCGACTTTGCGTAGCGATAATAGCCCAAAATAAAATAACATACGCCACCGCTAATAAAGCTCGGTGTAATTTACCTATGTTCGGTTGTAGTAGATTAGATAAGGTAAACGACATGGGGAACATCAGCACTAGCGACAAATCATTCGGATCGCCAATTAGCGACCCTATATCTCGTGAAATAGTGACCCGCGTGCCCTCAACAAGCCCAATCCCTTGTAATTTGTTAGTAATAGCTTTTAATCCCACCATTACGCCAGCGATCACATATAAATAAGTGGCAATACGAAAGTGATGAATAGTACGCACCAGCCAACAGATCGCGATCGTCATCACCCATACTTTACTTAATACACCACTAAAGGTGTTAAACGCGGCACCTCTATTATAAGCAAACATCATCCCAAACGTCGCCCAACCTAAAAATAGACAGACTAAGGTCAGTTCTGTCGACCAGTATATTTTGATATTATTGGATAAGAAAATATGCCAACCTAGCACGAAAAAAGACGCTAGCGAAAATGCCAAAGGAATATGTAAAGGGATCAGTACCGGAAAGGCTTCATGAATACGAAAATAGGAAAAAATAATAAAAGTAATGACAATATAAAACGGGATCCTTAACAGCCCAATCAGCACCAGAGGCGTGACAACAAAAACTACAGGCACCAACCATATTTTAGTTTTATACCACAATAGACCAACCACAAGGGTTAGTATCAAACTGAGTAATATTTGCACTCGTGGGGTAACCGTATTGAGACCTATCATTAAACATCCCTGCTTATTGATCTAATGCTGGAGCAACATTATAAGTAAAGCAGGGATATGGAGAAGTGTGGTTAATGCGGTTGAAAAATATCGCTTATTTACTCTCAATCGCTAACGGGATCTCGTCTAACAACATGGTGCCTTTAGTCACACCATCTGCCAGTTTCAAATATTCGCGGGTAAAAATAGGTCTAAATTTATCTGCATCCATTGCCATGTAACGGTTTAATTGACGATATAACGTATAAACAAAGTTATCACCAGTCTCGGCACGTTCCGCCGGAGTCTTACGTTTAAATTTAAACAAACGCTCAAAGGCTTTATCGTGATCAGAGTGACCCATTAAGACGATTGATTCACGCATGATCATATCCGCTACCACAGGCAGACTTGGCGGAAAGTCATAAGGTAACCCATTACTGCGGCGTAGCGTAGGGATCTGTTCTGCAGCCTTAATTGTGGCTTCAGGTGGATATTTTATCAGCGTCAACTTCCAAATCGTAAACTCTTCAGAATCGTAATCATAATTAAATGAAGGAAAACAACTAACGAGCATCGTGTACATAGTTGCAGTTGCTTCGGTTTGTAATTGTGTTAAATCAATTCTTTGTTCCATACACCCTACTATTAAAATGTGAAAAACTATATTTACCGAACAAATATCTAACTAATATAGCGTTAATCATCGTCGTTATCTGTAAAGCCCGGATCAATAAATCGCGGAGGTAATCTTTTCAACGGTGCTGGAGTTATCGACCGTTCGTGCGTCATCGGTTTCACGACACCACCGTTTTGATCTGTCATGCCAACCGTTAACTTACTAATTCCCATATCGGCTAGGGCTTTTTTCAAGTTACTATTTCGACGGCTCGCTCTCGATACATCTTGTTTTCCATTTAATGCTAACGATATCAGGCTATGCACGCTGGTATCATCTTTGAATAATAGTCCAAAAGCAAAGTTAACAGACTGATAATACGGGTCTACTTGCGCGCCATCAATGGCTAATTTAAGGTCGACTTCAGTAAAGACTTCCAAACGCAGTAACAATCGGTCGCGTTGCTCTGCCGTCATGCGTAAGTTAATACCCACCGCAGTTTGAGTACGTTCAACCCAATAATTAAAGATGCGTAACGCCGGAGAATCAGCTTGGCTTACTTCCATGCTGTCCGCTAAGCTAACCAAGCTTTCGATATTGCCCGAGTTAGTAAAGATATCATTAAAATTACGGCCTTTATTGACCAAGTCGCGACGGTGATCAACACCATCAACCGCACGCTTTAGTTCAGTAATCGAATGTAACATTAACAGGCTGTGTAACTTTTCAAAGTGTGCTTGTTTTGGCGCAATATATTGCGACTGTTGCAGGCGCTTCGAACTAAACCAATAATCATAAACTTGCTTAATGTCAGCCATCTTTTGCGGATCTTGCCTAATCTGGTGGTAGTTCGGCATAAACCCACTTTGGTTTTGAATATGACGAACACCTTGACGGCTGATAGTTGGTTGAAAAGGCTGACGAGCTTCAGAATTCGGATTATGAGTCGACTGAATACTGGCGGGTGCATTCACCCGGTTTACTGCCGATACATCTTTAATATGCTGTAATTCAGTGCCATCAAGCTCATACCAATCAAAGGCTGGATTACGACTATTGAGCTGAATACATAACACCTTGATATGCTCAATTGTAAAACCTTGGCGCATGAATTCATCACAACGCACACGGAATTTACTGTTATTAAAATTCAGTCTTTTTTGCGAATACTCAGCGACTAAATCAAACACTTGCTGAAAATACTGCAGGCTAGGATCAACCGCTTCAACAGGCGCTGCAAGCTGTTCTTTAAAGTCTTCATACATAATGGCACTGTTGATGTACAAGCCACTGTCATCTTGCTGAAGATAGTTTTTATTAATCAGTTCAGTAATGCTATGCTGTTTATCAGATTGCAGCGAAAAACGCGAAAAGTCCGCAATGCGATCTTTATTCTTTTTGCATAACATCCATACCAATAAGCGAAATGCAGCATCAGAAAGTGATGATGATTGCGCGATATGATCGGGCACGATAAAGTATGTGCTCTCCATTTTTCTATTCATAACTGTTTAACACCACAATGCCATATTTAATTACAACTGAGCAATACGCTAACCTAAAGTCTACCATAGAAGACTTACTTGCACCTTTTGATTCCTTTGCTTTTTCAGACTTTGTTACTGTGAACCCAGTAGCGGCGCTAACAGTAAAAAAAGCAGACCAACTTGTGACTGCTCAAGGTTATGAAATTACATTAGATCTTTTGGAACAAAGCGACGAGCGATACATTATCGAAGCTTATTATGATATCACTGATAACAAAAATATCTATGCGATAAATGAATACGCACAACCGATCAATTTATTAAAAAACCCCAGTTTCACTCGTACTTGTAGCATCTGTAATACCACCACCAACCGTAGCCAAGGGCTAATATTTAGTCATCCGCAACAAGGTGATTTTTGTGCTCATCTCGCTTGTGTCAAAAAGCGTTTGCCAGAATTAATGCCATTTGTGCATTATTTGCAAAAACTACCCGCATTAGTTGAACACCTTGAGCAGCTGCAAAACAGTGTATTTAATCAAACTTATGCATCCGGAGCCCCACTACGCTTGTATTTGGCCATTGTCGAGAATGAAATTAGCCAACACGGCTTTGTCAGTAAACAAGACGCGATCCAGTTTCACCATGACTTTAAGCATGCCAGTTACAATAAAGCGGCGCAGTGCTACAAAACCTCATCGTATCCTAAAGATCTAAGTTTTGAGTTTGTTGAAAAAGCTATTTTGTATACCAAACAGATGAAGTCCACCAGCTTAAATGACAAATTAAAACAGCTCTGTAATCAAAGTGTATTAGCTGAAAATGAATTGGCCACGGCAACCTTAATCATCTCTAATTACATCGTTAATAACCAAGGTCTTTTAAGCCATAAATCACCACTGGCAACCGATAAAAACCTGGCGCTACATAACGATGGCAGCGATATCAGTGAAGCGTTACGACTAAAAGGCAAACTCGGTGATTATGTCCGTTGCCGTATAACGGTGAATAGCTGCAAATACCAAGTCATCAACAAGCGCTACGATATTCGTGGTAAAGATGATACTGGTCGCGTAGTGCAGTTTAACCATGGACAAGCCATAACTGAAAAGTCATATATTTACATCAGTGGCTATCTATCTAAGTTTTATCAAAACCAATACGGTTATACCATCTCGGTATTAAAAGGTGTTAAAGCTTTGAATGGCTAATAGTTAATAGCCATCTTCATAACCAAGTTCTTACGCGTGCGACTGTTATTACTTAAATCCAGTGACGACTAATCACACGTAGTTTTGAATAAATACCTCTTTTTATCGATCTAGCTCGCAGTTATCTACTTACTATTACTAAAGCCTCTCCAAATACCGATTTAGAGCTAGGGTTGTTCATAGGAACTTACTCAAGCTGGAGGCTATGGCAATGAAAATCAACATGCCAATTACGGATACAGAACAATTTATGAAAGAGGGAGATATTCTTGTCTCCAAGACAGATTTAAAAGGTTCTATTACCTTTGTGAATAGAGCATTTATTGAATTAAGTGGCTTCACCGAAGAGGAACTATTACGCAAAAGCCACAGTATCGTTCGACATCCGGATATGCCACCTGCTGCTTTTAAAGACCTTTGGGAAACCATACAAAAAGGTTGCCCTTGGACTGGCATCATTAAAAACAGAGTCAAAAATGGTGACTTTTACTGGGTTGTAGCAAATGTCATCCCGATTAAGAAAAATGGCCAAGTTATCGAATTTATGTCGGTAAGAACGAAACCAACACTGCAAGAAATAAAAGAAGCTGAACTCACCTATCAAGCGATGAACACCGATAGTGTTCCCCGTAAAAATCCACTCGTCACACTCAAGACACTGCTTGTTAACACCGGTCTAAAAGCCAAGCTAACCATATTAACCACCTTTATCGCTTTTATACTCGTGGCAGGTGCGCTTATTCAATATGATAACGTCCACAAAATTGATACCGCTTGGGATAGCTATCAAGCCAACATTTCTGCACGTGGCACTGTTATCAATGAAATCACCGCATCATTAGGCTATGGCGGTATTGTCCATCAATTCAAAAATTATATTCTGCGTCAAGATGATGCTTACAGACAAACATTTATTCAACGCTACACAAGCCTACTAAGCCAGGTCAATCATTACCAAGCTTTATCTGGCATTACTGCAAAAGAACAAAATGCACTAAAAGACATTGTTAATGTTGCAAACCAATATCGTCAGAACCTCGATAGCGTCCAATCTCTCATCACCAACGGTGCAGGAATTAAGGCAATTGATAGCAGTGTGAAAGTAGATAGTAAACCTGCGCTTAATGCGCTTGTGCTATTACAACAAAACTACGCATCTCTGACACAACAAGCCACCAATACCCTACACACACAAATTAATGATTCATTTATCAGTCTAGGGGCTGAAAGACTTGTGACGTTCCTCATTTTAGCCTTGCTTTCTGTCATGGTATTAAGCCGCGCAATCATGAAACCAATCAAACAGTTAATTGGTATTTTCAACAATATTAATGAAGGTAAATACGAAAACAAATTTGAAATTCGTAACAACAGTGAGTTTGGCAAACTATTCCAAGCCATTTACGTCACGCAAACCAAACTTAACTTTGATATCCAAGAGTCTCGCTTAACCGCAGAAGAAGCACTGCGCATCAAAAATGCACTCGATAATGTCACCGCCAATGTCATGGTAGCAGATGGTCAACGTAATATTATCTACATGAATGAGTCGGTAAATAAACTACTGAGTAACGCCGAAAAAGACTTCAAAAAAGACTTACCTGATTTTAGTGTTGAAAACTTACTCGGTGCTAACATTGATGTATTCCATAAACGTCCACAACATCAGCAGCAAATGTTACAAGGGTTATCATCCACTCACCAAGCGAATATAAAGCTCGGTGGCAGAACGATGCAGTTAACGCTTAATCCAGTCACCAACGCCGCCAATGAACGTCTTGGTACAGTCGTTGAGTGGAATGATAAAACCGCTGAACTGGCCATTGAACAGGAGATTGACGAAATTGTTGCCGCCGCTGCCAACGGTGATTTATCCAAGCGTATTAGCCTTGAAGGTAAAAATGAATTCTTTACCAAGTTAAGCAGTGGATTAAATGAATTACTGGAAAGCTCATCATTGTTTGTCAGTGATGTCGGCAGCTTGTTCTCGCGTATGTCTGAAGGTGATTTAACCCAATCCATTGAGCAAGAATACAATGGCGAATTTCAACAGATCAAAAATGATGCAAACAACACCATAGATAAATTAACCTCCATTATCAGCCAGATCCGCGAATCAGCGAATACGGTAAGTACCGCATCACACGAAATTGCACTGGGTAATACCGACCTCAGTCAACGCACCGAAGAACAGGCTTGTTCATTAGAAGAAACAGCCTCGAGCATGGAAGAAATCACCGCGACCGTGAAACAAAGTGCAGCGAATACTGATGAAGCCAATAAACTCGCAACAGAGGCAAAAAACAAAGCGCAGAATGGCGGTAAGACGGTACAAGACGCCGTCTCGGCAATGAAAGAGATCTTAACTGCAAGTAACCGTATTAATGACATTATCGGCGTTATTGATGAAATTGCGTTTCAAACCAACCTGCTGGCATTGAATGCGGCGGTCGAAGCTGCACGTGCCGGTGAACAAGGCCGTGGTTTTGCAGTGGTGGCTGGTGAGGTGCGTAACTTATCGCAACGCTCTGCCGATGCAGCAAAAGAAATCAAAGATCTGATCCGTGACAGTGTTGAAAAAGTAAAAGTAGGTTCATCATTAGTTAACGATTCGGGGGAGACTTTACAAGAGATAGTGCATTCGGTTGAACACGTGGCCAATATGATATCTGAAGTCAGTAATGCGGCGACAGAGCAATCTAGCGGTATTGAGCAAGTTAATTTGGCCGTGAATCAAATGGATGAAGTAACGCAACAGAACGCAGCACTGGTAGAGCAAGCCTCAGTAGCCAGCTCTGCGATGTCAGAACAGGTCAATCACATGACCCAGTTAATCCAATTCTTTAAGCTAATCCAGTCAGAGCAAGAAGAACGTCAAATTCAAAATGGACAACACCCTGCTCCAGGGCAGTTACAACATAATCAAGGCGCACCGCGTCAACAAGGTAGCCAACGTCGTTCAACAAATGCAAACCATAACCAACGTAGTGGACAGCAGACTGCACAGCCAGTAACGGCGCAACAGCTGCAATCCAATAACAAGGCGATAGCCGCATTATCAAACAATGATAGCTGGGATGAATTTTAACTCATCATTAAGCGCCACCAGATCCCAGGTAAACTGGTAAATCCGGTGGTTAACCATTTAACCTCGCCATCTTTAACAATTAAGATGGTTGGGGTAACTTTTACTTTCCAGTCCTTACCCAAATCATAATTTTCATCGTTAACCACATCAAAGTCATATTCATTATGCTGCATGTATTTTTTCACCCGCAGATTCTCACCTGAACTTAATGCCACCGTCACTACCGGATAATATTCCGATAGCGTATCAACAGCAGGGCTAACAAAACTACACACTGGACACCAAGTAGCCCAAAAATAGACAACCACAGCTTGATCTTTGCTTAACTCAGCAAGATCGACCTCTTCTCCAGCTAATGTCATCCCAACTAACGCAGGTACATTATCTTTAGGGAAATCTTTGCCGCGCCATACATCTACAACAGCCGTAATAATCAATGCTAAGAGTAAGAATATAGCTAATTGTTTACTCCAACCAAGCAATCGTTGTTTCATTTATTCACTTCCTTTGATAATGAATTTAATAGCTAAATTATTTATTACGTTTTGCCTCAAGTGCCGCTTTCACTTGTTTCTCTAGTTGTGAGTAAGGTACTAGACCGCCGACAATCTGATCGGCAAAAATTAACGCTGGCGTACCAGATAAACCAAACTCACGCATCAATTCCATGTTGCCGCCAATGGTTTTTTCAACGCTGTCAGCTGTATCATCTAGCCATTCATTTGTGTCGGTGATCTTACTCACTTTCTCAATTGCACTGCTGTCTAAATGACTTGGACGTGACATTAGTTTTTTATGTAACTCGGCAAATTTAGCTGGTTCATTTGCCCATACTGTTAATGCAAAGTCGGTTGCTTCTTTCGAGCTAGGGCCTAAAATCGGCACCAGTTTATATACAACACGTACTTCAGGGTATTCTTTAACTAATCGCTCTAATAACGGTTCAATTTTTTTACAGTAAGAGCAATTAAAGTCACTAAAGTAAGCGATGGTTAACTCTGGGTTTTCAGCGCCCATCCACGGGTCCATTTTGTTGTTAAACAACGCCGCTTTATTGCTATCTAGACTTGCACCTTGCTGCTCTTTCACTTTGTTCTGTTCATGTGCTTGCAGGGCAATAATGGCTTCTTTCAAGATCTCAGGATTATTCACCAAGGCTTCTTTTAACATTTGGTTAAATTCTACTTGTGGCATTGCTGTCATCTCTGTTTTTGCCGATGCCGCCCATGCCATTGGTGCAGTTAAAGCGCCGATCGAAAGTGCGGCAGAGATGGCAATTGAAAGTGTTAATGATTTCGTGTTCATGGTTATTCCTATTAGCAAATTTGTTGACGCCATTGCTCTGTGAATAGCGCCCTAGTGTTATGTTAAGTAGCTGCTTTATGTCAGAGCAGCTGTTTATCTTAGATCAAAGGTTATATAAATCGCCCATCCCACGTAAAAACACAGGATGGCAATTAATGATTATTCGCCGCTCGCCCGTTTAATGGCACTGATGACGGCATCGTCCGTTAAAATAACCGGTAATGGAATACCGTTTGGCGCTTTCGGGCCGTAAACGATATTAAAGGGCACACCAAAACGACCATTGTTTTGTAGGTAATTCGTCACTTTTTCAGAACGAACGGTCCAATCGCCTTTCATTGTCACCATGTTGTCTGCTTGTAGTTTGCTGTAAACAGGATCTTGTAATACCACGCCGATTTTATTGGCTTTACAAGTAATACACCAATCTGCAGTAACATCCACAAATACTGTTTTACCGGCATTGACTTGTTCTTCAATAGCCGCAGTATCAAGTACTTGCCAGACTAAATCATCAGGAAGACCTTGTGACCATTTACTGGTTGTTAACGACGCAGCTAACATACCAGCACTACCCAGTAATAAACCAATACTGACACTGATAAGTACTGCTCGTTTACCTTTTAGCTTTATCATAAAGCCAATGAATACCAGGCTCACAACACTAAATAGAACATAAATAACCAGCGTAGGTAAGAAGCTTGAAAGCAAGGTAACTAACCACAAACAAGTCAGCATCAACAGACCAGCAAACACCGTTTTAACCGACCCCATCCAACGACCCGGTTTAGGTAATAGACCGACAAGGCTTGGGAAAGTTGCCACTAACAACCATGGCAGCGCCATACCAACCGCCAATGCGGTAAAGATAACAAATAAACTCAGCGTATCAGCGCCGAGTGCATAAGCAACGGCTGTACCTAAAAATGGTGCGCTACAAGGTGTAGCGAGTAACGTCGCGAACATGCCTTGCAAGAAATGCCCACGGTTACTGTCATCACCAGCAGTAGCCAGTTTGGTTTGTACATTTGACGATAAGCTAAATTCAAATGCGCCGAGCATATTTAATGAGAACACCGCGGTGATCACAACCATGACAGCGATAAACCAAGGGCTTTGGAACTGAATTCCCCACCCTATCGCTTGCCCTGACACTTTTAATGCAAAGATGAAGGCGGCAAGTAACCAGAATGACACGACAATACCCGCTGCTGAAGCAAGGAACTGCTGTCTGATTTTACCTTTTTCAACACGTGGCGCATCGATAATCGTGCTTAACTTCATCCCTAACACAGGCAATACACACGGCATTATGTTTAAGATCAAACCACCTAACAAAGCAAATAGTACTATCCCGACCAAAGACTGACCGGCGATAGTGACTTGCCCAGCAATAACAGACGTTGAAAACTCAAGGGCTTGTTCAGAGTCGATAACCGTTAAATTTAACGGCTTATCGATTAGCTCAACATCACCCAACCAACTGCTAGCATCAAATACGGCAATTACGCTATCACCGGTCACCTCTGTCGTCTTTAGTTTAAAGCTAGTGTCTAAGTCACCATCGATTAATAATGTCGGTGTTCCAAGCCAATTATAACCCGAGACCGTCGCTTGTAATTGGCTATTCGCTTGATCCCATACCAATTGGATCGCGTTCTCATCAGCTACTTTTTTGGGTACTTGGACGATGCTCCTATTATATAAAAACATCGCTTCAGCATCGGCTTGAAGGGCTTGAATATCCACCGACATATTGATGTCGTAATCCGTTAACACGCAAATAGTCGTACACGACGACAAGGTTAATTTACCTGCCAATATCAGTGGTTCATTAAGATCTTCTAACTGTAATTGAATGGGAAAACTGACTGTATCCTTATAACCATAAGTATCTAAGCCAAGTAATGTAAAGTGCTTAGGTACAGGCCACTGCCAATCAGTGTTAACCAGGTTGCTCGAATCTTGCCAATCAATACTGGGAGCGATGCCACCATCACCCGGTGAGCGCCAATAGGTCTTCCAATCGTCTGCAAGTTTTACTTCCAGTACCGCAGGTACGGTATTATTAGTTTTATCCACTTGCCCGGTTAACATAAAGCGTAACTGGATCGGAGGATGCGACGGGTCTTGTAACCAACCTGTTGTTTGCGCCGAAATACTCGCCGATATAAACAGTAAACAAGTTACGAATAAGGTTTTGATTACCTTAAAATTAGTTTTAAAATTAGTCTTCAAATCTGTCTCCAAAAAGTACTCAAAGTCATCATATCGATACTTCAATACCAATTGTATTTAGTCAGTTGTCAATAAACAGGTCATGCCGAGTGCAATACTCGTAAAGTAACGGCACGCAGATGTGCGATTCTCACCGACAGTGTTTATAGATAAGCATAAGAATGCGTTAATATACCTGAGTTAAAGTAAAGACTGACGATTTAAATATAAAACATTTAATATCAAATGATTATTAACGAATCGCGTCTTTAACTCTGTCTAAGATAGAACGACATATTACTCGTCGAATTTACACAAAATGAGGTGGCGGCGTTGCGAAGGAACGAATAAGTTGGTGAGATAGGTAACATTAGGCGTCTGGCGCATAAAGTAATGGCTAAACATAATGATCATTAAAATGACCATTACCAGTTCATCCATATGAGTACTGGCTTTCTGCAATAGCTTTTCAGTCAATTTACAAACACCATCACTGTTATCAACATAACTGGCATCGTAAAGTTCAATCTTAGCTGTTGCACTGAAATTAGCTTCAGTGCTGTTGTTTGTATTCTGACTCGAACTTTGATTAGTACTTTGATTAGCACTAGCCTGACGATTTAACGGCTTATCGCCAAGCTGTTCAACATTAATAAGTGGTTGATTAAATGTATAAGCGTTGTTAACCATACAAGCAATCAAAAACGTTACTATTAATAGCAAGCTTATATTGGCATTGTGTGTGGGTTTAGTTAAGCGCATACATTCTTATGGTTAAATTCGTCATAGAGTCTCTTTTTACCGATAATCATTAAATACCACAAGTCAGGCTTGTTAAAATTACCCTTCTTTACCAAAAAACGCTAAAAATCGCTGCTATATACTAAAATCTAGTGCGTAATTTAATTAACTGCTGGTATTTTTGTCATTTTAGCCTAGAATCCCGCCCTCTAGTTCATTTCTCTTTATCCAGTGTTGATAACAAAAGCTATCGCGATGATTAAATTGAATGAAAAAGCACAAACAAGATACTCAAGCACGCACTCTGATAACACACCTTCAAGCAGTTTGAGTATACAACACTGAATAACTGCTAGGAAATAGACACATGGCTAAAGGTAAAAAGTACGATTTTAATTTGGTATTAGTAGACGGTTCTTGGACTGCTGAAATCGTTAGAAAAATCACATCTAAAAAAACAGTAGTATCAAAAAGCCAAGCTGGTTTTGCTTCAGAAGCAGAAGCACAGGTTTGGGCTGAAACTGAATTAAAAGGTTTCTTACAAAACCAAATCGACCGTAACGCACGTCGTATTCGTTTAGTTTCAGAAAGCGTTGAAGATAATGCTGCAGAGAGTGCTGAAGATCGTGCTGAAGAGTCTGACGAATCAGAAGAAGACGACGCTTAATATCACCTTGATATAAGCAACGTCTGACGCCATCGCTAATTAACCTTAATTAGCGATGGTCCATCGTATTAAATCCTCACATCAAATCTTTTATTGCCTGTAATACACCGCCAACTTCAAACGCTTCTATTAGTCTTGTACCGACATACAATAACGCGTCATTTGAACCACCATATGCCTGCGCCAAAATATGATAACGGGTTCTCGCGTCATTATTGTTATTAATATCCCATTCTATGTACTCAATATCATGTGAATCAAAACTATCGCGAATGTCACTACAGCGAGCACAACTTCGCGCACTGTAAATCACGACCTTGGGTTGATTAAACTCATTGAAGTGTTGTTTGTAAACACGCTTATCTTTCCAACTAAAAACGCTATCGCCTTTTATCTCGTATAGAAACTCATTGTAGCTGCGCGAATTAAAGCCGTTGTAGATGTTATTACCCACGACCAATACCGGTAACGTCGTACTATCCACGAACTTCTGTAACCGCTTTCTACCTTCTGGATTATCTTTTATATCTATGATTTCAGGCTTTATTGACTTACTTTTAAGGTGTGCTAACGCTGCATTGCAAGGTGCGCCACATTCGTCATGCACAAACAGCAAAGCTTTCGCAGTACCACTGGCATTAAACGCCCCATCCTTTTGCCAAATAAAATTAAATAGGCTTGGATTATAGTGATTCACAAACGCGACCGCGACTATCAGCACAATAAATTTCTTCATATCCCTTAATCCTTTCTAAGTTGCGTTAGCATCCTGATCAACACTGCGACTTTAACCATTATAAAAAGTGAAATAACACCTGCGAGTAAGGTCAATCTCTTACATACGGTTGATGGGCAGCAGTGTATCGAATTGTAAGTAGGCCAAGCAATAAGGGGATAGTATGAGATGGGTATTAACTTTAAGATTTAATGTATAAGTAGAAATATCGTTCTAATGACAAAGAAAATTCAGAGGCCGTTAACAAGCCTCTGTTTACGATAAATAATATTATTATTCAGCGTGAGTCAGCACTAAATTACTACCGTCAATTCTAACGTCTTTGTAACCCTTCAAATTTTCAGCAAGTACATCAAGCCCTTTTTCAGTAAGCGCCTCATCTGATAATGTGTAAGTTGTTACATTACTACCAGAGGCAGCATCATTATTTACTGCAGATTGGATATTGTTTAACAGCGCTTTAAGGTCATCATTGTGCATATGTGTACTCTCTATAAATGGTTATGATTTAAGTATTATTGATATTTTGATGGTAGGCTGTTTGTCGTTTAGTTTCAATATATTGCTTTAAATATTAATGCTAAATAGCACAAATAATGAGCCTATATGCAGGCTCATTATTCACGGCATCGACCATACTAATCATCGGTAACGACTTCTTTTAACACTTCACCTGTCGTGCCTGTTGGCTGAGTGATCCCTAGATAGTTAGCAATCGTTGGCGCAATATCATAAGGCGTGACAGCGCGACTTACCTGCTCATCATCGATATCCATACCAGCAAATATTATCGGTACATGCGTATCATATGACCACGGCGAACCATGAGTCGACGCGACTTTTAAACCATCAAAATCATTAATAAAGGTATTCGGAGAAAACACAATGTGGATATCTCCAGAGCGCTGTTTGTTAAAGTTATTCGCGACCAAACGTAAGACACGTTGATCATCTAAACGACCATGCTTAACGTCTTCTGTTGTCACGGCATATTCAACGCCACTAATTTTTTCAATTTCCTTGGCGAGCACTGCTTGCACATCTTCAAGCTTAAGTTTATTACTTTTTATGACTTTATGATCAAGGTAAATATAAGGTTTAGAGTAAAGTTTTACGAGTGCTTTACCTACGCCAAACTTTTGTTCTAATACTTTATAAATTCCCGCATCCGCCATTAACTTTTCATCGAAGTATTTTGGTTTTTTCGCACCCAATTCATTCAAATAACCAGGGGCATCAGCCGCGCCGTGATCCGCCGACAATACAATCAAAGTATTATCTAGCCCTACCGTGGCATCAACATAACGGAATAACTCCGCCAACGTGCGGTCTAGACGTAATATATTATCCTCAGCCTCTAAACTCGATGGACCAAACATATGAATGACATAATCTGTAGAAGAGAAACTGACAGATAGATAATCCGGTACCGAATTCTGACCCATTTTTTCTTGTTCGATTAATGTTTTAGCAAAGTCTAACGTCAGTTCATCACCTGCCGGACTAAGCGTTAACAGCGTACCAAAATATTTACCCGATGCTTTGCCGTAAGGATGTGGAAAACGTTGACCAAAACCGGCTAAATCGGTTTTGTAATCTACCTGTTTTTCATTTGAAAATAAGTAGTCCTGCTCTTCAAACATAAGCGACCAACTTTGCTGACCGAATTTGTCCGCTTTGTTAAGTTGATTCCAATTATTGACCCATTCTGGATAATTTTTATAATAATAGTCACTGCTTACAAACTGTTTAGTGGACTTAGAAAACCACAGAGCCTTACCGTATTGACCAGCCAGAGAAACCGCTGCACGGTCTTTAACTGAGACCCCAAAGACTTTCGACTTACCATTAAAAGCGGTATATATCTCATCACTTAACGTACTTGATAATAACGGTAATGGTGAGCGCCCATCACCCTTTGCTGCTTTTTGGGTTGAATCTATCTCGGTATTTTTATCTACGCCACCGCTGCCTAATAGATGGTAATCCTCATCTTCAATATTATAAACGACGCGATCAAGCTTACGATCAAACCACACATTGCCAACCATGCCGTGCACCGATGGTGGCGCGCCTGTCGCTAACGAACTATGGCCGACAATGGTTTCAGTATTAGCATGCTGATAATGGGCATTGTTGTATACAACACCTTCTTCTAGTAAATAGCGAAAACCACCCTTCTCCATTTTTCCTAAAAACCGCGTTGGTAAATCACCACGCAACGCATCTACCGTTATTTGTAGTACTAACTTAGGTTGTCCCTGCGGTTTGGCAAGTACACTTCCCGACGCTGTCGTAACGAGCAGACAAGCAATCGTGGTTATTGTTTTTTGCATCTTTTTAGAAACCATATCAACTCCATTTATTTCACTTGGTTTTATAGTTTTTTATAGCTGGCTTTGTAACCGCTCTCGTAATTGTTTTAACGCGGGATCACCAGGTGTACGTTGCTCTAGCATATCGACCTGCATTAACGCGTCTTTATAATTACCACTCGCTTCCAAAGCCAATACATAGACAAAAGAGAAGCGCGCATTATCAGGTTCAATCTGCTTGGCTTTAATCAGCGCATCCAAGGCTTGAGGCCAGTCACGTTTGACGACATATATCAGCCCTAAGTTATGTAAGGCCATCGCGTGCTTTGGCTCAACCACTAATATCTCTTCGAGTAACACACGGGCTTTATCTAACTGACTGGTTTCACGATAGACACTCGCGAGGTTAAGTTTACTTGGTAAAAAGCTGGGCTGGATCCGCACAGCATTTAAATACTGCACCTGCGCCTGTTCAAGATCCCCGACTTTATAAGCGAGGTCTGCCAGCGCAATTTGTGCTGATAATAAATCCTGTTGCTTTTGATAAGTCGTGACCGCTTCCATCAAAGCATCTTGCATTGGTTTTTGCGCTTTCTCAGGTAACTCCCGGCGAAATGCAGGGGCGAGTAATTTAATCGCTTGCAGGCGCACATTTTTATGGTCGTCATATAGCAACCCAAAACCGACTTGCAATTGAAGCTGCTGTGAAGAACGCTCTAAAACAGCAATAACACCTAACTTAACTAAACTTTCAGAAGAGTTAGCCGCCTCATTCAAGATCTGCATATTTTCCATTTTAGTCATATCAAGATGACCAAGTAATACAGCACGGCGCATTGCAGGTTGGCTTTCATCAACCACCAGTTTCGCGATATTAGCTTGCCCTTGTGGCGGATTTTCTGCATTTAGGACTAACGCGGTACCGATATCATCGTATTGACCAAATACGTCAGCTTTTCTACTCTTTAACTGGCCTTGTGACCACTGGCTATTCTTATCTTGGTGGCAGTCTAAACATACATCCGGTGTACCTAGTTTTTCGCTCACCCAAGGATTCGGAATACGGAAAGCATGGTCACGACGATCATCGACGCCCATGTAACGTTTTTCAGGCATGTGGCAGTCAATACATTGGCTACCGGGTGATCCTGAATCATGCAGAGTATGCTCAGGTGGATCAAACTTGCTTGGCACATGACATTGCGCACACAGGTTATTATCTAGTGTTAGCACCTTACCAGAATGGGGATCGTGGCAATTACTGCAAGTCACACCAGCAGCAGCCATCTTGCTTTGACTGAATGAACCATAAACGTATACTTCATCCTGAATTTGTCCATCACTGTAATATAGTTCAGGTAGTGCCAAACGCGGAATATAGTGCTGAGTAAACTCACTTGGATCATTGCCATCAGTTAATGATGCACGTCGACTATGGCATGCTGCGCATTGGTCTGGTTGGCCATGGTCAATAGAAACGGGTTTGCCTTGAAGTACCTCGGCAGTATTCTTCCCATCTTGGAATATCCAAGCCAACTTTTTATACTGCTTGTTTTTAAAGCCTGAATTGGCAACTGAGCCTTGCTGCGCTTTGGTTAAGTTGATATGTTTTTCAGCTGGTCCATGGCAAGCTTCACAACTGACATTCACTTCACTAAATGTCGTGTTATAACTGTCTTTTTCAACATCATAGCCACGCTTTAGATCCGTGGAGTGACACTCAGCGCAACGGGCGTTCCAATTGTTAAACTGTCCCTGCCAATTAAAAGGAGTGCCTGGTGTATGCGTGTCTTCATAAAGGCTGTACCAACGTTGGCCTCCCTCTTCTTTATCTCGAGAATCCCAAGCCACAGGGTATGCTTGTAAGCGCCCCTTACCAATATCAACCAATATTTGCTGTAAAGGTGTATAAGCAAATACGTAAGGCACTTCATAGCGCCTGCCTTTTTGACCTGTCTGCCCAGTTTCAATGTAATAGCCCGCTTGGTCTTGATTGAAAATAGTCCAGCCGTCTTTAGACTCAAAGCGAACATTATTAAAGTCCCCGAGTACATTATTGTCGCTAGCTGGCAGCATAGAATTAGCGTGATGGGAAGGTTTCCAGTTGGCAGTTTCACTTTGATGGCAATCAATACAAGTGTCGTTACCCACATAGTTTTCATTAACCATATAGCTGGGCTGGGCAAGCACAACAGCGCTTAACGAGAATAAAATTAAGTTGAACAACAACATGATTAAAGGCATTAAATAACTCATTTGATTAATTCTTTTAATTTGCAGGCGCTGAACTTGTCTTTTCCAGCTGTTTTGGCCGGTGCTTGATAAGACGCTTCAAATAACTGCGCGACAGTTTCACTATTTTGGTTTTCTTTCAATAACCCCAAATTAGCATGTAGATCTGCTTTTTGGTAAAGCAAAGCGATAAACCGTGGCCACTGTTTGTTTTTTAACGATTTTTTAAGCTGGGAATTAAGACTGGGTGGCATTTTTCGATATTTTAAATAGCTAAATAACAATAATAGAATAACGGTGCTGATGACGATTAAGCGTTTTTTTTGCAGAGGGCTAAAGCCTGATACCTTGATAGTATTTTCTTCAAAATAGCTTTGCTGTAAACCTTTTTCGAGATGCCACCAATTTAACTGTTCACCGCCAAGCTGATAATCACCAGCCTGTTTGATGACATAAGTAATCGTTTGCTTTATTGATGCGGTTTGCTCTCCACGATTACTTTGATCATCAAGCTTTGGCTCTTGGACATTGATTTGTATGCCCTCAACAATAGGAAACTTGATTGCCGGTATTTGGATACTCTTTATATCGCTGGCATTAATCGTGATATCTCGCTGAATGATATCCCCCACTTGATAACTTGTCTGCGGCTCAGACCAACGTTGAGTAAGCTGCACATCGCTAGACACGATATATTTTTTAATTTGTTTTAAAGGTTCAGGCACATAAGCAAATACAGCTAAGTTTTCACTGCGCAATTGACTCACATGATTATCACTTTCAGCGCCCTTATATTCAACATTGAAGCTCAAGGCCGGTAATTCGAGTAAACCGCTATGCTCTGGGTATACATCTATCTGCCAAAGCTGAGTCGCATATTTTTCACCGTCAATAACAGTGCTACCATTAATGGCAAATTGAGACGATTGTGCCAAACGCGCCTTGGATAAAGAAGGTAATTGAAATCGCGTCGCACCATTAAAATACCCTTTCACCGCAAGCAAATAGTTTATCGTTACCTTTTGCCCAACCACGGGGTGATATTCATTAATCGTTGACGTGATCACTGCTACTTGAGATTGCTTTTCAGCGGGTATACTTTTAGCCCATAGCAGATGCGGTACAATGCAAAGAAGGATGATGAGTTTATTCATTCACACCACCTGTAGTGTCTAATTGTTTATTATTCTGTTTGTCATAATTTTTATTATACTGTTTATTATGCTTTTTATTATATTGTGCTTGAAACTTGGATCCTAGAAACAACTTAGGATCACGACTTATATCACGTAACCATTGCTGCTTTTTCTGTTCGCTACCCAGTAATTCATCTAGTGAAAGCGTTTCTAATTCAAGCGTTACCTTGCCTATTTGTTCGCGTTCTGCAGCCAATTGTTCATCGATCATATCCTCTGAATCGGCATTCTCACTGGGCGGTTTTTCTTCTTGTTGGTTTTCAGCTGTGAGCTTAATTTCTTCGATTAGTGCGGTAATAATACGTAGATTATTTAATGCATCAGCGTTATCAGGATCAATTTCTAATAATAATTGATACAACTTTTGCGCTCGATGATAATTACGCCCTTCGCTGTTAGTCACAGCTAAATTAAATAACCCAGTCAAATCATCTTGCTGTTCATAAATAGCCGCCGCTTTACGATAATCCTTCGCATAGACATAAGCCGCAGCTTGCCAGTTTGGATCCTGAAAACGTATCGCAGCTTCTTTGTAGTCTTGTTGATTAAAATAATAAGCCCCTTGTTGATCGGCCGTCATCCACCAATCAATAAAAGCAGCTTCTGCAGTATTTGGGCTCAAGTTAACAACAAGTACGATTACAGCAGCCCAGTGCAAGTTAAAACCACGTCGGAAGAAATACAACGCCATCAATAACACCGGATACAACAACCAGTAGCCTATACTGGTCAGCGCTTGATCTCCAGCACGATGATTATCTGCGAGATCCGTTAATCGCAGGTAAAGACTACTGTCTGCACTGTCTAAGTATTTACCCGTTAATACGGCTATATCTAGTGATTTAGCTTGCTGTACGGCAGTGTCCGTTAAGGCAACAAGTAACACATTATTGGATTTTTTAGCCTGGTTAAAATCAGCCACGTTGACACTAAAACCATCACTGATAATTAATAAGTCATAACCAAATTGCTGTCCGTCTTTAATCCGATTAACTTCCTGTAATAACTGATTAAGATCATCTCCTTCTTCAGGCATGACCGAGGGCGCTAAATAACCTAGATACAAGCGCAATAATTTTAACTGTTCTGAAACAGGTAAAACTTGATGGCTACTACCCGCAAACGCAAGTAATGACACGGGACGGTTGAACCCTTGCTGCAATAGCTGATCGGCTATTAATTTACCGCGCTGTAAATCTGAAACACCAGACTGCTTTTCATTTTCCATCGATATGGACAGGTCTAATGCAATAATAAGCGGTGCATTTATTTTCTCATCGCCAGCCAACTGTATTTGCGGCCCGGCGATGGCAATAATAACAAGACCAGTACCAATGAGCGCGAGCAGAATAGGTTTTAAACTGGTTTTTTTATTACCCTGTAATGAAAATACACGTGCCAGATGATTAGCAATAATACCCTGACCTGCCAGCGAGACGGCCTGAATACGGCTACGCCACAACAAAAATAACAATAATGAAATGGGTAAAAATAACAGCAACCATAACGGTTGAACAAACTGGAGGTCACTCAACATATTTGCCTCTCCTGCTATTCTGCCAATAAGTTTTTATCGTTAGAAAACTCCAAACAAACACATAAAAAAGTAACAATGGCCCCATCAGCCAAGGGTATAGATCGGTTTTAGGCTGAAAGTGCTGCTGTTCATAATTAGCAGGCGCTATATTATTAATATCAGCTAACACCTTTTGTAAACTATCACTATCTGCGGCGACATAACTCGCCCCATTACTGACACTCGCGATCTTCTCAAGGCTGGTAAAATCGACTTTATCATCACCTTCGGTTTCAGGATCGCCCATGCCTAAGGTATAAATTTTTATACCATCAATTGCCGCGACACGAGCAGCATCAACAGCATCAAGCCGTGAGTTGGTATCACTACCATCAGTCACTAGCAGTAACAAACGTTGAGTCGAATTAGATTGCTCAAATGCACGAATAGATAAGCCAATAGCATCACCAATCGCGGTGGCAGGCCCAGCCATTTGAGTGTCCATGTCATTGAGTAAATTTAACCATAATTGTAGATCGTCAGTGAAAGGGACTTGTAAATACGCACCAGATCCAAACACAATCAATCCCAGACGATCGCCAGTTCTCTCCTTGGAAAATGCACTTAGTACTGCTTTAAGCGCATCAATTCTTGAAATAGCCTGCTGGTCATCACCCGCCATAAAGTAATCTTTTTGTTCCATCGATTGCGATAAATCGACTGCGATCATCAAGTCACGGCCGGTTTTCTCCGTGATCTGGACTTCACCTAATAAGACCGGCCGAGCTAAGCTAAATATCAATCCAACCCAAAATAAAATCAACGCAATAGACTGAATAAGCTGACGTTGATGTGCAACAGCCCCAGCGTTAGGAGTTTGACCTGTGGCAGCGACGACACGCTGAAAGAATGGGATATAAATCGACACACTCGGCTGCATATATGCAGGTAAAAAACGATGAATAAAATAAGGTAATACTAATAGCAATAGTAACCAAGGGTACTCAAGTGTGATGTTCATAATGATGCCCCTGTAGCCATTGTTGGCACTTCGTTTTCAAGGTAGCGAACTCATCATCATTACAGTTAATTTTATCTACCTGCTGAAAAGCCAATTGGTTTAATAACTGCCAATCAACATGAGTAAAAGACACACTTTCGGTGCCTTTGTTTAGACTCACTAAAAATGTCTCCTCCTGTAATTCAACCTGCTGTGCAGTAGTATGACTAAGCGCATCATTAAGAGCATGGTTAAGTGCATAGCTAAGTGCATGCTGTAAGATACCTAACATCTGCGTCGCATCCTGCATTGATAACAACTGCAGCTGTGATAATGCATTGCGTCGATAGGCATTGTTAATATAATGCTTACGCTTATGGTAAATAAAGATACCTAACACAAGTACAAACAACATCATCAATACGTACCAACCAGGCGCTAACGGCCACCAGCTCACATGCTGTGGTAATATCAATCCTGTCAGTTGCTGCAACGAATTCATTATTTATGTCCCTGTAATAATGTCGCTATTTGCAAATCTACCGGGTCAGTCGTATTAACTAATCCAATCGGTAAAGTGCTTGCCACCAATGCTTTTTCTAATCGCTGTAACTTAGCTTGATATAACTGGTCAAACTTATTCTGACTGTCACTATTTGCTTGAATATTTATCTGCTGTTGTCCTTGTGAAACGCTCAGGCCATGAGCCCGACTAATATCGACTTCCAACGGATCTTGTACGATAAATAACAGAACATTAGCCTTGTGATGTATCACCTCTAATTCATTAATATCATCTTCTGCAAGACCTTCAATGTCAGTAATTAGAATCACGACGCTTTGATTATTCAAGCTTGATAACCAAGGTTTAACTTGGCTAAAAATAGACGTTTGGGGGTTGTTTGACGCTTTTATTGGATCAAGTGACAGTTGATTATTTGCTGTCACTATCGTTTCTAACAATTGCAGTACACCTCGGCTGGTACGCTTAGTGCTGATTTGGTGAATTTTATCTGCGATCACCAAACCACCCACTCTGTCGCCAGCTGAATGTGCCATCCATGCAAATAAAGCCGCCACCTCTGCAGCAACCACTGATTTGGTTTTATCGACACTACCAAAAAACATAGACAGGCGTTGATCAATTACTATCGAGACAGGACGATCTGTTTCTTCAGAGTAAATACGCACATAAGGTTTACCTAGACGAGCACTGGTACGTGAATCAATTTGACGAATATTATCCCCATCTTGATATTGTCTTAATTCTTCAAAATTTAAACCACTGCCACGCAAGCGTGAGGCATGCTGTCCAGATAGCATACCCGCAGGCCGATAACTGGCACTCAGGCGTATTTTCACCGCATATTGCTTTAATGCGATTAACCTGGCTAGATTAGTGTAAATCCGCGCATCATCCATTGCTATTGCGCCTCCTAAAGCACCGGCGTCGCTTTAATCAAATCAATCACGACTTGCGATGCTGATTTACCCAAGGCAACCGCGTTATAACTGAGCGTGATCCGATGATTCAATACTGGTACAGCCACAGCTCTTACATCATCTGGATCAACAAAATCACGGCCTGACAATAATGCGTGGGCACGGGCCGCTTTATCCAACGCAATACTTGCTCGAGGGCTCGCTCCAACACGAATAAGTTCGGCTAACTGTTCATTATTAGTGATAGTTGGATCACGTGTTGCCATCACCAACGAAACAATGTACTGCTCAATATTTTCAGAAATATATACTTCATCCACTAAATCACGCGCCGTTAAAATGAATGCCTCGGCGTTATCTAATGGCGTTAATTGCATACTTTTGTGTTTATTCTGCCCTCGCACTAAACGAATGATAGCTAGTTCAGTGTCATGGTCGGGATAGTCTAAGATAAGCTTAAAAAGAAAACGGTCCATTTGTGCTTCAGGCAATGGATAAGTACCTTCTTGCTCTATGGGATTTTGTGTTGCCATTACCATAAATACAGGCTGCATCTTATGACTGGTATTGCCGACGGTCACTTGTCGTTCTTCCATCGCCTCTAACAGTGCTGACTGTACTTTAGGCGGCGCACGATTGATCTCATCCGCCAACAACACACTGTTAAATACAGGTCCAGGGTTAAAATCAATTTGCTGACCATTGTTCACTGATAGGGATTCATACCCAATCACATCAGAAGGCAATAAGTCCGGGGTAAATTGCACTCGCCCTTGGCTTAGTCCTAACAATTCAGATAACGCTTTAACACTGCGGGTTTTAGCTGTACCTGGTAAACCTTCCAACAGTACATGACCATCCGCGAGTAAGGCAACTAACAAACCTTTGACTATATCTGCTTGGCCCAATACCTGCGATTGTAATCCATTTTTAAGTAGCTCAAGCTGCGTATAGACTGCTTGTTTATCCATAATGACACCACTGATATGACTGAAACGAGATTAAGATTGAATATGTGTTATTTTTTATCGCTCACTTATATAAATAAGCATAAAAAATAAAGGGCGCCAATGCGCCCTTTAACATGATATTACTTATTTATTGTGGCTTTCTTGTAGTTTATCCATTACCTGATCTAAGCTGAAACTTGCCGCTTTTTGACTAGGAGGGAACTCTTGGAATGTTTTTAAGAAATCACCAACATACGCTTGTGCAGGCACAAACATGTACGCATGGTCTAATAACCAATCGTAGTATGTATTAGACGTAATATCTGCAGTTTCGTATGGGTCCATACGTAAGTTAAACAATTTAGGTAAACGTAATGTCACAAACGGTTCAGACCAGATTTGCATCGTACCTTGAACACGCTGCTCCATGAACACCGCTTTCCAGTTGTTATAACGTAATGCAGCTAAATCACCATCATCAGTGAAGTAAAAGATTTCTTTACGTGGTGCAGTTTCTGATTTACCCGTAAGGTAAGGTAAGAAGTTGTAACCGTCTAAATGATTTTTAAACTTCTTAGGGCCAGCTTTATGACCTTTCAATAGTTTCGCTTTCACATCTGAATCACCAGCTGCTGCTGCAAACGTTGGTAACCAGTCCATGTGATGCATGATCTCGTTAGACACTTCACCAGCTTTAATTTTGCCAGGCCAGCGAACCATAGCGGGAACACGATAAGCACCTTCCCAGTTAGTATTTTTCTCGCCACGGAAAGGCGTTGCACCGGCATCAGGCCAGCTGTTCATGTGTGGGCCGTTATCTGTAGAATAGAACACGATCGTATTATCTTTAATACCTAGATCATCGACTTTCTTCAATAATGTACCAACATGTTTATCATGTTCAATCATACCATCAGCATAATTACTTAAGTTAGATTGACCTTGCTGTGAAGGTTGGATATGAGTACGGAAATGCATACGTGTTGCATTCCACCAAACAAAGAATGGCTTTTTAGCTTTTACTGATTTATCCATAAACTTCATGGCTGCAACGATGCTTTCATCATCAATTGTTTCCATGCGTTTTTTAGTTAATGGACCTGTATCTTCAATTTTTCCATCTGCATAAGAATGAATAACACCACGAGGGCCGAATTTTTTACGGAATTCAGGATCTTTCGGATAATCAATATTCTCAGGTTCTTCTTCAGCATTTAAGTGATATAAATTACCAAAGAACTCATCAAAACCGTGTGCAGTTGGCAAGAATTTATCTTGATCACCAAGGTGATTTTTACCAAATTGACCTGTTGCATAACCCATAGGTTTAAGGATTTCAGCAATCGTGGCGTCCGATGCTTGCAAACCAACGTCAGCACCAGGTAAACCAACTTTACTTAAGCCTGTACGCAATACACTTTGGCCAGTAATAAACGTTGAACGACCCGCGGTACAAGATTGCTCAGCATAGTAATCGGTAAACATCATGCCTTCTTTCGCAATACTATCAATACTCGGTGTTTTATAGCCCATTAAACCAAAGGTATAAGCACTGACATTTGACTGGCCAATATCATCCCCCCAAATAACCAGAATATTCGGTTTTTCAGCTGCACTTAGATTAAGCGACGCCAACCCCAAGGCTGCAAATGAAAGCAGCCTTAACCTTTTCTGCATTGTAGTAACCATGTTATCTGTACTCCATGTTATAAACACAATTAAATATTGAATGTCATTTTGGCTTTTGTTATTGAATAATATGATCAATCAATGTTAACTAATGTAGTACAGTTGTTACGAATCAGCATTTTAATTATAAATTCAGCAGAAAAAAAGAAGTTATAATTCAATAGTGTTAGGAGCTGTTTCCATATATTATCCCCCTATATTTTATATGGGTAATAAACAGTAGGAAGTTATAGCAGTATGTCGGAAAGAATTGAAATACAGAATAAACCCGCATTAATCTCTTTTATTGTAATGATGGCAGCGGTTTATTTTTTTGTTTTTAGTGGCACAGATGATTAGACACCATCAAATGCCATAGTGATCAGCCAAGAATATGATGATTATAATGATGTGCTGATTGATATTGCCTATTCATACGATCAAAAAATTTACAATGGCACTCTAGATCAAGATGATATTTATCCTAGTGCTGGACTAGAACCAAGACTTGCTCCAAAAAAAGCATTTCCAATCAAAATTAACCCTGAAGATCCAACCGAGATCTTAGTTGATTTAGAAGGCCCGAAACATATTTCAGGTATCAACTGGTTAGTGCAGAAATAACCTAGGTGTTCACCGGTATTAAAAAGCTTGTGTTAAAAACCTGATAGATCAAGTTTAACCGGTGTTCCCAACCAATGCACATGCTTGGTATGATCAATTAAATCATCGCCAGTCACTGCATGTATCAACACACTCAACTCCTGTCTATTGGCTTTAACCCAAGGCACAAAAGCAGCAAAATCATCGTGGCTAAACGTAGCAGCAAAGCTCCACTGTGGATGTGGCCCCACCAACCGGGTATTTAAATTTCCGACTTCTAAGCCAAGTTCATCACGGATCGTAGTTCGTAATACAGTCGCTAATGCCAGCGATGTCTCATCAAAATAAAAATGAGCATGATAACTGTCATGGATTCGAGTATGGGTGTTAGAACTCATAAATACCTCATAAAATTAAAGCGTTAAAACAACGTAATCAAGATAACACAGTTATTATCGCCTTAGTACGTCCTTTACTTTCTTCACATTACTGTTAACAGCACACCGCTAAAATCAACATGTACAATCACTAAATTACGTTAATTTACAGTGTTTTACATTACATTTTTTGATTTACATTCTTTACTTATAATTTGCTGGTCATTAGGGTTTGTTTTACTATATGATATGGAAATACGAACAATTATCATTTGGATTAACACTAGTATGAAACGACCAGTTGTAGCTACTTTCTTTGGATTATTATTTTCAGCCAGCGCTTTATCAGACACCATCACTGTCACCCATCAATTAGGTAAAACCACATTAGAGACTAAGCCTCAGCGCGTTGTGGTGATTGGCACCGGTACATTAGATGCGTTAGATTATTTTGGTATTAAGCCTGTGGCATTAAGTAAAGCGACAACGATGCCTGACTATTTATTGAAATATCAAAGTAAAGAATTCGCGTCTTCAGGTAGCTTAAACGAACCTGATTTTGAAACTATTTATATGCAAAGACCAGACGTGATTATTATTGGTTCTCGCGCTGTCGAATCGTATAAAGAATTATCAAAAATTGCTCCAACAGTGATGTTCGCACCAGAATCAGATGGCTATTGGCAGAGCACCCAACAACAATGGCGTATGCTGGGTGACATCTTTGAAATTCAGCCAAAAGTAGAAGCTAAGATCGCCAGCGTTGATACTCAAATCAACGAAATTGCCAACTACAACAAAACCAACGACGTAAAAGCCTTAACCGTCATGAGTGCAGGCGGTAATATCACGACGTTTGGTGCACAATCTCGTTTCTCTGCTATCTACCGTGACTTTGGTTTCCAAGAGGCGGTGCCGAATATTAAAGAATCTCGTCATGGTGACTTGATCTCGTATGAGTTTATTAGCAACGTAAATCCCGCTAACCTATTCATTATCGACAAAGACAAACTGATTAATAAAGACAAAAGTCGTACCCGTGAAGAGTTTGCTAACCCACTGGTTAAATCAACCAAAGCCTATAAAGACGATAAGTTAAATTATCTTGATATTAACGCCTGGTACATTGCGCTTTCGGGCGTCACTGCAACCGATAAAATGATCGAAGATATGCAGCAATCACGCGCACTGTAATTGAGGCTTACCTTGAAAAAGTTATTATTTGTGCTGGTATTACTCAGCATTGCATCGGTATTTGTTGGCGTGGCAGACTTGTCTTTAACTGCCATTTTAGCTGGCGATACTGACGCTATCGAGCTGTTGTTCATCAGTCGCCTGCCCCGCTTGTTAGCCATCTTGTTATCAGGCGCAGGACTGAGTATTGCCGGACTTATCATGCAGCAAATCAGTCAAAACCGATTTGCGTCGCCATCGACATCTGGCACCATTGAATGTGCCATGCTCGGCTATGTATTAAGTTTAGTCTTTCTTGGCCATGGCGACAGTCTGCTACTTATCTTTGGTATGGCGATCGCGGGTACATTGGTGTTTATTCAGTTTATCCATCGCATCCAATTTAAGAACGCTATCTATGTGCCGTTAATCGGTATCATTTTTGGTAATGTGGTGTCTTCTGCTGCCACCTTCGTTGCTTACAAATATGACGCGGTGCAAAACTTATCAGCATGGACAGTGGCTAACTTTGCCAGCATTCTGCAAGGTAACTATGAATTGCTTTATATCGCCCTACCCATTTCTATTATTAGCTATTGGTACGCAACGCGCTTGTCTGCGGTTGGTATGGGTAAAGACTTCGCCACCAATATTGGTCTGAATTACAAACAGGTACTCTTCATTGGTATTATTCTTGTCTCTGTGATGTCTGCATCTGTGGTGATGATTGTTGGACAGCTGCCCTTCTTAGGCCTGATAGTACCGAACTTAGTAGCGCAATTCTACGGTGACAATTTACGCAAAAACATTCCATTAACCGCTATTATCGGCGCGATTTTGATTTTACTTTGTGATGTTGTTGGTCGCGTTATCATCTTCCCTTACGAGATGCCAATTTCGATGATCATCAGCATACTCGGCGGCTCAGTATTTATCTTCTTCATTGTAAAGAGCAAGCAACATGTCTGATTCAATCAAGCTCACCGCGCTGGCTGTTATCACGGTACTGTTTACATTTTTATTCATCGGTATTGGCTTAGATGCGTCAAACTATGAATACTTTTTATCCCGCCGTGTGCCGAAAGTATTAGCCATGATCATTGCCAGTATTGCCATAGCACAATCATCATTAGTGTTTCAAACCATTACCCATAATCGTATTTTAACCCCGAGTATCATGGGTTTTGATGCCTTGTATTTACTCACTCAAGTATTGGTCGTGGTTATCTTTGGCGGCTTTAGTGTCTTGCTCTTAAACCCGTTTGTTAACTTTGCTTTGTCTGTTGCCATTATGGTTGGGTTTTCGTTATTGCTGTTTGGCTTCTACTTCGCCAGCAACAATGGCAAGGGTAACGTTATCACGCTGTTATTGCTCGGGGTTGTCTTCGGCCAACTATTCAATAATGTGTCGTCGTTTTTTATGATGTTGGTTGATCCCAATGACTTCTTAAGCATTCAATCAAGCATGTTTGCCAGCTTTAACAATGTGAACCAAGAACTGGTGTACTTATGCGTGATCCCACTACTTATCATCAGCGCGCTGCTATTCAAACTCGCACCTGTGTTAGATGTATTTTGGTTAGACAATGACAATGCCATTAGCTTAGGCGTAGATACGCGACGCGTCACTAAACAAGTATTGATATTGGTCGCTATCATGATCTCGTTATCAACAGCCTTGGTTGGCCCAGTCATGTTCTTTGGCTTATTGGTGGCTAATTTAACCAAAGAGTTCTTCCACACCTATCGTCATCACACCTTACTGATTGCCAGCAGTTTAATGGCAATGTCGATGTTGTTATCGGGGCAATGGATAATCGAAAATGTCTTTAGTTTTTCGACCACGCTCAGTGTGGTGATCAATTTTGTTGGTGGTTTGTATTTCTTATCGCTGCTTGTGCGACAAAAAATCCAATAGCATCGCTACTGACTACTTACGGTTAACTACTTACTAGAACAGGCAGGATATATACAACATGATTTCATTAACTAATTTATCTAAGTCATTTGGCCAGCACAAAGTTGTCGACCAAGCTTCGGCCTCGTTTATTAAAGGCCAAGTCACTTCGATTATCGGCCCCAATGGCGCAGGAAAAAGTACCGTATTGTCGATGGCCAGTCGTTTATTAAACAAAGACAGTGGTAGTGTGGTTATCGATAACCAAGACGTATTAGATTGGGATACCAAAGCACTGGCTAAAAAACTGGCGGTATTACGCCAATCTAACAATCTCAACATGCGCTTTACAGTGCGAGAATTAGTCGCGTTTGGGCGCTATCCTTATAGCCAGGGCAAGCTGACAGCTAACGATAATGACGTTATTAACAAAGCCATTGGCTATTTAGATTTAACACCGATTGAAAACAAGTATCTTGACGAGCTCAGTGGTGGCCAACGTCAATTAGCGTTTATTGCCATGGTGGTAGCGCAAGATACCGACTATGTATTTTTAGATGAACCTCTGAATAATCTCGACATTAAGCATTCATTACAAATAATGCAAAACATTAAAACCTTAGCGCATGAGTTAGGTAAAGCCGTGGTTATTGTGATCCACGATATTAACTTTGCATCGTGTTATTCAGACAATATTGTGGCATTGAAGAAAGGCAAGGTGGTTGCCAACGGCACCGTCGCAGAGATCATTAACCAAGCCACATTATCTGAAATTTACGACACTGATTTTGATATTCACGAAATCAACGGCAAACGTATTTGCATGTACTACGGGCAGTAATCGCAACCAGAATATTAAGGGGATAAAGATGAGCAAGAAACCAAACGGTAGGTTAGTAACGGTAATAGACAGCCAACAAATCACGCCTAACATGCAACGTATTAGCTTTCAGGCTGATGACTTGTCTGACTTCCCCGCCGATGCAGCAGGTGGCTATATTAAGCTCTTATTCACGGAACAAGGTGATACAGACCTTTCACAGCTTGGGGCTGATGAACGTCCTAAGATGCGTACTTATACCATTCGTCATTTACGCCAATCGCTCGATCAATTTGACGTTGATTTTGTGCGCCATGAGCATGATCATAATGGGGGTGGTTTTGCAGCGCACTGGTCACAATCAGCAACCGTAGGCGATACCATTTCAATCGCAGGCCCTGGGGAAATTAAACCCATTAATGTAGATACTGATTGGTACTTTTTAGTTGCAGATATGACAGCGTTACCAGCCCTAGCTGCGCAGCTAACCAAACTGCCAGCAACAGCTAATAGTTATGCGGTTATCAAAATAAATCATGGCGATGATAAACAAGCGTTAACTAAGCCTGATGGTATCGAGGTTATTTGGGTTATCGCTAATACTGCCAAGACAAACTTACTGACGGCAGTAAAAACATTAACCTGGCAACAAGGTGAGGTCTCGGTTTGGTGTGCTTGTGAGTTTTCGGATATGCGCGCCTTACGTACTTACTTTAGAAATGATAAAGCCATCGACAAAGATAATATTTATATCAGCAGTTACTGGAAATCAGGCTGTACTGAAGATGGCCATAAAATAGCAAAACGTAATGATAATGAAGCACAGCTAAGTGGTTAATTCCCCTTTTGACTTCGTTTTCGCGTAAACTAGCCCGGTTTTGTATCATTCTAATAACGGGCTAAATCATTTTGCACACTTTATCTCAGCTAAAATCTGGTGAATTAACAGGTATTAAGCGTTTAACATTATCTGAAAACCTAACCGCTTTCCCACTCGAAATCTTGTCACTCGCGAGCAGCTTAGAGATCCTCGATTTATCCAATAACCAGTTAACAACGCTGCCAGAAGAGATAACCCAGTTAACCAAGTTGAAGATCTTGTTTGCATCAAACAACTTATTTGTAACGCTACCTGAAGTACTTGGTCAGTGCCCAAATCTAGAAATGGTTGGCTTTAAATCAAACCAAATTAACCAAGTACCGGTCGCATCATTACCAATAAAATTACGTTGGTTGATCTTAACGGATAATCGCCTTGAAGTATTACCGGACTCACTAGGTGAGCGCCCGCGTTTACAAAAACTAGCCCTAGCAGGCAACTGTTTAACAGCGTTACCGCAGACGATGTCTCAGTGTCATAACCTAGAGCTAGTCCGTATTTCAGCGAACCGCCTGACGGAATGCCCAGAACAGCTGTTCGGCTTGCCTAAACTGGCTTGGTTTGCCTTCTCGGGCAATCCATTTAGCCAGACTAACGTATCAATTGATAGCGTGCCGCAGTTAGCCTCATCAAGTTATACATTACAAAACGTACTTGGCCAAGGCGCATCAGGCGTGATCTCAAAAGCGGAGTGGAATGAGCAACAAACTCAGTTCCCTGATGAAATTGCAGTCAAAGTATTTAAAGGTGAAGTGACCAGTGATGGTTATCCAGAAGATGAGTTACAAGCGTGTTTGAAAGTCGGTAACCACCCTAGCCTAGTACAATCATTAGCACAGGTAAAAGAAGACGGTTACTTAGCACTGATCATGAACTTGATCCCAGCTCACTACGCTAACTTAGGACTACCACCGTGCTTTAACAGCTGTACGCGTGATACCTTCCCGACAGACTTTAGCTTATCGATTACGCAAATTGACAAGATCGTCTCGCAGATGGATGAAGTGTTTACGTATTTACACGACAATCAAGTTTGCCACGGTGATTTGTACGCGCACAACACGCTGTTTGACGTTGATGCAGATATCATCTTTGGTGATTTTGGCGCCGCTACCATGTACCACATGTTAACTGACACACAGCAAGCGCAAGTGAAACAAATAGAGAATCGTGCTTTACTGCATTTTATTGATGACTTGCTAAGTGTATGTGCTGAAAACGATAAAGAAAGTGAAGCGTTTAAACGTCTGTTACAACGTGTAAGCTAAGCCGCTATTTAAACCCGTTCAATCTTCATCTACGAATATGTCAAACGGGTTTTATGTGCAGTTATAATTTGAATTTATTGTTCTTATAACGCGCCATTGCAGCAACGTCTTTATCAACTATCGTTTGCCCTATTGGGGCAAGCGAGATAACCGCTAATTTCAAGTGCTGTAGTGCAAACGGAATACCAATAATCGTCACGAAACAAGCAATCGCAGATGCTACATGACCGAGTGCTAGCCATACGCCCGCAAAGATAAACCACAACGCATTGCCGACAAATCCGAAACTACCAGTACCAATATCTTCAGCTCGCGTTAATTCATCTCGAAATATGGCTTCTTTACCAAAAGGGAAAAATGAAAAACCAGCAATAACAAAGCAAGAACGACCCCAAGGAATACCGACAATACTAATACAGGCGAGTATGCCGAATAACACCCAGGCTAATCCCATCACCGCACCGCCAAATAGAAACCAAATTATATTACCCAGTGTTCTCATGTTATCGCCTTATATTACTACTTTAAATTACGATTAAACCCTAATTGGAGTTTCACAGTGCATTTGGATTTAGACTACAGAGTGACGTTAAGATTCAACTTTATTTACGATTAAACATAATTAAATGAAATCGAATAAAATGTGTTATAAGTTAAATAGTAGCCAATAGGAATAAAAATAGATGTAGACCTGTACTTTATTTAACCACAAACCTAAGTTACTACAATGCATCACAACATAATTTATAACCAGTCCCCAGCATCTTATATAACTGTGCTGTCCGTCACCCTATCTAGCATTTATCCGATAATTTACCACTTAATCAATTACCATTATATTAGCAAATTAATAATCTTAACCTTGGCGCAGAAATAAAATGAAGATAACCCAAACTCACGCGATCGCTTTTTTCAGCGTTATCTTTATGCTAATGGCCAGTATCTCATTGTTTGCAGTCCAAAAATTCCAATACTCGACCACAACGTTATTGGCAAGCCGTACGGCAGAAGTTATCGCCACCACGGTTAATCAAGCACGCATCTCGTATAGTGCACGTATAGCAAAATTAAGATCGCACCCAGATATTACTGTCGAAGCTTTATATCATGGCAAACCATTATCAATACCCAACCCAACAACATTCGCCATTGAACTCGGTGAAGCCGTATCCAATCCAGAGACGGGAGTTATTGTACATACCTACAGCAGATATCCATTTAAAAGTAGAGCGTTGACAGGCGGCCCACAAGACAAATTTCAACATGATGCACTTGCACACCTTACTACATCGCAACCGGTATTTGAGCGTATAGAAGAGTTGGACAAGAGACAGGTGCTACGCCATGCAGAAGCTATTTTTATGGAGCAAAGTTGTGTGAATTGCCATAATACTCATCCAAATAGTCCAAAGAAAGATTGGCAAGTCGGCGATATTCGTGGCGCGATTGATGTCACTGTGCCTTTAAATGGCGGGAATGATAAGCTCGCCGCTATCGTTCGCTATTCTTATATCATCTTTATGGCGTTTTCAGTTATTAGCTTGCTGGGCATGTTTGTCACGCTTAAACGCACCCACCAGCAATCTAGAGAACTCGACAAAAAAGTAAAAATACGCACTACCATATTAAATGAAATGGCGTACACCGATTCACTGACATTAATTGCAAACCGTCGTTCATATGAAGAATTCAGTGATAACATAATCAATCAAAACTGCCAAAATAGTCTACCGTTGGCGATCATTATTTATGATTTAGACCATTTTAAACAAATCAATGATCAATATGGACATGACGTGGGTGATGAATGTTTAATTGCAACGGTAAACGCGGTTTCATCGATACTCCCCAAAGGCAACGATTTTCATGCTCGCATTGGCGGGGAAGAATTTGCTATTATTTTAAAGCATGTATCAAACGAAGAATTAGAACAAATAATACAACGCGTACTAGAAAGTGTCAGAAAGGTTAAAATACCCAAACATGCTGATATCAAGATAACCTGCAGTATAGGCTCAACATTAGCCATTGAGTTTGATGAATCAACAATTAAAAATATAGTTAAAACCGCTGATGACGCCCTCTTTGAAGCCAAAGATTTAGGGCGGAACCGATGTATTCACAAGCCTTACAATAAAAAACAGTCTAAATGTTAGTAGCGGAATCACCTTGTATGACAAGGTGATTCAAACATCTGACTAAGACTTTTCACGCGTCAACCACCAGCATATTAATGACGCGACGGTCACCATCACTACGCCTTGCCAGAATTTAGTCGTCAGTTCAATATCGAGTATCATTGCTGAAAAAAATGTCGATAGAATAGGTGTGAAATACGATAACGTCGCTAAAAACACCATGTTGCCACCGAGAATACCAATATTCCACAGTGCATAACCACTGCCCATGACAATTCCCGCAAGTAACAAATCAAACGTCGCGTCGGTGGTAAATACCATCGCTGGTTCATTACTGATTAAATATTTAATCCATAATGCAATAGCAGTTCCGATAAAGAACCAAGTAATACCATTCATGCCGTTAGCGAGTTTCTTGGTGATATTACAATAAAATGCCCAAATAAAGGCACCAAAAAAGGCCATCGAATAGCTCGCCGGATTAGTGGCTATATTACTACTAAGTTGACTAATCGAAATACCTTCATCACCGCCAACCGTCCAAGCAACGCCAAAGAACGACAACGCGATAGCTGGATATAAGAGTTTATTAACGGGTTTGTGACTCATAAACACCGCCATTAACACTGTTAACGAAGGCCATAGATAGTTAATCACTCCCATCTCTACCGCTTGGGTGCGATCGTTCGCCATTCCCAGCGCTAAAGACAAGCAAATTTCATAACTCACAAACAAGCCACCACCAATGAACAGATAACGAGGCGGGAAAAGTTTCAGTTTAGGTGCGCCTAAAAATATCCATAAGAATACCGAGCTGACGGTATAGATCATGGCTGCGCCACCAATAGGGCCTAATTGCTCGGCAACATTACGAATAAGCCCTACAATAGTGCTCCATAATAAAATAGCTAAACAGCCTGCGAGGGTAAATTTATGGGTGTTGAACAAGTGGTAACCTTTTGCTTAGCGATCAATGAGTCGTCATCGATTGTCGGAATATAAATGCCTCGAATACTATCAATATCAACAACATCAATCTGCTGCGATGTTAAATATTCGGCTGCGTACTGACTGTATACGCCAGTAGTTAGGAATAAGTCAAATAATTCCAGATCCAAGTGTTTATCTTTGACCATATTCGCCATGATTTTAAGCGCTAAACTTAATGGTTTCGCCTCTTTGTACGGGCGATCCGATGCGGTTAACGCCTCAAATACATCAGCCACCGCGATGATACGACCTTGCAATGGGATCTCTTCCCCAGCCAATTCCAATGGATAACCTTTACCGTCAATACGTTCATGATGACTACCGGCAATAATCGGCACATTCTTTAAATGCTCTGGGTATGGCAGTTGATCCAGCATCATATAAGTTTGCACTATATGCTCATTAATATTGTAACGATCTTCCGCTGTTAACGTGCCCGCTTTAATACCAAGATTGTATAGCTCGCCACGGTTATATTGATACTCTGGCTGCTTGATTTTAAAGTCTCGTAGGCCATTAACTTGTAACTTCTTCTTCTCATCCCAAGCATACAAATGTTCAATTTTGTTAGTGAGAACAGTTTCAACAGCCGGTAATGTTTGTGCTATTTTTTTCACTTTTTCTTGGTGAGAAATACCAATATCATCAGGTAAGGTACGTAACCAAGTACGTTGCGCGAGTTTATCCAAACGTGCAATCTTATCATCAACCATAAATTCACTGCCAAGATTACACTCTGCGACAAAAGCAAACTCATTATCCAAGGTTAACTTTAGTTTTTCGCATTGTGCTTGCGCTTTTAGCTTATCATTACCCTCAAGTACAGATTCTAAATAATCTATTTCGGCATCCCGTTTCAGCACTTCATAGCGCATTCTTACTTCATGAATACGATCGTAGACAGTTTCCAATTTCGTCGATTTATCCATGATAAAATCAGGCGTCGATACTTTACCGCAGTCATGTAACCAAGCGGCCAGTAACAGCTCTTCCCATTGCTTTTTATCCAGTTCAAAGTGGGCAAATGCGTCCTTATCCGCCACCACTTTCTCCGCCAACATCTGCGTGATCTCTGGCACTCGTTTACAATGTTCTCCGGTATAAGCAGACTTAACGTCAACCGCACTGGCCGTCATCATTACAAAGGCGTGGAATAAATTCGTTTGTGCTTCTGCTGTTTCCAAGTGCTCTAATACCAATTCGTTAAAGCCGATGAATTCTTGCACAAATGCGAGTCGTCCACGAATATCAGCATCAATGCGCTGGTTGAAACAGATCAAGAGCGCGCCGGTATTTTGCTTATTCCGGTTAAATAGCGGCATTAAAAAACCAGAATGGTGTTGCGTTGACAACAATGCCATCTCACCTTGGCTTAATTCATATACTGATTGCTCAAAAGCAGTCGGGTTGATATCAAACAGCGCTTGTACATTCATCTCGCCATACTGACCAATACTCGCCGCTAATGAAAACTCAGAACGACACTGACGAGAGTTAGTAAATAACGAACAATCATCTGATTTTAAAATGTCTTGAACCTGCGATACCAAAGATGATGACATCTCTTCTGGCGCCGTTGATCGCGCAACCTGCTTTAGGTTTTGGATAAAGTTAAAGAGTACCTCTTCCATCATCAACATGGTTTCGTTTATTTGATCTATTTCTGTAATACCAGAACTTTTATATGGACGCTTTTTAAAACTAAAACGTTGAATATCTTTCAATGATTTAGTTAAAAATGTCAGCGGGCGAACCACATGGCGAGTCGCAATAATCACAATAAATAACGATAATACCACCACGGCTAAAGAGATCAGCAGTAAGTCATTATAAAAATCATTGGAATCCGCCAACACCGACTCTAACGAGACAACATTAACCAAGTACAGAATTTCATATTCGCTCATCACCATCGGGGTAATAATTAGCTGCCACTCTTGGCCTTGCCAGTCAATACGACGGCTTTCACCATCAGCTCGACTCACGTGGCTTAAATTTGGAATAAACGCTTTTAACCCCAAATCCTTTAATGCTACTTTTTTGGTGGGGTCGTCCGATTTAATTATTTGATTGCTTGCTAATAAGCTTTCTTTCGCCGTAAACAAATATATTTTAGAGTCTGCTGAATAGGCCATTTCAGTCATGACATCGTTAAGCGAATCAAGCGTGAAATCAGCAGCTATAACACTCTTACCATCAAGGGAACGACGCGAAAAAGTAATACCAAAATGTTGGAAGAAATAAAAATAGTACGGTTCAGTGACATTAATATTGCCACCTTGCTTGGTTTCAATAAACCAAGGCCTAACACGCGGATCATAGTTGTCATTATCATAAAGAAACTCGGTAATAACTAACATATTTCGATCAAAGAAAATACGGGTCTGCTCGCCATTGAATTGATTATAATCGACCATGATCAGCGAATGTTCAGGCGCACTTAACCGCCCACGATCACTCGCATCATAAATAGGTCTAACCACAAAGGAATTACCGTTTTCATCTCCAAAATACAATGTCGATAAATGTGGATTTTTAGCCAAAATTTTAGCTAACGTCCCCAACCAGACACGGTCTTTTACGTCTAATTTTGAATGGACAAAATCGGTAAACGCTAAGGTATCGAGTAGCGTTGCTAGCGGTGTGCCCAGCAATCCAATCCGGCCAATGAGCGCTTCAGCGTGACTTGCTACTATATCTTCAGAAAGACTGGTCGTGACTTCACGTGAATGATTAATACTGACTCGAATTAACACAATGCTCAGCAATAAGATGATAGCGACACACACTGTAGTGATAAACGCTCTAAAAGAGAGTGATTTTTTCATAACTAAACGCTCAATAATTGTAAATTAAAGATATTAAATAAAGGGGGTGAAATCTAAGTGATAACAATAAACCACTGCAATAAACTAATATTTGACACTAAGAGCTATATTTTAAATCGTTGCGGATAACGAATGTTAATTATCTAACAAAGGTGCCGTATTAGTACATACGACACCTTTAATTGGGGATATCAGATAACGAATCTACGATTGACGACTAAGCAAGCCATATAAATCCGAAAAACGTAACCGCTGCAGCAATCAATGTATAAGGTAATTGTGTTATAGCGTGGCTCATCAAATTACAATCAGAACCTTGTGCAGCTAATACCGTCGAGTCAGAGTAAAAACAAGCCTGACTACCAAATGATGATGCCGATAATAACGCACCAATCACTAACGGAATATCCGCATTCAGCGATTGCGCTAACGGCATTACAATTGGAATAGAGACGGCAAAAATACCCCAGCTAGATCCAGTAACAAACGCTAATATAGACATAGATAAAAACACCACTGCTGGTAATAATTTCGGTGTCATAAATGGCGTCAAATGCTCAATGACATATTGTGACAACAGTAATTGGTCGCTCACATCTTTAAAAATAAAAGCAGCTATAACGGTGCAAATCGCCGGTAGCATGGATTTAAAACCATCAATCATTTGCTCCATCATTTCAGCCAATGGCATTATTTTTTGCACTGCATAAAACGGCAATGTAATAGCTAATGTCGCTAACAACCCCATTAAAACATCAATGTCAAAATACACAGTAAAGCCAACTAACAATAGAATAGGCACAACAAAGTTATGTAACTTACCCGTGTCGTCAGCATGCCTAAATTCATCTTCAATGGCTTTAAGCGCGTATTCATCCGAGGTTTGGATCTCGCCTAAATTAACTTGGACCAAAGCCGGTACACCTTGCGCCGCGGCTAACTGTGCTTTCTTCATCGGACCAAATGTAGGCACAATACCAACAATCACTAATACCACCATGATCACCGACAGCCACGCGTATAACATATAAGGAATGGCTTCCATATAAACCGCGATGCCCTGCCCTTCAGCAGCAATACCATTGTCGACAAGTAAGCCGCCAAAAAATACCGCCCATGTCGATAAGGGGACTAACACACAAATCGGTGCGGCAGTCGAATCAACAACATAAGCCAGCATTTCGCGAGACACTTTAAACTTATCTGTCACGCGCTTCATCGTCGAGCCAACCGTTAATGCGTTTAAATAGTCGTCGATAAAAATAGCGACGCCTAATAAAAATGTCATTAACAAGGACGATTTAGGCCCTTTGGCAAATCTCATCGCATAGCGGCCAAATGCCATCGAGCCACCCGTTTTAACGAGTAATGCAATTAAGGCACCAAAACCACCGCAGACTAAAATAAGCCAACCGATAGTCTCATCTGTCATCACAGAGAGAGATATTGCAGAAAAACTGGTCAACGCACTAGCAGACTCAATTAACATGAGTCCGACAAATGAACCAATAACCAACGAAAGGATAGGACGTCGTAATACAACGGCTAACACCAAAACCACCACAGGTGGAATAAGACTTAAGGCTGTCGCTTCTGACATGCTTTAAGATCCTTCTAAAATAGAGCCAAAATGGCTAAGTAAATTAAAAGACTCAAATGGAACAGGTGTTTTTATCTGAGTTTAATGCTGCTTTACATGCGCAAAACACTAGCTGGGTAGGAGGTTACTAGCGCTTGTTTACACTGCTTGGGACAGGGTCGTGAAAACATCGAGCGGAATTTAATCCCGATTTGATTTCGAGTCAACAAAAATCACATTGATTTATAAATTATTTTATATAGTGCATGTATATTATTTTTTATGAGATTTAGTTTTTGGGTTACATTAGCTGTTATTTCGGCATATTTGAATCGTGGATTGTTGGATTAGACATTATCTGACATTGAAACTGAATTCAGAAGGGGTAATCTCTCGCACCACAGAGGATGCGAGAAACATAGAATAGTGATTAGCTACGGCTAGTCACTTCTAATAAGTGATAACCAAACTGTGTTTTCACTGGGCCTTGAACTGTATTTACCGGTGCTGAAAATACAACTTTATCGAATTCTGGAACCATCATACCTGGACCAAATTTACCTAAATCACCGCCTTTAGCGCCTGATGGGCAATTTGAATGTTGCTTTGCAACTTCAGCAAAATCAGTACCCGCTTCAATTTGCGCTTTTAGTTCATTACATTTTGCTTCGTCGTCTACTAAAATGTGTCGTGCTGTTGCTTGAGCCATGTTTTTTTCCTTTATTTTACGAGGTGATATAAATTTAAAATAAGTGTAAGGCAAAAAAATAAAAAAGGCGAGGAGTGGTGAATATTTACCCTATTCGTTCAAATCGGCACTAAGCATAAATTTTTAATTTAATACGCGCCAAAGAAGCTACATTCATGACTCTCTACCCCGCTTACTTTAAGCCATTTCACGCCACTGATAATACTTGGTTTGCGCTAATGCCAACATAGGTAAATCCTCTTCGGTATCACCATATGCAAACACAACGTCAAATTCAGTAAGATCAATACGACGATGTATGAAGACTACTTTGTTTTCACCGCCACAATCACCTTGGATATAATGACCAGTCAGCACTGAATCGTTTGATTCCAATTCACTGCATATCAGTTCTAAATTATGTGCTTTGCACCAGAAGTAGAGATAGGCATTTAATGACGCTGAGACGACAACTATTTTATCTCCGCGGCTTTTATGCCAGTTAATCTGCTCCATTGCCTTTGGTCTTAATACAGAAGGTAAATAATCCGTTGCAAACTGTGATCCCAGCTCAAGCACCTGCTGTTCACTGCGATGCCAAAATGCAAATTTCGCTAAAAGAGGCCGAACTCTAGCAGCCGGAAATACGCCTAACTTGTGTAATAAGATAACTGGGGATAGCAGTACCATGCCTGCAATTAAGCGATGCTTGGGGGTAGCGTAAAAGATGAATTTGGTAAACGCATCTTCATGGGTGATCGTACCGTCAAAATCAAAAAGTGCGATGTCCACTGGCTTTCCTTTAAATCTTAAGTTTCTAATTATCTAATGAATAATATCTTAACAATCATACGTTATCTGGTAAATGTTCTGAGGACATCCGCTTTAATTTAATTAAGTACAGCAAAGACCAGTAGTACAGTAAGTAATAGACAAAAACCTTGCCAAAAGACGAGAGGGTCACGCTCTATCATTGGCAGTTTGTGACACAATAAAGCTTCGGGATTAGGATGGTAGAGATCATGAATAAACTCACCGACTTCGGCATAACGCTTATTAGGCTCAACCGCTAAGGCTTTATTTAACGCAAAATCGACCCAATGTGGGACATTATTATCATGATGACATGCCGATATGTAGCGCAGTCGTTGCTGAGCTTTTCGGCTGTGTGACTTAGCGACTTCGTTACCATAAGGTAGTCGCCCCGTTAGCAATTGATAAGTAATGACCGCTAATGAGAAAATATCGGCTCTATTATTGCCTTGTTCACCAACAAAATACTCTGGAGCGGTATATTGCGCGGTCCCCAAGATATCGACGGTATCATTGCCAGTTTCGGCAATACCCGCGACTCGGATAGCGCCAAAATCAATAATTTTCACCGTACCTGCAATATCAATCATGATGTTATTAGGACGGATATCTTGATGCACCATCTCTTGGCGATGCAAAGCCTGTAACCCTTTGGCTATCTGCTTAACAATGTCACGAACCACGTCCAAATCGGGCTTGGGGTTATCATTAAACCACTGTGCTAAGTGCTTACCCTCAATATATTCAGTAACGGTATACAGGTAATTTCGCGCTTGTATGGGTTTGATCGCCTTTAACACGTGTACATTATTAATCCGATTCGCAATCCAATCTTCCATCAATAAGCTTTCTCGATAATTAGCATCATTACGGAGCTCTACTGACGGTGTTTTTAAAACCACTAACTGTTGGGTCGCGAGCTGTTTGGCCAAAAACACATGACTGCGGCTACTGATATAAATATCACGTACTATTTCAAACCCATCAAACACTTGCTTAGGCTGTAATACCGGAGGCAGCGGCAGTAACATGGCTTGCGCTTGGATCTCAGCATAGCCAGTTTCGGGTAAACTATTAACACGTACAATCTGAATTGATACGTTATCATCACTCCCCGCCGCAAGTGCCATTGCCACTAAGTCATTCGCGATATCATCAAATAAAGTGTCGGTATGTTGTTCAGCAGATAGTATGGATGATGCTATTGATTGGTTTATCGATTGCTTTATCGATTTGTTAATAAACAGCGCAATCGTTTTATTGGTCAAAAATTCATGTACACCATCGGTGGTAAACACAAATATATCACCTCTGCTTAGTGGCAAAGTCTGATAATCGATATCTAATGATTGATGGATACCCAAAGCATGGGTTAAATAGCTATTGTTGTCATCGACACTGCGCCGGTGATCTTGAGTTAGTTGCTCTAAAGTTTCACCTACAAGTCTAAATATACGTGAATCACCGCAATGAAATAGATGCGCTATATGGGATTTAAATACCGCCGCACTGAAGGTACAAACATAACCTTTATCTAAATTATGCCGATTCGGACTGTCTTGACCCTGAGCATAAAGCCAATAATTCGTTGCTTTTAATACTTTCAACGCAGCTGTTTTAACCGACCACGCATCACTCGTACAATAGTAATCAGCGATAAAGCCAGTGACAGCCGTGTTACTGGCTATCTGACTGACCTCACTCGAACTTATCCCATCCGCAATGGCTACCACAGCCCCCTTCGTACTTAACACTGATGCAGGAGGAACAAATACCCCAACACAATCTTGATTACGCGGTTTTATGCCGGCATGGGTAGCTTGGCCAATGCTCAGCGTTAATGATTTTTGCACATTAACACCTCGCATCAGAGCTTCCGGGATTAATCATCTTATTTCAACGCATTCATATTGTTAGTCGGCAATACTGGTGACTTACGTTGCGCAGAGGTTTTAACATGGGTGATATACAGCGGTAAACCAACTAATAATAAACCACCCGCTAAGTTACCCAATACAGTTGGGAGTTCATTCCAAATAAGGTAATCCATTAACGTGAATTCACCGCCCATAATCATCGAGAATGGGAATAAAAACATATTTACAATCGAGTGCTCAAACCCCATATAGAAGAACAACATGATAGGCATCCACATCGCCAACATTTTACCGGTTGCAGAGGTTGAAATCATCGCACCGACAACGCCCATCGACACCATCCAGTTACACAACATGCCGCGAATAAAAATAGTAAACCAACCCGCCGTGCCGAACTCCTGATAACCCAATGTACGCGCTTCACCAATACTACTCACTTTCGCGGCCAACGACCCGCCGTCGGTATTGTAGCCATAAGTTAAAATAAACGAAGCAAAAAAAGCCACGGTTAACGCACCACCTAGGTTACCTAAAAATACCAGTCCCCAGTTACGTAAAAGCTGATCGATAGTACAACCAGGTCGTTTATCGATGACAGCCAAAGGGACAAGTGTGAACACCCCTGTTAACAGATCAAATTTCATTAAATACAGCATAATAAAACCGACTGGGAATAAAACGGCTCCGAGTAACGGTTGTCCCGTTTTAACAATCACGGTAATCGCAAAAAAAGCGGCTAAGGCTAAAATAGCGCCAGCCATAAAAGATCGAACTAATGTATCTTGGGTGGACATAAATATTTTCTGTTCACCGGCATCGACCATCTTGGTCACAAATTCTTTTGGTTCAATGTAAGACATTGACATACTCCCTGTAATGTTAATTAAACTACAAGTAGCCATTTCTATGCCAAGTTTAAATAGAACAATAAAATCAAAACCTTAAGTGCAAACTTCGTGTAGAGTCAGAGATGGGAAGCACCATTAAAGTGCAGAAACTTCTATGGGTTGATCATAAATAGGTAGGACGAGTTACTTAATAAGTGACGGTTATTTTATACCGACTAACGCACTACAACGTCCTATACCTTTAGAAAACACACTTAAATACAAGACTGAAAAATCAGAAATATGCTTTTGTATTCTTTGTCCTGCGTCACTAAAAATCGCTTCATCCACTCGTCCATGTAATAACAATACAACACCAATAACCGTTCTTGATTCAGCGCGTTGAAGAAATTGATGCAGCTTATCAAGACAATCAAAACCAACGAGTTTATGCGCATCTTCAGCAAGCTGTCTAATATCGCAGATATCAAGGTTATTTGGCATTTCATGGCCATCTAACTTACCTTTAATATTGGTCATTACCTGCGTAGCAAGATCTGTATTAGTCAGTTCACTATCAATAACTGCAAGCACACACCCTGTATTATCACACGGCACTTTTAGCCTATCATTCACTATTTCAGTTGCACCATAAACCATCAGAAAGTCCACTTTTTCTGAACGTAATTGGCTTTCAGATAAATCACTAAAAGCGAAAATTGATGGCATTAACTCATTTTTTTCAACTGTAGCAATAACAATATTCACGGGTTCTTCGTCGATAAGCTCAAACATCCTAACCTCTAACCTCTAACCTCTAACCTCTAATTTCTAATTTCTAATTTCTAATTTCTAATTTCTAATTTCTAATTTCTAATTTCTGTACAAAAGGTAAACTAATTTAATCTGACTCCACAATAGTATCCCCATTAAATTTAAGCAACACGCCTTCCATTTTTTCCGTTTTTACATATCCTTATCGGTATAAATTAATTCATCATGACCCCAAAATATAAATACCAACTTAGGTACAACGATGAAAAAAATCCCTTATTCTGTTCTTTGCGGTTTATTTGCTTTCACGTCAGTGAATGCAGCAGAGCCGCCTCAAACACAACCAAAATTGATAGTACAAATCACAGTCGACGGTCTGCGCGCCGATCTCATTCAGCGCTATAAGCACCAATTCGGTGAAAACGGTTTCCGCTATTTAATGGATCAAGGTGCTTACTTCACTAATGCCAATTATGAACACGCCAATACCGAAACAATCGTTGGGCACGTATCGCTAGCAACAGGCGCGCCACCCAGTGTGCATGGCATGGTTGGTAATGTGTGGTTTGATCGCAGCAAAGATAGGCTGGTTTATAATGTTGAAGATTCAAACTACAACATGCTAACCAAAGGCGCTGGTGTCAATAAAGAAACCGAAGTAGACCCGACTCAAAAGGTAGCTAAAAAAGACGGTCGTTCGCCACTGCCAATGTTGTCGTCGACATTCAGTGATGAACTATCTATCGCGACTAATGGTCAAGCTAAAATATTCTCGGTCTCAGTAAAAGATCGTGGCGCGATCTCACTCGGTGGTGATAATGGTAAGGCATTTTGGTTCTCAAAAAGTAAACATCAATTTGTCACGAGTAATTACTACTACCAACAATATCCTGAATGGGTCAATGCATGGAATCAGCAAGATCTAGCGGCGAGTTACGGAGATAAGGCATGGACATTGAGCCAACCAGAAAGCACTTATGCTCCCGCAGTTGGCAATGGTGACCACAAAGTTGGACTCGCAGGTTTCAGCAAACACTTTCCCCATCCTTACGGTCCAGCTAAAGGTAAATATTTTGGCACATTACTCACACTCAGTCCCGCAGGAGATGAACTTACCGCTGATTTTGCTAAGACGATACTTAAAGAAGAAAAGTTAGGGCAAGATAATATTACCGATTATTTATCCGTTAGTTTTTCATCGACGGACTATGTATCGCATATGTTTGGGCCATCAACCCGTGAAACAGAAGATAACCTGATCCGTTTAGACCGCACCCTTGCCGATTTATTTAGCAATATCGATAACCAAGTTGGTCTCAAAAATGTTGTCATTGCGTTTTCTGCCGATCACGGCGTGCCAGAAGCAGCACCAGTATCACAAGATACAGGTGATCATGATGCACATTACTTCGAACAAGATAAAATAACCAATCCTGCACTCGACGCTCGCCTGCAACAAGCGTTTGGTCTTGGTAATGAACTGATCCGTTTATACGCTCAACCTTACATTTATTTAAATACCGATTTAATCAAAAAAAATAATCTTTCTGTGGCTAAAGTTGAAAACGTGATCGCAGAGGAAATGCTAAAAATAACAGGGATAAGCGCGGCAATAACCAAAACTGATATTGAGAAAAATAGTCTACCGCAAACCCGTATTAATAAATTAGTGCAACAAAACTATCACCCACAACGTTCGGGAAATATTCATTTGGTATTTTCATCTCGCACCTACATAAACAATATGGACGGGTTAACTATCGCATCGACTCATGGTTCGCCTTGGCGTTACGATACGCATGTACCGGTTATCTTCGCCGGCTATAACGTGAAATCACAAATTATTAGTCGTAATATCACGCCTTATGACATAGCACCAACATTGTCGAATATACTGGGTATTAATTTACCAAGTGGTGCAACAGGTGATGTATTAACAGAAGTCACATCATTTAAACAATAAGCAAAAAAATGAATCGTATAAGTGTTAGGTTATACGATTCATTTTATGATGCGACACACTAAAATAACAGGGATAAACCATGCATAAAGATCACTTACCTCATCCTTGTCTGTCGCCAGATCATTTCTATTTTTTGGATGAATTTAATATCCGATTAAGTGAGTTAACTTGCGGTAAAATGATGTTTGATTATGATCAATGTGTTGAGCATAATGTCAATATTCCTCACTGTTATTTTCATCAAGGAAAACGCCCTCGAGTTCGTTATACCGCCATTATGCTTAAACATGACGTCACACTTATATCTAGTTGCTACCAACCTTCGAACACCAAACTCAGTTTAGTTATTATGTCGATTGATGAGGGAAGAATTTGCTTTAATGGAGTATGGTTGAGTAAGTCTCAAATTGCCCTGGTATCCGCGCAATCATCGGTACCTTTTGTTGTTAACATCCCGGCCTATACCCGTGTATTACTGGCTGAAATTGATGATACGGGAAAACAACTAAGGGAGTTTAGTAACGCATTGATCCCTTTAGATGTTAATCAGCAATATATGAATAAGTTGAGGATAACTGCCGATATTACCGATCGAGGTCAACTTGAAAACAGTCCACTTGGGGGCACTCGTGCATTATTGAAACTTACCACGGAACTACAACAGCAGGTACCGCCACTGCGTCCGCAGTCATTAAAAGGACGTAGCCGCCTGCCCAGAAAGGTACTCATTCCCAAAATAGTATCCCAGATGGAGCAAGATGGTATCACCCCGTTTTCTCTAAACCGCACTGCCGAAGCACTTAATATCAGTACCAAAACAATCAACCAATTGTTTAAACACTATACCGGATTTGCACCAAAACGTTTTTATCTGTTAATGAAGTTATTTGCTTTTCGTCAAGAGCTACAAAAACCAGCAACCGAATCCGTCATTCAGGCTGCCAGTAATATTAACATTGACGGCTGGAGCCGCTACGCCGCGAGATATCAACGTTTGTTTGCTGAAACACCAAATAAGACCTATCAATCTAGCCATAAACAACAGACTGACACAGCTTAATTCATTGTAAATTAGCGCGTTTACCTGTCAATTGCTTAACGATATTGTCAGGTGCTACTTGCTTTAATTTTCCGATACATTGCCGCGCTTGAACCTCATGTCCTTGTTCAAGGTAGCTCTCACATAACGCGTACAAATATTGCGGTGAACCCGCATTGTCATACGCTTGTTGGAATAGTTTGATTGCTTGAGCTGGCTCAGCTGCTTTTATCATGACAGCCAACGTATACGGATAACGACCATTACTTGGTTCATTATCGATTGCCAGTTGTATTTGACGCTGTGCTTGCTCACTTTCCTTCTGGCGATAATAAGTAAGACCCAGCGCATAATGTAAATTACCCGCTTGCGGATTAACCAGAATACCTTGCTTTAAGATCGTCACTTCTTGTACTTTAGCCAAATCTTTACGATACAGTTCCCCCAGTTGTAAGTAACTTTCGTCTTCCTGTGGGAACTGCTTAATTAACGCTTTATAAGCGAGTTCGGCCTGCTCAGTCTGTTGCTGATAACGATATACATTTGCTAATGCTAACTGAGATTGAAAATCAGTCGGCATTTTCTTAAGCGCCGCTACGTACTGGTCCACTGCGGGTTGTAAGTAAGCTTGTTGATTAATATTAAGCTCACCCCACAACGAGACCAATACATTACCCGCTGCAACCTGAACGCGTTCATTACTGTCATTCACCAACGGTGAGACAACATCCCAACGTGCTTTCACACTCCAGAACCGAACAGCTTCAATTGCTGCGAGCCTTAATTCAGGTTGTTTTGCACGACTAGCACGAGCAACAGAAATAAAGGCATTTGGCCCTGAGTATTGACCCAGCGCTACGACAGCTTGAATCCGCTGTTTTATCGACTGTTCATTATCTTGCGCTATACGAGAAAGGCGTTCCTCTTCCTCTGTTTGGCTATCAATTGTGCGGACTTGTGGCACAACGGCCGTTATAGATCTCGCAGTAGTACTCGATTGAGGCGCAGCTTGCACGCTTTGCCAAGTAAACAAGCTGACCAGTAAGCTAGCAGCGGTATAGCGTAATAATTTCATAGATAATCCACGTGTTGTAACTATGTTTTAGCAACCGTTGTAACTGCTAATCTTGTAACGACGGCGGTAGCGCTTGCTGTTGTAAGTTGTCAGACTCAATCAACAAGGTTTGCAATAAATACAATTTTTCGGTTGCAGGCAGATCATGTGCTTTTAACCACTTATTTACTGCAGGAAGTAATGCAACATCACTTATCTCTTCAGCAGGTAACTCTGCATCAAGGTAATTCAGTTTTACCAAAGATACATTTAATGATGATAAACTGCCTTGTGGTGATTCGAGTAACATAAATTGAGGTAATTGGGTCATTTCAACCGTATCATAAAGGGCTTTAGCCGCCGTATAACTTTGCTTTACTTCTTCATACGACTTCTGACAACTTTCTGATTTCGGCTTTTGTTGGCAATAATTAAACTGTTCTGCAAATATCGTATAACGACGGCTCATTTCGGCATATGTCTTTTCAACTAAAGGTTGTAGTTGTACTTGTGGGAATACGGCATTGGCAAGTTCAGGTTGGGGTTCTACAGCCATGCTTTGCAAGCTAAAAAGGCTCAATAACACCAGTAGCAATCTGTTATTCATATGTTTCATTTCAATTACCTTATTATTTTAATTTAAGCTGCATTGCGTGACGATTAATCTTCTTATAAACCTTGTGACCCATGGTATTCACTACCAAGGTAATATAAGGGTCTATGTGACGGAAAAACTTATTCCAACCTGCGCATAAATAATTCAGTCCTTTCTGCCCTTGCAAGGTTTTCAATAATCTATTTTTTGGACATTCACCAAAGCATGCAAACTGATAATCACACTGACGACATTGATCCGGTAAGGTGCTTTCTTTAGCATAACCAAACGCTTGCTGTTTTTCGGAAAACTGCATGTCTTGCAAGTCATCCTGCTTAATATTACCTAATTTAAAATCAGGATAAACATAGTGATCACAAGCAAATACATCACCATTGGCTTCAATAGCTAAACCTTTACCGCACATAGGGCCGAGTGTACATAATGGATTAACACGTCCCATCCAGGCTTCAATCGCAGCTTCAAAATAAGGCACATTAATCTTACCAATATCTTCATTCAACCATTCATCAAAAATTGTACATAGAAAGTCACCCCACTGCCCTGCTGATACACACCAAGCTTCAACAACAGAGTCTGGATGGCCGGGTTCTGCTTCAGGTGCACCTTGAAATAGTATTTCCGCTTCATCCCAATATTGTGGTGCGGTATCACGGAAACTTTTAGCTTCGACAATCGGAATAAACTGCATTTGTGATGAGCGAACAACATCACGTAAAAAGCGATAAACCGCTAATGGCTCAGCACCAGACACATTGTTAACGCAGGTTAAAGTAGCGAAATTCACATTATGTTTATGTAAAATATCGATACCTTTCATTGTTTGTTTAAACGTGCCACGACCAGCACGGTTAGTTCGGTAAGTATTGTGGATCATCTCTGGACCATCAATACTAATACCGACCAAAAATTTATTTTTTGCGAGGAATTTACCCCACTCATCATCAAGCAGAATACCGTTGGTTTGTAAATCATTCTCAATAGTCACGCCAGGCGGGCAATATTTCTTTTGTAATTTAACCACTTCACGGAAAAATTTAACGCCTAACAATGTCGGTTCACCACCTTGCCAGTGAAACACAATCTCAGGAAAATTTTGCTGTTCAATGTAGGTGCGGATATAGCGCTCTAACATTTCAGGGTTCATTGTCGGTTTGCAACCTTTATCATAATCAAGCAGCTGTTGCTTACTCAAATAATAACAATACGTGCAGTCAATGTTACATGCAGGCCCAATAGGTTTGGTCATCACATTCATGCGTTGCTGAGGTTTGCCATTGTGTTGGCGAATTTGATTATTACTCATATCACTCACTACCTGAACTGTAAAAATACAGTATTTAGACTATTTATATTGATGGTTTTAAAAACCAAAAGGAGCTACACCCGGTATAACCAGATGTAACTTCCTTGTTTACAAATGTATTAATAAACAATTATTCCAATTGTTTATTTGTATTGTGTATTCTCCCAAATATTCATTTTATCTACGATTTTATCGATAGAGAATGAACCAGGTACTTGGCGTGGTGGGAATTCGATAAATGTTTGTAACCACTGTGCAGTTGTTGCTGCGCCCATATAAACATAAGGTGCACGCTCGAACATCCAAGATTGATATCTACCGGAATTCAGCATTGCATCTTCATATGGGTCCTGACGTAGGTTAAATACGTAAGGTACACGTAGTTTTTTCAACGGACACTGCCATACCTCTAGCCCTTTACATTCTTGAACACTGTAAAGTATTTTCCAGTCACCAACACGTACACCAGAGACTTCACCACCGTCAGTTACATAGAAAAATGATTTTCGCGGCCAATCAGTATTGTCATCAGCGGTGGTATTTTTGCCTTCTTTAAGTTTATCTAGCAAATTGTAACCATCAAGATGCACTTTATAGTCTTTGCCGTTAAGCGTTTTACCTTTTTTCAAATCAGCAACGATAGAATCATCACCAAGCGCTGCCATGTATGTTGGGATCCAATCATTATGCGCAGCGATTTCGTTAACCACTTGACCTGCAGGGATTTTACCTGGCCATCGAACCATAGCAGGAACACGGAAACCACCTTCCCACGTTGAGTTTTTCTCACCGCGGTAACGTGCTGTTGCACCATCAGGCCAAGTAAATTTCTCAGCACCGTTATCAGTGGTATAAGAAACAATGGTGTTGTCTGCAATTTTTAGATCATCTAGTTTGTCGAGTAGTTGACCAACCATGTTGTCATGCTCAACTAGACCATCGCCGTATAGACCACCACGCTTAGAAAGACCTTTAGACTCTTCTTTAAGGTGAGTCCAAACGTGCATACGTGTAGAGTTAAACCAAACGAAGAAAGGTTTTTTCTCTTCATGCGCTTTGTCGATGAATTTAAGTGCTGCGCCTAAAAATTCTTCGTCTACCGTTTCCATACGCTTACGTGTTAACGAACCAGTATCTTCGATACGACCATCAGCATATGAATGGATAACACCACGAGGACCGAATTTTTTCTTGAATCCAGCACTTTTAGGATAATCAACATTCTCAGGTTCTTCTTCTGCATTTAAGTGGTAAAGGTTACCAAAGAATTCATCAAAACCATGTTCAGTTGGTAGTTGATCATCACGATCGCCAAGGTGGTTTTTACCAAACTGACCAGTAGCATAGCCTTTGTCTTTAAGCATGACCGCTAGCGTTGGATCTTCTTTACGCATGCCTTCTTTAGCGCCTGGAATACCCACTTTCGTTAGACCTGTACGCATTGGATGCTGACCCGTGATGAATGCAGCGCGACCAGCAGTACAAGAGTTTTCACCGTAGAAATCGGTAAATAATACGCCTTCGTTAGCAATACGATCGATATTTGGCGTCCAGTGACCCGCTTGACCTTGCGTGTATGCACTCAGGTTATCAATACCAATATCATCGCCCCAGATTGCGAGGATGTTTGGACGGCTGGTGTCCGTTGTTGCGAAACTTGCAGTAGCTGTGGTAGCTAACGCAGCACCAATACAAAGCTGAAGTAATGTTTTACGTTTTAACATTTCATGTACCCATTATTAGTTAAGAACTTTAATTAACAGGGCAATTATGCGATGTAATCATTTATTGAATACCGTAAAACTACTGTACCAAATCGAACTATGGATCATTTGCGCAAGCTAATTTGACCTGAATCAATTTCAGTACCGGTAATCTTTCAAACAAGGGGATTAAGGACTGTTAGAGGAAATAAACTAGTGTTTTTACTACTACTAACAAAATAAGAGGCGGTGTAATATTGGCGTATAAAAAAATTATTAAGGCTATATTAATGACAACATCAATTACATCATTTGAACAACTTTTGGTCGAACAATCGTCATTAATAACTTGCGACCCTGATAATTTTGAAAAACACTGGAATCGACTTGCTAGCCAAGCACTTGACTGGTTTAAACTGGATCGTATGTGCCTTTACCAAAATGATAAATCATTGGTAGAAGAAACTACCAGCACAGGTACCGAACTTAAATTTATCCACGTGGCAAACAAATGGCCTAACACGATAGACAATGCGCTCATATCGGTGGATAGCCTAGGTATTCAAGGTTATTTAAAAATGTTACAAGCACAAATGCCCATTCACTTTAATGCAGAACAGCTAAGTACTCAAAAAAATGGCATTCTCAGCACGCTCTATAAAAATGGTGTTCGCGGGCATACTATTTTGCCGTTAAAGATCCACGGTAAGAAATGGGGAGCACTTTCGATGAGTCGTTTTGGCGAAGATGCCCAGCCTTTAACATACAATCAATTAATCCTGCTCAAATTACTTGCCGAAATGTGGGCTGTTTATTGGCAATTCTCTAAACTTTCACGACATTTGTCGAGTAAAGTGACACCAAACAACGCTGCCTCATTGTTAAGTCCGCGTCAAAAAGAAGTGCTCAGTTTGCTTGCAACAGGCATGACAGCCAAAGAGTGTGCGATAGCGTTAACGCTGAGTCATCGCACCATTGAATCACATAAATATCTCATGCTAAACGTGCTAAATTTATCATCTCAGGCAGAACTCATTAAATTTGCAGTGCAAAATGGACTCGTTGCTCATCATTATCAATCAAGTATTTCACACCATTGATAAATCTTTATGTCAGCAAGCGCTAGCATAGGTAAATCTTCGCTGGTATCGTGCCATCGAAATCAAAGAATGCGATATTCACGCTAAATACCGTTTTAGTGCAGCGATTATCGGCGCGATTGTCGGAGCACAAACGCGAGGTACGGCGTTAATATCAAACCAACTCACTTCACCACATAAATGCGGTTCTGCATTTGTGAGTTCACCTTGCCAATCATCACATACATAAACGTGATGCTGACAAGCAACATTAGGATCTGGAAATTGAATTAAAAAGTTGAGGCTAATAGGTTCAACTCCCACTTCTTCAAATGACTCGCGCAACGCACTCACCTTTGGGGTTTCACCGATTTCTATTCTTCCACCAGGAAGGCTCCACTGTAGATCGAGAAACTCGGTATTTTGACGGAAACTAAGCAGTACTTGAGAACCTTTGATGAAAACAATTTGGGCGACATCCTGATACATTATTTATCCTTAAAATCGTAATTATTGTTTAAGGCTTACGGCTTACGGCTTACAATGAAAATTTAACTTATTACCATCTAGATCTCTAAAATAAGCACAATAAAAGCCACCAGCACGCACACCTGGATCACCTTCATTTTGTCCACCTAACGCTAATGCTTTTTTATGTAACTTATCTACCTCTTCAACCGAAGAAACACTTAAAGCAACCATGGTGCCATTACCGTAACTTGCATCTTCACCATCAAACGGGCTGCCGATTGCGAGCTTAGGTTTTCCTTCACCAAAACTCCACGCTAAAAATGTTTTCGAATCAGCTACTTTTTCCGCCCCCATCATCTTCATTAAAGAGCTGTAAAAATAACGCGAAACGTCGATATTTTGTGATCCTAACATTACATATCCAATCATTCATATTCTCCTATCAGAAATTGAGTTCACTTTACTCTGCGATAAACAATGCAGGCGTAATAGCTGCTATTATATATTCGATTTTTATTTATTCAACTTGTTACTTCGCGACCAAATATGACAATATTTCCACAATTTGACTTGGTGAAGTAGCCCAAGATTGCGCTGAACCATCCACTTCTTTTAACGCATGGATCAGGCTTTCATCATGCAGGGTAATATAAGGTTTACCCAAAGCCGCGCAATAACCGGCATCGAACGCAGCATTCCACTGTTTATACTTGTCACCGAAACGTATTACTGCAAGATCACAATTTTTGATAGCGGTTTGAATACGGATCGCGTTCACTTTTGATGATTTATGATCACGCCAAAATGAAGTACTTTCGTCACCTAAACAATCGCCAGCGGCATCACTTGCTTCATGATTTGTTATTGCTGAGGTAAATTCAATATCGAGGCCTTTCTGCTCGCAACCATTAATAATTTGTGCGCGCCAATCACTGTGAATTTCACCTGATAAATAAACAACGTATTTCATATATTTCACCTATTAAGTTATGCTGAATTGTATTGAATTTAATTTAATTGAAAATTTATTATATGCCGTAATCTCGTTCTACTTTTGAAATACGAACCTTAAAAGAATCATACCAAGACTCACGACCCGTCTTTTGCGCCGCTAAGTGTTCAGTGTTCGCTTTCCAATGTTTAATTGACTCTAGATCGGCCCAATAAGACACGGTTATCCCCACGCTTTCCCTTGCTGATTCCACGCCCAGAAATCCAGGTTGCAGCTCAGCTAATTCAACCATTCGATTGGCCATTTCATCATAACCATGATCACCGTCTGTACGGGTTGACGTAAAAATAACAGCAAAATAAGGTGGTTTAGGTGTATTAGCGATAACTGACATTTTATCTCCTAAATATTTCATTCTGAAACACCAGAGGCAGCACATACCGGCACTGGTGCGTGGTTTTAACTTTTGGTTAGTATGCGATGTTTTTCAAGGTAGTTGTTCTATTGATTAGTTTTTCACAGAAGCCATTTTTACCCCAGCGAAAATTAACATACAACCAGCAGAACGATTTATCAATTTAGTTACAATGGGTTTTATGCCCACACTCATTGATTTGAAGCCTAAATACCCATATAGCGAATAACAAAAAAGGTCTATAAAAAGAGTGATTAAACACAATATAGCTAACTGAGGAATGATGGGATTAGCTATATCAATAAACTGTGGCAGTAATGCTGAGAAATATAAAAGTGCTTTTGGGTTCGATATCTCTAAAATAAAGCCTTTCAAAAATACTTTATACCAGCTGCCTTTTTTATTATCTGACTTGTTAATCTTTAAAGGGCCCGCATCACTAAAAATTGCACTGAAGCCAAGATACAGAAGATATGCAACACCTACCCATTTAATTATCGAGAACAGACTGTGCGACGCAATGAGGAGTCCAGCGATACCTGTCGCCGACAAGAAGAAAAACACAACATTTGCTATCGCAATACCTAATATCACCCAAACAGAACTTTTAAATCCATTGGACGCAGACTCAGCCGTTACAGCTATTGCGGCAGGTCCAGGTGAAAGCACCACGACAAAAGTAGCGGCTATAAAAAGCATCAATGTATCTAACGGGATCATGTGAACCTCCTAAATTAACGTATTCACAATACATTAACAACTTAAGGGTTCGAGGTAAACGTTCGCGACCATTAAAGCTTGTTCTCAGTAGCGCTGAGAATTCAAATTAAAGGTCGACGTGCAGTTATAGCGTTATTTTTATGCACATATTAGAAATGTTAACTCGCTATTGTTTTTGACATATTATAGCCAGTAATAGCAAAGCCAACTTCTTGATATAGCTTTAACGCGCGTTGATTTTGGTAGGCGACTCTTAACTTTATTTGTTCGATACCAATCGTTTGTAGTTGAGACTCAAGTGCTTGAATGGTTAGTTTTCCATATCCATTATTACGGTGATTTGAGAAAATGAAAAAATCGTAAATAAACGTCGATTTATCACTGACCTTAATCGAATGCCATAGATAGCCAACCACTTCAGATTCAGCCCCTGATTTAAATTCAAGGCATAATAAATCATGTTCATTGGTTTCCAATCCATTAGGGAAGCAACGAGTAAGATCTTGCTCGGCTAATGCGATAGCTTTGTCCATTGAATGCCCGTAGTTCTCCGCTATTTCACGGCTGTAATCATCAATGAAATAATCACAATAAGCTGGATATTCAGCGGATGTCATCGAGCGAAGTTGAATCATGGTGAATCCTTTTTAAAAGTGGGCTTAAAAATTGATAGCGCAAACTTTCCTTGAGTTATAACAGCGTGTTATGAAAATTTATATACAACACGCTTCTAATTAAATTAATACACCTAAAAACTAACTAACTAACAACTGTAAACGAGCTCAACCCTAACCCACTGCCCTTGTTCACTTTAACTTGCACTGGAATACGCTCTTTCAATGCTTCAACGTGACTAATAACACCAATCATTTTTCCTGACGCATTTAAGTTATCGAGTGCATCCAAAGCGATGTCTAATGTCTCCGCATCGAGCGTACCAAAGCCTTCATCAAGGAATAACGAGTCAATGCTGGTCTTATGGCTAACCAAGTCAGACAAGCCTAGCGCCAGTGCCAAGCTCACTAAGAAGCTTTCACCGCCGGATAAGGTTTTGGTATCACGTACTGCATCAGCGAGCCAAGTATCCACGACCTGTAGTGCCAATGCTTCAGAGCCAGAGGCTAGTTTACGTTGCAACTGATAACGACTGTGTAAACGGTCTAATTGTTGGTTGGCTAAAGTAACCAGATGATCCAGCGTTAAGCCCTGCGCGAAGCGGCGGAACTTACTGCCGTCTTTCGAGCCAATCAAGCTATGTAGATAGGCTTTATCATCGTAGTCAGCTTCACAATCTTTAATCTGCTGATAGAAATCAGCTAAATCAGCGCTACGAGCGGCATCATCAGCAAGGCGCTGCTTTAACTCACCTTGACGCTGTAAACCTTGGTTTAGCTGAGTAGTGATCTCGTCTAACTGAGCAACCAGAGTGGCAATGTCTAATTCAGTTAATGGTGTCTGTTGCAGTGTAAGCAAATGCTCATTGGCTTGTTCAAACAGCGCCTGACAACGAGTTAGCGTCGCGGTTAGCTGTGATTTAAGCGCCAATAAACGTTGCTTTTCTTCTGCTGGTAATAACGCTTGGTTAAACTCAGTTTCAGTAGTAAAAGGACTTGCAGCTAATGCCAGTTGCCACGTCGCTAAACAGTCGCTTGATTCTTGCTGTTGCTGCGTCAAACCTTGCTGTAATGTCGTCAATTCACCTTGCTGTGCATGCAACTGATTCGATAATGCATTACTTTGCATTGAACAGGCTTGATATGCTTGTTCTGCGGTAGTTAATTGCTGCTGCATTGCTTGTCTTGCATCTGCCACGCTGCGCTGACCGAATAACTGCTGACGTTGCTGCTGTTTAGCCGTTAGAGCCACAGACAAACTAGACAATGTTTCTGATGTCTGCGCTATCGCAACGTCCAATTTCGTCAACTGCTGACGTAAAGGTGTTAACTGACTTTCTGCCCCGACATACTGCTCATTCGCCGATTGTAATAACTGCGCTTGTTGTTCCCACGTTTGCAGTGCTTGCTGGCATTGTACTAACCAGTTATCAAGCTGCGTCCATTCCGGTAACGTAAGGCCTAACTCGGTCACGCTATTAATTAAAGCTTGTTGTAGTTCCGTTAATACTTGCGCTTGTTGCAGGGCGTCTTGTGTTAACTTCTGCTCAGCATCTTGCGCGGCTTTTACATCACGGTTCACTAACTCTATTTGATGTTGCAGCTGTGCACTGTTCTTATCGAATTCCGTTAAGGTTAGCTGCGTATTTTGTAACTGTATGTTCGCGGTTTTTAAGGCTTGAATACGTTGTGATAACTGCGTAAGTTGCATGCCTTGCTGCTGGATAAATGCCTGAGTATTAGCGCTATCTGCGATCATCAGGTTAGCGTTAAGCTGCTGATTATGATCCTGCCATTGCGCAATCAAGGATCCTAACTGTGGCTGTAATGTCGCATTACGACGATTAAAGTTATCCAGCTTGGTATTGGCTTCGACCAAGCTATTTTTAAGCTCTCCGCCCTCGGTTTCTATCTGTTTTAAATCGAGATCTAACTGGCTCTTACGTTGCACAGTCAATGAATCGGCTATGTGCTGATATTCAGCGATCAGTGGATGCTCAGTCGAACCACATAACTGACAAGCTTGCCCTACTTCTAACTGGCTGCGCAATTGTTCTAGGCTGGCAATTTTCTGTTCTTGTTCTAATAAACGCTGAACATCATTCAATTCGTTCTTTTTACTTTTAAACAACTCGCGCTTGGCACTGATCTCAACATTAATACCGGCAAGTTGTTGCTCTAGTGCAACCATGCTTGCTTGGTTAGTTTCAAACTCTTGCGACTCGCCCAGGTAACGCTGTTGTAAACCCGATAGCTGATCAACAATGCCCTGCAAACGTGATTGTTGGCTCAAAGCCTGTTCAAGCTCGATTAAGTCATCACCAGCGAGTAAATCGGCTACATGCTGCTGCGCTTGATTAACCGCGTACTTTACCGATGATTCACGCTCTGCATTGACAGTCACCTTGTTCGCTAACTGCTGCTGCGCGCTAACGCTTTGTTGTAATGATTGCTGATTAGCAACCACTTGCTGTTGCAGCGACGTGACATGTGTTTGCTGTTGATTACATTGTTGTATCTGGCTTTGCCATAACGGTAATCGGGTACTTAACTGCGCATCTTGGGCATGTTGCTGTTGATAGTCTTGGCATGCATTGACCGTAGCCTTCGCTGTTTCTGCTGTGCGCGTTAATGTAGCGAAGCTCTGTTGGGTTGTTTGCAGTTCAGTATTTTGCTGTTGCTGTTGTGATGTTAATTGCAGCTGCTCTTTGCTTAACTGCGCACAATCATTATCCAATGGCATGATCTGCTCATTGATTAATGTTTCTTGTGCTTGGCTTTGTTGCTTGCTGGCATCAAGTTGTGTTTGGCTCGATTGCAGTTTTAGTTGGTTATCAGCAACCGCCGTTTGCGCGGTAACAACTGACGTTTGTAATATCTGCTGCTGCTGTTCTAACGCCGCTAGTTTTGTATTGGCTTGGCTTAAATGGGTAAAAGGTAAACGTAATGCTTCTGCAGGTTCAGCTTGTTCTAATCTATTTAATTCGGGCTGTTGCGTTATAGCCTGTTGTTCTGCATTCGCTAAACTTACTTGCGCGTCAGTGACGCTGACTTGTGCTTTTCCCAGTTGATCACGCCATTGCTTCTGCTGTTGTAAACTGGTTTGCTGCTGCGTTAAATCGGTCACTAAGATTTCGACATTGCTTTGTTCAGTGACAATCTCGGCGCGTTGCTCGTCATTGAGTAAGTTAACGCCATCCGCTTTAGCGCGTAATTTATCTAACTCTGCTTTCGCTACATTATGGCTTTCAAATACCGCTTGCGAGATCTGGCCGTAAATTTCGGTACCAGTCAGTTCTTCTAATAACTCCGCGCGGTCGTTCGCTTTGGCGTTCAAAAACGCAGCAAATTCCCCTTGCGATAACAACATAGATTTACGGAAACGTGAAAAATCCAATCCCGTGATCTCAGCCACCAGCTGCTTTTTCAAATTAATTTGGCTAGCAAGAATGTCACCCGACACCACCTCAGCTAACTCTACCTTCATGTCTTGTAAATTACCCTCCGGACTATTTTTAGCTCGGCGCTGACTCCAGCTGGCACGGTAACCTTTACCCTGAACTTCAAATTCAACTTCAGCTGCACATTCCGCCGTATTACGGGTCATGACCTCGTTCTGAGATTTCGATATTGCCAGTCGTGGTGTCTCGTGATACAAGGCCAAACAGATCGCATCTAAAATCGTAGTTTTACCCGCGCCCGTTGGTCCTGTAATAGCAAACAAACCATTACTTAAAAAGGGTTCTTGGTCGAAGTTAAGCTGCCACTCACCTTTTAACGAGTTAATATTTTTAAAGGAAAGACGTTTAATCTTCATTATTTCTCCTCCTGAGTTGCATGCTCTACTTGCTCAACAATTTGGCTAAACGCTAACTCGATACGTGATTTACGGGCAATTTCCGCATCAGTAGTAAATTCAACGCCTTCTAAACAACGTTGAAAAACATCATTGACCGACAATTCTGATAAGGTTTCTTTTACTGGGCTATGCAAATGCTGCTCTCTGTCTTTACGGGCACGACGCACTTGTAATACTTCAACAGATAAGTCAGTAGTCATCATTTCGATACGAGTTTGTAAATCGGTTAAATAATCTTGTTCTTGCACTTCAATGCTTAGCCAAACCGGCAGTTCACCTTCGTGAGTTTTAAACTGGGCTAATTGCGCTTCAATACTTTCTAGGTTGCCTTTCAATACTTGCATAGGCTGAAACTGGGGAATGGTTAATTCCGTTACCGCATCTAACTTCCCTTGTGAAAAGCTGACTAAATTAACGCTCTTTTGCTGCTTCACTTCATCAAAACTTAATGGAATTGGCGAACCGCTATAACGAATATGTTCTGACTTAGCGACTTTCTGCGCGCGATGAATATGACCAAGGGCAATGTAATCTGCAGCAGGGAATTGATTAGCAGGGAATGCTTCCAGCGTACCAATGTAAATATCACGAACCGACTCAGTCACCGATACACCTAATGCGGTCAAATGGCCAGTAGCAATAACCGGTACTGCAATGCCAAGAGCTTCACGTTTTTGCTGTGCCAGCTGATACAAGCCAGCATAATGTTCAGTAATAGCCGAACCTAAACGTTGCTGCTTTTCAGTGCCAGACTGCCATGCTTCACTTTGCATCACGTCTCGCGGACGTACAAACGGGACAGCGCAAAGTAATGCGCCGACGTCGCCAGCTCTATTTTTTAATGTTAAAACCTGCTGCTCTAAATCCAGCGACACACTCGAGATAACTTGGGTATTGAGTTGCGATAATAATTGCTTTGATTCATTTAATGTCGCCACGGAATCATGATTACCCGCTAGAATAATTAACTGGCACTGCACTTTGCTGATCGCGACAACAAAACTATTGTATAACTCGCGCGCATAACTTGGCGGCGTACCGGTATCAAAAATGTCACCCGCGACAATAACTGCATCGACTTGATGCTGTTCTATCTGTTCGAGCAACCAAGCCATAAAACAACTGTGTTCGTTAGCGCGGCTTTTAGTAATGAAATGCTGGCCAAGGTGCCAATCTGAGGTGTGCAGTATTTTCATGAAACGTTGGTTTCCTAGCGGTAAAGGTAAGCTATCGCTAGTGTAGATAAATACTGGTTTTACTTCCAGTTGTTTTAAGATTAATCGCTTAAGTTACAAAAATTTAACATACCACGATTTTATCAGCATCGAACTGTGCGAGAATAGGCGTCCGGTACGAAAATAACAGCCCTGAGCTGAGATCGTTTCACCATCCCATATTATAAAAGCAGTAGCGTCCATGCAGATACACCAGATTAAAGGCTATATTCAAACGATTCTATTAGTTGAATATCCAGACAGGTTATTATTGCTTGATGGCGGCTGTCGTTGTGATGTAGCAACAATAAAATCCTTCATTACCGATACACTCAAGCGTGATATGGCGGATTTAACACTCGTATTGGTATCACATATGCACCCAGACCATGCTGGCGGCGCGCACTTATTACGTAAACAGTTTGGCTGTAAAATTGCGTCAGTGGGTTTTGAGAAGCAGTGGTATCAGGGATTCAAAGGCCGAGTGGCACATACCATTGATGTCATGTTGGCGTTATATGTCGCGCGCCGTAAAGGTAAAAAACTGCAAAACATTTATTACCATCCCTACCTTAAACCGGATATTATTTTACAAGACCAAACCAGCGTCCCTGACTTTGATGATTGGATGGTGCACTTTACGCCCGGACATACCGACCGTGATTTATCATTTTTACACCAACCAACGCAGCAGATGTATGTCGGTGATATGATCTTAAAACTGCGCAATAAGTTCGCCTCCCCTTTCCCCATCTATCAGCCCGATGCCTACAAGCAGTCACTGAACAAATTATTACAACTCAACATCAGTAAAATCTTAATGGCGCACGATGGTTATACCGAAATTAACCCTGAAGACATTCAGCGCTTGATAGATAAGAGCACAAATCACCCACTTACTGTCGTCAATGTGATTAAAAATAAACTGACCAAGCGCAGGCCAATAAAATAAACAGCAATAACAATAAAGAGAACCTAAAAATATTTCGTTTAGCGACTTTTTTTTATAAACAACATATGTACAACCCTATCTAAGCATTATTATCGCACTCTAAAATTCTTAGTGGTGTTATTATGAAATTGCATAATCCAACGATATTATTACTGTCTATCACTGCCGTTGTCGGTTGTGCAACAAATCCAATCCCTTCAAGTGACGAGATAAGCCAAGCTGCGAGCGAAGTTAAAACGCGGTTAACCACGCAATCGCCAGATACCTTACTTGCCGCGAAGCGTACCCAATTACCCACTTTGTATGCAGAATTGCCACGTTATCAATCTGAAGATGACGTACAACAAATTATCGCTAATTATAACGACGCACAAACGTACGTGAGTAACTTAGCCAAACACGCCGAAGACACTGAAGATAAAGCGGTGTTAAGCCAATACGCTGAAGATCTCGATTACGCCATCAAACCATTACGTGAAAAGAATGGCGATAGCATGTTTAGTCTACTAGGTGGTCCTGCTTATACACCCGAGCAAGGTGCTTTATTGGCCGGTGGTGGCCTGTACTCTTTTACCACTGATAGCAATGACATAGATTTACAACGCTCAAGTGTGACCGGATTTTTAATGGTCAACTTCCCGACTAATGGCAGCATGGGTTATGGTTTTCAGTCGAAACAAAACATCTTCTTTAACCACAACAACACTAAATATGAAGGTGTGGTCAACTTCGGTCAGCAGTCATCGCAATACTTTGGTGTTGGTTATGACAAAGGCTCTACGGTAGAGATGGGTGAAGACACTACGTATGATGCTAATCGTGGTGAATATATCGGTAGCCTTGCTTATCGAGTCTTCGGTGACTGGTACCTTGGTGCGAACACTGAAATGAATTATGTGAAAGTGACGGAACAATCTGACTACATTTTAGCAGACCAAGACTTTCAAGATTATGCCGACAAGCCGTTTACATTGGGTTTAGGGTTAGTATTGGAATATGATTCACGTGATTTTGCCGTGAACGCCAAAGAAGGCATCTATTTCAAAACGAATTACTTAAATTTTAATGAAAAAATTGGCTCTGACAGTGATTATTATAAAGCTAATGTCGAGTTCCGCTCTTATTACAGCTTTAACCCAACCAATACTATTGCCAGCTTTACTCAGTTCCAAGCAACGAAAGGTGATGTGCCTTTTTATGACCTTGCGACCTTGGGTGGTGCCAATTCAATGCGCGGTATTTTTAAAGGCCAATTTATTGAAAAATCAGCCTTTGAAACCACGGTTGAATGGCGTCATACCTTTAGCCGCACTAACGGCTTACCATCCAATCACGGCATGACATTATGGTCTGGTATTGGCGGTGTCGGCGAGAGTGTCGATAAGCTATCTGACGATTTATTCTTAAGTTACGGCGTTGGTTATCGTTATCAAATCCAACCAAAAATGAACATTCGCCTAGATTTAGGCATGAGTGAATTTGGTAGTGGTTTCTACTTTAATTTCACAGAAGCTTTTTAATAATACGCACATAACACTATAGATAAATACTGTATGGAAACAGAACTGTAGTTCATTACCATATTTCTAAATTGAACAAATAGGATAATATAATCCCTATGTTATTTAAAACAAGGTCATTTAATTTAATAAGCCATCCCTGCACCAAAATAGCTAGCAGCTTGCTACTAGCAGGTTTGCTCACCGCCTGTGCTAACACAGCAGACACGCCATCGCAAAGTGATATTCAGTCTGATGTAGTGGCGCAACAAGAATTAGAACAAGCTTGGGCAGAGTTCTACCGCACCCTCGGTGATGTTGAGCAGCAATTTCGCGACAGCAGTATTTACCAGCGCGATCCACAACATCGTGTCGACGCTTATGAACTATTATCAGCAATCACCAACGCCGCAATGAGTGGCGCGATTGCAGGTGGTGATGGTAGTTACCCACATTTTCGTAACTTACTTGATCCCGGTAAACGCATTGGTATTGATAATCCCGATACGTATTACCGCGCGGCAAATTTAAGTAATAAAAAGGGTAATAATGTCTATATCGTCACGGGGAATCGTGGCACCAGCGCTGACTTTTTATTAGAGTTATTTGAAGCAGCGAATCCACAAGGTGCAGTTTCCGTTCTGGATGATAACCACATGACATTTGATGCCGATGGTAACTTTAGTGTGACAATAAGTAAGGATAAAGTGGCTGGTAACTGGATGGCGTTGCCACAACAACAGCAAAATCTGATTGTGATCGCCCGTTACACTCATGCTGATTGGAAAACAGAATCTGCAGGTAACATTCATATCAAGCGTATTGGCAGTGAAGGGGTTGCAAGTAGACCAGACAGCGCAGCGTCATTAACAGAGCGAATTAACAACGCAACGTCTATGGTAAAACGTCAAGGTACATTCTGGCCTGATTTTGCCGATAAGATCTCATGGTTACCAGAGAATACCTTGATCACATTCCGCCCAACGGGTGACATCGGTATTCTCGGTCAATATAACAGCGTCGGTCACTATGATGTAAAAGAAGACGAAGCGCTGATTATTAAACTACCTGAAATAGAATCTGATTATAACGGCTTCCATGTCATGAACTACTGGGCTGCATCACCAGACTGGGTAAACAAACAAAGCAGTGTGTCTTGGGGTCTTAATGGTAAAGCCCAGGCTTATAAAAGTGATGATGGTTTCTACTACATCGTTGCGTCACCACAAGATCCAGGCATCCAAGATTGGCTGGATACCAGCAGTACACCGACTGGTGTGTTGATGTTACGTATTCAAAGTGGGGTTGATGACAAACTCATTACCTCGACAACACCAGAAACGAAATTAGTGAAGCTTAGCGAGTTACGCCAGCATTTACCTGCAGACATTCCGATGTTTAATACAGAACAACGTAAACAGCAATTAACATCACGCCAACAGCATGCCGCTCAACGTTACCAGACTTGGTAATATCGACTTGCGTTACAACATTAGGCTTTAAGTATTAACAGCAATAAGGGCGATGTCATGGCTATCTCGGGTAGAAAGCATGCATCGCCCCCTTTTTTATCAACAGTTTTATCAATAGCTTTATCAATCGCTTAATCAATCATTTAAAATCAGCAATTTAGCACATAACGGCCAATGATAAACGCCTCACTATTTACGATTAATAGCTGCAGCTTAACTCTTTTGGTCGACGATATTCTGCAGGTAGTTTGGCGATAGCCTTACGTAAATCTTTGATACGGGTATCGTGTGATGGATGCGTTGATAATAGTTCCGGCGGTTGTTCGCCACCCGATGCCGCCGCCATGTTCTGCCACAACGCAATACTTTCTTCAGGATCAAAACCCGCTTTCGCCATCAATTTTAAACCGACAATATCCGCTTCAGATTCTTGTGTACGTCCGTACGGTAATACCACGCCATACTGTAGGCCTAAACCGAGCGCTTGCATTGCCGTGTCTTTGTATTCTTGATTTTGCAAAGCGTAATCAGTTACCTGCAACCCAATATTGGTAATTTTAGATTGTGATAAGCGCTCGTTACTGTGATTCGCCGTCACGTGAACAATTTCATGTCCCATCACCGCAGCTAATTGAGATGGTGTTTTGGCTACTTTGAGTAATCCAGTATATACACCGATATGACCACCCGGCAGGGCAAAGGCATTCACTTGTGGGCTATCAAAAATGACCACATCCCAGTTAGTGGGTTGATCGACATAGTGCGTCAAAGTATCAGCGATACATTGCACGTAGTTATTCAGTTTAGGATCTGTGTTTATTTTTTCTTGTTGTTTGATTTGATCAAATGACTGCGCGCCAAGCTGCGTCATGTCACCGCTTGAATATAACAATACTTGATTACGGCCTGTTGGCGATGCTGTACAGCCGACAACTAAAGATGATAATACGACTAAAGGTAAAACTTGTTTAAACATGCGCCCTCCATATTGGCTTATTATTTTACCGATAAATTGTTTTTTCGGTAAATAGATAATTTTCTATCCAGCCAGTATAAGGAGGGTATTAGCAATAGTAAAATGTTAGCCAAACCTAATCGACTAAAAGCTTTTAAACTGGTTAGTTTTTGTGTCGTAATGATAACCCAGTGTATCGAGTTTATTAGCGAGAGCTTCGGTGGGCATGTCATAAGACGCCGACAGATCATGTAGGTCAGGACATTCTAATCGTAGTTTTTCGTTAACAATACCCAGTAATATCGCGGTATCCATTTGTTCAAAATTACTTAAATCCATCTTCATCACCTATCAATAATATGTCGATAAGTTAAGTTTAGAAGAGTGCAGATAATTTTACAGGTAATGTTAACGTATTATTCTTTCATTATATGATTGATGTCTTATTTAGACTTTTTAAACCAATTGCTGATGAACGAAAAACGGGTTTTCTTACGTTGCGCGAGTTTTTCTAAAATCGCTTCATCAATCCATTGTTCTGACATTTTACGGGCATTATCCAATGCTTTACGATCCATTTTAGCTTCGATCATTTTCAACACTTTCTTAATGTCTTTATTATCTTCGCCATTGAGTTGGGCAGCATTAAGCCAAGCATAACCTAAACCGTAGTGTTGCTGAATGCCTTCGGCGTACACATACATCATGCCTAGCTGTACTTGTGCTTTCACATAACGCTTACGCGCCGCTTCTGCGTACAGTCTAAACGCTTGGATCTTATCTGAGTCAGTGCCAAGTCCATTAAAGAACATACCTGCAAGGTTACATTCTGCTGCAGATACTTCATACTTAATCACTTCTGCTGAGTACGCATCAGGATTACTGGTAAATGAGCGCACCGCAATGCTGTACCAATAAAAGGCGTCATCAAAATTGCTTCTCGCATAGCACATATCTGCCGCTGCAAGTTGCGAAAAAGGACTGCCCTGCTCTGCTTCAGAGATAATTTGTAAACCGGGATCCTTCGGCTTTGATTGCGTATTTTTAGTATTATTTGACATGCTTGTGCTTACCAATAAAAAACAAAAAGCCAGCAAGAGCCGACTGATAGATAAAATTGACCACTGTGCCGCTGTATTTATACAAGAGTCTATTTATACAAGGACAGATTTATAAAAAAACACCTTTATACAACTATGTTTATATACAGCAGTAGTACATTCTACCGAAACAAATCAATCCTGCCTAGTTGCTATTACTACGTTTTTTTTTAACCAGTGACAGGCAATTGTTTAAGCGACTTTAACCACCGATTTAGCCGTGTTTGAATATTCTTGTGCTATTATCGCCTCATTAAGGCATTACTATGATAGATATAAGGACAAAAAATGTCACAGCAGACAGCAAACAAAGCCGTATTAGTATTCAGTGGTGGTCAAGATAGCACTACTTGTTTAGTCGATGCACTGCAACGTTATGACAGTGTAGACTGTATTACCTTTGATTATGGCCAGCGCCATAGCCAAGAGATCGAGGTAGCGAAGAAAACAGCGGCTTATTTCGGTGTTAAAAATCATAAAATCATTAATGCTGATGTGCTTGGTGAACTCGCAATTAGCTCATTAACACGTGACGATATATCCGTATCTCACGAGCTAATGGATAATGGCTTACCGAATTCTTTTGTCCCAGGTCGTAATATCATCTTCATGACGCTGGCAAGTATCTATGCTTACCAAGTCGGTGCTAACACGGTTATCACTGGCGTATGTGAGACAGATTTTTCTGGTTACCCTGATTGTCGCGATGAATTCATTAAATCGATTAACCAGGCTTGTAACTTAGGCATGGCGAAAGACTTTAAATTTGAAACACCCTTAATGTGGTTAAACAAAGCAGAAACATGGGCACTTGCAGACTTGCATGACGAACTTGATTTTGTGACGCACCAATCACTGACTTGTTATAACGGTGTTGTTGGGAAAGGTTGTGGCGACTGCCCTGCGTGTCTATTACGTAACAATGGACTGAATGATTATCTGTCTAACAAGACATTGCATATCACAGCACTAAAAGGCAAGTTGCCGCGTTTAGCGAGTATTCAAGCTACGTCATAAGCGTTGTCATAACTGTTTGTAATAAACAATAAGACTCAATTGCCTGTGCCATTTACACATATGCAATTGAGTCCTCTTCAAGAAACTGACATTCCCTTCTTTTATTATTCCGTCATACTTATAAGAACACGTTAAATATTAACGCTGAGATGGCAATCAACCCCATCGTCATCACGAAGATGTTACTTAACGCGCCACGGTATTGAGCCAATGCTTCGACTTTGTGTATCGCATACATCGGCATCACAAACAAAATCATCGCAATAACCGGGCCAGAAAACATTTCCATCATATTTAATATACTTGGATTCATCACTGAAACAGCCCAGATACTGGTAAACAATATAAAAATAGTCAGCTTATTTATCGCCGCAGGTTTCATGTTGACTTGTTTACGTATTAGGCCATTTAGACCTTCTCGCGCCCCTAAAAAATGCCCAAAGAATGATGATGTAATTGCAATGAAAGCGATTAAAGGACCTAAAGAAGCAATCAAGGCGTTATCTTTCACATTTGCAAGATACGATAAAACAGATATGTTTTGTATTTTAGCTTCTAGCAACTGCGCTGGCGTTAGGCTAAACACACAAGAAAAAACAAAAAAGACCACAAACGAAATAAGCATAATCGACGTACGCTTCAGGATCTGTTCTGATTTTAGCCCTGCTTGTTTACCGTAATGGCGCTTTTGTGCCGTGGTAAAACTAGAAATTGCCGCAGCATGGCTAAACGCAAATACAGTAACTGGTACCGCTAACCATAATGTACGCGAAAACTCAGCCATATCCGTCGCCATTGATACGTCAGGCACTTGCCAATCTTGGATCATGTAGATTGATAGTCCAGCAAGAATAAGTACCAATGGATACACGATGATCTCAAACGCTTTAAGAACGAGTTTTTCTCCTCCCATCATTACACCGACCATACCAGCAACCAATACACCAGATAGCAATACACGAGATGGTGATGCAAAGCCAAGCTGATTAACGATAAAGCTATCGACCGTATTGGTTAAGCCAACACCATAAATCAGTAAGATAGGATAAATAGAGAGAAAATAAAGCACAGAGATAATACGACCCGCATTCGGACCAAAGTGCTCCTCAACCACATCGGTAAAATCAGCTTCAGGATGCTTAGAGGAAAGCACGAATCGAGATAAACCTCTGTGTGCGAAAAAAGTCATCGGCCCAGCAAGTAGAGCCATAATAATAAGTGGCCAAAATCCACCAGCACCAATATTGATAGGTAAAAACAGTATGCCAGCCCCTACAGCGGTACCAAATAAACTAAGCGTCCACTTAGTATCATGCGCGTTCCAACTAGAAGATGCTGAATTAGAATTAGATTGACTACTTTTAATATTTAACACGTATTAATCCTTGGGTATATTTAATGCAGTGTATCTATCTGGTTAACAATGTAAATATAGATATCTTGACTACATAAAGCGTCAAAACCAGTGACAAGGACAATACATAGGGTTTATAACGATGTAAAGTATTGTTAACCATAATGCAACACGTGTCACATCAAACTTACAACTTTGTAGGTACCAGTACACATATGGTGATGAAATAACGTCAGAATAGTGATCATGATATTTCGCTGTTCAGATAATAATCCCCAAAAGGCTGTGCAATTATTTACTATAATCAAGTGGCCACTAACTGTTAACATAGGTAGTTAATGGCTTAGTTCGTGTAAATGAAGACCGTATATCTAAAAATATGAGCGTGTAGATGAGTGTCGATGGGAAAAAAATAGAGAAAATTGAATATTGGCACAACCCTATCCTGCCTAATATTGAGTTAAGCTCAGCGAATGTTGAAAAATTTTCTTTCGAGCGCCATGTGCATCTTGATTACCACATTGGTATTGTCACCAGCGGCTGCCAGCAATATAGCCACCAAGGTAAGGTGTATCACCTTGCGCCCGGTTTTATCTCAACTTTAAATCCAGATGAAGCGCATAACGGCGACAATATCACCCTTGGCGGTTATCAATCCCATGTCATGGCATTACCTGTTGATTATGTTAATGATATTAGCCGAGAAATGAATCAATCAGAAACCTTCTTTAACGCGCCTTTAGTTAACAATGCGGTACTATCAAATGCATTTTTACATTTACATCAACTGTTAACGACAGAGCAAGTTAGCAGTGCAAAATTGCAGATTGAAACCACCATGATGGCTTTTATCACCGAGCTATTTATCCATAATGGTGGAATACCTGTACAACAATATTCCTCGACAAAAAAGCTTTCGACCCAGCAGTTAAACTACATCAGAGCCTTGTTTCATGATGAACCAAGTCAATCATTTCAATTAGATGAATTAGCACAAAACCTGGATCTCAGTAAATTTCAGTTTTTACGTCAATTCAAACAATCAATGGGCATGACACCGCACGCTTACTTAAAACGAGTGCGTTTAGAATATGCCAAGAAAGCATTAATGAAAGGCGGAAACCTATCTGATGTCGCCCATCAAGTTGGTTTTTTTGATCAAAGCCATTTTAATAAAGCATTCAAAAATGCCTACCTGATTACCCCATCTCACTTTCAGCGTCGTGTGCTGTAAATTTAATCTTTGACTGCAATTTTTTCCTATAATGGTTTTCTTTTACACTGCAATATAGCGGCATAATTACTATATTAAGGTTTATCAATGAACATCGAACTGCTGTTATCTCTCGCTATTATCCACGCGGTCGCATTAGCGAGCCCAGGTCCAGACTTTGCTTTGGTGGTAAAACTCGCTAGCCAAGAATCTCGCAACACCGCTATCGCATCCGCTGTAGGTATCTCGATTGCTATTTTAATTCATACTATTTTGAGTTTGACTGGCGTGAGTCTGATTATTAAGAGCTCACAAACCTTGTATATTATCGTACAAATGATGGGTGCAAGTTACTTAGCATGGATGGGGTTTGGCGCAGTAAAAGGCGCAATCCAACATTGGAAGGCGAGAGTATCTGTCGATGGTAACCAACTAAAATTAAATAAATTAACGCCAACACAAGGTTTCATGCAAGGGCTTTGGACTAACTTATTAAATCCGAAATGTATGGTGTTTTTCATCGTCTTATTTTCGGCGATGATCACGCCCGATGTGAGCCTGATGACGAAATTAGTCGCAACCGTTATCATGTTAGTACTGTCACTAATATGGTTTGTATTTATCGCGTTAATTTTATCAAAACCAGCGGTACAAACGCGCGTACAAAAAGCGGCACCTGCAATCAACTTGGTTACCGGCTTACTGTTTATGACGGTATCAACTGCGATCATGTACAACTTACTTGAAGGCGTGATGGTCTTTAGCGAAACGACTATTTAAGTCATATTTAATGCCATTAGCTTAGCGCCTTGATCATAATTTGGGTACACCGAGAATTGCTCAAGGCTGCTAAAGCCATCAACCTAATTCTTTGGTCATATACAGACTGTACGGGTCTTCACAATAGTCAGCAAACGGCGCGCATTCATTAAAACCAAAATCGCGATATAACTTTTGCGCAGGTATGAATGAATCAGGCGTACCCGTTTCTAAGCTCATTTTGGTGATCCCTTGCTGCTGAGCTGAAGTGATAATATGTTTGAGTAATCGCTGAGCAACACCTTGTCGAAGATGGGTACTTGATGTGCGCATTGATTTTAACTCCGCATGCCCTGCTTCAATCACTTTTATCGCACCACAGCCAGCAAGTTCACCCGCTATCCACGCACTCCAAAAGGTCACTTCTGGCGCCTGTAATCCACTAATATCTAACGAATGCACACTTTCAGCAGGCGTATGGTCGAGCATGTCTTGATGATGCTCTTGCAACAACAACGCGACTTCTTTACCTGTTAAATCATCAATTCGAATTTCCATTTCAGTTCCCATTGGTAATGTTCTGTACAGTTGGCTGATGACAACGTGAGCCTTCAATAATGCACTGCTAACCAGATGGTTTCAACATTTGGATCTGTCCAAGCCACTTTGTGTTTTTGATGTGCAGGGATATTAAGGTAATCACCCGCTTTCAAGGTCACTGATGGCTTGTCATCAAAGCCGATAATTGCGCTACCTGCAAGCACAATAACCCACTCATGCTGTTCTTGATCATACCAACCAAAATCTGGCGATGTATGCCCTTTAGAGATAATACGTTCTATTGTTACCTTGTCACTGCTAACGAGATCTTCAAATACCTCGTTACTTAGATCTGTGGGGATCGAATCAAAAATATTATGCATGTTTAATCATCCTTTAAAACAGATTTAACCCAAAGGCACTTTTTACCTGACGTAATACCTCATTAGACTCATCTTGAGAGCGTTCTGTTCCTGCTTTCAAGATCGCAATTAGCTGTGAGCGATCTGCGATGAATTCTTCTCGGCGCTGACGAATTGGCTTTAGCAGATCTTGTAAACATTCTTCTAAGATCTTCTTAACAGTGCCATCACCTAAACCACCAGCGGAATATTGCGCTTTTAAATTAGCCACATAGTCTTGATCTTGATGGAATGCATCTAAATACGTAAATACCACATTGCCTTCGATTTTCCCTGGATCACACACACGTAAATGATTCGGATCTGTATACATGGCTTTCACCGCTTTGCTGATCTCTTTTTCACTTGAACTTAGCATGATGGTATTGCCCATCGATTTAGACATTTTGCTTTTACCATCGACACTCGGTAAACGTGAAACCTTACTTAATAATGGCTTACATTCAACTAAAATGCTTTGCTGGGCAATATGGTTTAATCTTCTGACGATCTCATTGGTCTGTTCCAACATGGGTAACTGATCTTCACCCACAGGTACTAATGTAGCTTTAAATGCAGTAATGTCTGCTGCCTGACTAATTGGATATGTTAAGAAACCAGCAGGAATAGAGCGGCCAAATGATTTACTTTTGATCTCATTTTTAACCGTGGGATTACGTTCTAAACGGGCAATAGACACCAAGTTTGAATAATACATCGTTAGCTCTGCGAGTGCAGGGATCCCTGATTGTAAACAGATCGTGGTTTTTAATGGATCGATGCCTGCGGCAAGATAGTCCGCGACAACATTGAGAATATTTGATGATACTTTTTGCGGATTATGGCCGTTATCAGTAAGCCCCTGCATGTCAGCGACTAAGATCGTTTGCTGATACTGATGCTGTAGCTTAACGCGTTGTTGTAAGGAACCGACATAATGGCCGAGGTGCAAAGAGCCAGTAGCGCGATCGCCAGTGAGAATTTTTTCTTTAATATCGGTATTTGGGGCTAAATGAGATGCTTGCTTTAAAACTATTGATTGATTGTTTTTCATTGTATATCTCCAAAATAAATTACCGGAGACATACTTACGATTTATTCATCAGCTGCCATCCGGCGATCTGTGAACAAAAGTATTCAACACCGCTCTTATAGAAGAGAGTGCCACCAAGATGTTGTGATAAGCGTAAAAATAAGGTTTAATTTCATCTATTCAAAGTATCAGCCTGTTAAAATTATCGCAAGCGGTATTTAGGCCGACTTTCAGCATTAACTTAAAAATGGATTTACTTGCATGGAAACTATTGTCTTTCTCGACCGCGCTACAATCCCAGAACACATCACGATTCCTCAACCTAACGTTGAATGTCAATGGCAAGAATATGTGACAACGACGCCAGAACAAGTGATTGAGCGACTGCAAACGGCAAGTATTGTCATTACCAATAAAGTTATTTTAGATGCGCAGATATTAAGCCAATGCCCGCAGTTAAAAATGATTGCGGTGGCAGCAACAGGCACCAATAATATCGATTTGGCGTATTGCCATCAGCACAATATTACCGTCAGTAATATCCAAGGTTATGCGACTAACTCAGTACCTGAACATGTGGTGGCGATGATGTTTGCGCTAAAACGCAATCTAGTCGGTTACCATCAAGATATTCAAGCGGGTGTGTGGCAGCAGCAAAAACAGTTCTGTTTCTTTAGTCACCCGATTTCTGACATCGCCGGTTCAACATTAGGCGTTATAGGTAAAGGCGGTTTAGGTAATGCCGTAGCAGTATTGGCTAAAGCGTTGGGTATGAAGGTCATTTTTTCAGAGCGTAAAGGCGCTGAAACATGCCGTAAAGGTTACAGTCCATTTACAGACGTTTTAGCCCAAGCAGATGTGCTGACATTACATTGCCCACTGGCAGTACAGACCCGAAACATCATCGGTCGTGAAGAGTTTAAGCGAATGAAAAACAGTAGTATTTTGATTAATGCAGGACGTGGTGGTTTGGTTGATGAAGTCGCACTAGTAGAAGCATTGCAGACTCAACAAATTGCTGGCGCGGGTGTTGATGTGTTTACTCAAGAACCTGCCGATAACAGTAACCCGTTAATTGCCAATGCCCACTTACCAAATCTGATATTAACCCCACATGTGGCCTGGGGTTCCGATTCAGCCATTCAGACTTTGGCCAATCAGTTGATTAATAATATTGAACAATTTATCGCTGGAAAGCCACAAAACCAAGTTTGATTACAGCGCTTATGATTAGCTTAGATTCGGGTTCAAGCTAATCATAAGCATCATAACCAATAACGGCAATCTTGGACTTTTAAAAAATCTTCAGCGAACTCGCCTTGTAATAGCGCCATGGTGGCTAACATACCCGCTTGCACACAATTTTGCGCGTAGACAGTAACCTGAGCCGGCCCACCTGCAATGGGATAACCGGTTTTAGGATTTAGAATATGGCTATAACGCTGACCGTCAATATCAATAAAACGTTGACTGTCACCGCTACTCGCGAGTCCGCCTTGGGTTAAACCAACCATCAGCTTACTTTTTCCAAGATGCTGTGGGTCTTCAATTGCAACCTGCCAAGCATTGCCGTTACGGCGTAATTTATTGGCGTAAATATCACCACCAAAATTAACCAAAAATGCACTATCGATTTGTTGCAATCGCATTTCACTTTCTAATAGCTGCGCGACTTTATCGACCGCGTACTCTTTACCAATACCGCCAAGGTCAATTTGCATACCTATTGGTAAACTTAATAACGGCGCTTGCCATTTCACTTGTTGCCAACCGATATTGGGTAATAAGGCCTTAATGTCAGCATCACTCGGCAGCTGTGTTTGTTGCTTAAAATGCCAGAGCTTGCCTAATACTCCAGAGCTGATATCAAACAAACCATCACTGAGTTGGAAACATAAATCGGCTAAATTAATCAATGTCACTGTTTCGTCATCGAGTGTTATCCCCCTCCCCTTAGCATGATTAAGGCGGGCAATAATATTGTCATCACGAAAACGACTGAACTTTAATTCAATGCGTTTTGCTTCTGCATATGCCAGTGCAGTAAGACTATCCGCCTGGGCTTTAGTGGCGTTATCTAATAAGATCTGACAAGGGCTGGCCATGACGAAAAATTCGCCTAACCAGTAATCCGCTTGTCGCTTTAGGCTATAAGCTTTGCTCAAACTATATTCCTATTCCTATTCATATCGACATTAAAACCGTATCAGTGACGAGAGCCGAATTAGAAACGAGGTCAGAAACGATAGAAGCTCTGCAACATAACAGCACTTTTGTCTGGATACAGATCAACACCTGACATACCAGCGCCTTTCGCCAATGATTCATCACCCGATACCTGAGTCAGGTAATATTCAAATCGTACACTGAATTCATTACCGGCAATCGGAAAGCCATATTTCAGCCCTATGGTATAAGTTTGTAATTCACCCAAGCGATAATCAGCCGTCATGTACTCTGGTATTGGCTGGCCTTCATCCAAATAAACTTGATAAAAGTCGACCGCTTGTTGGTTATAATAACGGATATGCGGCTCGATAAAGTGGCTGTTCGCCAGCGGCATGCGCCATTTGCTATCTATGGTGTGTGAAGCCATGCCCCAGTCATCCCAAAAATAACGATAACTAACATCGAATACTTGCCCAGATGGTTGCAGGTTATATTTAGTCCGCCAAAATAGGCTTTGTTTAGTACGCTGTTCAGGGCGGCTTTCATACACATAATCACTTGCCCAACCATCGCTATCAACCACAGACAATATTTTAAACGGGTCGGTTTGATAACCACTGACATCACTAATCGAGTAGTTTAATTGCATTAACGTCTGGCGGTTAATGACTTGGGTTAACCCCAACAACAAATCAAGCGTTTGCTTCGTTTCACGGTCTTCTAAACGATTATCTACAGCATCGACTGGCACACCAGGATTAGGAATACCGCCTTCCGGCTCAATGGTATCGTAGGCATAGGAAAAACCGACCGATGCGGTAGTATTACGATTATTAAAATCACGCGCCAATGCACTGTTGATCGACAACGCAAGGTAATCGTATTCTTTAGACACGTTTGCGCCACCAGAATAGAGCCACAAGCGATTTAATTGTTGTTGATATTGGGTACTAAGGGCAACGCGGGTATCTTTAAAGGTATCATCAAGCGGCGTATCACCTGCAGCCGTTGTATAGGTTCCATTACCAGAAGGCCGGGTGAAGGTTTGCGCTCTATTTTGAGCAACCGCGCCATTGGGTGACGCACCAGTCAGCACATCAATTACACCTTTGACATTAATGCTGCGCTCGTCATCAATTTGCTTAGTAACAGAAAGAGCACCTTCATAAGCTTGCACTTGGTCATCACTTTCAGCATAGATAAGTAACCCCAGGTCGACATCCCAGCTATCTAATTCAGGCGTCTCAGCCATGGCTGGAGCTGCAAGTACACATGTCGCAGCAGCAAGGGTCAGCGAAATGTTAGCAAAAGTTTTACTCTTGCTTTGACTCTTTCTTTTACTCTTAATCTGGCATTTTAGTTGCATCCACAACCTCCACCAGCAAAACTACCGCCGCCACTTGAGCCTTCTTTACTAAAATAGGTATGGTCGTCAAACCCCATTTCCATTGGGTTTTCTGCAAGCTGCATTTCTGGTTTAGCCAGCAAGTCACGTTCCCAAGGTTTTACCCCAAGTGACGAACAGGCCGTTAAACTCAATATACAGGCTAATAATAAAATCCGTCTCATAGCCGCTCCAAACATTAAATAAACAATTACTTATAAAAATTACTTATATAAGTGCTTTCTATAAGTTATGACTACTCATTTACTTCTATCAATTTACTTCTATCAATGGTGTTTTAACGATTCTCATCTTTACGGTAATAACGATAAGATCTCTGCTTCATATTTGTCTAATTCTGATAACCTAAACCCGACGTGCTTATAGACAATTTCACCTTGTTTATTAAGTATAAACGAATTTGGTAAGCCCATGATTTCATATTGCTCAGCCACCACACCTTGTGGATCAAAGGCGATAGTCAATTTGTTCGGGTAGCGTGTTAAAAACTTCTTCGCAAGAATGGCTTCTTGATCCATATTAATCGCGATAATTTCAAAGCCCTGCTCGCCATATTTTTCAACCATTTCATCCATCCACGGGAACGAACGAATACACGGTGTACACCACGAAGCCCAAAAATCGACCAACACCACTTTACCACGATAATCAGCAAGGTTTATTTGGCTATTATTAACACCGGGTAATGAAAAATCAGGGGCAAGTTTGGCACTATTCTCAGCAAATACTGCGGTTGAAAAAACAACACTGATAATAATAGAAGTAGAAATTAAAAAGTCGCGAAGACGATGACAGATAGATTGATTCATAAACTGAATTCTCAAATAGGCTGAATAGATGTCTGGCTATGATAATGAAGTTAGCTGAGGATTAGTGAAAAAAATGTTGATTATGTGAAAAATAGATATAAAAAAACGCCAACCAGTTACTATAAACAGTAATCAATTAGCGTTCTCTTGAATGGATGGCGGAGGAGGAGAGATTTGAACTCTCGAGGAGCTATTAACCCCTGCTGGTTTTCAAGACCAGTGCATTCGGCCACTCTGCCACCCCTCCGCAGCAATGGAGCGAATATTAGAGCAACCACCTGAAGTTGTAAAGCTTTATTCATCATGAGCTCTGCGCTGTTCAGTTTGCGTTTGAATATCGTTCAAAAATAAACTTACAAGTGTAATAGTGCCATTTATTGATCGAGAATAGTTCCCTTATCAATCCCCTATTTTGGCGTAATAATTATTGATCAAAATCAATGAATCAAAAACAAACTTCAAGCCTAATACACTACATATTGTGCCGTTGATTAAAACAACACCTATATATAGTATTGCATGATAATGTCAATTTAAAACTGAAGGAGTATTTTGTGGATCTATTTGTCATCAAACGAGATGGTTGTCGTGTGCCGTTCAACATTCAATGCATACAAGACGCTATTTACGCTGCAGCTAAGTCAGTGCAACAAGAAAACCGTGATTATGCGGTCAATATGGCAAATAAAGTACATCAAATACTGATTCAACAAGATGTCTCTAGCGAACACGCCATTGAGATCCATACCATCCAAAACACCGTTGAAGATGTGTTAATGCAAGAAAGCAACAAGCTCATTGCCCGCGCTTACATCGAATACCGTCATCAACGTGATATTGCTCGTGAAACACAAAGTATTCTGACTAACGAGATCAAAGGCCTTATTGAGCAAAGCAACGAATCACTGTTGAATGAAAATGCCAATAAAGACAGTAAAGTGATCCCGACTCAACGCGATCTACTCGCAGGTATTGTTGCTAAGCATTATGCTAAGCAACATATCTTACCTCGCGATATTGTCCATGCGCATGAAGCTGGCGACATTCATTATCACGATCTTGATTATGCACCTTTCTTTCCGATGTTTAACTGCATGTTGATCGACCTTGATGGCATGCTGACCCGTGGCTTTAAAATGGGTAATGCTGAAATTGAAACGCCAAAATCAATCACCACAGCAACTGCCGTAACCGCACAAATCATTGCACAAGTAGCTAGCCATATTTATGGTGGCACCACGATCAATCGCATTGACGAGATCTTAGCGCCTTACGTAACAGCAAGCTTTGATAAAAATACCCAACTAGCCGAAGAATGGTCGATACCAAATAAAGCGGAGTTTGCACGTTCACGCACTGAAAAAGAATGTTTCGATGCATTCCAATCATTGGAATATGAAGTTAATACCTTACACACAGCAAATGGACAAACACCGTTTGTAACTTTCGGTTTTGGTTTAGGCACAAACTGGGAAGCACGTTTAATTCAGCAATCAATTCTTAAAAATCGTATTGCTGGTTTAGGCAGAAACCATAAAACCGCAGTTTTTCCAAAACTGGTGTTTGCAATCAAAGATGGCCTAAACCATAAGCCAGAAGATCCAAGCTACGATATTAAACAGCTAGCACTAGAATGCTCAACAAAACGCATGTACCCAGATATTTTAAACTATGAGCAAGTAGTTAAAGTAACGGGTTCGTTTAAAACGCCTATGGGTTGCCGTAGTTTCTTAGGCACCTATGAAGAGCAAGGTGAACTAATTCATGAAGGCCGTAATAACTTAGGTGTAGTGAGTCTTAATTTACCGCGCATTGCCATTCAAGCAAAAGGCGATGAATCACGCTTCTATCAATTATTAGATGAACGTTTAATCCTGTGTAAACGTGCTCTAGAAACCCGTATTTCTCGTCTTAAAGGCGTTAAAGCCCGTGTTGCCCCTATCCTTTATATGGAAGGTGCTTGCGGTGTTAGACTCAATGCTGATGATGACGTATTAGATATTTTCAAGCATGGTCGCGCCTCTATTTCTTTAGGTTACATCGGTTTGCACGAAGCGATTAATGCACTGTTTGGTAATGCTACCCATCCTTACGATAGTGAAGTATTACAACAAAAAGCCATTGCTATGCTTAGCCACATGAAAGCCAGCACTGAACAATGGACTGCAGAAAGCGGTTATGCTTATAGCTTATACGCCACACCAAGTGAAAACTTATGCAGCCGTTTTGCTAAATTAGATAAGATCACGTTTGGTGATATCAAAGACGTGACAGATAAAGGATATTACACCAACAGCTTCCATCTTGATGTTGAGAAACAAGTCAATCCGTACGATAAAATCGATTTTGAAATGCCTTACCCGGCAGTCAGTAACGGTGGTTTTATCTGTTATGGCGAATATCCTAATATGCAGCACAACATTGAAGCGTTAGAAGATGTGTGGGACTACAGCTATACGCGTGTTCCTTATTATGGCACCAACACACCGATTGATGAGTGTTATGAATGTGGCTATACGGGTGAGTTTAGCTGTACCAGTAAAGGCTTTACCTGCCCTAAGTGCGACAATCACGATATTGCCAAGGTATCTGTGACCCGTCGAGTCTGTGGTTATCTGGGCAGTCCCGATGCTCGGCCCTTTAATGCTGGTAAACAAGAAGAAGTAAAACGCCGCGTTAAACACTTATAATATTTTTATAATATGTAAACAATGACCACTCATCCGACCTCAGTTTAATTAACTGGCTAGCCAATGCCTCATTGGCTAGCGTTTAAGAGCAACTATGCATTATTCTCAATATTACCCTCTTGATGTGATCAATGGCACAGGTACACGCGTAACTTTGTTTGTCAGCGGTTGCGAGCATCAATGCAAGGGCTGCTACAACCAATCAACTTGGTCTCCCTCTAATGGTTCACTCTTTAGCCAGGCAATGGAAGATAAGATAATCAATGATTTAAATGATCCGCGAATCCGGCGTCGAGGATTAAGTTTAAGCGGCGGCGATCCACTTTACCCCGCGAATCTAGATGCTATTTTAAAACTAGTAAAAAGAGTTAAAAAAGAATGTGTTGGAAAAGATATATGGCTATGGAGTGGTTATACGATAGAACAATTAACACCGCAACAAAAAACAGTCGTGCAATACATCGATTATCTCATCGATGGGAAGTTTGAACAGTCGCAAGTTGATCCGGCTTTAAAATTTAGAGGTAGTGGTAATCAACGTATCATCACCATTAGCAAAAATGATGACGTTGCAGGGTTTAAATATACATTCTCAAAAATAGACAGTGATTAATCATGATGAAATGAATGCTGATACCGCTATCATTAGCAAAAATTGAATTTAAAAATTATAAATTGTAAAAAAGCTAAATTCAGAATTTAATACTTTAGGGATACTATCTAATGATGGAATAAATATTCTAATATTAAAGTCTTATAACGCACGATTAGTCACTTAATTACATATGCTGAAGCACTAAAGTAACCTTCCCATATGAGTCATTAAAAATTTATTTTTTTTGACTTTAATCACATCTAACTCATCAAAAACTCCGATGAGAAACCACTATATTTTATATAACTTAACACTAAAGTATGAATGTTTATTGGTATCCGTCTCATTAAGGATCAAAAAACCAAACCAAAATTACAGTAAGCAACTAATAAATAAAGTATTTATCTATTCAAAAATGAAATTAAACTTAATACCCACCCCACCTAAATTCAACGATTACAAAAGTTAGAATTAACCACCCAAATAAAGTATTATTTTGAACGACTAGCTTCAATACTTGTTAATGGAATGTAACTAAGTAAACTCTGAGCTTGTAAAAATTCGACGTACTGATGATTTACACGAATTGAGTATTTACTCTTGTCGTTGAATATTTGTTAACAGGATTAACAATCAAATTAAACCAACAACTCGTCACATAATACTGACGGCGTGTTGTATAACTTGCCTATTTTCCAGTTACGTTAACGGCACATCATTGACATTCATTTCGATTTCGATGATATTACTACTACAAAAGTGATACACGGTCATTTTAATTAACAAAAATTAAACATAGCTTAGTTAAGGATAATGGAATGAAATACTTAGTTACCGGTGGTACAGGATTTATTGGTCGTTTCTTAATTGAACGTTTAGTAGAAAGAGAAGATGCGCAAGTTTATGTATTAACTCGCCCAGGCTCAGAACACAAATTCAATGCATTACAGGATCGAGTGCATAAGAGTGTTAAAAGTCGTATCAAAATGGTTACAGGTGATATCACTAAAGCTAATTTAGGGATTAATGAGCAATGGTTAGCAACACACACTGACCAAATTGATAATGTTTACCACCTTGCAGCAATCTACGATATGAAAGCAGATGCTGAATCACAAGAAACGGCAAATGTTGTTGGTACACGTAACGCGGTTGAAGCTTCTGTTCATATTAAAGCGAAAAGTTTCCACCATGTTAGCTCTATTGCAGCCGCAGGTTTGTTCAACGGTACTTTTTACGAAGACATGTTTGAAGAAGCTGAAAATATGGACAACCCATATTTACGTACCAAACATATCTCTGAAAAAGTAGTGCGTGATGAATGTTCTATTCCTTTCCGTATCTACCGTCCAGGCATGGTTGTTGGCCATTCTAAAACGGGTGAAATCGACAAAGTAGATGGTCCTTACTACTTCTTTAAATTATTGAAAAAAATTCGTGAAACAATTCCAACATGGATGCCTATGATCGGTGTTGAAGGCCGTCGCCTTAATATCGTACCGGTTGATTATGTTGCTGATGCAATTGACTACATCAGTCATAAAGAAGACGTTCATAGCAACTGCTTCCACCTTGTCGATCCAAAACCATTCAAGGTTGGTGAAGTACTTAATATCTTCGCAACAGCTGGTAACGCACCAAAAACGGCATTCCGTATTGATTCTCGTATTGCCAACTTCTTACCAGCATCAGTACGCCAAGCGGTTGCACACTTACCTGCAGTGAAACAGCTTACTGAAGGGGTATTAGGTGACCTTGGCATTCCAAAAGATGTATTAAACTTCCTTAACTATCCTACGAGCTTCGATGACCGTGAAACAGCACGTGCATTAGAAGGCTCTAACATCAAAGTACCTCGTTTAGATGCATACGCACCAGCGGTATGGGATTATTGGGAACGTAACCTAAATGATGACCTAATCAATGACATGACTTTAAAAGGTAATGTTAGTGGTAAAACAATCGTCATCACAGGTGCAAGTTCTGGTATTGGTGAAGCAACGGCATTAAAACTGGCACCAACAGGCGCTAAATTAATCCTTGTAGCACGTGATGTAACAAAACTAGAAGCAACACAGGCTCAAATCAAGGAGCTTGGTGGCGAAGCACACATCTATTCATGTGACATTTCCAACATGGAATCATGTGATGAGTTAGTAAAGAATGTACTTGCAGAGCATAACTTTGTTGATATATTAATCAACAATGCGGGTCGTTCAATCCGCCGTTCAATTGATTTATCCTTTGACCGCTTCCACGATTACGAAAGAACGATGCAGTTAAACTACTTTGGTGCGGTTCGTTTAATCATGGGCTTCTCACCAAGCATGTTAGAGAATAAAAAAGGGCATGTTATCAACATCTCTTCAATTGGTGTGTTAACAAATTCGCCGCGTTTCTCTGCATACGTAGCGTCTAAAGCTGCACTTGATGCATTCACTCGCTGTGCCGCATCAGAGTTCTCTGACCGTAACGTCAACATGACGACGATTAATATGCCGCTTGTGCGTACTCCGATGATCGGTCCTACAAAAGTATACGACAATGTACCAACACTCGCACCGTCAGAAGCAGCCGATTTAATTGTTCAAGCAATTATTCGTAAGCCAAAACGTATTGCGACAAAAGTCGGTATCATGTCAGAAGTACTGTACTCACTATTCCCTAAAGTAAGCGAAATTATCATGAACACGGGCTACCGTATGTTTAATGATTCAGCAGCGGCTAAAGGTAAACTAGAAGATAAAGATGAACCGACACAAGCAAGCACTGAACAAGTTGCATTTGCAGCTATCATGCGCGGTGTGCATTGGTAATCTAATCGGTATTAAGTACTAATTAGCTAATATCAAGGGACCACACTATATACTCAAGTGTGGTCCCTTTTTTGATCTTAATAACAAACCTTATCCAGCTCTCAATAACCTAACAACACAATAAATTCATCAATACATCTCGTCTTATCATGTTAATCTATTGTTTTCTTTAACAAGGATGTATAAGAATGAAAAAATCTGTCGGTTTTACCCTCATCGAATTAATGATCACTATTTCTATCTTCGCAATACTCGTTGGTATTGGCGTACCCAGTTACCAAAACATGGTAAAACAAAGCCGTATTGATGACGCAACCACACTGATTAATAGCAGCCTTATCTATGCGAAAAATACCGCGATTGCCCATAACCGAACGTTATATATGCGAGTAGCAGGGAATACTTTAACCTTAACGACATCAGACGCTGATATCGTCAACAAAACAACGATAGCGACTAGCAGTAATTCAAGCTTATCTTTTAGAGCTCTTGGCGCACAAATTATAAACTTTCGTGCCAATGGAACTATCGCAACAGGTAATATAATTCGTTATTGCACTGGCGATTCAGGTATTAAAATGGCGGTTGGAATTAATGGTGATCCCGTAACCACATCGGTGAGCTGTTAGTTATTTCTATTATTAAATAGCCCCTGTTTTATTTGGTATAAATGGTGGGGCTAAAAACGACGGGACTGTTCCAACCCTAGATTAGTTTAGTTTAGTTTAGTTTAGTTTAGGGCGATAAATCTGTTAACCAAAGTGATTAAAAGCTATTTTATTACCATCTAAATCACGGAAGTAAGCGCCATAAAAAACGTCAGGAATTCGTTGTCCTGGTTCACCATCACAGGTTGCACCCAAAGCCATTGCCTTATGGTACAGTTCTTCACACTTTTCTTTTGAGCCCGGCGCAATAGCTAACATATTGCCATTACCAGCGTGTTGTTCTTCTTTATCGTACGGAATACAAATGGCAAGCATAGGCTCTTTCATACTCTTACCAATGAATATAATCCGCTCCATTTTCATTAATGTTTTAGCGCCTATTGGTGCCAATAATGCATTATAAAAAGCTTCTGACTTTTCTAAATCCGTTACACCTATTGTTGCATAGCTAAGCATAGTAATTCCTTTTCATTATGATGAATGTCGTTATGTTAGATAGACATTTAACTACAACAGCTTAGTTAAACTAAGTCAATATACATCTATAAAGTAAGTAATTGAATGACTAGTGGGGATCCACGTGATGTTCACTGAAAGAGTGAAGGGTTGTACGATTATACGACGAAGTCCCTCGGCGTTCACAATTAATGAATAGACGCTCCTCAACATAATATCAAGACAATATAAAAGTAATATCAATGCAGCAACCACATAATACTTACAATACTTTCGTGATGTGAATGAACAATAGGGTGTAACGTCCATGAGATTAATAAAATGTTAAGTACAATTTCACTGAAAAAAAAGCTGCTATTAATAACAGTAAGTTTATCGTTACTATTTATTGTGTTAAGCACTCGCTATTTTTTATATGTCCGTTGTAATGTCATTGAACAGCAACGATATGGATTGGAACCTAAAATTAAATTTATTGGGTCTCTCATCAATCGTCACTATCAAGGCTATCTTGACGGTGAGCTAAGTCTTGCTGAAGCACAGCAGAAGTCGATTAAAGAAATTCATCAAATCAACTTTAAAAATAAGAATTATGTTTTTGTTTTTAACGACGATTATCTTCTTCTAGAATCAATTAATAATGCCGCGATGCTCAATAAAAATGTCAAAAATGAGATTAATATTAATGGCGTAAAACTATACCAATTATTACGTACTGAAGCTGTATACCGAAATAATTCGGGCTATTCATCTTATTTTTATTACGGTAATACGAACCGAGAACAGCAGCTCAAAATATCTTACTCTCAGTATTTTTCACCTTGGGGTTGGACTTATGGTGAAGGGGTGTACATTAATGAAATTGATGATTCAATTATCAATATGTTGATCTCTAATTAATTATAATAGATGACCATTACTGTACAGCCCGAGCATAACGATGTTCGGGACTTCAATAGAAATGATACTAGAATGCTAGCATTCCACTCCATATAGCCTACTCACGCAAAATAAGTTACAAAAAAAGCGGCGTTAGATTTACATCTAACGCCGCTTTATTTTTTATAAATGAGTAAATTGTATAAGCTAATGCATTTCGCGATTAGTTATAGAATTTTTTATCTTCTTTCGCCATTGCTTTAAGCGAGTCACACGGCGCAAAACGCTCACCGTATTTATCTTGATGACGTTCTAGCTTGTCAACAAGTGCAGCAATACCGATAGAATCCATATAGTGGAATGGACCACCTAGGAATGGTGGGAAACCAATACCGAAGATTGCACCGATGTCACCATCTCGTGCGCTACGTAAGATACCTTCATCAAGACAGCGAGCAGCTTCGTTCAGCATTAATAATACTGCACGTTCTGCAAGCGCTTTAGGATCCATTGTTGCTTCAGGTTTCAGGTTAAATAGCTTGTAGATTGATTCATCAACTTGCTTCTTACCCTTCTTGGCTTTCTTACCGTATAGATAGAAACCTTTCTCGTTCTTACGACCTTTACGATCATCAGCTAATAGCTTATCGAACGCAGCTGGAGCTTCAAAACGGCTACCTAGCTCTTTCGTTAGGATTGGACCGATCTTAGCGCCAACATCGATACCAACTTCATCAAGAAGCGTTACAGGACCAACAGGGAAACCAAAATCAACCAACGCTTTATCAACCGCTTCGATAGGTTCTTGTTCTAGTACCAAACGTGCTGCTTCGTTCATGTAAGGCGCAAGAATACGGTTTACATAGAAACCAGCACCATCTTTAACAACGATTGGCGTTTTGCCTTGCTTACGCGCAAATTCAACCGTTGTCGAGATAGTTTGGTCAGACGTGCCTTCATGCGTAATAATTTCAGCAAGTGGCATTTTGTCCACAGGGCTGAAGTAATGTAAACCAATTACGTTTTCAGGACGCTTTGCTTCAGATGCAATTTGCGTGATAGGTAAAGAAGACGTGTTTGATGCGAAAATAGTATTTTCGTTACAGTTAGCTTCAATATCAGCCACCATTTGGTGCTTCAATTTAAGATCTTCAAATACCGCTTCAATCACAATGTCAGCACTCTTCACACCAGTGTACTCAGTTGTACCAGTGATCATAGCAAGTTGACTTTGCATTTCAGCTTTAGACATAAAGCGACGTTTAACTTTCTTGTTTAGAATGTCATACGTATATTTTTGTGCGTTAAGCAGACCTTGTGGCGCAATATCTTTAATTCGCACAGGTACTTTCGCTTTAGTTGCAGTAACGTTAGCGATACCGCCACCCATTAAACCACCACCAAGTACGATTGCTTTTTTCACTTTCTTCGGTGCAACACCTTCAACGCCGTCTTCTTTCTTCATCTCTGTTGTAGCAAAGAAAATGCCACGTAGACATGCAGATTCAGATGTCATTGCTAGTTCAGCAAAACGTTTTGCTTCAAGTTTTAAACCTGCTTCAAAACCTTTTTCTTGACCTACTTTAACCACTTCTAGAATGGCTTCAGGTGCTGGGTAGTTGCCACGTGTTTTAGAGAACGTTTGCTTTGCAGCTTGATCGAACATGATGTTACGACCAAATTTATTTGTTTCTAAAAGCTTACTCGTAAGATCACGTTTCAATTCACGTTTGAACTTACCTTTTTTCGCTAGTTTAACCGCGACTTCAAGTAATACAGTTTCCGGTACCACTTCATCAACAAGGCCCATTTTCAGCGCTTGTTTACCACGAATTTGTTTACCCGTAAGCATCAAATCAAGTGACTTAGCCACACCGATTAAACGCGGTAGACGTTGAGTACCACCACTGCCAGGTAATAGACCTAACATGACTTCAGGTACACCTAGTACTGTTTTAGTGCTTTCTGTACATACACGGATATGACATGCCAGTGCTAGCTCTAAACCACCACCTAAACAAGGACCGTGGATAGCAGCAACAACAGGAATGTTTAATGCTTCCAGTTCACCCATAACGCGGTGACCTTCAAGTGATAACGTCTCTGCGTCTGCAGCAGTTTCACATGCATCAATCATAGTCACATCAGCGCCAGCAACAAAGCTGTCTTTCTTGCCACTGATCAGGACTAGACCTTGTAGATCTGAGTTTGATTTGATCTCTTTCATCAAATCAGAAATTTCATCAGCGAACTCAGCACGTAAAGTGTTCATCGTTTCGCCGGGTACGTCCATTGTTAGAACGCCAATTTTATCTTCACGGATCTCAAGTGAAAATGTTTTATCTTGCTGACTCATTACGCACTCTCCACAATCATTGCTACACCTAGACCACCAGCAGCACAGGCAGCTGTTAATCCTAGACCACCACCACGACGTTTTAATTCATGTAATGTTTGCGTGATCATACGTGCACCAGTTGCTGCAAATGGGTGACCATATGCCAGTGAACCACCGAGTACATTGAATTTGCTTTCATCAATAGTAGCAACGCGCTCTGCACGGCCTAATTTTTCTTGGGCAAACGTATCAGATTCTAGACATTTTATGTTTGCTAATGTCTGTGCCGCAAATGCTTCATGCATATCAAATAATGCTAAATCATCGAATTTAATACCAGCACGATCTAACGCTTCAGGTATCGCATAAGATGGGCCAATAAGACCATCAACATCAGCAGGTACAGCAGCATAAGCATAGCTACGAATATAACCGAGTACTTCTAGACCCAGTTCTTTCGCACGTCCTTCACTCATTAATAATACCGCAGCAGCGCCATCTGTTAGTGGCGTACTTGTTGCAGCAGTAACAGTACCGTGTTTACGGTCAAATGCAGGACGCAATTTAGCGTAACCTTCAACTGTTGAGTTTTTACGAATGTTGTTATCTTCAGAAATAAATGACTTCATTGGCTCTGGATAAGCCGTCATTACTTCATCTTTTAACTTGCCTTCTTCCCATGCTTTAGCTGCAAGAGAGTGAGAACGGTGAGCAAATTCATCTTGCGCTTGGCGCGTAATGCTATAAGACTTCGCCATTTGTTCTGCAGTCTGTCCCATCGTGATACCGGTACTGTATTCTGAAACAGCAGGGGCAACTGGCATTAAATCTTTCAAGCTTAGTTGACGGGCAATCTTTAATTTATCGCCAGTCGTTTTAGCTTTGCTCAAGTTAATTAACTGATGAGCCAATTTTTTAGATACGCCAATTGGCACAACTGAAGATGAATCAGCACCACCAGCAATACCACAGTCAATCGAACCAGCCATAATAGACTCGGTAACATTTGAAATAGCTTGGAAACTTGTCGCACATGCACGCGATACACTGTATGCATCAGTACCGATGTCCATACCAGTACCTAATACGATTTCACGCGCAATATTTGGCGCTTCCGGCATTTGAACTACTTGTCCAAAGACAACTTGCTGAACAATTTTAGGATCAATGTCGTTACGAGTAAGCATCTCGTTAACAACCATTTTGCCTAAATCTAATGCTGGAACCCCATGAAACGCTGTTGCTTGTTTAGCAAACGGGGTACGTAATCCAGTGACCACCGCGATACGATCGCCGTTGCGGGTGGTTAGGCTTTGTGGTTTAGCCATCACTTATCCTCATTCCGTTAAGTAAGAGAGGTCAGACCTCATAAAATTAAGTCAATATTAACCTTTTGGTCACAATATTCAAACATTAGTTTGAAAATTGAGTGTTTCATCTTAGAACTGTGACCTAGAAAAAATATTGTGTGAAAAAATAGCCCCAAATAATAGTCATATCAACCTAAACAATGTTTAGATACGGATATATTACTCACCATTTACACTATAAAATAGTCATTACCAGTAAAGTTCTGTAAAACGTTTTATAAAGCTGTCTATAAAATAATTTTTGAACTTTTACAGTTAATCGATTGTCGGTAAACTAGTGTTTATATTAACTTTATGCGATAGATAATTATGCCAAAATCAAACTTTAATCAATTAAGAGGCTATCTTAACAGCCAAATTCTTGGGCAAGAAAAACTTGTCGACAATTTATTAATCGCGCTACTCGCAGATGGACATATCTTAGTAGAAGGTCCACCCGGATTGGCGAAAACACGTGCAGTCAAAGCACTTGCCGATAGCTTGGATGCCAACTTCCATCGTATTCAGTTCACACCTGATTTACTGCCAGCCGATTTAACTGGTACAGATATCTATCGCGCCGAAACCGGAACCTTTGATTTTCAACCTGGTCCTCTGTTTCACAATATCGTACTAGCGGACGAGATTAATCGTGCACCTGCTAAGGTACAGTCTGCGCTTTTAGAAGCTATGGCCGAACAGCAGATAACCGTTGGCAACAAAACCATGTTATTACCAAAGCTGTTTATGGTAATGGCAACGCAGAACCCGATTGAGCAAGAAGGTACTTACCCATTACCAGAAGCCCAGCTAGATCGCTTCATGTTACATTTGGAAATTGATTACCCAGATAAAGACACTGAATTACAAATATTGCGCTTAACAACGCAAGAAGCACAACAAAGTACCAGTGCACCGATAACGAAAATAAGTCAGCAAGCAATCATGCAAGCGCGAACAGAAGTGCTTAACATCCACCTAGCCCCTGCGCTTGAGCATTATCTTGTCGATTTGATCATGGCAACCCGAAACCCTGCGACCTTGGATCCAGAACTTGCTAGTTGGATCACCTTCGGTGCCAGTCCACGTGCGACTATTTCCCTTGCTAGCTGTGTACGCGCCCGCGCTTGGTTAAACGGCCGTGACCATGTATTACCTGAAGATATCCAGACATGTCTATATCCAATCTTACGCCATCGCTTATTACTGAGCTTTGAAGCTGAAGCAGACGGTATTACCGCCAATCAAGTTATTGACCGTATCTTGTCATTAATTGCATTTTCGTAAACTGAGTTAGCCTATGTCAGCAATCGAAGTTACGCTAAAAGAGCTACAACAATACAGCTACCAAACCAACAGCGTATTGGCGAATAAGACCTTAGCAAGAGCAAAACTTGCTGGCGGTCACCTGTCGCCAATCAAAGGCCGCGGTATGGAATTTAGTGAATGTCGTCAATACCAACCCGGTGATGACATCCGCAGTATTGACTGGCGTATTACCGCCCGTACCGGCAAAACTTACTGCAAGTTATTCAGTGAAGAAAAAGAGCGCCCTGTATATGTGTTACTTGATCTGTCATCGAGCATGTATTTTGGTAGTCAGTATCGATTAAAGTCAGTACAAGCCTGCCACCTAACTGCATTACTGGCTTGGGCAACAAAGCACAAAAGTGATCGTGTAGGCGGTATTATCATTGGCGAATTTGGCCATAAAGAATTAAAACCCCAGCGTCAACAACGCGGTATTATGCAATTACTCAGTCAGACAGTGACCCTGCATAACGCCCAACTTAACCAGACAAATGTAGCCAATGGCAATGACGTTACTACGCCAGAATCGCTAGCAGGTGCCCTCACCCGTTTACGCATGGTGTGTAAAACCGGTAGCCATATTATGATCGTCAGTGATTTTCTTAATCTAGACGACAAAGCCCAAAAGCAATTAGCGTTATTAAAACGCCATAATGAAATCGAAGCTTGGCAAATTTTCGATCCTTTAGAACAAGCTCTCCCAAGCATTAGCGCCAATGTTCGTCTTGCCGTATCAGATGGGCAACAACAAGGTTTCGTTAGTCCAGGTGACGCCAGCAGCCGTCAGAAATATCAACAACACGCAGATGTTAAACAACAAGCCTTACGACAAGTAATGAATCGATACGGTATTCGTCATCATAAAATCAGTAGCGGTGAGTCATTACTTAGCCAGATCAAAAATAAGCAAGATAAGAGTAAGGGTAAATAAAGCGCATGGATCCGTTAGCACAGTTAAAAGATATTCATTTACCAACACCCGTGTCGGCGTGGCCGTTATCACTGTATTGGTGGCTAGTTATTATCGTACTCGTATTAATAGTCGGCTTAGCCATTTATGCTGTACTGCAGTACATTAAAAAAACCAGATTAACCCGCTTAGCCTTAGCCGAATTAGCCTTATTACAGCAGCAAGGTTGCGAAGTAAATGACTTACATCATCTGCTCAAACGCATTGTATTGTCGAGTTTCCCACGTGAAACAGCGGCATCATTGCACAGCGACGCATGGCTAGCTTTCCTCGACCAACAAGCCAGTACTAATAAACGTGTTTTCAATGCCTTCTCAAATAACGCCGCGGCATGGACTCTGGACTTATATAGTGCCAAGCCAAACATGCTCGCTGAATTAGCACACTTTAAAACATGCCAAGATTGGATCAAGCAAACCCCGCTTATACCTATTGATTGTCATGTGAATAAAAAAATAAAAAATAAAGCGGAGAACAGTCATGTTTGAATTTAACTGGCCTTGGCTGTTAATCCTATTACCCTTACCCGCGCTGATCCGCTTTTTTAGTCAGGCAGGTCAAGCACAAGCCCCATTAGTATTACCAAATCTGCCTTACATTGAGACAGCAACAAGCACAGTTAGTAAAAAGCCGCGTACCATCTGGCTATTAAGCTTAATGTGGTTATGTTTGGTGCTCGCAGCTGCACGCCCGATGTGGATCGGCGAACCGCAATCCATTCCTCAACATGGTCGTGAAATGATGCTCGCGGTCGATCTGTCTGGTTCGATGCAGATTGAAGACATGCAAATCAATAACCGCATGGTTGACCGTTTGTCATTGGTAAAAACAGTGGTTGCTGATTTTATCCAACAACGTAAAGGCGATCGTGTCGGGCTTATTTTCTTCGCTGACAATGCCTATTTACAAGCCCCGTTAACATTCGATTTGAAAACGGTCAGTGGCTACATGCAACAAGCTGTACTTGGCCTTGTTGGTCAACAAACCGCGATCGGCGAAGGCATTGGCTTGGCATTAAAACGTTTTGATGCCGCCGAAAATGCCAAAAAGAAGGCACAAAAAGTATTGGTATTACTGACCGATGGCCAGAATACTGCTGGTGAGGTTAAACCACTTGAAGCCGCTAAGTTCGCAAAAGAACAAGGTGTTAAAATCTACACAATTGGCGTCGGCGCCGATGCTTATTATAAACGTACGATATTCGGTAATCAGAAAGTAGATCCATCACAGGATCTAGATGAGACCACGCTAAAGGCAATCGCAGCACAAACCGGTGGGCAATACTTCCGCGCCCGTGATGCCGAGAGCTTAGCGGCTATCTATGCGGAACTCGATAAACTCGAACCTGTTGAGCAAGCACAACAACAATTTAGGCCACAAACCGATCTATTCCACTGGCCATTAGCCATCGCGTTATTGCTGTCAATTTTCGCCTGCTTTCTACGTCAAGGGCTTTCTTTAAGCCAAGGTTTACGATTCACGTCAGGGAAAAACCATGACTGATTTTATGTTATTACGACCATTATGGTTATTGGCGCTATTGCCACTCATCGCCCTTGCTTGGTATTTCCGTAAGAATGATCAAGCGCAAGGCTGGCATACCGTGCTGTCGCCTGAAATCGCTAAGTTCTTATTAGCCCAACAGCAACCAGCAACAAAATCGAATAACTTCTTTATACCGTTAGCTTGTATTTGGCTACTGGCTACAATTGCATTATCAGGCCCGAGTTTTAGCTATACCGAGCGTCCAGTTGCCAGTATATCGCAAGCTAAAGTCATGGTATTAGATATGTCACTTTCGATGCGCGCCACCGATCTAAAACCTAACCGTTTAACGCAACTACGTTTTAAAAGCACTGATATTCTTAGCAGTATTAAAGAAGGTGAAATAGGTTTAGTCGCTTATGCCGGCGATGCCTTCGTTATCTCGCCATTAACTACAGACACAAGCACCCTATTAAACTTGTTGCCAAACTTGTCACCAGAAATCATGCCAGTGAAAGGGTCAAAACCTACCGCAGGTATTCGTCAAGCAATCGAATTATTAACCAACGCAGGTTATCAGCAAGGCCAAATATTACTGGTTACTGATGGTATCAATCCAGCCCAAGCAGATAGCATCAACGCGTTATTAGCAGACACGGATTACAGCTTATCGATTCTTGGTATAGGCACAGCGCAAGGCGCGCCGATTAAACTGCGTGATGGCCAATTCCTTAAAAACAACCAAGGCACCATTGTCGTACCGCAACTAGACGTGAGGTTATTGCAAGACACAGCGCAAGCCAATTCAGGCCAAGTACAAGTGATCAGCCATGGTAGCCAGCAATTAACAGATTTGTTCAACCACGCGTCTCGATTTAACAATAGTCAAAATAACCAAAAAACCGAGTTAACCACAGAACAGCGGAACGATGATGGTATTTGGCTACTGCCTTTGATCGCCTTATTAACGGCATTTAGTTTTCGTAAAGAACTGTTTTTCAGCTTTTTTTTGGTATTTTTATTACAACCAGAATCAAGTTATGCGGCTGATACTTCGATATGGAAAAACAGTAATGAGAATGGAGCATTGTTGTATCAAGATGAAAAATATCAACAAGCCGCAGACTCCTTCTCTGATGCTAATTGGCAAGCGAGTGCCCTGTATAAAGCCGGTGAATACCAACAAGCTATCGACCTATGGGCCGATGATACAAGTAGTGATTCTGCGTATAACCAAGGTAATGCGTTAATGCAACTCGGTAATATTGACGAAGCAACCAAGGCTTATGAACAAGCGCTAAGATTGGATCCTGAAAATAACGATGCCAAAGCCAATCTGGAAGTCACCAAGAAAATGAAGCAGCAACAGAAACAGCAGCAAGGTGATAAAGACCAAGACGGTCAGAACCAACAGGACGGTCAGAACCAGCAAGACGGTCAGGACCAACAAGACAGTCAGAACCA
>NZ_AKXQ01000003.1 GCF_000276805.1 Moritella dasanensis ArB 0140 | reverse complement strand
CCTTGAAATGCGTGTTAGCCACCAGCCACAAGCCGACTACTACCCTTTGTACGAACGTTACATTAATACCCTGCACAGTGATGGCGCGATGTTTCCAGCCAGCCCGTCGCAATATGATGGCTTTATTACCAACGCGTGGTTAACGCCGACCTTTATTGAGTTTTATCTGGATGACACACTTATCGCGGTCGCCGTCACTGACGTGATGGCAGATAGCATGAGTGCAATGTATTGCTTTTATGATCCTGAATTTCTGGCTAATTCCCTCGGTACCTATGCCGTATTACAACAGCTGATTCTAGCAAAGCAAACAGGCAAGCAATGGCTCTATCTCGGCTATCAAATAGATCAATGTAGCAAGATGAATTACAAGGTTAAATTTAACCCACATGAGCGCTTAGTCGCAGGAAAATGGCAAGGCTGATACCACTGAAGAGTCATTAATAAAGCATTTTAAAAATAAAACGTAAATATCTTACCTATAATATATACAGGCCAGTGTAAATCTGGCATCATCTTGCGGTCAAATATAGCTATTATAATTAAATTTTAAGAGGACTCATGGCAAAAGAAGACAGCATTGAACTACAAGGTACAGTTCTAGATACCCTTCCTAACACAATGTTTCGTGTTGAATTAGAAAACGGCCACGTGGTTACTGCGCATATCTCTGGTAAAATGCGTAAAAACTACATCCGAATTCTTACTGGTGATAAAGTAACTGTAGCACTAACACCATACGATTTATCTAAAGGTCGTATCGTCTTCCGTGCCCGTTAATCACGAGCCTCTAAAAAAACCAGCGTAAGGCTGGTTTTTTTAGGTCTACGATTTGCGACATGCTCAATAACAGCATTAGTCAATAACCACTCAATATCAGACAGCCTACTATTCGATAACTACTGGTCGACATCCGACTGCTCGATATCCCAACTACTCGACATCCAACCGCACTGTCCGATATTTTAGTACTCATTCCTTACCGACAATTCCTTACCGATAGTGCCCTATCGATCATACCTATCAATTATTCAACATCAACGCGTAAAATTTCTTCTTCCTGCGCTGCTTTTTTATCTCTGAACTGTTGCTTTAAGACTGCTTTTTTAAGCATGGCAATTTCACCATCTGTGCCAATCGTAAAATGTTCTGGTTCGGTATTGAAACGCGACTGATATAACATCACAGCCTGCAGTGAACTATCTTTTTGCGCCTGCGTCAATGCTACACCGCTTTCCCATTTGCCAAGCTCTACGGCCGTTCTAAGCTTTTCATATACTTCGGGAGTCATGCTTTCAAGTAACTTATCAACTGACATCTTTACGTCCTTGGTTAATGCTCAGGGATTTACCCTGCTAAATAATGATATATATCTATAGTGCACCCTACTATAAATACGCCCTGATTTAAACTATTACCACACGCGTTCATTATTCGTTTCACATAAACGAACCCGGTTTTAAATAAACAAAAAAGGAAGCCAATTGGCTTCCTTAATACGACTAGTTTTATCTATCGTCTACATGCTTTCTAATAAACAGCTGTCTAATACACAACTTGCTTATGCAAATTCGTGCATGTCGATGCCAGCCATTTTTTGCATTACGCGTAATACCTGACAGCTATAACCAAACTCATTATCATACCAAACGTATAATATTGCGCGGTTACCTTCAGCAATCGTAGCCAATGAATCAACGATACCTGAGAAACGGCTACCAACCATATCTGTTGATACTAATTCTTTCGATGTGCTGAAATCGATTTGGTTGTGTAATGGCGAGCTTAACGACATTTCTTGTAAGTAGCTGTTTAGCGATTCTCTTTCAACTTCTTTTTCAAGATTTAAGTTAATAATTGCCATTGATACGTTTGGTGTTGGTACACGGATAGCGTTACCCGTCAGCTTACCTTTTAATGCAGGTAGTGCTTTTGCTACAGCAGATGCAGCGCCAGTTGAGGTTAATACCATGTTCATTGCAGCGCCACGGCCACGACGATCACCTTTGTGGAAATTATCAATCAAGTTTTGATCATTGGTATATGAATGCACAGTTTCTACGTGACCATTGCTAATACCGTATGCGTCTTGAATTGTTTTTAGTACCGGTGTGATCGCATTCGTTGTACAGCTTGCTGCTGACACGATGTTATCTTCAGGTAATATATCGTTATGGTTAACGCCATAAACGATGTTTTTAATATCGCCTTTACCCGGTGCTGTTAATAATACTTTTGCTGCGCCAGGTGCTTTTAAATGCAGACCCAGGCCGTCAGTATCACGCCAAATACCCGTGTTATCGACAACTAACGCATTGTGAATTCCGTGTGCAGCGTAATCAATTTGATCAGGACCATTTGAATAAAGGATCTTAATGTAAGTACCGTTAGCAATGATTGCATTGTTTTCTGTATCAATATCAATCGTGCCATTGAACTGGCCATGTACTGAATCACGACGTAATAAAGATGCGCGTTTTTCAATATCACCAGGACCGCCACGTACAACGATTGCACGTAAGCGTAATAAATTGCTCTCACCTGTTTTATCAACAAGTAGACGTGCAAGTAGACGCCCGATACGACCAAAGCCGTACAATACCACGTCACGAGGTTCAACTGCTGTATCGCTATTTAATGCAGGTGCTAATTCAGCACGTAAGAATGCGTCGATACCAGTAGAATCTTCGTTTTCGCCCCAATAGCGAACAGCCAAACGGCCTATATCAATTTGAGCGTTACTAATCGGTAGTTCACTGATCACTTGTAGTAATGGGAAAGTTTCAGTGAAACGTAAAATACGTCCTTCATGACGCTTAACGACGCGGTGTGCTTTTTGAAGATCAATTGCTGTTGCATTTTGTAATGGGCGGCCATAAATTAATACCTCAACGCCTTTATTACGATACAGCTTTCCTAACAACGGTAGCATAGATTCTGCGAGCTCTTGGCTCTCTTGCCAATTCAATAAATGACTTTCAGATGGCATCTTTTTTCCCTTTTAATCACAACTACATGTAAGAAACATTAAAACAACAGTCGCATAACCAACAACTGACATTTAATCAATTTGATAGCGTAATCATACAAAAATAACCGCTAACTTACCAATTAATCATGTGAATTAGGTCTTTTTTTACTTTTTAGCTTTCATTCAAAACACAAATATTTAACAATGAAATAGGAACACTTTCACTTTTCCCGCTTGTTCATTTTATAACCGAGATATTGACAGGACTTTTTCAAGACAATACCCAGACATTAACGCGATCGTTTTAAGTCCAACGGCAGAAGTTGAGCTTCTTATCTAATTTACCCCCCCCTCATTAGACAGTGCGAGTTAATCTGTGATAGGGTTTCGCCATCGCCTATTTTAGTCTTAGCTTTATGCATCGTTTACGCTCTATTTTTCGTTTAATGCCAGCTGTTGTTATTACGAGTTTTCTGGTTGCATGTGACAATCCTCGCAATATTGGCGCTATATGTGAAAATGATGCGGCTATTTGCGCCGACTTAAATAACGATGTTTGGTGTCAAACAGAAAGAAATGACCTCATCACCAACCGTTTTGAGTCCACGAACAGTGTGGACGAACAAGCTACATTCGGGTTATTAACGGCGCTTAGCAATTTCCAAGAATGTATTAAAGTAGCTGCTCTCATCGAACCCAGAACACACCCCGAGTTAAAAACCCTGCGGGTATCGGCAATGTTGAGTACTTACGATGAACTTATCGCATTAGAAAAACAGACTCTCAGTAGTAATAACCCTTATATACTCAATTATCATTGGGTATCGCATAATAATGAAAATGCAAAACAACGCTTTATCGCCTTGTCCACGCAGCAAAGCTTTGATGACCCCGCGTTGTATTTCGCTATTGCTAACATTTATGGCAACAGTAACGACAAAGCGATAGCTAATTTACTGAAAGGTATAAGTCTGCTTAACAGTAATACGCAAGTAGGCAACGCTCAATTAGACAATAGCAGCGTCATGACCACCAAACTGCTTTATGCCATTATCACCGCCTACATGCATAAAAGAGATTACCAACTGGCTTACATATGGTCACAAGTAGCGATAATTTCCGAAGTAGAAAATATAAACTTAGGTGTCTTTAATAAGCATAAGTTAACGGCAAGCGAACAGCGTCGTTTAAATAAGTTAGCAGCAAGAGTGGCAGAACAAATAGAAGATCAAGAATTTACTGATGAAAGCTATGAACATACGCTGTCAGCAGTTGGGCTTTAACCTAACGATTAAAACCCGTTTACAGTGCTAGCCAGCGCCACAACCTCTTACATTAGTGCCACCTGTTACATTAGTGCCACCTGTTACACTCGTGAATAGAGCGTAACAATAATAACTACAGTGATAGCTGTTGAACACCACGAGCGTCTAGATAAGCAGTAAGCGCTTCAGGTAGCTCAGCATCCGTTTGATAATAGCAAGCGCAAGCATGACGCTCACAACTCAATAGAATGATGCTCAACAATTCATTAAATTCATGATTCTGCCAGATACCGGCATCACCAATCGTTAACCACTGCTGCATAATCGATAATGGTTGATTAAGCACAAGTCCTGCCGATTGCATCGTCGTGAAGTCAACTAAAGTGCGGAATGCAGCATAACCATCTTGGCGTAACTGATAGCTATTAATGCCCGTTGCAGTTGAACTCGCTAATACATTATCTAACTGACAATTATCTAACTGACAGTGTACTAACTGACAGTGTACTAACTGATAGTCCGCTAATAGCCACCGAGCAAATGAACCCGCATTAGCCACATCAATCGCAAAATCAATATCACGTAATAATGACTTACCAGTCAGAGCATTGTTCGCCGTTACGACGAGCCATAAATAAAACGTATAATCATCACTATGGGCATCTTGCCATTCTACCGTTTGTGTTTCTTGGCGTGACGCCGTCAGTCCATCAGTAGTATAAGCCGCTAAATATTGGGCTAAATGCGTTTGCTGTAGTGCAGCGCCTGCAATAATCGTCTTCAACGTCAAAGCAAATTCAGTCTGTGCTTTATCGTTATTAAACTGCTGCTGTAATTGTGCAAGTTGTGTCGATACAGTAACAACTAAACCTGGCTGTGTATAAGTCAATAACTGGCTCAACACTGCTTCTGTTGTTGGTAGTGCTTTTGTGGTTGTAATCGTTGTAACCGCAGACGTAGGAGTTAGCGTAGCCGGTGGATTAATTATCCAGCTTTCGCCCAATGGCTCTTCACTACCTTGATCAAGAATAACGAATTGATAAGCGCCAACAGCAAGTGGTTGCTCAAAGCTAATTTGATAGCTCTGCATCTCCATATCGTGTAAATGATAAATACCATTTAACGACCATTCGATTGGCGTAAACTCAGCAGTTTCAATAACAACTTGGTTTGCTCTTATTTCCCAGATTAAATCTTCAGTCACGAACTCGATTGGTAAATGCAGATCAAATTGGATCACTGCCGATTCATCCATCACGATCACAGGCGGTAATGCACGTAACCAAAACTGCTTAATTTCTTCTTCCAGCTTTACGTCTAATTCATCCGTAAAACCAAAATCAGTCAATGCTTGTGTAATTAGCGTTGTCGGTAACGCTTGCTCATCGCCATTGGCATTTAATTCCGTACAGCTAAGACCAAGCATTTGGCCTAATTGCAGAATATGTTGTGCTGTCATTTGACACCTTAAATAGTGAACCTAACGCTATTATACCGAATCAATATCAAGATGCGAGGTCACGCAGTATCACAACAACACTGTTTCATGGGTTTTCTGCAACTCTTGTCTATACTCCACTAAGGCAAATCTTTATAACTGAACTGTATTATTTAAACAAATGTCGATTTATTTAATCTTTAAATTTTAAAATGTCATATAAATAAGACACTTAGTCAGGGTTCTGAACGAATCAACATGAGATTAAAGAACACATCAGGGAAATATTCATGCCTATACAGCGGCTGGCAATGCCAATTTGTGGGCTCAGTTATTTAATTTATGTAATAAATAGTACGAAAACACATAATAAAGTGACTTAAATCAGTTTATTTTCGTAAATTTGCAACAAATTGTGATTCAACTCATACATTTTAGTATTTATTCTTGTCTTTTTATCAGAATCTTGTAAATTTACAACCAAGCAAGATTATTAATTCAAACTTACATTTAATTTAATGGATACAAGTTATGACAATTAAAGTAGCAATCAATGGTTATGGTCGAATCGGCAGAAACGTACTTCGTGCATTCTACGAAGGTGGTAAAGAACAAGATCTAGAAATCGTTGCAATCAACGACCTAGGTGATTCAAAAATCAACGCTCACCTAACTAAATATGATACTGCACATGGTCGTTTCCCTGGAACTGTTGATTTTGATGCTGAAGCACTAATCATCAACGGCGACCGTATCAAGACTTTCTCAGAACGCAACCCGAAAGACTTACCTTGGGCTGAACTAGAAGTTGACGTAGTACTAGAATGTACTGGTATCTTCGCAAGTAAAGACGCATGTCAAGTTCACCTTGATGCCGGCGCTAAGAAAGTACTTATCTCTGCACCTGGTAAAGATGTAGATGCAACTATCGTTTACGGTGTTAACCAAGACGTACTTACTGCTGACATGACTGTTGTTTCAAACGCTTCATGTACAACTAACTGCCTAGCTCCAATTGCTAAAATCTTAAACGACAACGTTGGTATCATCAGCGGTATGATGACGACTATTCATGCTTACACGAATGATCAACGTCTATCTGATGTATATCACACAGATTTATACCGTGCTCGTGCTGCTGCACAAAACATGATCCCAACAGGTACTGGCGCTGCTGCAGCTGTTGGCCTAGTAGTTCCTGAACTACAAGGCAAATTCCAAGGAATGGCGGTACGTGTACCAACAATCAACGTTTCTCTAGTTGACCTTACGTTTGAAGCTGGTCGTGATACTACACCAGAAGAAATCAACCAACTTATCACTGATGCAGTAGCTGCGGATCCAATCCTAGCGCGCGCACTAGCTGTTAATCTAGAGCCTCTAGTGTCTAGTGACTTCAACCATGATGCACACACATCTAACTTTGATGCGACACAAACTAAAGTTCAAGGCAAACTTGTTAAAGTTATGTCTTGGTACGACAATGAGTGGGGCTTCTCTAACCGTATGTTAGATAACGCTGTTCTACTTATGAGCGCTAAATAATCAAACTTGATTAAATAATCAGAGTTAATTGATTTATAATGCTAAAGGCGACCATTAGGTCGCCTTTTCTATGTTGGGGATTTTATGTCATACCGCAATACAATCACGGATCAACTACCGTTAACTGAACACATTAACTTAGTCACCAGCAAGGGTCTCAAATACCTTCATATTACTCACCCAAAAGCACAAGCCCGTATCAGCTTGTTTGGTGCGCATCTGCTTAGCTTCACCCCCGCAAACTCAGCTCCGGTGATATGGATGAGTGGTGATGCTATCTTTAATGGCGTAAAAGCGATCCGCGGTGGCGTACCTATCTGTTGGCCTTGGTTTGGTCCGGCAAAAGAAAGCCCGACTGTTCAACCTCTGGCACAAACAAAAAATTTTCCCTCTCATGGTTTTGCACGTAATAACCATTGGCAATTACTTGATAGCCAAAGTACTGCTGATAGCTGTCGTGTTCGTCTACAACTCATGCCAAGTCCAGAAGCGAAAAGATTATGGCTGCATGATTTTAATTTGATTGCTGAATTTATTATCAGTGAGTCGTTAACACTCAATCTAATAACCGAGAATACCGGTAACAGTAGTTTTGATTATGGCGGCGCATTACACAGCTATTTCCAGATTTCACAACCGGATGCAATACAAGTACACGGTTTAGATAATAACAATCCAGCGCCGCGAGCATTAACCGGTGATGTAGACATAATTTGTGAAAATCCAGCAACCACAATTACCTTAGAAGATAATCAGCTTCAGCGTAGGATTGATATCAATAACGAAGGTAATAATGCGATGGTCGTTTGGAATCCTTGGCAAGCAGGTGCCAAAGCATTTGCAGATATGCCGGATGACGGTTACCAAACTATGTTCTGTTTAGAACCTGCCATTATAGGTAAGAAAGCGGTAACGGTTGCCCCAGGAACAAGCCATACACTGACAACTAAACTCAGTGTAACAGCGCTATAATTATCAATAATGATAGTGAGTTGTCATTGTTGATAGCGTATTGTCATTTCAAGATGAACATCTGAGGTATACCCCGGTGCTCATCTTGAAAAATAGTTAACGTTATCGTTGTGCTAATGGTATATCGATACTTTCGTCAACTAATGAACGCGCCGCAAAAATAAGATTATCCACTTGTTGGGAAATACTGTATTTACTCATGTCCTGCCCAGTTAACAAACGACTGAGTTCGGCAAGTTGACTTCGCAAGTTTTTATCTTTGAGCACTTTGTCTTTATCTTGTTGTGATATTTTCGATGCCATCGCATCTTTGATACCACTCACCTGAGATTGAAAGTCCAACGCCGTTAACTCTTCCGTGCCTAAATAGCTATTTAATGAACTGAGGTGATCACGATAATTTATCACCACGCGTTCCGCCGATGTTTGAATTCTTGATTTAACCCAAACAACCTCTTTAGCAATGCTCGCCGCTTGTTTTATTTGGATATTACTCGCATTTAAACTTTGTTGGATCACGGTATTATCACGGGGATCTTTTTCAATTAACCGCTCTAAACTGTACAAGCTATTTAATGCTTTGTTATAGCTTTCAGGGACCAGCTCTTGATCCAGTAAATTAAATTCTGTAGTCGGTAAACGTAATACTTTACGTTTAATCATATCAATTTCAAGACTATTATAATCACGCTCTAATTTGATTTTCTGATGTTCTAAACCTAATCCCGTACCACGACTTTCAATTAATGCTGCAAACTGGGTTGTCGCGTCACGCAATTTATTAAAACGAGATTCAAAACCATCAACATCGACACTCTGAATAAACTCATCATGATCACGAATAGTGATTAATAACGGTTCAGTAAGGAGTTTAGCTTGAAACGCTTTATTCATACGTTGAACAAATAATTCTGATTCTGTTTCAATTTCTTCACTACCCGAGTTCGAAAACCAATTACCGCCATTCGGCGTATAGTCTTCATACATACCCAATAATTCTTCGCGCTTTTTAAGCGCTAACTCAAAATTACTCGGTGCATAATAAGCAAGGTCTTGTTTATTACCCCGTTGATATAATATTTCTACGGCATTCATCGCGGCATTCACAGCGTTCATTTCTTCAGACGCATCGGCAGATAAAGTGAAACTGTCGCCACTATCGGTGAATTCAGACAAGGTGACACAGCCCGAGAATAGACTCGTCGCTAGCATCAAGCCAGAAAGTTTAATCGATAATTTTAATTGTCGCTTACTTAACAATTGTCGCTTGCTAAACAATTTTCGTTTGCTAAATAAGTGGCGTTTGATTGGTAATGTAGTGAGCATGAACATCATCCTTTTGTTCGAGTCAGACTTGAATTAACAAGATCAGCATACGCTGTCACTGTAAAAAGTTGTGTCTGACATGAGGATTAATGCGACAAGGCGTTATAAAATAACACTTGGATCAATACTAAGTAGGAAGAAGGTATGAGCAGCAGTTTTTACATTTCTAATGCTGCCCATACTTAACGATGACTAAGTTAACGATGCCAATAACGCTTTAATCGGGTGATTAAGTCGTACTTTTTCCATTCGTTTTACCTGACTACGGCAAGAGTAGCCCGTAGCCAAACAACGTGAAGCATCACGCTGTGATAACGCATGTTTCCAGCTTTGACTATAAATAGACTTTGATGCTGCTACATTTTTAGCATCATGGCCATAACTGCCCGCCATACCACAGCAACCTGTTGCCACCGTATCTAATGCTAAGCCGAAGCCTTTAAATACTTGTTGCCACTCTTGTTCTGCCGTGGGTTTGTTGGTTTTTTCAGTGCAGTGTGCAAACAGGTAATACGGTTCTACTTTCGATGCTTGCGCATCCGCACTTTGCTCATTAATGGCTTGGCTGTTAATCGCCTCGCGTAAATGTACTTGCGCATTGTCTGTTAACAACCATTCTTGAATAAGCTGCACACTAAAGTCGCCACGTTTATCCGCTAAAATTTGGTTATATTCATCGCGATAACACAGCACTAATGCAGGTTCAATGCCCACCATCGGCATACCCAAATCATGCAAGGCATTCAAGAAGTCTGCTGCTGTTTCTGCCGTTTTGGCAAATTTAGCTAAAAAGCCTTTCACATGCTGCGGTTTACCATTAGGTTTAAACGGTAAAATCACCGGTTTCAAACCTAGCTTTTCAATCAGCGTCACTAACGTTTGCACAAGTTCGGCTTCATAAAAACTGGTAAACGGGTCTTGAACAATTAACACATGCTTGGCTTTGTCTTCAGCATTTAACCGTTGTAAAAAGGCTAAATCAAAACTCTGAGCATAATGACCACGTAACGATTCCGATAAGGTCGGTACACTTAATAACGGGATATCCACCATACCAATGGTATGCTTAGTCGTAGCTTGTAACCAGTTTTGCCCTAACCAGAAATTAAAGAACTTCGGCATCTTAGCCATCATCGGCGTATAACTTTCAGAATAGCCAACCGCAAAATCTTTAATCGGACGTAAGTAACGGCTGTGGTATTGATCAATAAAACGCGATCTAAACTCGGGTACATCGACTTTAACCGGACATTGCACAGTACAAGCTTTACACGCTAAGCAACCTTGCATTGCATCCATGACTTCATGCGAAAAATCATAACGGCCACGGGCTTTGTTCCAGCTGTTTTTTAATCGTGTGGTAAATGTCGCCACACCAACTTGTTGAATAGTGAGTTGTTGGCCTAATTCATGCTCGGTCATTTCATGGCAGGATAACTGACGTAACCATTCACGCATTAAACCAGCGCGGCCTTTTGGCGAATGGCGGCGATCACCCGTATGCTTAAACGACGGGCACATTGGGCTTTTGGTATCGTAGTTAAAACACAAGCCATTACCATTACAGTCAATTGCTTGCGGAAAGCTTTCACGCACTGTCACTGGTATTTGGCGATCATAGGCACCACGCTTCATTGCATCTACTGATACTAATTTTGCATCGCTGTTTAGTGGCGTGCAGATCTTGCCTGGGTTTAATCTGTTATCTGGATCAAAAGCGGCTTTAATCTTGCGTAACTCGGTGAATAGTTCGTCTCCAAAAAACTCAGGGCCATATTCAGAACGAAAACCTCTACCGTGTTCGCCCCACATCAAGCCTTTGTATTTTGCCGTTAATGCCACTACCTTATCGGATATTTCACGTAAAATAACTTCTTGTTGCGGGTCTAACATATCCAACGCAGGACGCACATGCAGTACACCCGCATCGACATGACCAAACATGCCATAGTGCAGGTTATAGCTATCTAATAACGCTCTGAACTCAACAATGTAATCCGCTAAGTGCTCAGGCGGTACCGCTGTATCTTCAGCAAAGGCTAACGGTTTCGCTTGGCCTTTTGTTGCGCCTAATAAACCAACGGCTTTTTTACGCATACCGTAGATTTTCATTACATCCGATAATTGGTCACAAATTTGATAACCAATCACCCCCGCTTCACCCGCAGCCATTAGACGGTCAAGCTCTGCGGTTAAATAGTCTATTTTTTGTTGTTGAATAGCGCCATCATCTTCGGCAAACTCAACAAAGTTAATACCCTGCATTGTTTTATTCGGTACATCGGTGATCAATGATTTAACCGAGTGCCACACGATATCTTGTTTGGCTAAATTCAGCACCACCGAGTCAACCGTTTCGACTGACAAGGCATTGGCTTCAATTAAGAATGGTGCATTACGCAATGCTGAATCAAAGCTGTCATATTTGACATTCACTAAGCAGCGGAACGTTGGGATTGGGGTTAAATTCAGTTTCGCTTCAGTGATAAATGCCAGAGAACCTTCAGAACCACAAAGGATACGTCCTAAATCAAACGCTTGCGTTTGTTTATCATAGAGGTGAACAAGATCATAACCGGTCAGAAAACGGTTTAATGCTGGGAAGGTATCTTCAATTTTTTGTTGTTTGTGGCTGATGGTATCAATCACTTGATGACACACTTTACCTAGATAATTATCGTTCTGCGCTTGTGCTTGTAGCTGCTCGCGAGACTGACAGGCTGTGACTAATTCAGTGCCATCCATTAATACCGCAGACACACTTAATACATGATCACTGGTTTTACCGTATTTTAATGACCCTTGACCCGACGCATCCGTGTTAATCATGCCACCTATAGTGGCGCGATTACTGGTCGATAAATCTGGCGAGAAGAAGAAGCCATACGGTTTCAGGAATTCATTGAGCTGATCTTTAACCACGCCCGTTTGCACCTGTACCCAGCCCTCTTCCACATTAATATCAATAATGTTGTTCATGTGACGTGACAGATCGACAATGATACCGTCGGTCAACGACTGCCCATTAGTGCCCGTACCGCCACCACGAGGTGAAAAAGTAATGGTTTTAAATTCAGCTTGTAACGACAAAGCCGTCAAAATCACTAGATCTTGATGTTTACGTGGCAGTACCACTGCTTGCGGTAATAACTGATAAATACTGTTATCCGTCGCAACGGCTAATCGGCTTGCGTACGATTTTTCAATATCCCCACTAAATTCACTTTTCTCTAGCGCGCTTAAAAAAGCGAGATATTCTGATTTTACTGCATCCTGATAACTTAATTCGGGGATCATCATCCATTCCCTTGTGACAATTTTCAACTGACTGCATTATAACATGAGTGATTTAATTCATCGCCTATAGATAAAGGCTAAATTGATCTCACTTATAAGAAAATACTAAGACAGTTAATACACATATCGTACATCTACATAAATTACTCAAACTTAAACCAATTATGTGACCTGTTTGCTTGCGATTTTAGCCCTGAACAAATAACATGGACGAAAAATATTATACTCATCTGACATGTGGGTAATTACAAGATGTAACACAGAATCCGTGTTTTATTACATCAAATAAGCATCTATTAGGAAATAAACAAATGCGCATTGCTTTAATTGCCCTTGCCACCAGCTGTATTCTTATTGGCAATACAGCTCAAGCTACTGAAATAAAACAACAAAATAACACTGTTGATAATTTGCAAACCGAGCTGGAAAGTATTCAATCTGAATACGGCACATTCATTACATCACTCGCTGTGGTAAATGACGATATAGCTATCAAAAAAACCAAATTAGCGCAAACCAGAACGCAAGGTAAAGCACTTGTTGGGCAAACAGCCAAAGCATTGACGCAAATGAATGAACAATATGCATTGATGATTGATAATCCAATGCAAGACATGACTAAGTCACAGAATGATTATCGTCAGGCAATTCAACAACAACAGAAAAATAAACAGCTGATTAAAGATTCAGTTGCTCGCTTAGCGCAACTCAACAAAGCACTATCAGAAAAAAATATTGAACGCGTTAGACTGCTCAATCAACGTGAAACGATCAGTGAAGAGATAAACATTGCACGTATTAACCGTCTGACAAATGAAATGCAGCAGACTCAATCGCGTAACGTAAGTCAAAATGTAAGCTGTGATTTGGAAACATCATTTTCAAAATGTATCACTCGTAGCAATTTATTGAGTAAGCAAAAAGCCTCGAAGACCTATTTAAACTCTTTGTTTAACTCTGTCACTGAAGCGAAACTAGTCAGTAAACATAAAACCAATTCTAGCGCTCATGTCAAATTGTTAGGTAACAAGGTGTTAACCAGCGAATTCAGTGGCCAGGGTACTTACAGCTCGACCATGCAAGTAACAATGCAGGGCGTATTGCCAAAAAATGCAGCGTGTAATCTATTAAACGTATCAACTCGTTACTGTGCAGAACAAGTATCACAAGAGAAAAAAAACGTCGCGAAAACAGATAAAGGTGCGTTATACGAACTGACTATTCGTTCTAACCAATATGATGATGAAGTCTTTATTGATGGCGTCAGCTACGGTTCAACAAAACTATCGGTGATGTTGTCACCGGGTGCTCACCATATCGTCATTAAAAAACCGAGCTACATAGATTTTGAACAAAATGTAAAACTGAAAAGTAATACGATGGTAAGAGCTGAGTTAGTGAAAGCTAGCGTATCGTTGAAAAATGGCCAGGCAGTACAAGATTTTCTCGCTTCGGGTGAACGTGGTCCAGAGTTAATTTCGGTACCAGCAGGTCAATTAAGCGCATCAATCGATAACGGCAATAATCAACAAGTTATCAAGGCTTTCTCGGTCGGTAAAAACCCGATCACAGTCGCTGATTTCAAACGTTTCGTTGCTGCGAGTAACTTTACTACCGCTGCTGAATCAGGTAATGGTTGTGTCGAGTATGTTGGCGGTAAGGAAACCTATAATGCTGACTTAAACTGGCGTCAGCCTGGTTTTACCCAAACCGATGAACACCCTGTTGTCTGTATTAACTCAGCCGACACCAATGCTTACTTAACATGGTTGTCAAAAGCCACTGGTCAAAAATACCGTTTACCTAATAATGGTGAATGGGAATACGTCGCGCGCGCAGGCAGTAGTTACAACTACTGGTGGGGTAACGATGCTGGCAATTCAAAAGCCAATTGCGCTTACTGTGGTAGCCAATGGTCGAATAAAAGCACCGCGCCGGTAAAATCATTTAAAGCTAATAAATTTGGCCTCTATGATACCGTCGGTAACGTTTGGGAGCTGACGAGTGGCAATAATTTAGTAGCGAGAGGCGGTGCGTGGAACTTTGCACCTAAACTTGCTCAGGTTGATGTACGTCTAGAACTAAAACCTGATTTCCGCGCTAACTACGTAGGTTTTAGAGCGCTACGCGAAAACTAAAACTCGCGGAACCGCAAGTCTGAAAATATATTGACTCTGATGTCATATGAACGCCCAGTCTAACCACTGGGCGTTTTGCATTGTAACCCCCTGCTTTGTACTTCAAGAACCCGCGTTGTATTCTCAGCCCTCTGCTTTGCGCTTCAAGAACCCGTGTTGTATTCTCAGCCCTCTGCTTTGTACTTCAAGAGCCAACGCTGTACCTTCATAGTCTTCTTGAACCCTACAGACAAAAAAGCCCCAGTCTCTGCAGACTGGGGCTTTTTTATTACCAGAGATTAACTCAAGGTTTATTTAGCGTGTTTGTCCGCTAGGTATAACCAAGTACTTAATACTGTATCTGGGTTTAGCGATAAACTATCAATACCTTGTTCAACTAACCAAGCAGCGAAGTCTTCGTGATCCGATGGACCTTGACCACAAATACCAACGTATTTACCGGCTTTCTTAGCGGCTTGAATCGCCATTGCTAACAATGCTTTCACTGCGTCATTACGTTCATCAAACAGATGAGAGATGATGCCTGAGTCGCGATCTAGACCGAGTGTTAACTGCGTTAAGTCATTTGAACCGATTGAGAAGCCATCGAAGTACTGTAGGAACTTGTCAGCCAGTAATGCGTTTGATGGTACTTCGCACATCATGATAACGCGTAAACCGTTCTCACCACGTTTCAGACCGTGTTCTGCTAGCAAATCAATCACTGAAGCCGCTTCGCTTAATGTACGCACGAATGGCACCATGATTTCAACGTTAGTTAGACCCATGTCGTTACGTACACGTTTCATCGCTTCAGTTTCCAGTGCGAAACAATCACGGAAATCTTGAGAAATATAACGTGATGCGCCACGGAAACCTAACATTGGGTTTTCTTCTTCCGGTTCGAAGAACTCACCACCAACAAGGTTAGCGTATTCATTTGACTTAAAGTCAGACATACGCACAATTACTTTTTTCGGGTAGAACGCCGCTGCTAGCGTAGAAATACCTTCTTGTAATTTCGCGATGTAGAATTCAACTGGAGACTCATAACCGGCAATCATTTCGTTGATTTCAGCTTGTAGCTCAGGCGATTGCTTATCAAAGTTAAGCAATGCTTTCGGGTGAATACCGATCATGCGGTTAATAATGAATTCAAGACGCGCTAGACCAACACCTTCGTTTGGTAATGCCGCGAAATCGAATGCACGATCAGGGTTACCGACGTTCATCATTACTTTTACTGGAATTTCCGGTAAGTTATCTACTTTCGATGATGTTTCACGGAACGGTAAGATACCTTCGTAGATAAAGCCAGTGTCACCTTCAGCACAAGATACTGTTAGCTCTTGCCCCGTTACAATAAGGTCTGTCGCGTTACCACAACCTACAACAGCAGGGATACCCATTTCACGTGCAATAATTGCAGCATGACAAGTACGGCCACCACGGTTCGTGACGATTGCAGAAGCACGTTTCATGATAGGTTCCCAATCAGGGTCTGTCATGTCTGTTACTAATACGTCGCCTTCTTGTACTTCATCCATTTGCGAAATTGATGAAATAACTTTAGCTGGGCCAGCACCAATCTTACCGCCAATCGCTCGGCCTTCAGAGATAACCGCTGATTTAGCATCTAAGTGGAAACGCACCATTACTTGTTTGTCTTCACGGCTACGTACTGTTTCAGGACGGGCTTGAACGATATAAATTTTACCGTCGATTGCATCTTTAGCCCATTCGATATCCATCGCATGGCCATAATGTTTTTCGATGATCACCGCTTGTTTCGCGAGTTCCATTACTTCTGCATCGGTAATAGAGAACTGACGGGACTTGCTTGGTTCAACATCAACGATTTGTACTTGCTTGCCATGACCTTCGTCAGCAGAGTAGATCATTTGGATCTGTTTGCTACCGATGTTACGACGAACAACAGCTGGTTTGCCTTTAGCAAGTGTTGGTTTGTGAACATAAAATTCATCAGGGTTAACTGCGCCCTGTACAACCATTTCACCAAGACCGTATGAAGAAGTAATAAATACGACGTCTTCAAAACCAGATTCAGTATCAATAGAGAACATCACACCAGATGATGCTTCATCACTACGTACCATGCGTTGAATACCCGCTGATAATGCAACACCACGATGGTCGTAACCAGAATGCACGCGGTAAGAGATAGCACGGTCGTTAAATAGCGATGCGAATACGTGTTTGATTGCAACAATGATGTTGTCATAACCACGTACGTTTAAGAACGTTTCTTGCTGACCAGCAAATGATGCATCAGGCATGTCTTCAGCAGTAGCCGAAGAACGAACTGCAAATGATGCCTGCTCGCCTGCTTCGCCTGCTAGAATTTCATAGCTTGAAGCAATAGCCGCTTCTAATTCAGGTTGGAAAGGTGTGTCGATGATCCATTGGCGAATTTTCGCGCCAGCTTCTGTTAACGCTGCAATGTTATCAACATCGAGATTGTCGAGTAGTGTGTATATTTGATCGTTAACACCACTTTGCTCTAAAAACTGATTAAACGCATCAGCGGTAGTCGCGTAACCACCAGGAACTTGCACGCCTGCGCCAGCTAAGTTACTGATCATCTCGCCAAGAGATGCGTTTTTGCCGCCAACTCGTTCTACGTCGTTCATTCCAAGTTTTTCGTACCCAATTACGTACTCTATCACGGCAGTTCTCCAGATTTAATCGATCTCAAAAATGATTTTAATCGTGAGCGATATTAGATATTGCTCACATATTATTAATGCAAAATAATCATCTTGCTTTCCTTAGTGTTTTTAATCATACACAGCTATTAATTTCAATGTAAGATACTTACTTAGAAAATTTCATCTGTTTATGAAAAGGATAGAGTCAATGCAAACTGTTTTTTATGTCTCTGATGGCACGGCGATCACCGCTGAAGTCTTTGGTCACGCCCTTCTAAGCCAATTTCCGATCGAATTTGAACAGCATACTTTCCCCTTTATTGAGACCGAAGAAAAAGCTAAAAACGTCACACAAAAAATCAACGAACACGTTGCAAAAACAGGACAGAAGCCACTGGTGTTTCATTCGATAGTTTCATCTGAAATAAGGACAATAATCGAATTAAACGAAGGTCACTCACACGACTTTTTAAGTACATTTGTTGCACCGCTTTCTGAACAATTAAATATGACGGCAGCGCCTAAATCACACCGTACCCACAGCCTTAAGCAAGAGACCTATGATGCACGTATTGAGGCGGTGAATTATGCCCTTGCCAACGATGATGGGATTACCTGCAAAGATTATGACGATGCAGACTTAATCTTAGTCGGCGTTTCACGTAGTGGCAAAACACCAACCAGTTTATATCTAGCATTACAGTTTGGTATCAAGACCGCCAATTACCCATTTATTGCCGATGATATGGATGAGCTAAAACTGCCACCAGCATTAAAACGCAATAAAAATAAAATATTTGGTCTTACTATTGATGTGAAACGTCTGCAGGATATTCGTAGCGAACGCCTTGCTAACAGTACTTATGCGTCATTACGTCAATGTAAGTTAGAGATAGCAGAAGTTGAATACTTATACCGTAGTGAAAAAATACCCTTCATTAACAGTACTTCATTTTCGGTTGAAGAGATCGCCACGAAGATCTTGGATAAGAAAGGACTGAAACGTCGTATTTTCTAACCCGTGTTAATAATGACGACGCTTTAAATATTAACCAAACTACACGCTTATAAAATTAACATCGAAATCAAGCGTGTAGTACTTATTATCATCATAGCTATAATGATGCTTGTAACAACCGCCATACCGACACGTCATTAACCGCTAAGTCATCACAAAAATCACCTTGCGCAATAGCCTTCACAGGTACCACTTCCATCACTGAATTAGTAATGAAAATTTCGTCTGCAGCCTGCAAATCGGCAATAGTGTAATCTCCCGTGTATAGCGTAAAACCTAGAGTATTCAACAAGTTTAAAACATGGGTTTTCATCACACCCTCAACACCACTGCGTTTTGTACTGGGGGTATAGACTTTACCGGCTTTCACCCAAAATACGTTAGCAACAGAGGTTTCAATGAGATAACCCTCTGTCGAGCACACCAATCCATCGGCCATGCCATTGGCATCAAGTTCTTGCTTAATCATCACCTGATCAAGTCTGTTTAAGGTTTTTAATCCGGCCAGTACTGGATTTACCGTTTGTTGATATTGGCACACCATCAATTCAATACCTGAGCGCGCCCATTCACTGTATTGGGGCGGGGTCGATCTATGCTGTAAATACCAATTAGCGCTTGAACAACTGCTAGTACCATAAGCATAACCATAGCCACGCCCGCCTTCGCCACGCGTGATAGTAACTTTTAATACCCCATTCTGTAATGCTTGCGCTTGTTCGATGATTGCGTCAATCAATGCATCCCATTGGCTAAACTCAATGGCTAGCACCTTGCACGCTTGCTGTAAACGCGCCATATGCAGGTCTAGCAGCTGCGCTTGCCCTGCTGCCAATTTGATCGTAGTAAAGTGGCCATCACCAAAATTAAAACCGCGGTCGGCAATTGCTACATCTTGACTGGGAGTGCCATTAATTATCATGTGTTATGCATCCAAGTTACTGTCTTACATTAAGGTTTAAGCACTGATTGTATGTTCACTCTGGCTTTGTTTTCAAATTTTTCGGTAAAATAATCAGAATAATAGATCTTTGATTGCCCTAAGAACTGTTTAAGTAACCGTTTTCGGCCTAGTTTGTACAACCATAACGGCACATGCTGGTATTCAGCGCGAATGGCTTTTTCATAGTTAGCATAAATAGCGTCGCGTTGACCTAATATGGTTAAATCAATATCTAGAAATAAAGCCTGATCATGACTCGTGACCAGAGTTTCAAGCCTTTGGCTGGGTTTACTGGGATGCTGCGTTAACAAGATCAGTTCATACACTTGCTGGACTAACATAGTCGATGCCGCAACCTTAGTCAGTGCTGTCACCGCATACTGGGCACTTTTTTCTTCATTATCACTGCGTCGCACATCATAAATAACATCATGAAACCAGATCGCCAAGGCCACCGCTAACGGATTATCCAATGTTGCCTGCACTTGATCAAACCAGGTAAAGCAGGCGTCAATGTGCCTCAGGTCATGATAATATCGATGCGTTTGTTGATAATGCGGTAATAGGCATGCCCATGACTGCTGTACTTCAGCTTCGGTTAAATGCGCAAAATGCTGTTGCCACAAGGCTTGCCAACGTAAGCCTAGCTGTTCACTCACCGTTAATTCCTGTAACACGGTGGAAACTGCTGGGGAATGTCAGAGCAAATACCGGTAGCGCCCCAATTATACAATTGGTTAGCACGCGCTAAACTATTCACAGTCCATACATTCACACTATAACCGGCATCGGTCATAGCGTTGACTTGCAGTTCAGTCAGCCCCTTGTCCTTAGGGTGGATAAACTCGGCGCCAACATACTGCATCGACGTGAGCCAATCATCCGGTAATGGCGAAGCAAACAAGCACGCTAAGCTGATTTCTGGCGCACGGCGTTTTACTTCAGCCAATAACAAATGATTAAAGCTGGAGATCAGTAATTGCTGCCCACCCTGCCAGTGGTGATTGATATCGCGAATAATGCCGTCGATTAATCGGTCGGTCGCCGCTTTATCTGTGCCTGACTTAATCTCTAAGTTCAGGTTCATGCCAGTCTCGTTGGTGAATAAGATAAGCTCCACCAGCGTGGGAATACGTTCACCGACAAAATCTAATCCGAACCATGCCCCTGCATCAATATTATCTAAGTCCGTTACCGTTTTATCGCGTAACAAACCATTATGATCGCTGCAGCGGTCGAGCGTGGCATCATGACAAATAACCACAGTGCCATCACCAAGCATATCCGCGTCCACTTCAATCCAGGGAACATTGTTGTCCTCGGCCAATTGAAACGCAGCCAAGGTATTCTCGGGGGCTATAGAAGAGGCACCACGATGCCCCATCACCATCTTGCCGGCTTTTTCACTGGCTGATGGATTGAACTGAAATGTATTGGCAATAATTTCAGATTTTGTCTTTGTCATAAATGGATCTCGGCTATAAAACAGACTTTACTTTGCAGGTCGGGTAATTACGCACGTCGCTGTACAATGAGCGTAAAGCTTACCGTTAGCATCACGGATATCGCCTTCAGAGATAACAACCGTTTTAGAGACGTTTAATACCTTCCCCTTGGCATGTAATTCTGTGTCTTTTGGAATTGGGCGTACCATTTTTACATTCAAATCAACCGTACCGTAACTCTCACCAGCAACCAGAGTGGTATGTGTTGCGCAACCAGTGACTGAATCAAGAACTGTCGCCGCAAAACCACCGTGTACCCCCCCCATTGGATTGAGATGGCGATCATCGGCTTGCACCTTAAAGTGGATTTGACCTTCGCTTAAATCAATACATTGCATTGGCATTGTGTGGCAAATTGAAGGATGTGGGAATATTCCCTCCGCCATTGCTTGTAATATCTCTAGTCCACTCATTTTTGCTGGGTTTAACTGCTGACTCATGCTCTTTCCTTGTCTCATTAACATTATTTTTAACTGCTGTATTACAACAATATTCTCACAAAACTACCGTAATCCGGTAACCATTGCTGATAATGTTACACCCGAATCTTACCAATTAACAATGGCGCAACAATAAATCGTGTAGATCACCAAATATCACTTCCAACAATGCCTTATATACGGTACTTTTATTACAGAAAGATTAACAACAAACATAATTAAAGCGGCGGAGACGGGATGTACTCAATAGAAAAATCTCATAAATTAGATAACGTATGTTACGACATACGTGGACCAGTATTAAAAGAAGCGAATCGCTTAGAAGAAGAAGGTCACCGAGTAATCAAATTAAACATCGGGAATCCCGCCCCATTTGGTTTTGAAGCCCCGGAAGAAATTGTAAAAGACGTGATTCATAACCTGCCATCGAGCCAAGGTTATTGTGACTCTAAAGGGCTTTATTCTGCCCGTAAAGCCGTGATGCAACACTACCAACAGAAAGGTCTGTTGAATGTGTCTATTGACGACATTTACTTGGGTAACGGTGTATCAGAATTAATCATGATGTCGATGCAGGCATTACTGAATAACGGTGATGAGATCTTAGTACCGTCACCGGATTATCCACTGTGGACAGCTGCGATTACCCTTTCGGGTGGTAAAGCTACTCACTACATTTGTGATGAAGAATCTGATTGGTATCCTGATCTGGATGATATTAAAGCCAAGATCACTCCTAATACTAAGGGCATTGTTTTAATCAATCCGAACAATCCCACAGGTGCGGTATACAGCAAAGAATTCTTGCTTGAAGTAATTGAAATTGCTCGTCAGAACAGACTGATCATTTTTGCTGATGAAATCTATGATAAGATCTTATATGACGGTGTTGAACATGTGCCAATGTGTACACTGGCGCAAGATATCCTGATTGTGACTTTCAATGGTTTGTCTAAAGCCTATCGTATTGCTGGTTTCCGTTCTGGTTGGTTGGTATTAAGTGGTGCGACGCATCTTGCTAAAGACTATATTGCCGGATTGGAAATGCTTGCCTCGATGCGTTTGTGTTCTAACGTACCGATGCAACACGCGATCCAAACGGCACTGGGTGGTTATCAAAGTATTAATGAATTGATTCTACCGGGTGGTCGTTTACTGGAACAACGTGATTTAGCGTGGAAGATGTTAAATGATATTCCGGGTATCTCGTGTGTGAAACCAAAAGGGGCAATGTATCTGTTCCCGAAAATTGATATCGAGAAGTTCAATATCAAAGACGATCAGAAATTTGCCTTAGATCTGCTACAACAAGAAAAGCTATTAATTGTGCAAGGGACTGGTTTTAACTGGGGCCGACCTGATCACTTCCGCGTGGTGTTCTTACCGCGTGTTGAAGAGCTAACGATTGCGATCAACAAGCTGGCGAACTTCTTAGAGACTTATCGTCAACAGTAGTTTGTGGGTATGATACAGAAGTAGATATAAGAAAGGCGTCGTAATGACGCCTTTTTTGTTTAGATTAACATCTAATTCAGAGGCTCAGTAGGTAGCTCGAATAATCTATGTAATCTCGTCTTTTTTATTAAGCTGTTATTTCTTTAATTTAACCGCAGTGCCAAACACCATAATTTCAGATGAACCATCCATAATGGCACTTGTCGTAAAACGAATCCCGACAATCGCATCAGCGCCCTTTTCATTGGCACTTTCTATTAGACGTTTAACCGCTATGTCCCTAGCATCCGTTAACATTTCCGTGTAACCGCGAATTTCACCACCGACAATACTTTTTAGGCTCGCCATGATGTCACGTCCAATATGTTTTGCTTGAACGACGTTACCTGTAACAACACCGACGATCTCTTCGATCTCTTTGCCGGGAATTGACTCTGTAGTTGAATAGATCATAACACTTCCTTGAATAAACAATTTACGCAATAAATAATTGAGACAACAGTTTAGGTACTATGTTGCCACCATCCATAAATTTAATACCGACACTAATCTCACAGTTTTCATTTCTACTATTACAAATCTGTGCCGGAATTTTCATTTCACCATCAACAGGGCTTTGTATACACACCAATACATCACGGTTTTTCACGGTTGTACGGGGATTTTTAGTTTTAAAAGAAAAACGACAACCATCCGTTGAAATATCGACAATGACACCGTTAATCGCCCCACCTTGGTTTTTTATATCATCGTTTAACTTGATGGATGCAGGCAGATGAATACTCGTGCGTTGCAGTGTACGCAGTTGACGCTTTTCAATCTCTTTTGGGTAATCTAAAAACAATAATTTTTCAGGATGCTGGGTCACACAGCGAATCGAGGAACTAAAAGCGAAACACTCGCCTTTATCACCTTCCAGCAAGTAACGCACTATCACGCCATTACCTTCAGTGAGCACATCGTTATACTCGGCATTATTAGCAACGCGGGGATACTTTAATATGATGTATCGACCAAGTTCATAACCGACAAGGGATAATTTAAGACGTACAGGCAGCGGGTTATTTATTTGCAGGTCGAGCATTTTACCAGGCCCTAACTCAAATAATTGTAACTTTGTCTCAGCACGGGCTTCGAGCATCTTCTTTAACTTCCTTGTGTAACGGTCAAATAAAATTAATTCTGAAAAATAGGCATTTTTTATTTATTCTTAAACCCTGCTAATGATTAAGAAAGACAAATATACAACTAATTTTATTATCATTTATACTTATAGCAAGGAAAAAAATACTATTGTCTGGCAATTCGTACTCAACTTAGAAATAAAAAGTCACATAGTATAAATTATCGCTTCAGATCTAAACGCCAACTCATGCTACAGTAATAAAAACGATGACTTACGTACATCTAGACAATGTTGTCATCCGAACCCTCGCTATTTTGGAACAGTCGATCTAGGCTATTTGGAGAACACGATGAGCCACTTTTTTGCCCACCTCGCCCGCATGAAATTAATTTACCGCTGGCCGTTAATGCGTAATGTGACGCACGAGAATATAGCCGAGCACAGTTTACAGGTAGCAATGGTTGCCCATGCACTCGCACTGATCGGTAATACTTATTACGGTAAGAGCTATGATCCAGACAAAGCCGCATCGATGGCCTTATTCCATGACACAACGGAAGTGCTGACAGGCGACCTGCCGACCCCAGTAAAATATTACAACAAAGCCATTATCCGCGAATATAACAAGATTGAATTAGCCGCAGAGCAGACGTTATTAGATATGCTGCCGCCTGAGTTAAGAAAAGCTTACGAACCATTATTATCAACACCAGATCTAGACCCAACATATAAAAAATTAGTCAAAGACGCTGATATTTTATGTGCGCACATGAAGTGTATTGAAGAAGAAAGTTGCGGTAATTTAGAGTTCTCTAAAGCTAAAATCCGTTGTCAAACCGCATTAGACGAACGCATGACAGATGAGATCCGTTACTTCCTTGATGTGTTCTTACCGAGTATCGGTCAACCATTTGATGATATGAATTAATATCTGATAAGCGTAAACATAATTTAAGTAAGCAATACATTAAGTCAAAAATAGCTTAAATAGAAATAGAAATAGAAATAGAAAGCCTGATCCTGCTCATACACAGGATCAGGCTTTTATTTTATGAGGCGCGAACGCCAATCTTGACCAGTGAAAGTTGCAGCAATAAATGAAACAATACGCCAGAGGCAAATAACGTGATCACGATACTTGCCCCACTGGGTAAATCATAATGAGCAGACAACACAATACCCGACATGATCCCGGTAACGCCAATGCCCATACTCGCGATAAAAAACCGTATACCTTTTAACGCAGACGCACACAGCGCAGGGATCACCAATAACGCAAACTCAAGGTAAATACCCGTCAACTTCACCGTTATCGGCATCAATATAGCGAAGATAATGTAAAATCCACGCCCTTGCATAAATGCCGGTTTCAATGTAATTAAAGCCAACATCGCAGCGGTAATAATCGCTAACGGCCAAACATCATCCCACGTTGCCCATAACAACTGACCATTTAAGATCCCTTGAATGAAGTCTGCACCGTGCGGGTCTTTACTTGCCAACAAAATCGCCAATGACGCCGAAACAGCAAACAAGCTACCGATCATAGGCTCAAGATGCTGCTGATAGTGCTTTTCCATCAAGGCAATTAAGCCACATAGTAATAATGATAATACCCAAGGGCCGATCATTTGCCCTAACCAAGTATCGGGTAATACATCAAAACGACTTAGCCAATACTGACTAAATGCAGCGCCTAATGCAGCGACTTGTGCTACTGCCAAATCAATAAAAATGATCTTACGTGCGAGCACCTGTTGCCCTAATATCACATTGCCCACCAGCGCAATCAGTCCACACAATACAGCGGGAGCTAACCAAAGATAATCTACCAACATAGACTAATCCTTTACTGGTTCTACAAGTACATTCAACAAGTCATCCAATACCCGGTCATACAGCTCGTCAAGGGTTTGTCCTTTCGATACCGTCAGCGGTAATTGGATCACAGGTTTGTCCGTTTGCTGATGTAACCAGTTTGCTGCGCGTTTATTCTGATGAGAAGAATAAATGATCGCATCAAACGACGCAGGGTCTAACTTGGTCAAAGATTGCAAATGTGCCGTCGTTGGTGAAACGCCAGGTTTAGGCTCAAGGTCAGCAATCTGCTCCATCCCCAACCAGTCAAACAGATAACGATAGGTCTCGTGATAACTCACCACTTGTTTACCTCGCAGCGGTTCAGCACGTTGTTCCCATTCAATTAACTTTTTTCGCCAATGCTCACGAAACTTCACGCCATTGACTAAGTAACTAAATGCATTAGCGGGATCGATACTTTCCAAGCGTTTGCTCACCACGCGAGAAATTCGGATCATATCGTTGGCAGCAAACTGCACATGCGGATTACCATAGGCGTGAATATCCCCCATACTGCGGTCAACATGATGATGCGTATCCAACATGCTGACAATCTCTGACGCATACAGCATACTTTGCTTATTATTCTGCACCGCCGGATTGCTGCTTCGTGCCTGCAACATAGGTAACCAACCAATTTCCAATTCAGCACCAGAGCACATCGCCATATCGGCTTGGCGCATCTTGGCAATTAAAGACGGCCTAGCTTGCACGTAATGTGGGTCTTGCAGCGCTGTTGTCGCAGAATAGATGGTTGCTTTTGGTGCATGTGCAGCCAATAGTGCTTTCCATTCAGGCTCGCAAACGAAAATATTCAACGCAAGAGCTGGTGCAGACAACATGGCTGCACTCACGGTCACGAATAATGTGCTTTTCTTAAAACGCATGGGCACCGTGCGCCCCAAACGTCATGACATATTGCAACGTGAATACGTTATCTGTGGCTTTGTCTTGATTTTCAACACGTGTATATTGCGCACGTACAGTCCCAAAGTGAGAAGAATCCCAAGCTACCATAGCTTCGATCTCGCTATCACTCAAAGAGGTTAAGTGTACGTGGTCTCCATGAGCATGACCGTCGTAACTTTCAGCATCACTGTAGCGCATACCCGCAGACCAGCTTGGTGTAAAGCGATATACGCCCGATACATAATAAGCCGCTAGTGTATCCGGAGCATCTTTCTCCCCTTTGAATTTACTATCCAAAATGTCATCTAACAGCATGTACTCAGCAGATAAGGTAAAATTGCTGTATTTATAATTGCCATTCGGTGCCCATTTCCAGACAAAATCAGCACCATATAGATTTGTACCTGTCACTGCTGATGCGTGGCTGTGATCATGCTCGTCATGACCATCCGTACTATGATCATGCTCTTCAAAACTTGTCACTTTACCATTTTCATTACGTAAGTAACTTAAACCAAACTGCCAACTCGATGATTCAGAAAAATCATCACCAATCTTTAATGTCGTGGTATATACACCAACGGCAGTGGCATCGTCCACAGCAGACATCTTGCTACCACTTAACGCTTCAACGCCTAGCTTTATATACATATCAGTAGGCAATACCAGGTTCGCACGCAAACCATCATCGTAATAATGAGAGCCTAAGAACGTACGGTAAGCAACAGGTCGCTCAACGAAACTGTCTGAATGCATATGCTGATTGTTCATGTAACCGAAGTCAGACAGGAAACGACCACCGCGGATATTAAAACCGTATGGCATGGTTAATGTTTGAATGAATGCTTCTTCTAATAACAATTCAGTTTCATCACCATGCGTTTCTAACACTGTCGTTAATACACCGTGAAACTTGTCGTCAATATTCGCGGACATGCTAATTTCGGTGTGGCCGAGGCCGAATCCTTCACTACGCTCTGAGTTATTACGTTCACCATTTTGATAATAACCATCAAGCACCACACCGATTTGTGGGTTTGACAAGGTGTTAGCAAAAGCCGGTGATACCAAAATGCTACTGATTGCGAGGGAAACCAATTTCTTCTTCACTGTTTATCTTCCTTAATTGTTATAATATAACATTACATATTTTGTTATGTTATAACATAACACTTCGAAAGCAAGCGATAAATATAACTGTTTGTAATTTAGGCAGTATAAAAAATAGGGGGTGATGTAATTAAGTAGATGAAGATATCGCAAATAGGATTTACAGAGGTTAATGGTTACTTCTGCTTTTTTGATGATCGAGGGTATTATTTATGGCATGCGTAAACGTTCTATATCGACACCTGTATCAGGTGCCATATAAAAAGCTAATAATGATGTCAGTCAGTACGTGGCATAACGTATGTAACGGTATATGTTTACTTATAGCGTTACCTTGTTAATCATTAATAATCGGCGTCCAGTTAAACTCGGCGTTGTAACTGCTGCAGTCAAACAAATCGGCGTCAGCATTCGCAATGTAGACTTGTTTCTTCGCAGAGCTTGGGTAATTAAGGTAAGACGAACACGTGGCGCTTTGGCCTGTACCAATCACTACTTTTGCGCCTGCTTTTAAGCTACACAAGGTCATTTTATCTAACGGCGACCATTGATAACATATTTGATAATCACTACGATATTGCGCGATTTGGCCACGGGGACTCTTTAATGCCCACCACTCACCGAACTCACTGGCCGGGTTGCTGCCATTCCAACCACGAAACAACATAATTTGAGTATTATGTTTCGCCACATACACCTGACCCTGACAGAGTCTGCCTTCAGTAGGCTCACCGATAGATTCTTCCAGCAATTCAGGATCAGATACAGCCGTAAATTTGCGACTAAATTCGACGGGTAACGCCATATCACCAGCACACTCTGCAGCAGATATCGGCGTTGCAACTGGCGTTAATGGTACTACCGGGGCATCAGCAGGATCGATAACTGGTGCTATCGGATCTTTCTTTTCAAATAAAACACAGCCTGAGCAGCTTAAAATAAGCAACCCCGTTATTGTATTTTTCAACATAAACTCTCCTTAGTCCAATGTCGTATTATTCACTTATATCACAGTAGGTTAAGTAATTAAAACAGGAAGTGTGAACCTTGCCCATCTTTGAGTAGATCCGCTAACAATACAATACCTTGCTGAAAACGTTGTTCGTCATTTATCGCCATTAACGATAAACGAATATGATTACTTTTATCACTCTGTTGCGAGAAATAACCACCGCTGCTCACCAATAATTGTTGGTTTTTCGCTTCCATCACAAAATGCTCTTGGCGCCAATGTGCTGGCAACGCCACCCAAACATGATAACTGCAGGCTTGGCTTGAACATGTTAAAAAGCTAAATTTATCCGCCACAAAGGCTTGTCGCTGCATCGCCAGTTGTTTTTGTTTATTTGCCATTGCAAACGCATCACCAGAATTAATCAGCTGCGCTGCCACTGCAAAGTTAAGCGGTGACGCTAGCCAAATAGACGTGCGAATACATGCCCCGACTCTGCGGACCTCACTTTTTGGCGCTTTAATAAAGGCACAGCGTAACGCCGGACTGATAGCTTTCGACAAGCTGCTAATATGAAAGCTTTTTTCTGGAATATAGTTGCTGATAGCAGGGATAGTTGTTTCATTTAAGAAGCCATAAATATCATCTTCTAACAACCAGATGTTACCTGCTGCAATCACCTTGGCAATCGCTTCTCTACGCGCTTTCGGCATCGTCACGCCCGTCGGATTTTGATGTGACGGCACGATGACAACCACTTTTGGCTTATCGCTAAGAATAGTCTGTTTAAGCGCAATCGGGCACATGCCTTTATCGTCCATCGCAACTTCGACAATACGACGACCCAATAAATTAGCGATAGAGAGAATACCAGGGTAAGTAAATACTTCAACAGCAATACAATCCCCCGGATTGGTATAGGTCTGGATCAGAATTTCCAGTGCATTCTGCGCACCACTGGCAAGCAGTATTTGGTCAGGATCAGAAACTGACAAGCCAAACTCCGCCGCCCATTTCATCCCCGCTTGTCGATGCGCTAGATGTCCTGAGTGTTCAATATAACCTAATAGTTCACTCGGTAATGCAACATAGGTTTGTTGAAATGCGGCCTGCAGTGGCAACACATTATATTCTAAGCAAGGCTGTAGAATCGAAAAGTTATAATCCGCATCATTCTCTGGTGCTTGAATAACCGTTTCCAATTCTGAATCACCACAGACAAACGTACCACGGCCAACAAAGGATTCGACTTTGTTTTTATCTGCCAATAATTTATAGGCTTTGGACACCGTTGTTGGCGTGGTTTCAAGCTCATCAGCGAGCACCCGATGTGGCGGTAATTTGGTATTAGCTGGATACACACCGGTATTAATTCTAGCTTCAATGGTTTCGGCGATCTGTCGAAACTTAATATCACTCATTAACTTGCCTCTAATGAACACTGTAAAAACATAATCTTGATTGTCCTTAGTTTACCCTGCTGAAATGAAACATACAGCGCTAGATCCATCATACCTCTCTATTTATCGATTCATAAAAGCATCGTTTCATAAAAGCATAGATGTTAATTAATTGTATGAATGTAATTGACATACCACACCATAATGCAATACCGTACAAATTGACATATGTCACTGGCATTTTCGTTATGTTAGATCCAATTCAGGATCAGTAAGGATCATGGTGATGGCTAAATTACTTACACTGAGGAGATAACGACGATGGAAATTTTTGGTTCAGATATAACGTTATGGATACTGCTAGCATTAATGGCATCGGCTTTTGCGGCGGGCTTTATTGACAGTGTGGCAGGCGGTGGCGGCCTGATACTGGTACCTTCGTTCATCTTGGCAGGGCTGCCACCACAGGTCGCGCTAGGGCAAGAAAAGATAGTCAGTACGCTGGGCACGATTGCAGCAATCCGTAACTTTGTAAAAAACAAGAAGGTTATTTGGAATGCCGTAGCATCTGGGATCCCCGCAGGATTAGTGGGCGCTTACTTGGGCGCTGAAGCGATCCTCTACTTTGATCCTGATACGGTTGGTAAAATAATCCTTGGCATGTTACCTATCGGCATCATCATTTCTTTTATTCCCAAGCAAGATAATCACCACAGTGAGCAAGTAATTAATACCAAGATTATCTATTTTGGCGTGCCACTCGCGGTATTTATAATTGGTTTTTATGATGGGTTCTTTGGACCAGGTACGGGTAGCTTCTTAATCTTGGTTTTACACTACCTGTTAAAATTTGACTTAGTCTCGGCATCGGCAACCTCGAAACTCTTCAACTTTTCTTCTAATATCGGAGCACTAATAGCATTTATGTTAGCGGGTAAATTGCTTTATATGTTGGCGCTACCTTTAGTGTTTATAAACCTAATCGGTAACCATTTAGGCAGTGCATCTGCACTGAAATTTGGCCCTGACTTTGTGCGAAAAACATTATCCGTCTCGCTGATGTTATTGATGGCGTCATTAGGTTATAAGTTTCTATTAATGTAAATGCATTTTGGTATAGCCATAATCGACTATACTAATAAGGTTGTGCGCTAAAATCATTATCATGCCATTAAGCTGTAAGGTGGTTACCATGTTAAGGCATTATTATATAATCGATTCGCTGGATGAACTGGAGATGATCGAACATGAACTACAGTCTTTTGGCATCGATAAAGGTCAGATCCACACCTTAACCAATGATGATAAATCCCTCGGCAAGCATTATTTATATCAGGTTGATAACTCACTGAAGAAAGGTTTAGTTAAGAGTGGGGATATCGGCGCTGCGATTGGTATCGTGTTCGCTATCACCATCTTGTTGCTGACTTATATTCAAGGTTGGTATCTTGGTCCACTCGGAGGCATGCCGATTATCATGTTCGCCTTCATGGTACTGGTCTTTTGTACTTGGGAAGGTGAGCACATAGATATTCAGTTGCCCAATATTAATAGTAAAGTATTCAAACAATCCCTCGAAAATGGCAAGACCATCTTATTTATCGATCTCGAACAGCAACAAGAGTTAACGGTGAATAAAATAATGCAATTACACCCGATGTTAAAACCAGAGGGGGTCACCTCAACAACACCTGAATGGCTATTACAGCAGCAAAAAAAATACCGCAGTTTACTGAAGTAACAGGCAGAGATTGTTATACTTTGCGCCCACAGCACTATAACGGTCTCAGCTTGCATGCCACACACTGCCCTATTCTTTCGTCAGCAATTAACCTTTAGTTCGCATAACGACTTGCCAGTCAATGCAGATGCGCCAATGGACGTTTACTTATTTAACAGTAACACCATTGCTAGCGAACAGATCACGGCACTGGCTGCGCAGTATTTACAGCCGCAAGAACAGAGCATATTTACCAAACGTAAACAGCTGCAAGCAAAGCAAGAATACCTCGCGAGTCGTTTTATTATTAAGACTTATGCTAGCCAATACTTCGGCTATGATTTTGACTCACTTACTGTGCTGTTCGATGATAAAGATACTTGCTTAAAGGTGTATCAGCATGGCCAAGCTATCGCGCTGCGCAGTTGTATATCACACTCCCACGGCCAAGTGCTAATCGCCCTTGTGCCAAGCCAACAGTCTGCGGCATTACAATCAATACAATTGGGTGTCGATTTAGAATGGCTCTCGACCAAACGTTCACTCGAAAAAGTAGCGAAGCATTATTACCACAGTGAAGAATTACGCGCCTGTATGGCTCAAACTGAATATGTGGCTGAAGGCGTTACTGAAGACATTACTGAGGACGTTACTGAAAAGAAGAGCAAAGCAGTGCATGCTAAGGCGCTATATCGCATATGGACGTTAAAAGAAGCGTTAGCGAAAGCCATCAAACAACCGATAGCGACATTGCTACGTGATAATGTGTTTGAGCATTGCCAATCGTTGAATGTACGTTCTGGTCGTTATGAAGCACTAGATAAAGAACTAGATGAAGTACCGAGTGGAGTGGTTAGTAAGACATTTGATATTAGTATCATCAGTGATATTGAACTCACTGATGATACTCATATTCAGATACTAACCAATACGCTAGTCGATACAGTATTGGTGCAGTAGTTAATAGCTAAAATCAGGATTTACGCAGGGTTAAATAAATAAAATACAAACTCGCGACAAACCACAGACCGCCCCACATAAAGGTCGCGCCGCCCATTTCATTGGCTAACATACGCGCATCAGATAATGCGCCACTATGCACGATGGTATCTTGCCAAATATCGATGGGCACATAAATCATGCTGGCACTGGCAAACACCAATAATACGGTTTGCTTGACCGCCGCATTGGCATACTTTAATAATGTCATGATTGCCAAGGCAATGACTGCCGCAAAGCCAATGGTATATGCCGTGCCACCAAAGAACACAGCAACCATTAACATCGTAATAGCCAATAACGCTAAGCTAATATCGGTCGTTTTTCGTCGGCTACTGGCCGCATAAAATAACAAGCCAAACAGTAACGAGCCTAAATAGCCAGCACTGAGAATAATAAACCGCGAGCCGCCCATAGAACGCACATGGCCACTTTGATAAGCCGAGACCACAAACTCCACAACCTTGCCACCGGTTAACCAAGTCGCTAACGCATGACTCAGTTCATGTAAGAACACCACTAAAATTTTAAGCGGTGCAATTAGCGTACTTTGCCACATAAAAGCGAGTATCGTGAACACCAGTATAAATAGAATGCGTCTATCTCTCGCGATCATGATTAATTACTCGGGTAACAAATGCCACTACCGCCTATGCCGCAATAGCCTTGTGGGTTTTTAGCCAAGTATTGCTGATGATCGGCTTCGGCATAATAAAATGGTGCAGCGAGATCGATTTCAGTGGTAATGGTTTCAGTACTACCGCCATCTGCTAATGCTTGTTGATAATGCGCAGCAGAGTCTTTAGCTTCAGACAACTGCAGTTTCGAAGTGCAATAAAGCGCAGAACGGTATTGCGTACCCTGATCATTACCTTGGCGCATACCTTGGGCTGTTTGATGGTTTTCCCAGAACAGGATTAATAATTCTGCGTAGCTAATCACTTCCGGATCAAACACCACTAATACCGCTTCGGTGTGGCCCGTTTGACCTGTGCATACTTGTTGATAACTTGGGTTTACTGTGTAGCCACCTTGGTAACCAACAGCCGTTGTCACAACGCCAGGAATAGACCAGAATAATCGTTCAGCGCCCCAGAAACAGCCCATGGCGAAATAGCATACTTGATACTGGGCAACAAACGGCGGCACCATTTTGCTGGCAGATACATAATGTAACGCATCAACTGGGATCGCCGTAGGGTTGTCAGGCAGTGCTTCAGACTTGCTAACCATGGCTAACTTATTTTTTGAAAAAAACATAGTGAACTCCTGCGTTAATGAGTCAAAAGACAGCATTTACTTAAACATGCTATCGCCGACTTGATCGATGAATAACTTACACTTTTGTAACGTGATCTGTTCAGCTTGCGGTTTGCTCATGCAAACATCTGAACGAATAAATGCATGTTTTAAATTCTCAGCGTGTTCATCGTCTGCTACTGGTTTTTCAATTAAACCTGCCACACGGTATTGACCCGATTCTTCCTTCGGCATCACAAAAATAAGATAGCCGTTGTAAGCAACAGGTTCAACATTTGGTGTGTTGTCGACAGGTTTAGCATCCGAATCTTCAGAAGCAGAAAAAAAACGTTTTAAAAATCCGAACATGAAATCACAGCCAATTTATTGTTTAATAGTTAATCAAGTATAATCAGCAAGCTAGAACAGAGCAATAGCCTTTACGCAGAATGAAACTAATTTACATCATCATTTTCAATACACTTTTGCATGACTGTTTTTCAAGCCTAGTTTATGAATAATGAAAAAGAGTGCGATTCAGGTATGTAAAGCATAACCAGGGGTGTGTAAATCAGAATGAAGGTTGGAAAATAGCAGGACATATTAGTCGTTAACAATGCAAAAAGGCCTGCGGCTATCACGCTAATAAAGTGACAGTCACAGGCCTTTTTTTGCTTAATTTTTACAACAACTAAGTTACAAAATACGTTTTAGCAACATATCCAAGCGCGTGGTTTTAATACGGCGCATAAATTTCTGCACTGGTGCTGGGTAGTCCGACATACTTTCTAAATCAGAAAGGTGTTTAATACGACGGGTGTTTTTCAACACATGCTCTTGCTCAGCTTGCAGGGTATCTTTTAATAACTGTTTAGTATCATGAATTAAAATACCATTTTCGAGATCTAAACCCCATGCGCGTGGGTTTAAGTTATTACCTGTTAATAGATGATACTTATAATCACAACACAAACCTTTAAGGTGGAAGCTGTTGCCTTCATCGGTCCATAAACGCACATTAAGCAGGCCTTTGTCGATATAAGGCTGGCACGTTTTTACAAACTTATGCAGGTACGTTTCATAGATATAAGGCAGTGCAGATATCACTTTAAATGGTTCTTCCGGTGGAATGAAGAAATCATTCGCGGTTTTATCACCGATAACCAAGGTTACTTTCACATTACGTTTTAACAGACGCTTAATATCTTTCGATATTGATAGCGGTAAATTAAAGTACGGTGTAAAAATAGTCACTTCGCTTTCTACAGCGCGTAGCAAGTTAGTGATGGTTTGATTTAATTTATTACCATGACGACCAAACCCTGAAATAGGCGTGATACCCACTTCATTACTTTCCGGTGTCGTATTAATATAATGATACTGCGCGCTACGTAACGTTTGTTTGAATTGACGAATATCTTGCTTCAAGGCTTTGCTTGACGGAATAGACTCCTCATCAAGTCGGGTAACCGCGTTTTGGCTTACAAAGTAATCTTCTAAATACGCGACCATAGAATCTGCTAATGCAGGGTTGTACAACACATGGTAACGGTCACAACGGTATTTTTCTGCTTGGTGCAGATAGATATCATTAATACTCGCGCCACTGTACAGCACGTTATCATCGAAGATGAAACCTTTAAGGTGCAATACACCCAATACTTCCTTACCTTTAACAGGCACACCTAGGATCGTCACTTTATCGCCTAGTCTTTTGCGCATGTCTTTATACAGATCGGCATTACCGCCATGTTCTTTCTGGCCAATAAGACCACGTTGTGCACGATGAAAATCAACGAACACTTTAATCACTAAGCCCGGGTTGTTTACCCGCGCCTGGTACAGCGCATTAAGTACTTCTTTACCTGCATCATCATCTTGGAGATACAACGCCGAAAGATAAATACGTTTCGAAGATGAAGCAATTAAGTCTAATATTTTTGCTTTAAAATCACGCGCTGAAAATAAAACATCAATATGCCCTGCCGACATCGGCAGTTGCTTTAAGTTGGTAATCGTAGATTGATAAAACTCTAATGATTTCATATGTTGTTTCAAGCTGATTTATAAAAGTTAATCGATAATTATCACTGATTCCAATCATGATTGCTATTTATCTCTGCAATTATTAGAACTCGGTGCGAAAAATTTACGTTTCTTAACAGAAGTCATACGGATAATGTTAAATTTGTCATCAATAGATAATTCCTATTGATTATTATTAAATAAACAATTTCATTTTATTTCAGAAAAACATACTATGTAGGCATTAAGAGTGAAGTCACTCACTAGCAACTGGTACTTGATAATAGAGTACACATAGCGTGCTAACCAATTTTTTTTACCCGGAGTATTTATATTATGTTTACAGTTATCTTTGGTCGTCCTGGTTGCCCTTTCTGTGTACGTGCAAAACAAATTGCAGAAACATTAAAAGCTGACAATGAAGATTTTGATTACAACTACATTGATATGCTTGCAGAAGGCATCAGCAAAGCTGACCTAGAAAAATCAGCTGGCGTACCTGTTAACACTGTGCCACAAATTTTTGTTGACGAAAAACACGTTGGCGGTTGTACTGAATTTGAACAGTTCGCTAAAGCAAACTTGGGTTTATACGCATAAGGCTTAGCCATGTCGTTATTAAATAAGATCCGTTGTGCATTTACTTTAGGGCAAGGCGTATTAGTCGACTTGCCCGACCTTGATCCGAGTGTTGATCCATTTGAGCAGTTCCAAAACTGGTTCAAAGTGGCGCAAGACTGCGGGATCGTCTTACCTGAATCCATGACAGTGTCGACCGTTGATGCTAATGGTTACCCTTCTTGCCGTGTGGTTTTACTGAAAGAATTGACTAAAGAAGGCTTTGTTTTCTTTACTAATTACGAAAGTAAAAAGGGCCAAGAACTGGCTCAGAACCCACATATAGCAATCACATTCCACTGGAATATTTTACAGCGTCAAGTACGTATTCAAGGTGTGGTCGAAAAGATCTCAGCTGAAGACTCTAACGCTTACTTCCAATCTCGTGGACGTGGCAGCCGAATCGGCGCGTGGGCATCAAGACAAAGTACAGTGATATCTTCTCGCAACATTCTCGAACAACAAGTTAAAGATGTGACGAGTAAATTTGCGGATAAAGAAGTACCACTACCTGAGTTTTGGGGCGGCTACTTAGTAAAACCAAGTAGCATTGAATTCTGGCAAGGTAAAGCCGATCGTCTACATGATCGCTTTAGTTATGTGAAAGAAGGTAATGATTGGCGTGTTGATCGCCTAGCGCCTTAACATCGCCAATGTCAGTTACTTTTATCTTTGCAGATGAAAGCCAAAAAAGCAGGTAAGTCATTACCTGCTTTTTTTTATCTAGCGTTTATGTCGAACTCACTGTTTATAACTAATTTAGTATTTGTAACCAGCTCAGTATTTATAACCACTTTAGGCTTTCAAACATATCGCCCACACGGTTTAATTCCGCATCTAAGCTAACCGCATGATCATCCGCTTCACCAACCCAGCCTAAATTACCTAAAAACTGATTAATAAAGCCTTTGTTATCAAATAATCCATGTAAATAACAGCCATAGATATTACCTTTCTGCCAGCCTAAATTCACTTCGATAAAGCTTTTACAACGGGTCTTTTCACTCTCTTTACTTATTGTTGTTTTACCGTGATGAATTTCATAACCGGATAATTTAAAACCTTGCCAATCAATATCACGTTGTTTGGTGGTTTTAGTCTGTGCATGTGCCGTTACGATAGGCAATAGCCCTAAGCCTTGTTCATCACCACCTTCGATATAGTGCGGGTCAAGGATCTGCTCACCAAGTAATTGCATACCACCACAAATCCCCAAGATTGGCTGGCCACGCTGTGCCGCCTTGCTGATCTCGTTGGCTAAGCCTGATTCCCGTAGATGTAATAAGCTCGCCGCTGTATTTTTACTGCCGGGTAATATAATAGCGTCAAACTCAGCTAACGATTGACCGTCTCGCAGTGGTACAACACTGACGTTATCTTGATGGATCAAGTTATCAAATTCATCCATATTGGCGGCATAAGGATACGCGATTAAAGCGATATTAATCTGACCACTTTTAAATTCAGCACGGTGGTGCAAGGTATCTTCTTCCGGTAAACGATGGGGGAAGTAGTGAATGTTCGCTACTGTCGGTACACCCGTTTTATCTTCTAACCAGTCCATCGCATTACCCAATAGTAATGGGTCACCACGGAATTTATTTAACACAAAACCTTTAATTAGTTTTTGCTCTTCCTCGGCAAGACACATGAATGTGCCGAGCAAATGCGCAAATGCGCCGCCCTTATCAATATCGGCAACCAAATAAACATCGGCATTGCAGGCCAAAGCTACACTCATATTAACAATATCACTGGCACGTAAGTTTACTTCAGCCGGACTGCCCGCCCCTTCAATAACAATTTGTTGAAAATCTTGTTGTAAGTCAGCAAGGGCTTTTTCAACATGCTGAAACAGGTATTCTTTGCGTTCCATCCACGGAATGTTACTCAACTCAGGTGCCGGTTTACCATTGAGAATAAGCTGACTTTGAGTATCAGCACTGGGTTTAAGTAAAACAGGGTTCATGCGGACATCAGGCTGTACTTTCGCAGCAATGGCTTGTAAGTATTGTGCACGCCCAATTTCAGCACCTTGTGCAGTGACAGCGGCATTATTGCTCATGTTTTGCGCTTTGAAAGGCGCAACATTGACACCACGATTAGCAAACATACGGCATAATCCGGCGACAACGAAACTTTTACCGGCGTCGCTAGTACACCCCATTATCATGATTGGCTTGGTCATTTTATCTTCTTGAATTAAATATTAAGTGTCAGTGGTTACTGAAAAGTAAGCGCGGTGAGTTTTAAATACGATTTACGGACGCCATGTTTATACACTTCAACTTGCGCGAGTTGGTAATCTAATTTAGGTACAAACCAATAATAAGTCGCACGGTTTTTCTTCTTTTTAACTTCTTTAACTTTAACCGCAATCATGTCGCCATATATCGTATTGATCGTTTCTTCTTGTACAACTTCAAATGCAATGGTTTCCAATTTTTTTTCAAATACCCATTCGTAACTGAATGCAGTTTTGCCTAACTTAAGGTCATTTTGCACGACAATAGTCATCGCCCCTACATCCATCACATCCGGCTTTGATTTTATTTCGACATGGCCATCTTCAAAATCCATTAAAATGTCACCATTATCTTCAAAAGAGGCTGATGACACATCGCCAAAGCCCATTACCGATGTTTCATGTTCGTAACGGTCAGTGGTCAATACGTTGTCTTTAAAATTAAACCACGAATTATTGGTATAGTCACCAGTGCCAAATAATACGCTGGCTTGCGTTGTTATTTTATAACTATCACCATTTAAACGGCGCAATGTGCGTTCGCCACTACCAAATCTGACGTCTTTGTAATACACAGCGTATTTAGCTTGGAAAGGATATATCTCAGCGTGCACCGCAGATGCGCTCATAGCGTAAGTCCCTATACTCAATACAGCCGTGTAAAATAATTTGGTTAAAATATCCATCGTCTGAACTCCGTTCAAGTAGCGCGCAGTGGTCGGATGCGAGCCATTACTGTTTTAACTTATAAACCCTAATAATTTTAGTCTATAGCGAGGTAATTAACCTACCGGAACGTCTAGACTAAAAGTAAATTCGCAACTAAATACTATTTTTTAGTGATCTGATAATCGCGTAATTTATTGGCAATCGCAGTATGTGATACCCCTAAACGCTTAGCTAGTTGACGCGTACTTGGATAAGACGGATAGAGGCGTTGCAATAACAGTTTTTCAAACCGTTTACAGGCTTCATCTAACGAACCATCAAACAAGGCTTCATCAAACTTTTCATTCTTGGCTGCCGGCAAGTTCAAATCACACGGATTTAGCACGTCACCTTCTAACAAGGTCAACGCGTGATATAACACATTACGTAATTCACGTACGTTGCCAGGCCAAGGATAAGATTGTAATAAATCGAGTACATTACGGCTTAGCTGGGGTTTGGTACGTTGTAATTCATGACTAAAGACACTGCAGAATGAATGACAAAGCGGGATAATATCCTCTTTGCGTTCACGTAACGCAGGCACTGTCATCGATAATACATTCAAACGATAATACAAATCTTGACGGAATTTACCATCGCTAATCAACTGCGGCAGATCATTTTGAGTGGTACAAAAAATACGCACATCAACGCGCACTTCTTTCTCATCACCAACGCGGCGGAAACAACCGGTTTCGAGTAAACGTAAGAACTTAGTTTGTAAGTACGGCGACATGTCACCGATTTCATCAAGCAGGACTGAACCTTCATTAGCCAGTTCAAAAATACCACGCTTGGTTTCACCGTCATCAGTGACAACACCAAACAACTCTGATTCAGCAACAGAATCCGGCACTGCGGCGCAGTTTAGCGCTAAAAACTGTTGTTGTGAACGTCCACTCGCTTGATGACACGCTTTGGCAATCAGTTCTTTACCTGCGCCCGTTTCACCTAAGATCATTAACGGAGCGTCTAACATGGCTAATTTTTTAGCCGTGTTGATTAACTTATGCATTTTATCGCTTTTGGCATGGATCTCATCAAACGCGGCAAACTGAAAGGTACGTAAGAAATTAAATTGCTTACCAATACGGTCAACCGATTTAAGAATAATCACTGCGCCAACAAGTTCATCTGGTTTTACGCTTGCTGCGGCTTTTGATAATGCCACCTGATTAATATCACTGCGAATACTCAACGGCAGAATATCCCCCAGAAAGTCTTCATCTAATAAGGTCAGTTTTTGGGTTTGGGCGCAGACTTCCTCTGACTCTAACCACTTTGCAATGGAGAATCCTTTGACGAAATTGCTAATACAATGGCCTTTCACTTGCGACTCCGAAAGTCCAAGCGCAGTCAATGCCGGCGTATTAACCAAAGACACTAAACCTTTTACATCCACCGAAAAGACAATATCAGGTAAGTTAGTCATCAAGGTTTGAATTTCTTGATGCTCAAGTTCAGAGGGTAAATAACTAACGGTTTTGACATCACATACGCCGCTAATACGGCGAAGATTCGTCATCAACGCCTGCAGGTCAGAAAATTCTAGGTTCGGTGATTTAATAAATATCCGATCGGGTTGTTGGATCTCAATCGCCGATAAATTAATATCTCGCGCTAAAAAACAATCAAGAATTTCTCGACTGATACCGACTCTATCTTCACAAACTAATTCCAAACGCATTATTGTAACCACCATTAAATACTATGTGCCTATAATAGCATGTAAAATACGCGACCAACGCCACTAAAAATGTATCGGCTGATATTACGATAATCGACATAGGTGAGATCAATAAATCACCAGACAATGTTGCTACATAATGCCCTGTGGCAACAAAACAGGCTGATATGAATCGACTTTTTCCATCATATTGCAATAAATTTAACTATTATGGTGTAAAAGGTATAGATTAACTTGGTCGAACATTACCTTAGTGATAAATTAGTCAGGTGAGTAACCGTGATAAAACAATATGCATATTCTAAATTTGATTAAAACTATACTGCCGCTAACCGTTATCTTGTTGTTAACAGCCTGTGATGAGCAAACCAAAATTAAACAGAACGGTCTGTCTTATTGTACAGAAGGTAGCCCCAGTTCATTTAACCCGCAAACAGCCACATCGAATGTGACCCTTGATGCAACGACGAGTCAGCTTTACGATCGTCTGCTATTTATTGATCCCAATACACAGCAATTCAAAGCAGGTTTGGCCATCGACTGGGAAATATCTGCCGATCGTCTCTCTTATCGCTTTTTCTTGCGTAAAGACGTGCGTTTTCATCAAACCGATTACTTTACTCCAACACGCACGTTTAATGCCGATGATGTCATGTTCAGTTTTGCTCGGGTATTAGATAAAAAAAATCCATATCATGATGTGTCTAAAGATGGTTATCCGTTTTTTGAGGGCATCGAGCTCGATCAACAGATCCGCTCACTCGTGAAGATTGACGATTACACTATTGAGTTTAACTTGGTGTTACCTGACTCTTCATTCATTGCTAATTTAGCCAGCGATTTTAGTGTTATTTTATCTGCCGAATATGCCGATAGCTTAATCGCATTAAACAAAAAAGCAGATATCGATAATCTGCCAATTGGTACGGGTCCATTTAAGTTTAAAGAATACCGAACTGATAATTTTATTCGCTATCAAAGACATGATGATTATTGGGGCGACAACGCCAAAATTGAACAGTTAATTTTTGATATCACGCCGAATTCATCATCACGCTTAGCCAAGTTATTAACCCAAGAATGCGATATCATGGCTTATCCTGCGGCCAGCCAAGTAGCAATGATCAGTGAACATGACCGCGTGAAGATATCGGTAGAAACCGGATTAAACGTGGCTTACTGGGCTTTCAATACTGAAAAAGCACCCTTTAACAACCCTAAAATACGCCGCGCATTAGCCCACACAATTAATCAAGATACCTTGCTACAAGCGGTTTATTATAATACCGGCGTTAACGCTAAATCAATTTTACCGCCCGTCTCTTGGGCTTATAACCCTTATCTTAAAAGCTATAAATACAACCTTGCCTATGCCCGCCAATTAATCACTGAAGCCGGATATCCAAATGGTTTCAAAATGAATATTATGGCGCTAAAGTCATCACAAGTTTATAATCCAGATGCGGTTAAAATGGCTGAGCTGATTCAATCAGAATTAGCGCAAATTGGCATCGAAGCAAAAATCATCAAATATGAGTGGCAACTCATGGAAAATAAATTACAGCAGGGTGAATATGATAGTTACCTGCTGGGTTGGGTTGCAGATAATAATGATCCTGATAATTTCTTCCGCTTCCAGCTAAGTTGCAACGCGATTAACACGGGTTCTAATTATACTCGTTGGTGTAATTCCGAGTTTGATGATTTGATTAACCAAGCGGTCACAGAAACAGAATACATTGAACGCGTCACGCTCTATTATCGCGCCCAAGAAATTATTCAACAAGAATTACCCCTTATCCCACTGGCACACTCTTTGCGTTTACACGCCTATAGCAGTGGAATAAAAGGCGTTGAAACGACTGCTTTCGGCGGTATCAATTTCATCAATACAGTGCGGCAGTAACTCATGTTTTTTTATATAATAAGACGTATTAATTTACTGGTCATTACCGTGACGGCATTAACCGTGATTGGTTTTTTCCTTCGTAGTCGAGTGGCTGGTGACTTGGCCTTAGAAGGTAATCTATTCAGTAATTATTTCGATTATTTGATGGCGATAGTGCAAGGTGACTTAGGCGTAACTAGCGGTACCGGTCAACCTGTACTGGATGAGATATTAATCGTATTTCCCGCCACACTCGAACTTTGTTTCAGTGCTTTTATTCTGTCGATAGCCGTTGGTGTACCCATAGGGACGATTGCCGGTATGCAACGCGGCAGCTCACTTGATAGTACGATCATGGGTATCTCGTTATTTATATTTTCAATTCCGGTGTTCTGGTTAGCATCATTAGTAATGATGTACTTTGCGCTTAATTGGAACTGGTTACCAGTGACGGGTCGGCTTAACTTACTGTATGAAATTGATTCCGTTACCGGTTTTATGCTTATCGATACGCTTATTTCGGATAATCCGCATAGCCAAGATGCATTTTACGATGCACTTAAACACTTATTGCTACCAACCATTGTATTGGCTACTGTACCCACCACCGAAGTGATCCGCCAAATGCGTAATCACGTCAGTGATGTGATGAAACAAAAATATATTAAAGCGGCTGCAAGCAAAGGCTTAAGTAAAACTGAAATTATCATGCGTCACGTGCTACGTAACGCCATTCCGAATATGATCCCACATTTAGGACTGCAATTTAGTACCGTATTAACGACCGCGATGGTCACCGAAGCGGTATTCTCATGGCCGGGGATTGGCCGTTGGTTAATCAACAGTATTTATCAACAAGATCACGCCGCGATCCAAGGTGGTATGTTAACGGTGGCTATTTTCGTAGTCACTGCGAATGTATTAACTGAAATATTAACAGTCGTCATTAATCCAATTCGCAGGAAAGAACTCTATGCCCAATCTTAATGTCTTTGCGGATGAACATATTTTGTCTCCCGCAGAGCAAACCTGGAAGCATTATTCATCACAGCAAATCGCCATGGCGGCATTGTGGGCACTGGGGTTACTCTTTTTCTTACTCGTATTTGCACCCTTTATTGCCCCCCATGAGCCTGATTTAAGACAAGCTCACTTACTATTACAACCACCTTCATGGGATGATAAAGGCACGGTCGATTACTTTTTGGGTACTGACGATCTGGGCAGAGATGTACTCTCGCGATTATTATATGGTTTACAATTAACCTTTGGTAACGCCCTACTCATTAGCTTTATCGCCTTGATTATCGGTACCACGATTGGTATTACAGCCGCGATAAGCCATGGCCTACTATCGAGTACCCTACATCATATAATGGATACAGCATTATCCATTCCATCTTTATTATTAGCGATAATCTTTATCTCAGTGCTTGGGCCTGGTTTAGACCACAGTTTATTAGCTATTTTATTGGCTTCTATTCCCCAGTTTATTCGTGGTGTGTATCTATCGGTTTACCAAGAACTGCAAAAAGAGTACATCATTGCGCTCAAACTCGACGGTGCTAATAATTACCGTATTATTCGCTATGGTGTATTCCCGAATATCATTGAAACACTAGTGAACTTACTTACTCGCGCGATCTCATCAGCTATAATTGATATAAGTGCGTTAGGATTTTTAGGCTTAGGCGCACAGCGTCCGCTTTCAGAATGGGGCACGATGTTATCAGGGGCAACCGACCTGGTATTTATTGCACCTTGGACAGTAGTGCTACCTGGATTAGCTATTTTAGTGACTATCTTCATCGTTAATATCGTCGGCGAAAGTTTAAGACAATCTATTATTGCGGGAATTGACTAATGGCTCTACTTGATATTCGAAATCTCACTATCGAAATTATCACACCGCAAGGTACGTTAAAAGCGGTTGATAAATTTAACATTACCCTGAGTGATGGTGAAGTTCGTGGTCTGGTTGGTGAATCCGGTTCGGGTAAAAGTCTGGTTGCAAAAGCTATTATGGGCATCACTAAAGATAACTGGCGTGTCCGAGCTGACCGCTTGCGACTTGGTGATATTGATTTACTGAACTTAACCCCTGTGCAGCGCCGCCGAGTCATGGGCAAAGAAATCGGTATGATCTTTCAAGATGCCGCCGCACACTTGGATCCATCCGAAAAAGCCGGAGATCAACTTGCAGAAGCGATCCCGTGTGATCAGTTTACCGGTCATTTTTGGCAACGTTTTAACTGGCGTAAAAAACAAGCCATTGCCCTACTGCACAAAGTCGGTGTAAAAGATCATAAAAGGGTGATGAATAGCTATCCTTTTGAGCTCTCAGAAGGGCTTTGTCAAAAAGTAATGATCGCCATGGCTATCGCCAAAAAACCTCGTCTGTTGATTGCTGATGAGCCAACAACAGCAATGGAACCGAAAACACAGAATCAAATATTACGGTTATTAGACAAGCTGAATAAGTTATCCCACACCACGATTCTGCTGATCAGTCACGATTTAGAAACGGTGAGTTTATTAGCGGATAATATGACGGTGATGTATTGCGGCCAAATGGTTGAGAGTGGCACGCGTGATCAAGTATTTAACCATACTCATCACCCTTATACCGATGCGCTTTTACGTGCCAATCCCGATTTTAGCCAAGTGCCACATAAAGCACGTTTGAATACCTTGGCTGGACAGGTGCCACTATTACATCATTTACCGATTGGTTGTCGACTCGGACCTCGCTGTCCGAACGCTCAAAAAAACTGTGTGATCACCCCGCCGATGCAAAAGGTTAAGGGCCATATGTTTAGTTGTCACTTTCCATTAAATGCCGATGAATTAAAAGGTAAAAAATGCCAGAAAAAATAATCGACATCGCAACCACAACGCGTGTACAGCCGCTATTACGGGTGGAAAAATTGGGCAAGACCTATATCAATCCAACCGGTTTTTTTAAGCGTCAGGAAGTCATTGCCGTCAATGATATTTCATTTAGTTTAAATCGCGCAGAAACACTGGCTATTATTGGCGAAACGGGCTCGGGGAAATCCACCCTAGCGCGGTTGCTTGCTGGGGTGATAACACCAACAACCGGTAATATCTATGTTGATGGCTGTAAGCTTGATGCCAGTAATACCGATTTACGCTGCCGCTCGATAAGAATGGTGTTTCAAGACCCTGAAACATCGCTCAACCCGCGTACCAGCGTCGGTCAAATATTAGATGCGCCATTGCAATTAAATACCGATATGTCGGTTGCTAAGCGTGCCGAAAAAATTGCGGAGACATTACGTTTAGTCGGCTTGTTACCTGAGTATGCAACCTTCTACCCGCCGATGTTATCCAGTGGTCAAAAACAACGTATTGCGTTGGCTAGAGCCCTTATTCTGAATCCAAAAATCATTATTGCCGATGATACCTTATCAACTCTGGATATTTCATTACGCTCACAGATGATTAATTTGATGTTAGAGCTACAAAAAACAATTGGCATCTCTTATATCGTTGTTACCCATAATATGGGCTTAGTGAAGCATATAAGTGATAAAATGATAGTTATGCATCAAGGGGAGTGTATTGAGCAGGGTTGTACTGAGCAGCTATTCTCGCATCCTACAGCAGCTTTATGCGGACAGATATTGTCGAATCAATATAATATGAAAAAACAACGTGGCTAATTGATAGGCGATTAATAGTGTGACATATTTCTGGTGATCACTTTTAATCGTAATCGTAATCGTTGATTATAATTATTAATCGTAGCGGCTTATACCTGGCTTGGTTACGCTTTCTCTCATCTCTTCAAATACATCTGCACGTAAAAAGAAACGCCATGTTTGACGTGGTACTCGCTGCTTAATCATATTCTCGCTAACCAATAAATATTCAGTAGTAGCTATGTTTGTAGTTACGGTGACCTTCTGACGTGATATATCAAAATCTGCAGGCACATGGCTACCATCTTTAAACATACCGAATTCAGTGAATACTAACCTGGCAGGCTTGCCGTAAATATCATCTGTCGATATCCACTCGCCTAAAAGCGGGTTGTCTTTGGGTAAATAAAACCACAACCCAGCCAGCAAAATCACCATAGTGATAATAAAGGTCAAAATATACTTAATCATAATTATCGCTTTTAATAACAAAAAAATCTCGATGCAATATAAATCACACCGAGATCCAATCAACTCACTTCACACAGACATATGTTGCTGTCTGGCTAGTCCTGTTATTACTTTAGGCTTTACTCTGCAATTGCAGGGTAAGATACATCGGCTGCTTTAATCAGCGTTTGTATCAACATTTCATAGTCAGCTTGAGCATTCATATTCTTGAGAGTATCAGCTAAACGCGCCGCGTCTTCAGCATTAGTTTCAGCATCACGCACAGACGTAAATTTAAGCAGTGTTACATCGCCACTAAGTGATGTTTCAGTTGCTACGTTAACTTGTGCTGCTGCAGGTTTAGGCATTGAGAATAATTTACTCAATACTTTGAAATCTGCTTTTGTATAATCAAAACGACTTAGCCATTCCGGTGCTGTAAAGCTTGCATCAACACTTGCTAGTTCAGCTGTAACGCTTTCACCTGCGTTAATTTTAGTTGAAACAATGGTCATAAAGCTTAATGCTTTTTGCTCTGCTTTTGTGGCTGTTAAGCGGGCCACGATTTCGTCATTAACATCTGCTAACGCTTTGGTCGTTTGTGGCTTGTATTCATTAATGCGAACAACAATGCTTTGTGTATCAGTAATATTAATAATTTCAGAGTTCATCGCTTCTGCGATAAAGTCTTGGTCAAATAATATCGCCGCTACCTTCGGATCATTTAACGGTGCAGGGATCGTGTTAGCAGAAAACATTTCAGTTGAAACAATCGCTAGGCCTGTTTCTTCAGAAGCAACATCCAATGAGTCTGGCACTTCAAATGCTTGTTCAGCTAATTGCTCAGCTAACTCATCAAAGCGAGACACAGCTTGTTCATTTTTCAAGCGTGTTTCGATGGTTGCTTTAACGTCAGCAAATGCTTTCATTTTACCTGGTTCAACAGCAAGTAATTTAATGATATGGAAACCAAAATCACTGCGAACGAGTTCAGTTGTTACATCACCATCATTCACTAATGCAAATGCCGCAGTTTCGAAAGCAGGGTCCATAATATCTTTTTCTAACCAATCCAACTCACCGCCATTCTCGCCGCTGAAGGTATCATCTGAAGATGATTTCGCTAACTCAGCAAAGTCTGCGCCTGATTGTATTTGTGTTAGTAAGTCTTGTGCTTTTTGTTCTGCTGCTGATTCATCATCATTGAATGCCACAAGGATATGCGCCACTTTACGCTTATCTTCTTGTGCATAAGATGCTTGATGTTCATTGTAGTAATTTTCAGCGTCGTCAGCGGCTAATTCAACATCAGCACTGATGTTATTCATATCAACTAAAATATAGTCTACAGAAGCTTGCTGTGACGTCTGGAACGATGCTTTATTCGCGTCGTAATAGGCACTTGCTTCAGCATCCGTAACCGCGATATCAGCGGCAAATTTATTTGCTGGCACGATAAGTTGGCTTAATTGACGCTGTTGATTTTGTAATGCGGCTAATTGCTGCACTTCATTTGGTAAACTAAATTCAGAGTTTACTAATGCGTCAGTCAATTGTTGTTGTGCAAAGTCAGTACGTAGACGTTCAACAAATTGCGCAGGTGTCATACCGCTTTGACGTAACAAACTAACATAACGGTCATCATTGAAAACACCATCAGTTTGAAATTCTTGCATTGCAAAAATATAACCACGGATTTTTTCATCACCAATGCGTAATGCTAAGTCATCTGTCATTTGCTGTAATAAATTTTGCGCAACTAACGTATTAAGAGACTGTTGACGTACTTGATTTTGGAATGCTGGTTGTTCCCAACGCGCGGCGAATGATTCACCTTGTTGAGACTCTAAACGAGAACGATCGGTTCTCACTTGATTTTCGAGTGCTTGTGTTGAAATATCGACACCATTCACTGTTGCAGCATTTTGAGCGCTACCACTACCTAGATAGCTACTTACACCAGCAAGGGCAAATGTAACAATCACTGCGCCTAAAATAATTTTAGCACCTGGTCCTTGTGAACCTTCGCGAAACTTCTCTAACATAATTCTATTCTCTAAACTGCAATACAGTAAATAACAATAAAAACGCACCTTATGGTGCGTCTTTACTCAAAAATCAAAACGAATAGCTTATGCTTTTAATGCATCTTTTAATAATTTCCCAGCTTTAAAAGCGGGAAGTTTAGATGCTGCTATTTGAATTTCGGCGCCTGTTTGTGGATTACGGCCAGTACGTGCCGCACGATCTCGAACGCTAAAAGTACCAAAACCCACTAGCGTAACAGATTCTTCTTTTTCTAGTGTTTCAGTTACCGCTTCGATCATTGCATCAATTGCACGACCAGCAGCAGCTTTAGAAATATCAGCTTTAGCGGCAACACTATCTATCAGTTGAGCTTTATTCACTTTCTTCCCCTAATCTTAGTTATTTCTCTAACGGAACATAAATAGAACTAACGTTTATAGCGTTTATAACAAGGTTAGAGTGACTATTCAAGTCTGAATCGACACTCTAACCTCAAGCAATGACACTATGTTGCTACAACTTCAAAAGCATCTGGATGATTTTCTAGTGCCAGCACCAGAACTTCTTCAATCCAACGTACCGGATGGATCTCAAGATCACCAATCACGTTTGCTGGGATCTCTTCCAAATCACGTTCGTTTTCTTTTGGAATCAAAACACGCTTAATACCACCACGATGCGCAGCAAGTAACTTCTCTTTCAAGCCACCGATAGGTAATACTTCACCTCTTAACGTGATTTCACCTGTCATTGCAACGTTTGCACGTACAGGGTTACCCGTTAAGCTCGATACTAGCGCGGTACACATAGCAATACCTGCACTTGGACCATCTTTTGGTGTCGCGCCTTCAGGTACATGCACGTGAATATCACGTTTTTCGTAGAAGTCTTTATTGATGCGGAGTTTTTCAGCACGAGAACGAACAACCGTCATCGCCGCTTGAATAGACTCTTGCATCACTTCACCTAATGAACCGGTGTAGTTAAGCTTGCCTTTACCAGGAACAGAGGTGGTTTCAATAGTCAGTAATTCACCGCCTACTTCAGTCCATGCTAGACCCGTCACCTGACCAACACGACTTTCACTTTCAGTCTTACCAAAATCAAAGATTTGTACGCCTAGGTATTCTGATAAGTTTTCTTGAGTGATCGTCACTGATTTAAGTGATTTATTCAGCAAAATCTGTTTTACCGCTTTACGGCATAATTTAGAAATTTCACGTTCAAGTGAACGAACACCCGCTTCACGCGTGTAATAACGGATAATACCCATTATTGCGCTATCTTCGATGTTAATTTCTTTGGCTTTTAAACCATTACGCTCAATTTGCTTGTCCAGCAGATGCTGTTTAGCAATATTTAGTTTTTCATCTTCGGTATAACCCGATAAACGAATCACTTCCATACGGTCAAGCAGTGGACCAGGAATGTTCATTGAGTTCGATGTCGCAACAAACATCACGTCTGACAGATCGTAATCAACTTCTAAATAGTGATCATTAAACGAAGTATTTTGTTCTGGGTCTAATACTTCCAGTAATGCCGATGCTGGATCACCACGCATATCCGACGCCATCTTATCGATTTCATCTAATAAGAACAGGGGATTACGCACTTCAACTTTCGCCATTTTCTGGACTATTTTACCCGGCATAGAACCGATATAAGTACGACGATGTCCACGAATTTCCGCTTCATCACGTACGCCACCAAGGGCCATACGTACATACTTACGTCCCGTTGCTCTCGCAATCGATTGGCCTAACGATGTTTTACCAACACCAGGAGGACCGACAAGACATAAAATAGGGCCTTTGAGTTTATTCACTCGGCTCTGTACTGCTAGATATTCTAAAATGCGTTCTTTTACTTTATCCAAACCAAAATGGTCTGCATCAAGTATTTCTAGCGCTTTAGCGATGTCTTTTTTAACTTTTGAACGTTTCTTCCAAGGAACTGAAACCATCCAATCGATATAACTACGTACTACAGTTGCTTCTGCAGACATAGGCGACATCATTTTTAATTTATTTAACTCAGCAATGGTTTTAGCTTTTGGTTCAGCAGGCATTTGTGCTTGCTCAATTTTCTCAGCTAATTGTTCAAATTCATCAACACCATCTTCAGATTCACCGAGCTCTTTTTGAATCGCTTTCATTTGCTCATTCAAATAATATTCGCGCTGGCTTTTTTCCATCTGCTTTTTAACACGTGTACGAATTTTCTTTTCCACGTGTAATAGGTCGATTTCAGATTCCATTTGTGCCATTAGGAACTCAAGACGTTCTGCAACGTTACTCAGTTCTAATACCACTTGCTTGTCTTCTAATTTCAACGGCATATGTGCTGCCATTGTATCTGCAAGACGCGCAGCTTCGTCGATCGCCATCACTGATGTAAGTACTTCAGCAGGGATCTTTTTGTTTAGTTTGATATAACCTTCAAACTGACCGATTGCAGTGCGAATAAGTACATCTTCTTCCTTGTCAGATACTGACTCAGAAATAATGTATTCAATCTCGGCCTGGAAGTAATCATCGCCATCACTCAAGCTATTTAATTTAGCTCGTTGTGTGCCTTCGACCAATACTTTAACCGTGCCATCAGGCAATTTTAACATCTGTAAAATATTAGCGACTGTACCGACGCTATTCAGATCATCAACTTGGGGATCATCTTGAGCTGCATCTTTTTGTGCAACTAAAAATATTTGCTTATCTGTATCCATTGCGGCTTCAAGACAACGAATTGACTTTTCTCGGCCAATAAACAAAGGAATTACCATGTGGGGATAAACCACAACATCACGCAATGGTAATACAGGTATATCTACGCGTTCAGTACGCTCAAAACTCATCTTGTCCTCACTTATAAAACTGGACTAAGGGCTAATATTGAATATATAGGGGTTATTACTCAACAATCAATGCTAGGAGCTTAAATTATGAAAAAAAATATAAAAAAAGGGGCATTGCGCCCCTTTTTAACAGTAAGTGTTTAAAAATCTAACACTAGTCTGCTGATACAGCCTGATTTTCAGTATTCTCATAAATCAAAATTGGTGCTGATTCTTCTTTAATAACAGATTCATCAATAACAACTTTGCAAATATCTTCAACTGAAGGAAGATCGTACATCGTATCCAGTAAAACAGCTTCTACAATTGAACGTAAACCACGTGCACCAGTATTTCGAGACATCGCTTTTTTAGCAATTGCAGTTAATGCATCTTCACGGAACTCAAGTTCAACGCCTTCTAAATCGAATAGTGCAGCATACTGTTTAGTCAGTGCATTTTTCGGTTCAGTTAGGATTTGAATTAATGCTTCTTCATCAAGTTCTGTTAATGTCGCGGTCACAGGTAGACGACCGATAAATTCAGGGATAAGACCGAATTTAACTAAATCTTGTGGTTCAACTTTAGCAAATACTTGCGATAACGTTGCTTTGTCAGCTTCGCCTCTCACTTCTGCCGTAAAGCCAATACCACTGCCTACGTTACTGCGCATTTCGATTACTTTCTCTAAGCCAGCAAATGCACCACCACAGATAAATAGAATCTTAGATGTATCTACTTGTAAAAACTCTTGTTGAGGATGCTTACGACCACCTTGTGGCGGTACTGAAGCAACAGTCCCTTCAATGAGTTTTAATAATGCTTGTTGAACACCTTCACCCGATACGTCACGAGTAATCGATGGATTATCAGATTTACGTGAAATTTTATCAATTTCATCAATATAGACAATACCGCGTTGGGCTTTTTCTACATCGTAATCACATTTCTGCAATAATTTCTGAATAATATTTTCAACATCTTCACCAACATAACCAGCTTCAGTTAATGTTGTTGCATCAGCCATAGTAAAAGGTACATCAAGAATACGCGCTAATGTTTCAGCTAATAATGTTTTACCACTACCAGTTGGACCAATTAACAAGATATTACTCTTACCTAGTTCTACACCATTTGATGTATCGCCATTGCGCAAACGCTTATAGTGATTGTATACCGCTACTGCTAATACTTTCTTCGCATGGTCTTGACCAATAACGTAATCGTCTAACTTGCTACGAATCTGATGCGGTGTCGGTAATTCATCACCTTCACGTTTTGGTGCAATTTCTTTAATCTCTTCACGAATAATATCGTTACAAAGATCAACACATTCATCACAAATGTAGACAGATGGGCCGGCAATTAATTTACGTACTTCATGTTGGCTTTTGCCACAAAAAGAACAATAAAGTAATTTACCGTTATCCCCACTTTTTGTTTCTGTCATTCGATAACCTCACATTACAGGTAGAAAGTCTTATGCCCAATCTTGATTATGGCTAAAAGAGAGTCGACCTGTCAAAAATTACTTAGTCACGTTTTGTTATTACTGTATCGATAAGACCGTAATCCATCGCTTCAGCTGCCGTCATATAATTATCACGGTCTGTATCTGCCGCAAGACGATCATATTCTTGACCTGTATGCGCAGCTAATATTTCATTCAATTTACGCTTAGTTTTAAGAATCTCATTGGCGTGAATTTCAATATCAGATGCTTGACCTTGATAACCACCTAAAGGTTGGTGAATCATGATCTTAGCGTTAGGCAATGCGTGACGCTTACCTTTTTCGCCACCAGCAAGAAGGAATGCACCCATGCTCGCAGCCATACCCATACAAATTGTAGACACATTTGGTTTGATAAACTGCATGGTGTCATAAATTGACATACCAGCACTTACAGAACCGCCTGGTGAATTGATATAAAGAAAAATATCTTTATCTGGGTTTTCTGATTCTAAGAAAAGTAGCTGTGCAACAACTAGATTGGCCATGTGGTCTTCAACCTGGCCAGTCAAAAAGATTACACGGTCTTTTAAGAGTCGAGAATAGATGTCATAAGAACGCTCGCCTTTAGCTGTTTGTTCAACAACCATAGGCACTAACGCGCTTGACGGAGACTCTGTGATATCATTAAAGAATTTTGACATATTATCATCCCTAAATAAAAATGGCCCAAGTGAAATACCCCCACTCGAGCCATTATAGCGCTTAATTATGTATTTTGTTCAATCGAATCAACAATTATGCGTTTTGAGTCGCTTTATTCATTAGTTCTTCAAACGCAACTTCTTTTTCTGAAACGTTAGCTTTTTCTAATACTAAATCAATAGCTTGGTCTTCAACAGCTACGTTACGAACGTTTTCTAGTGCTTGTTCGTTGTCTTTGTAGTGTGCGATTACTTCAGCTGGATCTTCGTATGCAGAAGCCATAGATGCGATCATGTCTTGAACACGTGCGTCATCTGCAGTGATTTCGTTTACTTTGATGAATTCACCAAGTACTAGACCGATGCGAACACGACGGCTAGCTTGCTCTGTGAATAACTCATCAGGAAGTTCAGGTGCGTTTTGTGGCGCCATTTGACCAAAACGTTGCATAGCTTGCTCACGTAATGTAACGATTTCTTGCTTAACTAGTGCAGCAGGAACGTCGATGTCATTTGATGCAACTAATGCGTCAAGCACTTTAGTTTTTGTGTCAGCTTTGATAGCTTGCTCAAGTTCACGGCTCATGTTTTTGCTGATTTCAGCTTTTAGAGACTCAAGAGTACCGTCTTCAACACCAAATTTACCTACAAATTCAGCATTGATTTCTGGAAGTTCTTGCGCTTCAACAGCGTTTAGCGTGATAGCGAAGCTTGCAGTTTTACCTTTTAGGTTTTCTGCATGGTATTCTTCAGGGAAAGTTACTTCAACAGTGAACTCTTCGCCAGCAGATTTACCTACGATGCCTTCTTCGAAGCCAGGGATCATACGACCTTGGCCCATAGCTAGTGTAAAGTCTTCAGCTTTGCCGCCTTCGAATTCTTCACCGTCGATGCTACCGTTAAAATTAACTTTAACTTGGTCGTTAGCTTCAGCAGCGCGATCAGCAGTAACCCACTCAGCGTGTTGCTTACGTAACGTTTCGATCATGCCATCAACATCAGCTTCAGTTACTGAAGATACTGATTTTTCGATAGTCATTGCTTCGATACCAGCAACTTCGAATTCAGGGTAAACTTCAAGTGTTGCAGTGAAAGAGAAGTCTTCGCCTTCTTTAACGGCTGCTGGTTCTAGTGTTGGAGCACCAGCTAAGTTTAATTTTTCAGCTACGATTGCTTCGTAGAAGTTACGTTGCATGATTTCACCAGCAACTTCTTCAGCTACAGCAGCGCCAAAACGTTTCTTGATTACTTTAGCTGGAACTTTACCAGGACGGAAACCATCGATACGTTGAGTTTTTGCTAAACCACGTAAACGGTTATCGATTTCTTTGCTAACTGTTGCAGCTGGAACTGTGATAGTTAAACGGCGCTCTAGGCCTTGAGTCGTCTCTACAGAAACTTGCATTTAGATACCTCTAAGTAATTTATAACATTTCCAACTGGAAATTTATGACGCGACATTATAGCTAGCAGCAATAAAAAAATCGAGCATTGCCGCTCTATATAGCACTTAAATAATTTATTTGCTTATAATGTATGGATGAAAAGTTAAAATTCAAGAACAAAAATGATTTTTATGGGCAAATAAGATAAAAAACAATAAATTTTACAACTTTATATCTCAACATATCGCAACGTTGGTTAATTAGTCACCATCGACGTTCTGACCATTCATCTCCCAATCTAACAAATCACCCCGCCATTCTGATACTAATATGCTGTTTATCGCCCCCACAGAAAACTGAATTCCCTGCGCAGTAGAAAATGAAAATATACACTATAATCAATTTAACGTTAGCCAGATTAATCCCTTTAAATTGTTATTAGGAGTTGCGATGACCCTTATCGAAATTGAACGCGCATTTGTAGACTTTACCAATCAACTTGAGTCGCTCAAAGAAAAATATCCCAACCCCGAAATGATGCAGCATATTGACAATCTCATGACCGACACACAGATCATCAAATTAAAAGTAATGCGCTTAGATAGTGTCAAAGACCAAGAGCAACAAGACTTATCACAATCAGTTGCCAGCCACATCGCGCGATTACAGGCTCAAATAACAACATTAAAGCAATCATTTGAGATTGTTACCTTCAATGCTTGATGCGCAATACATAAAGTAATTTATCTTCGCCACAAAGTAGCACAATTAACATTTCTGTAACTATACTTCGGCAAATAACAGTGGATTGTTAAATGCTTAGCGTCGTAGCAAAGGACACAATTCACTCATTATCTAATCTATATCTTACGAGTCATTATGGATAATTTTGAGGGAGGTTATGTGCGCTTATCTAAACTAACAACACCACTAATCGCATCTGTACTAGGGATTGTATCAACACCGCTATTTGCCCAGCAGTCGACACTGAATATGACCGAGGGCGTCACAGGTATCAGTAATACCGTTTATAACTTACACATGACCATTCTCTATATTTGTATTGCGATTGCAGTCATTGTTTTTGGCATCATGTTTTGGTCTTTATATCGTCACCGTAAGTCCCAAGGAGCCATCGCTGCCAAGTTCCATGAAAGCACAACAGTCGAAATAATTTGGACCGCGATCCCCATCGTCATTTTAATTGCCATGGCGATCCCATCAACCCAAGCGCTCATCTTAATGGAAGATACCAGTGAAGCGGATATCACCATTCAAATAACAGGTTCGCAATGGAAGTGGCATTATCGTTATTTCGATCATGATCTTGAATTCTATAGCCGTTTAACCACCAGCCAAGCAGAAATTAATAACGAAGTTGAGAAACAGCCTTATTATCTAAAAGAAGTCGATAACCCTCTGGTATTACCGATCAATAAAAAAATCCGTTTCTTGGTTACTGCCGACGATGTTATCCATTCATGGTGGGTACCAGCCTTTGCCGTAAAAAAAGACGCCAATCCCGGTTTTATTAACGAGGCTTGGACCAAAATTGATACTCCCGGTACCTACCGCGGCCAATGCGCTGAACTGTGTGGTAAAGATCATGGCTTCATGCCAATTGTGGTCACCGCACTAGAGCCTGAAGCTTTTGATGACTGGCTAGCACAGGCAAAGATCACGGCGAATCAGCAGTTACAAGCAGAACAGCAAAGCCTGACCAAAACAATGGACATGCCAACAATGATGACGCTTGGTGAAACCGTCTATAACCGTACCTGCGCAGCTTGTCACCAAGCTGGCGGACAAGGTATTCCCGGCGCGTTCCCCGCATTAAAAAACAGTCCAGTTGCACTTGGCGATGTCAATAAACACATCAATATTGTCCTGCAAGGCGTACCCGGTACTGCCATGGCTGCATTTGCCAAACAGTTAACAAAAAAAGAGCTCGCAGCCGTTATCACCTATGAACGCAATGCTTGGGACAATAATACCGGTGACATTGTACAGCCAGCACAAATCGACACTGCATTAACCAATAGCAACTAATCGGTAATTCAAGGGACTGCACATGAGTGATATTAAAATAAAAGATAATGCCGAGCAAATGATTAACTCTACTTCTGATTTACACCACGCCGATCCACACCAGGGTGCTGAGCATCACGGCGCGCCTAAAGGTTATAAACGTTGGTTATTTTCCACTAACCATAAAGACATCGGCAGCCTATATTTGTGGTTTAGTTTGACGATGTTTTTTATTGGTGGCGCTATGGCCATGATCATTCGTGCAGAACTATTCCAACCCGGCCTGCAATTAGTCGAACCTAATTTCTTCAATCAAATGACCACATCACATGGGTTAATCATGGTGTTTGGCGCCGTGATGCCCGCCTTTGTAGGTTTGGCCAACTGGATGTTGCCGCTAATGATCGGGGCACCAGATATGGCCTTGCCACGCATGAATAACTGGAGTTTTTGGATCTTACCGTTTGCTTTTTCATTATTGCTGCTATCGCTATTTACAGAAGGTGGCGGGCCTAATTTTGGTTGGACCTTCTATCCACCCTTATCAACTAAATACAGTCCCGACAGTACCGCGATGTTTGTATTCTCGGTACATTTAATGGGGATCAGCTCGATAATGGGGGCGATTAACGTCATCGTCACTATTTTAAATATGCGCGCACCGGGCATGACAATGATGAAAATGCCAATGTTCGTGTGGACCTGGTTAATTACCGCATTCCTATTAATTGCTGTTATGCCAGTATTGGCAGGTGCAGTGACAATGATCTTAACCGATAAGTATTTTGGTACCAGTTTCTTTGATGCTGCTGGCGGTGGCGATCCGGTACTCTTCCAGCACATATTCTGGTTCTTTGGTCATCCCGAAGTTTATATCATGATCTTGCCATCATTTGGCATTATCTCTGCGATCATTCCGACCTTTGCTCGTAAACAGTTATTTGGTTATCACTCGATGGTGTACGCCACTGCATCCATTGCTATTTTAAGCTTCACCGTGTGGGCACATCACATGTTTACCGTCGGTCTGCCACTTGCCGCAGAACTATTCTTTATGTATTGCACCATGCTGATATCGGTACCGACGGGGGTGAAAATATTTAACTGGGTATCAACACTCTGGCGTGGTTCGATCACCTTTGAAGTACCCATGCTATTTTCACTGGCTTTCATTGTATTGTTTACCATAGGTGGTTTTTCGGGACTGATGCTGGCCATTACCCCCGCCGATTTTCAATATCATGATACCTACTTTGTTGTGGCTCACTTTCATTACGTACTGGTCACTGGCGCGGTGTTCTCGATTATGGCGGCAGCCTATTACTGGCTACCTAAATGGACCGGCTACATGTTCAATGAAAGACTGGGTAAATGGCATTTTTGGTGTTCACTTATCTCGGTCAACATTCTATTTTTCCCGATGCATTTCTTAGGTCTTGCAGGTATGCCACGCCGTATACCTGATTACGCACTGCAATTTGCCGATATTAACAAGATCGTCAGTATAGGTGGTTTCATGTTTGGTCTTTCGCAACTCCTTTTTGTTGCCGTTGTGATAATGGCCGTTCGTGGTGGTCAAAAAGCCCCAGCAAAACCTTGGGAAGGTGCTGAAGGATTAGAATGGACGGTACCGTCTCCCGCGCCTTATCACACCTTTGATACCCCACCTGAGGTGAAATAATGACAGCACCTAAAATAAAAAAACACTTACGCTTGCTGATTTTTAGCGCCGTCGGTATGTTCGGGTTCGGTTTTGCCTTGGTGCCACTCTATGATGTGTTTTGTGACATTACCGGGCTAAACGGTAAGGATTATAGCCGAGAATCATCTGTACCGATGACAACTGTCGATGAGTCTCGCACTGTTAAAGTTGAGTTTGTTACCTATCTAAATAAACAATTACCTTGGCAATTTAAGCCGGAGATTAACAGTATTGAGTTACATCCTGGTGAACGTTATCAAGTCAGCTTTATGGCGGTTAATCAAAGTGACCAAGACACCTTTGGCCGCGCGGTACCGTCGATCAGTCCAGGTTATGGCGCACAATACCTCGTCAAAACAGAATGCTTTTGCTTTCAAGAACAAATGTTAGCGGCAAATGAAGAGGCGACGATGCCACTTATCTTTTATATCGACCCCAATATACCAGCCGATATATCGACATTAACCCTCGCCTACACCCTGTTTAAAAACGAGCCCAATGCTGATTTAGCAATGAACCAAAAAAAGTAACGATGCGCTAGGAGCCTTGTAATGCCAGATAATAACGAATACGCCAAAGCCCCAAAGAACTACTATGTACCAGCCAGTAGTGCTTGGCCTTTAGTCGGTGCCATCGCTCTTTTCATCATTGCTATTGGCGCTGCAACCACAGTACAAATGATCGGTAAAGAAGGCAGTAATACTGGCATACCCATTTTATTTGTCGGTATCGCCATCTTATTATTCATGCTGTTTAGTTGGTTTCGTAATGTCATTAGCGAATCGATGAAAGGCCTCTATAATGAACAGCTAGATCGTTCCTTTAGAATGGGTATGTTGTGGTTTATCTTTTCTGAAGTGATGTTTTTTGTGGCGTTATTTGGGGTATTGTTTTACCTGCGAAACTTGTCTATTCCGTGGCTCGGTGGTGAAGGTAATAACGCCATGACCCATGCGGTAATTTGGGCTGACTTTATCCCTACGTGGCCATTAACCATCACCCCAGACGGGAGAGAAACACAAGCTATGCCTTGGTATGGGCTACCACTCGTCAATACCATCATTTTGATTACCTCGTCAGTGACGTTACATTTTGCGCATCATAATCTGATTGCCAAGCACCGTGCCAAGTTAGTCACTTGGTTAGCAATTACCGTGGCGCTGGGTATTACCTTCTTATTCTTCCAAGTAGAAGAATACCTACACGCTTATCAAGAATTATCATTGCGTTTTGATTCCGGCGTCTACGGTAATACCTTTTATATGCTCACCGGTTTTCATGGTATGCACGTTACATTGGGCGTGATCATGTTAACAGTGATGCTATTGCGAGTTATCAACGGTCACTTTACCCCAGGCAAACATTTTGCTTTTGAAGCCGCGGCTTGGTACTGGCATTTTGTTGATGTGGTCTGGATAATTTTATTTCTGTTTGTCTATATTGTTTAGTCACACTCTTTAATGACATTGTTTAGTGAAATTGTTTAGTGACGATTCTAGTTTTAAGATTAACAATATCGACCTTGAACAGTCGCCCTCACGATCACTTTAACCTAACAATATACGACGACTTCGATACCAAATAAGCTAAAATTAACAATAGGCTTGCTTGGTATCGTCTTTTCTCACCAATTGCGACTAGCGCTTTGACTTCACCAGCATTAATCTTTAGAATCTGCGGAAATTAGCGATGGAGAAAGCAAATGGAAACTTTAACGATCACCCGCCCAGATGACTGGCACCTGCACCTTCGAGATGGTGATGTTTTAAAACATACTGTTGCTGACATTAGCCGTTACATGGGTCGCGCAATCATTATGCCGAACCTAGTACCACCCGTAACGAATGCTGAAATTGCCCAAGACTACCGTCAACGCATCTTAGCGAACGTACCTGCAGGTTCTACTTTCAGTCCATTAATGACTATCTATTTGACTGACCAAACAACGGCTGAAGATATCCGCGCGGCAAAAGCAACTGGTATCGTTTATGCAGCAAAGCTTTATCCAGCCGGTGCGACGACAAACTCATCTTCAGGTGTAACCTCAATTAAGAATGTTTATCCTGCGCTACAAGCATTACAAGATGCAGGTATGCCACTGTTATTACACGGTGAAGTGACAGATGCAGATATCGATATTTTTGATCGTGAAAAAGTATATTTAGATACTGTGTTAAAACCAGTTATTGCTGATTTCCCAAATTTAAAAATTGTGCTTGAACACATTACGACTGCAGATGCAGTTGAGTTTGTGAATAATGCGAGCGACAATATTGCTGCAACAATCACAGCACATCACTTATTATTCAACCGTAACCACATGTTAGTTGGCGGCATCAAGCCACACTACTACTGTTTACCAATTTTGAAGCGTAATACCCATCAAGCCGCACTGATTCAAGCCGCTACAAGCGGTAGCAACAAGTTCTTCCTGGGTACAGATTCTGCGCCACACGCCGATGACAAGAAAGAATCTGCTTGTGGTTGTGCCGGCGCTTATACCTCACATGCTGCCATTGAGCTGTATGCAGAAGTATTTGAGCAACAGAATGCGCTGGATAAGCTAGAAGCATTCGCCAGCTTTAATGGTCCTGATTTTTATAACTTACCACGCAACACTGACACGATCACGTTAGAAAAATCTGCATGGCAAGTACCAACAACGCTACCTTTTGGTGACGCGAAAATGGTACCAATCAGAACCGGCGAAACAATCGCTTGGCAAGTTAAATAACACCGTTTTAGTCATGTGTTACTCTCCCAGTACCCTGTACTGGGATATTCTCCTGTAAGCCACTTATATATTTAACTTTTCTACTGTTCTACGCCCACTTTATTAAATCAACTCTATTCTTAATTGCACGCTGCTATTGATCGAGAGTAGATATGCAAACTCATGTTACTACCATACCAAAACCTAAATACCCTAAACGCTTAATCGGGTTCGTGATCTTTAGCCTACTTGCCATCGGTATTTGTATGAAACTGGGCCTGTGGCAACTTGCACGTGCGCAAGAAAAACAAGCGCTATTGGATATCGATAAAACCGTCATCACCACACTCTCGCAAGTAACAGCGCGCAACCTGCACCATTCCGTGTCATTACAAGGCTATTTTGATAATCAACAGCCACTATTACTCGATAATCAGATTAATAATAAACGTATCGGTTATCACTTATACCTACCTTTTCACAGCGATGAACAAACCATATTAGTAAACCTAGGTTGGCTAGCGGCTTCACCATCACGACAAGTATTACCTGCAATACCAGCATTCATCGGTAACTATCATTTAACCGGCACATTAAGCGCAGCACAAGGATCACCTTGGTTACTTGGTGATAATATCTATACTGGTGAAAATAATATCTTGGTGATACAGCGCACAACTATTTCACAACTGCAGACCACCCTAAATATGCCACTGACCCCCTTACTATTACAGCTTAAAAGTAACTCCCCTGTGGGCTTTAGTAAAACCTGGCAGATCACCGTCATGCCACCAGCAAAGCATACCGCCTATGCTGTGCAATGGTTTGCCTTAGCGTTAGCATTAAGCCTGTGCAGTGGCTACTGGATAAAGAAATACCAAGTAACCAACAAACTAAATACCTAAGTAACGAAAAATTATATGCAAGATAAGGATTAGTCATGCAAAAGAAACCTTTATTTATCATGCTCGGTTTATTTATCGCTCCTATTTTAGTCGCAAAAGTGGTGCTAGTGAATGACTGGTACCAAGGGGCTAAAACCAATACTGGTGAATTAATAACACCACCGTTAACCCTCGCCTCCGCACCGCAAGCCTGGTTACTACTCTATAATCCTAATGAAGACTGCAGCGCCGTTTGCCAAGAGAGTATATGGCAAATCCAACAAGTGCATACGCTACTCGCTTCCGAAGGCCGTCGCGTGCAACGCTATCTCACTGCAACGCCCTCATTTGAATCTGAGAGTATCAATACACAAGCGCTCACAAAATTACAATTAAGCGCTGTTAACCAGCAGCAATTAATCACGGATACACTATATTTAGTTGACCCATTAGGAAATGTTTTCATGCGTTATCAATTCCCTGCAGATAAAACAGCGGCATTGAAAGTATCAGCGGGTTTATTAAAGGATTTAAAGCGCTTACTTAAAATATCTAAAATAGGGTAAGTAATGCAATAAACAAGGATTGTCTATGTCAAAACTGCTCAACCTGACGATTTTATTAGCTTTTGTCGTCATTGTTCTTGGTGCTTATACGCGTTTAACCGATGCCGGACTCGGTTGCCCTGACTGGCCCGGTTGCTATGGCTTTAATACTGTGCCGGCCAACGCACAAGATATCGCCTCTGCGCAACGCGCTTATCCCGATCAACCTTTACTGCCAGAAAAAGCCTGGAATGAAATGATCCACCGCTATATTGCTGGGCTGTTAGGCCTGCTTATCCTGATTATTTTCATCGTCAGTGGTAAAAAGCGACAGCAACTTGGATTGGCAACAGGGCTCACGCTACTGGTGTTATTTCAAGCCGCGTTAGGGATGTGGACAGTCACCATGAATTTACAGCCCATCATTGTCATGGGGCATTTATTGGGTGGCTTTAGTATTTTATCCCTGCTGGTATTATTTCGATTGCGGTTATCTCAACCGCCAATGACACCGAACCTATTAACCCAACCTTTAAATGATTTACGCCACAGTGATCGAATATTGCCCACCCATAGACAACGATTAACCCGCATTCAATTATATTGCAGTATTGCGCTGGCAGTCGTCATTATCCAAATTGCACTGGGCGGTTGGACAAGTTCAAATTACGCCGCCATTGTCTGCACTGAATTTCCGATTTGTAATGGTGACTGGTTAAGCCGTTTTAATCTCAATGATGTATTTAGTCTCAGCCCTGTTGCTGACACCTACCAGTATGGTGTGCGAGATACTATCGCCAGAATGAATATCCATATCACGCACCGTATCTGGGCTGGAGTGACTATCGTTTATCTGCTACTCACTGCCTATCAATTACTCAAGTATCAACCAGAAAGAAAGATACGCTTTATTGCCAAAGCCCTACTTGTGATTCTTTGCTTACAAGTCAGCTTAGGTATCGCTAATGTTTTATTCCAACTACCGCTGGGTATCGCAGTGGCGCACAACCTAGTCGCGGCGATCTTACTGATAACCTTAGTCACCCTACTTTGGTTCAACCAACAACAATTGCAAGAGGTGTTATGAATACGCAATCTATCATATTAACGCTTACCCCTAACTGGCGCGCCTACTATCAACTAACCAAACCTAAAGTCGTGGCGTTGTTACTGCTCACTGCATTGGTCGGTATGGTGCTGGCACTCCCTACGCTACCGCCACTGAGTTTATTGGTGCCAGCATTAATTGGTATTGGACTACTGTCAGCAGCCGCAGCGGCCTACAACCACATTCTCGACCAACGTATTGATGCCATCATGACCCGAACCCACCAGCGGCCCCTCGTGCAAAATACCATTAGCACAGCAAAAGCATTGGTCTTTGCCACAGGCATGGCCATCATCGGTATGGCGACGTTGTTTGTTTTTGTTAATGCGTTAACGGCTTGGTTAACCTTCGCCAGTTTGATTGGGTATGCGGTGATTTACACCATGTACTTGAAACGGGCAACACCACAAAATATTGCCATCGGTGGACTTGCAGGCGCGACCCCTCCACTACTGGGTTGGACAGCAATGACTGGCGAGGTCACCGGACAAGCGTTACTGCTTGTAATGATTATTTTCATCTGGACGCCCCCCCACTTTTGGGCGCTGGCGATCCATCGAGAAAAAGAATACGCCAAAGCCAAGATCCCGATGTTACCTGTGACCCATGGTGCGGAATATACTAAAACCCTGATATTGCTATACACGTTACTGCTATTACCTGTCACTTGGTTACCTTGGCTGACTCAACTCAGTGGCTTACTCTATTTGGCTGGTTCAACCGTCTTAGGGCTGAGCTTCATTTATTACGCTTATCGCTTAAAATTCAAACCCACCCGAAAAACTGCTTTCCAAACATTTAAATTCTCGATCATACATTTAATGGTGTTATTTATATTGTTGTTAGTCGACCACTGGATTATTCACTATTAACAAACAACCGCCACTCCTGCCTAAACCATTAATTATTAAAGGTAATAGTCACGTGTAAATACCCGCCAAAAATACACGCGTTTATGACCTTGGTAATTAAAAGTTCTTCCTCATATAAAACAAACAAAGCTTTACACTGCATTTTTTAAACATAATAAATTGTTATATGGGATCAATCTCTAAATAACAGTGTTGCCTGCTATATTGACAGTTGTTTTTTCGAATTAAATCGCTATTATAGCGACATAAAATTTGAGAGATTAAAAAAAAGTTTAATCCTCCATTATTCTGCCTAGCAAGAAACTGTTAGCGCGCTAATTATTTAAGCTTATATAACTTAAGCATCTGCTGAGGAATTACTATGATCAGTGTATTCGATATCTACAAAGTTGGTATTGGTCCATCAAGTTCTCATACTGTTGGTCCAATGAAAGCTGCTAAACAATTTATCGACGACCTACGAGCGACAGGGAAGATCCGCGAAGTCACTCAAATCACAGTGGATGTGCATGGTTCATTATCGTTGACTGGTAAAGGTCACCACACTGATATTGCTATCTTAATGGGTTTAGCAGGTAATTCACCTGAAACTGTTGATATTGATGCAATCCCAGAGTTTATTCACCGTGTTGAACAAACACGTCGTTTACCAATCGGTCTACACTGTCATACTGTTGATTTTCCCCCTTCAGCTATGAATTTTATTGATGAGCCGCTTGCACTACACGAAAATGGTTTGAAAATTCACGCTTACATCGATGGTGAAGTATCGTTTACAAAAACATACTACTCTACTGGTGGTGGTTTCATCGTTGACGAAGAAAACTTCGGTCTAACACAAGGTGAAACAGCTGACGTTAAATACCCATTTAACAGCGCAGCAAAACTGGTTGAACACTGCCAAGCTAACGCTTTATCGATCAGTGCACTTATGGCTGAGAATGAAAAATCATTCCGCACTGAGCAAGAAACACATCACCAGTTCTCAATTATCTGGACAACGATGTTGGCAGCAATTGAACGTGGTTCTAAAACTGAAGGTTTATTAGCTGGTCCATTACGCGTGCCGCGTCGTGCAGCAGCACTTAAACGTCAACTAGAAGCAAGCGATGGTTTTAACACAGATCCAATGAATATCATTGACTGGGTTAATATGTTTGCACTTGCAGTGAGTGAAGAAAATGCAGCCGGTGGCCGTGTCGTAACAGCACCAACAAACGGCGCTGCGGGTATCATCCCAGCTGTATTAGCTTACTACGACAAGTTTATCCGCCCATTAACTCGCGATGAATACACTAAATTCTTCCTCGCATCAGGTGCTATTGGCATCCTATACAAAACTAACGCATCTATTTCAGGCGCGGAAGTAGGTTGTCAAGGCGAAGTAGGCGTGTCATGTTCAATGGCAGCAGCAGGCCTTGCAGAACTGATGGGTGCAAGCGCATCACAAGTTTGTCAAGCAGCTGAGATCGGCATGGAACATAACTTAGGTCTAACTTGCGACCCTGTTGGCGGCCAAGTACAAGTACCTTGTATCGAACGTAACGCGATTGCAGCAGTAAAAGCAATCAATGCTTCACGTATGGCAATGCGCCGTACCAGTGAACCTTGTGTATCGTTAGATAAAGTTATCGAAACAATGTACGAGACTGGTAAAGACATGAATGCTAAATACCGTGAAACATCACAGGGTGGTTTAGCAATTAAAGTACTAAATGTTGGCGATATCAAAAAAGCCCACACTTGTACTTAATATGTCTCACCTAAATAACTAACATTATTTAGGTTCAGAGCGAATAAAAGCCAGAATGTGATCGTCACAATTCTGGCTTTTTTATATCCGTAGTTTTTATATCCATAGTTTTTATATCCATAGTTTATATCCATAGTAATGCGCCCGACTCATCTTCAACTCCCCGACCTTGTCTTATCTTCAAATACACTACCTCAAACTAACCACTAACAGGTATTAACCGGTCCTCACACCTTTGATTACGGATTTATCTCAACATGCAGTAACCCCTGAGAAAAAGCCTCATACTTTTAGGTGTAAATAGCAGTGATTAGCCTTGGCTCTAATGACTTTGCAGCTTAACTACTCTCTACTCCAGCATTAGGTCACTTATTCTATTTTATCGCACGACGTAACCAGCTGTCCGCTCTGCCAACATTAGGGAAATTTTCATGAAAGCGCTCACTCTACCCGATATGGGATTCCTGTATTGCGAAACGGTATCACGCCCAAACCATGTAGCAGCAATGCAAATTTTTGATATTCCAAATGACTATCAAGGCGATTATGGTGAAGATCTGTATCAACAACTGATGGCATGTACGAAAGTAGAAAAACCATTTAATTACACATTACACACCGCTTACTCGGGTATGATGCACTGGCAAGAAGATCATAACGTTGAGCTTGATTATCACGTGCGCCGCATTCGCTTACCCCAGCCTGGTACGCGGGAGCAACTTATTGAATACATAGAGCACTCCCACTCTAACCTGATGGACCGTAGTCGCCCACTCTGGGAAATGCATTTAATTTCAGGACTAGCGAACAATCAATTCTCCATCTATCTAAAATTGCACCATGCCTTTACTGACGGTGTCAAAGCCAACCGTATTATCCTTAGTTATTTATCCCCACAAGCTGATGGCGCATTGCAAGCATTTTGGAGTCAAACAGGTTTTGAGAGTAAACAGCCTGATACCGAAGTCAAAACCAGTTTGGTTAAAGCATTAAAACAAAATGGGGCAATATTAACCAAGCAAGTACGGGCAATACCCTCGATTATTGGATTGGGTTCTAAGTTGTTATTACAAGGCGCGAAGGTCTACAAAGCCAATATCCCGACCCCGTTTACAGCGCCCAAAACACCATTTTCAGTGAGTCCAAAACGTGCGCGCCGAGCGGCAACAAGCCTGTTACCGCTCGCTCGTGTAAAGAACATAGGTAAAATAGCTGGGACAACGGTAAACGATGTCGTGGTCTGTATTTGTGACATCGCATTACACCGTTATTTAGCGGATTTAAATTTTAAACTTAAACAACCGCTCACAGCCCAAATCCCAGTAAGCCTGCGCGATCCCAGCGACACAACATCGAATAATCGTATCGCCATTACGATGGTGGAATTAGCCCATAGTGACGCCTCACCACTAACGCGTCTAATGGCCATCAAAGACGCTTGTGACAAATTAAAACAAGAAGCCAGATTGTTATCTGATGAAGCATTAACAAGCTATACGCTCGCCAGTCAAGGTTTGGCGGTGATCAGTGAATTACTGAATCTCGACACCATATTACCGCCTGTCGGTAATGTGCTTATCTCAAATGTTCCCGGCCCACGTAAACCTATGTATATGATGGGTGCGAAAATGCAGGAATGCTTCCCGTTATCAGCACTACCACCGGGAATGTCACTGAATATAACCTTGTACAGTTATATGGAACATCTCAATGTCGGTTTAATTGCATGTCGCACAAATCTACCCGACCTGACGAAAATATCAAGTTACATCGAAGATGCATTTACCGAGTTAGAACAAGTGGTGATGACCAGTGCGATTGATATTGTCAGTGAACAAATAGCACGACTTGGCCACGATGATGCATTATCAAATAGTATGCATGAATTGATTGATGTCATTAACGATAATGCTTGTTCAACGGTGACATTGGATACAACGACAGCAACATCTACGGCTATAGCATCAAATAAAGTCGAAGCGGTGGCGAAGAAAAACGATAAGAAAAGAATGGGAAAAGAGAAAAGACAAGCTGAAAAAACGCTCGGCTAAACACAAATAATTAGCCGAGTCATACTATCTCGTTACCTTGTTGGTAGCGAGATCTCTTTAAACATGTCATCAATTTCATCTGCTGTTTTAAGCATAATTGCTTTATCAACAACATCGCGTGTTAAATGCGGTGCAAAACGTTCCATAAAATCATACATGTAAGTACGTAAGAACGTGCCTTTACGGAAACCAATTTTAGTCGTGCTCGAGGTAAATAAATGACTTGCATCGATACGTACTAGATCATCATCCGTGGCATCATCAAACGCCATTGTAGCTAACACGCCTACACCGATACCAAGTTTCACGTAGGTTTTGATCACGTCAGCATCTGTTGCCGTAAACACAATTTTAGGCTCTAGTCCGGCGGCATCAAACGCACAATCTAATTCAGAACGCCCAGTAAAACCAAATACGTAGGTAACAAGCGCGTATTTGGCGATATCTTCAACGGTAATCTTACCCACTTTGGTGAGAGGATGACCCGGTTTGACGATAATAGAACGATTCCAGTGATAACAAGGTAACATCACCAAATCACTGTATAAATGCAATGCTTCAGTCGCAATCGCAAAATCAGCAGTGCCCTTAGAAACCGAATCACTTATCTGTGCTGGCGTACCTTGATGCATATTTAATGACACATCAGGATAGCGTTCAATAAAGCCTTTAATTACTTTTGGCAATGCATAACGCGCTTGAGTATGCGTTGTCGAAATATTTAATGTGCCTTTAGAAGGATGGGTATGCTGACTCGCCACCGCTTTAATGCTTTCAACCTTGCCTAGAATATCAGCAGCAATACGAATAATATCTTTACCAGCAGGTGTCACTTTAGTGAGGTGTTTACCGCTACGTTCGAAGATTTGTACGCCGAGTTCATCTTCTAACATACGCACTTGTTTGCTGATGCCGGGTTGCGAAGTATAAAGACTTTCTGCTGTCGCAGACACATTCAAATTGTGATTGAGAACTTCGACTATGTATCTAAATTGCTGTAACTTCATTCGTGATGTGCTCTATATTCCAAATAATTAATTGTATTCTAACAAAACCAGAGCAGAATACTGTTATTTCTTGCTAATAAGATATGCTAGGGATCATTACTTTTATGCTAGTTAAAGATATGATAACACCATTAGACGATAACATTAAACCAACGAAAGACACAGTGGATTATGCGTTGATTCTGACATCGGCAGTGCACGACATGAAAAACTCATTATGCTTGTTACTGCAATCGATCGAGTCCATGTCTGCGGATATAAATACCGCGCCGGACAAGAATAAACAGGCTGCTAAACTGGCTGATTTACACTATGAGGTACTGCGTCTTAATAGCAGTCTAATCCAAGTTTTATCGCTTTACCGAGATGAAAAAGATCAGCTACCAATCAACATTGCAGAGTGTTTCATTGCTGATTACTTCACTGAGTTTTGTATTAAAAACCAAATGTACAGTGACAGTAATAACATCGAAATCAATGTTAATATTGACCCTGACCTTGCTTGGTACTGTGATCACAATTTGATTAGCTACTTATTATCCGACGTCTTTATCAATGCGCTACGCTATAGTAAAGGTAAGATCCTCGTCACGGCGAACCTCGTTAACAAACAGTTGGTCATCGAAATAGCCGACAACGGTGACGGCTACCCTGATAGCATGTTACAAGCGCAGCACAACTCAATGGCCGAGCTAAGCAGTAAGCAAGGGCGTACTGGATTAGGCTTATATTTTGCGCGATTAATTGCTAATGCACATGTGGTCAAAGCTAAAACAGGGGTTATATCTTTGCGAAATGGCGGAAAACTAGGCGGTGGTATCTTTACCTTAACACTACCTTAACTAAGGTATTTATAGTAACATCTTAGTACCGCAGCAAACTTAGGTTTATTATACAATGAAGCTCACACTTATGGTCATCGCGATTGCTGTGCTGTTGTTTTTAGTGATCGGCTATAACATCGTCCTGCAATACAAGCGTAAGGCTGAAACCGAGAAACGCCAACTCATTATCAAGCACAGACAAGTCATTCAAGAAACGGAAGAACTGCTGCTGAACGCCACCTCATTACCGTATAGTAAAGTACTGACGCTGGTATTGAATAGTCGAATGCATGACTCACTTTCCGCGACATTACAAATAGACCCTAGTTTACCGCAAGTCCGTCAACGCTTAACCAATGTCAAAGCGCAAATGGCACAGTTAAGAGAAGCCCCAGGGCAAGTTGAAGAAAAAATGTTTCGTTCTCCTAATTCCGATCGTGAAGCGATTGTATTACTCCAGCAAATAAAAAAAATTCGTGCCGTATTACGTGCCGAGCATGCAAAAAGTAAATTGAATACGCAAACGTTTGTGATTGAAGATCGTAAACTTGAATTAATGCAGCTTAATGTCAATATCGATAATTTATTGAAACGAGCCTATGAATCTCGTGCTTCGCGTCAATTTGGCTCTTGCAAGCAGTTATTACGTAAAGGCATCGATACGCTAAATAGTATTAATGATAAAAATGAAATACTTATAAGCAAACAGACAACTTTGGTTTCGTTATTAAATGAAGTCAATGAACAGCTTACCCAAGCCTCTTCAGATGACTTGAAAGACCGCCAAGAAAAAGAAGATGAGAAGAACGAGCTAGACTTACTGTTTCAACCAAAACAGAAATGGTAGTAATCAAAGCCAGAATAGAACACGTTGTGATTGCTACATCAGTGTAGCGCTCACAACGTAATTACCAGTACGCTTCGAATACCTACGATCGATACAGATTATCTCTTCACACTGTTCAGGTCAGACCGACGCTCTATTGAGCCAAACTCTGCAGCTAAATCTAATCCTAGCAATTCTCTTCTTAGCATATCTAACGCCACATATAACGCCACAGTGCGGATACCTTGACGACTCTTGCGTGGGATAAATAACAGCTGACTGTAGGTATGCGTTTTACTTGCCAACGCAAAGGCAACTGTACCCACGGGCTTTTCATCACAGCCACCACCAGGGCCAGCAATACCTGACACCGCAATACCAAAATCAACACCCGCGTTCAACATCGCACCTTCAGCCATCTCTGCTGCTACTTCGATGGATACAGCGCCGTGCTTAGCTAACGTGGTTTCATTGACACTAACCAAGCGGCTTTTCGATTCATTACTGTAAGTCACATGGCTGGAATCAAGATAACCAGAACTACCGGCGACAGCAATTAATTCACTGGCAATCAAACCGCCTGTACACGACTCGGCAAGTGACAAAGTATGGCCTTTTTCAAGCATTAATGCTTGTAGGTATTCGGCAAAACATTCATCGCCTTCAAACAACACGAACTGAGATAACTTAGCCAGTACTCTTAACCTCGCTTGCTGCAAATCAACAGCATCTGTCGACAGTAACTTCACTTCGACCAACGGAAAGTCAACACGAAAACCCAAGGTGATCGTCTCAGGTAAGCTTAATGCTAAGAGCTGTTCATTTAACACCGCTTCAGAAATACCAAAGGTTTTAATTTTAATTAAAGTCGGCACTTTAACAGCCGTAAATCGCTGTTGAATATCGGGTAATATTTGCGCTGAAACCATGTGTTTAAATTCGCTGGGTACACCAGGCGTAAAATAAAAACGCGCGCGATTCAATTGAAAACTAAAACCACAAGCGGTGCCGACAGGATTATCTACAACGTCACTACCTTGTGGTAACCAAGCTTGTTTTTCATTACTCGCTGATAATGTGCGGTCTGACTGGCCATATTTAGCCACTAAATGATCGTACCAGGCTTGCGATAGTGCTAAGGGTACAGCCATGGCTTTCGCTGCAGCTTCAGCACTCAGATCATCTGATGTTGGCCCTAAGCCACCATTGACGATCACCACATCTGCACGATGGCTGGTTTCAGTGATAATATCGATAAGCGACTCAAGATCATCTGCCACCGTATGACGACGGGTAAACGCGCGTCCTTGATGAAAGAAAAGTTGTGATATCCATGCCGCATTGGTATCGACAATTTGACCTGATAATACTTCGTCGCCAGTACTAATAAATTCAATACGCATTAACTGTCCTTATTTGCTCTATCCGTCAATATGAAATAACTCAGAAACGATAATATCCCACAGCCGCTAATCACCATGATCATCGGGAGCGGCGTGCCATCATGTAATATACTAATCACTAATCCGGATATAGCACCAAACCCGAATCGGATCGTGGCAGCCAATGCCGAGGCAGTACCTGAAATATGTGGGAATTCAGCCAATACGCCCGTCATCACATTCGAACCGATGAGACTAATTAACGAGATATAGGCCACGGTCGACATAACCAAGCCGATTAAGCCAAATGTTAGGTTAGCATTGACCAACCAAAATAACACCGACACGACCGCACTAATAATAATACCCGCACGTAATATCTGCTGATAACCAAAACGCATCACGATCTTGGCATTCACCCAAGTAACAACCATCATGCCCAATATATTACAAGCAAACAGGTAACCGTAATCTTGTGCATCTATGCCAAAATATTCAATATATACAAAGGGGGAAGCAGTTAAAAACGCAAACATACCAGAGACATTAAAGGCGCCGCACAGCATCAGGCCCAGGACTTTACGGTTGCGTAAAATCAGCCAATAATTACTGAATACCTGCGATAAATTAAACGCGACTCGGCGTTCTTTCGGTAGCGTTTCTTTAATGCCTAAGTAGCTCACTAACAAACAGACCGACGTCAAGATTGCCAATACCACAAAAATACTCGGCCAGCTAAACCATACCAATAACTGCGCGCCAATTAACGGTGCCACAAGTGGTGCTAATGTCATTGATAATACAACATAAGACATCATTTTAGAAAACATCGAACCGGAAAATAGATCGCGTAGCAATGAACTCACAACGACTGATGCAGCCCCACCGCCGATGGCTTGTAATAACCGTAACCATTTAAATTGTTCAATAGAATCGCCGTAAACAATACCAATACTGGCAATTAAATACGTGACAAGTCCACAAATAAGCACAGGTTTACGACCATAGCTGTCTGCTAATGGGCCATAAAAAAGCTGACCAATGGCAAAGCCTAATAGGTAAGTACTGAGTGTGGTTTGAATGATTTCAATAGAGACATTAAAATCGCTGGCAATATTAGGCATTGCCGGCAAATACATATCCACAGCAAGCGGCGTTAATGCGGATAATAATGCAAGAAAAGGAATTAAAAAATAAGTTTTCATCATAAGCCAAGCGATTAGAATGGCTTATGAGTATATACCGAAACGATCAATTCCAAACTTTTATTTCCAAGTATCAGAGATATCTGTTTGGTCTACCTCAAATAATTCGCGCTTATATTTAACCTTGGTCTCTTCCAAGTAATCAATATAAATATCGAGCCCTTGCTGATAGTAAATAAGACCTTGCTCTGCAGTAGCAGGTAACAACAACATCTTAATTAATGCCGCATGACAATGCTGTAATGTGCCATTCAATAACTCAACCAAAAACGCATATTTGGTATTAAGTTGACTATTTAATAACTTAAATTGCTGATGAAGTTGCTCTAATGCATCATAACGACTGAGCACCGGAGGTTTAATAATCGCGATCATTTCATCGACAAAATCAGCAAATATATCTTGCTCTAAGACAGCACTATACTGCTTGGCTAATATCTGCGTATCCGCAGAGTAATGAACCAGCATACGATCAACAAACTCCGCTTTATCAAATACCTCATCCGTTAATACCACGTCAGCTTGGTACGTCGGTATCGCATTTTTAATCTTAATGCCATTACCTAAGTTGTAACAGTTAACATCTGGATAAAAATCGAGTAACTCCCCCATGCCTTTGGCAGACATTTGGAAAATCATCGTCGTTTCTACTTCATCTACGTGATTGCCAGGGGACAGAAAGCCTGACAAGGCTTTCTTATCAAATAATAATTTGTCTTCGCCCGACTGATTATAATAAATACTTTTTTTACTGTGATGCGCTTCACCGCTAAAACCAAGGTCAACACCAAACAAGTAAATATTTTTAAAACCCATACGCGTAAAATAAGATAACGCCAGATTAGACACGGTTGGATTAACAAAAATCAATTGGGTTAAATTGTCGTTGTCACAACCCAATTCAGCATTAAGGATAATTTCAGTTGAGGGCTCTTGTAATTTTAACCCCATCAAGCTGCGATCAAATAAATTGAGCACATCAGGTGTTACCGTATTTAAGGTTAACAATGGGATTGATTTTAAATAAGCATCATCATCAACTGACTTAAGGACTGTATAAGTAACCTTAGTACGCTCCATCTCTAGATGGAAATCAGGCGTAATACCATATTGTTGCAAAGCGCGGATCGTTGTCCCACCACTAACAAGTAATACCTTATCTCGGTTTGCTCGAATATAGTCAATGTGTTCATCCAGCGATGGGCCGTTACCGAGGATAAATACCGAGCGTGTTTCACATTCCGGTAAAGGCTCTACTTTCGCCAACAAAGGGACGTGGTTATTTAAGGTGTGATACTGGTGTGCTAATGCCATCAAACTATCATCAAAGAAACCTAAACCAAACGCAACATGAAAATTTTGTTGATTAAATTTTTCTAACGCGCGATTTGTTTGCTCAGTCTTATAATGTTGATAGCAAAAACTAAACGTCGAATCATAACGACCTTTAGTCATTAATTCATAGGAAATATCCTGAAAGAATACATCTTCATCGGCACCGAGACAGAGATGTAAACTACTGCCACTATCATCCAAACGTTGTAGAATATCAGCCCAATCGAGGGTAAATAAACTGGCATAGAAGAAGTCATTCTCCGGTTCATAGATGTATAACCGTTTAACGCTGTGTTTACTGAGCATTTCAGGTAAGAAGTAACCTAAACCTAAACCAAAGCAAACCATTAAATTCACGGCTTCAGGTAGCACAAACTCTGCTTTATGCTTTTGGTTAATCCCCTGCAGTGCACGAATAAACTGGTTGAGGTATTTCACATGAATGAAATCCCCCACACTGTCGATCTCTTCGGCAAAATCAATACGCGCAAGCTGCGGATTAACACGATACTGTTCAAAATCAATCAAGCTATCGTGAAAATAGTTTTCACCTAATACCAGATTATCATCGACATCTACCAGGTGTAGTACTTCGGCTATCTTTGCCAGTTCAAATTTAGTCGGTTGGTAATTAACAAAAGACTGATAAATATCAGGAATATACTGCTGAAACGCTTGCATATTGGCATGGTACAACGCCATCGGATCAACGCTGGGTTGTGCTCTAACATTAATTTCATCAATAGCATGCGCTAAGCTTACCTGCTTTTTTTGCTGCTGTTGCTGTGACTCTAATGCAGCTATTTGCGCGGTAATATCGTGATTTAAATGGTCCATAATAACAACCTAAAATTGTTTAATAGTAAGATAGCGATTAATTGATTTAGCACTGCGCTTATTGATCACTTGCTGGGATTCAAGGACTGATTTGGTGTTTTTTAGCGATGCGACTTGCACTTCATCCGCAGCCATTAACTGGATTAGAAAAGTACGTATTCGAGGGGATTGAGCTGGATTTTCGAGTAACACTAATTGCTCAATTAAAATCTGACGTTGGATTAATAGCTGATCACATTCAGCCAACTGCTCTGCTATAACCGCCTGCTTTGCTTGCGCAGAGAGTGACGATATTTGCGCCATTAATTCAACATCAGTTACATTCATCATTAAGCACCGCTAGCTTTCTTTCGAGCCGACTCTGCTTTTTCTTTTTCTGCTTGCGGTATGTTTAACCAAGCATCTTTAATTGGTGTGACTAATGCCGTAATTTCATCTAATGGTTCAACTGACTGCTCTAACGACGCATCATTTAAACGCAATTGTATATAGCGATATATTCCATCAAAGTTCTCACCAATCTCGGGATGGATTTTATGGTTGATACCATCGATTAAACCCGAGGTAATATTGATTGATTTGTTAATCGCTTTCGCTCTACCTTCAATATCTTTACGTAAAATGCAGCCTTTTGCTACTGCGACAGCATCCAACAATCCTTGTAACAACATAAAAATCACTTGATGGTTATCAGCACTCGCAATACCACTTTCTCGACTGACTTGCTGATAACGTCTTATATTAGCTCTCATGTTTTTTTACCTAACTATTAATTTATTTAAATAACGAAGAATAATATGATTACCCTAATACATTTCGAATGTAATCACCGGTGGCATTATAACGTGATACCGTATTATCTAAGGCTGTATATTTCTTTCGTAATGTATCTTCAAATGAGGCAACGTGGCGATCTAACTTAGCCCGATCATCACCAATGTCGCGTAAGTTTTCACTCAACATATTTTCCTGCTGAGAGATCATGCCCTTATTACCTAAATTGTTGGTCAACACGCGATTAATTTGTGCCGCAATACCATTATTCCCTGCAAAAAGTTTGCCAAGATCATCTAATGAGTTATTTACTGCTTCATCTAAGCGTTGAGCACCGGATTTAGACCCACTCATACCAAATGGACTCACTGCTAACATGCCACCTTCTTCTAATGAGATGCCGGCACCGTATAAGGTATTAAGACGCTTGTTCGCATCATCAACCACGCCGCCTGTAATACCCTGAAGCTGTTGCTTGATACTTCTGGCACTGGAATCAAATTTCAAAACACCCGTCTCTGGATGGGTCAATACATTGATATTATCCATCAAAGTATTATAACCATCAACAAAACTATAAATCAGTTCTTGCACTGCAGCATGATCCGTCGACGTTGAAAAATTGGCAGGCTCGTTCAGTTTAGTCAAACTATTGGCAGTGATCGTAACGCCAGAGACAGCATGATTAAAGATATTCTTTTCTTTGGTTATAGTGTTACCGTCAACCGTAATAACGGCATCGGTCGCAGGGTGACCTTTCATACCAGATGAGATAATACTTAAACTCGAATCCGAAGTGAATACCGCTAAATCATTGGCTTTACCGCTTTTATCGGATGTATAAACAATTTTAGCGCCGAGATCAGAACTAATAACATTAGCACTAATACCGTAATTGTCTGGCGCGTCATTAATCTTTTTTTGAATGTTTTGTAACGTATCAGTGATATCGACATTGACTTGGAAAGTATCTTTTCCGGCATCAAAATACAGCATGCCCTGTCCCGGTTTTGTTTCTCGGTCGGGTAAAAAATCAGATTCTAATCGCGCGCCCTGTGCAAGTTGCTTAACTTCGACATTAAATGCACCTTTTGGTACTACGCCTTTGGTTTGAATAGTAATAGGTAAAGCGGCGCTATCACCAGCGCCACCAGCCGTTGTTTGCTCAACATTACGACCTTGATAACGAATATTGGTTTTACTTTGATAAAAAGAGTCCGGATTACCCAACTTACCTGTAATTGACTTAAAATCGGCCAAACCCGCTTTTAACGTACCAATACCAGATAACTCTGTTGTAAGGTCAGCTTCTTTTTTATTTAAGCGTGTTTCTTTTGGCGTTTTTTCAGCAGTCACAAATGTTGTAATGATCGTTTCTAGATCTAATCCAGAACCTGTACCTGCCATCGTAATACCGGCCATGCGTATCCTTAATTTCCATCAATAGTAATGTGATAGGCAATAAATTGCCTATCACATTAAACATCCGACTATCTTATCACGCTATATTAATCAAACCATCTCATCAAATAAGAGACCTGAACTAGCCGATATATTGTCTTGAAACTTTTCAATGTTAGCCGCCATCTTTAATACCGCTTCAGATGGTAGTTCTTTGAGTATTTCACCGCTTTCAGGATCAACTACTTTCACAACCAAACGGCCAGTGTCACCATGGACACTAAAATTGAGCTTCTTATTATTCACATCAAAATGCGCTTGTAGCGTATCCTTTGCTTCAAGCAAGTTTTGTTCCAAATCTATATCATTTTCTATTTTTTGTTCAGATAATGGTTTTTCTTCTGGAAAAGGCGGGTCAATCGGTGAAATGTAAACGGCAGGATTGGTAATGACAGGTTCTTTCGTCACTACAGGGTCAGGATAAAAACCAATGCTCTTACTATCCATATTATTGTCAATGGACATGGTAACCCCCAAAAATCAAAATGCCCCGCAAGGTGCAGGGCAGAAAGAAAGCTAAATGATTACAGTAGAGATAATGCTACTTGTGATGATTGGTTAGCTTGGCTTAGCATAGAGCTTGCTGCTTGTTGTTGCACTTGAGTTTGTGCAAGTTTAGCAGATTCAGCAGCAAAATCGGTATCAACGATACGTGATTTAGACGCCGATACGTTTTCTGCAATATTACTAATATTACGGATTGTTGATGAGAAACGGTTTTGTTTCGCACCAAGATCAGCACGCGTACCAGTCACAGTTTCAAGCGCTGTATCTAATGCAGCGATTGCTGATTGTGCACCCGCGGCAGTGGTAATATTCGCTGCTGCACTACCCACTGCGAGTGTAGTCGCATCCATACTAGTCGTCATTTTTAGTGCGATTGTTTGGTTCGCATCAGCACCAACTTGAATCTCTTTATCAAATGAGCCATCAAGTAATTTTTCGCCACCAAACGTTGTATCTTGTGATACACGGGTGATTTCAGTTTGTAATTCATTGAACTCTGATTGCAGCGCATTACGGTCAGCGTCGCTGTTTGAACCATTGGCAGATTGAATCGAAAGCACACGCATACGTTGTAGCATGTTAGTGGTTTCGTCTAATGCACCTTCCGCTGTTTGCGCAAGTGAAATACCGTCATTTGCATTTCGAGATGCTTGGTTCAAACCACTTACTTGTGATTCTAAACGAGAACCGATTTGTAAACCCGCAGCATCATCAGCGGCGCTATTGATACGCTTACCAGATGATAAACGTTCGAAAGAGCTTTGTAGTTCATTGGTAGCGTTGCTCAAATTACGTTGTGAATTTAAAGATGCTACATTAGTGTTTACATAAACAGCCATATTCGTCTCCTAAAAGAAATCCTGTAAAGGACTGCTGTGTATGTAAAATACAGCCCTTATGCATAATCAGTTATTTGTATTGTTATAAAAGTTATCGACACGAAAAATACATCCTTTAGAGTTTTTTTGGTTTTTTTCAGTTTTTTTTCTTAAATCGACAATAAAAAAAATTAAAGTGTTTGATTACAAGTGGTTACGATTATTTTATTTTATAGGGGAAATTATAATATGATTGATAATCATAACGATAGAAATAACAGAGGCGGTAAATCAACAGCAGGTCAAATGGAAAGGATAGTTTAGTGCGGTGCTATTTTGGCCCTTGCGAGCCAAAATAATAATGCCATTAGCTTTACGGTAATTAACCTTGCAGTAACGACATTGCCACTTGCGATTGTTGATTGGCTTGACTAAGCATGGTACTTGCCGCTTGTTGCGATACTTGATTCTGCGCCAATTTAGCAGATTCAGCCGCAAAGTCAGCATCCATAATACGTGATTTAGACGCAGATACATTTTCAGAAATATTAGATAAGTTACGGATCGTTGAAGAAAAACGATTTTGCTTAGCACCCAAATCACCACGTGTTTCAGTCACAGTCGCAATTGCTGCATCGATACTATTTATCGCCGTTTGTGCACTTGCAGGCTGCAAAATATTAGACGTCGCAGTACCAACACCTAAACCCAGTGAATTCATGTTAGTAGAAATTTTAACATTAATAATTTGATTGGCATCAGGACCGATTTGGAAGTCTTGGTTAAACGTCGAGTTCAGTAAGTCCATACCACCAAACGTTGTATCCTCTGCAACACGGTTTATTTCTTGCTGTAGTTGACCATATTCTTTATCAAGTGCCACACGGTCAGCATCACTGTTTGAGCCATTAGCAGATTGAATTGATAATACTCGCATACGTTGCAGCATGTTGGTTGTTTCATCTAGCGCACCTTCAGCCGTTTGCGATAGTGAAATACCATCGTTAGCATTACGCGCCGCCTGATTTAAGCCATTTACCTGAGACTCTAAACGAGAACCAATTTGCAGACCTGCAGCATCATCCGCAGCAGAGTTAATACGCTTACCAGAAGATAGGCGCTCAAATGATGTTTGTAACGCATTTGTAGAGTTCGTCAAATTACGCTGTGAATTTAAAGATGCTACATTTGTATTTACATATAAGGCCACGATATCTTCCTTTTTCTTGTTTCAAATTAAATAATTTTTTATATACTTTAGATATAGCAATCAGTGTGCCAAATCATAAAACCCTAAAAATAAAATCATAACAAGCTGTTTTAAAACGTCTTTTTATAATCATATTAATCTAACATTGTATGAAACACTGCATTTATGGAAACGAAGCCAAAAAATTGCCGCTCGAATGCCGGGTGTTATGTCATCTGAAAAGTATTTGTCCGTCGATAACCGACAAGCACGATAAATAAACCCTAAAAAATAGATACAAATCGCAACAGAAATACAAAGAAAGATAAAAATAAGATAGAGATAGATATAGATATAGATATAGATAAGTTAATACGCTATGGAAAAATGGTTGGTAGAGTGTGGTGCTGGTAGCGGTAGAAAATAAAAAGAAATACTTTTACCTATACGCTTAATATAGAATCTTAGCGATAAGGACATAGGTAAAAGCAATATATTAGGCGGCCCCAAAAGGGGCCAGAGGGAGCCCGCCCTCTTAGCCTAATAGCGACATAGCAACTTGAGATTGCTGATTCGCTTGACTTAGCATTGTGCTTGCAGCTTGTTGAGATACTTGATTTTGAGCAAGTTTCGCAGATTCCGCAGCAAAGTCAGCATCCATAATACGTGATTTAGATGCAGATACGTTTTCAGCAATATTCGTTACGTTACGGATTGTTGATGAAAAACGGTTTTGTTTCGCACCCAGATCACCTCGAATATCTGTTACTGATGCAATCGCAGTATCAAGTGACGCGATGGCTGTTTGCGCATCTGCTGAAGTAAGCACGTTAGAAGTTGCAGTACCAACACCTAAACCCAGCGAGTTCATGTTAGTCGTGATTTTAACATTGATGGTTTGGTTAGCATCTGCGCCAACTTGGAAATCATTGTTAAATGATGCATCCAGTAATGTCTCGCCACCAAAGGTCGTATCTTTTGCTACACGATCAATTTCATTTTGTAACTGACCAAACTCTTTATTCAACGCGGTGCGATCGGCACTACTGTTTGAACCATTGGCAGATTGAATTGAAAGCACACGCATACGTTGCAACATGTTGGTTGTTTCGTCTAATGCACCTTCAGCCGTTTGCGCCATTGAAATACCATCATTGGCATTTCGTGCGCCCTGATTTAGACCGCTTACTTGCGCTTCTAAACGAGAACCGATTTGCAGACCGGCGGCATCATCAGCAGCACTGTTGACACGTTTACCTGAAGATAAACGCTCAAATGATGTTTGTAGGTCATTCGTTGAATTAGTTAAGTTACGCTGCGAGTTTAAAGACGCAACGTTAGTATTTACATATATAGCCATTCGTTTTCCCTCTGTATATAACGTGATTAAGCAGCAACATGATTAGTATTAACGTCGCGCTTAAGTGTTAGTCTAAAAATTATTTATTGTTCATAGTATTAAATTAGCAAGTTGTATGCCAAATTAAGCAATCGAATTAAATAAGCTTAAGTTATTGATTTTATTAAATGACTTATAACTCATTTCTAAAATGTTTTGCTCTTTAGTGAGGTCCGTCATTGCCGCGGCAATATCTGCCTCGGTAAGAATTGCCATCGCTTCTTGATTGATTACTTTAAACGACTCATTGGACTCGGTAACACGTTCAATCGTATTGCTACGGCCACCAATCATCGACATAGTCGACATGACTGAATACTTAGCGTTTTCAATACCGACTTGCGCATCAGCCATACGTTCACGAAAATCGGTGTTGGACAATGACGTATCAGTAAGCGCCGTTTTCAATGACTCTAATGTGTTCAAAATATTGACATTTTTTGGCGGAGTTAAAGAAATATCGACACTGCCTGGCGATGTTCCTTGCGCCGTAATGTTGACACCATTAAAACGAATACTCTTTTCTGACGTGAAACTGCCGCTTTGAAGTACATTATTGGTACTATCTAGGATCTCAAAATTATCGCTATTACCGGGAATCAACGGCGCGGTAACATTGAGCTTAAACGTATTATTGGCTGGGTTACTGTGATCAAAATTATTGCGGTGGAAATTATCATACTCACCTTGGTCTACGACTTCAGTCTGCGCAGCAATGATATTACCGCTGAGATTACTGGTACTCGTCGTTAATCGCGCAGGGGCAGATTCAAACACCCGCTTGCCATTATCACCACCGCTAACGTAGACATTGCTCGCGATTTGAATATCATTATCTTCTTCATTGCCACGGTAACTGTATTGCCCAGTTTGATCATCTTTAACATACGCTTGTAGATGCGACGTGGTACCAGAAAAAACAAAATCGCCATTAGCATTTTTACTGTTCACCAAACTAAATACTTCTTTTTGTATTTGCCCTATTTCTAACGAAATGGCATTTCTATCTTGCTTATCAACCGTACCATTAAGTGCGCGAACCGAAAGTACGCGTCCACGTTCCATTGCCGTATGTAAGTTATTGAGTGTCGACTCTTCTAAACCCAATGTGCCTTTCAGCATTAAACCATTGGTTTGGTATTGGCTATTCTTCTTAATTTCATCATTCAAGTAGCTTGATTTCGCGATTTCAGCAGGCGCGTCGCCCGAGGTCCGAAATTTTTCTTGCGATGTCACTTGTGAATGTGCCGAGTTCAGTCGCTTTTGTGTTTGCGACATATCTTGCATTGAGCGTGAAAAAATCTGATTGTTGGTTAATCTCATGCTAATTACCTCGCCGCGTTCAGGATGGTGTCAAATATTTCTTTGGAAATACTCACGACTTGTGCAGAAGCATTGTAGGCTTGCTCGTAACGCACCATATTTGCCGCCTCCTCATCAAGGTTGACACCTGATACACTCTCAATCCAATTTTGGCTCTGTATTAACTTTGCCTCGTTGGCAGAAGAGTCAACGCGTGCAGAACGGGTTTGATTACCCACGGTTGAGATAAGGGTGGCAATACCCTCGGCAAACGTCATCTGATTCTCGCCATTATTGTTATGATTTTTACGCAATTTATCGTCGTTTTCTAAACCCGCAAGTTTTAAACCATTACTGTTATCCGCTATCGAATCGCGATTATAAGACAAAGAGAATGTTTCACCGGGATTTGGTTTACCATCCATTTTAATTTCATAACCTACACCAGGATTTAACGGTGGAATAGCATTAGAAAATAAAGCTTGACCACTTAGCGCACCAGAACTGGTGGCCATATAAGCCCCATTACCATCAAAAATATCAAAGTCACCACTATTGTTAACACTCACTTGTTGTGGCGCGGTCATGTTCAAATCATTATTAGCAAAGGACAACCTAGGATCCGATATTTGCGTAACAGCAATACGGCTCAACGTTGTGTTGTTAGGGCCCGTGGTACTTTGTAATACAGAGGCTAAAGCAAGGTCTTCTGGTTGCGTATTTGCAACGTCATAATCATTAAGATTAAATAACGTTGGACTCATTAAGAATTTGTCACCACTTTGAAAACCACCTGCCGCTGCAGAAAAGTCTATTTCAAAGCCATGGTCAGTGACTTCAACAGGACCAGGGTAAGCACCGTTAACCGCCAATGGATTCGCACTACGTTCACCATTTTTTATTTCATAAACATCAAAGGTTAGCGGACTAGTCATCGAGACTTGATATTGACTGGTTGTTAACGCACTCCCTTCACCGGCAATAATCTGAGAACTAATCACATGCGCAGGGTTAGAATTACCTGCATAGTGTTTTGCTTGGGTTGGTGGAATGGTATATATGTCTTTGCCTATTTCACCATTTATATCTAAACCCATTTTATTTTGGCTATTAACCGCGTCGGCAATACCCAGACTTAACTGACCGATTTCACGTAATGATGAATAAACCGTTTCATCACGAAACTCCATCAAAGCGCCAACACGGCCACCTAAATTTACATTTTGTAACGGCATGGTATTTCTATCAATATTTAAAACCAATTCCATGTTGCTTGGATCAGGATCAGCACCGATAGCGGAAAATTGACTGACACTGTTTTGCATCACCAAGGGTTGACCGTTAAGTAAATTGATAGAGATGCTTTTGTTGTCATTAATTATCGTTGATATATCAACTTCTTTTGCCAATGCTCCGATAGCGACATCACGCTGATCGAGTAAGGTACCTGACGCGCCTCGCGAGGTATTTTCGGCAATCATGATCTGCTTGTTAAAGCCATGCACTTCTTGAATTAATGAGTTTAACAACGCCGGCTTTTCTGCGATTTCGCTGTTTGCTGTTTTCGCTTGGCTATTTAATTGTTCGCCAACATTGCGAAAACTTGCCGCTAATGTTTTTGCATCTGAGATCGCTAATTGACGATTTGATATTGACGTTGGATCATCATTGGCGGTATGAAAAGATTCAAATAATTGTGAGACACCCGCGGCCATGTTATTTGATTTATCAGATAACACTTGGTCGGTACGCGTGATCTCAGCCAGAAATTTCTCTTTGTTGCTAAAAGCACTTGTATCAATTAATAATTCAGCTTGCGCAAACTTATTAATTTCTCGGCCGGTAACGGAACGAGCAAGCCCCATATTATCGGTTTGCGAATTATGCTGGGTGCGTTGACGGCTATACCCATCGGTATTAACATTCGAGATGTTATTACCAGTAGTTTGGAGCATTTGCTGGTGACCTAAAACACCAGACGTGCCTATTTGTAATAAATTAGCCATCAGATTAAGACTCCAGCCATCAGTACATCACTCCAAGATAAAATTATCAGCACGATTGTTCTTCTTTATTGACTCATTGTTTGCAACTAAGCCGCTAAACAAGGTTATTTAAATGCATCATGTTTCATCACATTCTGAATTTTCGCTGCGTAGTTAGGATCTGTCGCATAACCCGCTTGCTGTAAACCATTCAAGAACTGTGCCGAATCTGCAGAATTACTTAATGCATTACTATAACGATCACCGGATTGCAAAAAGTTAGCAAAGTCATTAAAGCTCGATTCAAAGTTTTCATAGCTTCTGAATTGATGTTTTTCACGCTTGGCAACACCGTCGTTAAACTCTAAGGTATCGACACTTGCTGTTGGACCATCCCAGCGTTTATCTGCTTTAATGTTGAATAAATTATGCGAGCTATCGCCTTTATTATCTGTTGATACTTTCTTACCCCAACCCGTTTCTAACGCGGCTTGAGCAAGTAATACATCCGGAGAAACATTCAAACGTTTCGCGACTGTGTCAGCAAAAGGTGCTAATGAGGCAACAAATTCTTCAGGGCTATTAAACTGCATTTTAGCGGCCGCTGCAGGTAACGCAGGATCTACCTTGATGGTAGCAACTGCGGCATTTCCGTCGGCGTTAACGGCTGGAATGGCATTACCCTCAACATTTTCTGCTAACGTTTTATCTGCAGTCTTAGCAGGTCGCAGGTTCTGTAATGGGTTGGTATCGCCTTTTAATGATGAAGCTGGCATATAATTGCCGCCATCATTTGATAGCTGTTTAACAATGACATCCGCTAACCCCAGACTGCCGGTCTGGCTCATATCTGCGGCCATCTGTTTATCTTGCATGTCACGATAAAACTGGGTGTAGTTATTGTTCATCGGGCTATCGGTTTCAAATGCAGCATTGGCTTCACGCATACTTTTCATCAGCATGTTGGTAAACAAAGATTCGAATTGCTTTGCGACTTCTTTCAATGCACCTTCATCATTGCCTTGCGCACGCTTACGCAAAGAATCCAGATTATGCGTATCTAAGACGTTACTGTTCACATTTGATTTAAATGAATTATCCATACCCAGCCCGTTACTCTTTTCGGTTGTATTATTTAGATCGTTATTTCAGGTGATTAGTTTAGATCGTTATTTTTCAGTCAGTTATTCTGTTATAAAATGAATAAGTAAATATCACTGCCATTTATCCGGCGCTCATCAAAACAATAAAATCAATAACTTAAGATATAAAAAATGGATTAACGCTAATCGCTATAGATAACAAAGCAATTCTTAGACCAACTAACGGATTAATAAAAAATAGATACAAAAAAAGCGCTAAACCACATTACGGGTTATAGCGCTTTTAAATAGCTAAACATTGAGCTGGCTTGTCTTGAGTTGCATGAAGCTGAACTGAATGAAGCTTAGTTCCGTTGCATTAAATAATAATGAGCTGGCCGTCTAATGCACCCGCATCTTTCAGGGCTTCTAAAATTGACATTAAATCACCCGGCGCAATACCAACCTGATTGACAGCACGGATCAAATCATCGAGTGTCGCCCCAGCATCCAACTTAAACATACGCGCATCTTCCTGCGTGACATTAATGGTCGATTTGTTGGTGACCACGGTTTCGCCATTCGCAAACGCATTCGGCTGCGAGACTTCTTGGGTTTCATTGATGGTGACGGTCAAGCCACCATGGGTGATTGCCGCGGGTTTGAGCTGGACGTTTTGACCAATAACAATGGTACCGGTACGTGAATTAACGATGATTTTTGCGGATTCATCCGCCATTTTTAATTCGAGGTTTTCTAATGTCGCTAAATAAGCCACTCGCTGCGAAATATCACGCGGCGCAAGCACACGCACTGACGTTGCATCCATAGGATAAGCGGTATTAGGGCCAACAAGATTGTTAATTGAGTCCGATAAACGTTTGGCGTTAGAAAAGTCACCACGATGTAAGTTGAATGTCAGATAATCACCATCACCAAACGGGGTCGGGACTTCTTTCTCAACAATAGCACCACTACTAATACGACCAACCGTCGGCGTGTTAATAATTACCTTGGAGCCATCTCGTCCTTCAACGCCAAGACCACCCACAACCAAGCTGCCTTGTGCTAACGCATACACTTGACCATCCGCACCTTTCAGGAAGGTTTGCAGTAGTAGACCACCACGTAAGCTCTTTGCTTCACCAATCGCAGCAACTGTCACGTCGATGGTTTGACCCGGTTTGGTAAATGCGGGCAATATAGCACTCACCGCAACCGGTGCCACATTTTTAATTTTAACTTTCGCGCCTTCTGGCATAGTAATACCAAAATTATTCAACATGGTTTTAAAACTTTGTTCAGAAAAAGCGTTACTCTTTTCACCCGTTCCCGGTAAACCAACAACGAGACCATAACCGATTAGTTGGTTATCTCGGACCCCTTGTACAGAGCTAATATCTTTAATACGCGCAGCATGTGCAGAATTAATCGTGAGCACAAAAAAGCTTAACAAAACAATGCTTATGCCCAGTAATACATTTTGCGGTAACTTAATACGATGTGATAGCTTGATCTGAGTTGATAGTTTCATCTAGATAACCTGTGTTATAAGAATTGTCATTATTTTGGTTGGTAATATTTCACTGCCAAAATTATGACAACCGCTAAATAATGTGCGTTATATAGCTAAAAGCAATTGTCATACCAAGATGTAATTTATACACAGGGTCTGGGCATATCATACCCAGAGGCCATTTAAATGCGCCTTGTTAGAAAGGCCATTTACTGCCGTTAAGGAATTTGGTTGCCCAGCCTTGTACCTGCGCGTCACCTAAATCATCAACAGCACCATATTGAATACGTGCGTTGGCGATCAACGATGAATCGACTTTATTCTCAGCATCCACATCCTGTGGACGTAATAACCCAGTAAGACGGATAAATTCATTACCGTTGTTCAGCATTAACCACTTTTCACCACGAATAACTAAGTTATTATTCGGTAACACCCGCACCACTGTGACGGAAATATTACCCTCAAGGCTGTTACTTTGATCGGCCGAACCATTACCCGAAAAAGAGCTACTTTGTTTTAAGCTACCTTCAATTGTATAACCGCCGATAACGACATCCTCGCCACCGAGATTAACGGGGTCTAGCTCAAATGAGTTGTCTTTCCCTAGGTTAGAACTGGCGTTCTTTTTAGCACTGGTTGACTCTGTTAACGTCACGGTAATAATGTCACCGACGCGACGTGCTTTAATGTCAGAGAAAATATTATTATTGTATTGCGGATTAAATAACGATCCCGTTACTTTCGCCTGAACTGGGTTGTCATCAGGTACAATCGGTGCATAATCCGGCGAATCTTGTTGTGGTTTTTCATCCACATCAGCTGGCTCTTTCGCATCTTCGGTTTTGGTGGCGTCTTCATTTTTAGCGACCACATTTTCTTTTACTTTAGTTAAAGATGAGCAACCAACAAGTTGCATAAAAACAAAAAGAACAAAGATAAAATTACGCATGACAATTCTCGATCATAAGAGTTAACAGTTAAATTAAAGCTGTTGATTGGTGTAACTTAACATTTCATCAACGGCTGATATTACTTTTGAGTTCATTTCGTATACACGCTGACTTTCAATCAGGTTAACTAATTCTTCAGTCACGTTTACGTTCGATGTTTCAATCGCACCCTGCACCAGTTTACCTAGACCTTCGTTACTTGGTAAACCTTGTACCGGATCGCCACTGGCTCCCGTTTGAATATACATGTTTTGTCCAATAGGCTGGAGACCACCTGGATTAACAAAATCTGAAATATTAATCTGACCAACCGTTTGATTGTTGGTTTGACCCGGTAAACTGACCGAGATCTCGCCGTCTTCCGATACCGTCACCGTTTGTGCATCCGCTGGAATTTGGATCTGCGGTTGTAATGGGTAACCCGTACCCGGAGTCACAATAATACCTTCATCGTTTAAGGTAAATTGACCATTACGCGTATATGACGTTGTGCCATCGGGCATTTCAATTTCGAAAAAACCACGACCGCTGACCATTAAATCGAGCGAGTTATCAGTGGTTAACATATTACCTTGCGAGTGATCTTTTTGGGTTGCCACAACACGTGCACCCGAACCAATCATCAAACCTGATGGTAACTTGGTATTTTGTGTTGACTGACCACCCGGTTGATTCACCGCTTGATACAGTAAATCTTCAAAAATGGCGCGTTCTTTCTTAAAACCAACAGTACTGGCATTGGCCAAGTTATTGGAGATGGTTGAGATATTAGTTTGTTGTGCTTCTAAGCCGGTTTTACTTATCCATAATGCAGGATTCATAACGCTTTCCTCGTCAAATTTATGCTAATTGGGACTCATCAATGAAAATTAACTGATCTGTAATAGAGAGTCAGATGCTTTGTCATTTTCTTCTGCTGTTTTCATCATTTTTATCTGCATTTCAAATTGACGTTGCAGATTAATCATTCCGGTGAGTTCACCAACAGCACTTACATTACTTGTTTCTAGCGCGCCACCTGCGACTTGGACATTTAAATCAACCGCAGCTGGTGTGCCATCGGCTTGTCGAAACATACCATCATGGCCTTTCACTAAATTTCGAACATCCGGGTTAACCAGCTTTAATTGGTCCACTTCTTCCAATGCATTTGCGGGCGCGCCTTGTGGACGAACTTCAATACGACCATCAGCGTGGATTTTAATTTGTTCAACGGGTGTAGGAATAACGATAGGACCATTTTCACCAATGACAGGACGACCAGATGACGTCAATAATTCGCCAGTCGGACCCATATGTAAACTCCCGGCTCGAGTGTAACTTTCATTGTTCTGATCATCGAGAACACTTAACCAACCATTACCTTGGATCGCAACATCCAATGCATTACCGGTTTGTTGCAATGCGCCAGGTGTAAAGTCTTGTCCTGGACTTTCGGTAATAGCAAATACGCGTGTTGGTAGACCTTCACCAAAAGCTTGCATTGAACGTGCTTGTTCAAAGTCAGATTTAAAGCCATGTGTATTTACATTGGCAATATTATTGGCACGAACAGCCAATGCATTCATATTTTCTTTGGCACCCGACATCGAGATATAAAGCATATTGTCCATTCGTCAATCCTCTGTCACTTTTCGTTAAAATCGTTAATTACCCGTCTAATACCAGTAATAAAGCAATTTAAGTGCCAAAATGAAAAAGCCACCCTAGATAGGATGGCTTTTTATCAAAAAAGAATTCACTGCGATGGCTTAAAATACGGTTAAGCCCGCTTGTTAGATGGCTTAACAGCCTATTAGATTAACGGATCTGTAATACCGTATCTTGCAGTTTAGAATTCACTTCTAATGTTCTTGAGTTAGCTTGGTAGTTACGCTGTGCCGTAATTAAGTCAACTAGCTCACTGGTCAAGTTTACATTTGATTGCTCGAGTGCCGATGAGTTAATTTTACCAAAGGTACCTGAGTTTGGTTCACCAGCAATCGCACTACCTGACAGTTGAGATGCGCGCCACCCCGTATCACCGGCCTGGCTTAAACCTTGTTCATTGGCAAATTTAGCCATCGCAACCATGCCTAACTTATCATTTCGCCCATTAGTATAACTCGCAGATACCATACCATCCGGACCGATATCGATGCCTGTTAAGCGCCCTACTGTCGCACCATCTTGTTCTAATTTTGTAACTTCAAAAGCTGATGCAAACTGAGTCGGGTTATTAATGTTAACTTTAAGCGTCTGAGTGGTATCAGCACCGTTGGTTAAAATAGCGCCCAATGGCACTGTCTCAGCGATCGCAGGTAGTTGCTGCTGTAATAAACCTGAAGAATCAAACGTCAGACGCAATGCTGCAGGTTTCACAGGTGAGCCCGGCGCTGCGGCAACAGCCTGCCCGCCAACAATATCAAGTGGCTTATCATCAACATAGTTAAGCTCTAACCAGGAATTCGCAGGCGCACCAGCTGAACCATCTTTAATATAATAAGTTGATAAGGTATGCGATTCACCGAGTGAATCATAAATAGAGACTGAAGTCGCAGAAGTAAACGTGCTGCTATCTTGAGGATCAAATTTGGTTGGGTCTAAAACCGGTGACGTAGCTGGTAAATTCATGGTCATATCAACATCACGGGTTGATTCCGGTACACCTGCGGTATCGGGGATTTGCAGTGGTTTGGTTGACGCCATACTCACTGCTTTTGGTGAACCATCGTCATTGACATCATAAACTTGCAGGTAATTACCCGCCGAATTTGTCACAAAACTATTGGCATCAAGCTTAAAAGCGCCGGCACGGGTATAGTTACGGTCCATTGATTCAAGATCATCAGACATAACAAAGAAACCGTTACCGTTAATCGCTAAATCCAGTGAGTTCTCAGTGAAATTCAAACTCCCCTGTTGGAACTGCTGGGCAACATGCGCTGTTGCCACACCGTTACCAACTGATGTTTTAGCATTTGAGAAAATCGATGTAGCATACACATCACCAAACTCAGCGCGAGACTCTTTAAAACCTGTAGTATTAACGTTGGCAATGTTATTCGCCGTTGTATTAAGGTCTTTCTGAGCAGCGTTGATCCCACTCAAGGCGATGTTAAATGACATAAATCTTCCTTTTTATTCAATAAATTTAGTAAGTTTTCGAGGCAACTTCAGTTGCTTGGCTCAGTGGTAAGCTACCCATACCTTTTAAGTTCAGCATAATACCGTTACCGGTATTACCAATGTTAACGCTTTCAACATGCTGGAAACTTGAGATCTTAAGGTCTTGAGCATTACCTTCTATCGACGCAGACGCTTTCAAGCGGTAACTTCCTTCCGCCACTTTATTGCCGTTCATGTCAGTACCATCCCAATCGAAAGGGATCGCACCGCTCTTTTGCTCACCCAGGTCGATAACTTTAACAACTTCACCGACTTGATTAGCAATTTGTAAGCGCATATTCGGCGCACTCTGCGGCAAATCAATACGACCAGATACATTTTCACCATCAGATAAAAATGCTGATGATGCTGGTGCTAGCACCTTGCTACCCACTAAGCTAGACGCTTGCAGTGCTTGGTTCGAGCTCATGATCGTATTTAGCTGTTCAAACTTACTGTCCATATTAGAAATACCATCGGCTGTGGTAAACGACGCCATTTGCGCCACCATTTCCGAGTTTTCTACTGGTTTGAACGGGTCTTGATAAGCCAGCTCTTGTGTTAGTAACGAGAAAAAATCTTCTTGGCCAAGCTCTTTGCGGGTAGTTTCTGCCGCCTGCTCTGCCGCGTCCTTTTTTTCCGTTTTAAACTGACTGCTAAAGTCAGCTATATTATTGCTATTGTTAATTGTCGTCACAACCGGATACCCTCTATTAACCTTGACCTAACGTTAATGTTTTATTTAACATTTTCTTAGCTGAATCAGCTATTTGCACGTTAGTCTGGTATGATCGAGATGCACTAATCATGTTAGCCATCTCTTCCATTACGTTTACATTCGGGCGATATACATAACCATCTTCGTCTGCTAATGGGTGGTTTGGATTAAACTCATTAACTAATGGTGCATCACTCTCTACAATCCCTGCAACATTCACGCCAACTGCATCATTTTGTGCTGCATTAGCTTGATCTAATTGTGCTTGGAAGATTGGATAGCGCGCTTTATAGGTTTCACCAGCACTACTACTCACTGTATTTGCGTTAGCAAGATTACTCGCAGTGGTATTTAAACGCACCGACTGTGCACTCATTGCCGACCCGGCAACGTCAAAGACTCGAAATAAACTCATAATTATTGTCCTTTAATTGCCTTGCGCATAGTTTGAATTTTGCTACTTAGAAATGACAGCGACGCCTGATATTCCATGCTGTTTTGCATAAAACTCGCACGTTCAGTTTGTACGTCAACGGTGTTTCCGTCACCAGTATCGGGTTGGTTCGGCACTCTAAATTGTAAATCAGACGATATACCTCTACCGCCTGATATATGACGTCCACTGGTTTTTGATAAATTAAAACTCGTGCCTTGAGTAGCACTTGCCAGGGCATCTTTAAAGCTTAAATCTTTTGCTTTAAAACCCGGCGTATCCGCATTGGCAATATTACTCGCCAATACTTCTGCACGGCGCTCTCTTACGCCGACTGAATATTGGTGTATACCTAATGCATTATCAAAATTAATAGCCATGAACGCCTCCTAAATATTTATATCGTAATCAATCGCATGATAATTACGATGATATAAATGATAAAGCAACATACATGCCATAATAAAAGTTCATGAGGGTGAATCATTTAGAAATAAAAATACATTCTAAAATAGCAAATAAAAACAAGTAGATATAGTCACTTTAGACGATTGATGAAATCTATAAAAAAGAGATTTAAAAAAAATGAGAAGAGAGGATTGGGAAGGAACGTTGAAAAAACAGTTTTTTGACGCTGTACGAGGTGCTGTCAGCGCCAATAAATGAACATCCATGTTCACACACTAACTCGCCGTAAGATAGACTATTTTAGCTTATATACGATACCAGGATTACAACGGACCATTTCGAACTTATCCGTTAATCCAGTCAGGGATTCTGATGCGCCTAAAAACAAATAACCACCCGGTTTTAATGAGGCGGCAAATTGATTCAGGATCTGACTTTTGATCTTTGGTGAAAAGTAAATAAGGACATTACGGCAAAAAATGATGTCGAACTTACCCAACAACGCATAACTTTCTAACAAGTTAATTTCACGAAATGAAGTTAATTGCTGAACTTCACGATTCACCTTCATTTTTTCATCAGGTAATGTCGTAAAGAACTGACGTTTACGTTCTGGAGATAAGCCACGACCAAGCGCTAAACGATCATAAATCCCATCTTTACAGTGCTTGATCATGGTCGGAGAAATATCCGTACCAACAATTTGCACATTAGGTTTCACTAAACGTTTTAGTCTCTCTTGTGTTTCAATCGCTGACATCGCAATTGAAAACGGTTCTTGGCCAGACGACGATGCCGCTGACCATATTTTAACAGGCTGACCTTTATTGATGAATTCAGGTAAGATCTTAGCTTGTAAATACTCATACGGATACACATCACGAAACCATAACGTTTCATTGGTCGTCATCGCATCAATAACATCATTACGTAAATCACGCGCTAACATGGTCATCGATTTTTGTACTAGCTCAGTTAAACTGGTCATTTTATGTTTTGCCAATAGCGGCAATAAACGACTTTTAACTAAATATTGTTTATTTTGCCCTAATACAATACCGCACTGAATCTCAAGAAATTCACTAAAACGGGTATATACTTCATTTGACAATGTTTGCACTATTTTTACTCAACTTTCTATCTAAAGATATATATTCAATATTACAGCTCACCTAGCTAGGATCCGCTGCTTTTAACGCTTTTAATACTGCACCGGCAAGTTCATCAGGGTTAAATTTAGCAATAAAGTCATTCGCCCCCACTTTAGTCACCATCGCTTGGTTAAACACACCACTTAATGAGGTATGCAAAATAATGTATAAATCATTTAATGATTTATCATTTCTTACTTCAGCAGTCAGAGTATAACCATCCATTTCTGGCATCTCAATATCTGAAATCATTAACGCAACTTGGTCACTAATAGGTCCATTAAGAGCCATTTCACGTAATTGATTTAAACCATCACGACCATCTTTGGCTAATACAATCTTAAAGCCAAGATCTGATACCGCTTTTTTTATCTGATTACGCGCAACACTTGAATCGTCGACAACCAGAATAATTTTTTCGATGGCTTTTTTATCGATATGGACTGCAGTATCGAGTACTTCCTTACTAATTTCCATGCTAACAGGGGCAACTTCATGCAGAATTTTTTCTACATCAAGCACTTCCACTAATTCGTTATCAACTTCAGTCACTGCGGTTAAATAGCTAAAGCGACCAGTGCCTTTTGGCGGTGGTAAAATCGATTCCCAGTTAATATTAATAATACGCTCAACGCTGGATACTAAGAAACCCTGCACAGAACGGTTATATTCAGAAATAATAATAAATGCTTTACTCAGGTCCTCAATCGGACGACCGCCCGTTGCTAAGCTTAAATCAATCACCGAAATAGTCTTGCCACGAATATGTGCAACACCACGTACAACACGATTCAGCTTAGGTAAAATTGTTAATGGCGGGCATTGCAGTACTTCTTTAACTTTAAATACATTGATGCCAAAACGCTGACGCCCGTTCAAGCGGAACATAAGTAGTTCTAGACGGTTTTGACCAACGAGTTGGGTGCGTTGATTGACCGTATCAAGTAATCCTGCCATTATTCATCCTCAGCTAAAGTAGCTATTATTATCAAAGTGGCTTGAATATTGCCTACCACTGTATTATCCATTTATATGGTCATTTACGCTATAGAGTAGTCAAAAACTTGGCTCTTAAATCACTTTATACGTAACCTTTAATCTTATATCGGCTTAGATACCTAAATGCTTAAATATATTTTCTCATTATTACTTTTATTTTGCTTCAGTTTAGTAAGCTATTTGCCACTTGCACACGCAACAGCAGATAAACATCAGGTTATTGAAGAGTTTGCGGAATCTTTTGTCAAAGCGCAACTGTTTAGCACTGAGAATGAAAGAGTAAGCATAGAAGTAACAAAGATTGACCGCAGAATAGCAGTAACTCAGTGTGAAGGTAATATGTCAGCGGAGTTAGTCGGTAATAAAAGTTTACAACGCTCAGCTACAGTGCGGATCCGTTGTGATAATGCTAAAAACTGGCAACTTCACATACCGATAAAGATTATTCGGCTAGTGCCGGTCGTCGTCAGTAATCGACCATTATCAAAAGGTAGCCTATTAACTAAAAACAATACTAAAATAGTATATATGAACCGGGTATTATTACGCTCTGGTTATATTTCTGATTTAACCTTTGTAAATAGGGCTCGCCTAAAAAGACAACTCTCGAGAGAGCAAATGGTCTCAACACGGGATATTTGTCTTGTGTGTAAAGGTGAAAGCGTTACAATTACCAGTTCGGTGGGAAATTTGACCGTAAAAACAGGTGGTGTTGCGTTGTCTAACGGCATTCTGGGTGAAAAAATCAATGTGCGTAACAGTAAATCGAAACGAATCGTTTCAGGCATTGTCCAAGCAGCAGGCGTAATTCAAATAAACTATTAAAATATGCTAAAGTTTTATTATCAAAGGTCGATAATATTTTAGTACACCTGTTTACTATTCAATAGGTAGAGAAATGGCCATAAACTTAACCAATTTAAATAATCGTAGTCTCCAGCTGGATCAAGCGAGAAGTACGCAGCAGAAAACCAACGTCAGTGCTGGTAATTCTACTCAAGCTTCGCCGCAACGTATCGCGCAAGGTGACTCGGTTAACATAACATCACAAGCCAAAAATTTGACCGCTATGGAACATGATTTAGCTCAAGGTACACCCGTTAACGAGTCGAAAGTAGAAAGTTTGAAAAAAGCTATTGCTGATGGAAGCTATCAAGTTGATGCGGCTAAATTAGCAAAGAGCATGTCTAACTTCGAATCTTTACTCGCATAACCAGCGTATTGTAGATAAAGATGACAATAAAAACATTACCTGAATTACTTGGTTTACAAGTATCTTATGTAGAACAGTTATTGGCTCTATTAACAGCTGAAAAATCAGCGTTAGAGTCACGCGATGTCACGGCTTTAGAAAAGCTAAGCCAAGAAAAGCAGCAGAGAATAACGCAAATTGCCGAACTTGATGTCAAGATCAGTCAGCATGCCGATGCCGCCGCGTTACAGTCGACTTATTTATCCGAAAAACAACAAATTGAAACCGAACTCACCCAATGCCAAGAATTAAATGATGTGAATGGCAAGCTGATTGAGCTCAATTTACGTAATACCAAACGACTCACCGATACCATCATCCGCAGTCGCTCACGCAATAATATTACCTATGACAAGTTAGGCCGTACTCGCGGTTCATTCTCAACACTTGGCATGACGTTTAAATCATAACCGCGCCTCGGTCTATGAATACCCCTTAACGAACTCCATCTATACTATCTATTATCTATCACACTCTTGATTAACAGACTGTCACATTAATAGCCAAACCACCTTTCGATGTTTCTTTGTATTTATTCTTCATATCATCGCCAGTGGCTTTCATGGTCTTAATGACTTGATCGAGTGATACTTTATGATCTCCCGTACCCATACGTGCCATACGCGATGCATTAATCGCTTTCACTGCACCAATGGCATTACGTTCAATACACGGGATCTGTACTAATCCTCCTACAGGGTCGCACGTTAAGCCCAAGTTATGCTCCATACCAATCTCGGCAGCATGTTCAACTTGTTCTAGTGTCCCGCCTCTTATCGCGGTCAAACCGGCCGCAGCCATAGAACAAGCAACACCGACCTCACCCTGACAACCCACTTCAGCCCCCGATATAGAGGCATTTTTCTTATATAAGGTACCAATTGCGGCACAGGTAAGCAGGTAAGTTTTAATTTTACTTTCCGTTAACGGGCTGACAAACTGATCATAAAAATACATCACCGCAGGAATAATACCTGCCGCGCCATTAGTTGGCGCAGTTACAACTCGGCCACCCGCGGCATTTTCTTCATTTACTGCCATCGCATACATGTTAACGAAGTCCATGCCATGGAAAGTATCATCCTTGGCATCCGGCGCTTGCAATTTTTCAAACAGATCTGGCGCACGGCGATGGACATTTAAACCACCTGGTAAAATCCCCTTATTGCGGCAACCTCGATGAATACAATCAATCATAATACCGTGGAGTTCTAATAATTTTTCATCAATAACAGCGTCGGTATTTAACTGGCGTTCATTTTCATACATCAATTTTGCGATTGATAATCCCTGTAAACGACACGTAGCAAGCAGTTCATCAGCACTATCAAATTTGTATTTAGCCGGCACAACGGCATTCGCCTCCATCGCGACATCAATATGATCATGATCGAGAATGAAACCGCCACCAATGGAATAATAGGTCTTGCTTAATAGCACATCGTCTTGGCTTAATGCCGTTATCGTCATGCCGTTACTGTGATAAGACAAGGTTTTACGCTGATGCAGTACAATATTCTCTGCACGGGTAAAAGGCACAAAACCAATATCAGCTAAGTTAATACCTTGCTGTGCCTCTATGTTCGTTAAGATAGCGGGGACTTGTTCAGAATCTATTTTATCGGGTTCGTAACCTGCTAACCCGAGAATCACGGCAATATCACTGCCATGACCAACCCCCGTTTGGCCTAACGAGCCAAAGAGTGCGGCGTTAATACTAAGCGTAGAACCTCGATTATCGAGCGCTTTGAGGTGCTGTAAAAAATCAAACGCGGCACGCATAGGGCCAACGGTATGTGAGCTCGATGGTCCAATTCCAATACTAAACATATCAAAGGTACTGATCATAAAATCCTTCCTTACTATCTCGCCAACTTAACCCGTCGCATCATGCAAACACGTAGCGTTGAGTCTCATAATAAAAACAATTTTGTCTACTTTAGGTATAGCATATGATTGTTGATGCAATTTTATTACCATTTCGGAAAAAAATTACAACTATAATTAGTTATAAACCTACATACAGTCTGCCAACAAAGTGGTATTTAACATTGTGTTTGTGCTACTGAAGCCATTTTAAGCGTAATAAAATCACAAAAAGTGGTTAAACCATGCTAAAGATAGGTAAAAAATGTAATAATAGTTCGACTTAGTTCATATTTTTTACATAATTGACGTAATAAATATCCAGTAAGGTTTATAATGCTGCCATAGATTCGCATTTATCTTAATCACTTTCATCATGCGCCCATTGCGGAGCTTGCCAGGAAAATATCATGAGTATGCTCGAAAAAATTATCCAAAATTTAGAAATATTCAGTAAGTCTGAAAAAAAGGTTGCTGATGTTATTCTAGAATCTCCGCAATCTGCTATTCATTCAAGTATTGCGACACTGGCTAAAGTGGCTGATGTAAGTGAACCGACTGTAAACCGTTTTTGTCGTCGTTTAGATACTAAAGGTTACCCTGATTTTAAATTGCATCTAGCACAAAGCTTAGCGAACGGTACGCCGTACGTAAACAGAAATGTAGAAGCGAACGACGGCCCAGAAGTGTATACACAAAAGATCTTTGAAACGACAATCGCTCACTTAGATTCAGCAAAAAATAGCTTAGACCCAGAAGTCATTAATAAAGCGGTTGATCTACTTATTCAATCAAAACAAATTTCGTTCTTTGGTTTAGGTGCTTCCGCATCCGTTGCCCGTGACGCTGAAAATAAATTTTTCCGTTTTAACGTACCGGTTATTTGTTTTGATGACATTATGATGCAGCGCATGAGTGTGATAAACAGCACTGAAGATTCAGTCGTGGTCTTGTTCTCACATACAGGCCGTACTAAGAGTATGGTAGACGTAGCGAAACTAGCCCGTGAAAATGATGCAATCGTTATCGGCATCACGGCTCAAGATTCTCCGTTAGCAGAATATTCGAATTTAGTTATTTCACTGGATGTACTCGAAGATACTGATGTGTACATGCCAATGGCATCACGTGTTGCGCAATTAGTACTGGTCGATGTACTCGCCACCGGTTTCACATTACGCCGCGGTGAAAAATTCCGTGAAAACTTGAAAAAAGTGAAGTCAGCGATTAAAGATTCGCGCTTTAACAAAATAGATTAATCTAACAATGGCCACTTATATGTGGCCATTTTTATATCCCGCTATCAATAAATAAATAAATCATCTCATCATTCATATGGAGTCATTATGTTACGTCGTACTAAAATTGTAACCACTTTAGGTCCAGCAACAGATCGTGATAATAACCTAGAAAAAATTATTCTTGCTGGTGCCAATATGGTACGTATGAACTTTTCTCACGGCAACGCCGAAGACCATATCAAACGTGCAGAAGACGTACGTGCGATTGCCAAAAAACATAACAAGCACGTGGCGATCTTAGGAGACTTACAAGGTCCTAAAATCCGTGTATCTAAATTCGCTGAAGGTAAAATTCATTTAAACATTGGTGATAAATTCTGCCTAGATGCAACATTTGATAAAACAGCTGGTACTAACCAGTGTGTGAGTATCGATTACCCTGAACTAGCAAGCGATGTATTCGCTGGCGATGTACTGCTACTTGACGATGGTCGCGTACAATTAAAAGTAATCGAAATTAAAGGTCAACAGATCCACACTGAAGTAACAGTGGCAGGCCCATTATCAAATAATAAAGGCATTAATAAGCAAGGTGGTGGTTTATCTGCTGAAGCGCTGACAGATAAAGATAAAGCCGACATTATTACGGCGGCAAAAATTGACGTTGATTTTGTTGCGGTCTCTTTCCCACGTAACGGCAGCGATATCAATTATGCCCGTGAACTTGTACGTGCAGCAGGTTCAAATGCAAAGATCTGTGCCAAAGTAGAACGTGCAGAAACAGTAGCAACAAAAGAAACAATGAAAGAAATCATCTTAGCCTCTGATGCAATCATGGTTGCGCGTGGTGACTTAGGTGTTGAGATTGGTGATGCTGCACTTGTGGGTGTTCAGAAATCGCTGATCAACTTATCACGTAAATATAACCGTGTAGTCATTACAGCAACACAGATGATGGAATCCATGATTACCAGCCCAATGCCAACGCGTGCCGAAGTAATGGACGTAGCGAATGCGGTACTTGATGGTACAGATGCGGTAATGCTGTCTGCAGAGACTGCTGCCGGTGAATTCCCTGTCGAGACAGTTAAGGCCATGGCTGAAGTTTGTCTAGGCGCAGAAACGCACCCAAGCGTTAATGTATCAAATCACCGTATTGATTACACATTCGATTCAATTGAAGAAACAATTGCGATGTCGACTATGTATGCAGCGAACCATTTAACAGGCGTTAAAGCGATTGTGGCATTGAGTGAATCAGGTACAACACCATTATTGATGTCTCGCATCAGTTCAGGTTTACCTATCTTCTCACTGTCTCCACATCAGAAGACCCTAAACGCAACGGCATTATACCGTGGTGTAACACCATTACAGTTTAATACTGAAGGGTTAAGCCAAGAAGAAATCGTTGAAGGTACTTACGCGGTACTGAAAGAAACGGGCCAAGTTAAAGCGGGTGACATCATCTTGCTAACACTCGGTGACAAAATGGATACTGTTGGCTCAACCAATACCAGCAAGATCCTAACAGTTAAATAAGTCGTTTTATCTACAAGTTAACGACTTAACTTTTTAAATTGAGTTCATACCGTTAATTTGTATAAAATGAACAGACATAAAAAAACCGAGTCTATTTTAAATAGCCTCGGTTTTTTATGCTTTACGCTTTATTCAAAATCTAACCCGTAAGCTAGATTTTAACGTTGTTGTTAATTGTTAAATTAAGCAACTTTTTCGTTTTTTGTTACTTTTGAAATACCCGCAAACTCTTCTGGTGTGAATGAGTCAACGTTAATCGCAGCAAAACGTAATGCATCAGCAGCTAATAGCTCGTCTGCTTCAACTTGCGTAATGATACCTTTTTCAACAGCAAGTGGCGCAGCAACTTTTGCAGCTAGCTTACGTGGCAATGTACCTTTAGATGCAGCAATCGCGATTTTCTTCTCGATAGGCTGTACTTTATACATAGCTTGGAAGGCAGATTCCATGTCGTAGATAGCTGTGTTGGCATCTTTCTCATCACCGATATAACAAAGGTGCGTTAGACGATCACGCGCTTCACTTGGTTTAAGCAATACTTCACAGATTTCTTTTGAAATATCATCAGCAGGCATTTTGTAGTTAACACCTAATGGGAATACAACCGCTTTCAATGTACCAGCGATAGCTTTGTTACCGAAGTTTTGGAAGAAACCAGTAAATGCTTTACCAATTTCAAACAAGTTACGTTCGATAGCCCAAGATAACATAGGTAGATCTTCAGCTTGACGACCTTGCTCTTCAAAATGTTTCAACGTTGCAGATGCAAGATACAAGTTACTTAGTACATCACCTAAACGTGCAGAAATCATTTCACGACGTTTCAAGTCACCACCAAGTACCAACATAGATACGTCAGCACATAATGCCAGCGCTTTACTCATACGTGTAAGTTGCTTGTAGTATTTCTTCGTTGGACCCGATACTGGTGCAGAGTTTAATACACCGCCAGTAAGACCTTGGCCTAATGCACCAAAGAAGTTTTTAGTACCAAAGCCGATGTGTTTGAATAACAACTCATCAAATTGCGCTAGGCCTTCTTTCTCATCTGGATTTGCAGCAGCTTGTAACTCACCCAGTACATATGGGTGACAACGTGTCGCGCCTTGACCAAAGATCATTAGGTTACGTGTAAGGATGTTTGCACCCTCAACTGTAATCGCAACTGGGATACCCCAATAAGCGTGTGCTAGGTAGTTTTTAGGACCACATTGGATACCACTACCCGCTTGAATATCAAGAGCATCATCAACAACAGTACGTGCCATTTCAGTCATATGATATTTAGAGATAGCCGTTACAATCGCAGGGCTTTGACCTAAATCTAGAGCACCCGTTGTAAATTTACGAGCAGCTTCAAGTTGGTAAGTTAAACCACCGATACGTGCTAGCGACTCTTGAACACCTTCGAATTTACCAATTGATAAACCGAACTGTTTACGTACGAACGAGTAAGCACCCGTCATACGTGCAGTTAAATGACCACATGCTGTACCTAGTGCAGGTAAAGAAATACCACGACCAGCAGATAAACATTCAACCAGCATGCGCCAGCCTTTACCTACTTGATCAACACCACCGATAACCCAATCCATAGGAATGAATACGTCATCACCATAAGTCGTACCATTCATGAATGCTAGACCCATAGGGAAGTGACGGTCACCAATTTCAACACCTTCGTGTGACGTTGGGATCAAGGCACAAGTAATACCGATATCAACTTTATCACCAAGTAGGCCATCAGGATCTTGCAGTTTAAATGCTAGACCAAGTACAGTCGCAACTGGTGCTAACGTAATATAACGCTTGCTCCACGATACGCGGATACCCAGTGTTTCTTTACCTTCGAATTGTTCTTTAACAACGCGACCCATATCTGGAATACCACCAGCATCAGAACCCGCTTCAGGACCAGTCAGTGCGAAACAAGGTACTTCAGTACCGTTTGCTAGACCTGGTAACCAGCGATCTTTCTCTGCTTGTGTACCGTAATGTGCAAGTAACTCGCCAGGTCCTAATGAGTTAGGTACCATAACTGTTACAGCCGTAGATAAACTACGCGTTGCAATCGTTGTTACAATTGTTGAGTTAGCGTAAGCAGAGAATGCTTTGCCGCCGTACTCAGTTGGAATGATAAGCGCAAAGAAACCGTTTGATTTAATGAAATCCCAAACTGGTTTTGGTAAATCACGGTCTTCATGAACGATTTTATAATCATCTAGCATCGACATTAATGTTTTAAGTTCGTTATCAATAAAGCTCTGTTCTGATTTACTTAACTTAGGTGTTGGGTAGCTAAGCATTTTATTCCAATCAGGGCTACCTGCGAATAAATCACCATCCCACCAAACACTACCAGATTCCATTGCTTCCTGCTCTGTTTGCGAAAGCGGTGGCAAGATCTTCTTAAACACTTTAAATAATGGTGCTGTGATGTTATTTTTTCTAAATTCACTCATTGCGCTCATAACGATTTCCTTTTGTTTCACTATTTTGGTGCTGTATTGATTACCTTTAAAGGTATTTAACTGCATCCAAATAGCTGAATTGCATCTACATGCTTGTAGTTTCAGTTGAGGTATTCATTCCCGATGCCAGATAAGGGATCACTTTACGAATTAGTCCCTCGACATCAATATCCTGATTAAAATCTGCTTTAGCAATATCCATCAATGCGCCACTTGAACCCATCGTAAATACAGCCGTACCCAAGGTGAAATGTAATCGCCAGAATAATTCTTGCGATGACAACGCTGGGTTCGCTTTCAATAAAGCCTTAGTTATGTTGGCTAAGACTTCACCGTAATGCGTTGTAATGTACCAACGTAAATGTCCTTGTTGATCGGTATAGCTTCGACCAAGCAGTTGCATAAAGATCACGGTACCATTTTTACTTTGTTGTTCTAACGCTAATAGCGGATCAACAAAACTGTTAAACACATCTAATACCGACGGTTTTTCAGCTTGTGCACATAAGGCTGTTAACTTCTCATTCAGTAGGGGCATGAAGAGTTCGAGATGTCGGGCGATAACGGCCTGAATCAATTCTTTCTTAGAACCAAAATGATAATTAACTGATGCCAAATTCACACTTGCTCGTGTAGTAATCAAGCGTAAAGAAGTATCTGAAAACCCGTGTTCTGCGAACAAGCTTTCGGCTGCATCTAGAATGCGAGTTTTTGTATCCAACTTACTAACCATAATTAACCCTTTTTAAACGAACGTTTTAAAATTACGTTCTGACGGACTAAATGTCAACACAATGTAAACAAATGTTTGAAACAAATGTATTGAACTTGCCCTAGTTCGCATTTTTGTACGATTTCAAAATTAAAAATACCCACTAGTAAGTAGCCAAGATAAGGGCTAAAAGACAAATACGAGCGCCGACATTTATCCTCTACTCCCTTAAATATAGCACTGTTAAAAATGAATAAAGCGCCAACCTAAGTTGCCGCTTTATTTATATTCAAACAGTTTTTAAAACACTAATGAGTCACCGTGTTTATTTATTTAGTTCTATTTATTTAGCTTTATTCATTCAGTTTTATTTTCCAAATCGCTGGACCTTCAACATGCGCAGAGACACCGTTGGTATCAACCGCAACCGTCATTGGCATATCAACAACGTCAAATTCGTAAATCGCTTCCATACCTAAGTCTGCAAATGCAACGACACGAGATTTCTTAATTGCTTTTGATACCAGATAAGCAGCGCCACCAACAGCCATTAAATACACTGCTTTATGCTTCTTAATACTTGCAACCGTTGCAGGTCCACGTTCCGATTTACCGATCATGCCTAATAAACCAGTCTGTTCTAACATAGTATCGGTAAACTTATCCATACGTGTTGCAGTTGTTGGACCAGCAGGGCCTACAACTTCGTCACCCACAGCATCAACAGGACCAACGTAATAAATGAAACGGTTAGTGAAATCAACACCTTCAGGTAAACCTTCACCTTTATCTAACATATCTTTAATACGTTTATGCGCCGCATCACGACCGGTTAAAATTTTACCAGACAAGAGCACAGTTTCGCCTGTTTTCCATTCAAGGATAGATTCTGGTTTGATACCATCAACATTAACACGGCGAACACTATCACTGACTTCCCACGTTACTTCTGGCCAATCTTCTAATTTCGGCACATGCAGTTCTGCAGGACCTGAACCATCAAGGATAAAGTGGGTATGACGTGTTGCAGCGCAGTTCGGGATCATCACTACAGGTTTTGATGCTGCGTGTGTTGGACAAGATTTGATCTTGATATCCAATACAGTTGCCATACCGCCAAGGCCTTGTGCACCAATACCGAGTTTGTTCACTTTATCGAAAATGTCTAAACGCATTTTCTCATCAGTCGTTTCCGCGCCGCGTTCCATCAGCTCGTGGATATCAACGGGTTCCATCAAGGATTCTTTTGCCATGATAGCCGCTTTTTCAGCAGTACCACCAATGCCTATACCGAGCATACCCGGTGGACACCAACCAGCGCCCATCGTCGGGACTGTTTTCTCAACCCAAGCGGCAACATCATCAGATGGGTTTAACATCACCATCTTACTTTTGTTTTCAGAACCGCCGCCCTTAGCTGCGATCATCACTTCCACTTTTGCACCCGGCACCATTTCTACATGCACGACACCCGGGGTATTATCTTTGGTATTTTTACGCGCGCCAGCTGGATCAGCGACTATTGAAGCACGCAGTGGATTACCGGCAAAAGCGTAACCACGACGAATACCTTCATCAACCATTTCTTGTACAGTTTGATCGGTTTCCCACTGCACATTCATCCCAATCTTAACGAAACAAGTCACAATACCAGTATCTTGACAGATTGGACGTTTACCTTCCGCAGACATGCGAGAGTTAATTAGAATTTGCGCAATCGCATCTTTAGCGGCTTGGCTTTTTTCAGCGTTGTAGGCTTTTTCCATCGCTTGGATAAAATCGAGCGGATGGTAATATGAAATGTATTGTAGTGAATCTGCAATACTGTCGATAAAGTCCGCTTTACGGATAACTGTACTCATGGTCAACTCCCTTTTGCTTACTCACTGTGTTAACTGATTATTATATTTATCATGATTAAGACCTTGTAACGGTCTCAAACTAGTTAACAATAGGATATATGGTTCTAAATCTGCCTCTATCATACCTTTGCTGATAACTTCTCTCCACTAAAAACTGTACTTAATCGATACGAAATAACAACAGCAACACAACGTTATAGCAACACAAGTTTCATTTTATATACCATTACAGCCAAGATTAATCCGCTGATTTATGCTAATCTGCGCGCATCAAAATTGAGAGATATGCTGCCGTAATGAAAACACTTGTCATAAAACCAATTGCCTTTCCTAGCAATGGTATCCACCCATTCTTTGCCCCGCTAAGTCAGGCACCTTGGTCCATTTTACTCGAGTCAGGATCGGCCGATCACATTGATAGTCGCTTCCACATTATCGTTGCAGACCCTATCGCCACTATCGTTACAGAAGATAAGCAAACCACCATCCATCAAGCCAGTGGTAAAACAGTGACGAGTGAAGATTCATTCGCCGTGTTGCAACGTCTTAATCAACAGCTCATTGGCGAAGTCTCGGCGCATACAGTGGATATTGAATTACCTTTCATCGCTGGTGCACTGGGGTATTTTGGTTATGACCTTGGCCGTAACATTGAAACGATTGCCAACACAGCCAATAACGATCTGCACTTCCCTGATATGGCTGTCGGTTTATACGATTGGGCGATTGTGGTGGATATTAAATGTCAGCAAGCATGGCAAATACAATTTAGCGACAACGCCGAGCAAGCTTGGCAACAACGTCACGATTGGTTAGCTGAATGTGGCCTTGGCCAAACAGCAGCAAACCCAACGTCCACGTCTACCTTTGAGCTCCAGAGCACTTGGCAGTCGAATATGTCCGAGCAGGCATATCATCAAAAATTTGCCCAGATCCAGCGCTATTTACGCTCTGGTGATTGCTATCAAATTAATTTAGCTCAACGCTTTAACAATCAATACCAAGGTGATGAATGGCAAGCTTACACCACCTTAAGTCAGCATAATAAAACGCCCTTCTCAGCGTTTATGCGCCTTGAAAATAAAGCGGTATTATCTATTTCACCCGAACGTTTTATCCAAGTTAAAGACAGTAATATTGAAACCAAGCCAATTAAAGGCACCCGCCCACGTAGCCAAGATCCGCAAATTGATCTGGCCAACGCACAAGCATTACAAATAGCCGAGAAAGACCGTGCTGAAAACGTCATGATTGTCGATTTGCTGCGAAATGATATTGGTAAAATAGCGGTGCCGGGTTCGGTCAATGTACCGAAACTATTTGACGTCGAAAGTTTCCCCGCAGTACATCATCTTGTCAGTACGATCACGGGTAAGTTACCTGCAGATAAACAACCGAGTGAATTACTACGCGCCTGTTTCCCTGGTGGCTCAATCACGGGAGCACCCAAAATCCGCGCAATGCAAATCATTGAAGAATTAGAACCACATCGTCGCTCGTTATACTGCGGTAGCATTGGCTACTTATCAGCGCATGGGCATATGGACACCAGCATTACTATCCGCACGTTATTGTGTGATCGCGGTGCAATCTACTGCTGGGCTGGCGGCGGTATTGTGGCAGACTCAGTGGTCGAAGAGGAATATCAGGAAACATTTGATAAATTAGCGAAAATATTACCTATACTTTAAATTAGTCATCCAGTACTTTAGTTAATAGGCATAATAACCCAGTGATTAATCAAAAGTACGCTGGATCAACATCATAAGTTGCAGGGACGCATATGGATATTAATTCGTTAACTTCACGTTTTGTACTATCACCTCGTGATCAGTCAATCAGTAAACTAACCAAAGTATTTACCCCTGCAGCCGTGCTCTTTCCGATTGTCGAACGCGATAAAGAGTTAAATCTCATTCTCACGCGCCGCGCATCACATTTACGTCACCACAGTGGTCAAATAGCCTTACCGGGTGGTAAAACAGAAAAAACAGATAGTTCGTCCATTGCCACTGCATTACGTGAAACCCATGAAGAGATTGGCATTCCCGCCAATAAAATTACCGTATTAGGCACACTACCGAGCCGTCCGACGATTAGCCGTTATTATGTCACCCCAGTAGTGGCTTTGGTCGACAGTGATTACCAAGCTAAAATTGATCCAAATGAAGTAGACGAAATTTTTGAAGTTCCGCTGTCTTTTTTACTCGACGACGATAACCATATTATTGAGAAGAGTTTATTTAAAGGTAAATACCGTGAAGTGATGTTCATGCCTTGGGGTAAGTATCCGATATGGGGAACGACGGCAGCCATTATTAAAGATTTTTCAAAACATATTAGATCGCATGAAGCCCAGACCTAAAGACACACCGAAAACATACTCGGTACTATCGGTGTGATGACTAAATGTCTATCTTACGGTACCTATTTTCGACCCCTATCAACCCCCTATCTACTAACCCTATTTCAGCACTAACCAAAGTGCATGCACCATGCCAGGGATAACAAACAGAAAGCAAAGTAAGATATTAATCAGCAAGTCTTTACCTGCGCCATTGTTAAGAAATACAGCGACAGGTGGTAAGAATATAGCCAAGATTATTAACACTATTTTATTCATCTGATTTTCTCCAACGGCCGTGAATCATCACATCAAGTCATTTCATTATAGAAGTCTTATCACCGCCAGTCCAAATTAAGACCGACGGCAATCATTAAATCTAATCTTAACCTAACAATTATTCAGCTGGTTTTTCTACCATATGCAGATGCACGTCTTGTTGTGGGAACGGGATAGACAAACCTTCTTTATCAAAGCGGATCTTCACTTCACGTGTGATATCCCAGTACACATCCCAATAATCTTCTGTTTTCACCCAAGGGCGGACAATAAAATCAACCGAAGAAGTATTGAGTGTATGCAGCTTGATTATCGCTTCTGGGTTCTTCAATACCAGTTCATGAGATTGCACAATATCAGCTAATACCGTTTCAGCTAGGGCGATATCATCGCTATAACCAATACCAAAAACCATATCAACACGACGAACACGTTCATGGGTAATATTTTTAATAATATCGCCCCATATTTTGCTGTTCGGTACGATAATAACTTGGTTATCAAAGGTCTTAATCGTGGTATTCACTAGGCTCATATGGGCAACTTTACCTGATACACCACCCGCTTCAACAAAATCACCTTCATCAAATGGACGGTAAATCAGTAGCATCATGCCAGACGCAAAGTTAGACAAGGTATCTTGCAATGCAAAACCAATCACTAAACCTGCCACACCAAAACCAGTTAAGATTGGCGTTAAATCAACACCTACTTGCGACAATGCAATCAATAAACCAATCGCAAAAATTACATTACCCGACATCGAGATAAAGAAATCTTGTATCAAGCGAGATAATTTCAGGTTAGGCGATGCTACGGCTTTTTTAACCATAGTGCGGGTTAGTTTTTTCAACCAACGAAACCCTAAAATAATAGCAATAAAGATCAGTATTTTGAATAATAATTCAGGCGCATTATTGGCTAACCAATCACCTGCACCCTCACCCCAAGTAGAGATAATCGACAAGATTAAATCCACATTAAGTAATTCGTCAGTCAATGTACCGGTGGCTTGAAACAGCTGTTGTTTATATTGCGTCGTGTCTAAAGACATTTTATCCGCAAGCGTCACCAAAAACTGTAACGTCGTAATATCATTATTTACCTTACGCTGAGCAAGGATATGTTCGATCTGTACTGTGGTTTTCTCACCTTCGGTAGCCGACTTAAGCTGTTTACTTAACAAGGCTTCTTGTTGATTATCAAAAGTCAAAGACGCTGACATGAATCCAAGTCGACGTTCAATATCACCAATTAAGGCTTTTTCTTTTGCTGGTGCAGATTGATCGAGTAACTTCAACCATTGATAATTGGTCCACTGGTCGGCTAATAATCGCGTTGAAAAACGACGCGACTCATCCAATGATTTCTGCGCTAATAATTTACCTTCATTAGTTTCTTCTTCTAATGCTTTTTCAGTTGTTGCGATCTTATTTAATAGATACTTTGACGCATCTGCAATAAACGTCACCTGCTGATTAACTTGCTTTAACAAGATGCCGTGAGTCTCATCGGTACGCTCATCAATAAGCTCTTGAATCACTTCTCGCAGTGCATCATTTTTATTTAATAATTGTAAACGCACGACATCTCTGGCTGTACCAGTCATGTCTTTTGATTCGTTATATAACACCGAGATGTCATTATCGAGCTTATTTAGCTTTTCTATTTGTGGTGAGGTTATTTGTGGGGTCGCTATTTGTGATGAAACAGCTTGTGGCGAAGATACTTGGGCAAAAGAAAGGCTAGGCACCAATAACATCAACAATAAAACTATAATTCTCATTATTACTTCAACTTTATCATTAGGGTTTAACAAGAATAGCAAAGCAAACAGCATTTGCTAGAATGGAAGGCATTAAAAAACCACGCGATTAAGCGTGGTTTGAATCAAATACTATACCCACGCTTGTGGTTGTGAGACCACATCGACTAGCGCTTGCTGCGCAGCGTTCTGCGGTTCTAAATCATCATAGTGCCAACTAGCAAGTGGTGGCATCGACATCAAGATTGATTTTGTGCGGCCTTTACTTTGCAAACCAAAAATAGTGCCACGGTCAACAATCAAATTAAACTCGACATAACGCGTACGACGGAACAATTGGAACTGACGTTCTTGTTCAGTATATGGCTGATTTTTACGTTTAGCGATAATCGGTGCATACGCTTGGGTATACCCGTTAGCAACAGACTCAATAAAGCTTAAGCTTTTCTCGATATCCCATTCATTCAGATCATCATAAATTATACCGCCGATACCACGATATTCTTCACGATGTGGCATATAGAAGTATTCATCTGCGTCTTGTTTGAATTGTTCATACAAGTCTTCACCAAATGGGCTAACCGCATCACGGGCTGCCGTATGGAAGTGACAAGCATCATCGGCATATAAATGAATAGGCGTTAAATCGAATCCACCGCCTAACCACCAATGTTGTTGCCCATCATTATCTGTCACCATGAACATACGCACGTTAGCATGACTTGTTGGTGCATGTGGATTACGTGGGTGCACAACCACTGACACGCCCATCGCTTGATATGACATACCGGTAAATTGTGGACGCTTAGCCGATGCAGCAGCCGGTAATTTATCACCGCTCACCATCGAAAAGTTCACACCCGCACTTTCATATACTTCGCCATCACGTAATACACAACTCGTCCCCTGACCTAAATGGCTAGTCCAATTATCGGCAATAAACTCGCCTTTGGTTTCTTCCGCTTGAAAAGCCGTGATAATCGTTTTTTGGATATTACGAAAAAATGATTCTAAATCATTGATTCTGACAGTCATAAACACCTTACTTACAACTTAAGTGACACCGCCTATACACGGACACCTAAAAAGATTATGAATAAAAAAACCCCATACTGAGTATTAAAGTATAGGGATCTAAAAATAGTTTATTTCGTATTATGCAGAGATCTCAGCGTACAGATCGCAAAATTGCTGCGTCACTTTATGCTTCGGCGCGCAATTGATCAAGGGTTGGGAGATATTATGTGATTCTTTTATTTTCACTGAACTGTGGATCAGGGTATTTAAAATCGGTAGATTTTCAGCCCTTAGTTCTGCAACCAGTTTTCGAGGTAAGCTGGCTTGCCCTTGGTACTGATTCACTACAATCCCTTCGACACGTAATTTATCATTGTGATCTTGTCGTGTTTCTTCAATGTTGGCTAACAAACTGTATAAACCACGACGTGAAAAGTCGTCACAATCAAAAGGAATCAAACAAGTATCCGCGGCGATTAAGGCTGACAAGCTATAAAAGTTAAACGCTGGCGGCGTATCGATATACACTTCATCATAGTCACGCTTTAACTTCACCATCGCATCACGCAATTTATAGATCTTATGGCGTTGCTCTAATTTAACAATCAAGTCACCCAGTAATTCAGATGCGGGCATAATAGATAAATTCGGAAATGCAGTTGGGGTAATAAAATCATGATAAGGCCGGCCTTTCATGATGATATTGAGTGTCTGCTCAAAAAACTCAGCAACACTAAATTCAACCTTATAATCATTACCTAATAAATAAGCGCTGGTATTACATTGGCTATCTAAATCGATAATCAACGTACGCTTACCTTCTGATGCAGCAATGGCCGCTAAATTACTGCAGATCGTAGATTTACCTACGCCACCTTTTTGATTAAACACTACACGGATCACGAGATACTCCCTTCTCTTAATGATTTAATTCGTTAATTTGCTAACTGGCTATTTGATCATGCTTAACTGTCTGAACTTGCTTCGCAGACGATCGATTCCACTTGGTGTAGCTGTAATAATTTCGCTAACTCTTCTGGTGGTTCTTTGTCGGTAAATAATTTATTCACCTGATTTACATTACCAATATTGACCATAGCATTACGACCAAACTTAGTATGATCAAGCGGTAAGAAAACCTCTTGTGAACACTCGATTATCGCTTGCGTTACGCGCACTTCTTGATAATCGAAATCCAGTAATGAACCATCCATATCCAAGCCACTAATAGTGACGATGCCAAAATCCATTCTAAACTGCTTAATAAAATCAACCGTCGCTTCACCAACCACTCCGGCATCTTTATTACGCACTTCACCACCAGCAACAATGACTCTGAAGTCCGGTTTTTGCATCAAAATAGTGGCTACATTAAGGTTGTTGGTAACAACACGTAAATTGGTATGATTAAGTAATGCGCGCGCCAATGCTTCAGACGTGGTACCAATATCAATAAACAGTGATGAACCATCTGGAATTAACTCAGCCATCGCCTGTGCGATTTTCATTTTTTCTTTGGCTGTCTTCTGCTTACGGTTAACGTATGAATCGTTAACAACACTGCTTTCTAATAGTGATGCGCCACCATGATGACGGCGTACTAAATTATTTTCTGCTAATTCATTTAAATCTCGGCGGATAGTTTGCGGGCTTACTGAAAAGTGTTCAACCAACACTTCAGTACTGACAAAGCCTTCTTCTTTAACCAACGAAATTATTTTTTGGTGACGTGTATTTTGTCTCACATCTTTCTCCCTGTTTTCCCTAATGTCATTATTGAAAGGGAGTTAATATTACCCCTTAGTTTATATCATATTTACACCTGTAAACCTGATAAATAGCGTCAATAAACAAAGTTTAACGTTATTTTGAGATATACTCATGCCTGTTCATTCATATACTCATACCTGTTAATCAATAATATCACGCAGTGAACACCAGCTTAATAATGGCAAATAACGACCATTTCAAATAACAGCAACACGACGAGACAATAACAAATGGCTTCAGATCCCGATAAACTCCTCAAAAAGCATCCTGGATTAACCCATTCGGAACACCAAAAGGTGACTTCTCACGTACAGCGAGAAAAAGACGAGTGGTTTCTCAATACCGTGATGATAAAAGGCTACACAGTGCCGTTTAAATTTAAACGTAAAAAAGCCTATAAACCGTTAACCGGTGCAAGTGTTAACATCACCTACTATCCAGAGGTCGAAACGGTTGCGGGATTCAAAATAGAGATCATGCATGTGGTCAGAATTAAAAAATCATAGCCTATTTTATGTGGCCTTGAGCCTGGCTTTTTTTATATAGTGATTAAGCTTGTTGCAAACATTTCAGCGAGTTACACTAGAGTAAATATTACTAACTTAACGATGATTCGAGGGAACGACTAGATGAGTAAATCTAAAATAATTACCGGTATTGCTGCGATCAGCATTATCTTTTATGCCACTTCAGTTTATTGGAGTGTTGAACCAGACAATTTTAGTCCAACACAAGTTACGGAAGAACTGACTAAAAATAATGCCGATATTGCGGTTGGTTCTTACATGACTGCAACGCTAATTAAATCGATTCAAACGTTAGATGGAAAAAATGGCGGTTACCTAAGTAATTCAGTATTACCACCCGCAATTTTGATGGACAACATGCCATCATGGGAATATGGGTTATTAGAACAGTCTCGTGACCTTATGTTGGTATTACGTCGTGATTTAAGCCGTTCACAAACGCAATCAACTGAAAATAAAGACTTACAAAAAGCACACGGTTCATTAAATGTTGAACACACGCGTTTATTCCCAACCAATGCTAACTCTGAATACAAAAAGACAATTGCTGAACTGCAAACATACCTCGACAAATTAAACGATTCGCAATCTAAAAACGCACAATTTTATGCGCGTGCAGATAACCTAGCAGAATGGTTTAAACAAGTTGAGAAACGTCTTGGTTCATTGTCACAACGTTTAAGTGCGTCTGTTGGCCAATACCGTATCAACACGGATTTATCTGGTGATCTTGGTGCTGAGCAATCAACATTCACAGAGTCTGGTTCTAACGTTAAAACACCGTGGTTAGAAATCGATAATGTATTCTGGGAAGCGCGAGGTTCTTCTTGGGCACTGTATCATTACCTAAAAGCAGCTCGTATTGATTTTAAAGGCGTATTACAGAAGAAAAATGCACTAGCAAGTGTTGACCAAATCATCCTTGAATTAGAAGCATCACTTCAGCCTGTCGGCAGCCCGATCATTCTTAATGGTGCTGGTTTTGGTTTTTTTGCTAACCACTCGCTGGTAATGGCAAACTACCTGTCTCGTGCAAACGCGGCTGTTATTGACCTACGTAGATTACTAGAACAAGGTTAATCAACACAGACTTCAAATCTTAAAACCCGTAATGCAATTACGGGTTTCATTATCTCCCTTCTTCATATTACAATCTTCAAGCAACCGCGATCATCTTTCGATATTGTCGAGGTGTCATCTGCATTTGTCTTTTAAAAGCGCGCGTAAAATGTGCCGAATCAGAATAGCCCATTTTACTCGCAATAAGTGTAATCGATAAATCGAATTCGGAGAGCAGCTCTAAAATTTGATCCAAAATAATACCTTCCACCAACTTACTGTAAGTAATCCCTTCCTTATCAAGGCGGCGTTGAATTGTCCTGACGTTAATATTCAATACCTCGGCAGCAAGTTTTATGGGTAATTTACCCATAGATAAATAAGGTTTGATCGCGAGCTTAAACGTTGACGAAAATGTTTTATCTAATACCGAACTAAGGTCTAACGCATTTAGTTTCGGCGCTGTTGGCAGCATAACAGCTGAATGGATTAAATCATCCGAAATTGAAAATGCAGTGACAGGCCGAGCTATATAGAATTGTGCTTGGGATAATTCTGGTAACGCTTGGTAATCTTTAGCATCATGATATTGAATGCCAACATTAACTGGTTGCCACTTGCCTCCGGTTAATGACTTCAACAACTCATTAATAAAAATGACTGAAAACAACTCTGTATATTTGAACCATCGCTCATCGGTAGATGATTTCTCTCTCACTAACCACCATTGTCCATTTGTATATTGTGTACTTAAATTAGCACCACTCGATGCATCCTGTAATTGTTGACAAAATTCATCGAGTGCCGATTTCAACGTGTCTGTTTGCGTTAATTTTGCTACAAACTTGGGGATATAAACTTCTTTACAAGCACTCCATAGGAGTAGCCCAAAGTCTTCTTTCGTGGTTCGGGTTCCGAGGATTTTAACTAGGTTATTTATTGTCGTCTCAGGTAGGTATTGATATTCATTTTTGTGATTATAAATATCCCCTGGAATATTTGCTTCACGTAATAATGTAAACATATTATCATTCATCATTTCAAATATGCCAATAAAAAACTGCACATCTTCCCTTTTTACGACAGCGATAGTATCGGTTTTTTCTGTCATACAAATCCTTTTAAATACTAAATAACCACCCTTGCCCGAATACCAAATACCCAACTACTACTTTCTGTAGAGAATGCAGGGTCTTTAATATACTCAATATCAGGGGTGATCTGAATGAATTCGTTTACCTGCACATTATAGTAGATCTCTGTGGTGAATTGGCTGGAGTCCCCAACCAGATAAGCACCTTCAAGATTGTCATTAACATTACTCCAGTTAACGGCAAAGCCAAGATTATTACCCTCCCCCGCAAGACCAAAATAACCGAATCCAGCAGAAATAGATTGATCATAAAGTGCTATATCGCCTTCAGAAAAACCACCTCTAATAAATGGCATTAACTGAGGTGTGGCAAAATAACTGGCAGAAAAATTAATGCCTTGCCCCCCCTCCGAACTTGTCAGATTATGCTGAGTACCACCGTCAAGATGCCAAGCGGTAAGGTGGAGATTATCGGTATAAATTTGCTCTTGCGATGCTGTCCAACCAAATTCAAACGTCGAGAACAGCTTATGATCATTAAACAATGTATCAAAACCAGCAAGTGGGTCATCCGACTTCCCCTTGCCATCAGCCACTCCGCCAACCATATATAGGTTGTTAGTTAGCATATGAGCAACCGCCAGTCCTAAAATGCCGTCATCAGGCAAGCCCATAGCACCACTTCCGGTACTAAATGCCAAGTTACTAAAACCAGTCCAAGGGCTTGCAAGCGCGTAAGTATCGACATAATCAGTGGTATCAAGATAACCAGCTACAAAAGACGTATTCCCACCGTTAAGTTTTTGCTTCCAGTATAAATTAGTTAGTCGTGCCCCTTGGTCACTGTATGCAGGACCAATCATGCCAGCATAACCCAAGCCACTGCCAATAAAAGTAAATTCCTTAGGGGATAGGTCACTAAAAGCGTGGCGGTGCTCAACCTTCCAAACAATGCCCCCCCGATTACCGGACTCGAGTCCAATAAGGTTCCAAGCACCGTAGAATCGAGCAACACCTGCAGATGCTTGGTCATCACCGCCAGCGGTCGGGTCACTAGCCGAAAGGCCCAGCACTTGATAATCGAGTCCGAAGGTTAAATCCTGTTTTGACGCTAGACTTTCTCGCCAAGATTGCTTTACCCGATTATTATCATTGAGGGTATTATCAACCGTATCAGGACCGCCAAAATTAGTATCGGCCATAACATTGAATGTGATACACGATAACCCTAATAAAACTAAGGAAGTCAATTTATGAAAAATATACATTTTTTCACCAAATATTAATTTGTCTAATAGCGCTATATCGAGAGTAGGGAAGCCCCACCCTCCGGTGTTTCTTATAAGGTATTTTTATAAATCTTGCCATCTTTCATAATCAACTGGAACTTCTCTTCATATTGGTTCAACACTTCGATATCTTCCAACGGGTTACCTTCAATTAAAATCAAGTCTGCATATGCTCCAGCTTCAATTTTACCTAAAGAGCCATACTTATACGGATTCATACCACCACTCCAGCTGAGCACCTCAGCCGCATTGGAAGTGCCCATTTTCATAATTTCAAATGGTGTAAAACCTGCTTTTTGCATATACGTCATGTTCTCAGCTTGGGTTGTATTATAAGCTGGTCCAAACATGTCACCACCAGTCACGATTAAAAGCTCGTGCTTCTTGGCCCATTTGAACATTTGTAACGCGCCTTCATAAACTTTAGAAGCTTTGTCCTGTTGATCAGGGCTAAAGAAAGTAATGGATTCAGGATTAGCAAACGCTTTAAGTGACATGGCGGCTTGAGCAGATAGAGCGACACCTTCTTTTTTCATTCTTTTAATCGTATCTTCTGAGACAAGAAAATTATGCTCAATACTTCGGACTCCGGCATCAATAGCTCTATTCACTGAACGATCATGATAAGCATGCACCGTGACATAAGTACCATAATCTTTAGCAACTTCAACTGCAGCTTCTAATTCTTCAACTGACATTTGGGTCATATGAACGGGATCAAACTCGCTAGCGACACCACCACCTGCCATGACTTTGATTTGTGTCGCACCAGCTCGAAGGTTTTGACGCGCAGCACGGCGAACCTCAGTCTTACCATCCACAATGTAGCCAAAACCATGACGCTCTAAATCGTCAACGCGTCCAGGTTGGTCGTTAAAACTGCCGGTATCTGCATGACCACCCGTTTGACTTAAAAAACCACCAGAAGGATAGATTCTTGGACCATCCATCAACCCCTTATTTATTGCTTTCGCAATACCTAACACATTACACCCCGCATCACGGGCCGTAGTAAAACCTTGATCTAAATATTGCTGTAACGAAACGTAAGTTCTTGCGCCCATCGCCATTTGGTCATAATCATCTCTGCCAACTAACATTCCCTCTTGAAGACACAGGTGAGAATGCATATCAATGAGCCCTGGAATCATCGTCTTACCTTGACCATCAATAACAGTTGCATCAGCTGATTTAATCTCATCCTTAGAAATCTTTGTAATTTTATTATCCACAACTAAAACGTGGTGATCTTCGTAGAGTTTATCTTCTGTACCATTAAAAATATCAACATTAGTGAACAAAGTTGTCGCAGCGTTTGCAGACAAAGCTAATGAGCATGCAAGCGCAAGAGCCGAAAGTTTAATACCTGAGTTTTTCATGATTACACCTATATTTATAAAAATATGGAATCCACTTCCCTTCATAATTCCCTATAAGTTTTCGCTATAAGCATTGAAGCGACGGCATCCAACAAAAATGTCAAACAAACAAAGCTGCAATGATTTAGAGGCAATAATAGTCAAATTAAATAATTTAAAATGGCCATTTGATGACACGTTATATTATGCGAGCAATATCTGTTTTTAATATTATCGAAGTATAGTTGTTATTTTCATTTGTAATTTAGAGTCTTAGAATAAAAAAATAGCGCCAGCACAATGTTGTAAATGAGGCTTTTTTGTCGCTGTAATTCATGACAAACTGCTTAACTCGCAATTTATAAGCAATTATTACGCTTAAAATTATTAACTTAAAAGTGTGCAAAGGAACGACTGAATGAAAACAGTATTAATCACAGGCGCCTCAACAGGGATAGGCTATCACGCTGCAGTGACACTTAAAGCCGCAGGTTATCGTGTCTTTGCAACAGCAAGAAAGTCCGCAGACGTAAGCGCTTTAATTGGCCAAGGTTTTGAAAGTGTACAGCTGGATTTAAGCTCGACAGAATCAATCACTGCGGCAGTTACGCATATATCTAAGCTCACCGAGGGTAAGATTGATGTACTGTTTAATAACGGTGCTTATGGTCAACCCGGTGCGGTCGAAGACTTACCGACTGATGCATTGCGTAAACAGTTTGAAGCGAATGTATTTGGTTGGCACGAATTAACCACCCAAATCATTCCGTTAATGCGCGCCAATGGTCGTGGTCGCATCATCCAAAACAGTTCAGTATTGGGCTTGGTGGCAATGAAATATCGCGGCGCCTATAACGCCAGTAAATTCGCGATAGAAGGTCTCACTGACACGCTACGCTTAGAGCTGCGAGATTCGCCAATCAAGGTATCATTAATTGAACCAGGACCTATTGTGAGTCAGTTCAGAGCCAATGCATTAGCTGCCTTTCAGGAAAACATTGATATCGAAAACAGCGTGCATGCCAAAGACTACCAACAACAAATCAGCCGCTTGGGCAAAAAAGATGTCAGCAATAAATTGACGCTAGGACCTGAAGCCGTCACCAAAGCGCTGATTCATGCGATTGAAAGTAACAGACCCAAGGTGCGTTATTACGTGACCTTTCCGACCTATTTATTTGCCTTGTTAAAACGTATTTTACCCTTTAGAGTATTAGACAACATTTTAGCCAAATCTGGTTAGTATTCTCCCTTCCTCTTATCCTACTTTGGAATGAACATGACAAAAAAATCAGCTTATGATCAGCTATCTAAACATTTTAAAAAGATCCATAACCTAAGCCATTTATCGTCTATCTGTGGTTGGGATCAAGCGGCGATGATGCCTGCGGGCGGTAACGAAGCACGCTCAGAAGCGATGGCTGAACTTGCAGTCATGATCCACCAGCAAAGCACAGCACCACAACTTGCCGATTTAATTAAACAAGCGCAGTCAGACCAATTATCGACAGAACAACAAGCGAGCCTAGCGGAAATAGATCGCAGCTGGCAGCAAGCTAACATCGTGCCTGAAGAATTAGTTTCAGCTCAATCGTTAGCAGGTTCTAAATGTGAACACGCTTGGCGTACCCAACGTAAAGAAAACGACTGGGCTGGTTTTGCTAAAAACTTAAAAACAGTCGTTGAGTTATCACGTGAAGAAGCCAGCATTCGCGCACAAGCTAACAACTGCAGTAATTACGATGCCTTGATGGATTTATACGAACCAGGCATGACGAGCGCACAGCTTGATCCGATCTTTGATGACGTTAAATCATGGTTACCAGAACTAACGCTAGCTGCACAAGAAAAACAAAAATCAGACAAGGTTATTATGCCAACCGGTCACTTTCCGATTGCCGCACAGCAACAGTTAGGTTTGAAAACGATGGGCATTTTAGGCTTTGATTTTAACCACGGCCGTCTTGATGTATCAGCGCACCCATTCTGTGGTGGCGTATCTTCAGACGTACGTATTACTACGCGTTACGAAGAAGATGACTTTACTCAAAGCTTAATGGGCGTTGTCCATGAAACCGGTCATGCACGTTATGAACAAGGCTTACCTACAGCATTGAACCACTTACCTGTTGGCCAAGCGCGTTCAATGGGTATTCATGAAAGCCAAAGTCTGTTATTTGAAATGCAATTGGGTCGTAGTGAAGAGTTTTTAACTTTGCTAACGCCAGAAATTAAACAAGCATTCGGTGGCACAGATACAGCTATTTATAACCCATTAAACTTAAGCCAGTGTTATACCCGCGTAAAACCTGATTTCATCCGTGTTGATGCCGATGAAGTGACTTACCCTGCGCACGTCATGCTACGTTATGAAATTGAACAAGCATTAATGAATGGTGATATCGAAGTAGATGATATTCCAGAGTTATGGGCACTGAAAATGCAGCAATATTTAGGTGTGAATACCAAAGGTAATTACCGAAACGGTTGTATGCAAGACGTGCATTGGACCGACGGTAGCTTTGGTTACTTCCCGTCTTATACATTAGGCGCTATGTATGCAGCGCAGTTTATGACAACGATTAAACAAGAAATGGATGTATCTGCCATTATTACTAGCGGCGACCTATCACCTATCTTCACTTGGCTTAAAACCAATATTTGGCAAAATGCGTCACTACTGAGTACTAACGACTTAGTGAAGCAAGCCACTGGGGAAACATTAAATCCAGCGCACTTTAAAGCGCATTTGCAGGCACGTTATTTATAATTTATTTACAAACGTCGGTTTATAAATATCGGCATATGAATATCTGTATATAAATATTTGTATATAAATAGTATCGTTTAAACGAATAAGCGTAACAACCGACTAATGCAATCCGTCTGTTGTTACCGCCTCTCATTATTTTAGATAATAGCCTTAAGCAACTTTCATCGCAGTTTAGCCAGTTACTTTTTATGATATAAAGCTTGATCCGTTTTATCCTTATCAGACCAAAAATTAATATTGAACTGCGCATCAGGGCTTAATTCAATACGGTGCCAATATTGCGGAGGACTCGTTGCAAATTGTCCCGCTTCAATCACTACTTTTATTTCAGGTTCTGTTGCTTCACTATCGGCAAAACCAAAATAAGTCACCACCCCTTCCATCACACATAACTGCCCGAAAACATCTTCAGCTGTATTGTGATGACTGAGTAACGCCTTCGGTACATTTTCATTAGTGAAAAATGGGGTTGAACGTTGAATTTTCCAGTTTGCTGGAATACGTTGATGGGACATAATATTCTCCTAATCATACAAGTTTTAAGGCCTTATAGACAAAGACCTACTTTGTTTTTTATTAAGTATTTGCAGGCAATGCTCTAAGCAGCGGAAAGGCATTTTTCATATGATCTTGCGTCACCACAAAACCAATTAATTGCTCTGCGCTATCATAAGCCTTTGCCGTCATGCCTGATGCTGTCATATCGATCTGCCAATTTGTATCAGCTGCCGTCGTGCTACCACTTAACTGCATCGGGTATAACGGTGTTTTCACTTTGACTAACATCGCCGGAAACATGACTTCAGTAGCAGTGCCGTTGAGCGTTTTCGCTAACGCGTTAGCACTGAGAATGATTGGTTGTAAAAAGGCTAAATGTTTACCATCAATCTCAGCGCAATCTCCTAGGGCAAAGATTGACGGGTCGTTAGTTTTTAATTGCTTATCAACCACGATACCGCGATTTACTGCTAAACCAGCTTGGCTTGCTAACGCCGTATTGGGTTTCAAACCTGCTGCGCACAACACACTATCCACATTGGCGGTATGGCCGTTCTTAAAGCTAACCGCAACGCCGGTGTCTGTTTTAGTCATACTACTGAGCTCATTACCCAGTTGTAATTCCACCCCTTGTCTTCTCATGGTTTGGTAAAGCTGAGATGACACAAATTCAGGCAGTAAACTCGGTAGTAATGCATCAGCACGGTCGCTTAATATCACCTTATAATCCGCAATGGCTAAGTCCATCGCGATTTCAGTACCCACTAACCCCGCGCCAACAACTAATACAGATTTAGCCTGCGCCAATTTATCTTGTGACAGCTGATACTCATCCAAGCTGTTCAACGTAATAATGTCTTTCGCTGCATCACCCTCTACAAATGGCACAAACGATTGCGCCCCCGTGGCTAGTACCAAATTTTCGTAGGCAATGTCGATACCCTGACAACTCACCGTCTTCTCTAAACGATTAATTTCATCAACACGGGTATGGTTCATCAGGGTAATATTATATTCCGCGGCGAAGTCAGAGCCGCTTTGCTTAACCATATCTTGCGCCGTCAACTTCTTGCTAAACACATGGCTTAATTCTGGTTTGACATAATCATCACCACTACCTGCGGTGATGATAATAATTGCTTGATCTGCACTTGTGCGACGAATTGATTTAACTAATTGATAGGCAGCAAAGCCACTACCTATAATGACAATACATTTTTCATTAGCATCAATCATGCTACCGCCTTCTTGGTTTTTATTTCTTCAAATACATCCTTACCTAAACCACATTCAGGGCAAAGGAAATAATCAGGTACTTCTGACCATGCTGTACCGGGTGCGACATCTTGATTCGGCTCACCTTGGGCAGGATCGTATACCCATTGGCAAACTGTACATAACATCGAAGTATCTGGACTAAACTGCACGACAGCGCCGTCTTGCATTGGCTTTACGACTTCAACGGCTTGCGGCTCTTGTTCTGGTACTGCTTGTTCTAAGACGGCTTGATTTGCAGCAGGTGCAGATACATCAGTAGCAGGGGCGCTTGTTAGTGCCCACTCTCTGGCGATCATGCGTCCATACTCACGGCATTCTAATATTGCTTTACCGTCTGGTCGCCACTTCGTTTTAAGACTCTCGAAGCGTTCAAAACCAGCGTCTTCTAAGCGGCTTTCAATGCGGTCAATAGCACCACCATTCCAACCATAACTGCCAAATGCAGCCGCTTTTTTATTTTTAAAACGTAAACCAGTGATCTCTTCAAGCATGCCAGCGACTTTCGGCATCATCACGTTGTTCATCGTTGACGAACCCACTAACACCCCTTTAGAAATAAAGGCATTGGATAAGATTTCGTTTTTATCATGACGTGCGACATTAAATACTTTCACCGCAACCTGACTATCAACCTCATGGATACCTTGGGCAATCGCATCTGCCATCATCCGAGTATTATTCGACATTGAATCGTAAAAAATAGTAATACGGTCTTCTTGGTATTTATCTGCCCACGTTAGATATTGCTCAATAATCTGAATTGGGTTGTCACGCCATACCACACCGTGCGCTGTTGCAATCATATCAACAGGTACATTCAAGCTTAATACTTCTTTAATCTTAGCGGTAACCAACGCACTGAATGGCGTAAGAATATTGGCATAATAACGTAGACACTGATCCATTAATTCTTTGGTATCGACTTCATCATTAAATAAACGTTCATCACAATAATGCTGACCAAATGCATCGTTACTAAACAGTACGGCATCACCTGTCATATACGTCATCATGCTATCAGGCCAGTGCAACATAGGCGTTTCAATAAACACTAACTGCTTGCCATTACCCAAATCTAAACTATCCCCCGTCTTCACCACATTGAAATTCCAATCTGGCTGGTGATGATGACCGACAATTGAATCGATGGCATTTTCGGTACAATAAATCGGTGTATTGGGAATTTTATTTAACAATGCAGCGAGCGCACCTGCGTGATCTTCTTCTGCGTGGTTAATAACAATGTAATCAATTTTGTTAAGGTCAATTTCTAATTCTAATTGCTGGATAAACTCGTAACAAAACTTGTGGTCAACCGTATCGATTAATACCGTTTTTTCCTCTTGAATCAGATAACTATTATAACTTGTGCCTTTCTCAGTTTTAAATTCAGTGCCGTGAAAATCACGTACTTCCCAATCACGCTGTCCAACCCAAGAGATATTATTTTTCACATGAATAGTCATATTGTATTCCAATTAAAGAGTTAACGAATTTATATACTCTAGTAATTGCATCTACCGTGCCAACTTTTAAGTGGTTGATTTTATTGGGTCCGCATTATAACCACTGTCATAATGACTACCTTTACACATTGTCATTATGACTATACACTGTCGATAAGACAGTATTTTATATGATGATAACAATGCAACATGATACCAAAGACCTTATCCATATTGCCTTGGATTTAACCGCCAATATTTCCAGTCAAGATCGTTTCGAACGCTTGTTAACAACTATGCGCAAGCTATTCAACTGTGACGCATCTGCACTACTAGAATTTAAGGGACAACATTTCAAACCCTTAGCAATTAATGGCTTAAGCGCAGATGTATTAGGCAGGCAGTTTAATATCAATGAACACCCAAGATTAGAAGCGATTGCCAGAGCAGGTGATGTGGTTAGATTCCCAGCGGATAGCGACCTACCCGACCCTTACGACGCGCTGATCACTTCGCATCAAGGTGATTTACATGTACATGCGTGTGTTGGCTTGCCTTTAATGGCAAATCAACGCCTGATTGGTGCACTGACTATCGATGGTTTTAATCCGCACCAGTTTGATAACTTCAGTAATGATGAACTGCGTACCGTTAGCGCGCTTGCTGCTGCAACACTGAATGTGGCGTTATTGATGGATAAATTAGAAAAAGTGGCGGGCGCGATGACCGAGTCAGACCCAGCCAAACATCAACCGCAAAGTAACACTGAAATTATCGGTCAGTCTGCGCAAGTCCAAACTTTAAAAAAAGAAATCAGCGTTGTAGCCAGTACCGACATGACCGCGCTCATATTAGGTGAAACAGGTGTTGGTAAGGAATTAGTCGCCACGGCAATCCACCAGCAATCGTCTCGCGCAGATAAACCCCTGATCTATCTTAACTGCGCCGCTTTACCTGAATCTATCGCTGAAAGTGAATTGTTCGGCCATGTTAAAGGCGCTTTCACGGGGGCCATCAGTAACCGTAGCGGTAAGTTTGAATTAGCTGATAAAGGTACTTTATTTCTTGATGAAATTGGTGAGTTAACCCTGACCTTACAGGCAAAATTACTGCGGGTTCTACAATATGGTGATTTACAACGTATAGGTGATGACCGTAATTTAAAGGTCGATACGCGTATCATAGCTGCAACCAACAAAGACTTAAAAGAAGAGGTACTTGCAGGTCGATTTAGGGCGGATCTTTATCATCGTCTCAGTGTCTTTCCGATTATGGTATCGCCTTTACGTGAACGCGGTGAGGACATTCTATTATTGGCTGGTTTCTTTATGGAACGTTGTCGCAGCAAGTTGCAATTAAGCCATTTGAGTTTAAGTACTGCTTGCCAAAATACACTGATGAGTTATCCCTGGCCTGGGAATATTCGCGAGTTAGAACACAGCATTAATCGCGCTGCAATTCTCGCCAGAGCAGAAGCTAAAGATGAATTAGTGATACTGCAACCTGCACATTTTAGGATTGAGCATTTACCCATTGAAGTAGCAGATACGACGGAGCAAGCGACACACCCCGTCACCACGATACCCGTGGATAATTTACGTGACGCGACCGAACAATTTCAACGACAGTTAATCAGTAACGCACTCAAAGAAAATAATCAGAACTGGGCGGCAACCGCACGCCAGCTTTCTATCGATGTGGGCAACCTGCACCGATTGGCCAAGCGGATTGAATTGAAAAAATAACGATGGAAAGAGTAAAATTGGAAGAGCAAAAGGCCGCCCATTTATATTAATAAAAATGGGCGGCCTTTACTTTAGTGACTATCTAAATGACGATTCAAGTATTACTTCATCGGTAATGATATCTGCCTTAATGAAACAGCACCAGGTACGAGCTCAAGCGTCATTGTTGCACTCCCACCACCAATGCTCACATCAATATCGATATTGTTTTTATTGGATAAACTAATTTCCATACGACCATCATCTAAAAATTCGATTGGCCCTTGCAGGTCCATTGTGATTGGATAACTGTGTAAGTTATGTGATAAGTCTAAGGTTACGTGCATATTTGGCGAGTCCATATACACATCAAGTTCAATAATGAAATTAAGCTGTTCTGTGTCTTCGTTCCAAATAATATAACCCGTTGGTACTACTGTTTTCCCATCAACTATAGGATAGCGCGGACGCATAATCATAGTGCCAGTCGGCGTATCCGAGTCAATAATGCCAATTAATTTAGCTTGTACATAAACATCAGATGAAATCATCTGCTGAGCATGAATCGTTACCGGAATTCGATTATTAATAGCATCGTACTTCCCCACTTCTGTTGGCATAAATGCACTAATAAAAGTCTTCGAATAATTTTCATCACAACTAGAGCCAATGGCACAACCCGTTTGAGCCGCTGTCAGTAAACCTCCAAAACTACCCTCTTTTACTCTTAATTTTGCATAGTTACTGGTTAACGTTTCTTGTCCTTCATTCCAACGGTAATCACGGTTACTGTCCGTCGTTGGCATCATCAGCGGATTAAATACAAATTTGTCTACTGGTGCAGCCCTAAACGGAATGCGAATATCAGGACCGCCTTGGTCTTCAGCACTCGACTCTTTCAGTAATGTCGTCTGCAATGCATAACCCGCATCACTACAGATGGCTGAGCCATTAGTACAATCAACACCTTCTTTAGTTGCATTCTCTTGTGAGATTAATGAGTATTGATAAACATTGTCACCTTGGTCTTGCCAATTATTTGTTGGTGAGAAAGTTAATATTTTATTATCATATTTCATCACACCCGGAACCGTTGATTGACAAACGCCCGCGCTATTTACAATTTCCACACGGAATGAACCAGCATCACAGCTATCACCTAGCACTAAACTTGCTTTATCAATTGGCTGGCTAAAGGCAATAAAAATGTCGCGGTCGGCCTGTAAACTAAAGATATTAAATTTATCATCATCAGCTAATCCACCGTCACAACGTCCGGCAATATCATTAGCATAATTAGCGTCAACTAAGGCACAGGTATAGCCAGGAACAGTGCCTTCAACCATAGGAGATGTTTGTCTTAATGCTTGGGCTTTATAAGGCGTGGTAAATGTTTGCTGCACATATGCAGGGTTACCTGCTAAATCTTTAATACTACCAGTTATGGTGTACTCGGTTGCAGAAGATAAGCTTGCTATAGGATCAATAACGATAGACGAACCATCCTGTGAAATAAACGTCTCAACAGCATCACCGTTTTCATCTTTAAGCACTAAGTTCTGGAGTGACGATAACTCAAGTGGTTCATTATAGGTAACCGTAACATTGTCACCTAAGCTAAAGTGAGTAATGTTCTCTGCCGGATAAGCAGATTGGAATTGAGAAGATTGAACATCAACCGCTGCATCTGGTGTTTCATCCGCTGTATACGATTCCATATGGAATGATACTTGCGCATGGGCATTATCCACGCCCAAAATTTTCACATCAATTTCACTGACGGCATCAATAATCATCTTAGCGCCTTCCGTTCTCACGGTGCCCATCAATTCAAGATGCATAATGTTCTGGCTTAAGCCGCCATTGGCTTTACCGTTAAGCTTACCGTCTTCGTCATAACCATCGGTAGTCATGGCAACATCCATAAACAGATGTAATTGCTTTGGTGCATACTTATGGTCTGAGCTGTTGTTATTAATTAAATAACCTGTGGCATCAGAAATGTTCGTCATACGAATATTACCGGTATCGAAACCAGTTGGGAACTCGCCACCCACTTTCACTGTTAGGCTTGAGCTATTTAAAATAGAGCCTTTACGAATAACCAGTGGTGCAGCATCATCAAAGCTACCTAAATTCGCTAATTCAGTCACTAAGTCTGAATCAACATAAGTGGTATCGTTGCCACCAATCAGTACCGACTTAATCGTTACCGCATTGGTCAATTCACCAGAATAAGGCGATGCCTGGTTATTATCATTCATGGTAACGTTCATTGGTTTAAACGCATGATCACCAGAATCTAATACCGTGAAGGTTTTTTCTAAGCCCGCAAAACGGTTACCCGCCATGTCTTTAACGCCATCACTGACGATAAGCTCATAGCTGGCATTAACATCAAGATCGACCGCGGGATCAAAAGTGACATAACGCCCTTTAGCAATCAAATAACCGCTAATTTGCTCACTTGTGCCTACTTTTTGAAACTTAAACGTATCACCTGCGATTAATGTCTTGGTATCAACATCATTAGTCATGCGTAGACGTAATGTCGTGAATGTTGTAAACGGTAAATCATCGCTCGGGAAAAAACCATTCGCATCCAAAGCAAAATTAGCCGAATCTTTCGCTAACCGAGTAGTGAACGTCAGAGGATCTTGCGCTGTGCGCTCTGCAGTAAGTTCATTATCGCCATCAGCTTCGTTAATCAAACCAACCGCGTAAGTGACAGTGTACAGCTCACCCGCTTTAAGTGCTTGTGCTGGTTTAAATGCTAAACCATTGGCTTGTGGGTTATTAGAGTCTGTGGCAAAACTGCCTTCAGTCACTTCAACCGATGTCACGTCAATAACAGTACCGTCACTGTCTGTTAAAGCAAATTCGTGTGCAACAAACCTATCTAACGGATGCGAGAATGACAACAATACCGAAGTATTAACAGCAACATCTGCTTGGCCGTTTGATGGGAATGAATAAAATTCATGAGCGTCAAATAGGCTTTGTGCTCGACGTTCAGCTAATGCCGCACGACTTTCTTCAGCGGTAAGCGCGACTACTTCAGCTTGTTCATTTTCTTGTAATTCAACACCACAACCAGCAAGTGAAATCGCCGATGCTACTAGACTGTACTTGAAGAAAGTATTTAAACGAGAATTAATTGTCTGCATAAGACCGCCTTAAAACTTAGTCGCGAATGAAAGAGATATCGTTGATACAGTGCCTTCCAATTCAACTGAAGAGTTATTTGCGCTGTCTTGATGAGTAATAGTGTGGTTTGTTGGATCAAGTACTTGTAACTGATACGCTAGATCTATCTGCCAAGGGTAAGCCGTTAAACCCGTGCCTTTATGAAAATATGATATACCTGCACCAACAACCAATTTATCTGCACTTAAGTAGTTCACATCCAATGTTGCTTTTTCTGGGTCTAATGGTGAGACCTCATAACTTGCACCCGCCATCACTTTAACGGTGTCGTTAAAGTTAAGTTCCATACCTGCGCGTGGAATGATGATATCTTCAAAGCCAACACTGGCTTGATCTTTCACCGTGTCGTTTAACATTAATGCATTTAAATCAGACCAGTTTTGTTGTTCTGCACTGAAGGCAAAGCTAACCATCCCCGCTTTAATACGCACACCGGCAGAAATGATATCTGGCTGATATGCATCATACGTTAATAGATTAATCGGTAGGTCCGTCACTGTTTGAGTAATCGTGGCAGCCGCTTTAATGTTTGCTTGACCATAACTTTCACCACGGAAAGCCGCAGCAAAGGTAATACCATTACCAGAACAACTCGCCGCGGTTCCACATAGCATACGGCCTAAATCTAAGGTGATACCCGCGATTGGGGTAATAACAGGTTCAGCCGCGATCGCGACACTTTCATTACCCGCTGCAGTACCATCGAGTTCACTTTCTAAATTCATCGCCGCATCTGCATGTAAAGAAACTTGCGCACCACCACCAATCGTTAAACCAGGTACAATTTGGATAGAACCTGACGCTGCAACAAACAGTGGTTTCTCACCATAATTGGCTAACTGACCCGTTTCTGATGTCGACGAGCTAAATGCCATCATCTCGGTACCGTAATTCTCAATGCCAGCAATCAAACCAAAATATATTGGGTAAGAAAAATTAAACAGATTGGTGACATTAACATTCATGCCAGCAAGTATTGGTTGCGTTGCTTCATCAAATGTTTGCTCACCAGCAGTAATATCAGGCGTTGCTGATAATAAACCGACATACATCTCACCTTTGCCTGCAGTGGCTAGTGCAGATGGATTGTAATACGCTGCTGATGATTGTGAGTTGAATAAAGAGAAAGATTGAGCAGAGGCAATATCAACAGGTGATAAACCAAATGTGGTGCCTAAATTACCCATGCTAGCCTGAGCGGTACCCGCTGTCAGCGCGAAAGCTACCGATGCAGCAAGTAAAGAGATATTATTAGAAAGTGTTTTCTTAGTCATTGGTGCTAACTCCATTTAGCGAAACTAAAATAAGTATTCTCTAGTGGCTCCAGCCACAACAACGGAATACCTTCAAATTGTTGAACTTAATTAAACATACCCAAGTGGACACGTTGTCATTTCTGAGAGTAAACATACCTTAATTGCCATACTCAATGCCGTGCATAAATCTATTTACGCCATCATTCAGACACTAATGAGCTAAAAGCATTAGCCGTAACTTAATACCTAGTTTTAAACTTCCGACACTGACTTAGTTATTCCAATTTACTTAGTGTTTATACTCAAACTAAATGAGTAGCGATGCTAAAAAGCAGAGATCCATGCAAATGGCGCTGGTAATAACGCTGTAGCGCCGTCAGCTTTAACCGCATCAACTCGTTGGATAAAATCACCGATATTGGTCATTCGCACTCCTTTTACAGCGTTTTGTTGATTATCAACACTGCTATTATCAGAAATGTTATTACCAAAAAAATCCTCCCAATGGCCCATAACTATCATACCCGGTTGCGTCTGTTGCAAAATGGCTTCGGGATAATCATCAACCTGATGAAATGCCGCGACACATAATATCGCCATATCAACTGCCTTACTATCTGCCATCACGGGCATTAACCCATCTGGCGAGTTACTAGCTGCATCTTGATAATGAATACGATAAACAGGTTGCTGCTGGTTATCTAAAAAGTCGATAACGTAGGCATATGTCTGCCCTTCTTTCCAACCATAAGCCGTACTTGGTAATTCAGTTAACGCCTGATCATACTTTCCTGACATCACTTTTATGCCCATAAAGTGTGGCGCATGATCGGATTTAATCGGCATAATACGAATAGTGTTATTACGGTTATATAACCACCTGCCCGGCTGTTGACCATCCGCGGCATAATCAGTGATATCCAACAAACGTTTATCATCGATAACCGCGGTAACAATATTTTTCATTGTCGTCGAACCCACGGCTGTTGTCGTTGGCATGTGTTCCTGCATGATATAGGGCACATCCAGTAAATGATCATAATGAGCATGACCCACTAAAATGAATTCGGCCTGCTTTGCCGGTGCCGGTAATAATTTATCAATAAGGTCGTGATCGGCCGCAATTGACAGGGGTAGTGTCACACTCAGCAAGCTCGGATTGGTAAACGAAGGCGCAGTCATAATACTGTCATCACCATATTGAAATAAGTAACCTCCAACACCGAGATATTGAATATTCAACTGTTTTCCATCCCGCAGTAACCCCTGCCCATCCACTTGCTGCAGCGCAAGGTCAGGATTATGATGTACCACTAAATCATCCACAGACGTAGAACAACCCGTTAATAACCCTGCCATCACGCTACAAAACAATACTTTCAATGTATAAGCCTTCATTCATCCCTTCCTATTATCCCTTTCTATCATCAATGTCGATGTCTTTATTGCCCGTATATTAAAATAACAAAAAAACCGATATCGACACTAATTAATCCGCGTTTAATATCACATTGCATTGAAAATAGTACTGACAATGGTACTTTGAATGACTAACACATTAATTTGTTTCGTTACATTTGCTGTTTTCGAACACTGTCATTTTTCGTCATTATTGATACCTAACTTGTCATTTTGTTGGCAGTAAAAAGCCTTTATTGGTTGCTTTAATAGAGTCATAGCTTGTTAAGCAGTCTTACATCAATAAAGGAACTGACCATGAAAAAATCTATCTTCGCAAAAACATTACTTATTACGTCAATGGCGTGTACGAGCATCTCTGCAAATGCAGCAGAACAAGAACCATTAACGGCTTGGGAAAAAGCAGGGGTTTTTTCATCAACCATCATCGTTGGCACCATTGCAGGTGGGCCAATTGGCTTGGTACTCGGTGTTGCAGCCGGCGATTGGATTAATAATACCTGGAATAAATCGATTGAGTCTGACCAGCTAACAGCTGAGAACCAACAGGTAACTGAGAATTTATTGGTAAGTGAATTACAAAATAATCAGTTACAACAAGACGTATTAATTTTAGATAAGCAGTTACAACAAGTATCAGAGACCGAAGAGTTAAACGAACAACTGATCTTAGATGCATTACAGCTAGATCTACTGTTTGCTGTTAATCAAAGTGCAATGGATACAACAAATCAAGCGCGATTAACACAGCTGGCAGATTACTTAATAGATAATTCGACCATCAGTATCGTATTGTCAGGTCATACAGATCCAAGTGGGCAAGCAGAACTAAACATGAATTTGGCACAGCAAAGAGCGGTCGCAGTACAAGACCAACTTATCGCGTTAGGTGTTGACGAACATAATATCCAAGTACAATCATTTGGTGCTGATCTCGCCAGTTCGGAGCTTGGTGAGTTAATTCAATACCCAAGAGATCGTAAAGTCAGTATCGAATTTATCGAAAATTTAAACGATGACAGCACTGACGAAATGGCAATGCAATTCTAAGGCATTAAATATTACGTACTTAAACTTAGGCTAGCGATGGTTCTGTAAAGAACCCCTGTAATTGCTCGTTGGCCTTTGCTATTTCCTTCCTTACTTCCTTTTGTTGGTTTTTATTTTATTTTCTACTATCCTATTTTGTTACCCATCTATACTTCATATTTGCCTATAAAATAATACTTATCTAGCCTTTAGCTCTATTCAAAACTTAAATATCTTTGTTCTATACTAAAATGGGTTCAACAAAATATTTAAATTATATTTTATGATCTAAGTAACAGTTTGTTAGCCCCAAGTGAGTATATTTAATAGTGTATTTACATTATTTCGCGACTATTGAGTTAGTCTCATTTTAACCAGGAGCCTCATCATGACAATTAACAATATCCTTTGCCCAACCGACTTTTCAGATACAGCAAATAAAGCGATAAGCTACGCGGCAGATATGGCATTAAAATATGATGCTACTTTACATTTAGTCAGTGTAATTAATGAGATCCATGGCTTCGATAGCTTTCAAGTACTCGCGATCACGCCAAGTGACATTCACGAGCATATGTTAAAAATAACGCAAGAAAAATTGGATGAATTAACCGGCACGATTAAACCGAGCATACCATTGCATACTGCGGTATTAGAAGGTCATCCATCAACAGAAATAACCCAAGCAGCGATTGATTTTGATTGCGATATGATTATCGTCGCCAGCCATGGGCGCACAGGTTTAGAACATATATTGATAGGTAGTGTGGCAGAATCTGTTACTCGCCATGCCCATTGTCCGGTATTAATCGTCAAATAAATGTATCACCTCATTGGCCTTACACCTTGCATATTAAGGTAAGGTTAATGGGGTAAATTTTCACTCACTATCACTTACCTTGAGCAAACGCATTAAACCACGTTGGGATCCGCTCTTCTAACCAAAATTTTGGCTTTAAGATTGAACCATAGACAAAACCAACATGACCACCGTAACGACTTAACTCAAATACGATATTCGCAGACATGTCTTGTACCTGAGGGATCACTTTTTTAGTTAAAAACGGGTCATCCTCGGCGTGAATAAATAAGGTTGGGGTTTGGATCTTGTGCAAAAACTGCAAACTACTGCATTGGCGATAATAATCTAACGCGTCTTTAAAGCCATGTAATGGCGCCGTCACACGATCGTCAAACTCAACAAAAGTATTGAGCTTTTTGACTTGTTCAGTGGTCATATTTAACGCTGAACGCATGTCTAAATGTTCAAACTTACGTACCACACTGGCTTGTAAACGTTTAATCAAGCGACGTTGGTAGGCTTTTGAAAAACCTTTCTTAATCCGCTCTGCACTTTCCGCTAACAGCAATGGCGCAGAAACAATTGAAGCCGCTAACAGCTGTGATTTTGTACCGGTTTGAGCCAAATAATGCGTGAGTACGCTGCCCCCCAGTGAATAGCCAACCGCAAATAAAGGCGCATTCGGGTAACGTTTGGCAATTAATCCAATCACATAACTGGCATCGCTGGTATCACCGGAATGATAAGCGCGTAATAAACGGTTTGATTCTTCACTGCACCCCCGAAAATGCATCACCAATCCAATCCAACCCGCCGCACTGACCGCCCGCATAATGCCTTTCACATAGGGAGACTCGACAGATCCTTCAAGCCCATGGAAAATAATAACAATCGGCTTATTATTCTCGATACTTGGCTTCGTGGTCCAAGCAAGATCAAGAAAATCACCATCTTCAAGCTCGAGCCTTTCATTAAGTGTCGGTATCTCCAGATTGCGAAGATTAATCGTCGGCAGCATGGTTTGTAAATGCGCATTACGCATCCACCACTGCGGCTGAAATTGACTCGGTTGAAACATCTTTGAATACCTTAAGTTAACCAACTGACCGTTTAAACAACGTCTTACATTTGATTGGATATATTATAATAACACCACTAGTAGATTTTATAATAACACTACAAATATACTTTATAATAACATTACAAATAGTTAAATTACGGCCTGTTGAGTAATTAATACCGCCCAGGTTAATAATGTTGTAAACTGAAAATAATTTTATTTATAGCCAGTAGCATTAATGAATTATATAGAACTTGAATCTTATTCTCGAAAGTGGATTTTCAACCATAAATCCTTGCCTGTTAACAGTGATGATTTAGCTAATATCAAACCATTTAGTAAAGCCAGAGCAGGTCAATTGTGGAGCCAACTGATTAGCTCGCAATGTAACTTTACCGATCAATTCAGTAAAGGCGACTGGCCACACGACCAAAACACCTGGTCACAAGAAGCCGACTGGCAGCAAGCTTGGGATAATGACGATAACACTGAATTACCTGAAGCTGTGCTTGCGCATTTAGCCTGGGATGATAACAGTAAAGTTTATTTTTGCTATGAACGCTTCAATATGATTGAAACGAACTGGGGCACATTTAAACGCAACTGGAAAAACTTTTTGTTCTACGATGATGGTGCATTGTTAATCTCTGCAAAACGCAAAGAAACCCTTTCATTTCGACAGGACGGTACCGTATTAATTGGTACGCGCGCACCTGTTGAAGCAGCAAAATAAAGAACCATTATGCATACAGCTTGTAGCTGTGGTTTAGCAATGCCCTTTAAAGATTGCTGCGGTAAATACATTTATGGTACGGCGGCAGCTGCCACTGCCGAGCAACTAATGCGTTCACGTTACAGTGCTTATGTGCATAACGCGCCCGTGTATTTAATGGCAACCCATCACCCTGATTTTATTGCTGACTTAAATGAAGATTTAATTTCCGACACGGCGAAAAATACGCAATGGCTGCGATTAGAAATAATAATGAGTCAAGGTGATGAAGAAAGCGAAACCGGTATCGTGGAATTCAAAGCATGGTTCCAAGACGGCGAGCAAGAAGCGTGTTTACATGAACGCTCTTACTTCATAGCACAAGATCAGCAATGGTTTTATACCCATGGCGAACTTAACCCTGCGTCATTAAAACAAGGTCGTAATGATCTTTGTTTATGTGGCAGTGGTAAAAAACACAAAAAATGCTGTGGTTAAAACCAACATAAAAAACTTGGGCTAACGCCATAAGCAACACTGCAAATATAGCTAAACGGATACCAGAAGCACATATCCTGTTTAGCTATAGTTCATTACACATCAGATAAAGTAGTAGATATAATCATGGAAAAGAAAATATTACTGGCCGATTGCCCCGATCAAAAAGGTCTAATCTCAAAGATCACTAACATTTGTTACAAGCACCAACTTAACATCACCAACAATACCGAGTTTGTCGATAACACCCATAATCGCTTTTTCATGCGCACCGAGCTCGAAGGTATCTTCAACGATGAAACCTTACTTGCCGACCTTGATGGTGCTCTACCAACAGGGACACACCGTAAACTAGTATCTGCGGGCCGTAAACGCATCGTCATCTTAGTGACCAAAGAAGCACATTGTCTTGGTGATATCTTAATGAAAAATTACTACGGCGGCTTGGATGTTGAGATCGCAGCCGTTGTTGGTAATTATGATAGCCTCGCTGAGTTAGCAGAAAAATTTGATGTACCTTATCACACCGTTTCTCACGTCGGCATTAGCCGTGAAGAACACGAAGAACAGATCATTGAGACAGTAGCTAAATATCAACCAGATTATGTCATTTTAGCAAAATACATGCGTATTCTAACGCCCAATTTTGTTGCTGCATTTGAAAACAAAATCATCAATATCCATCATTCCTTCTTGCCTGCGTTTATTGGTGCACAACCTTATAAGCAAGCATTTGAACGTGGTGTGAAAATTATTGGTGCAACAGCCCACTACGTCACCAACAATCTTGATGAAGGGCCGATTATTTTGCAGGACGTGATCCACGTGGATCATAAATACAATGCCGAAGATATGGCGCGTTCAGGAAAAGATGTCGAAAAATCAGTGCTGAGTAAAGCATTGCGTTTGGTTCTTGAAGAACGTGTATTTATTTATGAAAACCGTACTGTCGTATTTTAAGCGACTTGCGTTTCTTACAATAAGATTGCCGCTGGATTCAATTAATAAGACCAGCGCGATAAATAATACTGGCTTGATACATAAGCGGGGCCCAATAAAGCATTGTGGTCCCACTCCTGTTTCCTCACAGATATACCTTTACACCAGTAACCAAATGGTTAGTATTAAAATTCATTCTTAATTTAATGGTTCATCATGCTAACAATTATCTTTACCGCCTTACTCAGTAGCATCTTTACAGCAGTGGCCTTTCTCTATGTCTTCAATACAGTCATCAAACCTTACCTAGCAACACAAATTGCCTTAGTAAAAACCGAAGCAGAAGCCACCATTAGCCAAGCATCGCCACAAATAAGTAAAGATATAGCCGATGCGATTGAAGCCAAGATAGCCGAACTACAACCCGAATTAGAAGCGCATGTGAAGCAGGAACTGGATCAAATAATTGACGCGTTTTTACCACAGCTCAGCAAAGAAGTAGAAGACGGGGTTGATAATTCCTTTAAAAAGTTTATTCCAACAATAATGGGGTCAGCGGCGACGATGCCTGCTGAAACGTTGATCAAAACCAGTTCGACTTTATTTAATACCGGCATTGGTATTTTACGTAGTGTCACCCCAGATGTAAGAAAATAACCAAACATCGTGACCCAGTCTGCATTTAAAACAATCAGACTTGCAACTGGATCGACCTGCCTATAGGCAAATTTAATGTAAACTGGTGTTTTCATTATCGTAGCTTAATTAAATATGTTTCTAAACGAATTCTATTCTCAAAAAGACAGCTCTTTTCGCTTTACTCAACAACAGTCTAGTCGCTTTGCTAAAACGGTAGCAAACGATTATAACAAGATCCATGATGTGGATAATAAACGTTTTTGTGTACCAGGCGACTTACTTTTTGCTGTGTCTTTGGCTAAATTCGGTTTATCTGAAACAATGAAAATTGACTTTACCGGTATGGTTAAAAACGACACTGACCTCGTGTTTTCCCCGCTACTAGAGAATAAAACCGAAATATTAAATACCGAACAAAAATCCTTTATGGAATTAGAACTTGACGGTCAATCTTCTCACGATGAAAAAATAATCACCAAAATCATCAAAGAATACGTCCAGTTTTCAGGCAAAAATTTTCCAGACATCATGGTGCCACTGATGCGTTCAGAAAATCTGATGTTTAATCCCGCACGTGCTTTAATCATGTATAAATCAATGGAAATAAACATGACTCGCGTACAAGTTAATAGCATTGAGCTTAAATTTGATGAAGCGATTATTGAAGTGCAAGGTAAGCGTGCAACGGTGACGTTTAAGTTCGATTTTTACGAAGGTGATGACAAAGTCGGCACAGGTCAAAAAATAATGTTGTTAAGCGGTTTAATTGCGTACGAAGAATCGGTAATGTCCGGTGTAATTGCTGATTATCAAGCTGCAAAAGAGAAGTATCTTACTGCAGCCAGCTAATTTAGTATTAGGCTTTTGCTATTACAGTTTTTTCTATTGCAGGCTATTTAATATGGTCGAGCGGCAATACCGTTCGGCTTAAAACATTACGCAGCATAAAGCTCGATCTCACACCAGTAACCCCTTTAATACGCGTTAACTTACCAAGCAATAATTCTTGATAATGATCCATATCCGGCACGATAACCTTTAACTGAAAATCGGCATCACTACCGGTGATAATGCAACATTCCATCACGTCTGGAATCGCGGCAATTTCGGCTTCAAAATTATCAAATCGCTCAGGTGTGTGACGATCCATACTGATATGGATATAAGCGGTTAATTTCAGACCGAGCTTGGCTTGATTAAGTAAGGTGACATGTTTATCAATTAAGCCTAACTCTTCCAAATGCTTTACCCGTCGTGAACAAGGTGACGCAGACAGACCAATCTTATCGGCTAATTCTAAATTACTGATCCGGCCATTTTCTTGTATTAGATTTAAAATTAACTTATCTGTACGGTCTAATTTCATGCTTATCACCTCGATTCCCTTTTTTACTTCGTTGCTTAGTTAGTTAGCATTGCCTCTCAGTTGGAAATAGAGACTACAAATAGCGTACAAGAATACACTAAGGGTTAATTATTGCTTATTATGTGAATTACTTCAAATGTAATTGCTATAATCTTCCGAATTAATGCAAACATCGCAACCACATACTCAATCAACCTCGCTATACTAAACCCAGTTAAAGATAACGCCAAAAGCTGATTAGCAGACACCTTAACCCAGGTCGATGTGGTGATAGAAGTACCCTTCTTGCTACCAATCAGACACAACGCCTTACCCAGGTAATTATCGTCATCACAAGTGACAGGCAATATTAACGCAAAGATAGGCATCCTAAACGATGCCTTTTTTGTGTCTCATTTTTAGCACTTTTTGTGTCTACTTTTAGCATAAATAGCGCCACGATTAGAAATTAACTACCTCTTTCAAACACTAACCTCTATAATTGACAAAGTAATTTCAATTTCAATAACCGTCATTTCACTATACAGCGTATAATAAAATACTTAATCACTTCGTATTGCGTACATTTCGCGATTCAATCTGTAATAGCCAGTCACCAAACACAGGTAAATTTTAATGCATTATGCAAATATCACCGGTTGGGGTAAATGCCTACCGCCCGCAACGCTAACAAACCAAGATCTCAGCACTTTTCTTGATACTAATGACGAGTGGATCCAATCTCGTACCGGTATGCAAGAACGTCGTATCTCACATGTAAGTACATCAGAGTTAGCGTATGTAGCAGCGTGCCAAGCTATTGCAGCAGCGGGTATTGATGCATCAGAGCTTGACGGTATTTTCTTTGCGACTTGTACAGCCGATTGCACACTGCCAAGTGCCGCATCAAAAGTACAAGCGAAATTAGGCGCCACTAACGCCGCCGTATTTGATATGAATGCCGCTTGTACTGGTTTTGTATATGGCTTGAGTACCGCGAATGCGTTTATCCAAAGTGGTCAAATGGACAAGGTATTAGTCATCGGCGCAGAACGCATCAGCTATTTCCTTGACTGGACAGAACGTGGTACAGCGGTATTATTCGGCGACGGCGCAGGCGCCGTGATTATCGAATCAAGCACAGAAAAACAAGGTATTTTAAGTAACAAAATAGGCTGTGATGGCGACGCAGGTCATATCCTTTCAGTCCCTAACTTTGGAACAGACAGAGCCCGCTTCAAAAATGTAGATGGTCTGTTTGACTTTAATTTCGAAGGTAAAGAGATCTTTAAACGTGCGGTAACCCGTATGGGCGAAGCATCTACGATTGCGCTAGAAAAAGCCCAGATGACACCTGCAGACATTGATTTCATTATTCCGCATCAAGCGAATTTACGTATCATTGATTTCTTAGCTAAACGCATGGGTGCAAGTAAAGAAAAAGTAATGGTGAACGTCCATAAATATGGTAATACCTCGTCAGCAACAGTGCCAATTGCACTTTGTGAAGCACTCGAAGAAGGCCGTATTAACGCTGGTGATAACGTATTACTTGCTGCATTTGGCGGTGGTTTGACTTGGGGCGCGACGGTAATCAAGTGGGGCCAAAGAACCACGCCTATCGCGACATCTGACGTGACATTACCCGAATACAATGGCACTGCATTAGATTTAATTCAAGATGCGATTAAAGGCTGTCAAGACGCGAAATTGGCGCGCGAATCACAAGCAGATGCATAACGAACTCTAAATAACGAACTCTAAATAAGTCATCGCTTAACCAGTGATAACAAGAGCGACAGCCTATAAAAAAACCAGTGAATCGCTTCACTGGTTTTTTTCTATCTAAGCATGAGTGACTGCTTACGCAGCAGCGACGTCCAGCGAAGGCTACTTACATTCACCTTCAGTGAAACCACGTACCGTTTCATCAGAACAAGCGCCACATGCATTACCGAATGTTTTCATTTCGCCCGACTCTGTCGTACCGCATACTGGACGATAATCCATTGTACACATCTGTGGACGTTCATCTGGGCAGCTATTACCGTAAGTTGGTAATGTCGGTAATGTCAGTGCTGTTTCAGCGGTAGTCTCGGTGTTACTACATGCCGCTAGGCCAAATACAGTTAATGCTAATAAAATTGCTTTTTTCATCTTAATTCCTGATCTTTGTTATAAAGAGTTAGAGTAATGGGTTAAATAAATAAAATACGCTTTCTAAAAATCGCTGTACTCGACCCCGTTGTCGCCATTGAGTCAGACATACTTTGTGCGAGTGGGCGATATAAGATAACTGTAATTGATAAAGTTCAGCGATAAAAGGGGATTGATCAATCAGTAATGTCACTTCGAAATTAAGCCAAAAACTGCGCTTATCCAAATTAACCGTACCCACCAAACATAGTTCATTATCGACAAGAATACTTTTGGTATGCAGCAAGCCATTTTGGTATTGATATATTTCGACACCACAAACCAACAGTTCTTCAAAAAAACCTTTGCAGGCATAATCGACCATACGTGAATCATTCTTCGCTGGCAGAATTATTTGCACCTTCACACCGCGTGCACTGGCTGTTTTAAGCGCCGCTTGCAGTGCTTCATCAGGGACAAAGTAAGGGGTCGTTAAAATCAATGATTTTTGCGCTGAATAAATCGCGGAAACCAATACTTGATGAATATTATCATCATCAACATAAGGCCCAGATGGGATCACTTGCACATGACTGTTTTCATCAAATACAGGGTTTTCTTGGCATTTAGCCATCATATTTTTAACTAAGCTTTCACCGGTTTCCATCTCCCAATCAAACTCCAGTAGTGAACCGGTAATCGGAATGATCGGACCTTGCATGCGGATCATAATATCAACCCATTCACCAACGCCCGCATTTTGTTTAAACACATGCGGGTCAACCAAATTCATACTGCCGGTATAACCGACATGGCTATCAATGGCGATAAGCTTACGGTGCATACGTAAATCTTGACGATGAAAAAATATCCGCATAGGACCAACGGGTAATACTTCAACAAGATGGATACCAGCCTGCTTAAATTGCCATGGCCAAGCGCTTTTAAAAAAGGCCGAACTGCCTACTGAATCAAGCATCACCCGACAATCGACGCCTCGTTTGGCGGCTGCAATTAACCCTAATGCCACCTGATCGGCTTTACCGCCAGCTGCCCATATATAAAATTCAAGGTAGACAACCTGAGTCGCAGCGTCAATATCCGCGACTATCTGCTCGAGAATACAATGAGGACTGGTCAATAACGTCAATTGATTACCAGTCACAGCTGGCATTTGAAAGCGTGCATAAATCAACTCACGCAATGGCGTGACTAAACTTCTGTTATCCTCATCATAAGGCACCAAATACGGCGCCGCACATTGATTAATCCGCTGGGTAAAAGGGTCAAACATCGCTTCAGCTCGCTGTACCCGTTTTTTCCCCAGATACAACTCACCAAAAATGAGATAAATAATCACGCCAGCAAACGGTAACGTGTAAATCACCGATAACCAAGCCAACGAAATACTCGCAGAACGGCGTTTAGTGATGACCCGAAATGAAACTAATATAATGATCACCGCATGCAGAAAAACCAGCAGTAAGGTAATAAAATTAGTAAACGAATCCCATTTATCCATCTTGATTTTCAATCCAGGTCTTCAGACGATTAACATCATGCTGATATTCCGTATTAATTTGCTCTACCCAATCATCAATATTTTCCCACCAGGTAGGTTGATCTGGTGACTGCGCTAATTGTGATACCTGCTGAATGCGTACTAATCCGATCGAACCTGCCGCGCCTTTAATTTTATGGGCTTCATCAACAATAGCATCTTGATCTCGCGCCGTTAAATTCGTATTCAATAAAGTTAAATAATGCGGCATCGTTTGTTCAAATAAAAGCACACTTTGCAGTAATAAATCTTTGCCTAAGGTATCAAGGTATTGTTGTAACAAATCAACATCAAGATATTCATCAAGCATGCTTTGCTCATCATCAAGCTCGTCAGCTATATAAGGTGTAGGTTCATCGCGGCTTGCTACGCGGCTAAATAAACGACTGAGTACGCCCGTGACCGCATTGATCGAGAGTGGTTTACTGATCGCATCATCCATGCCTTTATCAATATACTCTTGGCGATTATTAATCACATTCGCCGTTAACGCGACGACTGGTGGTAACTCCAGCATCTTATTTTCACGCAAGGTTTTGATCACGTCAAACCCAGACATATCCGGTAAATTAATATCTAATAAAATTAAATCATAACGATTAGTCTGTGCCATTTCGATAGCACTGCGACCATCGACAGCAACATCTACACTATGACCAAATTTATTTAAAATAGCCGTACACACAGTGACATTCAGTTCGATATCTTCGACAAGCAGTATCGACAGTTTAGCTTGTTCACTGTCAGCTGCATCACCTTGCTGTAAACTTTCCACACCATCGACGTCAAACTCAATCGTAAAGCAAGACCCTTCGCCTAATTCACTGCTGACCCAGATATCACCGCCCATCGCAGTCATTAAACTTTTAGCAACCGATAAGCCAATACCAGTACCCGTTGCGCGTTTACTGCCTTGTTCCTGATAATACATCGCGAATATCTTGTCTTGCCCTTCCGCTGAAATACCAATACCGGTATCTTCAACTTCAACGGTCAAACCAATCTTATTATCGTCTTCTTCACTGGTGAATATTCGAATACTGACTTCGCCCGAATCGGTAAATTTCACCGCATTAGACACCAAGTTCCATAAAACTTGACGTAATCGAGTACCATCGGCATTAATAAAATCAGGAATATCACCAAATACCTCAAACGCTAATACCAAGCCCTTCTGCTCTGCTTGTAACAGCGCTAGTGTTTTAATATCATTCAAGAAGCTTCTGAATTCAATCGGTTGATTGACGATTTCAAACTTACGACGGTCAAACTTATCCAAATCAATAATATCGTTAAAGATATTACCCATTGTTTGGGCGCTTACATAAATAGTATTCAAGTGCTGACGCTGCTCTTCACTAAGCGAACCATCAAGTAAGATACGGCTTAAACCAACCACACCATTTAACGGTGTGCGCAACTCATGGCTGATTGTCGAAATAAACGTGGTTTTATCACGACTGGCTTTTTCTAATGCATCTTGGTATTTCTTACGTTCGGTAATATCGCGACCATAACCCAAGACCCCGAAATATTCATTTTTTCGCCCAAAGAAGGGGACTTTACGCAATTCAAAGCAGGCTTTATGACCATCAGGATAAGTTAACCATTGCTCATACGTTTCTGGTAGTTTGGTATTGAGGACGGCTTTGTCTGTAGCTGCAAACTTAGCGGCTATATCGGTATCATAAACATCAAAAGGACTCAAACCGATAAGTTCTTTTTCGATTTTCCCCGTTAATGCTTCCATGGCTAAGTTACAACCGGAAAATTGACCTTGTTTATTACTGTAATAAACCAGATCGGGCGAGCTATCAATGAATGAGCGGACTAATGCAGAGCGTTCTTCAACGACTAATTGCGCCTGTTCACGTTGAAAAACTTCATTTTCCAAATCTATAAACGCCTGTTTTCTATCTGCTTCAGCTTTCTTACGCTCTTCAAACTCAGCATTAAGCTCAACCAAGTTAATTTGTAATTCTTGCTGTAGTTGTAAATCACGGGCACGTACTTCTTGCAGTTTGTAGACCATTTTACTGAGTCGTTTTCGTGAGTCTTCGAGCTGCTGGACGACGATAGACAGGAAAAATACTACCCAAGGCGTGACGACAATCGCAAATGAAAGTGCCGCATACAAATCGTCAAGTTTGACCTGGCCACGTAGAATATAATTGATGCTGGCTTGAATGGTAATAGAGAAGAAAATAATCGTAGCGGCAGAGATAATACTAAAGCGTATAACACCCAACTTAGTGAGCATATCAACATAGTATTGAGCCCAAGCTCTGATTTTTATCATGGTGTACCCATATTAATAAAATTATCTAGATAATTAATAATATACGATAGGTTATAAGCAAACCACTGGTAAATTAAGCTTTTAATGAATCTATCATGTTAATAGATCAAAATTTAATTCCACCATGTCTGAATCCGCTTTCTCATCTCGGTAAACACTGTATTGATTACGCCCATTTTCCTTCGCGAGGTATAACGCCTTATCTGCATTTTCAAGTAATTGTGCTTCCGAACTTTCACTTTCTGGGCACATGGTGGCAATACCGATACTTAAGGTGACATTTTTTGACGCCTTAGAATGCGCATGTTCAATGGCCAAATTTTCGACCGCCGCAATGATTTGACTGGCCAGACGAATGGCCCCCTCTTCATCAGTATTGGGTAAAATCACAGCAAACTCTTCGCCACCATAACGCGCCACTAAGTCTGCACCACGATGTACCTGACCATCCATCACTTGCGCAATACTCGCTAAAACCGTATCGCCCATCGGGTGACCGTAATTATCGTTGTATAACTTGAAACTATCAACATCGCAGAACAACAAAGACATCTGATTGACTTCACGATGATGGGTTGACCAATAATGCTGTAATTTACTATCAAAAGTGCGTCGATTGGCGATTTTAGTCAATTCATCGATGGAACTGAGTTCATCAAATTTTTCTATCGCCTGCTCAAGGTCATGCTCAATACGTTTACGTTCGGTTAAATCACGGTAGATAATTAAAATACCATTTTCACCACTAGTATTATTCACATAGCGTTGTTTACATATTTCATACCAGCGCGGCTCTTGATCGGCGAGGTTTATTAACTCTTCATAGCGAACCGATTTACCATCGACTAATAATTGATTTTCTTGTTCCAGTAACCACGATTTTTTATCCGAGCTGAAGAGTTGCTGTCTATCCACGCCAATTAAATCGGCATGTTTAATACCAACAACTTCACAATAGCCTTGGTTAGCACCAACATATTTGCCATTACCATTCATAAACGCAACGGGATCTGGCGTAGCATTAATAACCGAATTTAATAAACTATTATCACGACTTAGCTCTGCTTCAATACGTAAATGCTCGCTATTATCACTCTGCAGGCGTTCATTAAGTTCCATCACTTCTGTTTGATCATTCGATACAGTTAAGATCGCAACAACGGTTTTGTGTTCGTCATACAGCGGATACTTGATAGTTTGTAATAAAATATTGTTGTCATCAACCGTACTCCACTCTTCATATTCCTGAACTTCACCAGTGAGCACCGACGTTTCATAAGACTTGATACGCTCTAACTTCGACGCACTATAAAAATCGTGTTCAAAATGGCCATTCACTTGCGCTACCGATTGGCCAAATTGCGTTGCCCATGATGGTGAACAGCTGAGAATCAAACCATCCAATGTTTTGATATGAATCAATGCCGAGTTGGACGCAAATAAACTATTAATGATTTGTCCGTCCATATCCCAAGGTGAGATAGTGGAAGAGTTAGTATCAATATGATCAATCTGGCATAACCACGCCCGACGTCCTTGATAATTAATGTTCACCGCACTATAACGTAAGGTTTTCTTTAATTGCTTAATGTGAAATACATCATTAGTGACAGTGGTTTTGCCAGTAAGATTGGAGAGTCGTTCAAAACAACATTTAGCGACAATATGGCTGGTATTACTGCCTTGATCAAAAATAGCGGTGACGGCCGAATTAGCATAAAGTATCGAGGCATTTTTGACATCAAGAACCAATGTCGGGGTTGCTGAAAAGGTCAGTAATGACTTATAGGTCGAAAGTTTTCGCGATAGCGTTAAAATAATTAAAATACTCATCAATAAGACAGCAACAGTGAGCCAAAACGTCATTACGATGGGTGTATTGGTTGATAATTCAGTCATACCCTGCCACCAATTTAATATTGGTTGCATAAAAGATTGGTTATTAAAATCCATATTTTCGCCTAAGATCCATCTCACACTCAATCGCCCATAACACACCAAAATCAGAACACTGTAAAGCAGTTATGATGAAAACTACTGCCATGGCCCACTTTTGTTTTACATACTTTAGTACTAGGTAACATAATCTAACTAAATCATAGCATTACGCAGTGTAAAAACATAAATAGTCGACAACTACATGAATAACAGCTGAAACAAAATTTAAAAATCACACAATGTCATATATCCAAAATAAAAAACTATTTTTTAAATAATCCTCAGTATTTATTGTAGTTTATTGTCCAATGTCAAAACAAATGGACCATTTGCTTGAAAAGGTGATAAGTAACTCGGAATACATTTTTAGATTGACCTAAGTGTTAATTCTGGTAAATTTGGCAGGTTAGCCAATTTTCGGCTTTTGGAAACTTTAATGATTTACCTATTTTTATATGTATGTTTTTCCTCTGAGTAGAAGCTCACGAGGTATACATATTCAGTATTTAGTAAATTGGATGCAAGGGAGAAGTGCAATGTCAGTCTATGACCCGTCGCTGGAAAAAGACAACTGTGGTTTTGGTTTAATCGCCCACCAAGAAGGTGAAGCTAGCCATAAGTTAGTTCGCGTCGCTATATCATCATTAGACCGTATGCAACATAGGGGCGGTATCGCAGCAGATGGAAAAACAGGGGATGGCTGTGGTTTACTCATGCAGAAACCTGATAGTTTTTTCCGTGCTATTGCGATAGAACATGATTGGAAGTTAGGCAGTAATTACGCCGTTGGTATGATTTTCTTAAATCAAGATACCGATAAAGCTGCTGCAGCAAAGCAAATCATCAAAGAAGAACTAGAACGCGAAACACTGAATGTAGTGGGTTGGCGTGAAGTGCCTTTAGATACCAGTGTGCTTGGCGAAATTGCGATGTCATCGCTGCCACAAATCCAGCAGGTCTTTATTAATGCACCTGCAGGCTGGGCACCAAAAGATATTGAACGCCGTTTATATTTAACTAAACGTCGTATCGAAAAACGTATTACCGATGATAGTGATTTTTATATTGCCAGCTTATCAAACCTCGTAATGATTTATAAAGGTTTGTGTATGGCAGGTGATTTGCCGAAGTTCTTCCTCGATCTTGCCGATCTGCGTATGCAATCTGCAATTTGCTTGTTCCATCAACGATTCTCAACAAATACGTCGCCAAAATGGCCATTAGCACAACCGTTCCGCTTTATGGCGCACAATGGTGAAATTAATACCATCGAAGGTAATCGAGAATGGGTACGAGCACGTAGCTACAAATTTAGCTCTCCACTACTCCCTGACATGCATGACGCAGCGCCATTTGTTAATACCAAAGGTTCTGATTCATCCGCTATGGACAACATGCTCGAGCTATTCTTAGCCGGTGGCATGGACATTTTCCGTGCTTTCCGTCTGCTCGTTCCGCCAGCATGGCAAAATCATCCAAATATGGATGATGAACTGCGCGCATTCTATGACTTCAACTCAATGCACATGGAACCTTGGGATGGCCCAGCGGGTATCGTCCTTAGTGATGGCCGTTATGCTGCCTGTGGTCTAGATCGTAATGGTTTACGTCCAGCACGTTATGTGCGCACCAAAGATGGTTTAATTACCGTTGCCTCAGAAGTCGGCATCTGGGATTACACCGCCGATGAAGTTATCGAAAAAGGCCGTGTCGGTCCAGGTGAGCTACTTGTTATCGATACGCAAACCGGTAAATTATGGACCTCTTGGGAAATTGACCAAGAATTAAAAGGCCGTAACCCTTACCGTGAATGGCTATCAAACAACTCAACGAAGTTAACGCCGTTCGAAGCATTGCCACCAGAAGCAATTGGCACACGCACGTTTGATGACGAAAAATTAGCAACGTACCAAAAACAATTTGATTGCAGCAAAGAAGAACTTGAACAAATTTTGCGTGTATTAGGTGAAAATGGGCAAGAAGCCACAGGCTCTATGGGTGATGATACACCGATGGCAGTCCTGTCGACTAAAACCCGTTCGCTGTATGACTACTTCCGCCAGAAGTTTGCGCAAGTAACCAATCCGCCGATAGATCCACTACGTGAAAACCATGTAATGTCTCTGGCAACCTGTATTGGTCGTGAGCATAATGTATTCAACGAAACACATGGTCATGCGCACCGCGTACTATTTGATTCGCCCGTATTACTTTATTCTGATTTTAAGCAAGTCACTGACTTAAGTAATGAATATTATAGAACAGCAACAATTAACCTGTGCTTTGATGGCCAAGAAGAAACGTTAGGCCGTGCAGTTGCACGCATTACAGCTGAAGCGGTTGAGCAAGCTGGTGCTGGCGCAGTGTTATTAGTCTTAACAGACCGCACACTCACTAAAAATCATTTACCTATCCCTGCCGCAATGGCTGTCGGTGCGGTACAAACGGCATTGGTTGACGCTAACTTACGTTGCGATACCAATATCGTGGTTGAAACGGCAAGTGCGCGTGACCCGCATCATTTTGCCGTACTAATTGGTTTTGGTGCGACAGCAATCTATCCATACCTCGCTTATGAATCACTGCGTAAATTAGTGGAAGTAGGCACGATCAAGCAAGATACGACAAAAACTTTATTAAACTACCGTAATGGTATTAATAAAGGTCTGTATAAGATCATGTCGAAAATGGGTATCTCAACCATTGCCAGCTATCGTTGTTCACAACTGTTTGAAGCCGTAGGTTTAGCTGATGAAGTTATCGAATTATGCTTTAAAGGCACCAGTAGCCGTATTAAAGGCGCTGACTTTAGCGACTTCCATATTGATCAACAAAAACTAAGCAAACTCGCATGGACAACACGTAAACCAACTGCACAAGGTGGTCTACTTAAATATGTACATGGTGGCGAGTATCACGCTTATAACCCTGATGTGGTTAGCACGCTACAAAAAGCAGTGCAAAGTGGTGACTATGAAGACTACAAACAGTATTCAAAAGAAGTAAATGAACGCCCGGTTTCAAGCCTGCGTGATATGTTACAACTAAAAACATCGGATACACCGATTGCACTTGATGCTGTTGAACATGAAGATAATCTGTTCAAACGCTTTGATACTGCAGCCATGTCAATTGGCGCATTAAGCCCTGAAGCGCATGAGTCACTGGCGATTGCGATGAATACCTTAGGCGGTAACTCAAACTCAGGTGAAGGTGGTGAAGATCCACGCCGTTTCGGTACCCTTAAAGTATCGAAAATTAAACAGATCGCATCCGGTCGTTTCGGTGTTACACCACACTACTTAATGAATGCTGAAATCATTCAAATTAAAGTTGCACAAGGTGCAAAACCCGGTGAAGGTGGACAATTACCAGGTCACAAAGTAACGGCTGAAATTGCCAAACTGCGTAACTCAGTGCAGGGTGTCACCCTGATTTCACCACCGCCGCATCACGATATCTACTCAATTGAAGATTTAGCCCAGCTGATTTTTGATATTAAGCAAATTAACCCGACAGTATTAGTGTCAGTTAAATTAGTATCAGAACCCGGTGTTGGTACGATTGCGACTGGTGTTGCTAAAGCCTATGCCGATTTAATCACTATTTCAGGCTATGACGGCGGTACAGCGGCAAGTCCAATCACATCGGTTAAATATGCCGGTAGCCCTTGGGAACTTGGTCTCGCTGAAACCCAGCAAGCACTGGTTGAAAATGGTTTACGTCACCGTATCCGCTTACAAGTTGATGGCGGTCTAAAAACCGGTTTAGACGTTGTTAAAGGCGCGATTCTGGGTGCCGAAAGCTTTGGTTTTGGTACCGGTCCTATGGTTGCATTAGGGTGTAAATTCCTCCGAATTTGTCACCTGAATAACTGTGCGACAGGTGTAGCAACACAAGATGAAAAATTACGTCAAGATCACTTCCATGGTCTACCAGAAATGGTCATGAACTACTTCAAGTTCATTGCTCAAGAAACCCGTGAAATCATGGCATCACTTGGCGTATCGCAATTAACTGATTTAATCGGCCGTACTGAGTTATTAGTGCAGTTAGAAGGGTTAACAGCGAAACAACGTAAGCTTGATTTGTCTGGCATTACCTATAAACCACAGCCAAAAGAAGGCCTAGGTATATATTGCCAAGCAACTAACGAACCGTTTGATAAAGCCGAAATGAACGAAAAGTTAATTGCCCATTACTTAGAGTCAATCACTGAGCAAACAGGGTTATCAGGTAGCTTCCTGATTAAAAATACCGATCGTTCTGTGGGTGCGCGTTTATCTGGCGAAATCGCTAAACAGCACGGCAACCAAGGCATGGCAGCAGAGCCGATCACCGTTAACTTTACCGGTACTGCGGGTCAAAGTTTCGGTGTTTGGAATGCGGGTGGTTTAAACCTTAACCTCACTGGCGATGCCAACGATTACGTCGGTAAAGGCATGACAGGTGGCCGTATTACTATCCGCCCTGAACCGGGTTCAGCATTTAAATCAAATGAAGCGGTGATTGCTGGTAATACGTGTTTATACGGCGCATCTGGCGGCGAATTATACGCAGCGGGTTTAGCTGGCGAACGTTTTGCAGTACGAAACTCGGGTGCCAATGCGGTTATCGAAGGTATCGGCGATAACGGTTGTGAATACATGACGGGTGGTATTGTCACTGTCCTCGGTAATACTGGCGTTAACTTTGGCGCGGGTATGACGGGTGGTTTTGCTTACATCTATGATCTCGATGGTCAGTTAGCATCAAAAATTAATTATGAACTTGTTGAACAACATGCTGTAACGGATTACCCAATGCACGTTGAACATCTCCGCGGTATTATCATTGAACACCTTGCACAAACATGCAGTCAGCATGCGCAAGAACTGCTTAATGTATTCGATACGGTGGTAAATAAATTCTTTATTATCAAGCCTAAATCAGCTGATATTAACGCATTACTTGGCCACAAATCACGCTCTGCTGCAGAGTTACGTGTCCAGGCTCAATAGGAGGGATCATGAGTAATAATGTATTTCAATTTGTCGATGTACAACGCATTGATCCAGTAAAGAAACCGTTAAAGATCCGTAAAGTGGACTTTATCGAGATTTATAAGCCATTTACGTCGAACCAAGCAAAAATGCAAGCGGGTCGCTGTTTAGAATGTGGTAACCCGTACTGTGAATGGAAATGTCCAGTACACAACTATATTCCAAACTGGCTAAAATTAGTTGAAGAAGGTCGCATTATCGAAGCGGCAGAGCTTTGTCACGAAACCAACAGCTTGCCTGAAGTTTGTGGCCGAGTTTGTCCACAAGATCGCTTATGCGAAGGCTCTTGTACGCTAAATGAAGACTTCGGCGCGGTGACTATTGGTAATGTTGAAAAATACATTACCGATGAAGCCTTTAAACTCGGCTGGCGCCCTGACATGTCGAAAGTTATTCGTAATGATAAAAGAGTGGCGATTATCGGCGCAGGGCCTGCTGGTCTTGCCGCTGCCGATGTCTTAGTCCGTAATGGTGTAACGCCTGTGGTATACGACCGTAATCCAGAAATTGGCGGTCTATTAACCTTTGGTATTCCGGCATTTAAATTAGATAAAGGCGTGATGTCGCATCGCCGTGAAGTATTTGCGGAAATGGGGATCGAGTTTCGCCTAAACACTGAAATTGGTAGAGATATTCAATTCAGTGACCTTGTTGGCGAATACGATGCGGTATTTGTTGGTGTTGGTACGTATAAATACATCAATGGTGGTTTTGATAACGGTGCTGCGCAAGGCGTTTATGATGCCCTGCCTTACCTGATTGCCAATACTAATAATCAACTCGGTTTTGAAAAGAGTGCTGACGATTTTATTAATTTAAAAGGTAAAACCGTGGTTGTCCTTGGTGGTGGTGATACCGCGATGGACTGTGTAAGAACAGCTGTGCGTCAAGGTGCAAAAACTGTTTCTTGTGCTTATCGCCGTGATGAAATTAGCATGCCGGGTTCTAAGCGTGAAGTTAAAAACGCCAAAGAAGAAGGCGTGAAATTCTTATGGAATTTACAGCCACTTGATGTCGAAGTCGTTGGCGATAAAGCTGTCGGTGTTAAAATGGTGAAAACCCATTTAGGTAAACCGGATGCTAATGGTCGTCGTCGTGCCGAGCAAGTGATTGGTTCTGAACACGTACTCAAAGCTGATGCGGTTATTCAAGCGTTTGGTTTCCAACCTGACCCTGCGCAATGGTTATTAGATGAAGGTGTCACTACGAATAGCTGGAATGGTATTATTGCCCCAGCCGAAAGTGACTTCCCTTTCCAAACAGCAAATGCAAAAATATTTGCTGGCGGTGATGCAGTTCGTGGTTCTGATTTGGTGGTAACAGCCATTGATGAAGGTCGTCGCGCTGCCGAAGCGATGTTAGACTATTTAGAAGTTTAATTAATCGCTAAAGCCTGAACTATCTAATTAAAAACGCTAGCATAAATTATGCTAGCGTTTTTTTTGTCCATAAATTATAGCGATAAAAACGATAATATATTTAATTCCCGGTCATTATTTTGTATCATGACCATCAATTTACAAGGCACTATGGCGCAAATACCTGATAACAATGAACTCGTTTAATATCATCACTCCCACTAAATTAACTGTAATTGTTATTAGTATCGCTTTTAGTTTTTTAAGCACGTTATTTAGCGTGCCAAGCTTTGCTGCGCAAGAAATAATTTTAGGTGATTATATTAAAACGCCAGCGCCAACCTCACCGGATGAATCAACCAGTGTTAGCACCAATATTACCGAGAATAACGATGCGGTGACGACCACTGAAAACAGTCAAGAAGTCATACTCGCAGATAGTTTAGGGGTAGACGAAGATTGGTTATGGTTAAAATCAGGTGAATTCTTAATTGGTAACATCGAAGATCTTTATGATGAAAAAATGGCTTTCGATAGTGATGACCTTGGTGATTTGAAAATTAAGTGGAAAGATATCAGTCGTATTAACAGTCGTCAATTATTCACCGTTCGCACCATTGACGGCAAGATCATTACTGGCACCATCGCGCTTGAAGATGGCATATTGATTGTGAGTAATAATCGTCTACATAAAATCCCCCAAGACGACCTCATGACCCTGATAGCGGGGTTAGAAAGCGGCGCTAATATCTGGGAAGGCAAAGTAACCTTCGGCGCCAACTTGAGTTCGGGTAATACCAATAAGCTTGAATATAATACCAATGCAGAGCTTTCTAGGCACACCACCGCATCACGTATCAAAACGTCATATACCGCCATTATCGGTGAGACCAATAATGTGCAAACAGATGAAAACCATCGTTTCTTGGCGACCTATGATGTCTATAGTGACAAAGATTTGTTTTTCCGTCCGCTTGATTTCAGCTTCTATCGCGATCCATTACAGAATATAAACAGCCGGATAAATGTAGGTATGGGTATTGGTTATCAATTTATTGATGACGGTGATCAAGAGCTAGAGATGAACTTAGGTCCCTCTTTTCTGTATACCAAATATGAGTACACAGACGCGCAACTTAACAGCAGTGATGAGAGTCTCGCGGTATCCCTCACTGTTGATTATGAACGTGAAATCCATGATCAAATAGATTTTGAATTAAGTTATAAAATAACCGCGACAGAATCTGAGACCGGTGGATATTTACAAAACGCCAAGCTTAACTTTGATATTGAGTTAACCGACGTACTTGATTTTGATATTTCCTTCTTCTGGGATCGGGTGAATAATCCCCAGCTGGATATCGACGGTATACAGTTAGAGAAAAATGATTTTCGTATTGCCTTTGGCTTAGGGGTTTCTTTTAATTAATACCTTATCAAAACTATGCTAGCATGGCATTTTTCGAAACAGATTAGAGACAACGATGAAAATAGGTATTATTGGTGCAATGGAGCAGGAAGTTGAGATCCTGCGCGAGCAACTAGATAACGTAACAAAATTTACCCAAGCTGGCTGTGAATATTACAGCGGCACACTTGCAGGCCATGACGTTATTTTAGGTAAATCAGGTATTGGTAAAGTAGCTGCAGCCGTAGCAACAACGTTACTACTTGAACATTACAAGCCTGACTACATCATCAATACTGGTTCTGCTGGCGGTTACGATAAAACGCTTAAAGTGGGCGATGTAGTGATCTCGAGTGAAGTACGTCACCACGACGTTGACTTAACTGTATTTGGTTACGAAATGGGCCAATGTGCACAGAAACCTGCTGCATTTATGCCTGATGTTCGTCTTGTGGAAGCAGCTAAAAAAGCCATCTCTGCAGACAGCGAAATCAAAACGATCGAAGGTCTAATTTGTACTGGCGATAGCTTCATGTGTGATCCGAAAAAAGTAGAAGAAGCGCGTGTTAACTTCCCTACAATGGCCGCAGTAGAAATGGAAGCAGCAGCAATTGCCCAAACATGTCACCAGTTTGACGTACCGTTTGTGGTGATCCGTTCATTATCTGATATCGCCGGTAAAGAATCACCAACCTCATTCGAAGAATACCTTGTTGTTGCAGCTAAAAACTCATCAGCAATGGTACTAAACATGTTAAAAGAATTAAAATAACATGAATTTGGCCATGGATTGGACCAGTATGCAGTCAGTATTTATCTTACTGACTGCTATCATCATTGCCCGTTTGCCACTCTGCCCACCGCGCTTTCATCCAACACAACTGTTAAACCACCTTTTCAGCGCCATTGCAGATAAAGTCAATAACGCCAAGCGCAGCCACCAGCAACAAGTCATCGCCGGTAGCCTTGCCACATTCATCATGCTGGGTTTTATCTTAGTCATTGCAGTCGTCATTCAATTTGTGGTTATTGAAGACATCCTCTTTGAATTGCTGCTGTTACTGTGTTTATTACAATGGGAACAAATCAGCTTACCCCAAGTCGATTTAGGTAGCCTCGAAAAACAAACTATCATCACCCAAATACAACCTCGCACATTACGTGATTTAGACCAATTATCGTTACTCGGTTTACATAAAACCAGTATTGAAAGTCTGTGTTTACGTAATAGCTATCAGTGGTTTGCCGTTATATTTTGGTATAGCTGCTTTGGTATCTGGCCAGCACTCATTTATCGTGTGATTCAATTGATGGCCCATAATTGGAACAGCAAGCTAGCGATGAATCATCAATTCGGTCGCCCTGCTGCATCTTTACTGCAATTATTAGCATCTCCAGTTCATCTTATCCTTGCATGCACATTACGCAGCTTACAGCGCACCACAAGTCCATTATCAAATTTAACCAAGCAAGCGAAACAATGGCATCACTTTAGTAGCGGATTTTTATTATCAAGCTTTGCTTACAGCTTGGCTATTCAACTCGGTGGCCCACGCAAGTATCAAGGGTCAATGCAGCGCTATAGCCAACTCGGTCATACCCAACCAGCACAACGTGATGATATTAAGCGAGCACAACAAAAATTAACATTGGCAATGGTGGTTTGGTTATGCTTTATCAGTGCTGTCTATGTGCTTATAGCGCTTAAATAAGCCGGTAATTGATTCAATCTAAGTTCATCTTTCACCTTTCACTACAATGAGTTTTTATGTCTGTTCACGCACGGGTCATTAGCCTGTTCATCATGACGCTAGGATTATCAGTTCAATCACTGCCTGTACTAGCGCAATCAGTACAAGCGCAATCAGTCGCAGTGCAAGCAACCTATCCACAGCGCATAATATCACTGTCACCACATACTACAGAACTGGTCTTTGCAGCAGGTGGCGGCGATAGGCTCATTGGTGTCAGTGCTTATTCTGACTACCCAGAGGCAGCCAAAGCATTACCCATTGTCGCCAGTTCACAACAAATCAATATTGAAACCATACTGGCGCTGGAACCCGACATGATTATTTATTGGCAACAAGGTAACTCGGCGGCAGACATAAACCAACTGAAGAAATTTGGTATTCCGGTTTATGCATCAAAGACAGGTGGGTTAGATGATATAGGCATACAAATACAGCGGCTTGGCAGAATGCTAGGCACAGAATCGATTGCCGAGCCTGTCAGTGAAAAATACCGTCAAGCCTTAGCGGCATTACGCGCTAAATATAAACATAACCCGAAGCAAGACTTATTCTATCAAGTCTGGCCAACGCCCTTAATGACGGTAGCGAACGATCCGTGGTTACAACAACAATTTGAGTTATGTGGTTTTAATAACGTGTTTAATGACAGTCCAGTACCCTACCCCGTGATCAATGTGGAACAAGTACTCGTCAAGCAGCCAGCAGTGATAATCGCGGGCTCAGTGAATGACGCCGAGTTAGCACAATGGCTGACGTGGCAGAGTATTCCGGCAGTCAAAAACGGTAATATATTTAGGGTTAACCCCGATGTATCACACCGTTTTTCACCACGAGTGATTACTGGTATCACAACCTTGTGCGAAATTGCGTTAAAAGCAAAAAAATAAAGCCATGACAAAGTAATAATGTTGCGATAATTCAAACAACTAACTAGAGTTATAATTAACCAAAATTAATAACTAAAGTGAGTGGCTAACTTAATAATTAAAGTTAATCAAAAATCAATAACACTGAACGACGCTGACAAGGATGAAGGCTAATAGATGAAGTTAATGATAAATATTAATAATGAATATCAATAGATGAGCCCGTGGGCGTGGTTATATCGTTGCTACGATATCCTGTGGCGTAAACGCATTTACTTGCTGCTGCCGCTATTAATCATGCCTATCATCGGCTACCAAGTTGGTCGTAGCATTCCACAAAGCTATTATTCTCATACCACTATTTTATTGCAAGAAAGCAGCGTACTAAACCCTATTTTAGCCGAGTTATCGCTGCCGCTTAACCTACAATCCCGTTTTAAAACCATTCATATGTTAGTCAAACGCAAGCAAGTATTATTGCATGCCGCCACACAAGCAGGATTAATCAAACGCGATGCCACAGAGCAACAACAAGATAGAATCATTAACCTGATAAAACAGTCTCTCACGCTCTCTCTCGCCGGTAGCGATCTAATAACCATCGCCCTCAAATGGCCAGACCCAACCCAGTTAACGATTATATTAAATATAATCAGTGAACAATTTATTTTTCGACTTACCAAACCAAATCAAGACCAGGCACTCAACAGTAAGCTATTTCTGGGTCGGCAAGTCAGTCAGCAACACACCCTTTTGCAGCAAGCTGAACAGGCGCTGTTTGATTACCAGTTTAAACATGTGCGCATCATCCCTGAATTATATGAAGCCAGAGAAAAAGCACGATTGAGCATTACCGACGATCTGAAAAATAAAACCCAAATGCTAGCCTCACTGCAATCTAAATTATCGCTATTAACAAAGAAATTAATTCTCACTAACCCAGCAGCTCAATATATTGATAATAAAATAACCCAGCTAGAAACAGTAAAAGTGCAACAGTTAACTCATTACACAGCAGCGCACTCAAAAATTAAAGCAACCAACCTGCAAATAAAACACTTACAGCAGCAGCGCCGCTCATTACAAGCGGCGATAAAAAACCAACAATCACTCGAACTATTATTAAACCGTATAACCAGGCTCAGTGAACAAGCTTCAACAGCACAAGTAAGCCCCTTGTTACTGCATGAACTCGATAAGTATGTGGGCTATCAAAATGCCATAGTTAAGACTGAAATCGAATTGAAAAAACTCAAGGAACAACAAATATACTTTAATAAAAATCAAACTAAATATGTGAAAATAGAACAAGAACTACTGCGGCTTAACCGTGATTTGACCAATAAAAACACGTTTTATTTAGCGCTATTAACCCGTTATGAAATGGTATCGATCAGTTATGACTTGGGTGAATTCGAGGCAACGACTAATGTAAAAATCATCACCCCACCGTTTGTTCCTGAACAAGCAATTAACTTACCTATTTTCATCTACATATTACTGGGATTGTTATTAGGATTAATCCAAGGCATCGCCATTAGCTTCACCCTGTCTATAACACAAGATACGCTATGGGATGAGCGTAAAATTGCTTATGTCACTGGTTTAAGAACTATCGCCCGCATCCCGTTGATCCCATCAGCATCAGGCCGATAAATAATCTGTAAGATCGTTTTGCCTTTGCCTAGCGGATCTGCTGAAATAACAATGTGTGGTATCGCCATATACTCCAGACTATAACCTTCAAATGGCGGTTTACCTTGTACCAGCACCACAAAATGACCAAACTTGATACGTTCATAATCAGGATACAAAGATTGATAAAAATTAAGTACCGACGCTGCGCTTGCATCCACGCTATAACTAGCTAGCGGTAAGCTGGCGATACGATTAAGATGCAGGCCTTCTGGGACAAAGTTTTGCAGTTTTGCACCAAGATAAATAGGCAGGTAATGGTCGGGGAGCTGAACTTGACCAACTTTATTTTTTAATTGGCGCAGCCAAGGTTGCCCACTCACCCCAGCATTTTGTTCACTCGCGACTGTATTTGGTTCACTAACAGCGGCACTTTGTTCACTAACCCTATTGAGCTCACTTTTGTTGGCGACAAATGACGGAGCCAGCGGGGGGTTAATCTCCAACTTATAGAGATTCAATAATACGGGTTGAAATTGCTGCTTAATAACATCAAGCATAATTGCGTTGGGATCCTTGGCGATGATGGCATCCATCTCAGCTGCGATACCTTTAACTGTGGTTGAATTCACAAACCGGCGATAGTGCGCGAGATCATTACATTGACGACAAAAATTAGTCAGTAAATCTGCCGTTGTAATGGTAACTACGGCACGCTGAAAATATTCAGGAAAAATAAGCAAGGAATCGAAACTTAACCCATTATCTGAAAATAACTCTAAATAATAAGGTTCGGTGTTATTCACCATGTCATTGCTATTAAGACATAACTGATTATTAATGACGGGTTGTGATAATATTTCATCAAGGTAAATAGTCTTATTTTGTAAATAAGCAGATTCTAATTTTACCACGCTCGTACAATTATTAGCGTTCGTGAATGACGGTAACAATACCGTGATCATGGCGATTATTTTAACTAACTGCATTTGATATCCTTATCTAGCAATTATTTCGATGTAATCAAATTAGTGTAAAGGCTCCGCCCTAAACTAGTGTGATGTTGTTGTGAAGTCAGGCTTAATTTAACAGCAATTTACATGTATCGTAACGATCTACATCACTAAGTCAACAATCCTCAAAAATAAACCCATAAAAATACGATATCAACAGTTGCATATAAAAAATAATACGCTATATTTAAATTAGAAACCGAAACAGCCGACCACTTTATTGGTCAAGCAGATGGTATACATCGTATTTGAACTTTCAATGCCGGCGTGCTTGGTTATCTCACTCTAACTTCGGGTTAGCGCTTTGGAAAAAAGACAGCATTCAGAATTACAAAAAAGCTCACAACTATTGGTGAGCTTTTTTGTGCCTGAAAAATAAAAATAGCTAGCAGGCTAGCGATGACTTAATGGCTGTTTACGATTGTCACTAGGCGCGTCGACATCGCGTTAAGGTCATCACTGACTTGCAACAACTCACCAATACTTTGATTCATAGCCTGGGCACTTAATTCATTGGCCTTCGTCACTGACGTTACCTGTTTACTCGCAGAGAGTACGCCACTGATATTATTATTGGTCGAGACCACATCGGTAGTCACACTCGTTATCTGACCACTCATATTCGTTACCGCATCAATAATTTCGGCAAATGTCTCGGCGTTCGTTTCCACAGCTTCATAACCATTGCTCACATCGGCTGAACTTTTTTCAATTAACAGCTTAATCTCATTGGCAGATTCAGTACTGCGTTTTGACAGATTACGCACTTCGTCGGCCACTACCGCAAATCCACGTCCCATTTCGCCTGCTCGCGCCGCTTCAATCGCCGCGTTAAGTGCTAATAAATTAGTTTGATTGGCAATATCGGTAATCACTTTAATGGCTTTTTCAATCGCATCATTACTGTCTTTAATATCCGACATAGACGTGATCGTCGCCGTCATCGCAATCGAACTGTTATCAGCCTGCTCTTCTGCACGCAGAGAGTCATGACCCATGGCTTGAATAATATCACTGGCATTGCCCACCAACGTCGCCGTATCTTGCAGCAAATCGTTAATATGGCTGGTTGCCGACACTTGTTCACCGACACCGTCATCGATGTCTTTGGCATATTGCGACATAACCGTTAACTGCGCTGTCAGGTCGCTAGAGGTTTGCATTAGGTGCGTAACCGTATCACCGACTTGATTAAACAATACTTGTAGCGCTTCACGACTTTGTTCCGCAGCCTGTGACGCTGATTCCGCAGCCAATAGTGCCGCTTGATTGCTGGCCATCGCTTTACTGCGTAAGCTGTTGTTGTAATGATTTGAGAACCAAATAGCGAGAGGGGGTAATAGCAGTGCTGAATAATGTTCAACTTTGGCATCTTTTGCAGATAACACTAATTGCGGTAATTCATAATCGCGATAATCCATGATGATCATCACCACGTAAGTAATTACCATCACCACTGACCAAAAAAAGCCAGAGCGCGCATTCATTAATAAATAAGCAAACACCGTCATTGCCGCGATCCACATAATCGAATGTGAACTCGCCCCGCCCGTCTGCAGCATTAAATTGGTCAAGTGGATCATGCCGCCAAGTTGCATCACATTACCGGCAATAATCGGATTAACTGCCGCTTTAATTAACCCTAAGCTACAGATAAAACCGATGAGCATTATCATGGAGCTGTTCACTAGCGCTGTCACATCGAGGTTATGCCATTTCAGCGCGCTATAACCCCCGACAAGAATCCCAACAAGGGCAAAAGTAATGATCCCACGACCTTTAATTTTATCCTCGTCACTTTTCTGATCGTGTAGCAGATACTGATATAACGGGTTTCCAAGTGATGACATCCATAATCCTTTATTTTAATAACATAAATCTTGTTATCAGAATCTAGCATGCTTCAAGTATTAACTCTATAAACCTATCACTAAAGTATTACCTAGCGCGGCACTTTAGCTAAAACACATTGCAGCCGACAGTAATGCTTGGGTATACGCTTGCTGTGGTTGATTAAACACCGCTTCTGTTTCGCCCTCTTCAACCACTTTACCGGCTTTAAGCACTAAAATACGGTGACTTACCGCACGTACAACACTTAAATCGTGGGTAATAAAAATATAACTCAGTTGGTGCTGCTGCTGTAGCTGACACAATAAATCGAGGATCTGTTTTTGTACCGTGCGATCGAGGGCTGATGTGGGTTCATCTAAAATAAGGATCTTCGGTTTTAATACTAACGCACGCGCGATGGCAATACGCTGGCGCTGACCACCTGAAAACTGATGTGGATAGCGTGCTAACGATGACACCGGCAAGGCAACATCAATCAAGGCTTGCTGAATAGCGACTTCAATCTCGGCATCGCTATGCTTACCCTGCACCTCTAAACCTTCACTAATGATCTGACGCACAGACATACGCGGGCTTAAACTACCAAACGGATCTTGAAATACAATTTGCAGTGACTGACGATATTCACGCATGGCAGTCAAATTTAGCCCTTGCAAATTAATACCATTAAAATAAATATCACCTTCACTATTAATCAACCGCAGTAATCCGCGCACCAAAGTACTTTTACCAGAACCACTCTCCCCGACAATACCTAGGGTTTCACCTTGATGTAATTGCAGTGATACGCCGTCAACCGCTTTCACGTGGTCATAGGTACGTTGTAATAGCCCTTTCTTTAACGGGAACCACACCTTAAAATCGTTTACCTGTAATAACGGCTGTGTACGTATCAACGCAGGCATGTCACGTTGTGGCTCTGCATCCAACAGGGTTTTGGTATACGCATGCTGTGGATCAGAAAAAATACATTCAACGCTGCCGGTCTCGACTATTTTACCTTGTTGCATCACTGCAACATCATCGGCTAAATGCTTCACAATATTAAGATCATGCGTGATCATTAATATCGCCATCCCCAGCTTAGTCTGTAATGATTTTAACAGTTCTAAAATTTGTAATTGTACGGTTACATCGAGTGCAGTGGTCGGTTCATCGGCGATCAATAAATCGGGTTCATTGGCTAACGCCATCGCAATCATCACACGTTGACGCTGACCACCAGATAATTCATGCGGATAAGAACCTAAACGCGTTTTCGGTTCTGGAATAGCAACTAATTCTAACAATTCTAGACAACGGGACTGCGCTGCTTTTTTATTTAAGCCCTGATGTAAATACAGTATTTCAGATATTTGTTTTTCAATGGTATGCAGGGGGTTTAAAGACGTCATCGGTTCTTGAAAGATCATACTGGCTTTGTTGCCACGTAACGCTTGCATCACCGAATGGTCTTTGCCTATCACTTCTTTACCCATTAGCTTAATACTGCCAGCAGGGTAGTTTGCCGCGGGAAAAGGCAATAGCTGTAAAATAGATAACGCCGTCACTGATTTACCCGAGCCACTTTCGCCAACCAATGCAAACGTTTTACCTTGTTCAATACTAAACGACACACCTTCAACAACTTGCTGCTGTCCAAAATTAACCGATAGGTCATTAATCTCCAGTACCCTCGATTTTGTCTCTGAGGCAGGTACCGCTTTAAGCTTAAATTCAGCGTTATTCATTATGCTCCCTTACGCGGATCAAACGCGTCACGTGCAGCTTCGCCAATAAACACCAGTAGTACCAAGAGTATCGCCATCGACACAAACGCGGTAATACCCAGCCAAGGCGCTTGCAGATTATTTTTACCCTGCTTGATTAATTCCCCTAACGACGGTGATCCGACTTCTAAGCCAAAACCGAGAAAATCTAACGAGGTTAATGTGGTCAGCGCACCAGTAAAAATAAACGGCATGAACGTCATTGTCGCCACCATGGCATTGGGTAAAATATGTTTAAACATAATAGCGCGGTGAGATTGCCCCAACGCTTTCGCTGCAATCACATACTCGAGGTGACGGCCACGTAGAAACTCTGCGCGTACGACATCCACCAGTGCCATCCAGCTAAATAACAACATGATGCCCAGTAACCACCAAAAATTAGGCTGCACTAAACTGGCTAAAATAATCAATAAAAATAACATTGGTAAGCCAGACCATATTTCGATGAAGCGCTGACCATACAAATCAATACGGCCACCAAAATAACCTTGTGTCGCGCCGACTGCCACCCCGATAATCGAGCTAAAGATAGTCAAGGTTAACGCGAACAATACCGAAATACGGAAACCATAAATAAGCCGCGCCAACACATCACGGCTTTGATCATCCGTGCCTAATAAATTATGTCGGTCTGGCGCTGAAGGGGCTGGTACGGTTAAATCATAATTAAAAGTATCGTAACTGAAAGGGATCAAAGGCCACCATATCTCACCTTGTTCTGAAATCAGTTCCTGAATATATTCATCACGATAATCCGCGAGAATATCGAGCTCACCACCAAATTCCAGCTCGTTATAATCATATAACACAGGTAAATAATAACTGTCGTTGTAACGTACTAATAGCGGCTTATCATTAGCAATAAACTCGGCTCCGAGACTAAATAGAAATAATCCCGTAAACAGCCATAACGACCAATAACCGCGTTTATTGTGTTTAAAGGTTTGCCAACGATTGAGGTTCATCGGATTTTGTTTAATCCGCTGCCAAGTGGTGATCCAGCCCATTATGATTGCGCCTCAAAATTAATACGTGGGTCAATCAACATATAGGTGACATCACTGATTAACTTAATAACCAGTCCCATTAAAGTAAAGATATACAAGGTGCCAAACACCACAGGATAATCGCGATTGATCACCGATTCAAAGCCTAATAAACCGAGTCCATCTAACGAGAAAATAATTTCAATCATCAAGGAACCAGTAAAGAAAATACTGATCAATGCAGCCGGTAATCCGGCAATCACCAATAACATCGCATTACGAAATACATGCCCGTATAACACTTGGTTTTCGGTCAAGCCTTTAGCTCTGGCGGTGGTCACATATTGTTTATTAATCTCATCTAAAAAGGTATTTTTAGTCAACAAGGTTAACGTAGCAAAACTGCTGATCACTGAGGCCATAATAGGTAAGGTTAAATGCCAGAAATAATCTTTAATTTGCTCGAAGGTAGATAATTCGTCGAAATTAGCCGACGTTAATCCACGTAATGGAAACCAATCAAAATAACTGCCGCCAGCAAATACCACAATCAGTAATAACGCGAATAAAAAGTTCGGAATAGCGAAACCAATCACCACCGCACTGGAACTCCAAACATCAAATGCAGAACCATGTGAAATGGCTTTTTTAATGCCCAAGGGTATGGAAATAAGATACACCAAGATCGTCGTCCACAAACCTAATGAAATAGACACGGGTAACTTATCGAGTACCAAATCAATCACCGAACTATCACGGAAAAAACTATCTCCAAAATCGAACTGTAAATAGCTCTTTAACATTAACCAATAACGTTCATACAAGGGTTTATCAAAGCCATATAACCGTTCTAACTCTTTAATATATTCAGGGTCAATACCTTGCGCACCGCGGTACTGTCCACTACCAGCCTGATCTAAATTCACTTTCACTTCGCCCTGACTATTACCATCGACACGACTGGTCGCAGAGGATTCAATACCTTGCAATTTAGCCAACGATTGTTCAACAGGGCCACCCGGCGCGGCTTGAATAATAATAAAATTAAGGGTGATAATGCCCAACAACGTCGGGATCATCAACAAACAACGGCGTAATATATAACTCCACATTTAGCTGATTTCCTTACTTGCTAGCGGTATCTTTGTGCCACCAACTGTCGATGGCTAAACCGTATTTAGGCAATTTTTCGGGACGCTGTATTTGCTGCCAGTACGCTACGCGATAACTGCTAATATGCCATTGTGGAATCATCAGATTTTTCCACAATAATACTCGGTCTAAAGCTTTCGTCGCCGTGATCAAGCTGTCTCGATCTTCAGCCTTAATGACTTGCATGACCAAGGCATCAACCACCGGATCTTGTAAGCCAATACGGTTGAGCGTACCCGGTACATTGGCAAATTCACTACCCCACATACTCAACTGCTCATTACCCGGCGACAAGCTTTGCGCTTGAGTCAGGGTGTAGATATCAAAATCAAAATTATTTAAGCGGTTTATGTATTGTGATACATCGACAATACGGATCTCAGAAGCAATGCCGATACGCTGTAAATTTTTACGAAATGGTTGAATAATACGTTCAAACGATGGGTCATAAACTAAAAATTCTAAACTGAGTTGCTTGCCATTAGTATCCAGCATTTTGCCCGACTTGAGTGTCCAGCCCGCTTGTTTTAATAACGTAATGGCTTGGCGCTGCTGCTTACGTACGCGGCCATCGCCTTTGGTTTTATCTAAAGTATAAACTTGGGTAAAAAGTTCAGCGGGGAGCTGTGCTTTAAAAGGGTTCAGCAGGGCTAACTCATCGCCTTGTGGAATACCGCTTGCTGCCAGTTCAGAATTGCTAAAGAAACTGTCCGAACGCTTGTACGCCCCATAAAATAATGTCTTATTGGTCCATTCAAAATCAAACAGCAACCCCAATGCTTTACGCACATTGGGATCTTTAAATTTATCTTTACGTAGGTTGAACCAAAATGCCTGCATCCCTTGCGGGTTCTGGTGTTGGATCTCTTCTTTAATGATATTACCGGACGTAAACTGTTTACCCTGATAACCAGTCGCCCACTGTTTGGAAATATTTTCAGCGCGGAAATCAACGTCACCGGCTTTGAACGCTTCAAAGGCAATACTGCCATCTTTGTAATAATCAAAAATAACATTTTTAAAATTATAACGACCACGGTTTACTGGTAAGTCTTTAGCCCAATAGTCATCATTGCGCTGATAATCAATACTCCGTCCGGCATCAAATTTCTTGATCGTATATGGCCCTGAACCCAGCGGTATGTTTAAGGTAGCCTTGGCAAAATCCTTGCCTTGCCAATCTTTTTCTGAAAACACCGGCAGCTGTGCCAATATCAAGGCTAATTCTTTATTTTTGTTATCTTTAAAACTAAATTTAATCACTGATTTACTTTCTACTTCAACCTTGGTGACCTCTTTGTACTGCGCGCGTAACTGCGGTACGCCTTTTTCCATTAAGACATTAAACGTAAACTCAACATCACTGGCAGTTAACGCTGAACCATCAGAAAAACGCGCTTTAGGGTTTAAGTGAAAACGTACCCAGCTGCGATCGTCAGGCACTTCAATAAATTCTGCAACTAAGCCATACAAGGAAAATGCTTCATCACTACTTTGTTGCATCAAGGTATCAAACAAATAACCGGTGCCATCAGCAGTAACACCTTTGACGATATAAGCATTAAAATTATCAAAACTGCCCATCGCCGCGCGGCGTAATGAGCCAGATCGAGGTGCGTTTAAATTAACATAATCAAAATGGGTAAAGTTTTTATCGTAGACGGGTTGGCCATGCATCGCAATAGCATAACGTAGCGGTTCACTCGTGTTCGACGTAGCGAAGACAGGTAAAGTAAATAGCAGTGAACTAAAAGATAATAATGCAGCACGAAGCAGTTTGTTCATGGCGAGGTTCCTTTGGCCGATGAAGATGGTAATTTAATGGGTAACTAAAATAATAGCATTTAACTTTTGTTTCATTCTTATTTAACACTGATTTACAATGATATAGATACTAAAGTGACATAAATGTTCCCCTTATCAGTAACATTTATTCCCTTTGGGTTATAACAAATAACCTAGATTTACTGCGGATTACACCAATAACATCATCAATAACGTCGGACTATCCTTGTCGACGTTTGATGTAAAGTGCTAAGTGTTCTGCCGACAAGGGTTTACTGGCATAAAAACCTTGATAGAAACTACATTGTTGACGCTGTAAAAATTCTAGCTGCTGGCGACTTTCAACACCTTCAGCAGTGACATTAAAGCCCATGTGTTTCGCCATTGCCAGTACCGCTTCAACAATCGCCATATCAGAGACATTATGCGGAATACTCTGAATAAATGAACGATCAATTTTCAATTCATTGGCAGGTAAGCGTTTTAAATAACTTAACGATGAATAACCCGCACCAAAGTCATCGACAGCAAAACTGACACCAACATTCTTCAAATCGGTCATTTTACGAATGGCGTCCTCGGCATGCTCAATCACCACAGATTCGGTAATTTCTAAGTTTAACGCCATCGGATCCATCCCCGTTTCATCTAATACCATAAGTATCGAATCAACAAAGTTTTGATCATGAAACTGTCGAGTACTGACATTGACCGACATCTGCGGCACATCGATACCTTGCGATTTCCACGCCATAAACTGGCGACACGCGGCTTGTAACACCCAAATACCAATATCGATAATCAGATCAGTTTCTTCGGCAATAGGGATAAACTCGGCAGGTGAAATGAGTTGTTTACCCTCTAAGTGCCAACGCACCAAGGCTTCAACACCAATGAATTCACCGCTTTGGACCATATGCTGAGGTTGGTAATGCAAGAACAACTCATTTTTCGCAATCGCACTTTTCAAGCAATTATAAATATGTAACCGCTTATCCGCTTTACGTTGCATGGATATATCAAAGAAGGACACTTTTTTACGGCCATTCGATTTAGCTTGATACATGGCTGTATCGGCTTGTTGTAATAAATCGTCGGCTTGCTGATCTTTACTTGGAAACAAGGTAACGCCAATACTGGCGCCAATATACAAGGCTTGTCCCTGGTATAAATAAGGCTGAGAAATACGGGCAATTAATTGCTCAGCCAATAAATTTGCATGCTGTTCGGCATGCATTGGATTGTCAGATAAATCAGACAATAAAATCACAAATTCATCACCACCAAGGCGAGCAATAAAATCTTCTGCTTGGGGTATTTCTTTTAATCGTTCTGCTACCTCAACCAATATGCCATCACCCACAGCATGTCCCAATGAATCATTAATGGCTTTAAAAAAATCCAAGTCGATAAATAATAGCGCCCCGATCACCTGATTACTTTTGGCTAACTGATATTGGGTTTCAATGGTTTGTGTTAATAAACGTCGATTAGCAAGACCCGTTAACGAATCAAAAAATGCCAAACGATGGTATTCTTCTTGCGATTGACTTGCGGTAAACATAGACAAACCATAACGTAATTCATTATCCATTAAGCGGAAATTACGTTGGATCAGCGCCCCAATAGCAGTACAAAAAGACAGAGTGATGCTTGAGGGAACATGGCTGTCGATGACACCATTAAAGTTAATCACACCAACACAATCATTTTGATTAAATAACGGAATGGCTAAATTTATCGTCTTTAAAAAATCATCTTTTTCAATTATTTGGACGACTTCACTGCGTGAGTGCAACTGTGATAGTTCAGTGACATTAAAGGCGTAATTTGGATTTACACTAACAAGGTGTCGTGGCAATAACGGAATAAGATCGCCGAACGTATCACTAAACAACTGAATCGTTACATCCACAAGGTTTAATGATTTTTGAGTTTCTTTAACGATAGCATCGACAAAACCAACAAATTCATCATTACCACACCAATCTATACTCGTTAATTGCAATAACACATGGTTAAGCCGTGCAGACTTGGCAACTGATTCATCATGTGAGGGCGTTATATTACATTTATCAGACATATTATTCGGTTCAGTCATCATTTGATTTTATCCACTATGGTTTAGGCATAATGCCTAAGCAACAGGTATAAAACAACGGATTTAACATAAACACCCATAAATGATTAGCTGATCACACTTTTTAGGCGTTAAAAAAACTAAATTTACAAACGTGATCCAGATCACTTTTTTTTAACCTAAAAGTCGTATTCTGAAGTTGTACCAAACAATGCAATCACCCAAGGAGATGTCTATGACATTTGAAATAACCAGTAAAGAAATCAAAGTTACGGCTCCTATGCAGGAAAAGCTTGCGATGAAATATGCGAAGCTAGAACGCTTCAATATTCCAATGATTAATCCGCACGTAACGATTAGTAAAGACAAGAATAACATTAAAAAAATTGAGGCTAGCATTCATCTTCCTCAAGGCCAACTACTCGCAGTTTCTGAAGGAGAAGATCTTTACGCTGCAATTACGATTTTAGGCCAAAAGCTAGAGCGTCAATTAAATAAATACAGCGAAAAACACTCAGCGCATAAAAGCGGTAAAGAGCAGTGTCGAGCAGGTGTCATTAGTGGTGAAGAACTGCCTGTTGAAAAGATTTCTGACGATGAGTTAGAACTCCAAGAGTATTAATAAACAGTACTCATATAAAGACTAAAAAATCTTGTTTCTCTATTTAATAGAGGAACAACAAATAAGCGCAGCATAGGACTGCGCTTTTTTATTTCCGCAGTTTGCCTCTGATACCTTGACTTTGCCTCCCTAGATAAATAAATTAAACCATCAACTAAAAATAAACGATCAATTTAAAATAAATGCGCACTATTAAGCATATATATCGAATAACCTTATAGAGTACGCACAAGGATTTTATTTCATGGCAGACCTGAACGATATTAGAACTCGCATCACCACACTTGATAACAACTTATTACAATTACTAGCCGAACGCCGAGAATTAGCCATTGAAGTGGCAAAGAGCAAGCAATCGACAAGTAAACCTGTACGCGATCAAGACCGTGAACAACAATTACTAGTGCGTCTAATCAATCAAGGTCGTGAACTTGGCCTTGATAGCAATTACATAATGAACATTTACCACACGGTGTTGGAAGATTCAGTGTTGCTGCAACAAGCCTTTTTACAACAAATTAAAAACCCTAACGCGGCTGTATCCGTGGCGCGAGTGGCATTCTTAGGCGATAAAGGTTCTTACTCTAACCTTGCTTGTAAGAAATACTTTGCGCGTCAAGACGACAGCTTAGTGGAATTAGGCTTCCCTACTTTCCAACAAATCATCACTGCGGTCGAAAAAGGCCAAGCTGATTACGGTATGTTACCGATTGAAAATACCTCTTCTGGCAGCATCAATGATGTTTACGACTTATTACAGCACACCAGCTTATCGATTGTGGGTGAATTAACGCAACCAATCGAACACAGTTTAATCACCACGTGTGATACTGACTTATCAAAAATTGAAACTATCTATGCGCATCCACAGCCGTTTGCTCAATGCTCATTGTTTTTAAGTGCTCATCCCCACATTAAAATTGAATTTGTCGACAGCTCATCAGCGGCAATGGCGAAAGTAAAAGAATTAAACAACGAAACTGTTGCTGCAATTGGCAGTATTACGGGTGGCGAACTGTATGGTTTGAAACCAATTCGTACCGGTCTTGCCAACCAAACAGAAAACTACAGCCGCTTTATTGTCGTGGCGCGTAAGCCCGTTGATGTTGCGGTACAAATCCCAGCTAAAACCACGTTTACTATGTCGACAGGTCAACAAGCAGGTTGTTTGGTTGAAGCGTTATTAGTATTGCGCGAGCAAGGCGTTAATATGACTAAATTAGAATCACGCCCTATTCAAGGTAACCCTTGGGAAGAGATGTTCTATATTGATGTTGCGGCTAATTTACAATCATCAAACATGCAGACAGTGATTAAACAGCTAACGCGTATTACCAATCAACTGAAAGTATTGGGTTGTTACCCGAGTGAAGACGTTGCTGCAACGGATGTACCTGAAGATTTACTGTAAACACTAGCGATAACGTTACAATCATTTAAATCGGATCCGATGTTAACTCAACATCGGATTTTTTATATCTATCAGCATTGCTGCTCGTACACTTTATTTCCTTTATAAACCTTATTAACTTAACACTATAGACTTTAATTTTGGTGATACATTTATATATCACATGTCACTAAAAGAGCTGAATGTATGCAATTATTTGGTAGTATTACTTATGATAGCAACAACCACTTACGCTAGTTTTTTTCTAAGCATGCGCAATTCAAAACCGTAATAGAACAAGATATTGAAGAAAGGCTCCCCACTTTACTACACACCAATAGCTACAAAATTAAATTTGCTCACAAGCTCACTCATCAAGGTAAAAAGATCGAAGAGTATAAAATTGTGCTTACCCCACAGTTAAGTTGTCGCGTGGCATTTGTCCATTACAACAGTGATATTAAAATTATTTATATCAGCGATAACATCACCAAAAGAATATATTGCAGCTTGTTAGAAAAAACAGATCTAGTTGATTGATAGATAGTTGATAGTCGAGGGACATAATGAAACGAATTGATTTTAAGAAACTATTGAAAGAAATAGACCATTATCTGAAATGTTTACATGTCGATGAATCAGTGGTCTTTAAAACCTATAAACGCGACAGATACATACTGATTCAAGCAGCAGAAAATGACATATTTGAAGTCACAGAGCATGGGTTTAACAATCAAACTTACCAAGGTAACTACGTTGAAGTAAAAAAATTATTACACACGTCAGTACAAGTCGAGTTCCCTCGCAGTAACATGGCTTGGATGCAACATTATAAAAATACGGTGAAAAATAAACCGGATGAGGAACAGTTGAAATAGCTTTTCTAAAAAGACATGAATACTATCTACGGCTATGACAAAAAAATACCTACCAACTTTTAATTGGTAGGTATGCCATAATCACGATGCTTTTTTATCAGTGATTAGTTATCGTCACCAAAGCACTAGCTTTCAACTCCGAAGAATTGTCGATTATCATTAGCTTGTAGCAGCAAGTTGCGGCTTTCTTGCAAGAACTGAGTTGAATAATCACCAAACCAATCTGATACCATTTCAAACGAACGAATAAAGCCATCTTTATCATTACGCTCTAACATGTCGGCGGCTTGCATAAAGCGTTCGGCATAACGGCGGATCATGGCGATGTTATTGTCTGACGCTAAAATAATATCAGCATACAAGGTTGGGTCCTGTGCAAACAGACGCCCGACCATGGCGAGTTCTAAGCGATAAATTGGTGAGCTCAGATCCAGCAATTGCTGAATATCTGGATTCTCTTCCGCTAAATGCGCGCCATATACAAAGGTAGTAAAGTGACGTAATGCTTGGATCAGCGTCATCGCTTCATCGTGTTGCTTAGCGTCAACGTCATAAATACGCGCGCCCCAGATCTGCATTTGCTCTAACAACCACTGGTACTGGTCTTTACCACGGCCATCACAACAAACAATCACTTGCTTAGCCAAGTTACCCACATCAGGACCAAACATCGGGTGTAACCCAACCACAGGACCTTGGTGCGTATTAAGCATGGCTTGTAAGGGTTTATTCTTGATACTGGTAATGTCGGCCAATACGCAATCTTTTGGTAAACGGCCTAACTTAGCGATAATGGTTTCGGTTAGGTTAATCGGTACAGACACAACCACCAGCCCAGCATTGGCAAATAACGCATCCGCCTTATCCCAATCACCTTGCTCTAGAATATCAACCTCATAACCAGACAGACGGAACATGCGTACAAACAACATACCCAATTTACCCGCACCACCGATTACCACGATACGACCAAGGTCTGGTTTCACTGTTTTGAAACCAGAATCTTTTTCAGAGGCATACGATTCACGCATAACACGGCGTAATACATCTTCAATCAAGTCGCCTGGAACGCCTTTGCTTTCAGCTTCTGCGCGTCTTTTTTCCAACATCGCAGTTTCACGTTCAGGCACATAAATCGGCAAGCCATGCTCACTTTTGATGTCCCCGACTTCGGCTACTAATGCGATTCTTTGTGCGAGTAAATCAACCAGCTGTTGGTCAACATCATCGATTTTATCTCTTAATTTACCTAACGGATCCAGTATCACTAACCATTCACCTTATAACGTACTTCATCTATCGACCTAAGCCCTGTGTATTTCGACCAAAACGATGTATTCCGACCTAAAACTAGGCTCTTTTAGTTAAACAACTGCTTAACTCAATCGCTGTTTCACGTAATAACGTCTCAGTCGTTGCCCAATCAATACACGCATCCGTCACAGACACGCCGTATGCCATATCAGCAATAGGTTGTTCTGACGATTGATTACCACCATTAAGGTGACTTTCAATCATCACACCCATAATAGAGTTATTACCTTCTTGGATCTGGTGAATGACGTTTTTCGCCACTAATGGCTGTAGTTCATGGTTTTTATTTGAATTAGCATGACTGCAATCAACCATCAAGCTTGGACGTAGGCCCGCTTTAATCATGTCTTGCTCGGCTAATGCCACAGCCACTGAATCGTAGTTAGGTTGCTTACCACCACGTAAAATAACGTGACCGTCGGGATTACCTTGGGTTTGCAATAATGCCACCTGGCCTTCTTGGTTAATACCCATGAAGCGATGTGAGTGCGACGCAGATTTCATCGCATTGATTGCCGTTGATAAGCTGCCATCGGTACCGTTTTTAAAGCCAACAGGCATAGAAAGACCAGAAGCCATTTCACGGTGAGTTTGTGATTCGGTAGTACGCGCGCCAATCGCCGACCAAGCAAATAACTCGGCAAGGTATTGTGGGCTAATCGGATCAAGAGCTTCCGTTGCGGTTGGAATTTCCATCTCAGCAAGGGTAATTAATAATTTACGCGCATTAATTAAACCGGTTTCAACATCAAATGAACCATCCATATGTGGGTCATTAATTGCGCCTTTCCAGCCAACTGTTGTCCGTGGTTTTTCAAAATACACGCGCATAACAATATAAAGCTGGTCGCCTAACTCGTCATGCAGTGCTTTTAATTTGTGGGCATATTCTAACGCCGCTTTTTCATCATGGATCGAGCAAGGACCGCACACCACTAACAAGCGCTTATCTGTGCCAGCGATAATATTAGCAATCGTTTCACGTGCAGCGTGTATATATCCAAGTGCATGATCTGAAATAGGTAATTTCGATTTTAATTCGGCAGGTGTCATCAATACTTGTTCAGAACAAATATGTACATTATTTAAGGTATCTTTTTCCATTGCGTTGCTCATATATCCTATTTATTTTATATAAACAACATACCGCAGCAGAATGTGATTGCAAGCACTATTTTATCAACAAAGTTTGTCCGAAAAACGTGATGAAAGCCTACATACTTTCGAATGAAACCTATGATAAGATACTACTCAGCAATTACCGTTATTTCCTTAACACTAAGATTCCGAAAAAGTCTGGTTTTATGGTATTGACATTATAGTCAATATTATTGATAGTGACGGTAAGCCCTTACACCGAACAATACTATAATTGTGGACATAAAATAATGAGTAATCAGTTAGAACAGCTAAGTAAATTAACCACTATTGTTGCAGATACAGGCGATGTGGATGCAATTAAATTATACCAGCCTCAAGATGCGACGACGAATCCATCACTTATCCTAAAGGCAGCTGCATTACCGACTTACCAACCACTAGTAGCACAAGCAATTGCTTACGCTAAAGAAAATGCAGCGCCAGAAGCACAAGTTGCATTAGCTTGTGACAAACTAGCTGTATTGATTGGTAAAGAGATCTTAACGACTATTCCAGGTCGCATCTCTACAGAAGTTGACGCGCGTCTTTCTTACAACACTGAAGCAAGTGTTAAACAAGCGTTACTACTAATCGAATTATATAAAGAAGTGGGTATTGAGAAAGAAAACATTCTGATCAAACTGGCTTCTACTTGGGAAGGTATCCGCGCTGCAGAACAACTTGAAGCAATGGGCATCAACTGTAACCTAACGTTACTATTCTCTTTCGCTCAAGCGCAAGCATGTGCTGAAGCAGGCGTATTCCTAATCTCTCCTTTCGTTGGCCGCATCATGGATTGGCATAAAGCGAAAACGGGCGAAACTTATGTTGGCGCTAACGATCCAGGCGTTATCTCGGTAAGCACTATCTACAACTACTACAAAGCAGCGGGTTATAACACGGTTGTTATGGGCGCAAGCTTCCGTAACACAGGTGAAATCCTTGCACTTGCTGGTTGTGACCGTCTAACAATTGCACCTCAGTTATTAGAAGAACTACAAAACTCTTCAGAACCTGTTGTACAAGCGCTATTCTCTGAAGCAGTAGCAGTAGCACCAAAAGAAAAACTAACTGAAGCGGCATTCCGTTGGGATCACAGCCAAGATCCAATGGCTGTTGAGAAACTAGCTGAAGGTATCCGTAACTTCGCTATCGACCAAAACAAACTAGAAACGATGATTGCTGACTTGTTTTAATTGGAATAAATAGTTCTAATTTGAATAAGACTAATTTGTTCTTGTTTGAATAAATAGAATCTTTGTTAACAAAAACGCCCAACGCATTACTCGAAAGAGTCCTACGTTGGGCGTTTTTTTATGCATTATTTAACCAAGCTACCTCGCAGTAACTTAGGTTATATAACAACTATACTTTTGGCCAAGCCAAAGTCTCTGGCTGTGCATAAGCAACTAATGCTTCTTTACATGCAGCAGTTTCAAACTCTTTACCGTTTAACTCTTCAGCGACAAAGCTAAAGTCTTCGCCACCTAAAGTAAACTGTAGGCAATACGCGTGTAAGTAAGCACGATCGTATTTCCAAGCATCAGCACTTTGATACAGCGGATCACCACAGATAGGGCTACCTAGGCTGTTTAATGCTACGCGTAACTGGTGTGTCTTACCTGTTAATGGTTTTAATACCACTAAACGCTTGCCATCACCGATGCTTTGCGTGAAGAACTGGGTAACAGCAGGGTTAGTTAACGTTTTTGTTAAACGCCACATGCTGCGACGTGAACGTTCCATATCGCCTTTTACTAAACCTTGTTTTTTCTTTGGCTTGCTATCGATAACACCCAAGTAATATTTTTGGATCTCGTGCAATTCAAATAACTTCGCTAATTTAGCAGCCGCTTCTGATGATTTAGCTAATAACAACAATCCTGATGTCACTTTGTCTAAACGGTGTACTGGAAATACTAATCTGCCAATATCCTTTCTGACAATAGAACAAATACCATCAACGCCGTCTTCATCGTGAAAACCAATACCCGCTGCCTTGTTGATAACCAAGAAATCATTATTTTGAAATAGAATGCTATACATTAAAAAAACCGATGCTGAAAATGAGGCGGAATTGTACCCTAAATAAGCGACAAAATCATATACCCAAGTCAATAATAACGCTAGGATGAGTAATCCTACGTTAGAATAAGTCATAAAAAGAGGGCCTTGACGTGTCAGAGATTAAAGCTGAAATTGATATTTACTATTGCCGACAGTGTAACTGGATGTTGCGCTCGACCTGGCTAATGCAAGAACTCCTGCATACCTTTGCTGAAGATATCAGTAAAATCAGTCTGCACCCAGACACCGGTGGTCGCTTTGAGATCCATTGTAACCAACAACTGATTTGGGAACGCAAGCAAGACGGTGGTTTTCCTGAAGCAAAAGTATTAAAGCAACGCGTCCGTGATATTATCGCCCCAGCGCGCGACCTTGGCCACTGCGACCGCACGGTATCACCTGATGCCAGCTAACACATTACTCACAACAGGCGCTTTAACAGGGCAAGCACAAAGCCATGTGATAGCCTTATCTGCACCGCCTCAACCTACCCAGCAGCAACATCTCATCCACAAACACGCACAGCCTGCATTTGCGCAATTACAAACGCGCGCCAAACAAGCCGGCTTTAATCTTGATGTTGTCTCTTGTTTTCGCTCTTTTGAACAACAGTTGCGTATTTGGAATAATAAATTTAATGGTCTCAGACCCATCTTGGATCATGACAGCCAACCCTTAGACTCCGCTATACTTAGTGAAGAACAAAAGGTATTTGCCATATTACGTTGGTCCATGCTACCGGGGGCGAGTCGCCATCATTGGGGTTGTGAAATAGACGTTTGTGACTACAGCGCGCTACCTACTGGTTATCAGTTACAACTGATCCCACAAGAGTATGATGAAGGTGGCTATTTAGCGGCGCTATCGACTTGGTTAGACGATAATATTGCCGACTGTGGTTTCTATCGCCCTTATCGTCAAGACCTTGGTGGGGTATCACGCGAACCGTGGCACTTAAGTTATTTACCTGTCGCCGTGCCAGCACAACACGCATGCACCTTAGCATTAATTACCGAGACTATTCGTAACGCAGATATTCAAGGTAAAGCGACGATTTTAGCGAATATAGAACAAATTTATACTCAGTATATCTGCAACGTAGCAGCGGCAAGTTAAGAGTACATAACGACGACGATTATTATCAATAACAACTTACAATTAATCGCAATTAATTGTAATTATCAACAGGAGGATTTATGGTTTGGCTTATTATTCTGGTTGCCCTCGGTTTTATTCTAGGGTCGATCATGACGTTGAAGTACACCGCAAACATGAAAATGAAGATACCCAAAGAAATTGAACACCAATACAACAAAGCCTTTCATCTTGATGCCGGTGAACACGCGAAACCACTACCAGATCATGATGACGATGAGCAGAAAGAATATCACAATGAATACCAGAACGAATACGGTAAGAACCCAATGCCAGATGAAGAAGATGTTAAAAAAGACCAAGAGAAATAACCGTTAACAAAGCGCGATCTATATACAGAAACAATACACAGTAGCTATACCCATTATCTCTGTATACTTTCTATAAACAGCAGCGATAAAAAAGGCCTATGTATCACTACATAGGCCTTTTTTTGTCACATGATTAACACCTAAGGTGTATCACATTACTTTTCGCTTGCGGCTTTCTCATCGTTTGCCGCTTTTTCGGCACGTAATGTCGCAGCAGCGTCTTTCAAACTAATGAACAACTGACTCATTACTTCTGCTGACAATGGCTGTTTCTTCTCGGTAAAGAACGCAATTGAAGTATGGCCTTTAATTTCACCAACTTGAATACGGTAATCATCTTCTTCTAATGTCACCGGCGTTACTTTATTATCAGCCCAGAAATAATCTGGTTGTTCGTCAAAGCTAACTAACATCGTGGCAGCCAATTTATCTTCGTCTTGAACTGTCATGCCCACTTTGCCTAATACCATTGGCATTAACTTCCAAGCATCATCAAACGGGATATTTAAGGTGATCACTGGATTTTGCTGATCGACAAAATCAATTTTCAGTTTCGACGCTTTTTGTTCTGCTGTTTCTTTGTTGTTACCTTCAATACGGTCAACTTCGTAGTAAATGCTCAATAAGTTTAACATTTTCACTGCGAAACGACGGCGATCGCCTTTACTTAACTCATTATCAACCTTAGTGCCTTCTAAGCGCTCTTCGTGTTCAATCAAGTCCACTTGCAGGCCGACAGTACGTTTACTGGCTGCTGTTAATAAGGTGAATTTATAACGCTGTTTAAGTTCGTATTCCGATTCTTCTTTAAACTCATCAAACGTTTCTTCGTTAATTAACCAATCAGTTTCTAAGACATGATTAGTTTCATCAAGCTTGGCAATAGCCACTTTCTTATCGGCCAAAAAGTTAGCTAACAACGACCATACCTGTGAAGAAACATCATCTTGTGCACTACGGCTGTTAAACCAAATAGTCACGTTTTCGCTGCCTTCTTCCACACGAACTAAGGGTGATAACGCTAAAATTTGTACTGGCGAACGTACATCAACAGCAGCACCAAGGGGGCGATTCTCAGTCCCTTCGACTAATTCAGGCACGTCATAACGTTGTGTGTATAACGGTGTATCAAGCCCTTCTGCAATCACCAAATCTGGTTTGATTGGTTGATTTAAATATTCAAAGTCTTGATTGGCCTGACGTCTTGTATCTGATCCTGAACAAGCACTGACTAAAATAGCACACGCTAATACGCTATAACGTTTCGCGTTAGTCAAGCGGTGACCTGTTGATGACATAGTCATAGTATTAATATTCCCTAATTCAAAAATTTATGCATCCACTGCAAGTGCGAGTGCCGCACTCACTTGAGCATGATATTGCTGATCTAATTCAATTAATGGTAACCGTAAATTTGCCGTTGCAGTCAACGATAACTGCTTGCACGCCCATTTTACCGGGATTGGGTTTGCTTCGACAAATAAATTTTGGTGTAAACCCATTAATTTGTTATTAATTTCAGTCGCTTCTTGGCGCTGTCCTGCTAATGCAAACGTACACATACGGCTCATTGCATCGGCAGCAACATTACTGGTAACAGAGATAACCCCATTACCACCTTGCAACATAAACTCACAACCTGTTGCATCATCACCACTATATAGTAAAAAATCATCCGGTAGGAAGGGTTTAAGCTGAGTTAAACGCGTTAAATCACCGGTAGCGTCTTTGATGCCTATGATAGCATTAAGTTCCGCTAATCTAACTACGATCTCATCGCTAATGTCACAACCTGTACGACTCGGTACATTATACAAAATCTGAGGTAAATCACAGGCTTCTGTAATGGCTTTATAATGCTGATATAAGCCTTCTTGGGTTGGTTTATTGTAATAAGGCGTGACACAAAGTCCGGCAGTCACACCCAACAGGTGTAATGCTTGACTGAGTTTAATGGCATTACGAGTGCTGTTTGATCCTGTACCGGCAATAATCGCGATACGACCTTGTGCCATTTCCAGTACTTTTTTGATGACGTCTACATGCTCATCTTGATTAAACGTACAAGATTCACCTGTTGTGCCTAATACCGCGAGTGCAGTGGTATTGCTCTGAATATGATATTCAACTAAACCTTGTAAAGAGCAAAGATCGACGTCTCCGTTGTCGAGCATAGGAGTGATAAGTGCGACGATATTACCTGTTAACATATGGGCCTTGTTATAACTGACTATAAAACACGTGGCATAGTAATAGTAGGAGTCAGTTGTCGCAAGCATATTCTGGGTATATACCTACCAACATCAATATGCTGGTTGATAAGTTTACGGATTGTTGCATCTTGAAGTTGCTTGGGTATATCATGCACTATTGTTTGTTTACTTACCTTAATTAACACGGAATAGTTTACTTACTTTAATTGACCCGGAATAAAAGGACTTGGAACAAAATGACGCAGAATTTAGTTATCACCGCCCTTGGCAGCAACAGTCCAGGTATCGTTCACAAGCTCATTGGTCACGTCAGTAACTGCGGTTGTAATATCGTGGATAGTAAACTGGCTATTTTTGGTAATGAGTTTACCTTGATCATGCTATTGTCTGGCGAATGGAATGCGATGATCCAACTGGAATCTAGCTTGCCATTAAAGAGTCAAGAGCTTGATTTAATCACCATGATGAAGCGTACCGAACGTCACGAACCAATCAGTTATGATCATACCATTGAAGTCGACATCACCATTCCTGATGCCACCGGTATTATTGAGAAGTTCACGTTATTCTTTACCAACAACAATCTTAATTTAGCCGGTCTACGCTCAGAAATAATAGCCGAGACAGACAGCTCAGATATACTCAAAGCACACTTCACGCTAAACACCACCTCTGACTGTGATTTATCTATTTTAGAATCAGAGCTTTCCGGTCTGTGTACAATTTTGCATGCTGAATATCAATTTATGGTTGATAACAAGCTACTCACAGCTTAATCTCATCCTTTAATCAGTGTTGCGGTTATCAACTCGATTAACCGCAACTGGTTTATTATTCTAAATACCTCATGCTATTTCATGTTATCTCACCTTAGATACACTCACTCGCACGTCCTGATAAGTTTGCGCTGCTGCTAACGTTAAATACACCCAACCTTTACTGGCTTGCACCGTCATTTCCTCACGGTTACCGCTATTGATCGAAGATTGTTGGAAGCTGTCTTTCGAAGCCCAAGTTACGTCACTATAATAAAGGTCCACATCACCATCACCGCCCTGTGTACTGAAAGACAACGTAGCATCCTGCTCCACATAATAACCTAAGTATTCCATATGATCAGACGAGACACAGACAGCTTGCCCTTGCGTTAAATTACCTCCGGCTTCCGCACTCGAAATACAGCTATTATTCGGGTGTTGTGGTTCGATATTACTGACCAGCAGTTTTACCTGATCAAAATCGGTATCGCTTTTAACCGTCAAGTAAATCCAGCCTTCAGTTACATCCGTCTTGATCAACTCATTATTACCTTGTCGAGTTGACGATAAAGTATAATCGGTATCCATAGCCCACGTACTGTCATTGAAGTAAAGGTCAGCATTACCACTGCCACCCTCGGTCGAAAAATACAAAGTGCTGGCCTTTTCGACATAATAATAGTAATAAACAATACCAGTACCTGAAAGACCGCAGACTGGGCGATTAAGCGTTAGAGCGCCATTCGCCTCTTCGGGAGTCATGCACTCGCCTATCGTGGTATTACCGTTATCTCCACCACTATTATCACCGCCGTTATCATTGCCATCACTCTTGTCCAGCGCCGTTAACCAATAACTGAAATCAGCATTATAAATATCCCCTATAGACACCATATAACTCGCGTAGCGACTGAAGTTACCTTGACGTAATTGATTCAGAATATTGTCCACCTCTGCAACATGCTTTTCAAACATATAACGCACCGCAAGATAACCACCATGGTAAACCTTGTCATTACCACTGGCGTAACTATTCATCCACAAATCACTTAATTGATAGTTATTGTTCTGACCAACTTCAATCGCGTGGCTGTTGTCATCACCGTGCGCGATATATTCAGCAAGGCCTTCTATCCACCACGTTATCGACTCGGCGCTTGAATCGCTAAAATTACCTTTAATATTGTAACGCGCATCAAGGTAGTGCACATATTCATGTTGCAGATTCCAAACCTGAAACTCATCTGTTATCCAATCCGCTTCATAAGCAATAAAGCGGGCCTGATTACCCAATACAGCAGGATCGCCCTCTAGATACATGCCACCGTTATCCGTGCTGATACCAAAGAAAGTACCGGCATACTGTTTATAACTGGCTGTACCATTGAAGATAACCACCTCGAGCACTGCATTATGATCATCCGCCACAGGTTGATAGCCGGTATTAAGCTTGGTGTGGAAGTAAACTTCTTCCTCAGCCATTTGCTCACATGACTGTGCTAACTCTGCCGATGTCATCGACTGCGCACGGATCTTAATTGTCGGGCTACATGTATAATTGATAGCAAGAATTTGCTGCTCTAATTGTTGCTTGTAACCACAGATATTATATTCGTTACAATCTCCGTAATAATCCACCATTTCAGCAACTGCCAACCAGACACCACTACCACGGCCGCTCATGCTATAGCGATTTAATAATTGAGCTAAATAAGGCTTTACCTTGTTTTGTACCGCAGGTGCGTAATGGAGCATACGCCCGAGTTCTTTCGCGGCATTATTAATTAAGTACTCATTACCGGTACCGATGAGATAATCTTGCTGGTCGATGAAAACCTTAAGATCATCGACAATACTATTATCGATTGCCAAGTGCTCAGCAAAACCGTCAGCCCATTGCCCACGCCATAGAATGGTAAAAATGGAATTAACCGACAGGCTCATACTACGAGAATCACTCCAGCTATTATTAAAACGCCCTAGCATATCTTTAACGATATAAATAAAATGAGTATTATGACCAGCGCTGTCCACCAGCGTTAATACCTCAGAAAGCACTTGGCCGTGCTCCTCACTGACATCGGTAAAATGCGCATTGCTAAAGAATGCCGTTAACGCCAACAAGGATGATTGTTTGATTGCATCCGAGTATTCACCCACCGCTTCTTTTTGATAATGCTGAATATAGTAACCTGCTCTTAAAAACAGCACTAAATTAAGTATGCCATCTTCATCGCGGCCTTTGTAAAGCGCGCTGGCAGAACGAAATTCATTAAGGATAGTGAGCATATTATTTTCATTAAAAATAGCGCTCGCATCAGCATCGCTAACAGTAAATTGTTTATTAATACAATCACTGGAAACCTGAGTTACATAACTAATCAAATCTTTGCCTGTGCGACTCGAAAACTCAGTCACAGAACACGATGGAGCTATCGCGGGGGCGACATCAGCGAACATCGTCATCCTCGCCATGCGCGGCGTTATAGTCAATGTCGGCGGTTCGATAGGTGGCCGTTCGGTAACATCCTGCATCTGTGATAGCGTGGGATGTTGATGGTTGACGATAGATACTGGGCTTGTGACGCTTATATCGGTTGCCTGAGCAGAACCGAACGTCATCAAACCAAAAGTCATTAGCAAGAAATGTCCTTTCATTTAAACCTCTTTAAAATGCTGTTAATTAAAAACAAAAAGCCACATAAGCAAATATATTTATTATTAATATTTTGTTTTTTGTTTATATGACAGCATTAATATAAGCTTCAAAATAAAATAACTCACCACTTTAGGGGTGTTTTTGCCGCCATGTGGAATAATTCTCATTACTATGTGAAGTAGCAGGTAGTTTCGTGATCAGTGGGGAATATATTGCCGTTACTAGGAGGGGGTTTTAGAGTGTTAACTCGTTATTTTTCAATCTATTTATTTCATATTAAGATTCTCCACACCGCAAAAGTGTGAAGATGAAAGAGTCGTTCAGGCAAGCTATAGCGAATAAATATAATCTAAGACTTCGTGTTTTTTCGGCCCTTGAATACGCCATTGCATATCAAGACTGTCAGCGTGTAGCACAAATGAAGCGTCGTAATTATCTGCTGCGCATTGGTGGGACTGACGGGTGACTAACTGCCCTTGCTTATTTTCGATAATATCAAACAAAAATACCGGTTTATCCCAGCCAAAGCGTAAATGGGTTAAGCGAATATGGTCGCCTTGGAACTGCCACAAATATTGATTATGCATAGGTACTTTGCGATCGGCTGATACGTGATAGTCACCACGTTCAATGGTTTCGACTATCGACCCTAATTCTGGTTCAACAGACTCATCGGTTACGCTGCCACGGCGTTTAATTAAGCCCTGCCCTTCGCCCTGCCAACCGGTCACGGATTCATTGTCACTATTCACTTTAAAACTAAATCTGTTTAAGCGATTAAGCAGAAACCATAATTGCGTTAATGTTTGCACTGTCATCTCCTTAAATACTTTTTCATATAAACTAAATTCTTTTTCATATAAGCCAAATACTATTTATCACTATTTTACGCATGCGTTATGCTGCGTTATATCGATTACCAATAGTCCCTTGTCGATAGACAAAAACTCCCGCACAATAGTCACATACGGTTTATCCACCATTTATTAGACATCTATTAACAGTTAGGACTATACACATGCAAACTTTAAAGTCTGGTGATAAAGCACCATCGTTTACTCTACTCAATCAACATAATGAAAGTGTTTCGCTTGATTCATTCGCTGGCAAAAAAGTCCTAGCTTATTTCTATCCAAAAGCAATGACACCGGGTTGCACGACACAAGCGCAAAACTTACGTGATCATATCACAGCATTAGCTGCGCTAAATGTAGACGTCGTTGGCATCAGCCCTGATGAAGTGGTTCGCCTGACTAAATTCAGCGACCGTGATGAATTAAATTTTAGCCTACTTTCAGACCCAGATCACGCAGTCGCAGATGCTTTTGGCATTTGGGGACTTAAAAAATTCATGGGTAAAGAATATGACGGCATCCACCGCCTGTCTTTTTTAATCGACGAGCACGGTGTCGTTGAACACGTATTTACTTCAGCATCGCTAAAAGTTGTGCCACTAGAAGGCGAATACAGCAAGTTTAAGACGAAAGATCATCACCAAGTAGTATTGGATTATTTAACTAATAAATAATCGTTTCTTAATTTATTGTTAGAACAGAAAAAGCAGAACAAAAAAAGCCAACAGGATTTGAGGGTTTAAATGACTCAGGATTGTTGGCTTTTTTGATCTAATGAAATAGTCATTAGGGTCAGACGGATGGCGACCTCGAAATAACCAGTAACGCTGTACTTGGCAAGCAATCAATAGATGCTATCTTAAGTAAATTCGTTACGAGCCATGAGCAGGCAGGCACACGCTTTTATATTTTTGGCGTTACAAATGGTAGGTTGTTCATTATCAGCCAATTATCAATACCCAGCATAGTGATAGCGATTAATAACTGCCCATCTTCTGCTTTTTTTAACTGGATGGTATATGAACTCAAACCGACTAGTTTTATCTTTTCAAGGTCAATATATTCAGGGGTACAAGGGCAACGATGACACACAAAGCGACAAACGCTTCGGACTTCACAAGTCGCCGCTTCTTTAATATCGTTAATTAAATTGTGAGAGCATAAATACTTAAAATTTATAACTCTTGTTGGTAATGATTTATCCATGCTCATCCCCTTTATAACACCGAGAACAGTTAAGAATATATTCATTCATACGATTAGAGAAAGAAAAATAGCCTTCGAGATCTGTTCATCATAGTTACCTGATTATTGACTTATTTTGTCACCACGCACCAGCTCAATCTATACACCTAAAGCTAATGAGGCGCTGCACTACAACTCACCAACACTACCACTAAGTGGGTACCACCCGCGCTGACACTAAGGTGATAAATCATACTTTTGCGTGTTACATGGCATAATGTATATTGCGAAATGCGACACTTGTCGCATTTATAGTGCATGAATATACCAAATATCTCAGCACCTCTCATCGCCGCTATACACCGCGAAATAAATGATCCCTACACCGTCATATAAAATTAAATCAACGACTCATGATTAAGTCACCTCATATTTAATCACTTTTTATAAGTTGTATATAAAATACAACTTATGTAATATGCACCTCATATTCAGTATGAATAATAGAAGCTTGCCTAACAAATCAAATATAGTTCTGCCAGCTGCGAAAGTGAATAAGCAAAGTTTGTTGCATGACACACCGCCGAAATTATGATCACTGTCCCCTATCACGCACTTATAACGGAATTTATTATGCACTCACTTTTTCTAAGAATGAGACTGATTCATTGGCTAGGCGCTATTTCACTATTCATTAATGCCCTCTTTTTTACTGAGCAACTGTATTCACAGATATTACAATATGTTGTTGTTTTCTTACTTATCATTCATGATCTTGATGAAAAATTCTGGGGGGTAGATTCCCTGCATAAAATTACTGATTACATGCGCGCATTTGAGCAAAAAGATCTGTCGGTCGAATGTCAGGTCAACAGTGACTACAACAGTGAAATGGGTAAAGTATTAAATGTTATTAATTCATTTAGACTCAATGTAAAAGGTGCATTAATTGATATTCAAACTCAAGCCATTACATCTGATGAAATTGCAAATACGTTGACGTCAAAAACCAGCGATATAGCGCAGCGTATTCAAACTCAAGACCAACGCGTTGATAATATTGCCCAACAGTTTGAAATTTTAGATGAACATTCTTTAACGTTACAAACCAAAGCAGAACAAACTCAGATACAGGTTCGTCATACCAGAGAAGGATTACAGCTATCAAATGAAGCCATGAGCAATATGGCTAATATGATAGAAACCTATGTCAGCAGCAGTGAAAACCTGAGCGGTAAGTTTGAATTACTATCAGAGCAAGTAAACTCTATTGGTGGCGTTGTATCAGTGATTAACAATTTGGCTGATCAGACTAACCTGCTGGCATTAAACGCAGCCATTGAAGCAGCGAGGGCCGGAGAACACGGTCGTGGTTTTGCCGTCGTGGCAGACGAAGTGAGACAGCTTGCGATGTCAACTCAAAGCAGTTTAGATCAAATCAATCAGATTATTGACGGTATTTCGACTGCTGTACTGCAAGCGGGCGAGCAGATAGAGGTGCAATCAAACAACCTGAGTAATCTTTCATCTCACTCAAAAAACAGTCAGGCAGAAATCAATACAGCCTGTGATAATATTGACAGCATATTGAATTTAATTGGCCAAAAAGAAAGCCAAGGTCAGGTCACAGAGAATGTAGATATCCGTTATATTCACAAACTTGTGGTTGATGTTTCTCATGAAATACAGACATTAAAAACCTTGTCCAACTCAAATGCCGATGATTGTAACGAGCTACAAACACAAAGTAAGCGTCTTAATGAAGTATCTGATAATATTGTCAATCAACTAGCTGCGTTTAAAACCCAATAAGGATAATCACCATGAGGCTTACTACCTTTACAGACCTAGGCTTGCGCACTCTGATGTATCTTGCCGATTTACCACCAGGTCAACTGAGTAGTGTGCCGGAAATATCGAAGTTACATAATATTTCCCAGAATCATATGGTAAAAGTCTCGGCTAAATTAAAACAACACGGGTATATAATCGCGATTAGGGGAAAGAATGGTGGTATTGCACTTTCCCGACCACAAGATGAAATTAATATAGGACAGGTGATCAGAGATTTAGAAAATCACCTCGATGGCATAGACTGCAATACATCTAATTGCCGACTGCTGCCATCTTGTGAATTAAAGAAAGCATTATCAAAATCGATGGATGCTTTTTTAAGTGTGATGGATAGTTATCATCTAAATGATTTAGTTGCTAACAAACAAAGTTTTATCGACATTGTAGAAGCTTAATGTGGCTCGTTATTGTTGGCAACGAGCCAATATCGAGTCTGCTATGGTTTCAACAGCGATGACGCTCTTACTTAGTTAAATTAAGCGTATGGGTAATCATCGATTGATCATGTCCAATCTTGCCATGCCCAGGTATGACCAATTTAATGTCCGCGTATTTATTTTTAACATTAAGTACAGATTGATGCCATTGCTCTAGATCTGCATCACCGATCCAACCTAACCCTTCAGCTTCGTTTGCTCTAAGCATACAACCGCCAAATAATATTTTTTCCTTTGGCAGCCACACCACTAAATTATCTATCGCGTGCCCGGGACCTGAATAATAAATTTCAATTTCCCCTTTTATCAGATCAAATGTATCACCTTCAAAGGTATTGGTGGCTACTGGCTTGTGCTCGGCCTTTAGTAAGCTATTCGTTAATGCTGATGCGTATGTACTAAAGCCATGTTCTGACAAGTAGCCTAGTCCAGCACTACGATCTTCATGAGAATGCGTTATCACGGTATCTTTTAATGTTAATCCTTTGTCCTCTATCCAATCCATCAATTGAGGCATGTCAGCAACATTCCATGGGGTATCAATTAAATATGCATCTTTCCCACTAATATAAAGTAGCGCATTGGCATCAATGATTTTGGGCGTATCACTTTCATACACATTTAATATGGTTTTATACGATGTAACCAAATATACCTTAGATGAAAGCGCCTCTATTTTTAATGGTACGTTTTTACTTACTTCCGGCTCTGACTTAGCCGCAACGGTAAAGCTAAAGAGAAGTGCAGATAAATAAACAATAATGGATTTTTTAAACATGAAATTTCTCTAGTCATAATGTGTGGATATTGGATTTACTAAATTCGATTCTGTTTGTAGGACATTATCTAGAATAGATAATTCCTCTGATAAAGCTTTTTACAATGAATCAACTCAAATTGAAAATGAAATTACTGATAACTGACTTGGTGAAAGTAAGTAATGGGCGAATACAGCAAGTTTAAGACGAAAGACCGCCACCAAGTAGTATTGGATTATTTAGCCGCTAAATAAGCGTTTCTTAATTTATTTTAAGAACACAAAAAAACTAACATAATTGTTTTATTGTTTATTACTCAATTCTATTACTGTAGGTCAAATAATGGCATTATTTATCTTGAAGTAAATTAAATTAGTAATAGAATCATCGATATATTTAGCATTTTAATCACTGATAGCGATTAACAATGTTTGATCAAATCATTGTTCAGCATATCAAAAAGGATTATAAAAGTGATTTTGAAGAAACTAACAAACAAGTCCACTCTACTTTTAATGGTAGGTCTACTGCTAACGGGTTGTGTTTATAAGTCAGATGTTAATTATGGAAATCAATTTACTTCTGAGCAAGTAAATCAAATTGAAAAGAAAGTAACAACTACATCTGACCTTTTGAAAATATTTGATCAGCCAAGTATTAAAAGTGTAATAAGTGAAACACAGGAAAAGTGGGTATATAGCTATACTGGCGGAACCGCTACGGCACAAGCATTTACAATGAAAACAACATCAAATATATCGACGCATATGCTTGATATTTTGATTGAAAATAATGTTGTGCTTAACTTTGCTGAAACCAATAATGTAAATAATATGAATCTAAACACATCTGTGCAGTAAACGCTTAGTTAAAGCTGGTTTGTCGCTACGCTGCAGCCATTATTTTGCAATTTTCATGGGGAGCTATTTAATTTTTTAACCTTTTATCTATTGGGTAAAAGGGTATATCAACCGCGTGAAAGGGGTTTGCAGCCCCCGAAATATACTTATCGATAAACACAGGGATTACTGATTAATATCGGTCCCTCGCCATTCATCATCAAACAACTCGTAACGTATGGCATTACACATAGCTCATTTGGTCTGTAGACAAATACCCCATATATCATCAAGTCCCAGCCTGTCATAATAAGTCTCGATTATCACGAGGCACCGCGCACTACTTTATCGTGCCTGACAGAGACTTTTAAAAATGAAACTCAACACGAAAATCCACTTTATACTTGCCGCTATAGCTTGCTTATTAACCCTATCGACGCAAGTTCAAGCTGGCGAACTCCTGTATGCAAAAGGCTTCACGCCATCCCAGAAAGCCCAAGTTAAAACATGCTACAAACAAGACAAAACCTTTCCCCAGCAAGTTCGTAAACTTACAACCAATGGCTATATAGCGGTTAAAAGTATGCACAAGCAGCGTGACGGTTACCAGTTTATGACCATCGCCAAGACTCACGGTAAATGGATTAATCACACCCCGCTTAAATGTGACCTTCGCAGCGACGCAAAGAAAAAATCAGACCACGAACTAAAACTAAATCAAGAGGAAAAGCGAGCGCTTAAGATCCAACAAGAACAGAAAATAAAGCAGGATACGGCCAACAAAAAATCCCTTGAAGCGAAGCAGTTAGCCGACAGCAAAGCGCAAACAAATAAACAATACCAAGAAGCACAAGCGCAGAAAGCCAAGAGAATTGCCTATCGACAAGCGGATGTGAGAAAACAAGCCGTTAACTGTAAAAACCAGTTACTCGCGACAATTAATATTCCGAATAATCCAGCTTATAAAACCACAGGCAATATGCAGGTTTCAAGCAACCATATCGTTGCCACTGTGGAAGTCGCTAAATATAGCGGTAGCGTGAAGCGTTCTATTAAAAATCATACTAAAAAATGCAAGGTAAAGCCGACGGTATATCCGCGCAATATCAAAGGTATGTAACCCGTGAACCACCAAGGTGATTTGGCCCTATCTTGGTGAATATTTATTTCAATAAAAATAATACCAAAATTCAAATATCCCACCGCACAAGTATCATCTATACCACTAGAACATTAGCTCGCAAAAGGCTGTTAACCCTAACATTAAACTAAGTATATTATTGAATATTATCATGCTTTATGTATGCAAATGATTTGCACTATTTATAAACAATCAGCCACATTTTCCTTGTCGTCCATGCAAAATGAAATAAGATAAATCCTATTAATGAGGTAATTGTTGCAGGGATTTATGTCAAAAAATACACATGCCAATAGCAGCTATGCAAAGAGCAGCGGCTTTACCCTGATTGAATTAGTCATCGTGATTGTGGTACTTGGCATATTAGCCGCAACGGCAATACCAAAGTTCATCAATCTAAAAACGGATACCAAAGCAAGAAATTTAGAATCTATCGCAGGTTCGATGCGCAGCGCCTTGCAGTTAGTGCATGCTCAAGCTGTGATCAAAGGCCAAGATGGTAGTACAGGTTCTATCGACATTAACGGCACTACTGTTCCCTTAATCAACGGCTACCCTTCTTTAAGCTATGGTACTTTTATCGTCATGAATAAACAGCTTAAAGCTTGGTTAGAGATAAATGCTGTCGATAGAAATACCGCATACAAGAATCGTGACGCTGCGCCTTTTTTCAGTGACAGAGCAAACGGTAAATATTTATATATATTCTTCACTGCAGACTATGCCCAAAAAAGCACAAGCTTTAATTGCCAGGTTCGCTATGAGAACTCAGCGACAATGACAGCTCCCGAGATTCGCGTGTTAACGGATGCTTGTTGACGGACTCTTGTTTACGAATATTGTTAATCAACCAGTCCATTACGTTTCAAGCCGCGTCGTACATTTTTACACAGCTTACCAACGCGGTTTAATTCATCAAACGTTGGCGCAGTGCCCTGCTTGACCTGGTCTTCCCAATAACACAGTTCAGAGTCGACTAATTCTAATAATTTCTTCGGGCAACCTTCACACGAATCACCACAAATACTCGACTCCGGTTCGTAGAACGGAAACACACCGCGTACTTCGGTAATTAGATTGGTCATCGCGTTAGCAAGATTCGGTTTTTGAGTCATGGCTTTTACTCGTCATTTTTATTAATAAACAGCCCACCTAAGTACGATAGAAACGCGTAACTTGAGAATGGAATGACTTTGGAGGTAGGATTATAACGCCCCTCCCCCTCATGAAAATTGATATGAGTCATTTACAAGTGTGATATATGTCACATTAAATATAGCCCTTACTGCCCCACCAATTTAGTCACCGAGCTAATCAACCAGCTATTTAATCAACGATCTATTTAATCAACAAGCCACTCGCGATAGCGGCTAATGTTTGAATACTGCCCTGAATATCAATTTTAGGGTCGCAAGCACAGTTAATACGGATACAGTGATCAAACTTATTGGTGGCACTGCTTAACTGCCCCGGAATAATGCCAATGCCCATGTCAATCGCCTTAAGGTGCAGTTCATGACCATCAATCCCTTGGGGTAATACCACCCACAAAATACAGCCACCTTGCGGATTAGAGACTTGCGTACCCTCGGGAAAATGCTGACGAATTAACGATTGGATCTGATACACCTGTTTGGCAATTTTAGCCGTTAATTGGCGAAGATGACGTTCATACTTACCGCTATTATAAAACTGCGCCACGACAATCTGTGAAAACTGTGGTGCACTAATATTAGTGAACGTCTTAAAATAAGACACTTCTTTGTAATAAGTCCCCGGTGCTATCCACCCTACTCGTAATCCCGAGGCAATGGTTTTAGATACCGACGAGCAATACAGCACCATGCCTTTTTTATCGAATGCCTTACACGGTTTTAACCGCGAGCCATCAAACGATAAGTCCCCTAATAAGTCATCTTCAATCAACGGAATATCTTTCGTTGCTAACAGATCCACCAGCTGTTTACGATTCGTTTCCGGCATACACGAACCCAATGGATTACTGTAACTAGGCACCACTAATACCGCCGATATCTGCCATTGCTCTAACGCTAATTCCAGCGCTTCAAGACTCATGCCCGTAACCGGATGACAGGGGATCTCCAACGCTTTATAACCTAACGATTCAATCAATTGCAGTGAGCCAACAAAACCCGGCGACTCCAAGGCAATCGTCGCGCCCGGTTTAGCCACGGCACGTAAACACACCGACAAGGCTTCTAAACAGCCATTAGTGACAATGACATCACTTGCTGATACCTGACAACCCGATTCATTCATGCGCTTGGCCAGCACATCACGTAATAATGTATTACCCGCCGAAAACTGCACTTCAACAATGTCGTGCATGTGATGCTTAATCACTTGGTTGGATATCTTTTGTAATGCGGGCGTCGGCATAAAATCACTCGACGGATACGAGGTGCCCATGTTGATTACATCAGGCTCACCACATTGATGAAATATCTGACTCGCAAGTTCATGGATCTTCACCGACTTGGGTTTCATGGTCATACTCATGCCCATATTAGGCAGTTCAATCACCGCGTCAGTGCTATTATTAAAGCATACGTAATAACCCGATTTTGGCCGTGCTTCAACTAGCCCGATGATCTCAAGTTCTTCAAGCGCCCGTTGGATAGTGGCAATACTCATTTTTCGTTTTATCGATAAGGCTCTAAGCGAGGGTAACTTATCACCCGGTAAATATACGCCCTGATTAATAAGATCGCGTAGGTCGTCGGCTATTTGCTGATATAACAATACTTTTGTTATTACTCTAGTCATTACTCTCGTCATTGATGTTAGCTACTTTTATGATTGGATTTATAAGCATGAATAATCGACATGACATAAACCAGTACAGTTTATTAAATTATTCACCAGTACAGTGACAGATTAACATAACTGTACTGCTTTAATTATCGTTTTCCTGAATCTGTACCGCAAATTGAATTAAGGTTAATCTAATATCAATTGAATAACACAGCACTAGGACGTAATTATGAACTCATCTTCAGCTATTGAACCGAAATTAGAAATCGACCCGAAACAAAAATATGTTTCACGCCAGCCAGACCAAAACGGGTTCATCAATTATAGCGATGAGGAGCACAGTACGTGGTCAACTTTATATAACCGCCAAACTGAGATTATTAAAGACCGTGCCTGTGATGAATTTATTGCCGGTATTGATCTGTTGAAAATGAGCGCAGATAAAATTCCGCAGCTACCAGATATCAACCGTAAACTAAAACAGTTAACCGGTTGGCAAGTAGAAAACGTGCCTGCTTTAATTGGTTTTGAACGCTTTTTTGAATTGTTGGCATCGAAACGTTTTCCAGCTGCCACTTTCATTCGTACCAAAGCAGACATAGACTACATTCAAGAACCGGATATTTTTCATGAATTGTTTGGTCATTGCCCACTACTCACCAATCAAGCTTACGCTGACTTTTCTCAGCACTACGGTGAAATAGGATTAAAAGCCGACAAAGCCGATCGCCCTATGCTGGCACGTTTGTACTGGTATACCATTGAGTTTGGGTTAATACAGAGTCAGCAAGGCATGAAGGTATATGGCGGTGGTATTTTGTCGTCGAAACAAGAAACCTGCTACAGCTTAGAAAGTGATATTCCCAATCGCCAGCCACTGCAAGTCATCGAAGCATTTCGCACCCACTATCGTATTGATGAACTGCAAAAGAATTACTTTGTGATTAACCAGCTATCAGACTTACAACAATTAGTTAAGCTCGATTTAATTACCTTAATCAAAGAAGCTAAAATATTAGGCATGAAACCATCGGCCTATGTGCCGAAAGAAGATAAGGCTTGTTAACATCTAATTAGATCAAAACAGAACTTCATTTTAAACACTATTTTAAACACTAATTGAAACATAAGACGAGAACAAAACATGACCGAATTAAATCAACAAAGTTGCCAAGCCTGTCGCGCCGACGCCCCACAAGTGAGTGATGCAGAACTAGCTGTATTAGTTAATCAAATTCCCGATTGGGCGGTAGTAGTACGTGACAATATTATGCAGTTAGAGCGTGAATTTAAGTTTAAAAATTTCAAACAAGCTATCGCTTTTACTAACCGCGTAGCAGACATGGCAGAAGCAGAAGGCCATCACCCAGCACTATTAACAGAATGGGGCAAAGTGACGATCACTTGGTGGTCGCACAGCATTAAAGGCTTACATAAGAATGATTTTGTCTGCGCAGCAAAGACAGATACATTACTGATTGAATAAACAAAAAATGGCGCTAATCATGACCCTCAGTCACAATTAGCGCCTACTTTACTCGCTGATAAATAGCCTATTCACTTTTCCATAATCTTAAAAGTGACAGCTAGCGTTTCGTCATGTATTAAATTACGACTCACCAATAAGGTTAGATAGCAGGCGCAGTCAGAGTGTTGTTACTTACAACTACAGTTGCGTTACCTGCAGATGCTGAAACAGCATAACTGACCAACTGAGTTTGCATCTCCACCGTCACATCTATGCTTGCTGTCGGATCAATCAAAGAACCATGAGAACCTTGATTAAAGCGAACGACTTTACTGCCCGTAGCCGTGGTAGCAGTACCTTCTAATCCAAGCGTGGCGATTAATGCTTCAGTCCCGATTAACGGTTTATTAGCAACCGTGTTTGGAATCGTTTGATCGCTCGAACCTTCACTGCCGTCACCCACAACTTCGTGCAATATGGTTGGTACAGTAAAACCGTACTTGGCGGCATAACTTAACGGATCGGCACCATCAACGACTGTCTGCGCTATTGAACCAAACACTTCAGCAAAAGCGGGATAGTTCAAGTCAATCGCCAGCTTCGCAGCAACAGGCTCAGCAATTTGATAAGCTGCAAATTTTTCTAATGCTGTACTGCCGTTTCCATCTTTAAAACCTAATCCAGCCGCAATGAGTCCTACATAACCTGCATTAGTTTTCAAACCAGCTTCTACCGAAGGGCCAAAGCTTGGTGAATATTGGAATACCCCAGCTAAACCGGCACCAGGCACGTTTAGCGCTGAACTTATTAAGCTATAATCGATAGGGACACCAATATTGACTTGACCAGCTAATGCGGTGAACGGCACACCAACAATTGACCCTAAAGACTGACCAGCAAAGTGAACTTTATTACCATCTAGCTCAGCAGGTGCAGTATTGACTTGTGGTGCACCATTGGCTTGCAAAGCAGCGCGTAAAGAAAATAAATCAGCGGTGGCTTGACGTAAGTTTTCACGAATACTCAAGAAGCTGCCTAAGTTAGCAAACACTTGTGCGTCGGCATTTGCATAAGGTGCTGCGGATTTAAAACTGTCACTGGCACTCAAGCCATAAACACCATCAGCATTTTTTAACAAACCTCGAGTACCATGATAAGGTAAATCAATGGCTACCACTGCAAAACCTTGCGATACATAACCCGCAGCAACCGCAGCTGCCGTTTCTTTTAATGTCGTAATACCATGTTGAAAAATAACCACAGGCCAACCAGCCGGAGGCATAGTCAAGCCTGTTAAGCCTGTATCAGGTAAATACACATCCACTTCTAAGGTTGCCGTGCTTAAGATTTTAGGAATCGGGTTAAACGCCGTGAGGTGGTGTGCTGAATCCACTTGTTTAGTTTCACCGTTAACCTGATAAGTTAACCCCGTTAAACCTGAATTAGCTAGCAATACTGCTGTCTCAGTAGTATTAGCGCCAAAAAGAGCCGATGGGTCAGCAACTTGAAGTGACGCTTGTTGATAGAAACCTGTTGGACTAGCATTATTCGCAAAATCAGCGTTATGATGAGTACTAGTGGGATCTAATAACTGTAATATGGCAATCGGGCTATCTGATTTCGCTTGTGCCCAGCCGTTCATATCTCCCGCAGTCTGGGTTAAGAGATCTGACAGATAATAAGGTGCATTGATGCTTGTCTTATAATACTTTGCCGCAGCGAAACTTGGTTGACTCCCGCCTAAATAGGCGTCAGCAATATCTGCAGCGGTAGCGCCTGTCGCTTGCAATGCTTCCATTTTTAGCGCGCCAGCAGCAGCCATTCCACCATGGATTTTTTGCAATGTAGTCAATACATTACCAACTGACTGTGTAGTAAACACCGCAGAGTAAATCGGTGTATCAGTCATACCTTCGTTAGCTAGCAAGAAGTGATTAAATTGCGTAAGTCCTTTTAAGCCTTGCACTGTCTGACTATCGCCAGCTGCGATTGGAGAACTTAATAACTGATAACCAGTACTAGTCGCTACTCCACGTCCTTGCACATCTTTAAGTTGATCGGTAACCACCACCATGTACGACGTTGCAGGTGAGAAAGGTTTTAGTGGTGTTACTACGATAGCGCCGTTTGAAAATGTGGCGGTATAATCGCGATCAAAGAGTAATTTCCCTTCGATACTACAAGTTTGTCCAGCTTTAAAAGAACCGCCGGTTGGAGGAGCGGGAAGATCGCCACAATTATCCGCGAATCCACTCGCGCGGACTTTATATATTAATACGCCTTCAGGCATGCTATTAACGTCTAATTTGATGTCGTTAATCGCATGATAACTGGCATTTTTATCACCGTAGACAAGGGGAATGCTAAACGGTACCGATAATTGCCAGCCGTCCAATGCGCCTTGCACTAAGCTAATATCTCGATATTGCGCAGTTGCAACGATATCAGCTTCATCAGGTAAGTTAATCGTTCCATCAAGGCTGCCACTAAATAACAAATTATTCGGCGTTGAAACATTTTTTTTCAATGGATCAAAGCTAATTTTAGCCGTTCTTGCTTCGCTGTTATTAAAATCAGAATCACTATCACAGCCCACTAAGGAGAGGGAGGTAGACATAATAATCGCTGTTGCTATGATGGACAAGCGCATACTTTTAAATTCCTTTTTATTAGTTTGCTACTTAAGAAAGCCTTAAGTATGTGACATATTGTTACAGTAATTAGGTGGTAATACCAAAGCATTAGTTACGCAAACGTTACTCATTTGTGAATCAGCGCACATATTGGTTGCTAATATGTACTAAAGCGTTATAAAAATGTGGATGTCGACGCCTGTTAAGCCACGAAATGGCGACGAAATATTAAGAGTAAAGTATTAAGAGTTGAATATATTAAGATAGGATTTAAGGTGGAAAAAATTAAAAACAGCCCAATTACCGAACGTGAATAACGAGGGAATACAGGCTGCTTTATCAAGTTAAAAGTTAAAACTGAAGTTAAATTTAAACTTCAGTTGGTATATCGCCGCGTTTAGGCCAAGCATTCAATACCGCTTTCACCAAGGTTGCTAATGGGATCGCAAAGAACACGCCCCAGAACCCCCACATGCCACCAAATACTAATACCGACATAATAATCGCCACGGGATGTAAGTTCACCGCTTCCGAGAACAACAACGGCACTAACAAGTTACCATCCAGTGCTTGTACGATACCGTACGCGATCATCATGTAAGTAAATTCTGGCGTTAATCCCCACTGGAACAAACCAACCAGCATCACTGGCACTGTGACTGCTGCCGCACCGATATAAGGGATCAATACCGAGAAACCCACTAATACCGCAAGCAGTGCTGCGTATTGTAAATCAGTAAAGAAAAACACCAACCAAGTACAAAAACCAACGATGATAATTTCAAATACTTTACCGCGAATATAGTTGGCAATTTGGCCGTTCATTTCAGTCCACACTTCCATCGCCAGACGACGATTTTGCGGCAAGATACTCACCAAGGCTTTGACCAAAATACGCTTGTCTTTGAGCATGAAGAACACTAACAAAGGCACTAGAATTGAATAAATCAGGATCGCAGCTAAATCAAATAAAGACGAGAACGAAGCACTTACTATCATTTCACCTGAGTTAACAACGTGATCTTGAACCGCAATGGATGCAGTTTTAATTAACTCTGCATTAAACAGATCCGGATTTTCTTGTGGCAACATCAACAAAAATTCTTGACCCTGTTTAAGCATCGCAGGCATGGCTTTAACCAAGGTGACCCCTTGATGCCATACGGTAGGCACTAAACCTAACATCAACATCACCATCGAGGTGACAAACAGCAGTAAAATAATGACCGTTGCCCAGGTTCTAGACATCCCTAACCGCATAAATTGTATTAATGGCCAATCCAATAAATAAGCTAATACTACCGCCACTAAGAAAGGCGTAATTAGGCTACCAGCGAAATAAATAACCGAAAAACCAAATACTAGAAGTAAGAATAAAGTGACTGCATGTGGGTCAGAAAAGCGTTCCTGATACCAACGAGATACGACAGAGATCATAAATTTTGATTGCCTTAAGATTGTATGACTTATTAAGTGTTAAGTGTTAAGTACTGAGCTGTGTCAGTGATAAGTGCTGGGTTAGTTTGGTGATCTGAATGCGTAATATCAACGCACTATTTTCTAACTCAACAACTGTTTGACCGAGACTGGTTAAAAATTTAGGTATATCTTGACGAGAACCTGGATCGGTCAGTAATACGATAATTTCAGTGCCTAGCTCAGCTTGCTTTAACCAGAGTTTTACTTTGATCAGCGGTAAAGGGCAAGTGTAGGCACTTAGGTCTAATTGCTGCATTCTCTTTAACTACCTTGTTAAGCTAAAAATAAGCGAAAAGGCCCATATATAAATTCGCTGCCATTATCAACTGTTTTCAATCGATACACAACTAGGTTACGGTTTGAATATGAAGTAGCGACAAAGGGGAAGGATTGTAATGTGCGCCCACTATTAAACGACAATACACGTGCGGGTTTTCATCGTTATAAATAGCTAATACCTAAAAACAACAAAGCGGTGAATCCGAAGATTAACCGCTTTGCTTATATCTGCAATGACTGCAGGTAATTCAACTATGGCATTCTTTATGCGATAGTGCTTATTTATGCGATAGCCACGCTTTAGAAGCTGTAACGCGCCGCTAGGTGGAAGTCGTCATCTGCACCGTCAACACCATTGATGCGGTATTCAGCAATGGTACGGAATTTTTTGTTAAAGTCATAACGTACGCCGAATACTAATTCATCAACAGAGTCTGTTGTTACTGAAGATGTAGTATCTTCAATTTCTTGGGCGTTATATAAGATTTGCGCACGAAGTTGCTTAGTGATCTTGTATTCAGCTGTTAACTCATAACCTGTGTGATCCATGTTTTGACCTTCAAACTCTGAACCTTGTGCAAATGTAGCCGCGACTCTTATCGGTCCTGTTTTGTAACTCGCGCCAACTAAGAAGATAGATGCATCATAATCATCAGTCGGTGAACTAGCATTAAAACCTGCCGCCAGTGTGAGACCAAAATCAAGTGCATAAGCCGCTGCTAAACCATAAGCGGCATCACTTTCTAGATCACTTTGGTTGTCATCAAGACGGTATGAAGCATCAAGCTGCAGCCCAGCAAATTTGTTGCTGTATTTGAATAAGCTATTGTCACGGCCTGTACCGTCATGATCTTTGCCTACACCCAGTGCCGCATTACCGTAAGCGTTAGTGTAAGCGCTATCTGTCATGTCAGCGACAAGTTCAACCGCACCGTATTGACGGCCAAAGCTAAATGCACCCACATCACTTTTAATACCAGCGTAAGCTAAACGGGTTTTAGTTTGATCTTGTTTCTCGCTTTCAGCTAAATCCCACTGTAGTTCATAGCGGCCAAATGCTGATAGCGTATCAGAAATTTCTGATGTTAATTTCGCGCCAAGTCGGATGTAAGAATCATTACCATAATTAGCATTTTTGTCTTCACCGCTAAAGTCATGACCTGCATAAGCACGCCCATATACGTCAACAGCTTGACCATCATCGTTATAAACTTCAACGGCGCCAACCGTTGATGCGAATAAACTTGGTAATACCAGTGCAAGTAGTGATTTTTTCATTTTAGGTTCCATTCCATTAGATAAAGGTAAAGATAATTTGTTGAGTAGTTGCTTTAATTGGAATCAATACTAAAGGGGATATATGACAAAGATGTGTGATAAAGATGAACAAAAAATGTAAGATAAATGACAGTTTAATTACGCATTACAACAAACTAAGTCTTTCGAATAATTTATTTCTAGTTATTAAAGGTAACCACACAATGCAAAACAACAAGCTCAAATACTTCCTGATAATATGTGCACTTTTAATGTTTACCAATATTCTCGTTGGGACATTAGGTGCACATTTATGGCATTCACAGCTGATGCTGAATAACGGCGTGGCTAATTTTGCGACGGCAAGAGACTACTTATTTATTCATACGTTAAGCATTTTATTTTTGGCACTATTAGATAATAAATTTCCAGAAGGACGTTTTAATTGGGTGGCGAGTTTACAATTAATCAGCATTATACTGTTCAGCGGTAGCCTGATGTTGTATGCATTAACGGGCGAGAAGTGGTTAAGTAACATCACGCCATCGGGTGGCAGCGGTCTGATGTTGTCTTGGTTATTATTCGTATGGCGTGCGTGTAAGATTAAATAATCGTTATCATCAATATGGTTCAAGACTGTATAAAACAGGTGCTACATTAGCACCTGTTTTATACTCGATTCGATTAATCTAATTGACTCACCGTCATCGTTTCAGAAGCTCGTTTCTCAGAAGAATAGCTGATCGCCTGTCCGTCATTAAAATCGACAGCGTTATTACCATCGATAGCTTCACCCGAGGTCGACGTCACCTTCACTACCGTTTTGTCTTTATTTAAACGTCGGCTTAAACGATCGCCCAATACCAACATACACGGCGTTAATATCAAGGTCAGTACCGTCGCAAACGTTAAACCACCCGCCACAGCGGTAGCCAATTGAGACCACCATTGTGTCGATGGCGCACCAAACGTAGTACTGCGATTAACAATATCGACATTCATCTGCAATACCATCGGCATCAAACCTAAGATAGTGGTGATCGTCGTCAACATCACTGGACGTAAACGTTGCGCCCCAGTGCGTAACACCGCGTCAACAGCCGTCAGACCCTCGCGTTTGAGTACATTGTAAGTATCAATTAACACGATATTATTATTCACCACAATACCGGCTAACGAGATCACCCCGATCCCAGACATCACGATACCAAACGGTTCTTGTACTATCATCAAACCGAGGAATACCCCCACCGTAGAGAAGATCACCGCGGTTAAAATTAAGAACGCTTGATAGAAAGAATTAAACTGGGTCACCAAAATAATCGCCATCACCGCTAATGCAATTAACAGCGCATTTTTAAGAAAATCAGCCGATTCTTGTTGGTTTTCGTTTTGACCACGTAAGCGTATTGCCACGCGTGGGTCGAGATCTAATTCTTTCATCAATGTCATTAACTTCGGCAATTGCTCATTTAAGTTATAACCCGGCAATAAATCCGCTTCAATCTTCAGTGCTTGGCGACCATCTACTTTACGCACCGCGTCTTTTTTCTGCTCTGGCGTTAAGGTTGAGAACACACTTAATGGTACTTGCCCTGCCGCTGTTTTCAAACGTAGGTCTTCTAACCGGTCGATGTGACGGTATTGCTCAGAGAAACGCACGCGAATATCCATCTCATCATCAACATCATCGGCGCGATAACCGCCAAGACGTAAACCCGTTGTCACAAATTGGACGTTGTTACCCACTAACAAAGCATCAGCACCATAACGGGCTGCGACACCGCGGTCGACTTTAATCTGCCATTCGATACCGGGTTTTGCGCCATTATCACTGACATTGGTAAAGATACCCTGCGTCGCCACAAAGTCTTTAATTTTCGCCAATGTCGGCTCTAATAATTCTGGGTAACGAGAGCTTAATTCCAACTGTAAGTCTTTACCTTGCGGTGGACCACTTTCATCTTTACGCGCTTCAATTTCAATGCCGGCTAACATCGACGTTTTCACTAAAATATCAGCAATGATCTCATCGGCTTTACGGCGCAGTTGCCAATCAACTAAGTTCACGCGTAGCGAACCTATCTGTTCGCCGTTTTGATCACTCTTACCGGTGCGGGCATAAAGCGTTTCAATCTCAGGCATACCCAGCAATTTAGCTTCGACTTGCTGCATTAACACGTCTTGCTCATAGATAGATAAATCACCTTGTGAGCGCACGATAATATTAAAACCCGGTGGTTCTACATTGGGAAAAAACTCCGAACCTTGACCATAAACGCCATAGGCTTTAATCACTAAAATAGAGAAGAGTACAGCGCCACCCAAACACCACCACGGTTTTTTAATCGCGCCATTCAGCACTTTAATATACCAACCAGTCATGCCCGGCATCTGGGTCACATCGCCGGTTTCAGATATTTCAGTTTGTTTCTGCTCTAATGCGGATAACTTGCGGCGACGACCAAAAATACCACCCAGTGTTGGTACAAAAATTAATGCCATCACTAACGATGCACTGAGGGTGGTGATCAGGGTTAACGGCAAGAACTTCATGAACTCGCCCATCATGCCCGGCCAGAACAACAACGGTGCAAATGCCGCTAATGTAGTCGCTGTCGAGGCAATAATAGGCCAAGCCATACGTTTTGCTGCAAGCGCATATGCTTCTTTATTACTGCGCCCTTCATTCATTTCACGGTCGGCAAATTCGGTCACCACAATCGCCCCATCCACCAGCATACCCACCGCCATAATCAAGGCGAATAGCACAACGGTATTAATGGTATAACCCCACATTGCTAGCATCAAAATACCAGCCAAAAATGACCCTGGAATAGCAATGCCGACGAGGAAGGCACTACGTGCACCCAAGCTCGCAATAATCACAATAACAACCAATATGACCGCTGACAGTACGTTATTTTGCAGGTCGCCGAGCATGTCTTTTACATCTTCAGAACTGTCGGCGGTAAAATCAACTTTGATCACACCTTGCCAATAAGCACTTTCTTGATTTACTAAGGCTTTGACCTTATCAACCGTCTCAATAATGTTCTCGCCCGGTCGTTTCTTGACTTCCAGTGATACAGCGGCTTGACCATCAATACGCGCAAACGAGACCGGATCTTTGTACGAGCGACGAACTTCTGCCACATCACCAAAAGTAATCACACGCGTGCCATCGACTTTGACGGGGAGATCTAATACATCTTTTAACGAATCAAATACCGAGGGCACTTTAACCGGAAAACGGCCTTGACCACTGTCTAGCGTACCGGCGGCAACCAATAAATTATTACGCGAGATAAGGTTATAAATATCATTCTGATCCAGGTTATAGCTTTCCATTAATAACGGATCGACTAAGATCTCAATCATGTCTTCGCGATCGCCACCAACACTGACTTCCAATACTTCGGTAAGCGCTTCAATTTTTTGTTTTAAGTCACGTGACACACTAATCAAGGCGCGTTCTGCCACATCACCCGACAAGATCACCGTTAATGCTGGTTTCTGCGTTGCCATGCTGATCTCTTTGACCACAGGCTCTTCAGAGTCATCCGGTAATTGCGCTTTGGCTAAACTGACTTTTTCACGCACGCTGGCCAAGGCAATATTACTGTCAATCCCGGCATGGAATTCCAGCTTGATGGAAGCATGGCCTTCACTGGCTGTGGAAGTCATTTCTTTAAGACCATCAATGCCGCGAAGTTCTTGTTCTAATGGCCGCAATAACGCCCGTTCACCATCTTCTGGGGAAATACCATGGTGATTAACTGACACGTAAATAAACGGGATCGGCACATCCGGTTCTGCTTCTTTGGGAATATTAAGATAAGTCACGCTACCAGAAATTAAAATAAGCAGCAGTAGCATGATAACGGTGCGACTATGGTTTAACGCAGCAGTAATAATACCGTTCATTATTGCGCCCTCGTTAAGACAGTATCGACTTGGTCACCCGCGCGTACAAAACCTTGACCAACAGTGATCACTTCAGGATTTTTACCTAAACCCGTTAACCAAGAACCTTGGGCATCGGCTTTAAGAATATCGACGGGCGTAAATACCACGTGTTTATCAACGACCGTTTTCACCCCAATCACGCCTTCTTCATCCAGCGCGAGGGTTGATGGTGATAACTTCACCGCCCACTCTTGGCGCAAGGGTAACGACAGCTCGGCACTGCCCCCTGCCGATAGGGTTAAATCAGTATTATCAATCGCGACTTCAATGCGGAAAGTATTGGTTGCGGCGTTTGCTACCCGAGAAATGTAACGTACTTTCCCTGTGATCTCTTGGCCACTGACCAAACGCACTTTAGCAACTTGCTGTAATTTAACGTTATTAACATCAAGCTCGGTGACATCCGCTTTGATAATCAGTGGGTTAATATCGGCGATAATGGCAATCGGATCACCTTTGGCTAAATAGTCGCCGACTTCGACATGACGTTCATTCAAAATACCGGAGATAGGCGCAATAATGACTGCTTTTTCTAACTGTAATTTAATTGTGAAGACATTGGTTGAGGCATCCATGAGTGCGCTCGCCGCTTCCGCTAACCGGGCTTTACCTTGAAAACCTTGGGCGGCAAGTTTCTTCGCGCCTTCATATTCAATTTCACGTTGTTTATATAACGTCTTAGCACGCATCAATAACTGTGGTAGATCGTTTTTTTCCATGCGCACAATAATGTCACCTTTATTGACAAAACTACCGCGTTTGGCCAGTACGGCCTCTACCCGACCAGCGATTTCAGCGCCAAGATTGGTTTCACGATCGGCAGCGGTGCGGCCATAAAGAGAGATAGAACGAGCGACCAACTGGGCATTAAACTGCTGAGTACGTACTTGGGGAATAGGTTTGGTGACGACTGCGTTGGCAGTGTTACTCGTGGCGTTGTCTGTTTGCTCGCCTTGTCCACCAGTCGTGCCCGTTGTCATCCATAACATAAAGCCAGCCGCAATCAGCGATGCTTGAAATAATGGCTTTTTAACAATAGCCAGCGCAGTAAAGTGAGTCATTATCATTCCTTTGAGCATTATTGAACCGATATCATGCAACAGATTTAATCAGATAGGAATGGTTATCATATAAAAATAAGACGATCGGTCACAAACATTAAAAAATAAGCTATAAGCACTAATTTCTTTATAATCAAAAAGCAGTAACAGGTAATGAGGGTATTAGCAGCACGATTAAGAACACGCTGAATAGCACTATTAATTGCAGACGGGAAGATATAGAAGACATCAAAAAAGAAGGCGTAAATAAAAAGTGCCGCACTTAACAACCGCTAAGTACGGACACTATTTTTAATTAAAACCAAGGCTTAGCTTAAAGCCAGAGCTTAAATTGAGAAGCTTGAACCACAACCACAAGTAGTTGTTGCGTTCGGGTTGTTCACTAAGAAGCGCGAACCTTCTAGGCCATCAATGTAATCAACAGTGCCATCAACTAAATATTGTAGGCTCATTGAATCAACAACCATCGTCACGCCGTTCTTTTCGATAACAGTGTCACCAAAATTAATTTTCTCATCAAAAGTAAAACCATAAGAGAAACCAGAACAACCACCACCAGTAACATACACGCGTAATTTAAGCGCGAGGTTTTCTTCTTCGGTGATCAATTCTTTCACTCGTGCTGCAGCGTTATCACTAAAATAAATAGGTAATACCATCTCATCTGCACTTGCTTCCACAGCAACAGGTGTAACAGCTTGTTCAACAATCTCGTTATTGTTAGCCTGAGTTGCACCAACGTCTGTAAATAGTTCCATATCTGATCTCACTTAAACTCGATTTATACATTCAATTATCTAATACCTGACTATTTCAGTCAACTATTCATTGTCGGCTCTTGATCACTGATGTCGATAATGGGCCTTTATTATCCCGAGATCACGTCACTGCTTTGCAATACAGCGCTCCAATCAAAGTTTTGTTTTAACTTGAGTCCTGAATTCCAACGATTCCCCTTTACCTTGCCAACGAAAGCCACACGCTCGGGTACAAAACCCAGCGGTAATTTTATTGATGCTTCTATGGTTTGGAAATAACGGAACGAGAATGTCAGTTTTTGCTCTTTTTCATCCACCAGTTCACTCCAACGGTATTCTGCTGGTTGACCTTCTTCACTGCCATAAAACACCAAATCGGCAGTGGCTTTAATGTGACGCTTTTTCTTTTGTACCTGCATCAATACAATTTGCACAAAATAATAGTTGTCGCTGATTTCGGGAATAAAGGTCAGGCTCTCTAATTTAACCCCATTAATCACGTCTTCAGGCGCCATGATACGTTGATAAAATAGCAGATCGCGTTTTAGTTCAGCATTTTCATTAAACAGAATACGTTGTTGTTCCGTTAGCTGGTCAACTAAAATCTGCGAGGTTTGCAGTTCAACTTCAACTTGCGCTTTAACTTTGCTGGTTTCTGCGAAGTCGGTATTAAGACGGGCAATTTCATCATCTTTCATGGTGATTTTGGCTGCTGATTCCATGCCTTTCAGATAAGAAAAACCATAACCCAATAATATAGCGAGCGCCAATAATACGATGTAACGCGGTTTAATAAATTTAAGCATGTCGGCCTTTTGCGTGAGGAAACATAAAAATAAAGCGCTATTTTAACGATTCTGCCGATGAAAACAAAGACAAGTTAAATGTAAGTCGCTAAAAATGTGAAAAAGCTACGTTTAAACGGGTTAACAGGTATAATAACGCCCTAAAATATTTTTACTATTTCTTACTATATTGTCTCTGACTGTAGATAAAAGGATTGCAGATGTCTAAATCAAGCCAACTTTTCACGCAAGCTCAAGCTATTATTCCTGGTGGCGTTAACTCACCAGTGCGCGCATTCAATGGCGTTGGTGGTAGCCCACTATTTATTCAACGTGCCGAAGGCGCGCGTATCTACGATGTAGACGGCAATGCCTATATTGATTATGTTGGTTCTTGGGGTCCAATGATCTTGGGTCATAACCACCCTGCAATCAAATCAGCGGTACTTGCTGCTGTTGAAAATGGCTTAAGCTTTGGCGCACCGACTGAGATCGAAGTGATCATGGCGCAAAAAGTCCAATCTATGGTGCCATCAATGGAGCAGATCCGTATGGTGAGCTCTGGTACAGAAGCGACGATGAGTGCGATCCGTTTAGCACGTGGTTACACCAACCGTGACAAGATCTTAAAATTTGAAGGTTGTTATCACGGCCATGCAGACTCGTTATTAGTTAAAGCAGGTTCTGGCGCACTGACATTAGGCCAACCTAGCTCTCCAGGTATCCCTGCTGATTTTGCTAAACATACATTGACGGCAACGTTCAATGACCTAGCATCCGTTGAAACACTTTTTGCTGAATACCCAGAAGACATCTCGTGCATCATTGTAGAACCGGTTGCTGGCAACATGAACTGCATTCCACCACAAGACGGTTTCCTACAAGGTCTACGTACCATCTGTGATAAATACAATGCAGTACTTATCTTTGATGAAGTAATGACAGGCTTCCGTGTTGCAACGGGCTGTGCACAAGCGCTTTATCAAGTAAAACCAGACCTAACAACATTAGGTAAAGTGATCGGTGGCGGTATGCCAGTGGGCGCGTTTGGCGGTAAACTTGAAATTATGCAACACATTGCGCCAACAGGTCCTGTATACCAAGCCGGTACATTATCAGGTAACCCAATTGCAATGGCTGCTGGCCTCGCTGCGTTAAACGAAATTGACAAGCCTGAAGTGGCAGCGCAATTAAGTGCGAGCACGAAGCAACTTGCTGAAGGTCTTAAGGCTGCGGCAGCACGTCAAAACATCCCATTAGCGGTAAACTATGTTGGCGGTATGTTCGGATTCTTCTTTACTGACCAAGCTGAAGTTACTGGTTTTGAAGGTGTATTCAAATGTGACGCAGAACGTTTCAAGCAATTCTTCCACCTTATGTTAGCTGAAGGTGTTTATCTTGCGCCGTCTGCATTTGAAGCAGGTTTCTTATCGACAGCACATTCCAATGCCGATATTGAAGCGACAATTGCAGCTGCTGAACGTTGTTTTGCTAAACTAGCTTAACAATCACACACCTAAAAGTATGATGAAAGTACCATTTTCATCATTTAATTAAGCCCTATTTTAGGGCTTTTTTTTGTATTTTTTTTACCTAGTAAAAGTACTAGTTAAAAATGAGCCTGGCTACTTTAGTTAAAATGACATAAATAGCGTATTAAACATGATTATTTAACTGCAAAATGTATAATGGCCAACAAAAATGACCGTAAACAAGCGGTTTCATAAGAAATTAATATTCGCGCTAAACTTTTTTCCTTCCCGGCCGAAAGTATTAACAACGACTTAATAACGTTAGGAATTAATGAATTAATGACTAATACTTATTAACTAAGGACGCTTGCTGTTACTTTGCGCGATATATTACATAAATGAACATGGACTCATTATGAAAAAACAACTACTTGCACTAACTCTTCTTACTGGTCTTTCAAACAACGTAATGGCAGACGCTATTGGTACCTATTTTGGTGCTGACGTATGGCAATCAGGCGTTGATGGCACAATTCAACTTGATAACCACTCTGCTGTTACTAGCTATGAAGATACTTACAACTACCGTATGTATGTGAAAGTGGAACACCCAATTCCATTAATTCCAAATGCTGCACTTAGCTTTTCAAATATAGATGTTGAAGGCAAAGGATCTAACGAAAAAATCAGCCTTAAAACTGTCGATTTCACGCTTTATTATGAATTCCTAGACAATGACCTAGTATCACTTGATGCGGGTGTTACATGGCGCCAACTGAACGGTACTTACGAAGATGGTACTACTGACGTGTCATTCTCGGGTCCATTACCTATGGGTTATGTTTACGGTGAAGTTGGCCTGCCAATGTTCCCACTTAAAGCATTCGCAATGGTAAATGCGATTGGTATCACTGGCGATGTATACGGCGATGCTGAAATCGGTCTAGCGTTCATGCTAAACCCAGGTTATGTATTAGATTGGTCTATCCGCGCGGGTTACCGTATTCAACAACTTGACTTTAAAGTTGATGACGTAAAAGCTGATGCAACAATTGACGGTGTATTCCTAGGTTTAGAAGGTCACTTCTAAACACCAAGCATAGTTAAATAAATAGCTAATATAGATAAAAGGCGAGCATCAAGCTCGTCTTTTTTGTTTTCAAATTTAGACCAGATCTCCCTACCTAATACAAACGCTTACGTTCAACACATTCGCTTACATTTCATCGATTGAATCGAATTTTCTTAAATGCTTTAATAATTATTCATCTTATTATAAGGATTTAAAATGAAAAACTTATTCGTACTATCTTTGCTTGTTCTTGGTTTATCTGGTTGTTCTGGTATTCGTCAAACAGACCAAACATTTGATACACATGCCGAGAATTTGAATCTATTGTTTATGCAGTTCCCAGGTGGTGATACCCAAGAGCGTGCAATGGAATTAACGCCGCAAAATGCTGAAATTGTGTCTATTAACTCAACCGTTTCAGACACTTCATCAGTGCTAGGTGTACTAAACCGCATCGTTGGTGTTGATCAAACTAAAGTTGCAGGCACGATCAAATAAAAAAACAGTTCTGGTTCGCTACACCCTGTATAGCGAACCAATACTCAAAGCGCTATTCTTAACTCACAATCCCTCAGCTTAATTCACCGCTAAACTATCTGCACCACGTAGCTTCATGTAATCGCCAAATACCGTCAATGCACCGCTCGAACCGGTTAATGTCGAGGTTTTGTTATCATCACGTCCCACCCAGACCGTGACGACATCGCGATTATCTAATCCGACAAACCAGCTATCACGCAGTTTATCGGTAGAACCGGTTTTACCGGCAAAATTAGTGCCAGGGAATTGCCAACTTAAACGGCGCGCGGTACCTTGTTTGGCGACCAAGGTCATATTATAAATCGTCAGGTCGGTATATTTACGATCAAAACGACGCTTACCTTTTAAGTCTTGTTGATAAACCAAATCGCCGTCTTCATCTACCACAGCCACCAGCGCGGTTAACTTGTGGTATTCCCCTGCTGTCGCGATGGTTTGATACATTTGTGATACTTGAAACGGTGACATATTTAACGCCCCTAACAGCATCGATGGATAGTGATTATCGACCTTTTTAATACCCAGACGTTTTAAACTTTCAATCACATTATCAATCCCCAGCGCCATGCCTAAATTAACGGTTGGCACGTTGAGCGATTGCATCAAGGCTTGATACAGCGGCACTTCACCACGGTATTTACGGTCATAATTTTTCGGTTGCCAATTATTACCATACTGATTATTTAAACGCAGCGGTTTATCTTCTAACGGGGAGTTAAGATCATAACCTTGTTCAAATGCGGTTAAATAAATTGCCGGTTTAACCACTGAACCAATCGAACGTGACGCATCAAGTGCACGGTTAAATCCGGCATACTGGGTATTACGCCCACCGACCAGTGCAGTCACCCGACCATAGTGGCGGTCAGTAACGACCATTGCCGTTTCTAAGCCCGAAATGTGACGGGCTTTCTCTAATCGTGGCAAACTTTGGGTTATCGCCTTTTCAGCAGCACGCTGCGCAAGGGGATCTAAACTAGTAAATATTTTCAATCCTGATTGATCATACAGCGCATCTCCAAATGTAGTTTTGAGCTGACGACGTAATAAAGACATAAATGCCGGGGCTTTAGATACACTCATGTGCCCACGCGGAATAATACCCAATGGACGCCCGATTGCAGCGCGATATTCAGCAGTACTGATTTTACCGTTTTTAGATAATAAGCGGATGATCATGTCACGACGTTCAAGCGCACGTTCAGGGTAACGCCATGGGTCATAAAACGACGGACCTTTAACCACGGCAACCAAGAATGCCATTTGATCTATGCTCAATTCCGGTACCGGTCGACCAAAATAAAAGTAACTCGCTAAACCAAAGCCATATACACCATCACTGTAATTTTGGCCTAAATACACTTCATTAAGGTAACCACTTAATACCGCATCTTTACTTAAACGATAATTAATTAATAACGCCATGTAGGCTTCGTTAAACTTACGCCAAAAGCTACGCTGACGGGTTAAAAAGAAGTTTTTGACTAATTGCTGCGTTAAGGTACTGCCGCCTTGCACAGTGCGCCCGGCATTCATATTGGCAAATGCAGCACGTATAATTGCAACGGGTGATACACCGCTGTGATGGTAGAAATTACGGTCTTCCACCAGCAATAAGGTATCAATTAATAGTTGTGGGTAATTTTGTAATTCCACCAAGATACGGTCTTCTTGGTTAGGTGCTTGCAAGGTATCGAGTAACATAGGATCGAGATTAACTGAATTAAGGTATTTACCGGTTTTCTGATCGCGAATACTGACTAAGTGGTTATCTGCAAAGGTTAAAAATAGCGCTTGATTAGGCTCGATGCCATCAAGATAGGTGAAGCTGCGGCGTAATAATTCGACTTTAGTCTTCGACACGGCAAACTGTCCCGCAGTGCGTGGCTTTGCGACTTTTAAATAATTCAGCAATACCAGTTCTTCAACCAGCTTGTCGTGGGGTAAAAACATGCCGGGGGTCAGTTCAAGACTGCGCGCATAGATCTGCGCAGGGGTTTTCCAAATAGGACCAGAGAATCGCGCTTGGATCTTGCTGTCTAAATACATGCCATAAAGCACAAAGATGGCCGAAAATGCCAAGCTAAATTTAAACATAAAAATGGCAAGACTGCGTGTCCAAGGTCGTTGTTTAGCTTTACTGATTTTTTTCTTGGTGGTTTTTTTTACGGTCGGTTTTTTAGCTGCTGTTTTTGCTGCTGAAAGTTTTGCGACTGGTTTTTTTGTTGCCGGTGCTTTGCGTTTGCTGACCGGTTTTTTTGTGTCATCAGTTACGGGACGTTTAGCCAAGAGAAAGGGTCCTAGAAATTGCATCAAATACGGTCAGACTTGACCTAATACGCTGAAAATAAAAACGCGTAATAAAGAATCGTTAGTTTACCCTGTTCCCTCGCCCCAACTCAACTAGTCCGAGGTTATTTAAACGGCCTTAAGCATATATAATTCATTTTCCGTTAACGCGTCAACCATCCCAAGGGGCTTTACAGCTTGTAGTTTAAACCCAGCCTTTTTATAAAATGCTATCGCGTTTTTATTGTCTATCATGACGGTTAATTCAAGCTGTTTTAATTTATGCAGCCGCGACCACGCCTCAACATGCAGTAATAATTGCCGACCGAGTCCCATGCCTGTGCTCGCTTGCTCAATACCGATCACCAAAGATACACTATCGCTATTACCAGTAGTATCACCGCTAATATAACCGATAATACCAATCGCGAAACCCAGTAGCTTGGCGCAGTCTCCTTCGATCACATACAGCACTTGAGTTGCTGAATTGATGAATAATGTCAGATGTTCACAAAGTTCAGCGGCGCTATTTTGTTCACCCATCGCCATAAACGGGGTTTCGTCATTCAGTTGCGAAAATAGCGCGGTCAAAGCTTGCGCATCACTGACTTTGACGGGTCGGATTATCATGATAAATACTCTCTACTAACACCGAAGGTTATAACGCCTGAAAATGACGAATTAAAAATTGAAAGTTGAAAATTAGCAATTGCAGGAAACAAGCGTATCATAGGCGCATACCCAAGCTACTTCAAGATACGCAGTAAGTCAGACGAGCGCGATTACACAACAACGTAACGTTCGCTCTGCTCTTTAGCGTATTGTAAAATAACACCAAGGTTTATTAATGCTCGTAATCTCTAGCAATGTATCAATTCCCGATTCAGAAATTGATATTCAAGCCATTCGCGCACAAGGTGCCGGTGGCCAAAACGTCAATAAAGTATCAACGGCGATCCATTTACGCTTTGATATCAAAGCGTCGTCATTACCTGAATTTTATAAAGAAAGGTTGTTGGCATTACGTGATCACCGCATCACCAAAGATGGCGTAATCATTATTAAAAGTCAGGAATCTCGCAGTCAAGATTTTAACAAACAGGTAGCGTTTGAACGCTTAGTTGAATTGATTAAACAGGCGACAGTGATCCAAAAGGCCCGCCGCGAAACCAAGCCAAGTCGTAATGCCAAAAAGAAACGTATGGACACTAAGACTCAGCGTGGCAAGACCAAAAATATGCGCGGAAAAGTGAGCCTTTAACTTTGCGCCCAAGCCGCATGATAATTACTTAACGCCAGTTTGAATGCTGCTTGTTGCTTTTTCTCAATCGCAGTGGCGATCGGTATATCCGCTGTCATGGCATTCACCGCACGGCCTCGCACATGTAGTTCATAATGCAGATGCGGTCCAGTAGTACGGCCTGTATTACCTGACAGCGCAATTTTCTGGCCACGTTTAATTCGTTGACCTTTTTTCACTAATATCTTACTTAGGTGTAAGAAACGCGTACGGTATGTTTGGCCATTAGTGATCTCGATATACAAGCCGGCATACTTATGATTAAGCACACGCGATACCACACCATCGCCAGTAGCATAAACAGGCGTGCCAATAGGTACAGCAAAGTCAGTACCATTATGCGGACGTAACAACCCAGTCACCGGATGTCTACGGTTGGGATTAAAGCTGGATGATATACGGTATTTACTGCTAACAGGACGACGTACAAAGGCGCGTTCAATACTTAAACCCGCTTCATCATAATAAGCACCTTCATACAAATAGGCGCTAATATTACGACTGCGGTTATTAATACTCACCGCGTCAATACGATTTTCACCAGTACGTTCATCACCGATATATTGACGCGATACCAATACTTTGAAAGTATCTCCACTACGTAAATCACGGCTGAAATTAATTTTGTCTTTTAATAAGCTGGCAATAAATTGCGCTTCATATAACGATAATCCGGCTTTTTTAGCTGAGCCGGCAAAACTGTATTCAACCTTGCCAATATAACTGTGCTCACGCCATTCACCCTCTAGGGTTATTTGCTCGAACTCAAAACCATCATCACCCGAGCGTTTATAAACCACTTGATGCGCGAGACTGATGTGTAATTCAAGGCGTGTTAATTCACCTTCAAACTCGGTAAAGACTAACGTTTGCCCAGGTTTAATACTGTCCAGTGCCAGGACGTTTAAATCCACTTCCAGAATTTGATATAAACTCATTTGGCTTAAATCTAACTGCTCGAAAATACCGCCTAAAGTATCACCCTTTTGAATCACGTAATTAATTGTTTTTGGATACGACTTAGCCAGTTCAGCCGCGATTGATGCTACAGCTGATTCAGTCACCGTTGCACCCTGTGCATTGGCATCATAAAGCCGTGATGCTGGATCATAGGTAAGATCGGTTGCCGCAGGTATCGTGCTATCAACTGAAACAACAGGCGTAACAGATACAGCTTCTGTTTCTGCTTCTGATTCTGATTCTGATTCTTTATTCGATTTTTGATTAGATAGCAGCGCAGCACTCGTTATTTCTGGCTCCTCTGCGGTCATAGGCGCAGCCTTTATCTCAGCACTTGCTTCGACTTTATCACCCACAGGTAATAACGCGACAATGCCCAACAATACGCTGGTTAATAGCACCCACGTCAGCACTAATTGTAATTTACTGTTCTTAATTAACGACATTAATGAATACCCAATACTCGTTCGAAATAGCCGTAATTAGCATAATAAGGCCGAAATGGTATACCACAATAAAACAAAGGCATAGTATAGATAGCGTAAAAGTGTGTAAATCAGTTGAAAAATTCGCAGTTGACTATTAACTCACAACCACATAGCTCGGATCTATTTGGAAAATGCCCAGTACTATGAGTAGATTACCAACAACCGTTAACCAAAAAATGCGCTTGAAGCTAATTTTACTTATTTTATGCGAAAACAATTTTTGGCCGAGCAGCGCGCCAGGCCAACCGCCTAGCAATGCCAGTAAGTGTAATGTTCGCTCAGGCGTGCGCCATGCTTGTCGCTTCGCAGCCCATTTGTCTTTGCCATATACCAGCAGCGTGATGATGCTTAATACTACATAGCTGTAACCTAGCCATACCAACATGTCATTATCCCCTTAAGTTCAAACTAGCTCTGAAGTCGATACCATTTCAAATATAAAAATCGCAGATACAAAAACGGCAAGCGCGATGCTTGCCGTATTAATCTACCTAATTATAACCTGCTCTACCAGTCTGTTTAACAAATACCAGCCTGTTTAACAAAATAGTCGTTTCAACGTTAGTAAGCAGTAGCGTTTACCACTGATCGGCAGCCCACTGTTGTTGCTCGTCAGCATCCATAAAGCTCCATGCTAATATACGGCTGACTTTTTGGCCTTGTGACATAGGTATCACGCGGATTTGTTTTACATCTAGCGTATTTAAATATTCTTCAAGTTCTTCGATATGTTCGCCCTTTGAGATAAGGCTGGTAAACCAACATACTTGCTCAGTAAAGTCTTTACTCTCTTTGGCCATGTCTTTCACAAAACGAAGTTCGCCACCTTCACACCAGAGTTCCGAGTGCTGACCACCAAAGTTCAACTTAGTGGTATTGGTTGGCGCTGCTTTACCTTTGTGTAAATTGATAATTTTACGTTCAGTGCCTGCGGCAGCGGCTTCCATTGATGCATGGAACGGAGGATTACACACAGTTACTGAATATCTATCACCATGCTTAATCACACCTTTGAACATACTGCCTGGTGTTTTCTTCAAGACAATTTTAATGGCTTTGTTTAGACCTGGATTTGCTTGTACGATAACGTTAGCGGTTTTTGCAGCCACTTTATCAACATCAGTACCAACAAAACCCCAGCCATAGCTGCGATGACCAAGAATAGGGTAAATACAGTTAGCGCCTGTACCTATGTCTAATGCTTTCACACGTTTACCAGTCGGCACTTCGCCATTATTCATTTCTGCCAACAAGTCAGCAATATAGTGAATATAATCAGCACGACCTGGAATAGGTGGACATAAGTAGCCCGCAGGGATCTGCCAATTCGGTACTTGGTAAAAATGTGCTAATAAGGCAGCGTTCAAACATACAACGGCTTTATCATCACTAAAATCAACCGTTTCTTCTCCACTCGGATTTTGCGTTATGTGCGTTTGTAACGCTGGATATGTTTTAACTAAGGCAGTTAAATCATAACGTCCCTGATGTGGATTACGGGGATGCAATGTGGCAATTTTTTTAGTCATGATAAATCTTCTTTTATTTTGCTGGAACGAACACGGGCGGATAATAGCAGATTCCGATTAATTATGGCTGCTTTCCTACATATGTTTTTTAACCCGGCGGGTCGGCATCGCTTCCAGTGGATTATCTGGCCAATAATGTTTCGGATAACGACCCTTCATTTCTTTTTTGACGTCGTTATAACTGCCACTCCAAAAACCGAGTAAATCTTGGGTTATTTGTAACGGACGTTGAGCGGGAGACAATAATTCGATCACAATCGGCACCCGACCATTAGCCACTGCTGGTTTATTCGCTTGGCCAAACATCTCTTGAATACGCACCGGTAAACTCGGGGCATTGTTATCGTTGTAACGTAGTTTAATTTTTGAGCCTGTCGGCACGGTAAAGTGAGTCGGCAACTCTTTATCTAAACGCTGTTGTAGTGACCACTCCAAACGTGATAATAACGCATCCGTTAACGGTATTTTTTTCATCTGTGCAGGACCAGTCACGCCCGTTAAGTAAGGTAACAACCAATTTTCTAAATCGTCAATCAAGGCCATTTCACTGTAATCAACAAAACCTAATTCAGGTAGCCATTGATGTGCGCAACGTAAACGTGTCAGTAAGGCTTTATTTTGCTCGTTCCACGGCAATACCGACAAACCCGCTTTGCGAATACCGGCCAGTACGGCAGTTTGCTTTTGCGCTGGGGTAATATCCGTTAATACTTTACGGGATAATACTAACTTGCCTAAACATTGACGCTGCTCAGCAATTAATTTCTGCGCTTTTAAATCCCATTGTACAAACGCCTGCTGGCTAAACAGTTGCGGTAACCAAGTTTGTAGTTCCGCGAGATCGATGGCACAGGCGTTATACACCATGGCATCGGCGCCTTGCTCGGTTAATGACAAGTCCGCTACAACCATTAACTCGGTATTGGTAAGGCTGGCGTCGTTCATCAATTTAACTCCGAGCCCGTTACTTAACATATACGGTACATCTGAACCGTGGCCAGCTTGCCCCCGTCCCGTACTATCACGACGCTGAGCGATACGATCTGGATACGCTAACGCTAATAACAACCCAGTATAGGCATTAGTATCTGCGCTATTATTGCTAGTATGGCTGCTACTTTTGATAAAACTAAAACGCTGAGCCCATTGCTGCGCTTGACGCTGTGCTTGTTTAAAGTGTCCCGCTGCCATTTGTTGCAGGCCAAAGTCTAAATCAAGCGGTAAGCGTTCACTGCCTTCCAATAAGGCGATTAAACGACAAGCTAACCAGCTAATACCCGGTAATTCATCTTCCCATGTTTGCGCCGTTAATAACATGTGCGCTAACCGTGGTGACATACCAAATGCAGCTAATGCTTGGCCATGTTTACTGCAATTTCCCGACGCCAGCGCGCCTAAATCAGTTAACAAGCCTTCGGCATAATCGACGTTTGCCTGCGAGGGTTGATCCAATAGCGCCAATTCGGCAAAACTATTAACGCCCCATACCTTTAACTCTAAACAGGTTGAGGTTAAATCTGCGGCGAGAATTTCTGGTTCTATTTGTGGTTCTAAACGGCTGTGGTCTTCTTCGCGCCATAACCGATAACAATGTCCAACTTGTAGTCGCCCTGCTCGTCCAGCACGCTGGGTGGCTGATGCTTGGCTAATACGCTTTGTTTGTAAGCGGCTGACACCAGAACGTGGCGAGAAACTCACTTTACGCTCGAGACCGGAGTCAATCACCACCGAAATACCTTCAATGGTTAAAGATGTTTCCGCAATATTGGTCGCCAATACAACTTTACGTTGCCCTGCGGCCAAGGGGTTAATAGCCGCTTGTTGCTGTTGTTGCGTCAATTGACCATATAACGGCAACACATGCAGACGTGCATTAACCAGTTCTTGTAACTGTTGCTGACAACGTTTAATTTCACTCACGCCAGGCAAAAACACTAAAATATTACCGTCTTGCTGCTGCAATGCTAATTTAACGGTTGCCGCAATCGCGCCCGGTAATGCTTGTTTAATGGTACTGCGCTTTAAATCCACCGGATGATAACTATACGTCACCGGAAAACAGCGGCCTTCCGCCGTCAACAGTTGTGCATCAGGTAGCATCTTTTGCAACCCAGCACTGTCGAGTGTCGCTGACATGACTAATAGTTTTAAATCATCACGCAAGCCTTGTTGCACTTCTAATGCAAAGGCTAAACCAATATCAGCATTCAGTGAGCGTTCATGAAATTCGTCAAAAATAATTAAATCGTAATCGCTGAGTTCCGGATCTTGCTGGATCATCCGCGTTAAGATCCCTTCCGTGACAACTTCCAATCGCGTTGATTTTGATACCTTGGTATCGCCACGCATACGATAACCGACATCTTCACCGACTTTTTGCTGCAGCTGCGAAGCCATATACGTGGCAATATTGCGCGCGGCAAGGCGGCGCGGTTCAAGCATCAGAATACGGCCGCTGAAGATATTTTCTTGCAGCAGCTTTAACGGTAATAGCGTTGACTTACCCGCCCCAGGTGGTGCTTGCAAGATAACTTGATTGGATGATGTTAAGGCCGTAAATAAGTCGGCTAATACAGAAGTGATCGGTAACGCTGCCACAAAGGCCTCTCAAGATAAAATAAATTAATCAGTAATAGCTGTATTTTACCCTAAAAACACCATCCATTAAATTTAAGTCTATTATTTATAAGGAATAGCAAAAGGAACTTACTATGCGCCTACCGATGCCAATTGTTTTATCTTTATTACTGATGTTCAGTTATAACCACTCAGCGCTTGCCCATATCGGCTTTTGGTCAAAAACCTATACCATTACCCACCAGCTAACCAATGGTGAAAGTATTGCCAGTGCCAAGCAAATAATGCTGGAAAAAGCACGGATCAAAGCCAGTTTTGATGTGCGTGATTATCAATTAATGAACAAACCAGTCGACCTCACCAACTACAAACAATATGTACCGATTATTCAAGCCGCCTATATCAAGATCACCCCACAAAACAAACCACAGATAGTCAAAGATAAAGATGTCTATAAAGGCCAAGTTTTTGTAGTCCAGCAAATACGGGCAACTTTTGACGAACATTACATTGGTGAGAGTATGGCGATATTACGCGAAAATCTCAGTATCGAAAAAAGCCTGATCACGCTGGATAACGAGTTCGATAACAATTTGAAAAATCTCGGTGAGATAAAATTAGCGATTGCCGAACAACAAATTTCAACGCAGCAAAGCGCGCGTTTAATTCGCCAACAAGATCATGAAGTCATGCAGCTAACATCGGTACTTGATGATGTGAAACGATTGTTTTCAGCGCACGGTCGCAGCCCGCAATTCAACCTCGCGCAATTATTGAAAGTACGCAGCAGTATTGATACAGACGTCATCGAACCCATTCTCAATACGAAAGTACAAACCCGTATTACCGACGTTGAAGAACTGAGTAATGGTGACGTAAAAGTGCAAGTGCAAGTGGGCTGGACACTCCCTACTCACCATATGCGTATATTACATAAGTACGTCCGCGCTGCCGATGTCACAGCGCCTGGAGGTAGCTCGACGTATTTAAAGCTATCGCGGTTTTATAACGAAAAAGAACGTGCCCCATCGGCGCTTTCAGCTAATATTTATCATTACCTTGCCAGTCAGAAAATTTACTTTGATGTCTCTATCGGCAGCCAACATCAACGATTAGCGGTATTGTACCCGAACGGCGGTGACGTCATGAACAATTGTAATAACCCGCTAGCCCGTGATGCCGACAGTCCCGATAAAACCTCTGTGTGTATCGTTGAACAAGTATTTAACGACCAACAGATTTTATCGCAACCCAATATCGCCAACCCGCTCACGTTCACACTCAATGCCAATGAAATTGATGGTCAACTTAGCGTGAATGTAAAACAAATATGGCAGAAGGCTGGCGCTGAAGAAGATAAACAATGGCGCCGAGACTTATCTAAATTCAAATAATTGTTAAAACATAACTAACCGTTGTAATAGCCAAAAACTAGCGGTGCAACCAATCACATAAGCAGGGATTTGAGCTGTCCAATTGGGCAGCTTAGTGAATCTATTTTTACAGCGCGACATCAGCGTCAGCACAACCAGCACAAACGTTAATTGCCCCAATTCGACACCAACGTTGAATGAGAATAGTGCCATAAACACTTCATTCTCAGGAACGCCAATGTCACTCAATGCACTGGCAAAGCCCATACCGTGCAATAAACCAAAAATAAAAGCCACTAACCAAGGATATTGAGCCGTTGTGCTTGGTTTGCCACGGTGCACGATGATAATTTCGTTGGCTAAAAAAATAATGGATAACGCAATGACAGCTTCTACGGGGGGACCAGGAAAATACAACCAATCGAGTGTTACCGCGGCCAATGTAATACTGTGGGCTAATGTAAAACAGGTAATCGTCCAAATTAGTTTTTTTCTACTCACCACAAGAAGAATCAGAGCAAATACAAATAATAGGTGATCTAGACCAGCTAAAATATGCTCAAACCCTAATGTGACATAACTAACAAACACCCCGTTCGTGGCAATATTTTGATTTTCGGGTACGATAAAAAATGGCTCATCCGAATTCAATATTTTAGTTAATGTATTACTGTTTTTTTGGTTGCTTTGGTTATTGTTAGTATTATTAGTATAAGTACCATTAGTGAGCACTCTGAAAATAACTTCATAACCCGAGCCTTTTAAACCCTCAATGCTGACGGTAAGACCTGAAAGGTTATGTTCACGAGAAATCAACCAAGATTGAACATAGGCACCGTCAACAGAACGCGAACTTTTAGGTAAATATTCCTGCGTTAAAGCATCAAACTTTACATTCAGTTGCGGAAGTTGACGATTTTTTATCGGTACTTTCCAGGTCACTTTAAATTGATTATCAATCAAAGGTTGTAGCGTAAGGGATGCTGGGCGAAAATCATCTGCAACCCCATAGGCGCTAAAAAACAGGGTGAGTAACACCAATAATTTTTTCACTACGAGGCCTTGTCTGACTTAGGCTTACGGATATCAATGTCGTAACGCCGCATCAGTTCTTCTTCATAAATCTGTTTAAATTTCTTTCTGCGCTGATATTGCCAATCGTCTACTAACTCTGCTTTTATACTCAAGAATGGTTTTGGCGTGGCTTCTATTTTTTCTGTTATATATACGAAATGCTTACCTAAACCTGAATCAATAGGGCTTGACCAAGTTTTAACCGCAAGTTCTTTTAGCTTAAGCATAAAAAACTGACCAAATTTGTGTTCAATTTGTTGGCTAGATTGCAGAGATATTTGCTGAGGCAGCATGCTGGTATCAGCAAAAGGCGTTTGCCCCTCTTCAATAAGTCGCCACAGGTCATCAATATACTTATTTAATAGCGCTTTAGGTCGATCGGTTGATACATAAATTTGAGTGAAACTATACGTGACAGGTGATTTATATTGCTCGATATTCTCTTGGTAAAAACGATTTAGTTCAGCAGAGCTTGGCTCTTGAATCGATGCCATTTCATCTAATAGATATTCCATTTTTTGACGTAATCGTCGTTCAATTATTTTATCACCATGATGTAAGCCTAATTCACGCGCTTCTCTTAAATAAATTTCATTAAGGGCAAAGCTTTCAATGGCAATATCAATTTCTTTGGCAACAGGTAATCGACTTTTTGAATTCAGAATTTCATTGGTTAATTGTTCAATTCGACTTTCACTGATCAATATTTTATGGGTATTTATCGATTCTTTATTGAGGGCGTCATAAATAAAAAAAATGATACTGGCAATAATAACAAAATGGATGAGTGGTTCTTGAATAAGCTTTTTTAGCATAACGTCCTTACTTTTATTTTTATATGCGGATGAGGGAGCAACGAAGCGCCCTCATTTTTATGCATTAAATTGTCTTATCTACTTAGGTGAATACCAAATAGGTGAAGAATAAGCACGTTCTTGAGCCACTAACTCCGCGGCTTTAGGCACTTTTGCACCTAATCTTACTTTGTCATAAAGCACCCAACGCGGTGTTGGAATTTCTAAGACGCGTACATAATAAAAAGCCGATTCGTTTTTATCAAAATTGGGATCTGTCCAAACCGTTGATAATTGTGAATCACCAATGCTATTGCTCCAAGTAGCCGTGTTTAAATCAACCGTATTACCGACCGGTTTTGTGGCACGGCCGTCTTGGTTTATTTGGCGGTCATCTGATACTGCAACATCGTAAACTCGTTCGTGGAGTTCCCCTTTATTATCCATCCAACCTTTAATGATTTGCACTCGGTCTAAGTTGCCACTTAATGGATCTTTCATTACTGAAACCATAAAGGTTGGCGCTGTATTACCTGAAGACGGCTGCAAATCGCCGCCCATTGGCACACCTTTACTATAACCAATTTTTACCGCATTACTTGCCGATACGTCCGTCGCCTTATAATCCCAACCACCAAAAAATCTAACGGTCATTCTTGGGCCTGTCGTGGCGTACGTTTCTTTTCTTTCCATCGCATCAAATAACGCTTCACGGGTATTTTCATGTGCCCAAATACCGGTATATCCAGAGGCAACTAAGGTATAACCTTCAATCGCGCCTAGTTTTGATTCTATAAACGGGTGATTAACACGGCCGACACTGGGTTCAACACTGGGGGATTTACCAAAGAAGTTTTCTTCTTCAGCGGTAACGAGTGATGTGTGGCTATCGGTCGCACCACCGACACCAAATTTGTATGGGTTAACACCAAACTGTTTCTCGAGTAATAAGCCTTGTTTAAGAGCTTCACGCGCGTATTCACCTTTTAACATTTCTGGCTTTTTAAGTTCGGAGATATCTAAATTACCGACATCCCAATTTTCATAATCAGCGAACTCATCTTTTGGGGACAGGTCAGGATGTGCTTCCCCATCACCTTTTATTTGAGTAACTTCGTAATGTGGTTCCCATTTAGCGCGAGCTTCGACATACGCTTTATCGACCACACCGCCGTGGTATGTTTTTTTAGTTGGAAACATCCAGCCATTAGATAAATTACCATTGTGAGCAAAAGCAAATGCTCTACCGCCGGTGTCTTTTTCATAAGCCGCTAGCCATTTATATAAAGATTTAGGGTCGGTACTGCCGTAAGGCGAAAGTGTCGTCGCGGGTTGAACCTGTAGTGCTTTATCGGCATTATCTCTAAAAATAACGTTACGATGAAGATTGAATCCTTTAGGCACTGAGGTCCACTCATAACCGATAAATGCGGTAAATAAACCCGGTTCATTATGTTTCTCCGCGGCTTCGACAATATCTTTCCATACCCCGTTAAACACTTTAGACCCGGGGCTGTAATCCTCTAAAAATGATTTCGGTAGTGTGCCTTGGGAAAAGTTTTGAATTAAATCAAATGCTGCTTTTCCTGCTTCTTGACCGCCTTTTTGAAAAGCGGCGTTATATTCTTTGCCTTTGTCTACAGCGAGGATGTTAGGTGTACCTGATTTTATATCCGCAGCAATGCCCATTAAGTCGGTATGGTCGGTAATGACCATCCAATCAAGGGGACGAGATAATTTAACGGGTAGGCCCGTTGATGAGGTGATTTCTTCGCCTTTAGCTAAACGGTAAGCTTCATCAAGACCAACGGTATTACCAAATAAGCCTGCATCGAGTGATAAACCAGTATGTAAATGTGAGTCACCCCAATATACATTTACAGGCATCGTTGATGAGGCATAAGGAGAGTAGCTTTGCTCTGCAGGACTTTTGTTTACGCTGGAATCTGCAATTACGATACTTGAGGCTAGCCCTATTTGAATTGCGACTGTAAGTTTTAATAACTTAATGGTTTTCATGTAATTTCCTTACTATTTAATGTCTATTACCTAGTAATTCATTTCACGCCAAAATGTACTTTACGTTATAGACAATAAGGCCTACAACTTGATATTCATTACCTTTAATTAACGATGACGCCCTAACTAACAAGTCACTAACCAATCAGCAAACGATAAACTATAGATTAGTATTTATTTAATATTTATCTATCAATACTAAAATTATTTTATGAAATAAATGCTTGAAACCGTCCTAAACGCAATGTGGTTATGAAAGTAGTTAATATGTTAAAAATAATATCGTAGAATAAGTAATCTTATCCAAAGTTCATAATCTAATGAAAATTCAACTACAAAAAGCCACTTTAATAAAACGCTACAAACGCTTTTTAGCCGATGTCATTCTTGAAAATGGTGAAGAAGTCACAATCCATTGTGCCAATACTGGCGCAATGACCGGGTGTGGCGATGCTGGCGATACCATTTGGTACTCGACATCGGATAACCCGAAACGTAAATATTCACGCTCTTGGGAACTAACCGAAAAAGCCAATGGCGATAAGATCTGTATTAATACCGCCAGAGCCAATCAACTGGCTAAAGAAGCCATTGAGTTATCGGCAATTCCACAATTAATCGGCTATGAAACACTGACAACTGAAGTTAAATACGGTAATGAAAACAGTCGCATTGATCTTTTGCTCGACGACGCTAAATTGGGCAAATGTTACATCGAAGTCAAAAGTGCCAGTTTGTTAGAAGATGGCTGTGGTTATTTTCCCGATACCGTCAGTGTGCGTGGCCAAAAACACCTCAGAGAACTGATGGCTGTAAAGGAAAACGGACACCGAGCGGTATTATTATTTGTGGTACAGCACACCGGAATTCACACTTTAAAACCTGCGAAACACTTAGATAAGGACTATAGTGATCTTGTTAAGCAGGCCATTAACCAAGGAGTAGAAGTATTCGCATACGCGAGTACAATAGAAACAGACAAGATTTCACTGGTAGAACAAATTTCATTCAACTGTGATGAGGATCACAACTAAACTAACCCATAAGAGGGGGTTAGTGAACGATTTGCCAGTTTAGTTTGCGCAGTTTGTGTGTTTCTGGTATTTATATCGCCCATAAATATTGCTTAGCAGTGCTCGGCAATATTACGGCGTAATGCGGACTAGGAGAGATAGCATGCCTGAAGCGAAAAAATTACTCGGTGTTTTAGCCATCGCAGGTGTAGAAGCTTACCAAGAACAACCTGGTGAAGAATACATGGGCGAGAAGCAACGCGATCACTTTAGAACAATTTTAAGTGCTTGGCGTAATGAACTACGTGAAGAAGTTGATCGCACAGTGGTTCATATGAAGGATGAAGCGTCAAACTTCCCAGATCCAGTGGATCGTGCAGCCCAGGAAGAAGAATTTAGCTTAGAACTTCGAGCACGTGATCGTGAAAGAAAACTGATCAAAAAAATCGAAAAAACACTTCAATTAATTGAAAATGATGAATTCGGTTTTTGCGATACTTGCGGTATCGAAATTGGTATCCGCCGCTTAGAAGCTCGACCAACTGCAGACAAATGTATTGACTGCAAAACGCTTTCTGAAATTAAAGAAAAGCAAATGGTTGGCTAATCAGTTTTACTGACATGATGTTATTGAGGGCTTTTTAGCCCTCTTTCTATTTGTAGCCTTTTTTAATTTAAGCTCTCTATTTAAGAACTCTATTTATGTCCAATAGCTATGTAGGACGCTTTGCGCCCTCACCTTCAGGACCATTACATTTTGGTTCCCTGATCGCTGCTGTTGGCAGCTACTTACAAGCAAAAGCCAACCAAGGCACTTGGTTAGTACGAATGGAAGATCTAGATCCGCCACGCGAAGTCGCTGGTGCGGCAGCCAATATTTTAACCACGCTTGAAGCCTTTGGCTTACATTGGGATCGCGAGGTTATCTATCAAAGCCAACGCAGTTCCGCTTATCTCGATGCAATTGCCCACCTCAGTCAGCAAAATTTAACCTATTACTGCAATTGTACCCGTAAACAGATCCACACTCAGGGTGCTTTTTATCAAGGCCAATGCAAACATAAGCAACTGGCTGCAGACAATGCCGCGTTACGGTTAACGACAACAACACCGGTTAATTATTTTATTGACGAACTGCATGGTACAATCGAAATTAATCAAGCATTAGCGGCAGAAGACTTTATTATTCATCGTAAAGATGGTCTATTTGCTTACAATCTTGCGGTCGTGGTTGATGATATTTACCAAGGCATCACCGAAGTTGTACGTGGCGCGGATTTAATTGACCCCACAGGTCGTCAGTTGTATCTGTTTGAACAATTTGCGCAACCGGCACCGTCCTATTTACATTTACCTTTGGTCAGTAATGCCGATGGTTCTAAATTGAGTAAGCAAAATCACGCGCCCGGTTTAGACAGCAGTCAGGCTAAAACGACGTTAATTGCTGCGTTTAGATTTTTAGCATTGCCTGTTTGCCATGAGCTTGAAGATCTTTCTATCCCTCAGCTATTAAAATGGGGCACAGAACATTGGTCCGTCAAAAACCTACCCAGACAGAAATCAATCGTATTAAGCCTATAAGGCAAGATTAATACTAAATTTCTTCAACAATCTTTGTCATTTTACCAGTGCAGCGCTATGATATGGCGGCACAAAAAATTCAACCTATTTTAATATTAATTCGAGGTGTACCATTTTCACTCAAATCACTAAATTCTGTAAAAATATACTGAGCAGAAAGCAGATAGATCAAACGCCAGATGTGCAAGAAACGGCTTCTGCAGCAGCGCCAAAGGCGCGCAACGATCGTGATACACAGAGTAAAGACGCACCTGAAAATACTCGCTCTACTAACGCTATTGCGCCTGTACCTGCGTCAGTTGTACAACCAGATGCACAGAATCTAGGATTAAATGAGCTGAAGTTGGAAAAGGGTCAACACCCGGTAAGCCATAACTTAATTAGTGAAAACGCCCTGAAAGTTCTCTATCGTTTACACAAATCAGGTTACCAAGCTTATCTAGTCGGTGGTGGTGTACGTGATATCTTTATTGGTCAAGAACCAAAAGATTTCGATATTGCGACCAATGCTGAACCTGAACAAATCAAAAAACTATTCCATAATTGCCGCTTAGTTGGCCGCCGCTTCCGCCTTGCTCACATCCTATTTGGCCGTGACATGATTGAAGTAGCAACCTTCCGTGGTCATCACGTCGAAGAAGAAAACCAACAAACATCAAAGCAGTCTGATGGTGGCATGTTATTACGCGATAACGTCTACGGTACTATCAGTGAAGATGCTGAACGTCGTGACTTTACCGTTAATGCATTGTATTACAACATTGCTGACCGCGCGGTTTATGACTACGCTGGCGGCCTTGCAGATTTACAAAGCAAACAACTGCGTTTAATTGGCGATCCAGAAACGCGTTACCGTGAAGACCCGGTACGTATGTTACGTGCTGTACGTTTTGCCGCGAAACTGGACATGCAAATTAGCCCAGATGCTGCTGCGCCAATCAAACAACTTGCTAGTTTGCTACAAAGCATTCCATCTGCACGTTTATTTGAAGAAACCTTAAAGCTGTTTTTAAACGGTAAAGGCTTAGCAACATACAAATTGATGAAAGAATACGGTTTATTCCAACCATTATTCCCACTCGTCAGTAAATATCTTAATGAAGACGGTTCAAGCAACGGTGATAAGTTCATCGAAATTGCACTAGAGAATACCGACAGCCGTATTAATGCTGGCAAGCGTGTAACACCGGCTTATTTATATGCCGCTATGTTATGGTATCCACTGGAAGCGTTAGCTGAAGAGCGCGTAATTGACAGTGGTCTTAACTACAATGACGCCTTGCTACTAGCGATGAATGACGCACTTGATTCTCAAACCAAGAGCATTGCTATTCCACGTCGCTTTACTTCTACGATCCGTGATATCTGGCATTTACAAAGCCGCTTACCACGTCGCCAAGGTAAACGTGCAGAAAAAGCCTTTGAACACCTCAAATTCCGTGCTGGTTTTGACTTTTTAGAAATGCGCGCCGATATCCAAGGTGGCGATTTAGTTGAAGTAACACAATGGTGGTCTGATTATCAAAGTGCGAATGCCACTGGTCGTTTGAACTTAGTTAAAGAATTAAATGCACCTGCAGTTAAAAAAACACGCCCACGTCGCGTGAAAAAGAAAAAGCCTGCAGGCGAAACGATTGAGCAGAATAACGATCAAAGTAATGATTAATAGCGTCGAGCAAAATAGCAATCAGGGTTATACCCGTTGCTATGTGGCGATCGGCAGTAACCTTGCCGATCCCGTCACACAAGCGCAAGAAGCGATTGTGTCGCTACAAACATTAGCCTTGAGTCGTTTGGTTTCGGTATCCTCGCTTTACGCAAGTAAACCTATGGGTCCGCAAGCACAACCTGACTATATTAATGCTGTAGCTTGTATTGATACATGTTTAGCACCCATTGATTTATTGGATGCCCTACAGCATATTGAAAATGAACAAGGCCGTGTACGTAAAGAGCATTGGGGGGCAAGAACCCTGGATTTAGATATCTTACTATACGGTAATGAAATTATGAGTACGCCACGCTTAACGGTGCCGCATTACGGCATGAAAGAGCGTGAGTTCGTACTTTATCCCTTAGCAGAAATAGCACCACAATTGCAATTACCTTGTGGCCAAGCATTGTCGGAATTACTTGCGGGCTGCCCCCGTAACGACTTAGCTATTTATCAAAACATAGAGTAATGTGAAGAAGGATTTCCAATGAGTAAAGTTACCGTATCTAAACTGCTTAAGATGAAAGAAGCAGGACAAAAGTTTGCTAGTATTACCGCTTATGATGCCAGTTTTGCGGCATTATTTGACGAAGTCGGCGTACCAGTATTATTAGTTGGTGACTCGATGGGCATGGTATTACAAGGCCACAATGATACGCTACCTGTTACCGTTACAGATATTGCTTATCATACTCGCTGTGTACGTGCTGGTGCGACGAAGGCACTGCTTATTGCTGATATGCCGTTCATGAGTTATGCCACCAAAGAACAGACCTTAATCAATGCCACAACGCTAATGCAAGCGGGTGCAAATATGATTAAAGTCGAAGGCGGTGAATGGTTAGTTGATAGCGTTTCAGCACTGACTGAACGTGGTATTCCAGTATGTGGTCATCTTGGCTTAACACCGCAATCAGTACATGTATTTGGTGGTTTTAAAATACAAGGGCGTGCGCAAGATAAAGCCGATGAAATGGTTGAGCACGCACTATCATTACAAGCCGCTGGCATCCAACTGTTAGTAGTAGAGTGTATCCCTGCGCCACTAGCAAAACGTATTACTGAAGCGTTAACTATCCCTGTGATTGGTATTGGCGCTGGTCGTGATACCGATGGTCAAATCTTAGTGATGCATGATGCATTCGGCATTTCGAAAGGCTTTGTGCCTAAATTCTCGAAAAACTTCTTAGCTGAAACCGGTGATATGCGTAACGCGGTTAGCGCTTATATCGATGAAGTCGCAGCGCAGACTTTCCCTGCCGATGAGCACATGTTTTCATAAATAATGTTTTCATAAATTACGCTTCGCATAAGTACACGTGTTCTCACCGTTCACATGTCCGCATAAAAGAACGTGGGGTCGATAAGCAAATAATTTAAATTTGCACGCCCCTCTTTCACCATCCCTCTCATTTATTAGGTAATTCATATATGGATATTATTGCAAATATTGATGTGCTGCGAGAGCAAATTATCGCTTGGCGTCGTCAAGGTCTATCTACCGCATTCGTACCGACTATGGGTAATTTGCATGATGGTCATTTGACCTTGGTAAAAGAAGCGCAAAAATTCGCAGACCGTGTAGTAGTCAGCATTTTTGTTAATCCGATGCAATTTAACCAAGCTGCCGATTTAGCCGCTTATCCACGCACACTCGATGCAGATTGCCGTGCATTGCAAAGTGTTGATACTGATTTGGTATTCACACCTGCTCCAGAATTAATTTATCCACACGGTTTAGCCGCACAAACTTTTATTCAAGTACCGGTTATTTCTGAAGTACTCGAAGGTGCACATCGCCCTGGTCACTTTAATGGTGTATCGACTATCGTGGCGAAGTTATTTAATTTAGTCCAACCTGACGTAGCATTATTTGGTGAAAAAGATTTTCAGCAATTAGCCTTGATTCGTCACATGGTCGCTGATTTAGCCATGCCGATTCAGATTGTTGGCGTACCGACCGTACGCGAAGAGTCAGGTTTAGCGATGAGTTCACGTAATGGTTTATTAACGGCTGAAGAGCGTACTGTCGCGCCACTATTAGCAGAAGTGATGACTACCATTGCTAGCCAAGTATCAGTGGATGAGCAAGCCAATCAAGCCTTAATCACACAGGCGACAGCACAACTTAATGCTGCCGGTTTCAATACCGACGCGATTGATATTGTTGATGCCGATACGTTAGCGATGCTCACCAAAGACAGTGCACAAGCCGTGGTGTTAATGGCTGCATTCTTAGGTAAAGCCCGTTTAATCGATAATGAAGTAATTAAATTGCGCTAACGATTAGCGTATTTCAGCTGGCCATTAAGGTAAATTAGTCTAACAAATAGTACAAATTTAGCTTACCGCTAGTACAATTGCGCTAATTAAACAAATACGCTACTATGGGCGCCGGTACATAATGTGTACGGTATGTCGTCGGTAAATAATTCGTACGGTATATAGTCATAAACTTTAATGGAATGGGTTTTAGAACAATGCAAACCACAATGCTAAAAGGTAAGTTACACCAAGCGCGTGTAACACATGCCGAATTAAACTATGAAGGTTCATGTGCAATCGATCAAGATATGCTTGATGCATCAGGGATCCTAGAATATGAAGCAATCGATATCTATAACATTGATAATGGTGAGCGCTTTTCAACTTACGCTATCGCTGGCGAACGCGGTTCGAAAATCATTTCTGTGAACGGTGCAGCAGCACGTAAAGCAGCAGTAGGCGATCGCATCATCATCTGTGCTTATGTACGCATGGATAATGAAGCAGCTAAAAAACACAAGCCAGACCTAGTTTATCTTGATCAAGCGAATGATATTGTTCGCACAAGTAACGATATTCCAGTACAGGTTGCGTAGTTAGCAATTCGATACGGAATAATAAAAAACTAGCGTGATGCTGGGCAGATAGATAGGGATCTAAATGGTCCCTATTTTTATTTGAATATAATAAATATCTTACAAATAAAAATCCTCTTAAAAACACTGCAACCTTACTTATTTACCATCCATAAAAGCAACTCGCTATCGCTCCCAAAGCGACTTATAAATATCACTATATATTCTAAACAATGTTCATAATGACTACTTCAGCCACTTCAATTTACCTTTAATCCCCCCCCCTCCCTTTCAGACTTATTTATTTTTACAAATATGTGAATTACAAAAATGAATTTCTCTAATTCATCGGTTTATTGCCCAGTTTATTGAATACTAGTTGCATATTAAAGCAGGGGATACACATGAAAAAATTTATTCTATCGATTGTTACTACCAGTATTATTGCCACAACGGCATATGCCCACAACCACAATGATTCTAACTTTACCTACCCACAAGGTGTTTACAACGGTGAAGAAGTTAAGCATGCCACATACGACAATGGTGGTATCTACAATGCAAGAATGGGCGAACAACTAGCACAAACTCAGCCTGTAGAACCTTACATTGAAAAAATTGAAGACGGCGTATGGGCTGTTGTTGGTTATCACTGGGGTTATAAAGCGATCATCGAAGGCGAAAGCGGGTTAATCATCTATGATACTGGTGATGATATCGAAGAAGCACAAGAGATTATTGAACTGGTTAAAACAATAAGTGATAAACCGATTACAACGGTTATTTACAGCCATGCTCACTATGCTTTCGGTACTCAAGCTATCGTTGATGCATACGGCGATGATATTGTTATTATCGGTCACCCTGATTTAAACATGAATATTCTTGAGAGTGGTGGTCTAGGTGCTGCAATTCCAGAATTAAGCCCTGTTTTGTTAGCAAGAACTGTTGAGCAATTCTCTTTGCTTTTACCAGAAGAAGGGCCTGATGCACGCGCAGCGACACCTATAGGTAAAACCAAAGGTTTTGTTCCTGTTAATACCCCAGTCACTCACGGTCAAGAAATGACTGTTGATGGTGTTGATATGGTGTTCTACACCGATTTTGACAGTGACACAAATGATCAAGTTATTGTTCATATTCCAGCATCTAGCACAGTATTAAATAACCACTTATGGCCTGCATTCCCTAACGTATATACGTTACGTGGTTCTGTTTACCGTGACCCAACAGATTGGGCGGCTGGTGTGCAACTAATTCGAGATCTTAAGCCTAAACACCTTATCAACACGCACTCTATTAACATTAGTGGTGAAGATAAAGTACAGGAAGCACTAACGGGTTATTACGATGCGATTATGTACCTTTATGACCAAACGATCCGTGGCATTATGCACGGTAAAACACCAGAAGAGTTACGTTATTGGGTGCAAATGCCAAAAGATCTGGCAGAACAACCAAATAACCAAATGACTTACGGGGAATTATCTTACTACCCTGCTTACATCTACAACTACGCATTAGGTTGGTTTGGACGAGATACTGAAGTATTAAACCGTATCGCTCCGAATGAGCAAGCACAGAAAATAGTTGCAGGTTTTGGTGGTGTTGACGCCGTTAAAGCGGAGCTTAAAAATACATTAGCATCAGCGCAATACGCTTGGTCAGCTGAATTAGCAGGATACCTTGTTAAAGTTGAGCCAACTGACCAAGAGTCTCGTCAATTATTGGCTGATGCGGTACGTCAAATGGGTTACAACACTAGCGCAAGTATCCCACGTTCTTTCTATCTTTCTAAAGCATTAGAGATGGAAGGCAATCTACATATACCAGCGCTCATGTTTACAGGTCCAGAGTCTGTTTTAGGCTTCCCTGCTGCAAATTCAGTTGAGCAGTATCGTGTACGCCTTGATCCGAAAGTAAGCTACGGTAAAAACCAATTACTCTCTATCGAAGTTGAAGGTGATGATTCAGGCGTAATGGGAATGCATGTGCGTAGTGGTATTGCTGAGTTTATTTCCGACCTTAGCACATATCCACACGAAGCAGACCTAACCATCAAGATGTCTAAAGACGCTTGGGCTGGTTACTTTGTTGGTGAGTTCACACTTGACGATTTAATCACACACAAAGACGTTAAAGTGAGTAATAAAGCTGATGTGAAAAGCTTCTTCTCATTGTTCGACCAAGTTCATCCAAGCAAAGCTGCACTTATTCCAGCATCTTCTTTGTAATAAACAACAGGAATCAAGGGAGCCCCTTAAGAGGCTTCCTCTTGTCTCCTTTTGTGCCTATCAATAGGAAAGTCTGATTATGAATAAATTTAAATACTTGCTAACAATATTATTTGTTGGTGTGTTCAGTACATCAGTGATCGCTGATAATAATAACCCAGTAAAAACACCGAATAGAAAAATTACTAACCCAGACGATGCAAGCCAATTTAATCATCAATTTGCTCAGATCAATGGCATTAAAATGCATTACGTTGATGAAGGCCAAGGCCCTGCTATTGTTTTATTGCACGGTTTTCCTTTGACATGGTACTCGTGGAGAAATCAAATCCCTGCGTTAGTAGCAGCAGGTTATCGCGTGATCGTACCGACTCAACGTGGCTACGGACAAACTGAGGCGCCTGAACATATTGAAGATTACGCTTTAACCACGCTTGCGGGTGATGTTGTTGGCTTATTAAATCACCTAGAAATTGATAATACTGTCGTCGCTGGTTGGGACTGGGGTAGCCCTGTTGCTTATACAGCTGCGCTGGTACGTCCTGATTTATTTAGCGGTTTAGTCATGATTAGCAGCCCTTACGCACCTCGCAGTGATCAGTTACCTTCTGATATGTGGAAAACAAGGTTTAGAGACAATGGCATGGTTTTCTACCAAGATTACTTTCAACAGCCTGGTGTAGAAGACAGCGATTATAAAGATTCTGCGTACTCCATGCGTTTCATCCTTAATTCACTAAGCGCTACAGCTGGCCCAGATGAACGTTGTGGATTTATTTTAAAACCAGGTCAAGCAGTTGCAGACATAATGGTTGAGCCTAAAAAATTACCTGAATGGTTAACGCCACAGGTACTTGAATATTATGTTAGCGAATTCGAAAGCTTCACTGGTGCATTAAACTGGTATAGAGCCGTTGATCTAGGTTGGAAACATACGTCATTTTTAGCCGGTGCTAAAGTTCAACAACCTGCATTATTTATCGCTGGAGAGCAAGATCCGGGCATCATCTATGGCAAAGCAGTTTATGATAAATTAGCAGAAAATGTACCTAACTTATATAAAAACGTTTTGATTCCAGATGCTTCTCATTTAACACCAGAAGAAGCGCCTGAGGCAGTGAATGAATTACTTATTGATTTCCTCAACCACGTTAAATAAAACTAACATTGATGATAACTTATAGGATAAATACAATGATGACTAAACTGCCATACAACCTCGATGATTTTGGTGTTACCTCACGACGCATTACGACCAACGGTATTGAATTAAATGTTTTTGAAGCAGGAGAAGGTCCATTAATTATCCTGTTGCACGGATTCCCTGAAAGTTGGAGCGTTTGGGGTCCACAAGTACCCATGTTACTGAATAAAGGTTACAAAGTTGCCATGCCTGAGCAACGTGGATATGGAGAAAGTGATGCGCCTAGTGATAAATCTAGCTATAACACCATTGAACTAGCGGCTGATGTTGCTGGTTTAATTGAGGCTTACGGTGAAGAAGAAGCCATTGTTATTGGTCATGATTGGGGTTGTATCGTTGCCTGGCATACAGCTTGGTGCCATCCAGATAAAGTGAAGGCTGTAGGTGGTTTATCAGTACCTTGGTTTGGTCGTGGTGAGCAACCGCAGATCGACACCTTCAAGCAACAATTTGGCGATAACTACTTTTATATTCTAGATTTCCAGCGTGATGAAACAACAGCTTTGTTAAATGAAGATAAGTACAAAAGTATCAATATGGTTTTCCGTGGTGATATGGATATCCTTAATCAAGGCGCTGAAGACGCTAATTTCTTTGAGCGCATTACACTTGACGAGGCTAAAAACGATTTTGTTTCCGATGAGCTGGTTAAATATATGGCCAGCCGTTATGAATTTAATGGTTTTGAAGGCCCGCTTAATTGGTACCGCAACTTTCCAGAGACCTTTAAGTTGACTGAAGGAAAAAGCGATCTCATTCAGCCTCCAGCGATGTATTTAACAGGCTCACGAGAGTGGACGCAAGAATATATAGAAAGTATTGGCTTTGACATGAGCACACTGTTTGCAGACTTACGCATCAATGAATCAACCGATGCTGGCCACTGGCTATCTCAAGAAGTACCTGAGTGGGTAAATGAGCAACTTAGCAAGTTCTTGGACTCGCTAGAGAAATAATCCGCCTTACTTTTCGTATTTTGATTTTGCCCACTCGATTTAATCAAAAATCGGGTGGGAAATAATAATGATCCGCCATCGATAAACCTGCAAATTTGAATTTCTGTAATTCCTATTCAAAGCACGCTTTGACCGATAAAATTTCTGTTATTAGCCTTACTTCTAACCAGGATATTAACATGAAACTAAATATTATCACTAGCATCACCGCAGGGCTACTCCTTACCAATGTAAGTTACGCACAAGTTGACTTAATGTCAGATGAAGAGGCGATCGATTTTGCAAATCCAACCGTTATCTACTCTTCAGTAGAAGCCGCCTACAGCAATGAAGGGACGACATTAGGGCTAGGTTTAGCAACATCTATCAACGATAACTGGGGGGCGCTTGCTAAATATGAAGCAAAAGAAGATTTACAGTTACACCGTTTACGCGCCGCTGCTACAAATACCAATGTAGGCGCTGGTTTTATGGTGGATTATATCTGGGATACTGATTTTGCAGATGCTGGTGCAGATTCTCACTCACTGGTATTAAACGCGTTACAAGTATTATCCTTTGGTGATAAAGCGATGATTGTGCCGATGTTAGGCGCGGGTTTTACGAGTAATGACTTCTCGGAAAATAACGCCTATATAGGGATGGCGCAAGCGATGATGATTTATAACTTCACTCCTGAAATTTGGGTCAACATGATCCCGCAGTATACTTATAGTTTTAATCCACTAGAGATGACAAACAGTGCCGATGTGGATATCCGTAAATTTGAATTTGAAACAATTGTTGGTTACCGATTTAACGGTAATCAAAATCTGAAATTAATGTACAAATACAACGAAGATAAAGATCACGAAACAACCTTTAGTTATACCTATGCATTTTAAATGCAGCCAGGCATAAAATAAGTGACATTGTGCTTAATCAATGAGGCCTGGAAATCGTAACGGAAATCCAAGCACAGATTCGAGTCGCACCTTCTATTTCCCAACACCACAAAAAGCGATAACCCTGCTTTGCTTTGACGCAGGGTATTCCCATCCAAGATAAACGACCATCATCTTTACTTTAAAGCCAAAAACATTCCAAAAAAACAGTGTGCTAATACAAGCATTACAGTATATTTAATGGATTGTTTTTAGGAAGGGATTAAAGCATGGATAAGCAACTAGCAACGTTAGATTTAAACTTAATGAAGCTATTAAAAGCAGTGGTTGAAACTAAAAACACCCATCAAGCCGCAGAGATCTTAGGTATTTCTCAGACCAGCGTCAGCCGTGGTTTAGCTAAGCTACGTGAAACCTTTGGTGAACAGCTATTTTTACGTAAGGCACATGGCGTAGAACCCTCTGAACTTGCCGAAAAACTCGCCCAAGCAGCAGATGAAATGTTAATCCCCATCAATAAAGTAATGGAATCTTACAACAATTTTGATCCACTATTATTTACAGGGAAAGTATCCCTTTCTGTTAACACTTATTTATTAGAGGTGTTTGGTGAGCGATTAATACAAACTTTGTCAGCGGCATTACCCAAAGCAAGTTTTGAGCTTGACTATTGGCAAGCACATTCACTCGCTGACATGCTTAGTGGCCAAATCGATTACAGTATTCAACTCTCTAGCTTTCACTTTCCCCAAGATATCTATAGCCATAGAATTAAAAGCATCAAACTTGCCATTGTCGCACGTAAAAACCATCCCATTTTAAGTCAAGGTAGTGATTGGGAAATATTGCATGAGCTTCCAGTTGTGCAACTGTATTTGTCAGGTGTAAATTATAATAAAAGTGCATTACATGACATGTATAAATCGAAAGGGTATAAAGCGAATGTGGTTTTAAAAACGCATAGTTTAAAGGCCGCATTATATACCTTAAAAAACACAGACTCACTCTGCTACTCAAGTAGTTACATTAGTGAGTTAGATAATGATTTAGCTATTTATCCTATGCCTATCCTACCAGATTCAGTGACAAAATCAGACATTATCGGGGGTTATCTACAGACGCGACGTGGTTATCCACTGAATCAATTTTTGCATCAATTATTGCAACAGTTTTTTGACGAAATTAAACAGTCTTAACGTAAACAGTGTGATGTTGAAACCCTAGACACAATGCAGGCTACACTGCACAGTGTACATAGAGCCTGAAATAAAAATGTTCGATTCCCCCTCACTCTTCGACGACGCGTCAACATCTTTCAGTTTCAGGTAATAGGTCATAGCTAAATATCAGGCAATAAAAAAGAGCACCGCAGCGCTCTTTTTTGATATCAATATATGTCACTCATCATAATCAAATCGGACATAACACAGGTTATGCCGATTGCATTATTATAGTGATTCAGCCGTTGCAACTACGTTAGCAACAGTGAAACCGAACATTTCAAACAGTTGCTCAGCAGGAGCTGATTCACCGAATGTAGTCATACCGATGATAGCACCGTTAAAGCCAGTGTATTTGTGCCAGAAGTCAGCAATACCCGCTTCAACCGCAACACGTTTAACAACGTCTGACGGTAAAACTGATTCGCGGTATGCTGCGTCTTGTTTGTCAAATACGTCTGTAGCAGGCATAGATACAACGCGAACCTTACGGCCTTTCGCTGTAAGTTCTGCTGCAGCTTTAGTACAAAGTTCAACTTCAGAACCCGTAGAGATAAGGATAAGCTCTGGTTTGCCATCGCAATCTACCAGCGTGTAACCACCTTTAACAACGTTTGCTAATTGTGCTTCGTCACGCGGCATAGGTGCTAGACCTTGGCGGCTGAAGATAAGTGCAGTTGGACCGTCTTTACGTTCAATTGCATATTTCCAAGCAACCGCTGATTCAACAGAATCACATGGACGCCATGCGCTCATGTTTGGTGTTAGACGTAAGCTTGCAACTTGTTCTACTGGTTGGTGAGTCGGACCATCTTCACCAAGACCGATTGAGTCATGTGTATAAACTTGGATGTTTTGCACTTTCATCAATGCAGCCATACGCATTGCGTTACGCGCATATTCCATGAACATCAGGAATGTAGCACCGTATGGCGTGAAACCACCGTGTAGAGACATACCGTTGATGATTGCAGTCATACCGAACTCACGTACACCATAGTGTAAGTAGTTACCAGACGCGTCATCAGCAGTGATTGCTTTAGTACCAGACCACATTGTTAAGTTAGATGGTGCTAAATCTGCAGAACCACCTAGTAGTTCAGGTAATATTGCACCGAACTCTTCAATACAGTTTTGTGATGCTTTACGTGTTGCTACTTTTGTAGAATCAGCTTGTAGCTGTTTGATGTAAGCAGACGTTTTAGCTTCCCAGTTAGCAGGTAATTCACCAGCAGTACGACGTGCGTATTCTGCAGCTAGCTCTGGGTATGCAACTTCATAAGCCGCAAATTTTTCATTCCATGCCGCTTCCGCTTGTGCGCCAGCTTCATTAGCATCCCATTCAGAATAGATATCTGCAGGGATTTCGAATGCAGGGTGTTTCCAACCTAATTTTTCACGTGTAGCAATGATTTCGGCGTCACCTAGAGGAGCACCATGACAGTCATGCGTACCTTCTTTGTTTGGTGAACCAAAACCGATTACTGTTTTACAACAGATAAGGCTTGGACGTGATGTTTCTGCTTTAGATGCATCAATTGCCGCTTGGATTTCTGCAGGGTTGTGACCGTCTACAGAAACAACATGCCAACCGTAAGCTTCAAAACGTTTCACAGTATCGTCTGTGAACCAGCCATCAACTTCGCCGTCAATTGAAATACCGTTGTCATCCCAGAATGCAACTAGCTTGCCTAGGCCTAATGTGCCAGCAAGTGAACATGCTTCGTGTGAGATGCCTTCCATTAGACAACCATCGCCTAGGAAAGAATAAGTGAAGTGATCAACAACTTCATGTGCAGGTTTGTTGAACTGTGCTGCTAATGTTTTTTCAGCAATCGCCATACCAACAGCATTAGTAATACCTTGGCCTAGTGGACCAGTGGTAGTTTCAATACCCGGTGCATAACCGTATTCTGGGTGACCAGGTGTTTTTGAATGCAATTGACGGAAGTTTTTCAACTCTTCAATCGGTAGTGCGTAACCTGTTAGGTGTAGCAGTGAGTAAATAAGCATTGAGCCATGGCCGTTTGAAAGAATAAAGCGGTCACGGTCAACCCAGTTTGGATTTGCTGGGTTATGGTTTAGGTTCTTACGCCATAATACTTCGGCAATATCTGCCATGCCCATAGGTGCGCCGGGATGGCCTGAATTTGCTTGTTGAACTGCGTCCATACTTAAGGCACGAATCGCGTTCGCTAGCTCTTGACGAGATGGCATATTTTGCTCCTGCTAAAATTAATTTAAAATACTTTTAAGCTGTTATATTGTCATAAAATTATCTTATGTATAACAAGTTTTTTTAGTTTATTTATATTTATCGAGTTTTAACATCACGATTACGCTTTAACATTCTAAGCTAACCACAAGTGGTTTCGAATGAAACCATTTTAGCACTCAAACGAATTTCAATGTGCACTTTTATTCGTAATTATGTGAGCGTCACACAGAAAATATATTTTTTAATCGCTATTACTTTTTATTCGGCCTATCTAAAAAGAAATACTATCCCCGCTGTTTATTCGCTATACTGCTTTGGCATTAATCCTCCACAACGATTTAACTACAAGCTATTACACAACGATAATAAATAACGCGGCAACACCGCTATATTTACCTTGCGCTAACGCCTAGTTTTTATAATTCGATCCGAGCTTATTTGCACTCCTCTCACTCGAACAGGTGGCACATGCGAATGGCTAAATCACCCAAGTTAACATTTTTAAAAACAGCATTACGTAAACACCGCACCAGTCCGAAATTACTTTCTGCCAAACATGATCACATTGTTTTACCTATTATCTCGGCATTGGTCGGAGGGGTGACGGGATTAATGATTGCCTTATTTGAAGCCGCCGTATTATGGACGAATAGCCAAAGATTAGAGATATTCAATCCTTTAGATCTACCTTCAAGTCTCAACATACTGTTAATCATGTTATTAAGCGGTGCCATGGTTGGCTTTTCTTTTTGGCTAACGTTACGTTTTGCACCCGAAGCGTCTGGTAGTGGCATTACCCATATTGAAGGTGCGCTTGATGATATGTATGACATTCGTTGGCGACGTTTATTACCGGTAAAATTAGTCGCGGGAACCTTAGCCATCGGGTCAGGAATGATCTTTGGTCGTGCTGGTCCAGCCATTCAAATCGGTGGTACGATCGGACGTATGTTTGCAGATACCGCTAAGCGCTATACCAACTCTACCCATATTTTGGTCGCTGCGGGTGCTGCTGCCGGTCTTGCCGCTGTGTTTAATGCACCACTCGCCGGTATTTTATTTGTTATTGAAGAAATGCGCCCGCATTTTCGCTACAACATGACATCGATTAAGTGCGTCACCCTCGCCGCTGCAATGGCAACCATTGTCATGCGTGCTTTTCATGGTCAAGATGCGGTCATGCCCCTTGTTCACTTTGATGTGCCACCACTGACTTCACTGTGGTTGTTTCTATTATTAGGCAGTATTTTTGGCGTCATTGGTGTGTACTTCAATCGTTGGATAATTAGTAGCACTAAACTATTGAAACGAAAGCAGGATAATAAAATGAGCCGGATCATTATTACCGGTATTTTATTTGGCTGCTTGTTTGCACTACTACAGTCGTTTGCACCCGATACCGCAGGTAATGGTCGCGACTTAATGGTGCGAATGCTCCAAGAGCCAAGTACTTGGGCTATTTTAGTGGGATTATTTGTGGTCCGCTTATTCGGTACTATAGCTTGTTTTGCATCTGGAGCGCCCGGTGGTGTATTCACCCCAATGCTGACATTAGGCACTTTATTTGGTTTGGCGTTTGGTGTAGTGGCTGCAGAACTCTTTCCCAGTTTTGTGGCAGAGCCGACCGTCTATGCGATTGCAGGGATGGGCGCATTATTTGCCGCGACGGTGAGAGCCCCTGTAACCGGCATCGTATTAGTGGTCGAAATGACGGACAGTTATGAGCTTATTTTACCCTTACTGATCACGTGTTTGGGTGCCACTTTTGTCGCTCAAGCCATCGGCGGAAAACCGCTTTATGCGGAGTTATTAAAACTGTCATTACCAAAGCAAGAAGCCGACGAAAATATAGATAAGGATCCCGTTGTAACAACCTCTCCTGCTGCTTAGATTAGCCTCACCATTTTGATGCCAAAGAAATCTATATCCCAGAAACAACAAAAGCACCTACATAGGTGCTTTTTTACGTACTATTAACTAGGTACTAAGTTTAAATACTTAGAATACCCACGCTAGACCAAATAGAATGTCACTTGTTAGACGTTCTTCAGGCATACGGTCATACTCAACAGTCGTATGATTATACTCAACAAATAAATCTGCTGTTGGCATTAACTCATAGTTAGCACGGAAAACCCACTGCGTGTAGTTTTCAGTATCGCCAAATGCGAGTATTTCTGGGCTGTAATGGAATTCAGCTTGCAAGCTAAACTCTTCAGTTAAACGTAAACCACCTAAGCCACCAAATGCCAATGCATAACCATCACCATTATCGTTATCCATTCTTAGGGCTTTCGCGCCAAGTTCAAAGAATGTAGCACCCGCATCTTGAAACGCATAAACACCTGTATCTAAGGTATAACCGTTATCGATAGTCTGTAGGTAATCACCTTTAATTTTGAGTGCTTCTTGCAGTTCAATATCATAACCCAACACGATATTATCGTTATTGAAAGCAAGTGATACGTTTGATGCTGCACTGCTAAAACTAGTAATGCTAGCAAGTAATCCGGCGGTGATAACTAATGATTTTTTCAATGACACTTTATTCTTCCCAATGGCAAATGAGTGGTCGTTATATTTATATGATAGTGATCTAATATTTATTTTCAGCTAAAAAAAGCTCGTCACTTCATACTTTTAATACTTTAGCACTATGCTACTGCATATTGCCTGTTTATAACATATATACATAAATAAAAACCTGTGGAAAAAGGGTGTTTTTAAACAATTTACAAAATTAATATGACCTAGGGTCTATCTTAATACAGGTAAGTTAGTTTAGAATAGCCGTCTAGATGTTAAAACTTCTACACATATGAACGTACATCACGTCGATTGTGTTTAAATTAAGAGAGAATTAAAACCATGGCTAAACACTTGTTTACCTCTGAGTCAGTATCAGAAGGTCATCCTGATAAAATTGCAGACCAAATATCCGATGCTGTACTTGATGCAATCATCGCTCAAGACCCTAAAGCACGCGTAGCCTGTGAGACTTATGTTAAAACAGGTATGGTTATGGTTGGTGGTGAAGTAACGACTAACGCTTGGGTTGATATCGAAGAAATCACCCGTAAGACAGTGCGTGAAATCGGTTACATCAACTCAGAAATGGGCTTTGACGCTGACTCTTGTGCTGTATTAAACACAATTGGTAAGCAATCTCCAGATATCAATCAAGGTGTAGACCGTGATGATCCACTAGAGCAAGGCGCTGGTGACCAAGGTTTAATGTTTGGTTATGCAAACAATGAAACTGAAGAGTTAATGCCTGCTCCTATCACTTACTCGCACAAACTGGTTAAACGCCAAGCTGAAGTACGTAAAAGTGGCACACTGCCTTGGTTGCGTCCTGATGCAAAAAGCCAAATTACATTTGCTTATGATGACGGTAAGATTGTTGGTATCGATGCCGTTGTTCTTTCAACTCAGCATTCAGAAGACATCAAACAAGCTGACCTTATTGAAGCTGTGATGGAAACAATCATCAAGCCAGTTCTACCTGAACGTTGGTTAAACAAAGACACTAAGTTCTTCATTAACCCAACAGGCCGTTTTGTTATCGGTGGCCCAGTAGGCGATTGTGGTCTAACTGGTCGTAAAATTATCGTTGATACATACGGCGGCATGGCTCGTCACGGCGGCGGCGCATTCTCTGGTAAAGATCCTTCAAAAGTAGATCGCTCAGCAGCATACGCAGCACGTTATGTAGCTAAAAATATCGTAGCAGCTGGTCTTGCAGACCGTTGTGAAATCCAAGTTTCTTACGCTATCGGTGTTGCTGAACCAACGTCAATCTCTGTTGAAACATTCGGTACAGGTAAAGTAAGCGAAGAGTTATTAATTAAGCTGATTCGTGAACATTTTGAATTACGTCCACACGGTCTAATCAAAATGCTTGACCTTATGCGTCCAATCTACCAAAGCACAGCTGCTTATGGTCATTTCGGTCGTAGCGAATTCCCTTGGGAAGCAACAGACAAAGCTGAAATCTTACGTGATGCAGCAGGTCTTTAATCAACACTAGCGTTTAGCTAACAGTTGATAACTTTTAATTAGACAGTAAGGGGCGCTTTTGGTAATTTAACCAAAGCGCCTTTTTTATAGATATCGATAATGTCTGACGACTTACAGCAAGCAAGCCCAACAACCAAAATGCTAGAACAATTAGTATTAGATAAGATCAGCGCTTGTTATCAACAAGCCGAACAACGCTTAAACCGAAGCTTCTCCCGTCCCATTATCAATTTCAATCAACGCGGTAAAGCAGCCGGTAGCGCTAGATTACAAACCAATGAGTTACGCTTTAACTCTATTTTACTGCAAGAAAACCAGCAACACTTTATAATGCATACAGTTCCTCATGAAGTTGCTCACCTACTAACGTATCAACTTTATGGTCGCACTAAGCCACACGGTAAAGAGTGGCAGCAAATCATGAATCAAATATTTGACCTCGCAGCCAAAACAACACATCAATACGACATATCCAGTGTGAAAGGCAAAAGCTTTACCTATGCTTGTCAGTGCACTGATCACCAACTAACTATTCGTCGTCACAATAAAATTGTGCGTGATAATATCAAATATATCTGTCGTTTATGCAAACAAAGTTTAAGCCGAAAACATTAAATCATATATAATAACAATAACTTAACTTAAGGCTAAAAATGTGACAACTTGTTTGTTAATAATCTAAATAATTAGCTTATATAGGTGTATTTATCTAATATCATCAGATAAAATGAGGCTATACATACCACTGTGATAGGGAACTAGGTTATGACTCACACGTTAGATACTGCGAAATCAACCGATTATGAAATGGAAAAACTGATAACAGCAGTTTTAAAGCGTAACAAAGATCAAGCAGAGCAAATTGCTCGTAAACTCGACCTTAGCGCTTTATCGATCTCTCAACGTATTTTCATGGCGAAGTCCGGTGTATTAAAAGAAAAAATGCTAATCGATTCTGATATCGCCGTCCGTTACGCTGCGTCTCGCGCAAACTAATTACGTCGAACTCGAATCTAAAGAGCAGCTGTTATCATCTGCTCTTTTTTTATATCTACTTTTTAGCGCTCCTTTTTATACCGTCACGCCCCTCCGTAGACAAAAATTTAGTTTAGCCTGCCCCCATTTTTCAAATCACCTATTTAAAATCAATGATTTCAACATCATCATGCGTTGTTATTAAATAACCCCACAATCTTAAACCACACTTACCTCATCATCCAATCGTCTTGTTTTAGCTGTGCTACAATGTTGAATTATTACATTGGAGCAGTCTGTAATGTTAAAGCAACTCAGTATTATGGTTATATCAACCACGTTATCACTCCCTCTTTTCGCTTATGCTTCTGACGGCGGCAATCAAACCAACCAATCTTTTAGTAAAGCCAAAAAGATGCTCGAGCGACAGGTATACAATGATGTACCTAAGCTGACTATCTATTGCCAAGCTGATTTCAATAGTAAAAAGAAGATCACCGACCATAATGGTTTTTCATCGAAAAAGCATGTAAAGCGTCAAGCAAAAGTAGAATGGGAACATGTGGTTCCAGCAGAGAACTTCGGGCGTAATTTTAAAGAATGGCGTGAAGGTGATAATGCTTGCGTGAACAGTAAAGGGAAAAGCTTTAAAGGTCGTCGCTGCGCCGAAAAAATGAATATTCCTTATCGTTACATGCAAGCAGATATGTACAACCTCTACCCTGCGATTGGCGCTGTAAATGCCCTGCGCAGTAACTACAATTTTGCATCTCAGGTATCAGCCGAGAAGAATCAATTCGGCAGCTGTCCCATCAAAATTAACAACAAAACGGTACAGCCACCAAACTATGCCAAAGGTGAAATAGCCCGCGCGTATCTGTATATGGAATCAGCTTACCCTGGATACAAAATAGGTAGACAGAAACGTGAGTTGCAAGCCTGGGATAAACAATACCCAGTGACTAGCAGCGAATGTCGACGCACTCAGCTAATCGAAAACTTACAAGGTAACGAAAACCGAGTGGTTAAATCGGCCTGTTTAGACCGTGGATTGTGGTAGGAAAATAGGAGTTACCCAACCTTATTCCACTCTAACTGCAAGCGATGATAGTTATCGCCAATCCATTTTTGTAGTTCATATAACTGCTTAAAAGGTATGACACCACTGATAACACTGCCGTCAGCAATCGCGACACGGCAGTTTCTTTCTTTATATTGCGCTAATACATGCGGTATGTTCACTTTACTTGGATGACCGACTTGGGTTGAAATACCAAGAAATATTGTACTCGACGCCATGAGTGACCTTTAATATAACATCTAATTTTTAGTGATTATCGATAATTAATACTAAAAATGAAGAGCACAAATAAATATATTAGTAAAAAAATGCCTAGTTAGCGCTATTTAATATTGATAATTAACGTAATCTATTCATATATGTTTGGTCGATGTAATGTCATATAAATATCTGGGTCAGCTAAGGCTTTAAAACCGAATTGTTGATACAGACCATGCGCGTCACTGGTTGCTAGCAGCATACGCCTAAGTCCCTGCAATTCAGGGTGAGCAATTATAGCGGTCATTAGCAATTTACTTAACCCTTTACCTTGATGTGCTTCGAGTACAAACACGTCAGATAAATAAGCAAAGGTTGCTTTGTCTGTGATCATTCGAGCAAACCCCACTTGCTCACCACCTTGGGTAAACACACCAAAACATAATGAGTTTTCTAGCGAACGCTGCAACGTGGCCATCGGAATTCCTTTTGCCCAATATGACGCTGAAATAAATCCATGGATAACATCTAGATCCATATCAGTAAAATTAGTGCTGACGTTATAAGCTTCATCCATCATTATTACCTTCCTTATTACTTAAATTGCTAGCAGCCATTAATACTTAACACCCATTTAAGGTTACAATAACCTATATAATAACTTTATTGTTAACAAAGGATTGCCATGAAAATTGATCTCACATTAAGCGGCTTAGTTGCACAGAAGCACACATTCACCTTGCCACTTGATTACAACAAACCTGACGGTGACAAGATTGAGGTATTTGTACGTGAACTTGTCGCATCAGATAAACAAGATCAAGACCTGCCATATTTGGTTTATTTTCAAGGTGGTCCAGGATTTGGCGCGGTACGTCCAATGGCTAATGGCGGCTGGATAAAGCGTGCATTACAAGAATATCGTGTATTGCTGTTAGATCAGCGTGGCACTGGGTTATCAACACCTATCAGTTCTGTGAGTCTTGCCCACTTAACACCAAGTGAACAAGCGAACTACCTTGCCCATTTTCGCGCTGATAATATTGTTCGTGATGCCGAAGCTATCCGCGCACAATTATCGCCGTTTAATACCTGGAGTATTATTGGCCAAAGCTTTGGTGGTTTCTGTGTATTACGTTATTTAACTGCCGCACCAGAAGGTTTAACACAAGCTTTTGTGACTGGCGGATTACCCTCACTAACGCGTCCAGCTACAGAAGTTTATCAAGCAACGTATAAACGAGTGTTAGCAAAAAATAATGACTTCTTTAACCGTTTTAATGACGCGCAAGATCTTGTAACGGCATTAGCGACACATATTAGTGAACACGATACTTATCTTGCGACAGGCGAGAAACTGACGGTTGAAATGTTGCAACTACTTGGTGTCAACATTGGTATGGAAGAAGGCCCTGAAGCGGTTTATTATTTACTTGAACAAGCACTTATCACTACGCCAAGTGGCACACAAGTCAACCCACTGTTCTTAGCGCAGTTCTGTCAGTTCCTTGATTTCAATACCAACCCGATCTTTGCCGTGCTGCACGAATCTATCTATTGCCAGCAGCAAGCATCAGCTTGGGCTGCGCATACAGTTCGCGCTGATTATGATGAATTTAATTATAAGCCAGGTCAGCCGTTCTTATTCACTGGTGAAATGATTTATCCGTGGATGTTCGAACAATTTAATAACTTAAAACCACTGCAAGCAGCGGCGCAACAATTAGCTGGTAAACAAGATTGGTCAGATCTTTACGATCTTGATGTCCTTAAAAACAATCAAGTACCCGTGGCAGCAGCTATTTATAGCGAAGACATGTATGTAGAAATGCAATACAGCCTAGAAACCGCCGCGCGCGTTAATAACCTCAAATACTGGTTAACGTCAGAGTTCGAACACAACGGTATTCGTATGGACGGTGATAAAGTATTGAGTAAGCTTATCGACCTAAATAATGGCGTTACGCTGCGCTAACCACATTATTAAAACTTTTCAGCCTGCTGCTGTAACCAAGCTAATAACACCTTAACGCGCGGGTTAGGTGTTATGTCTGCGCTATATACGGCGTGATATTGATACGTGGCAGGGCTAATGAGCGCAGGAAAGGGCGCGATTAATTCACCACTGCGTAAATGTTTATCAACTAGACGCTTACGGCCAATAGCCAAACCTGCATTATTGATCGCGGCGACCATCGCCAAATCAGAACGATCAAAACTTAAACCGCGATTATAATTAACCCCACTTATCTGATGACGCTCAACCCATTCTAACCATTCCGCATTATAAGCCGCTTGGGGCCAAGCTTTGCAATCATGTAATAAACTGCAATGACGAATATTGTCGGGGTTATCTATCAGATTATGTAGTTCAGCATAAGCCGGAGAACAGACTGGCGTGACTTCCTCTGACATTAGTTCAATGTTTGATAATCCCGGAAAAGGCCCCGAGGTATAATAAAGCGCAACATCAATAAATTCAGTTTGAAAATTAATATCATCATTACCGGTCAGAATATCCAACTGAATAGCCGGATATTGACGATGGAAATCATGGATACGTGGTACTAGCCAACACAATGAAATAGACGGTCGAGCATAGATTGTCAGACGACCAGATAATTCATTACTGCGAATATCATTTAACTCTTCATCCAATGAATTAAATAACTGCTCGCAACTGCGGCATAAGCGTGCACCCTCGCCCGTCAATTTAAGCTGTTTATGCAAACGATGAAACAGCTTAAAACCAAGTTCTTGCTCCAGCTTGGCAATGCGATGACTCACGGCGCTAGGGCTGAGGAAAAGCACCTCTGCCGCTTGCGTAAATGAACCATACTGCGCTGCTTTAACAAAAGTATCTAGGTTAGCTAATTGACTACCGCTAAATTTTTTATGACTACCGAATGTTAATTCCATGACTAAAATGCTTCCATTATAAACAAAACCGAGTCCTAAGAGACCGTCGTTGAATTTAACAGATCGCATATCAAAAGGCTCAACTTTTAGCTTGTTGTAAATAGGCTGTCATTTCCGCCTCTGGCACCATACCGCCGCCAGTAGCCCAGACTAAATGGGTAGCATTCACCAATTTATCAGTAAGTTGCATTCGTTCAAGGTAATCCGCATTGTTGGTAACATGAACAATACCCGGCATGCCTGCCAGCGCAGAAGGCTCTAATTTAAGCAGTTCAGTCTCATGTACCAGCCCTAATAACTGATACATGTCCGCATCTGTTAAGGTGATATAACCATCTAACATCCGCTCCATCGCTTTACCGATAAACCCTGAAGCGCGACCAACAGCAAGACCATCTGCAGCAGTGACATTATCTATACCAAGATCTTGCACCGAGATCTGATCATGCAACCCAGTATAAACGCCTAACAACATACACGGTGAATGAGTCGGTTCCGCAAAAATACAATGCACATGATCGCCAAAAGCTAATTTAAGACCAAACGCAACGCCACCAGGACCGCCACCAACACCACAAGGTAAATAAACAAATAACGGATGCTCGACATCAACAACGATGCCTTGCTCATCAAACTGCTGCTTTAAGCGCTCTCCAGCAACGGCATAACCTAAGAACAGCGACGTCGAGTTTTCATCATCAACAAAATGACAGAACGGGTCTTGCAGTGCTTCTTCACGACCTTTTTCAACCGCAATGCTGTAGTCAGATTGATACTCAACCACATTCACGCCATGCTGACGCAAGCGATCTTTTTTCCACTGTCTTGCATCGGCAGACATATGCACACTAACTTGAAAGCCTAAACTGGCACCTATAATACCAATCGATAAGCCTAAGTTGCCGGTTGAGCCAACAGCAATTTTATATTGGCTGAAAAATGCCTTAAATTGTGGCGAATTAATTTTACTGTAATCATCATCGACATGCAGTATACCTGCTGCAAGGGCCAATTTCTCTGCATGCTGCAGTACTTCATAAATACCACCTCGCGCTTTAATTGATCCCGATATTGGTAATTGCGCATCAAGTTTAATCATCATCCGGCCTGGTAAGTCACTCTGATAATGTTTACCCAACGCCGTTTGCATCAGCGGTATAGCCTGCAACGGAGACTCTATAATACCGTTACTTTTTTGTGTTTCAGGAAATGCCAGGCATAGAAAAGGCGCAAAACGTAATAAGCGATCACTGGCATCTTGTACATCAAGCGCGGTTAAACCAACATAAGGTAAAGCCTCGACATAGCTCGTTACCTTCGGATTGAACCAACTCAGCGGTTGAAGATCTATCAGTAATTCCAGCAATGGAAACTCATTTATTAGTTGTATTATTCGCGTATTGTTCATCATATGCTCTTCATTAAACGATTAAAAATAGTATGCATTGACTCTACTAGTACGAACAAAGGATCAATTTTTAGCCTTAGGATGAATCTGACGATGCCATAAATGAGACAATCATCACCTCGATGACAGCGTCCATAAGCAACTATTTTTTTTGTTAACCGATAAATTTCATCTGCTCATAAAAAAAGTGGGTATAATCATTTTATTAACTACATATTTAAATAAAGGTAACCAGCATGCGTCATCCTCGCATCTTCGAATCCGGCGAACTAATCGTGGGTTCTAGCTTTGAATTATCACCAGACGGCGCAGGCCACGTTGGTCGTGTATTACGCATGACAACTGGTGATACGCTAACTTTATTTAACGGTAAAGGTGGCCAATACCAAGCCACAATTGAACAAACCACAAAAAAATCAGTGACAGTTCAGATTGACGAATTCCAAGATATTAACAGTGAATCACCATTAAAGATCCACCTTGGTCAAGCGATCTCGCGTGGCGAAAAAATGGATTTCACCATTCAAAAATCGGTCGAACTGGGTGTAACAACTATCACGCCACTGTTTAGTGAGCGTTGTGGTGTTAAGTTATCTGGCGAACGTTTAGAGAAAAAAGTACAGCAATGGCAAAAAATTGTCATTTCTGCGTGCGAACAAAGTGGCCGTAACTTCGTGCCACAAGTATTAGCACCAAAACAGTTAAAAGACTGGGCGGCAGAAGAAACAACAGAACTTAAATTAAATCTGCACCCACGCGCAAAATACAGTATTAATACCTTACCCGAGCCTAAAAATGGCGTGCGTTTGTTAATTGGCCCTGAAGGCGGTTTATCTGCGGATGAAATCAGCATGACAGAGCAATTTAACTTTGAAGAAACGTTATTAGGTCCTCGAGTATTACGAACTGAAACAGCAGCATTAACGGCGATCACCGCACTACAATGCCGCTTTGGCGATTTAGGATAGGATAAAGAATATGACAATTAAACTTGGCATCGTGATGGATCCCATTGCAGACATCAACATTAAAAAAGACTCTAGCTTTGCAATGTTAATGGAAGCGCAAAACCGTGGTTACGAACTTTTCTACATGGAAATGCAAGACCTATTTATGCTTGAAGGCCGTGCATATGCTGCTTCTCGTTCATTGAAAGTACAACAAGACCCAGCAAGCTGGTACGAACTAGGTGAAGAAACAAATCACCTATTATCAGATCTTGATGTGGTATTGATGCGTAAAGATCCTCCGTTCGATACTGAATTTGTTTACGCAACTTACATGCTTGAACGCGCTGAAGACGAAGGCACATTAATCGTTAACAAACCACAAAGCCTACGTGATGCCAATGAAAAACTGTACACGGCATGGTTTAACGAATTCACGCCTACAACGCTAGTAACACGTCGTAAAGACAAATTACGTGCATTCCATAAAGAACACAAAGATGTGATCTTAAAACCACTTGATGGTATGGGTGGCGCATCGATCTTCCGTCTTAACGAGCAAGATAAAAACGTTAGCGTGATCATCGAAACATTAACAGAACATGAAACGCGTTACTGCATGGCTCAAAAATTCATTCCTGATATTAAAGATGGCGACAAACGTATCTTAGTGATTGATGGCGAACCAGTACCGTATTGCCTAGCTCGTATCCCAGCAAGTGGTGAAACGCGCGGTAATATCGCAGCTGGCGGTCGTGGTGTTGCACGTCCACTGTCTGAAAGTGATTGGAAAATTGCTAAAGCATTAGGCCCTAAGTTAAAAGAAAAAGGCCTGATCTTTGTTGGTCTAGACGTGATTGGCGACAAGCTAACTGAAATCAACGTCACTAGCCCTACTTGTATCCGTGAAATCGAAGCGGCTTATGATGTTAGCATCACTGGCATGTTGATGGATGCGATTGAAGTACGTTTAAACAAAGCGTAATAGACCTACCCACTCTTAAATAAAGAATCAAAATAAAGAGTGAATAAATCATAGCTTATAGTGAATTTAACCGCTTAAGCTATGATTGTCTGCCATAATAAATTCACTGCTAACAACAAAAGATAGGCCTATGGACTCTTTACAAGATCACTTCCTTATCGCAATGCCAAGCATGAAAGATGGTATTTTCGAGCGCGCTGTTATCTATATTTGTGAGCATAACAATGAAGGTGCAATGGGTATCATCATCAACCTACCCGTTAATATTTCTATCGACGAGTTGTTATCACAAACTATCGAAGCTGACCTTGATGATGAAGCAGCCTCACTAGCAAAGCCGAAAAACGTCATCAATGACCCGGTATTTAAAGGTGGTCCTGTATCTGAAGAGCGTGGCTTTGTATTACATACTGCCTCACCTGGGTTTAGCTCTAGTTTACAAATCAATGATGAGTTGATGATCACCTCATCACTTGATGTATTAGCAACACTCGGCACCAACAAGCAACCTGACAATTACATTGTCGCGTTAGGTTATTCCGGTTGGACTAAAGGCCAGTTAGAACAAGAAATAGCTGACAACAGTTGGCTCACCATTAATGCCGACGAAAATATTCTATTTAACGTGCCCGTACACCAACGCTGGGAACAGGCCGTACAGAAAATAGGTATCGACGTTAGCCAATTATCTAGTCAGGTAGGACACTCTTAATATATCTAAGTAATTAAAAGTGCCTACGGAGAAGAATATGAGTAATGCAGAAAGCGGACAAAGAACCTTACTTGGTTTTGATTTCGGAACAAAAAGTATTGGTATTGCTGTAGGCCAAGAGATCACTGGCACAGCCCGCCCGCTTGTGGCTTTTAAAGCCAATGATGGTATTCCAGATTGGGATTTGATCGAGCAACAAATTAAAGAATGGCAACCAGATCTGGTTATCGTCGGTAAACCACTGAACATGGATGGAACCGAGCAAGAGATCACCAAGCGTGCCATTAAGTTTGCTAACCGCTTAACCGGTCGTTTTAATGTCAAAACAGAAATGCATGACGAGCGTCTAACAACCAAAGATGCCAAAGCCCGTTTATTTGAAGAAGGCGGTTTTAAAGCCCTGCAAAAAGGCGCAATTGACAGTGCCTCAGCCATGGTTATCTTAGAAGGCTGGATGGAATCACAATACGGCGCTGAGTTATAAATAGGATACGCACGACATGACGTTTATTAATGGATTATTACAGCGCTTATTATTCACTTTTGGCGTCATGTTATTTATGCAACTACCGCAGTTTATTGATCATTACAGCCAGCAATTTTCTGGTTATTACCTTGCCCAGCAAACCCAGCTACAACAATTTCAATTCATTGCCGATACTAATTTTAGTGGTCAGCTCGATACACTGATTGCCGACTTTAATGCTAGCCCTGCACCTGCAGTGCAACAAGTGGGTAAGCAAGTATTCACTTTACAACAATCATTACCAGTACTCGCCGCAGATTTAGCGATTCTGACCGACGGTAGTTATGTACATAAACTGGGTTATTTTATTACCCGAGCCGACAGTAAATTAGCTGAAAATACCTTATCACTGTTTACCCCAGGTATCCCTTTGAGCCAAGCGGCGATAGCGACTGGGTTAATTGGCGGCATAAGCTTAAACCTATTTTGGTTATTCAGCTTAAAACTACTCTCGATTATGTTCTCGCGTTTTCGTCTTTTAACGAACAAGCCTGCTTAACGGCACAGTGCGGTCATGAATAAAGGAAATACCATGAAAAACGTCATTATTGTTGGTGCCACTGGCGCAACAGGCAACCAGCTCATGCTGCAACTAATCAATGATGCGACGGTTGAAAATATCTACGTAGTGCATTATCGCGTAACGCCTTTCGCACATCTCGACAAAGTGACTGAAATCACCCTCGATTTAGCCAATTTTGATAATTTAGATGTTGAAAAAAATATAGACTGCGCTTATTGCTGCCTGGGTACGACACGTAAAAAAGCGGGCTCGTTAGCCGCATTCAGACAAGTAGATAAAGATTACATTGTTAACTTTGGCACTTGGGTCGCAAACAATACTAACGCACAACTACACGTCATTAGTGCTGTTGGTGCCAATGCTAAATCGGCAAGTAGTTACTTACAAACTAAAGGCGAGACAGAGCAATTGCTACGTCAATTACCGCTCCCTGCTTTATACCTTTATCAACCGACATTGTTGCACGGTAAGCGTGACGAATTTAGATTAATGGAAGCCGTGGCTTATTACCCACTGGCGATATTATCTCTGTTGCCTTTGCTGTTATTAAAGCAGCAAAAGCCGATAGCCATCGAGCAACTTGCCAATGCTATGTATGAACTAAGCCAGCAAGTAACTGATGGCCACCACGTGATCAGCAGCCTCGAGATCCAACAGTATTAAACTTATTTGATAAAGCGCTAACGTCGGTCCCAGTACTGATTAATTAAGTAACTACAACTATTATTGTCTGCGCTATTTATTATCAGCGCGCAACTCTGTGGCCGCTTCAAGTACCAGCTGGCGGAACCAAATGTGGCTGGCGTCATGATGCAATAGCGGACTCCAGATCATCTTTAATTCAATGTTCGGGATCGGAAATGGGGGTTCCAGCAAAGTATAGCTGCTGTTATTTTTATGAACCAGTGCAGCTTGAGTCGGTAATGTCGCAATCAGTTCATCTTGCAACGCCAATTGCATAGCGACATTATAGTTACGGGTAAATACCTTGATATCGCGTTTCTTACCTAAGCGATTAAGTGCTTCATCCACCCAACCCAACTTCTGCACATCGTGCGGGTTCATGCCAACACCAACGCCAAAACCTGTCTTCGATACCCACACGTGTTTCGAGTCTAGATAATGGTTAAGGTTAAACTTATTCACGATCGGGTTATCCGCATTCATCATGCAAGTAAACGAGTCATGCCATAAGGTCTTTTGATAAAACGATTGCGGTAATTCATCAAAGCGGTTAATCGCCATATCAATCTTACCTTCCTCGACATCATGGAAGGTCACATCCGATGGCGTCATGATATCGACCGTCATATTTGGCGCAACCTTACTCAACTTACTCAGTAAGCGCGGGATCAGCGTCGATTCAGCATAGTCACTGGCCATAATACGAAAAACACGCTGACTGCTCTGATCAAATTCTTTTTCTTCTTGTAAGGCTTCTTCGAGTTCCAACAGTAATTTTCTGATCACTGGGGCTAATTTACGAGCCTTTTCAGTTGGGGTCATGCCACCAGAGGTACGTACTAAAACTGGATCGTCCAGTAGAGTCCGTAATCGGCGTAAACCGTTACTCATTGCTGGTTGGGTAATGTTAAGCATACTCGCCGCGCGGGTTACATTCTTCTCACGCAGTAAAACATCGAAGTAAATCAATAAATTAAGATCAATCCCTGATATATTCATAAAATAAATACCTACAATAAAAAAGTAATAAAGCTTTAATGAAACAACGCTAATTCAATAAGATAAAGCTAACACCTCGTCAAAACTCATCATATCTAACAACTTTAACCAGAATACACCATAAATAAGCTAAATGAACAGTCACAATCATTCACAGTGTGAATGGCGACTATAAAGATTATAAACTAACTAAATATCAATTAAGCGTTTAATATTAACTCATCAAAACGCAAACGAATAAAAGGCTTTAGTCGCTGCGTTTCAATTTAATTAATCATCATTTGATCACTGAAAGGGATTTGCTATGTCAACATACAACACTGATATCGATTCGGTTGCTACACTTAAAGCTGAACAAGGTTCTAAATGGGCTGCAATTAACCCAGAATATACGGCGCGTATGCGTGCTCAAAACCGTTTCAAAACGGGTATTGAAATTGCACAGTACACAGCAGACATTATGCGTGCTGATATGGAAAACTACGATAATGATTCTTCACTGTATACGCAGTCTTTAGGTTGCTGGCATGGTTTTATCGGTCAACAAAAAATGATTTCTATTAAGAAACATTTTGAAAACAATACTGACCGTCGTTATCTTTACCTTTCAGGTTGGATGGTTGCTGCACTACGCTCTGAGTTCGGTCCACTACCAGACCAATCAATGCATGAAAAAACATCTGTTTCAGATCTAATCGAAGAACTATACACTTTCCTACGTCAAGCAGATGCACGTGAACTAGGCGGTTTCTTCCGCGAACTAGACGCTGCAAGAAAAGCGGGCGATACAGCGAAAGCAGCTGCGGTACAAGACCAAATTGATAACCACGTTACGCACGTTGTGCCAATCATTGCAGATATCGATGCTGGTTTTGGTAATGCAGAAGCAACTTACCTAATGGCTAAGAAAATGATTGAAGCGGGTGCATGTTGTATCCAAATTGAAAACCAAGTATCTGATGAAAAACAATGTGGCCACCAAGATGGTAAAGTAACGGTTCCACATGAAGATTTCCTAGCGAAAATCAATGCTGTTCGTTATGCATTCCTAGAACTTGGTATCGACAACGGTGTTATTGTTGCGCGTACTGACTCATTAGGTGCTGGTCTAACAAAACAAATTGCTGTAACGAATGAACCAGGTGACCTTGGTGACCAATATAATTCATTCCTTGATTGTGATGAGATCACTCAAGATGAACTAGGTAATGGTGATGTTATTCTGAAGAAAGACGGTAAATTATTACGTCCTAAACGCCTACCAAGTAACTTGTTCCAATT
>NZ_AKXQ01000002.1 GCF_000276805.1 Moritella dasanensis ArB 0140 | reverse complement strand
TACGCTACCAGAATCGTTGGGCTGTCTAGCACAGTTGACTAAGTGTTCTTTGAGACTGGATAGTCTAACAGCACTTCCCGATTCGATAGGCAACTTGACAAAGCTTACTGAACTCAGATTGACGGGGCATAATCTAACTACGCTACCAGCGTCGTTGGGTAACTTGATGAAGCTTACTAGGCTTTATTTTAGTGGTAATCACTCACCTGAGCTATCTGAATCAATATGTAATTTAACACAGCTTACTTATCTTTCTTTGAGTCTGGATAATCTAGCCGAGCTATCAGAATGGTTTGGCAACTTAACTAAGCTTACTAAGCTTACTGAGCTTAATTTGAGTAGCAATAACATAACAGAGCTACCGGAATGGTTAGGTAACTTGACGCAACTTACTCATCTTTCCTTGAATTTTAATAGCCTAACAGAGCTACCGGAATGGTTAGGTAACTTGACGCAACTTACTCATCTTTCCTTGAATTTTAATAGCCTAACTGAATTACCAGAGTCGTTAGGTAATCTCACACAACTTACTTATCTTGGTTTGAATAATAATGACCTAACAGAGGTACCGGAATGGTTAGGTAATTTGACACAACTTACTCATCTTTCTTTGGGTTTTAATAGCCTAACTGAATTACCAGAGTCGTTAGGTAATCTCACACAACTTACTTATCTTTCTTTGAATGATAATGACCTAACAGAGCTACCAAAATCGTTAGGCAAACTAACACAGCTTACTCAACTTGATTTGAGAAGTAATAATCTAACAGAACTACCTGAGTGGTTAAGCAACTTGACACTGTTTACTTGGGTTAATTTGTATGGCAATGACCTGACTGAACTACCAGATAGGGTACGTGACAACCCGAATGTAAATACTGAATATATTAGATAATACCTAGTATCAATAAGCGAACGAGCTTCTGAATTACCACTAACATAAATAAACACGTAAGACTAATTATGCAAGAACTATTAAAAAGATTTGAGCTAATCAAGACCTGCATTAGCTTAGAAGACCACACTATTATTGATTTACAGTTGCCTTTGCTAAAAGAGTTAACTGTTAGCTCTGCTTCTGATGCAATTATATTACTTTTAGAACGTCAGCTATACATCGATGCACAGCAAGCCATTGAATATTTTATTAAATCTCAACACGGACTTATTAGTTATGAAGATGCGCAAATAACAGCTATTCGATTAGAGTTAAAAACATTAGAACAACGCTTACAGAATCTAATTGCTCATCGAAATGATGCTCAAAATTCATTACAAGATTTTAATCGAGAATATCACCTTAATCTAGGACCTGTGGTATTGCGTGTTCTATCTTTGCAAGAGCAAATTGCAGCCCAAGCATTAGCGATAAAATTAAAATCATATCGTAGTTTAGAAACTCAATTTAAAGACATTAATACACAAATAAAAAACAAAAAAGAACATATAAACCAAGTAGAGCAGGAAATTGAAGCAGTCGATTTTTTAAGTGATGCTTATGATGAACTTATTTCAGAGTTGATGTTCCTGAAGCAAGAGTTAGGTGTATTAGAAGCTGAACTTGAAGAAGTACGCCTACAAGCTAAAGCAGAACTTCAAAGCGTTAAAAAAGATGATGATGGAATTTTTCAGCAGCATCAGGAAGCGCAACAGGATTCGGATAGCTTTGAGTATGAATATGAAGAAATCAAGAGTTCTGTAACAACTAAACTTGATGCTGATGAAAAGCAGCTACTTAAAAAACTGTATCGTAAGATTAGTAAATTATGCCATCCAGATATTGTCAGTGATGAACTGAAAGATAAAGCTCATGAGCTTATGGTTGCGGTTAATGTTGCGTATCAGGAACAAGATTTAAATCGATTGAAACAACTTCTAATTCAAATAGAGAATGGTGGGGAACTAACGTGTATAAGTGACGTTATCGCTGACAAGGAGTTTTTATTACAGAAGCTGAAAGAACTAAAAGAACTATACCAACAAACGCTAGATGAAGTGCAAGTATTAGAGAATTCAGATTCTTATCAGACCATTATACAAATGGATGATGATTTTGAAGGCTACTTTGCTGAGCAACAACATGAGCTAGAACAGTTTTCCCAAGCTTTAGAACAGGAACTAGCCCAGTTAAAAGAAAGCGAAGATATGGCTGCCACCGTATGACAACCTTTACTACCCATCTTGGTTAATCGTATCTAATCCAATTTCAAGAACATATTAATACCTTGTATCCCTAATCAGACGAGGTATTAATATGATCAGCAACACCACATCCAATAATCACAATCCCATCACCACCAAGAAATTCAAATTCACCAATGCCAATCTAAAGTCCCTACTATCTAATCCAGCCAATTCATCATCAACAGAACTAGAAGTCTCCGATACAGAAATCATCGGCTTGAAATACCTATCCGGTCAAATGGATGATTTTTTCGTAATTGGTAACAACAGGTAAATCCTTACGAGATAAGGTACTTGAGAGGGTGTGTAATAAGCACGTAGGGGATAGATAACACCGCACACTATCAGTATTCACTATCGGGTATTACCTCATTGCTATTTAATTCATTCATAATTAAGGAGTATCTTTATGGAATACTTTCAAATCTGTGATATTCACGATAGTTCTGCTCTGATTGCCTAATGTATTATCAAATTTATAGTCTTGATTTTTAAGAATAACGGAGTTTTCGTAGCTGTTTTGGCTGACGATCCTAAAGGAATGATAATGGCAATTTGGGCGTTTAATAAACCTGGTGATGAAGCGGTGAAATATATATCAAACAGTGCTAAAAATGGTGTGTCTCGCTTTGGTTGGAGTTGGTTTGATTCAGCCAACTTAAATGGTTTGAAAAGCAAGCCTTGGGAGAAGATGGATGATGATGAGCACAATGTTTGGAAGCAAGCTAGATTCTTATTAGACATTACAGAGGGCGATTGGATTGTTCATATCAATGTTCCTTCTTGGGGGAAGTGTTTAGCCGCGAAAGTTGATAAGCAATATAGTTTTGATGCAAAAATTGAAACCGATGATTTTGATGATTATAGACATTGCATAGGTATTGACAGAGAAAGTGTTGTTATATTTGATCGTAATGACGCTAATGTTATGCCACTAGTCAGTCGGAAACTGAAATTGAGAGGACGATATTGGAGAATATATTGTGAAGATAAATTTCATGAATCTATAACTAACTTAAAATCAAATAATGTTGATTTAAAAGGTGAAAGTCATGGTACTTACTTTTTAAAGAAAGATTTATCGGCACCTTTGGCTACTATTACTTCGTTAATTCAACAAAATCATCCAGAGAAAAAACTTGAATGTTTTTTGGCTGAGGTATTCCGTAATATTCCAACTGTAGAGAATGTAAAAGTAAACGGCTCTGGTTGGGGTACAGATTATGGCGCAGATCTTATCGTTGAATATAAATCAGGCCTTCCTATTGTAGGATTGGAGACAATAGAGAAAGTTGTCGTTCAAGTTAAGTCATATACAAATGAACATTGGGAAACCAAAGCTGTTGATCAGATTGAGGTGGCTATCCAGCAGTACGATGCAGATGCGGGTATGTTGATTACAACGGGTAATAAGACTGAGCATTTAGAGCAAGCGATTGATAAGTTATCTTCCGATATTAACAAGCCTATTTCTCTGTTGGCTGGTACTGACGTCGCAAGGTTTGTGCTGAAATTTTACGGTGATGAGTTACTGTCTGGTATGTAAGTATCATTATGACAAACAGGTACAACGGAGCGCAGGTTTGCGAGTATCTGTTGTACCTGTTTGTGTATCTGGTACTTTCGTATGTAGAATCTGTGCGCAAGGCAATCTCACTAGATCCAAGGCTGTCCTGTACTTTACGGTCCATTTCTTGTCCTAGTCCATCAACTACCCGTTGGCATCGGTATGCGTAATTAGGCTTATTTATTAATGTGGAAGGTTGAAACGTTATTTTAATTATAGTTACACGTTTGATGTATAAGAGTTTTATTTACATGTGGCATAATAGTAAGCAGTAACATCTAAACACACCCATTATCGTTAATTAGGACGTTGAATCGCAGGTAAGTAAGTGAATAAAATAAATAATAGATGGTTGATAGGAGCAGGTCTAACATACTTATTCTTGCTTTTCTCAATACCAAACCCTAAATTTTTACCAATGTTTTTAGAATATAAGAGGCAATTTACTTTGTTTTTCGAAAACTCATCGAATGTACTAGCAACATTATCTGCGATAGCTGCAATAGGCTCTTCTATCGCTACCTTTTTATCTTTCAGAGTTGCGAACTCATCAAGAGAAATTGCCAGAAGTGCCTTAAATTATCAACATAAAGAATCTATTAACCAATCGATAAATATTATTATTTCAACGTTAGTTGAAATAAAATACATCACAGTAACTGTAGGAAGTATTCAACCTAGTGTTAAAAACTATAATCTTTCATTGAAACGAACGGACTGGATTTTTGCAGCTCAAGAAGTTCAAAATATTATTGATGATATTAGAGAGCTTGCTAAAAGTGAAACGGATAGAGAAAGGCTGATGGAGAGATATGGGAGAATATTAAGTGCTAAGTTATGCCCAATGAATACCACTGCAAATGTCGGATTATTTACAACTTCGAAACCAGGTGATACATATTTAGATGTTATGTTTTTAAAAAAAACAAAAACTGTACGCGATAAGGATTTATTCATTGTATATATGTTTACAGAGAGATATCAATCTTATCAAGAAGGCTCAGGCCAATACCCATCCCCAGATCGTTGCTGCTATTTCAATAAGACTACCAATTTCGAACTTTCGTAATATCTATTCGTCGTAAAGATACACACATGACCTACGATAATTAGTGCCCCCAGTGTCGTATAGAATGAAGATATCAGATAATGATGCGCAAGGGTTAGTTTATAATTTCTCCCCAGATAGTAGCAATGTAGAAGTGTTGCTGATATTCCCGCATTGATATTGTATCTGTTATTACCTGTAGGATAATCACCATAATCAAATATAAAAATCACCACTATCAAGGTTTGAGATTTAACCTAAACCCTGATTTACAATTAGGCTACTGATTATTGCTATACTATTCATATGATGGTTTAGTAATTTTATATAGAGTCAGGTGCAACTAGAATAACTTAGAAAAGTTCTCTCTGATTTGGTGAACAAGTGCTTGCAACGAATATTTTTTCTAATGTTTTAAGTCCAATTCCGTCAATTCTTGCTAACTGGTTTAATTGTGTGATGTCATTTGACTGCATGGCGTTTATCACTTTAACAACATAATCTTTCCTTAGCTTTGTTGATGAAGATATAAAGTCTAAATCATTAGAAAACAGCCACAGTTTTGTTTTTTCATATAGATCATCTTTTGACTTTGGATCGTATCTGTATATTTCAACTTTTATTGAAAGATCTTCTAAGTACGACTTCATAATTTCTAGACTTTCCTCTTGCTGTATCCCACCTTTATCCGCCCCAAGTAATGGGAATGCAATTGATTCAATTCCTTTTTCTGCATATGTTTTGACAAACTTTGAAAGCCCCTGATGCAAATATTCTTTTTTTGACGGATGCTTCCAGTCTCTTTTCGTCGGAAAGTTAAGAACCCATTTATCAGTAGATTTATATATCCATAAAAGTCCGATATCAATATTATTGTTTTTACACAACAGGATGTATTTTTTATACATATCTGGATAGCGTAAACGGCACTCGAGTGCAATACCTGCTCCCATTACACCAACACAGTTAATTGTATTTACAATAACCTGACAGTCAGTAGTAAAAATATTCCCATTAATTACTCTTAAGTTCATACGTATCTCATCATTGAATAACACCGACAGTATCACTAGTGTCAAAATAGAAGCTCTTATTGACGACTACCGGAGTATTTATATTTTCAACCGCTAAAAGTTTACTTACAACGTTTTGTGTAGATGGGTTCTTACAAATAAATTTAAGTATCGAGCTTGGTTCTACAGAGCTATAAACTAACACTTCAGACATGCTTTTTCTTTTTCCATCAAAAAAATCATTCCAGTATTTTGAGTTTATGCATTCCCAACTCAGAACGTTTAAATCATCGGATTTATTAGAAAACCCAGTATTGCTTGATGCTGCATTACCATCCGTTGTTAATGAAGATTTTGCATAAATCAAACTTCTATCAACAGCTAAAATAACTATGCTATCTTGAATATGCTTCCTTGAGTACAGCATTGCATTTCTTGGATTAAAGTAAAAAGGTACATAAGAGTGAATACTTCTATTATATATAGGTTCAGTTTTGATTCTTCGACTATTCACATCAGGGTCGCTAATATCGTGTAGTACAGGTGCATTTTTATGTGAAAGAAGTCCTTGCTTCAATATACTTTCAATATTATCGATATGTGTCATGTGATAAATATAATTAATATTTAATTTATCTAAAACACTGCTATTTAATAGGTCTGCCTCTAGGGCTTCTAAACAAATAGGATCACGTTTGTCTCTTAAGTAATCCAGCCTTAATTTTGCAGTATCATGCCCTTGCTTTGCTGCGGAATAATACCATTTCATAGCCTCTTCGTGATTAGGTGGTATTCCTGATTCCATCATAAAAAGTGAACTCAGTGATGGCTCAAAATATTTTGGAATAGTTATTGGCTGGGGGGGGAAGCGTCGCGTATTCTTTATAGGGTGGTCTTTGGGAAAATATTTTCCCCCCTCAAATAACAAACCGAGGAGGTATTGAGCTTGTGCATGCCCCAATTCGGCAGCCGTCATAGCCAACCTTGAAAGTTCCCCGCTGCTACTATTATGTTCAAAGTGCAAATATTTTACAGCTAGATTATATTCATCCTGTCCTAGATTTTGTTTACAAACTACCGCAAGGTTCCTTGAACCGTCCTTTCGGTATCCTTCATCATCAAACCGACAATCTGTTTTTTTGTGAATTGCATTCCTATCCCAGCCATTCGTATTCCAGCCGTCTTCGTCATACCCCCATTTTTCACCCCTCACATCATACTTTGTTCCCGTTTCTCTATTAACACCATCTTTATTCCAAGCATCCCTGTTAAAGCCTGCTCTATCGAAACCATTATCAAAAGCATCCCTCCAAGCCTTTGTATGTGCCTTAACGTCGGAGCCTTGGGTATATTGAGGTAAACAACCACTATAACCATCTTTATTAAATCCGTCTGGATCTAGTTGTGTTCCTGTTAACCTATGAATTGCATTCCAGTACCAATTATTTCGATCATAACCGTCCTTATCGTAACCATCTTCCTTATACTTAGTACCTGTTACTTTATGAATTCCATTACGATCAAATCCATTTGACTCGTAGCCATCTTTATCGTAGCCATCTTCGTCTTTCCCCCATTGGTCAAATTTGATTCCAGTGGTTTGATTTATTCCATCTCGGTTCCAGCGATAATGAATATTAAATCCTTTGAAGCCATTTTTATCATAACCATCAACATCTTCACCATCTCGGTTAAAGCCAAATTTATTATAACCGTTATCATCAAATGCAAAACCTATAAAGTATAAAATTGATTTCCAAAAAGACATTATTTTCCTTTCCTTTCCTTTACTAGTAATCTCTAATATTACAAGCCAGTTATAAATCTGACATGTTGAAATTTCTTTTTATTTATATGTAGCTATTAAGTTAACCACTTAACTAGATGTGAATCTGTGTAGTGGTCAACAAATTTTGGCCACGGTTTTGTATTTTAACCAGTATCTTCGTACCTAACTCCATTTCAAGAACATATTAATACCTTGTATCCCTAACCAGACGAGGTATTAATCATGACAACCATCACCACCAAGACATTTAAATTCACAAATGCCAATCTAAAACCCCTTCCATCCAATCAAGCAAATTCATCATCAACAGAACTCGAAGTATCTGACACTGAAATCATCGGTTTGAAATGCCTAGCCGGTAAAACAGGTAATAAACGTTTTCTATTACGTTATAAATTCAGCGGACGTAAATGCAGTGTCACCATCGGACGTTCCCCTGATATTGATATTAACCAAGTAAGAAAGGTAGCGCGTAAGTATATAAAGTATGATTGCTGATGGGGTAGATCCTAAAGCTGAACGTGACAATCAAGTTGATTACCCAACCGTTAAGTCATTCTTCTACGATACATACTTACCACTAACAAAACGTCGCAAGAAAACATGGGGTATTGATGAAAAACGATTTCGTAAGCATTGTAATTCTATTGCTAACATTAAATATAACGAGCTAACTGTTAGCCATGTAATGAAGCTTCACTTAACCCTGAGTGAAACTAAGTATAAAGATAAACTATAGGCACCGCTAGTTGTAATAGGGTTTTGGCACTCCTCAAGACTATGGGGAAATTGACGTACTCAATGCACGATATAATCAATGTGGCAGACTACCCGAGAATAATGCTCGTACTCGTTATTGTGACATTAATGAGACTAAACGCATCATCAAAGCTGCTAGAGCCTATCCGAAACCGAGTATTGGTAACTTCATTGCATTGCTACATTTAATTGGCTGTCGTGAAGGTGAGTTACGTTTCAGACAGCATAGTGATATTAACTACGAGAAACGCACCCTAACCATCCCACGCACCAAGAACGGCACATATCACATCATTTATCTCTCCGACTTGATGATAGAGATCCTGCAATCGGTCCCTAAAAGATCGGGCAATAATTACCTCTTCCCTGCACCACATAAAAAGGGGAAGCCAATAGCGCGTCCTCGTGACGCCTTCGATATTATTAAACGAATAGCGAAGATAGATAATCCTGATGAAGTATTGCTGCATACGGCAAGGCATTCGGTAGCGAGTAACCTGATCTCTAACGGTGTTGATATCAGTGCCGTTCAGAAGCTGCTAAATCATAAAGACATATCTGGCACATTACGCTATGCCAAATTAAGTGAGGGTAAGCAACGTGAAACGGCATCAATGATATCGAGCATGGTAGAAGGTTAATACAGATCAGTAGCGTAATAAAACAAGGCTGAAGAATATATAAATATCATGATTATTGATTATTGATTGTTGATTGTTGATTGTTAATACATAAGGAATACAACCAATGAAAGTGATTAAGAACTTCAACCTTATTAATGAGCTCGCACTACCAGAACAAGTTAAAACAGCATTGAATAATGAGTTGATTAGCCCATTCAATGGTTGCTTGAATACCACTGTTGACATCTGGAGTGAATACGATGCCTTTCTCATACTGCTGGAAGAAAGTGATGTTGATAGTTCATTATTTGATGCTGATGAAGAAATCCAATATTTCATTCAACGAATGATAGATAACCCTGAATTTGTCGTGTTATTGAATGATGATGCCTGTCACTATCTACTCGCCTTATCAGTCATTACCGATGCAGGTGGTGGTTGTTATCTACTAACACCTTTAACTTCGTTGACCAGCGCTTCCAGTGTTGAAGAAAGACCTGTTCATCAATCCAGAAACCCTCGATTAACTAATGCCTATTGTACTGAGACCAGTTGGTGATTTTATGTTTCGATTTACCCACATTGATATTTCCGATAGCAACGTTAGTTGATCAGATTGCATATTTTGGGATATCCGAACACAGGGGGAATAGCCGATCGGAATTAGCACTCTAAAACCGGCATAATTATTTATGAGAGGAAGGACATCTTATGCGGTGGTAGGGCTAGGCTAAGATGGTCTGTGATTATTTAAACATATCTCTTTGATTATTTTTAAGGCATCTATACTTTTATTTATATAATAGATAGTTACGTTAAAGAATTATTTGTTTTTGCATCACAAACCGTCCACATAATAATTCTCTTCTATTACTGTATTTTTATGTGCTTAAAATCAATGTCTTACAATTTACGTTTCATAATCGTGCCAATAAAAAGTAGGCTGATCACTTACGTTTTTAGTTGTTGTTTTTTGTAAGTCTTTGGTCATGTTAAGCCTTATCCGGGTAAATATTAATCGAATTAACGATTTGTTTTCTGTTTTGCAGAGCGGCGATATATCTCTCTACTAATAGCTTGAGGTTAAGCTAAGCGCAGCAAGAGAGCAAGAAATTAAGCTTTACAGAGGCGAGTTTGCTATGAGTGTGATGTTAACTTGGCTGAAATTTATTCAGAGTGACAATTGGAACGTCATGATAGAAGGAAAGCAGCGGTTAATTTAGACGTACACAGCAAAGATTACGGTGTACGTCTTTGTGATTTCTTATGCCTTAGTCAAAATGATTAATTTAATGCGTTGATTAAGATAACTTGCTGCTGTAATAACACTTTGTCTTGCTTTGATGCTGCTGAGATCTGTTGTTTAAGTTCAGTGAGTTTAAGCTGCGCTTTTTCTGTAGAAGCAAACATAAAATCTTTGACGTTGATAGCGGCTACATTGCTATAGCGACCATTTTTGCTTTTCAGTACGTCCACTTCTCCGCTATTGATGAGCTGTGTTACGATCTGGCGCTGCTGCTCATATCCACTAAGACCGGATAGTTTCCAACGTTGCATTGTTTGGCCTTGATATTGACCTTTTTTCTCTTCAGTCAAATAGCGCATGGTTAGATTACGAATTGTGCCCGCATCTTCACCGTATTTCGCTTTTGTATCAAAAATAACAGGGAATTGTCTACCCGCTAATACACCACCTTTTCGGGTTAAATGTCCCATGCGGTAACTATTCATGCCCAATCTAATGTCACTGTCCATCTTAACCGGTGTACCATCTGCAAACTGTAATGCAGTAATACGATCGCCTGCTGGTTTAGTGAGGTCGATAGTGTAAGTGACGCCAGCAAAAAAATCATTGGTCGAATATTTTGATGAACGTCTTTTTAGATCAAAGCTATACGTTACATCGCCTGCTTTAACAGAGTTGAAATAACCCGCAGACCATTCCATGTAGGTTTTTAGATCTTTGCCGGTCATTTCATAAACCGTTATTTCACCACCCGCATATTGGTAGTTATAAGCAATGTCTTTGGCTTTTATTTTACCCGTATCTAACTCGGCAAAATCATTATCAATTTGTAATGCGATCACATTTGCTTTGGGCGCATAAAAGAAGCTAGCTTCTTGGTATAGGGCGCTAATACCGGTATCTTGAACGTGTACTTGCGGGATACCGCGGACTTCATTTTCTGGGACTAAGTCAGTGCCAGTTAACGTGGCGACAACGCGGTTAGCATTGGCACGAAGGCGTTTGTGGTAAGGCTGGTAGAGCGCTTCCATTTTTTCATCAGAGTGAGTGCCTGAAATTTTGTAGGTGAAGCTATCTTTGTTTACTAATGTGAATTTACCGTCTTTTTCCACAAATTGTAAATCAATACGCGATAGTGCGCGTCCGTATTTATCTGGTTCGGTAACAATCACCCCGTTAACGACGGTTTTGTCTATTTTCGTGTGCATATGTCCAGCAACAATGGCATCAAGTTCTGGGTTTGCGTTAGCAATATCGGTCACACCAGTATCGGCGATGTTGTTTTCATTATCGAGTCCCATGTGGGCGACAAGCACTATCGAGTCGACGTTATCTTTTATTTTACTGATTACTTTTTTAACTTCAAGCGTAGGGTTGGTAAAGGTCATGCCACCTAAACGGTTGGTGCCTTCTGCAAATACTTGGGTCATCGGTGTATCCATACCGATAATACCGATCTTAATGCCGTTACGCTCTATGATCTTGTAGCTTGGTAGGAAAGGGTTACCGTCTTTTGTTTCGATATTACCTGCAAGTGCATTGCCTTTAAATTGTGTTAATGCACGATTAAGCACTTTTAACCCAAAATCAAACTCATGATTACCTAGCACCCAAACATCGTATTGCATTTCATTAAATCCAAGCATCATAGGGTCTGTTTTTTCATGCTTAAACGTTTCGACAAAATTGCCTTGGGTAGTGTCACCAGCATCGACTAAAATGACATTCTTTTCATCGTGGCGGATTGCTTTAACTTTGGTTGCTATTTGGCTGAGACTGCCGCGTGTATTGGCTTTATCACTGGCATAATCCCATGGCATAAAGTGACCATGTAAGTCTGATGTACCTAAAATCGTAACATCGTGTAAATCGCCATCAGCGGCAAGTAGAGGTAAAGAAAGCGATAAAATAATAGCACTAGAGAGTAATTTGATTTTCATAGTGTAACTCATTGTTTGATTGAGTAAATAGTGGGCCATATTAGCAATGCAAACTAGCAAGTATTGTGATGTTTATCTAAAACGCCAGATTGATGCGATATTTTATACTAATTTATGGGTTAATAATTCTATTTTAAGCCTCAATTTTAGCTTGATTAACTTTCATTGAATTCGCTGTCATTTTGCCCTATTTATTAAAATTAAACACAAGTGTCCTGTAGTGGACAGTTTAATTTCCCATTGAACTTTATATTAGCTGACGATGTCATTTGATAAATATACATATGGTTTTATATTTATTTATATAGCTAGGTCTAGTCGTAAGCGAGTTAGGGAACATAATGAAAAAAGAACAAGTTGAATACACGGTGCAGTTATTACGCGAAGGTTATGCATTAACTGATGTGGCTAAGTTAGCTGGTATCAATGTGATGTATGTTAGTGTTATTCGCAAATTAATGGTGATGGGGTTATTGAACGTTGATGGTTGATTTTATTATTGATAACGATAATTTAATGAGGGGCAAAGCGGACTGCGACTGCCCCAAAATTTGTTTGTAGATTAGTTACTCGTGATCTAACAATCTAAAATTCCAATTCTCAACAATATTTGTTGCTAAGCGTTTACGCGCTGTATCACCCCAGATCGGTGACAGCGCAGGCATGTCGATTATGATCGCCAAGTTTACTTTGTTCAACGGCTTACTAAAGAATAATTCACAGACTTGTCTCACTGTTGTTGGTGACTCAAGTCGTTTAATACGGATTAGCGCATCGTTGTGACTGACCAACCCCGGTTTAATCACGCGATATAACCAGCCACAGCGGCTCAGCGCTTGCATTTGAACTGAGATGTCTTTGGTATCCCAACGTATATTGAGGTTGTTACAAGGCAGGCGAGGCTGGCTGACTTCGATCACTGCTTCACCCCATTGATATTGATCGCCAATGCAGACATTTTCTTCTGTCATGCCTATGGTACTGATATTTTCGCCCATGCCTGGTGCTTCAAATTGCGGTTGAGTATCACGGCGTGGTGAAAATGTTTGTTGCCAAAATGAATAATGCTCGGCAGGGTATTGATGGAGTGCTCGTTCCAGACCACCGTGGTATTCTTTATCCGCGCTGGTGTCTTCTGCAAGCCCCATTTCTGATAGATAAATACGGTCGTTGACCGCGTCTTTATCAATGGCAGAATCAAAACCATAATGTTGCTTAACCTGACCGACATATACTTGAATCGTGTGTTGTTGCTGGGCAGGTGGTGATGAGTAATCAGCCATATTGATATTTCCTTATAAATAAGCATTTAGTTTGGGTGATTTTACAGAAGCAATGCTAAATCGCAATGAACATTGAAATACGCTGGCATAATAGACTTTTAAATTTAGGTGTTATTATCATGGCTAAAAAATAATGTTATTTTTTTGTTCAGCTGGAACACTAAAAATTTAATTTAGTCTAGTCTAAATGGAGTTGAAAGTGCATATTTATGAGTTAACACATTATTTTTAGGTTTTTTTTATAAATATGCTTTTAATTTCGGCGGTAAAGGTATAGAATCCGCCTCCTAATTTTTACAGAAAGCTACTAAAATGTAGCCGGTTATCTGCAAGGTAGACAATGAGTCATTACACAGTATTAGGTTTATCAACATGGTTCGAACTAGTCGAACGCATCGGCTCAGAAGCAGAAGCCAAGACATATTTCTCAGAAACGAAATTGGTTGAGTATAACAACAGAACTTGCCTAGAATTAGTTGAAGCAGGTATGTTAATGCATTTGAAAAATTGGTTAGCAGTACAATACCAAGAATTCAAATCAACGGGTGAACGCTTACGTCGTGAGCAAGTCTCACAGTCGACAAACTCTATCTCAAGTAAACTTTACTCGATAGAAGTGATTAGAACTCGTCCGCAAGCGGATGTGCAACAACAAGCGCATCAACAAAGACAACATGTTGCATCGTCACAGTTTGCGACGAATCAGGTTCGCCCTGTACATGCAACAGCTGCACAGCCTGTTAAACCGGTTGTACCTGTAGCACCTGTTGTTGCGGCACCAGTTGTACCAAGAAAACCACGCGTAATTACGTCAAAAGCGCCAGCGCCAGAAAAGAAACCTGCTGCTGCGTCAATGGCTAATTTCTTTATGCGTCAGGTTCGTGCGACTAAATCTGAATTGGAAGATCGTAAGCACCATAATTAAGTAACGCTTGACGCGTACCTAAATATGTTAATGACCTAGTAGCAAGTGTTGTCCCACGACGGTGAGATAGAACTTGGTACTGGGTCATTTTTTTATCTGTAATTTAATCATTTATTTTTAAGTGGTATCACTTTATGCGCATTCATAATGTTCATCGATTAGCAACACAGCGTTTAGCTGACAGTACCAAACCTTTCAATGCCCGTGGCGGTCGATTAATTCGTTGTGATTTCTGTATGTTGGGCAAGCAGTTTTGCATTTGTGAGCATCGACCATCGGTCAAATCAACCGCTGGTTTTATGTTGGTGATGTTTGATTATGAAATGATTAAACCAAGTAATACCGGCCGTCTTATCGCCGATGTAATTGAAGACACGTTTGCTTATAAATGGTCACGTACAGCGCCGAATCAAGAGATGCTCGACATCATTAATACAGATTGCTGGCAGCCATTCATTATCTTCCCAGAAGAGTACGTGATTGAGCGTGAAAGAGTGCAAACCGGTGCGTTAACGATTGCACCAGGTAAACGCCCGTTATATATCTTGTTGGATGGTAGCTGGCGAGAAGCGAAGAAGATGTTCAAGAAGAGCCCTTGGTTGCATGATCTTCCGGTTATTTCATTTGATCCCGAGGTGGTTTCACAGTATCAGATCCGTAAAGCCGCTAAAGATAATCAACTCGCGACAGCAGAAGTTGCGTCATTGGTACTTGGCCATCACGGCGAAACATTAAACGCAGACATTCTGTCTTGTTGGTTTGATGTTTTTCGTGAACGTTACCTTGCAGGCACCAAACAAATTGATGTCGGTGTTGACGCAGCGCTTAAACGTTTACAGACGTTAACAGTCTAATGCTCTGTCGTCATGTTTAAATAGTTATCAGTAAATAACGCCCAATAAATAGTTATTTAAACAGTATGGTTGTATACATGGATTTATGTGTGCAACCCATTTCAACATTCCGCTTTGGTTTTATCTCCCCCTCTTTCTTTTTTAATATCCATGTTCTTTTCTTATTTATATTAATAGCCTATATTACTACCTCGCTTTATAGAAAAATTAAAATGGATAGAATATGCAGAACAACATGCTAACAGCACCTATTCGCTGGGGTATTATTGGTTGTGGCTCGGTAACAGAGCTGAAAAGTGGCCCTGCTTATCAAAAAACAGCTGGTTTTGAACTCTCCGCTGTCATGCGCCGTGATCTTGGACTTGCTAAAGATTATGCACAACGACACAGCGTAAAAGCATATTCTGCAAATGCAGCTGATATTATTAATAACGATGATATTGATGCCGTGTATATCGCTACACCGCCTGATAGCCATAAATTTTATGCCCTGCAGGTTGCAGCAGCGGGTAAACCTTGTTGTGTTGAAAAACCACTTGCACCGAGTTACGCGGATAGCCTGGCTATTGTGACGGCTTTTGAGGATAAAAACATTCCGCTGTTTGTGGCTTATTACCGCCGTTCATTACCGCGTTTCAACAAAGTGAAAGCATTACTTGAATCTGGTGCGATCGGCGACATAAGAACAATTAACGCATTTTTGAATAAACCCGCCAATGCATTAGATTTATCGGGTGAGTTTAACTGGCGCACAGATAAAACCGTTGCTGTGGGTGGCTATTTTGATGATCTGGCCAGTCATGGTTTGGATCTGTTTGCGTATTTGTTAGGTGAGTTCGATATTGTTAAAGGACTGGGGTCGAATCAGCAAGGCCTGTATTCATCGTTAGATGCGGTAACGGCATGCTGGCAGCATAAAAGTGGCGTGACGGGCATTGGCAGCTGGAATTTTGGTGGCTGCACAAGAGAAGACCGCGTTGTTATAACAGGCAGCAAAGGCGAAATCAGTTTTTCAGTGTTTGACGAGGCTGCGGTTGTGTTGCAAACGTTAACTGAACGCCAAGAATTTAGCATTGATAATCCCGAAAATATTCAATTACATCATGTCGAGAATATGCGTGAACATCTTGTGAATGATGTAACTCACCCCTCAAGTGGTAAAACGGCGTTACATACGAGCTGGGTAATGACGCAGATTTTACATGGTGAACCTTAAAGTGTCGCTTATACCCATCTCTTTTAAAGAGGGATTTATTAAGTATGTTACATCATGTTCGTTATAAGCTGTAAATAACAATATATAAAAGCGTTCACCTATACTTTTTTGTTATACATATGTTGTAAAAATGAAAGCGTACATGATGTCACTTCATCGGGCTTATCACAAAACTACCTCTTTATTTCCATTTTATGTCGTTTAGATCATATTTCTTGAAAACGGTATATTTACCGTATTTTATATATGTAATAGTCTGGATAATGAGACAGAGTGTCTAAATAGTAAAATATAGTTCATATGGATAAGAAGGTATTGCAATGGAATCGCACCGCAGAGAAGTCATGTTTGAATACGTGCCGACCACCCAAGAAGTGGAAACTCTATTACAGCAAACACCGAATGCAAAAATTAATATTGCCAACACGAAGCAGGCTTTTGATATTAGTCAGATCAGCCATCTCACACATTATGGTCATTGTATTAATGGTATTAATATCGAGATTGATATATGTGACGAATCAGAGATCGCGCCGTTATGGTCGTTTTTAGAATTAGATTTTTTAAGAGTTAGTTTTGCCAGTGATCAAGTACTTGAAGATGACTTTAATGGATTTTTGACTTGGTTAGAAAACGCAGACAAGCTTGAAGCCTTATCGGTCGAAACGCAGCTGTTACACCAAGAAGATGGATTACAATTACTGTCGATTTATTTTGCCGCGTCGAAACAATTTCCAGTTTCTTTGTTTCTACAACAGAATACCAGCACAATGACAGTGCCATCGATCCCATCGCTGCAAGTATTTAATCATGCTAGAACGGAGATGAGCATCGCGAGTTATAATTAAAGTAACAAACCAATAGCAATTTCAGTAAGAATGGTGCTGGTGTACTCGCGCTAGCGCCTTTGATACCGACTGTCGCATTGCACGCTTGCTGCTAATTTTTCGGTTCGTTATTTGCTAATACGCGTTGCATCAGTGTGTTCAGCTGTTGGCGTTCTGCAGTTGATAAAACACTTAATAAGTCTCTTTCACTTTGGTGCAATGTCGGCATAACAATCTCAATTAATTGTTTGCCTTTGCTGGTCAACTGCACAAGCTTACTGCGTTTATCTTCAGGGTTATCAATTCTATCAATCAAGTCTGCTTGGCTTAAACGATTCAATACCTTTGTTAACCCCCCCGAACTAAAGATCATCGATTGATATAATACCGTTGGAGATAAAGAGTGGGGGATTGGGCTACGTCGTAACGTACTCAGTACGCTGAACTCTGCACGTTGTAAATCATAAGTCGCGACCAAAGCTTCCATCTGTTTGTGAAACAAGTCACTGACTTGAAGTAAACGCAGCAAGTCTGGAGACACTGTTTCACCACATTCAGGCCAGTTATCATCCATCGCTTTTACTATATCGTTAATGCTATTAGCCATTACTCTTTCCCTCTCCATTTCTATCGGCCTGTACAATCGTTTGACAATATATCTTGCCAGAAAGCTAAAGTCTAGTTACTCTCTTTCCAGAAAGATAAGTTTGAGGCGTAATATGACAATCAGTAATACATGCTCGGCGGTGAAGCGCGAGATGAGAGTAGATAATAGTAAGCAAGACGTTAGCGCAGAGCAAGTCTCTGGGACTAAACAATCGGCGGTTGCCGGTAAAATGAGCAAAACATTAATACTGACTCTGGCGGCGGTATTTGCGCTTACCCCATTTACGATAGACAGTTACCTGCCTGCGATGCCAACAATGGCGAAAGCAATGGGTGTCGATATCTCGTTGATGTCCGTGACGGTGAGTTTATATATTTTTGGTCTGGCGATAGGGCAGTTAATAGGCGGGCCTTTATCCGATAAGAAAGGCCGTCGTTATGCCATGATCGCCGGTTTAGTGGTATTTGCCTTGGCCAGTATATTGCTGACGACAGCAACACAGATTGAAGTATTGTGGTTTTGGCGGGTGATACAAGCTATCGGCGGTGGTATGGCCGTGGTCGGTGTACCGGCGACAATTCGTGATACAACCAGCGGTAAAGAAGCGGCTAAACTGTTTTCGTTAATTGCACTGATTATGATGATAGCCCCTTCTATCGCACCGACTGTTGGCACGATTATTATGTCGGTAGCAGATTGGCGTTGGATTTTTTATTCATTAGCAATCATCGCTGTGCTGGTGGCGATGCTTGTTATGCGTTATATGCCCAAGGCTGTTAAAAAAGAGACTGTTGCAGACAAACCTGGCGAAATCCCACAAAAGTTTGGGTTATTGTCTGTGTTCAGTGAAAAACGCGCTTTAGGGTTTATGGTTGCTCAAGCATTTGCTTATACAGTCATGATGATCTTTTTAACCAATGCGTCGATGATGTATATGGAAGTGTTCGGGCAAACGCCACAACAATTTTCAATGCTATTCTTTGCCAATATCTGTGGCTTGGTTGTGGTTAACCGCGCTAATACATTCTTATTAGCGAGTTTCGAACCTGAGGTGCTACTCAAGGGCTTTTTATGCTTACAAGTACTTGGCGGTATAATATTAGTGACAGCATCTGTATTCGTGCCTGACGCTTTATATGTGATGGTGGTTGGGTTTGTTATTACGATTTCAGCCAATGGCGCCGTTATTGCTAATGCCAGTGCCTGTTTTATGAAACGATTCGGTCGGAATGCGGGTTCTGCTTCTGCGGTATTAGGAGCAACTCAATTTACCATTGGTGGTACGGTGAGTGCGATATCGGCATTTGTCAGTATGGGGTCAGTGCAACCTGTGGTGATCATCATGCTCATGTCATCTATCACGGCACTGACGGGCGCAACGATTGCTGCTCGCTATTCTCTTAAATAACGGATTTGCGAGATAAGTAACGATAAAAAGTGACTGGAAAGTCGTCACGATAAAATGCCAATGTGGTGAATAGGCTGATGAAGGATTACCAGCCTGTAGTGTACTTTTTATCACCGCGATTACTGATTCAGTAAGTGCGCGCACAATTTAACAAAGTCAGATGAAGTAACAATGCCAATGACCTTATTGTCATTATCAATAACCGGTAGGCAACCGAGCTTATTATCAATGAAGTATTCAACAACAATTTTCAGTGGTTCATCTTCCGTTAGCTTTTGAAAATCTGTTTCCATCAAGTCTTCGATTAACTGGCCGCGTTCTTTCCTTGCGAGTGCATCTGTACCGTATTTGTTGATCATTGACATAACCGCACTGATCATTTTTTTATGCGTTAGCACGCCAACCAGAGTGCCATCAGTTTCGGAAATAACAGGTAAATGACGTACCCCACGAGTTTGCATTAATTCATGTGCGTCTTTTAAACTGGCTTTGTGGCTGATACAAATTACATTGCTGGCCATTATATCTCTTACTTTCATACTTAACTCCGTCGTATTTTACTATTAATAGGGTAGAGACTCATTCGTCTAGCATACGTTAATATACCCCAAGTTCACATTGCTTTATTTCAAATAATCAATATGTTAACTATACTTTTTGTTTATTTTTTCAATAAATTTTTAAGCCGTTATGCTGTTAAATTAACCGCTGAGCATAAAACCTTACTTAATTTATGTTTTTATAATATAAAACTGATTTATGTATTGTTTGTAGGGTTTTATATAAATATACTCACACGCTTTGGCGATACTCGGTTTAATTCAATTAACCGTTATTTTATTATAATTTATGTATGATTAATGAAGATGAAACTACCTGTCATTTTGGTGTTATTGTTAATAATTGTGTGATAATTTAGTTACTTATATATTATAAATGGAGTTTAGTGATGAAGGGATCGATCCTTGAATTTAATATTGGGAGTAAAGCAGGCATTATTTCTGATAAGGATGGGTGTCATTATAGCTTTAATACCGCGCAGTGGATGGACAAGAGTAGTCCACGAGTCGGCAGCGACGTTAGTTTTATTTTAGAATCGGGTAAAGTGGATAAAATAAAAATGACAACCAAAGGTAAATCCAAGAAAATATGGGCAGTATTATTATCCTTTTTCTTTGGTGCTGTGGGCGCGCATAAGTTCTATTTAGGCTATTACAAACAGGGCCTGTGTATGTTGGTATTGTTTGTATTTGGCTATGTATTTCTCGGTTTACCTTCGATGGTTATTGCGGTGATTGCCATGGTTGAATTCGTTATTTATGTGTGTAAATCAGATGTCGATTTTGAACGTGATTATGTGTTAGAAAACCGTCCTTGGTTCTAGGTTTATTTTTAGTCTCAGCCTTAATTTGATTAAGCTATTATTTTTTCAATGGCTTTACCCGAAAAAGTCCCCAAAATAACATTCTTACGTTTGTCTGAGCGTGGCTTACGCATATGTGACGCTATAAATTCAGCGACTTCATTAGCTTCTAGTGGTTGTACTTGTATTACGATTATCGGTAATGGTGCGGTCACTGTTTTCAATCCCGATACCTTGACAATATTAGCTGCTGGCTGCACTTTTACGGGTCTACGCACGCGCAGTTCATGTTCTGCAGTTGTCGCGATCTTTTGATGTAACTGCGTTAATGCCAATTGATTATCTGGCGTTGCTCTGTCCTTCTCCGTATTTATTTCCCCTAACAATTTGATCTTATCAGGTTGGTGTAACGAATCTTTACGTTGCCAACTGAAACGGACTGATTTAACCCCCTCATTATCTAAGCAATGTATCTTGCGGTACAGGTGCACTGTCATCACGCCTGGGCAATTATCATGAATGGCACTGAAGCGAGCTTGGCGCGTGTCATTCTCGCTGACAACGGCGTGTTCTATTTCGGCCTTGAGGCTATTAATGGTGCTAATTTGAGCCACGATCTTAGCGCTGTTTTCGTGTTCTGGATGTAAGTGAATAATCCCCACATAACGACGGGCCGATTTTTGCGAGAAGGGGTGCTTAATGTGGATGTCTTTAAACGCTTCAGCTGCGAGTTTCATTGCCAGCATATCGGTTGCTAACTCGGGTATTATTTCGTTGATGACGGCTTGTTCTTGGCCTTTAAGCACGGCAGGGATCCGGCTGACTAATGCTTGCACTGGCTTTGTTGTTGCCAATAGCTTTTCTAGTTTTTGTAGGTGTTCTGTGAGTTGATCAAATAGGCTTTTAATATCCGTCATGTCTAATTCTAGTGTCCGTTATCGGCGTTATTGATAACTAGCATAGTAACGAGTAGACCATCATGCAATAGGGAGAGGATCCGGATGATCACTATGTGATCATCACTGATCATTCGTTGATCGATATGAAGAATTAAAGGGTTATTTCAATATTTTGTGACCGGTGTTGGTTAGGTCGGGCGACTTTTTTATAAAAATGATACACACACAGTAAAGCAAATTTGTACTTACGTTAATGTAGACGTTACAATAATATTAATGCCATAAGCTGTATATAAAAGAGGTAGTAACAGATGTATTCTTACGTAGCCAGACAACCGATCTTAGATATCGATAAAAATACGATCGGTTATGAGCTGCTATTTCGGGATGGTCCAAAAAACGCGTTTCCGGATATGGACGCAGACCAAGCAACTAGCCGCTTGTTATCTGATCAATTTATGAATTCATGTTTCAATACAACAGGAAACAAGCTTGCTTTTATCAACTTTCCATACAATAGCTTAATTTCACTCATACCTACGTTATTCCCCAAAGATAAACTTGTTGTTGAGATCCTGGAAGACTGCGAACCAACAGATGAATTGTTCGAGGCTGTCGTTACTCTTTTTGAAAAAGGCTACAAACTGGCGCTTGATGATTTTATCCCTGACGCTAGATGGGAACGTTTTCTACCTTTCATCGATTTTATTAAGTTTGATATCCAGTCTTTTCCACTCATTAAAGCAAAATTTTTTATTCATCGTCATCTTGAATATAAGATTAAATTTTTAGCTGAAAAAGTAGAAACATACGAAGAATTTCAAAAGGCGAAAAAAATTGGCTTTGAGTTTTTTCAAGGTTATTTCTTTAGTAAACCTGAAATGTTGCAGCAACGAGTTATTCAACCATCAGAACAGGTGACATTGCAATTATGCAAAGAAATTGCCACTCCTAAACTTAATTATGCGGTGATAGAAAAGCTGATCGTTAAAGATCTGACTTTATCTTACAAACTACTTAAATATGTAAATGCATCCTCTGTGATTGTCAAAGAGATAACCTCATTTAAACATGCGATTATTTATTTAGGGGAAGATAAATTACGCCTGTTTATTTCTTTAATGACAATCGCGCATGCTAACCAACACAAACCTCAGTCGCTCTATGTCCTGTCTATTCAAAGAGCGCACATCTGCGAACAGCTAGTGACGAAAGGCTCATTCAAAGCAGATCCAAGCCAAGCCTTTTTAATGGGCATGTTTTCTTTGTTGGATGCTTTACTGAATAAACCCTTACCTCTGCTTATAACCGATCTACCGCTCAGTGACGAACTTAAATTGGCATTGAATGAAGGTAAAGGTGAACTTGGGCACCTGCTTAATGCAGTAAAATCGTATGAAAAAGCAGACTGGGATAAAGTGAGTCATTATTGTAATGAACTCGGCATTTCAGAAGAACACTTCGCAAGTCAATACGCTGATTCAGTTAAATGGAGCGATGTTTATACGCTTGATGATTGATAGGCTAAGTGTTAAAGCAATCAATAGCACCTTATTATCCCCTGTGTTAATATTAATAGGTTAATAAATTGTTATTTTTTGCTGCACTTTACCTATAATGCTAGCAGCTACCCCTCTCTGCGTTACGGCTCAGGGTATCTTGCGGAGAGAACGATGAAAATATTATGTCTTTGTGTGTTTGTATTTTCATTTTCAAGTTTTGCAACCTCGCTTACGTGGAGTCAGCAAAGAGATTTGTATACGCAAGCGGCCGACTTACAAACCCAAGAAATGTGGTCGGAAGCAGTACAAACAACAAAGTTAATCCCCGCATACCCATTAACTTATCTCCTAGAATACCAACAACTTAAAGCGCATTTTAGTCGCGATAGTTTGTCTGCAGTACAAGCTTTTATAAAGGATAATCTTGATCGTCGAGCCAGTTATGATCTGCAGCGAAATTACTTATATTACTTAGCAAAAAACCAGTATTGGCATGAGTATCTGTCTTTCTATCCGCAACTGCCCAACTCAGTCGACTTGAAGTGCTACCATTTTCAGGCTCGAATAGCAGGAGACCAAGCGGATGAAATTTGGTCTGATGTGCAAAAAATCTGGTTAACGGGCTCTTCCTTACCGAATGCCTGTGATAGCGTTTTAGCGCATTATCTTGATAGCAAGCAAATATCGCAGGCATTAATTTTAAAGCGTTTTCATTTAGCTTATACAAATAATAAAAAAGCCCTTATGTCCTATTTAATCACCTTAATGGACAAGGAAAATGAATTGTTGGCTAAGCAGTTATATGCTTTACATAGAACCCCGAAAAAGCTATTAAACAGCCCCTTATTTAACAACAAAGAAGATGCTAGCCACGACTTTTTAGTCGCCAGCATTAAACGATTGGCTAAAAAAGATATTGAGTTAGGATTAGATGCTTATCTGAGTTATGAGCGTCAAAAATCATTTACATCGGCAGAGCAAACCAAGTTAAAAAAGTATCTTATATCACGCATTATGAGCCGTAATGAAAGCACATTGTTTCCTTGGTTAGATAAAACGCTTTCGGCTTTACAGGATGTAAAATTAACGGAGCGTCGTATTCGTTATGCGATTAGATTTAATCATTGGCCCGATATAGAACATTGGCTGTCGCAGTTGAACGAAATTAAGCAAGTGGATAGTAAACAGCTGGATAGTAAATGGTTGTATTGGCAAGCACGGGTATTTGAAAATAAACAGCAACAAGATCAAGCTGATAAACTTTATCAAAATATCGCGACAGAACGTAATTATTATGGCTTTCTGTCTGCGCAAAAATTAGGGATGGATTATCAATTTAATGCGAATATTGTCAGCAGACAGCAGCAAGATTTAGATCCCCTTAAAGCACAACTTGCACATATTGATGAACTATATTTCCACAAACACATGTATTTACTTAAACGTGAGTGGCGGGTCTTAATTACCGGTAAAAGCATCAATTTGCAAAGGCAGTTAGGTTTGTTCGCCTTTCAAAAAGGCTGGGCGCACCTTTCAGTCGTTGCTAGTATTCTGTCTAAAAGTTGGGATGCTTTAAATATCCGTTTTCCCGCTGCTAAACCCCAATTGTTTTATGCGAATGCCAATCTGTATGAACTTGATTCAAGCTATATTTATGCCATTACGCGCCAAGAAAGTTCGTTTGACGAGTTTGCCAATTCGCCGGTCGGGGCGCGTGGTTATATGCAACTGATGCCGGGAACGGCAAAAGAGACTGCACTTAAAATCGGGTTGAAAGATTATAAGAGAAGATCACAATTAACCGATGGCGAGATTAATGTCCAGTTAGGTGCAGCCTATTTTGATAGCTTACTTACGCGATATGAAGGGAATAGGGTGTTGGCAACTGCGGCGTATAATGCGGGCCCTAACCGAGTTGATCGCTGGCAAGGTAGTGAAGACGGCAGGGCAGAGAAAGCCTTAGCCATGGACAGTTGGATTGAAGCCATTCCCTATAAAGAAACCCGACGTTATGTCAAAAATGTTTTAGTCTATAACGTTATTTATCAGCATATCTTAGATAAACCGCTTGAGTTTCTTAAGCCTAAAGAGCTCAACGCGCGTTTTTAATCTTCTCGTCAGCATTGCTTATTGGTAGTGCTGCCTTCACTATTGCTTTTGCAACAACTCTAACTCGATTCTGCCCCAAAACCATTTAGCATCAAACATTCATGATTTACTCACACCTCTCTGTTGCCCAAGATTTTCTAATGGTTCATTATGCAATGATGGGTCATAGATACGATAAGAACTTGAGACGTCATAATGGACAGAATGCTTGAACTTTTCCAACAAGAAAATCAACCTGTAAAAAGGTATTGGCTACTCATGAAAGTAGCACCTTTAGAACGTTTGCAGCAGATGCAGAAAGGCCTTCTCTATATGAATAGTATTGACTATTTCAGTGAGCTTAAAGGTGAAGATGGAGTAAAGGTTCGTAGTGATGAATTGGAATCTACTTATGTGCAATTTCAAACAGGCGTCGTACATAATAATCACAGAATAGAGATTGCTTTGAACCATCCGTCGTTTAGTGAAGTAAATATACCTAAAGGAACAGAGGTTTCTTTGGGTGTTCCATCACCTAAAAACACCTTTATTTTCTGTATGAGCTGTATAGGTGAGGATAAGCAAGGAAATATCCGTCACTTAAAAGATGATAAGTATCATATGGATCGAAGAATGAAAAAGTTTGGTTCACATACTCTACTCATTAATAAACCAGCAAAGTTCTTCCAGCGATATTCTGACGCTATAAATCGAGCCGATTTTTTCGTTAACGACTACATGGATGGAGGCTGTGGAATTGTTGACTATAAGAAAATGTCCAAGCACAAAGGCAAAATCGGCCTATTCGTTAAAGATAAACACTATGATTGGCAACGTGAGTATAGGTTTGTACTAGGAGCCAAGGATTCACTTCTAAACGCAAGTGGAGCGCTAGAACTGAATATTGGTGATATCAGTGATATTAGCTCAATCATTGAAACTAAACGTTTAATTGAAGAGCCTATCACTGTGACGAGAGGTATAGCCTCATTGAAAGCAGATGGAAAATACCACTGGAGGAAGTTAGACGTTTAGTTGTAGTTAAGGGGCTTGGTCTCACATTAGCCAAAAACAGGGTTAATTCCCCTATGCAAACATTTAATACTCCAAGATACTTTTTCTTATCTGAACCATTCGCGTTAGAGTGAAATCCCTAACGCGTTTCTGTCCATTAATGGCTTAGGGTGATCGAACCAAGCCTATAATAACGCTAAGCCAAAAACATCCCTCATCCATGTTCCATTTTACTGGATGCTTAGCGCCTCACGTTTCAGTATTCAACGTCAGCCCTTCCTGATACATCATCTGTTGAATAGAATTTCGTTGCAGCATCGCTTGCTGGTGGCGGAGTAAGTTTGGCCAGTCCTGCGCACTACTATCATATCGACGGCTCCAATAGGCTACCATAAACAAATGAAAGTCGGCGCCGCTTATGTTGTCGCCTAAAAGCCATGGGCCTTTGTTACCCAGTTCATCATCGATGATGCTCCAACAACGGTTCAGATCTTGGGTTGCTTTATCCATTATTCGGTTCAAATCAGTATCGTTATCATCAATGACGTTGTCATTGTTAGTAATATAGTGCTCCGGGTGAGCCCAGCGGTTAGCTGCGTCCTGTAGTGTGTTCGACATCCAAGTGAGGTATTGATAATAATGACCGCGTAGTGGAGACGTTAGTGCGGGCGCTAAACCACTTTCTGGGTGTTGGTCAAGTATATACATTAGAATCGCCGCCGATTCATAAATGATCTCGCCGCGGTGCTGTAATGTCGGCACCTTACCGTTCGGGTTTATCGCTAGATACTCAGGTGTACGTTGCATTTTTTTCGCTAAGTCGATCTCGACTAACTCATAAGCCACGCCTAATTCTTCCAGTACGGCGTGAGTGGCCATGTTGGCGCCACCACGATCCCAATATAATGTGTAAATAATATCTCTCCTTTTAATCAACGCAATGAAACTACTATATCACCATCGGTATTTAATGCTGTTTTTCATGCTAAATCATCTAACTAACAGTATAAAGTTCATAAAACACCCGTATTAATGCAAACACTATAGTTTATTACCATTTAAAGCATTATTGATTCACTAGCCATTAAGAGGTATTTGCGTATGGATCAATTATAAAAATACATAAAACATGCTGATTCAGAGGTCGAAAAAAACATTCGTCATATTCGCAAATCTTTGTTTTTAAAAGGTGATCAAAACCCACTTTATTAAAAACAATAGAACGTATTATCCTCCCATAATCTTTATATATCCTTTAGACATTATCCAATTAGCAGAGTGTACTCATGACAGTATTAACAACCAATCCAACCGTAGAAACTAACCTAGAAACCCGTCTAGAAACTGATTTACTCGGTGTGAAACAAATACCAGCTCAGGCTTACTACGGTATTCACACATTAAGAGCGATGGTAAATTTTAACATCAGTAAAGAGAAAATTGGCGATTGTCCTGAGTTTGTTCGCGGCATGGTAAAAACCAAAAAAGCAGCGGCATTAGCTAACGGTATTCTCGGCACTATCCCAGAAGAAATCAGTGAAGCTATTGTTAACGCATGTAATACATTGTTAGCAACCGACCGTTTTTACAATCAATTCCCGGTTGATGCATTCCAAGGTGGCGCGGGCACATCGGTAAACATGAATACCAATGAAGTTATCGCCAATATCGCGTTAGAGCAGATGGGACATGCTAAAGGTGCTTATAACCACATCAACCCAAATGACCACGTGAATAAAAGTCAAAGTACCAATGATGCTTATCCTACTGGCTTCCGTGTAGCCTTGTTTGAACGCAGCAATGCAGTATTAGTGGCGCTAACGTCATTAAGCGAAACCTTTTTAGACAAAGCCGAAGAGTTTAACGACGTATTGAAAATGGGCCGTACGCAGTTACAAGACGCAGTACCGATGACATTAGGTCAAGAATTCCACGCCTTTGGTATTACGCTAAAAGAAGAAATTAGAAGTATTAACCGTTGCCAAGAATTATTGCTTGAAATCAACCTCGGCGCGACTGCTATCGGCACAGGTTTAAACTCGCCAGTTGGTTATTCTGAACTAGCGATTGAAAAATTAGCTGAAATTACAGGTCATGCATTTGTACCTGCAGAAGACTTAGTTGAAGCAACGTCTGACTGTGGCGCTTATGTCATGTTGTCGAGTGGCTTAAAACGTTTAGCAGTGAAACTATCTAAAATTTGTAACGATTTACGCCTGCTTTCTTCTGGCCCGCGTACTGGTTTAAATGAAATTAACCTACCAGAAATGCAAGCTGGTTCATCAATTATGCCTGCAAAAGTAAACCCAGTTATTCCAGAAGTGGTTAACCAAGTTGCGTTTAAAGTATGTGGTAACGATTTAACTATTACGATGGCTGCTGAAGCGGGTCAATTACAATTGAACGTAATGGAACCTGTGATTGGTCAATGCCTGTTTGAATCATTGTCGTTATTAGAAAATGCGTGTTTCACGCTACAAGATAAATGCGTTAAAGGCATTACTGCTAACCGCAAGGTATGCCAAGACTTCGTGTTAAATTCAATTGGTATTATCACTTACCTAAACCCATTCATTGGACACCATGAAGGCGACGTTATCGGTAAAATCTGTGCTGAAACAGGTAAGAACGTACGTGAAGTGGTATTGGAACGTGGGTTATTGTCTGAAGCAGAGTTAGATGAAATCTTCTCTATCGAAAACCTAATGAAACCAAAATACACAGGCCAACGTTTTACTAAAGCGGTTTAATCAACGCTAGATAGTATAAAATCAAGTTAAAAATATATTGACTGTTCGCTAAGCATAAATCTGTATTCGAAAAATACAGATTTATCTATCAGATATTTTTTAATCTTAATCGGAGTTTACTATGATTGTTGTACAACTTTTTGTCGTACTGCTGTTCATCTATTTAGGTGCGCGTATTGGCGGTATTGGTATCGGGTTTGCGGGTGGTGCGGGCGTACTTGTCTTAACCATGATCTTAGGTCTCGATGCGGGTTCTATCCCTATCGATGTTATTTTAATCATCATGTCAGTGATCACCGCAATTGCAGCAATGCAAGTGGCTGGTGGTATGGATTGGCTAGTTGATTTAGCTGAAAAATTTCTACGTAAAAACCCAAAACGCATTACTTTCTACGCACCAATCGTGACTTATTTCATGACTGTGTTAGCAGGTACGGGTCACACGGCGTTCTCGACACTGCCTGTGATTGCTGAAGTAGCAAAAGAACAAGGTATTCGTCCATCGCGTCCCTTGTCTATTGCTGTTGTTGCGTCGCAAATTGCTATTACTGCGTCGCCAATATCAGCCGCAGTGGTATTCTTCTCAGGTATTCTTGAGCCACTTGGTGTTGATTACTTATCACTATTAGCTGTTTGTATTCCGTCAACATTCTTAGCGTGTATGGTGGGTGCATTTGTTGCAAACTACTTAGGCTGTGAACTAAAAGACGATCCTGTGTATCAAGACCGCCTTGCAAAGGGTCTGATTAAAATGAACGGTGAAGGTAAACGTGACATTTTACCGACAGCCAAAACATCTGTTTATATTTTCTGTGCCGCTATTGTGGCTGTTGTCGCTTATGCAACGATGATCAGTGGTAGCGTAGGTCTTATTGAAAATCCAACAATTGGACGTAACGAAGCCATTATGGCGTTAATGCTGACTGCTGCAGCGTGCATTGTGAGTTTCACTAAGATTGATGCCTCGCAAATTGCTAACGCGGCGACATTCAAATCAGGCATGAGTGCTTGTGTGTGTGTGCTGGGTGTTGCTTGGTTGGGTGATACGTTTGTGTCGGCTCATATCGGTGACATCAAAGAGTTTTCAGCCAGTATCCTTGAACAATATCCTTGGATGTTAGCGGTTGTTTTATTCTTTGCGTCAATGTTGCTTTACTCTCAAGGCGCAACAACGACAGCATTGATGCCAGCGGCGCTTGCGATTGGTGTTGCACCTATTACCGCTGTGGCTTCTTTTGCTGCTGTAAGTGCGCTGTTTGTATTACCAACTTACCCGACATTGCTTGCCGCGGTAGAGATGGATGATACCGGCTCAACACGTATTGGTAACTTAGTCTTTAACCACCCATTCTTCATTCCTGGTGTCGCGACTATTTCAACGTCTGTTGCACTTGGTTTTGTGTTTGGCGGGCTTATTCTTTAATTGGCACTAGCCTAAATAAAGACAGTGAAGCGAACAAAGACGTCATTTAGTTAAATGTCGTCTTTTTCGTTCAGGCATAAAAAAACCACCAAGCAACTATATAAGTAGAGCGGGGTGGTTTTTTATTCTCATATAGATAACTGCTTAAACACGCAATTGTTTAGTGCGTATAAAGCAGCTCTAGATACTGTTTAGTGCTTTCTTGCCAGCTAAAGCGTGCTGACTTGGCGTTGTCTGCAATCTTAGCCCATGTCTTTGGCTTGCTTGCGTGAAGCTTGATCGCATCATTAAAGGCGGCAATTAAGTTATCGCTCTGTTCTTGTAGTGATGAACCATTAAAGCTAAAGCCATTTTCTAAATGCTGCACTGTGTCTTTCAAACCACCAACCGCATGTACAAGACAAGGTTGACCGTCACGCATTGCTAACATCTGGCTGATACCACAAGGTTCAAATGAGCTTGGCATTAAGAACAGATCGCCATGTAGATACATCTGATCTGACAATGCTTGGCCATAACCATTCAAGAATAAGAAATTGTCATGACTTGCCATTAGCTGCATGAATTCAAATTCAATTTGAGTATCACCCGAACCCAGAATAATCATTCGACCATTCACACGCGCAAGATCATCAAGCAATACCGACAATACGGTTTTACCTTGATAAGGTTGACGTAACAACAGTGCTTTTTGATCGGTTAAACGGCCAATGCTCGTGACTAAGAAATCAGTGAAGGGGGCTTGGCTGTTCCAGCTATTAATCTGTTCGTTAGCGAGGTAATGTACAGTTTTTAATTGTGCTGATTGTGCTAACCAACGTTTAACTTGCTGTTGTGCTGGCGCTAAAAATGTTTTTAGCGCTGGTTTCTTCGCGCGTATCTTACTTACCGTGTCTGCGTATTCACAGCCATTTAAAATACCGACTAAGCGACCCTGCTTTTTAGCGGCTGCTAAGTCTTGTTCTAGGCCTTCACCACCGAAGAAACCATTTGCAGCATCACTGGCGTGTAATACTTCTTCTGCGTACGTTGGTGATACTACATGGACTTTATTACACAGGTTGATACCAGCACGCATTGGGTTATAGCAATGGGTATAACGCGGGTCGCAAATAACACTTTGATCAAAATTAAGGCTAGGGAACCAATGGCGTAAGCTTGATTCATCGTCTGCAATAGGTCGAATACCTTGCAAAGCAATGTTGTGTACTGTGTACACGGTATGAATGCTCGCAAGCTGTTTATACTGCGGTGCGTATTCGCTTAATACCGCGACTGTTGCACTGTGCCAATCATGTAAATGTAATACATCAGGTCGGGTGAATTTCGACTCGATAAGCAGTTGGCATACAGCAAGGTTGAATAGCGCGTATTTGGTTGCGTCAGTGGCGAAAGGGCGATTGCCTTCGTCGTGACTGTAAACACTGCCGTCTTGAGAAAATAGCGGGTGTTGCAATACAAATTGACGGACTTTCGCAACACTTGCAGGTAAGAAAAGTTCGAATAGGGTAACTGTTTCTGTTTGGCCGGCAAACTCAACGTTAACACGAGCAAGTTGATGTGACTCAAATTTTGTCGCGTAATGACCATAATCTGGGATCACAACGTCAACCGTTACATCATGTTGAGGCAAGGCTTTTGGTAAATCTCGAACGACGTCAGCAACGCCACCAACTTTAGCACCTGGTATCGCATCATTTTCGGCCGCTATCATTAAAACGTGCATGAATAAATTGTCCTTAAAGCAGAATAGTAAAGTGGTATTATTAGGGATATCTTGAAGTTATAAAACAAAAACAGCAATAAGTCACTTAGTTAAGTGGCTTATTGCTTATTGCTTATTATTTATAGCGCTTGTTGACCGTAGTTGGCAATAAATAACCTAGGCTACTTATTGCCAATGTCTCGTTATTAACTATCCGTTAAACAAGTTCCGGCGTTGTTTTCGGCGCGAGTTCAGCAACTAGCTCCGGCGCTGCTTTCGCTTGTTTCTCTGCCATTCTTTTCAGCATATCAGAGGTGATTAACGTGATGCCTTTTGGCGATACACGGAAGCCATTAGCAATATCTTGTTCTGCATCATGACCAACGATTAAGCCTGCTGGTAATTCGCAGTTACTGTCAACGATAGTACGACGTAATTGACAGTTTTCACCGATATTAGCACCCGGTAGTATCACCGACTCTTCAACTGTCGAGAACGAGTGCACATGTACGTTAGAGAATAACAGTGATTTACGGATCGTTGATCCAGAAATAATACAGCCACCTGAAACCGTTGAATCAACAGCCATACCACGACGTACATCGTTATCAAAAATAAACTTAGCCGGTGGTAGTTGTTCTTGGTACGTCCAAATCGGCCAGCTTGAATCATACAGGTCAAGCTGTGGTTCTGGTGTAACCAGTTCCATATTCGCTTCCCAGAATGAATCCAGTGTACCTACATCGCGCCAGTACGGTTGTTTGTCGCTATCAGGGTCGCTGAATGGGAATGCAAACACTTGATGATCATCAATGATTGATGGAATGATGTCATTACCAAAATCACGATCTGAAGTTTCACGAGTTGCATCTTTTTCTAGCTGTTCGAATAGGAACTCAGTATTAAATACATAGTTCCCCATTGATGCTAAACATTGACCTGGTTTACCCGGAATTTCATTCGGTTGTGCTGGTTTTTCATCAAAACGTTTAACACGGTTATCAGTATCAACTGTCATTACACCAAATTGACCAGCGGCTTCTTCCGTTGGTACTTCAATGCAGCATACCGTCATGTCTGCGCCATTTTCCAAATGCTTAGCTAGCAGATCACCGTAATCCATACGATATACATGGTCACCAGACAAGATCATTACGTATTTTGGCTTTTCAGCGCGGATAATATCCATGTTTTGGAATACCGCGTCTGCCGTACCTGAATACCAGTCGTTACCGTAACGCTGTGATGCCGGTAAGATCTCTACAGACTCAGACAATTCTTTTTTGAAGTGTCCCCAACCACGGTTTACGTGACGGATTAATGAATGTGATTTGTACTGTGTTGCAATACCAACACGACGGATCCCAGAGTTAATGCAATTAGATAATGGGAAGTCGATAATACGGAATTTTCCGCCGAAAAATACGGCTGGTTTTGCGCGCCAATCAGTTAACTCATGTAAACGACTACCGCGGCCACCTGCAAGGATAAGGGCGTAAGTATCTTTAGTTAAGTTACTAATATAACGATGTGCACCTTGTGACATATTACTTCTCCATAAGCTTTGTCGAATTCGGTTTATATCAAGTGCTTTAAATAATCAATCAAATAAAGCACTTAATAAGTAATGTGCAGGGCTTTGAAACTTTGCTGAAGCCCTGATTTTAAACGTTTTTGTAATTGTAAGTGCAGTTAAACATTCAGTGGTGTTAGATTCCAAATGTCGTTGTTGTATTCATTAATGGTACGGTCACTTGAGAACGTGCCACTTGCTGCTGTATTCAAAATACTGAGACGTGTCCACGCTTCTTTATCTTGATAGACAAGGGCAGCTGCTTGTTGTGCTTTACAGTAACCAGCGAAATCATGCGCGACTAACCATTGATCATGCTCATTTAAAATCGAGTCGATTAATGGTTGGAATAAGCCACTTTCAAACAAGTTGAAGTGACCGCTATTAAGTAATTCCATCACGTTATTCAAGTTGTGGTCGTTAGCAATTAATTGCGCAGGATTATAGTGTTCACGGATACCGGCTACTTGTTCGCTACGCGCGCCAAACAAGAAGAAGTTATCTGCACCAACCGCATCGCGGATCTCGATGTTGGCACCATCTAACGTACCGATAGTCGCCGCACCATTCATCATGAACTTCATGTTGCCAGTACCTGACGCTTCTTTACCGGCTGTAGAAATCTGTTCTGACAAGTCGGTTGCCGCACAAATCGTTTCCATCGCGGTAACGTTGTAGTTTGGTAAGAAAGCAACACGTAACCAAGGTTGTGCTAGCGGATCGGCGTTGATCGTTGCTGCGACATTGTTGATTAATTTAATCGTTAACTTAGCAATGAAGTAACCCGGCGCGGCTTTACCACCAATTAATACACAGCGTGGCGTCATGCCGTCTGTATCACCGCGACGAATGCGGTCATAAAGATGGATAACATGCATGATATTAAGCAGCTGACGTTTGTATTCGTGCATACGTTTAACTTGTACGTCAAACATCATGTTGGTATCGAATTCAACGCCACAAGCTTCTTTCACTAAATCAGCTAATTGTTGCTTGTTGTGTTGTTTAACGTCTTGCCATTTAGCATGGAACTTTTCGTTATCGTAGTAACGACGTAGTTGGCTAATTTGGCTTAGATCACGAGTCCAGTCATTACCAATCTTGTCACTGATTAACTCACTCAGTTTTGGATTGCAATGCGCTAACCAACGGCGTGGGGTAACACCATTGGTTTTGTTGTTAAATTTGTTTGGTGTTAACTGATAGAAGTCGTTAAACAAACCTTCGCTCAGTAGTTGGGTATGCAATGCTGCAACGCCGTTTACCGAGAAACTGCCCACGATCGCAAGGTAAGCCATGCGTACTTGTGGGTCGTCGCCTTCTTCAATAATTGACAAGGCGCGTTGCTTATTAACGTCACCAGGCCATTTACAAGCTACTTCCGTTAAGAAGCGAGCGTTGATTTCAAAAATGATTTCCAGTACACGCGGTAATAGGTGTGAGAATAAACGCACAGACCATTTTTCTAATGCTTCAGGCAATAACGTATGGTTAGTGTAAGCCATCGTTGATGTGGTGATCTGCCATGCAGCGTCCCAATCTAAATCATGGTCATCGAGTAATAGACGCATTAACTCAGCAACAGCCACACTTGGATGGGTATCGTTAAGTTGGAATACGTGGTATTTAGCAAAATCAGTAAAGTCGCTACCGTGTACTTTTACCCATTCAGCCATAATGTCTTGTAAGCTAGCTGAAGTCAGGAAGTATTGCTGACGTAAACGCAGTTCTTTACCGTTTTCACTGGCATCGTTTGGATACAATACCATGGTGATTTGTTCAGCTAAGTTTTTACGCGCTACGGCTTCTGTGTAGCTACCAGCGTTGAATTCACCTAGGTCAAACTCATCAGTCGCCGCTGACTTCCAAAGACGTAACGTATTGACGATACCGTTTTGGTAACCCGGAACTGGCACATCATAAGGTACAGCTAGTACATCTTCAGTACCTACCCATTGGTGATGAGTACGGCCTTCTTTGTCTTGGTACGTTTCTACATGGCCAAAGAATTTAACGCGGCGTTTATGTTCTGGTGCTGCGACTTCCCAAGGGTGACCATCACGTAGCCAGTTATCTGGATGTTCTACTTGATGTCCATTTTCAATGCTTTGGTTAAACATACCGTATTCATAACGGATACCATAACCTGTTACTGGCAAGGCTAAACTTGCGCAACTATCTAGGAAACAAGCGGCTAGTCGACCTAGACCGCCGTTACCTAAACCAGCATCGTGTTCTGACTCAGCAATTGATTCTAGCTCGCTGCTGTAATGTGTTAAGCCTTTACGGACGCTGTCTTCTAAATCTAAATTTAGTACTGCGTTACCCAATGCACGACCCATCAAAAATTCTAACGACAGGTAAGCGGCGCGGCGGGTAGGTTGTGCTTGCTGTTGTTTCTTGGTCTCGCGTGATTTTTCCATCAGGCGGTCACGGATTGTTAATGCTAGCGCATGATATAAATACTGCGGAGACTCACCAACTTCATCACGCCCTAGGGTGTAATGGAAATGACGCTTTAAATCTTCAGGCAAAGTGCTGGCATTTACCACAGGCCCATTTTTTGTCTCTAATTTACAAACTTTGTTTGTTTTAGATTTTTGTTTTTTTAATGACATATAACTTCCTTTATTATGACATTTGGGCTGATTAATTGTTTTTAGCTGTTGTTCGTTTGTTATTCTTTTTTGGTGCTAAGTACACTGTTGATAACGGCGGTAGGGCGATACAAATACTTTGATGATAACCCTGCCATTCAACGTGCTCAGCGGTGTAACGTGTTTGCGTTGCAAAACCGCTACCACCAAATTGCGCATCATCGGTATTGACGATAACGTCATAGTCACCGTTGCTTGGTACACCAATACGATAGTGTGATTGGCAGGCTGGTGTCATATTCGCTACCACGACAACATGTTCAGCTTTGGCTTTGCTATAACGTAAGAAACTAAACACAGACTGTTCGGCGTTACTGGCGTCAATCCAATCAAAACCGTTATGATCAGTGTCTAACTCAAACAAGGCAGTTTGATGACAGTAGTTGTGGTTTAATGTTTTTATGAGATCTTGCACACCTTGGTGTGGTGATTGCTCAAGTAAATGCCAGTCGAGCGATTGATCATGATTCCATTCGGCACGTTGACCAAACTCACAACCCATAAACAACAATTTCTTACCTGGGTGCGCCCACATGAAACCGTAATAAGCGCGTAAATTAGCAAATTTCTGCCAATCATCGCCCGGCATCTTGTTAAGCAATGAACCTTTACCGTGCACAACTTCGTCGTGGCTTAACGGTAAGATAAAGTTTTCACTAAAGGCATACGCCAATGAGAACGTCATTTCATGGTGGTGATGTTGACGATAGAGTGGGTCACAGCTCATGTATTCTAAGCTGTCATTCATCCAACCCATGTTCCACTTGTAACCAAAACCTAGACCACCTTGGTCGACAAAGTTAGTCACACCAGGCCAAGCTGTTGATTCTTCTGCAACCATCATGATGCCGGGGTGGTTTTTGTAGCAGCGTTGATTCACTTGTTTTAGTAATTCAATCGCGCCTAGGTTTTCACGACCACCGTGTTCATTCGGGATCCATTCACCTTCTTTACGGCTGTAATCGAGATACAGCATAGACGCAACGGCATCAACACGCAGGCCATCAATGGCAAAGTTATCAAACCAAGCGAGGGCATTAGAAATTAAGAAACTTTGTACTTCGGCACGATCATAATTAAAGATGTGGGTATTCCAATCGGGGTGGAAACCTTGGCGTTTATCGGCGTGTTCAAACAGGTGAGAGCCATCAAACTGAGCTAAACCGTGGTCATCAGCAGGGAAGTGTCCCGGCACCCAATCGATGAGTAACCCTATGTTGGCAGCGTGACAAGCATCTACAAAGAATTGGAAATCTGCTAGGCTACCAAAACGACTGGTCGGTGCGAATAAACCAACAGGCTGATAACCCCACGAACCATCGAATGGAAACTCACTAATTGGCATTAATTGGATATGGGTGAAACCAAGCTCTTTAGCATAAGGTACAAGCTGTTCTGACATCGCTTTATAGCTGAGGAACTGGTTATTCTCATCACGTTTCCACGAACCCGCATGGACTTCATAGATAGTGATTGGTGCGTCTATCGCGTTGCGTTCAGCACGTTGTGTCCAAGCTTTAGCTGGCGATTTTTGCCATACCGCAGAGCGGGCTTTAGTCGGTACACATGATGCTGTTTGTGGTCGCAGTTGCATTGCTGACGCGAACGGGTCGGCTTTTTCTAAGCGCTCACCATGTTCGGTAACAATACTAAACTTGTAGTTATTATCGTCTTCAGAGTCGGCTATATCCGCAATGAAAATTTCCCAAATGCCCGCACCTAGGTGTTTACGCATTGGGTGACGCGTGGTGTTCCAATGGTTAAAGTTACCAATTAAGCTGACCGAACGTGCGTTGGGTGCCCAAACTGTAAAACGGACACCTTCCACATTATCAGTGGTCGTCCAATGTGCACCTAAATGACGTTGAGCTTGTTCTAACGTACCTTCGTTAAACAGGTAAACTGCATTAGCATCAAGCGTAGACGAGAACTTATAAGGGTCTTGTTCAACAATCGTTGAGAAAGGATAAGCGATCGTTAGTTGATAATTGGCGTTGTATCGTTTTGCTGACAAGATAAGGATGAAGAGATCACTGGTGCCGACGCGTTGATAACGACACTGCTGATTCTTATCTTGATAATAAACGTGCTGTGCACCGGGAATGAATACTTTCAGTTCGTATTCATCTTTACTAATTTGGTGCGGGCCTAAAAAAGCAAACGGGTCATAGAGTTCACCTTTATTAAGGGCATCTATTTCATGGTTAAAACGATCTTCAAAACGAGTCGCTATTGTTGGTGTAGTCGAAATGTCACTCATGCTCCATCCTGGATTAAAGGTAGTGTTAACTATTTATGCAGACCGTAACGTAGATACAACGCTGTTGTCAGTGCCGAACGTATTAGGTAAATATAAGTCTGCTTTATGATCGTTATGCCATTCGTTACTATTAATTAAGTAACGGAAATGAAATTGTTTATTTTCAGGTAAACGAACCTTGGTGCGAAATACTTTTTCTTTCTTAATGTATTTCATTGGTAATGCTTGCCAGTCATTAAAGTCGCAAAACAGTTCAACCGTATCACTACTTAATAGTGCGTTATTTGTGTCACAGGCGAATTCAAACGTTACATCGGCTTCCGATTTTGTTTTAAAAAAACGTTTTTTTAACATTTTATCTTCCTTGTTACATGTCGCAGCTCTAATCACTTAAGCCAGGTTTCGTTTTGGTACCCAAATTAAATAAATCAACCTAATTGAGTATTCCTATGTGGGTATTATCGTGTCTTTTTGAGCTTGTTAAAAGTTTTTAGACGATGTTTTGTGATCTGTGTCACGATTAATATCTTTCATTCGTAACTGAGTGTCGTTTCTTGTGTGTGAACAACAGTTTTTGTTTATTTTAATTAAAAATTAACTAATTAGTAATACTTTTTGCCTGGACGGATGAGTGAAATACTGGTCGCTAGAATCGATAAGGTAGCGTGTAATCAATAATAAACCGCCTGAATTTTAACCATGACAGTGATATGGTTTATCAATAGATATAGTAATTTAATAAAGCTATAAATAAACGTATAGAACTTTGTAGATTGGTCTTTTATTTTCTTAACGTAATATGCGGCGTGCTATTTAAAGGTTATTCTAAGGCAAATGTTAATAAGTATTTTCAGTTATGGGTTGGCAAGGCATGCGTTCGGTTTCATTTCGTTGGTATATTTCAGGTATCTTTCTTTCTATTGCATCCTTGCTAAGTGCTGTACTTATCTATGTGAGCGTGCAGCATTCTCAAACAGTCTCTATTTCTTTATCTCAAGACATTGTAAAAAACTATTCCAATGAACTCAAAGTTGAATTAGAAGAATTATCAACCCCACTTATTACCATGCTTAATACCTTGGCCAATGCCGGTTTTACTGCTGAAGAATTTCATGAGCAGTCGACACAATGGTTAGACATGATGAATATGTTGTTAACTAAAAACCAGCATATTGCCTCGTTTTATGTGGGTCATAACGATGGTAACTCTTACCTTGTTAGATCGATACATAACAAAACGGAACGATTGCGTTATTTAGCCCCTGATACCACCACTATGATGCTAGATATTAATCGTAATAATGGTCAGAAATACAGTATTTTCTTTGATCATAAAATGCGCCGTATTGGCTCGACACGCTCGCACAGTAATCATTTTGACCCCCGTACGCGTGATTGGTTTAAAAACGCCAAAGGCGACATGGATATTCACATGGCGGAACCTTACGCATTTTATTTCTCGCGTAAAATTGGCATCACATTTTCAAGAATGTTGAAGAATAAACAAGGGGTGATAGCGGTTGATTTTACCTTGGATTCACTCACTGATATGATCCAAAAATTAGAATATTCAACTAATTCAAAGGTACTATTACTGACTGAATCAAAACGTATTATTTCCAGTAATCAAGAAATAGCACTCATTAATGGTGAGCAATTGTTTACTGCGGAAGAACTCGAAATAGCCGAGTTTTTACCTGACTTTCATGACATCAAGGTAGATCAAACTTTATTTAGTACCATATTTTGGCAAGATCAAGATTGGGAGTTGGTCGTTACGCCATTGGCTATTAGCAATGAAGATATTTTGTATCTGGTGAACTTTGTTGCTTATAAAGATCTGTTATATGGTTCATCAATATTACGTAATGAATTGATTGTAATATCTTTAATTACCGTGTTCATCTCTTTTCTTATTATTTTGGTCATCACCGAAAAGATCGCTAAGCCGCTCACTTATCTGACTAAATCGCTTGAAAATATTCAACGGTTTAGCTTTAAGCGTAAGGCATATAGAAAATCAGACATTAACGATATTAATGCGCTTAATGAAGCCATGAGTTCAATGGAAAATGTGCTGGTCGACTTCTTCGACAACCTCCGTGATATTGCTCGTTCGACAGAGTCAGAGCAGTTATCAACGTCTATCGTAACGCAGGCAAAAGCAATGCTGGCCAGTGATGCATGCCAATTATTTGTTAATTCGCCCCTGGATCGCCATTCATTTAAAATGACGGCAAATTCAGAAACGGGTGAGTGTTTTGATTTACAATCGCTTTATGACTGTAATAAAACGATTTTGTCAGAGTCTATCTACGAGTTAAAGCAAAAAGACAGTAAAGTCTTATTTGTGGGGGCGCAATGTACAACAGGTTTTATCATTCCATTATTAAACCGTGCAAATATACATATAGGTGCGTTAGTTGTCGGTGTTAAAGGGAATATAAACGCCTATTCCCGTAATCGTATTCATTTTGTGCGTGAATTTTTAGCTTTTAATGAAATTGTACTTGAGCAACTTGAACAAGAGCATGAGCAACGCGCATTATTCCATTCTTTTGTGGAAATGATGGCGACGTCGGTTGATATCAAGTCTCCTTACACGGGAACCCATTGTCAGCGTGTGCCGCAAATTACCAAGATGATCGCGAAAGCAGCAGAGCAAGATAATCAAACATTTAAGGCGTTCTCATTAACCGAAGACGGTTGGGAGGAACTACTGATGGCGGCATGGTTGCATGACTGCGGTAAGGTAACAACACCTGACTATGTGATGGACAAAGCCACCAAGCTTGAGACGATTTATGACCGTATCCATGAAGTGAGAATGCGTTATGAAGTGCTTAAACGTGATGCTGATATTGTCTATTGGAAAGCCGTTGCCCAAGGGCAAGATAAAATTGCCGCGAAAGTAGCCTGTGATGAACAAAAACGCGTATTAGAAAGTGAGTTTGAATTTATTGCGCAGTGTAATATTGGTCATGAGCCCTTACAGCCCGAATCGATAGCGCGCTTAGAGCAAATAGCTGGCCGAACTTGGCTGCGCACACTGCCAGATAATATCGGCGTATCGCAAGAATCACTCGATAAAGCAGATACCGCGAGTCAAGCACTGCCGATCACAGAACAAATATTGGCAGACAAGCAAACGCATTTATATCCTTGGCTAGAAAGCAAAAGATTAGAATCGCAGAGCAAACGTGAATTCAAGTTAGTCAAACCTGAACATCAATACAACCGTGGTGAATTACATAATTTACGTGTCACCAGTGGTACATTGACAGCTGAAGAACGCTATAACGTCAATGACCACATCATACAAACGTATTTAATGCTGGATCAATTACCATACCCTGAACATTTAAAAAATGTGCCACTTATTGCTGGCTCTCACCACGAGAAAATGAATGGTAATGGTTACCCGCTGAAGCTAAAAGGTAATCAAATCCCGCTTGGTGGCCGGATGATTGCCATTGCTGATATATTTGAAGCGCTAACGACCGCTGAACGGGCATATAAAAAAGCGAAGACGTTAAATGAGTCGTTAATGATTATGGCTGCGATGGTTAAAAAGGGTGAGTTAGACGCAGACTTATTCGAATTGTTTATTACTCAAGGTATCTATCAACAATACGCAGATGAGTACTTAGCCGAGTCACAGCTTGATAAGGTTGATATATGCGCTATTAAAGCGGTGTTAAAATGAAAGTAAGCGTACAACTGTTAGCTAAGACGCTTGTTTTAGCTGTACTCGCGACACTATAAAGTGAACACTTTTATATAATGGGCTGCATTATAAAGTGAAATATTATCGTTTTATAAAGAGCAATATAGAAATTATGTTTATGCGATTTCAAGCGGTTATTTCATATCTTTCACGGAAACGAAAGCTTATTATAGCGACACTTTAACAGATGGAAGAGTAGTGGTTTGATCATTAAGTCGATGTCATTTAGGCGATATATAGCAAGTATATTTATTTCGATAATATCTTTGCTGAGTGGCGCGTTAATCTATGTGAGTGTCCAGCACTCTCAAGAAATATCAACAACCTTATCGAAAGATATCGTGACCAACTACGCAGAAGAACTGCCAGTTAAAATTGAAAAAGTGACTTCACCACTCAGTACGTTATTAAATACCTTGGCGATGGGGCGATTTAGCTCACGTGATGTGGGTATTCCCGATCCTGCTTGGCTTGATGCGATGACGACGATACTGGAAAAAAATCAGTATTTGGATTCAATGTATTTTGGTAAAGAAGATGGCAGTGCTTTTCTGTTTCAACCCCTGCATGACGTAAAGATCAAACAAAGCTTATCAGCGCCCGTCGATGCGCGCTTAATGGTGCGTTATTATACGCTTGGTGCACAGCGTATTCAGTTCTATGATACAAATATGAACTTGATGGAAGAACAGCACATTAGCAGTGATTACGATACCCGTGACCGACTTTGGTATAGCGAAGTTAAAAATCCTGAACAAATCTACATGACTGGTCCGTATAACTTTTCTAATCCAGCACAAGATGGCATCACTTTTTCACGTAAAACACGTTCTGGTGATGCGATTATTGGGGTAGATATTACCTTAGATAAATTGACTAAATTAGTACAGTATTTTGAATTCTCACCTAACTCTAATATATTTTTACTCAATGCTGACGCGCAAATCATTGGTAGTAATCAGCTCTTCTCGTTGATGATGGGTAAGGATTTATTTACTGCTGCAGACCTAGAGTTTGATACGTTAGTGACAGAATTAGCAGCGGAAAATAAATCAAGGCTGTCGGCAAAAACCGTCGTTTGGCAAGGTAAGACTTGGGAATTAATGATTTCGCCGCTAACGCTTGCAGATAGTAGTATGCTGCGCGTGGTGAACTTTGTGTCCCATGATGATTTGTTTGAAACCTCCTCTAGTCTGCGTAATGACCTTATTATCATTTCGCTTTTTGCTGTCATTATTTCATTTCTAATTGTGCTGTATATCGCTCGCCGCATTGCTAGCCCGCTGACTTATTTAACCAACTCTATCGAAAATATCCAACGTTTTCGCTTTCAACGTAAGCGTTATCAGCCATCGCATATTCAAGAAATTGATAAGCTTAACGAAGCGATGGGTTTGATGGAAAATGTATTATTAGATTTTTTTAATAATTTACGTAATGTTGCACGCACGTCACGTCCAGAAGCGCTGTCTGAATCCATCGTAACGCAAGTAAAAGAGATCTTGTCAGCGGATGATTGCCAGTTATTTACCAATACCCCCGATGGCCGTGATGTGTTTACACTGTCGGCAAAGTCGGGCGTAACTACAGATTTTAACTTACAGTGTCTGTACGACCACAATCCTAACGCTTTTACAGAGTCCATCTATGAGCTAACAGCGGATGAAGCCAATCATATTTTTACTGATATGTCGTGTCATTCAGGTTTTATCATTCCGTTGTTTAATCGCAACAATGATAATACCGGTGCGTTATTAATAGGTTTCACCCTTGATATCACAGATGATACCCGAAATCGTTTACGCTTTGTGCGTGAGTTTATTGGTTTTAATGAAATTGTATTAGAGCATTTAGAAAAAGTAGATGAACAACGTAAATTATTCCATTCATTTGTGGAAATGACTGCAACAGCCGTCGATATTAAATCGCCATATACCGGGGGACACTGCCAGCGGGTGCCTAAAATAACCAAGATGTTAGCCCAAGCTGCAGCAGACGATACCGATAAGTTTGCTAACTTTACGTTAACCTCAAAAGGCTGGGAAGAATTGCTGGTGGCGGCCTGGTTACATGATTGCGGTAAAGTGACGACGCCTGATTACGTGATGGATAAAGCCACTAAACTAGAAACTATTTACGATCGTATTCATGAGATCCGTATGCGTTATGAAGTATTAAAACGTGATGCTGAAGTGGTCTATTGGCAGTCGCTTGCTGGTGGTATGAATGAAACTGAAGCGCAACAAGTTTGTGATGATTTAAAAGATGAATTAGAACAAGAGTTTGCCTTTATCGCCAGTTGTAATCCGGGCAGTGAATTTTTAGATCCTGAAAAGCAGCAACGTTTAGTTGAAATTGGCGAACGCACTTGGTTGCGCACATTACCTGATGATATTGGTGTGTCGCAACAAGAGTTAGGTAAAAAGAATCAAGCTAACAAAACATTGCCAGTCACAGAGAAAGTGCTTGCTGACAAGCCCGAGCATTTATTTGTCTGGGAAGAGAAAAAACAGTTACAAGCAAACAGCAAGCGTGACTTTAAAATGTTACAGCCTGAACACCGTTACAACCGCGGAGAGCTGCATAATTTAATGATCAAAAGTGGCACGTTAACGCCAGAGGAACGCTACAACATTAATGATCATATCGTGCAAACGTATCTCATGCTTGATCAACTGCCGTACCCAGAACACCTCAAGAACGTACCGCTTATCGCTGGCAGCCATCACGAGAAGATGAATGGTCAGGGTTATCCACTGCAATTAAAAGGGGAGGAGATCCCAATCGGTGGTCGTATGATTGCGGTTGCCGATGTATTCGAGGCATTAACGGCCAATGATCGCCCATATAAAGCAGCCAAAACCTTAAGCCATTCATTGAAGATCATGTCATTCATGGTTAAAGATGAGCACTTGGATGGCGATGTGTTTGATTTATTTTTAACCCAAGGTATTTATCAACCTTATGCGGATGAATACTTGATGGCTGAACAGCTTGATGTTGTCGATGTCGACGCACTGCGCGCTATTTACTGTCAACGCTAGTTTATGGTGAGTTAACTAAACTTGTAATAAAATAACAAAATACACCTAAATACCTACTTGTGGGTATTTAATTTCATTGTTTTGTTGTTTTTTAATTACATTAATGCCATTATTCACGTGCATCCCCCTGCTCAAATGCCACATTTCGTCACAAAATGACGTTTTACTTCACACTTTTGATCTTGATCACACTTATCGTTATCCAAAATTGATCTAAGTCATGTTCATCCCTTAAGTAATACCTCAAAATACCTACATAATAAATATATAGGAATACTTATGAGCAAAGTCAGACTGGTTATTATCGGTAATGGTATGGTTGGCCACCGTTACATCGAAGATTTAGTAGAAAAAGCAGAAATTGAAAATTTTGATGTAACCGTGTTTTGTGAAGAACCCCGCGTTGCCTATGATCGTGTCCATCTCTCTTCTTATTTCTCTCACCACACTGCAGATGAATTATCGTTAGTAAAAGAAGGCTTTTACGACAAACATAATATCAATGTATTGATTGGTGAACGTGCGATTAATATTAACCGCTCGCAAAAAATCATTTATTCAAACTCAGGTCGTGAAATTAAGTACGACAAGTTAGTGATGGCGACAGGGTCAAAACCTTGGGTGCCGCCAATTAAAGGTAACGAAAGCAAAGACTGTTTTGTTTACCGTACTATCGAAGATTTAAAAACTATCGAAGCAACAGCAAAACGCAGTAAAAGCGGTGTTGTTATCGGCGGTGGTTTATTAGGACTTGAAGCTGCTGGTGCATTGAAAGCACTAGGTGTGGAAACACATGTAATTGAGTTCTCGCCGGTATTAATGGCAGAACAGCTAGACCGTGAGGGCGGTGAGCAACTACGCAAAAAAATTGAAAAACTGGGCGTGCAAGTGCATACCAGTAAAAACACCTTGGAAATTGTTGCTAAAGGCGAAACCGCACGTAACACCATGATGTTTGCTGATGGCACCACGCTTGAAGTTGATTTCATCGTCTTCTCAACGGGTATTCGCCCACAAGACAAACTGGCACATCAATCTGGTTTAGCAACAGGCCGTCGTGGTGGTATCACCATTAGTGACCATTGTATTACGAGCGACAGTGATGTTTACGCCATTGGTGAATGTGCATCTTGGAATGAACAATTCTTTGGCTTGGTTGCACCGGGTTACAAAATGGCACAAGTTGCTGTTGACCATCTATTAGGTAACGACAACGCATTCGAAGGCGCTGACATGAGTGCAAAGCTTAAATTGCTTGGTGTGAAAGTTGGTAGTATCGGCGATGCCAATGGTCGCACACCAGGTTGTAAGAGTTTTGTTTATCTTAATGAAACAGAAGAAGTATACAAACGTATTATCGTTTCTGAAGACGGTAAGAAGTTATTAGGTGCGGTATTAATCGGTGATACATCGGATTACGGTAGCTTGTTACAACTTAAGCTAAACGACATGGACTTGCCAGAACATCCAGATAGCTTGATTTTACCTGCCCATGCGGGTGGTGATAAACCGGCAATGGGCGTTGAAGCATTACCTGATGCTGCTGTACTTTGTTCTTGCTTTGATGTGACAAAAGGTAAAATTGCTGCTGCAGTTGCTGATGGCCATACGACGATGGGCGAAATCAAAGCAGTAACGAAAGCGGGTACCGGTTGTGGTGGTTGTGTACCACTTATTACGCAAGTACTGAATTCGGAACTGGCTAAATCTGGCATTGAAGTGAAAAACCACTTATGTAGTCATTTTGAATATTCTCGTCAAGAGCTATTCCACCTTATTCGTATCGAAGGCATTAAAACCTTTGAAGAGCTATTAACTAAATACGGTAAAGGTTACGGTTGTGAATTCTGTAAGCCAATCGTAGGTTCTATCTTGGCGTCTTGCTGGGGTGACCATGTATTAAGTCGCGACAATGTTGGTCTGCAAGATACCCATGATAACTTCCTTGGTAACATGCAAAAAGATGGTACTTATTCAGTTATTCCGCGTATGGCTGGCGGTGAAGTTACACCTCAAGCATTAGCGGTACTGGCGGAAGTTGCTGCAGAGTATAACCTTTATACTAAAATCACTGGCGCACAACGTATCGGTTTATTCGGTGCCCACAAAGGTGACTTACCAACAATCTGGAAAAAACTGATTGCTGCAGGATATGAAACCGGTCAAGCGTATGCAAAAGCACTACGTATGGCGAAGACATGTGTTGGTAGTACTTGGTGTCGCTTTGGTGTGCAAGACAGTGTTGCTTTAGGTGTGTTACTTGAAAACCGTTATAAAGGTATTCGTACGCCACACAAAATGAAATTCGGTGTATCAGGTTGTACCCGTGAATGTGCTGAAGCACAGGGTAAAGATTTAGGTATTATCGCAACAGACGCTGGTTGGAACATGTATGTGTGTGGTAACGGTGGCATGAGCCCTCGTCACGCAGACTTACTGGCTTCAGATTTAGATGAAGCGACGTTACTTCAATATGTAGACCGATTCATGATGTTCTATATACGTACCGCAGACAAGTTACAACGTACGTCGGTATGGATGGATAACCTAGACGGCGGCGTTGATTATTTACGTGAAGTGGTTGTTAACGACAAACTGGGTATCAATGCGCAGCTTGAAACAGACATCAACAAACTAATTGGTGAGTTCAAATGTGAATGGTCTGACGTTGTTGACAGTGAAGAGCAGCAAACACGTTTCGCTCACTTTATTAACTCTAAAGAGCATGACAGTAATGTGCGCTTTGTTCCAGCACGTGACCAACATCGTCCGGCTACAATCGCAGAAAAAGATACATACGCAATCACAGTGGGAGAGCACGCATGAGTAAATGGATTAACGTTTGTCAGTTAAACGACATCACCCCAAAAACCGGCGTTTGTGCACTGATTAATGGTAAGCAAGTTGCGATTTTCCGTCCACGTGACAACGATGAGTTATTTGCTATCGACAACATGGACCCATTTGCTAAATCAAACGTGCTTTCACGCGGTATTATTTGTGAGCATGACGAGCAACTTTGGGTAGCAAGCCCGTTGAAGAAACAACGTTTTAACTTAACGACAGGTCAATGTTTAGAAAATGACTTGGTGGCACTGGCGACGTATAAAGTGCGTGTGAACAAAGACGCTGTCGAGATCAGCGCTTAAGACGCACTGTGTGAATAGCGACAAGATTTTATAGTTCAAGGGTGCTAGCCACCAAAGGCTAGCACCTTTTCCTATACGATTTTGCTTTATTATTTACCTTTTTCTTATAATTTTACTTTTAATTTTGAATATTCTTGGAGTTCTTATATGTCTGCTTTAAAACCTGCTGAATTCGTTCAGACCATGATTGATGTTGGCGAAGCTAAAATTCGCACCAGTAGTAGGGATCTTGTTTTACGTGGCACTATGGCTGGTATTATTCTTTCTTTAGCCGTTGTTGTTGCTATCACGGCGATTGTGCAAACGGGTGTTGGTCTGGTTGGCGCGTTAGTTTTCCCTGTTGGTTTTTGTATTTTAAGTTTAATGGGTTATGACTTGTTAACGGGTGTGTTTGGTCTAGCGCCATTGGCTAAATTTGATAAGCGTAGTGGTATTACTTGGGGTCGCATTCTACGTTGTTGGGGTTTTATTGGTCTAGGTAACTTGATTGGTTCACTCATCGTTGCTTTCCTTATCGCACTTATATTTACGACTAACTTCAGTGTTGAAGCTGGCGCAGTAGGGCAAAAGTTCATTGGCGCGACGATGGCGCGTACAGTTGGCTATGCTGAGCATGGTTTTGATGGTTGGATCACGGTATTTGTTAAAGGTATTTTGTGTAACTTAATGGTTTGTTTAGGTGTTATTGGTAACATGACTGCACGTACGGTTGCAGGTAAAATCGCGGCAATGTGGCTACCAATCTTCATCTTCTTCTCGTTAGTATTTGAACATGCTGTTGTTAACATGTTCTTATTCCCACTGGGTATGTTGTTAGGCGCTGATGTTGGTGTTGCTACTTGGTTAAATTGGAACCTTATTCCAACGCTGCTAGGTAACCTTGTAGGTGGTCTACTATTTACATGTATTCCGTTATATCTAACGCACGCTAAAACAGCGCCAGCATTAACTGATAACGTTGAAACTGCAACAGCTGGTAAAACAGCTAAAGCATAATCATGTTGTGATTTGCATCGTTTAGAATAATTAATAAACGCCTCCTGGTATTCGTTATGAATGAAGAGGGCGTTTTTGTTTGTAAATGAAACCAGTCGTTGATGCGGTTGGTTTTTTTATATTCAGTCGTTACCCCTCTAACCCTTAAATCAGCCCTTTATCGAGTTTATCTGCAATCTTGTAAGAGTTCTGCTAAACTGCGCGACATATCGTTTTTGTTGTGTTTAGTAAGGTCATTATGGGTTTTTCTGCTTTAAATCTTAATCAAAATTTAATTAATACTGTTACCAAGTTAGGCTATGAAACGCCGACACCAATTCAAGCTCAGGCTATTCCAGCAATTCTGGAAGGGCGTGACATTATGGGTGGTGCACAGACTGGTACAGGTAAAACAGCTGCATTTGCATTGCCTATTATCCAGCAACTAATGGCTCAACAGTTAACAGCTAACGCATCAGAAGAAACTGGCAAAAAGAAAATCCGTGCTTTGGTATTAACACCAACACGTGAGCTTTCACAGCAAGTGCACAAAAGCTTTGTTACGTATAGCGAAGGTAGCGAACTAACAGCTGAACTTGTTTACGGTGGTGTTAGCATTAACCCACAAGTAAAAGCGCTGGCTCAAGGTGCAGACATTTTAGTTGCAACACCTGGTCGTTTACTTGATCTATTAGATCGTGAAACGCTAACACTTGAGTTTGTTGAAAAGATCGTATTCGATGAAGCTGACCGTATGTTAGATATGGGCTTTATGGAAGAGATTCGTCGTATCTTGAAGCACCTACCGAAAAAACGTCAGACAATGTTGTTCTCGGCAACCTTTGATGAAGCGATCTTTAAATTAAGCAAAGGCTTATTAAACGATCCATTATTAGTGGAAGTTGATACGCGTAATGCAGCGGCTGAACAAGTAGAGCAAATCTTTTACGCAGTTGATACCGATCGTAAACGTGAATTAACGTCTTACTTGATTGGTTCACGTAACTGGCGCCAAGTACTTATCTTCACTCGTACTAAGCAGGCCGCTGATAGCCTAGCAAAAGAAATGTGTAAAGATGGTATTAAAACAATCGCAGTACACGGTGATAAATCACAGGGCGCACGTGAACGTGGTCTTGAAGATTTTAAAGCGGGTAACGTTCGTGCATTAGTCGCGACAGATGTTGCTGCACGTGGCCTTGATATCGAACAGCTTAAGCATGTAATCAACTTTGAATTACCGTTTAAAGCAGAAGACTACATTCACCGTATCGGTCGTACAGGTCGTGCTGGTTTATCTGGTACTGCAACGTCTTTAGTTAGCATCGGTGAAAACTGGTTGTTAGAAGAGATTGAAACACTGCTTGATACCCGTTTAGTGGCGCAATGGTTACCGGGTTATGAACCTGACCTGAGCAAGCCTGTTGATGACGGTCGTAATAGCGGAGGTCAAAGCAAAGGCAATGGCCGTAACGATGACAAACGTCGTGCTAAAAACCGCTCTTATGGTAAGAAAACCAATAACCGTGCGAAGAAAGATACTAAACCTGCTCGTTAGGAAAAATCGCTAGGCAAGTTACTAGATAAAGTCGGTAATTGTATTTAGCACTAGATTAGTTATATAAATGGCTAAGGTTGAGAGACCTTAGCCATTTTTGTTTATCAGAACCCGCCAAAACTTGCCTCGCAGATAAAATACGATTAATTTAGCTATATACTCAATATAGCACTCAAAGTTTTACGTTAGGAACAAGCATGGACTCAGTTACACAAATCGTATTAGGTGGCGCTGTCGCTGCCGCGATAGGCCATAAGCAACTCGGCAGAAGCGCCGTAGTTATCGGTGCTGCTTTGGGCACGATACCTGACTTAGATGTTTTTATGCCAGCAGATGATGCTGTCGCAAGCTTTACCGAACACCGCAGTTTTTCGCATTCCTTGTTTGTATTATTTCCATTTGCGTTTATCTGCTTTGCGGCCCTCAGGTTTAAATTTAAAAGTGATGTGATATCCAATCAACGGCTATTCTGGCTATGTTGTTTAACATTAATCACCCATCCGCTGCTTGACGCATTCACAAGCTACGGCACGCAATTGTTTTGGCCGTTAGCTGGCAATCCTATTTCTATCGCCTCTATCTTTGTCATCGATCCCTTGTATACCATCCCGTTATTAGTTGGCTGTGTCTATTTGTGGCGCAGTAAAAATAGTGATGAGAGTAAGCAAAAGGCGAGGCGGGTTAATCATATTGGCTTGTTGCTCAGCAGTGGTTATTTGTTACTGAGTGTATTAATACAAAACCAAATGCAAAATAAAGTCGATGCAGCCTTACAAGCACAGGGGATTCCTGCGTCTAAGGTATTCCTGTCTCCGCTTTATCCAAGTCTTAACTGGTGGATAGCGGTCGTTGTTGATGACGGTATTTATTATGACGTTACCCTGAATGTACTGACGAATACGTTAGATATATCGGCACAACAAAATCTCGGTTATGGCGTGATAGATGTCACGACACCGGCGTTAACCTCGCTTGATTGGTTTACCAATGGGTTTATTCGTTTAGAAGAGGTTGAAGGACAATTAGTTGCGACAGACCTAAGAATAAAAACCGGCCATGTTGGTTATGCTTTCAAATTCGCCTTGGCAGAAAAAGAAACAGATGGTTGGAAAGCGATCTCGCCATTAAGGCTGTAACGCTGCACATTAATCGCTTTATTCATCTGCCATTCAGCTTGTTTGGGTATACTTCTTATCTATAGTAAACTAATTGTTAATAGTAACAGCTAGCCTGTTTGTAATAATAAAGTTCACCTTTCTTTTAATGTATGAAGTAGGTATATGCGAGACTCAGACAAAAAGTTTTCCAAGTTAATCAACAAAGCATCCCGCAAAGCAACGTCCCTTAAAGAAGATGGGCTGGCGAGTATTGCTAAGCTGCAAAACCGTTATTTTTGTATCGGTATAACAGGCTTAAGTAAAAGTGGTAAATCGACCTTTATCACCAGTTTAATTAATCAATTAATGCACCATGAGAAAGCCAGCTTAGCAGGTTTTTCACCGGTATTGAGTGAGCGTTTGCTTGGCGTGAAAATGCACCCATTAGCTGACACCAATATTCCGGTATTCCCGTATGCAAAGAACTACCAGAGCTTAACGCAAGCACAAGCAAAGTGGCCAGCGTCAACGACAGACAGTAGTGGTTGTTTACTGGAATTAAGATTATCGCGTGCTGGACGACGTTTAAACCCGTTAAAAGCAGAGCAGTTTTCTCTGTTCTTAGAAATTCGTGATTATCCGGGTGAATGGTTACTCGATTTACCGCTGCGTGAAATGAGTTTTGCGCGTTGGAGTGAACAGTGCCAAGGACAATACCAAGCATCGCCACGACGTGAGTTAATGGGGCCTTTATTTGACGAATTAAGTCAGTTAGATCCGTTATCGGCTGTCGACCAAAGCGTATTGAAATCGTTAAACGCGCAGTTTGTGCAGTTCTTACATGACTGTAAATATAAGCACAGTAGTTTAAGTTTGATCCAACCTGGACGTTTCTTATTGCCTGGTTCGGTAGAAAATAGCGAACTGTTAAACTTTGTGCCGCTACTTGGTTGTCATAAATACAGTGAAGATGCGTTAAGTGACGCCGCTGAAAACAGTTATTACAAGCACTGTCAGCGCAATTATCAAGGGTATGTAAAAGAGTTAGTTGACCCTTTTTATAAAAACTTCTTTAGCCGTATTGACCGCCAGTTAGTGCTGGTGGATGTCGTAAATACCTTAAACGCAGGGCCTGATTATCTTGATGATATGCGCCAAGCCTTAACCAGTATTACCGAGAGCTTTTCGTACGGTAGCCAAAATAGATTCGCGCAATTATTCAGACCCAAGATCGACAAGGTGGTGTTTGCGGCGACTAAGATCGATCAGGTATTGAGTGAAGATCATGATGCCGTACGGCAATTATTGGGCGTCATTGTCAAACAAGCTTATAAAAGTGCACAGCATGAAGGGGTACAGCCAGTTTGTGAAGCAACCGCAGCAGTACGTTCTTCTAAAGAGATAAAACATCAAGGCGATCGCGGTATTGCTGGGTGTGGTGTGAATGGTAAACCAATTGGTTATATTCACCCAACCATACCCACACGTATACCTGAAGGCGAACAGTGGCAGCCATTTTTAGATTGGCAAATACCCTTGTTAAATCCGCCACAAGGATTGTCGTTTAGTAACCAAGATGTATTACCACACATTCGAATTGATAGTATTTTAAATGAATTAATAGGGGACAAATGCCTATGACCAAGCAAGGTAAAACCATCGACATGCAAGCTGACGACTTGGTTGCAACGCCAACGCGTGAAGCCAAAGTGTTTATGCCCGATCTCGATAATGATTTAAGCCAAGTACCCGTTTCAATCACTGCAGACGATGGCATTGATGAAACATACAGTGGACTGACGTTAGAAGCACTACCAATCAAAGGTCTAAAATCGTTTGTTATTGGTGCAGCGAGTATCTTCGGTGTCATGTCATTATGGCAAATATACACCATCTTCCAAAGTGCATTAGCGTTACATTGGATTATTGCTGCGGGCTTTTCTGGTTTGTTAACCATCGTTACTGTGCTGGCATTACGCAGTGTATTCAGCTTCATGTCAGATAAAGAAAACATGGCAGCATTAGCGGGTATACAAGATAAAGCCGAGCAGTTAAAAGCCACTAATGATGTTGGTCAAGCCAAAGGGCTTATCGCTAAGCTAACGCAGTTTTATAAGGGCAAACCACAAGCGCCATTACTGGCAAAATGCATTAAATCTATGCCTGATTACAGTAATGATAAAGAAGCCATGGTTCATCTTGAGAATGTATTTTTAGCACCATTAGATAAAGAAGCACTGCAGCGTGTCTCAAAATACAGTGTGCAAACGGGTGTTGTGGTTGCAGCAAGCCCGTGGGCAGCCGTGGATATGTTATTAGCCTTGTGGCGCAGCATGAAAATGATTGATGAGGTAGGGCAGGTATACGGTATGCGTCCTTCGCTGGCGAATCGTTACAAGCTATTAAAAAGTGTGCTGCGTTATTTAGCTTTAATCGGTGTGAGTGAACTTGCCCTTGATGAAATGTTACAAGAATTTGGTACCACGAGTTTAGCGGGTATCACGGGCGCGCGTTTGAGCCAAGGTGTTGGTGCAGGTGTGTATACAGCGCGTATTGGTTTAGCGGCGGTAACAGCGTGTCGACCAATTGGTTTTTCGGCAGATAATAAACCCAAACTGAAAGATTTTATAAAGCGTATTTTACAACGGATGAATGGTTAAGTCGTTATTAACCAAGACTGGCAGTACTGGTAACGGTTAATTTCCTTATTTTCGTTTGAAATAGTCTATCATTGAAGCTTATAGCGTTAATTATATTATTGTTTTATCTATGTTTAATAGCAGGTTTAATAGTAGGCTTAATGTCAGGTTTAATGATAGGCTATCACTCATTACAAGAAGTCTTACATGAAGTAAGAACGTTTCTGAACGGTTAAAGGAGTTAATTATGTTGGAATACGTTGCACTAGGAATACTGGTGTTTGTTGCTATTGTGCTGTTTTATGGTGTTATCGTTATACATGATATTCCCTATGAAATTGCAGTTCACCGAAATCATCCTCACCAAGACGCCATTCATGTTGCCGGCTGGGTAAGCCTCTTCACCTTACACGTACTTTGGCCATTCTTGTGGATTTGGGCAACCTTGTACCGCTCTGATCGTGGTTGGGGTTTTTCTGATGGTCATTCAAGTAAAGAGCACATCGAAAAATTAGAACTAGAACTTAACGAAGTAAAACAACGTCTTAATACGTTAGAAGGAGGGAGTGAATAATGGATTTATTACTCATATTAACGTATACCGCTTTTTGTATCGCGATATTCAAAATATTTAAGATCCCACTTAATAAATGGAGCGTACCAACAGCGGTCCTCGGTGGTATTATTTTGATTGGTGGACTGGTTTTTACCATGAACTACAATCATCCGTTTTCAGAAATTAGCCGTGAATACTATGTAACAACCCCGATTGTGCCAGCGGTTAATGGTAATGTCATTGAAGTGCCGGTTGAAGCAAATCAATTGTTAATGAAAGGTGATGTGCTTTTCAAGTTAGACCCAAAACCATTCCAAGATAAGCTTGATTCAATTGAAGCGAACCTCGTTGTGGCAACGTCAGACTTCAAACGTGCGAAAGAGCTGTACCGTAAAGGTATTGGTAAACAACGTGATGTAGACCTTACTCGTGGTCAAGTTGATGATTTAACAGCTAAACGCGAATTAGCACTATTCGATCTAGATAGTACAATTGTCCGTGCACCGACCGATGGTTATGTAGTGCAACAAGCATTACGCCCAGGTATGCGTGCTGTGAGCTTACCGCTACGACCTGTGATGGTATTTAAGCATAAAGGGGATAAAATGCTTGTTGGTTGGTATCGTCAAAACAGTATGCTGCGTCTTGAAAAAGGCTCTAAAGCAGAAGTGATCTTTGATGGTCTACCAGGTAAAGTATTTAGCGCGAAGGTTGTTGGCGCTATTCCGGCTATTCCAGAAGGCCAAATTCAAGCATCGGGCACGTTAATTTCTGTGCAAACGGCACGTTTTCCTGGTCGTATTCCAGTGTTATTTGAAATTGATGATCCCCGTTTTGCACAATACAGCGATGTAATGATGGGTGGCGCGTATGGTCAAACGGCTATTTACTCTACGCATTTTGAGCATGTGGCTATTATGCGCAAAGTCTTGTTACGTATGGCGTCGTGGATGAACTACTTCTTCCCATTCCACTAATACTGCTTTAATGCATGTTTCGTTAACGGTTTAGTTAAAGATGTTATTCAAAGGGGTTGTAGCTTAGGCTATAACCCCTTTTTGTATTAAAGCTATTTCTTTATGGGTACAATGAAGTCTTTTTCACGATTATCGATCGATATCGAAACGAATCACACATCACAATATCACTGGGAATTTCAACATGAGTAGCACTAATTCAAATGAGAACAACTGTAATCAATGCCATGAGCCACTTGCTTGGAAAGCAGGGCTGTATCATTGCGTTAGCTGCAATCAGGATTACAAAAAGATAAGCTTTTGCCCTGACTGTAATGCAGAACTTGAAAAGCTGCAGGCGTGTGGTGCGACCAATTACTTTTGTAATACCTGCAACTCATTGAAATCTAAAAGCCGTGTAACGCATCAGTTCAAGGTTGCTTAAGTGATGCACATGCTAATGCCGTTGTATTGTTTAGTATGTACAGTGTAGTGGCTGGGTAATCGTTACCATTTCATATTGCTAACTTGCAACATGGGCCTGAGTTATTTATCATCAAGTTAATTGAGTTTAGTTAATAGTACTGAGTTTATAGTACTGAATTAAGAGTGAAATTCCATGACACAGAAAGCATCAACAGAAGTGCAAGCTGAATCTACACGCATTGCTAACGGTATTAAAAAACCAGGTCAGAGTCGCGAGCAGACTAAATTGATCGCAGCTGGTATCGAGAAGGGTATCGCTGAGTACAAGAAGCAGCATAAAGCTAAGTCTCGCCAGCTCGATAAGCAGAAAAAACAAAAAATAAGAGCGAATGCAGCGGCAGCAGAGCAAGACAATAATGTAGAGATTGAAAGTGAACAAAAGCAAGTAAGGTCAAGCCGACTACCTTGGGCATTATTAGCACTAAGCTGGGCAGGATTTGCTGGTTACCTAGTGCAAATCGGTGTGCTTGTCATAGGTTAAATATTTCTGTTCCATTAGTTGTCGACCAATAGCTTAGGGTGATAGCCCTAAGCCGTTCCTGCCTCAAAGTGGCTTAGAGCCTTAACTCATTCACAATATGTTCATGTCGATTTGCCATATATTTTATCATGTAAAATTTACTAACTAAGTTAATCCTACTTATTTGTAAACGCGGATTAACCGTATTCAGATCTATCATTAAACATCCCTGCTTATTGACCTAATTATTTAAGTAAAGCAGGGATATAAAGAAGTGAGTCAAATATTAAAGGGATAGCTAATTTAGCCGTATTTTAATACTTCATATTGAGGTGCTAATGGCCTCAGCAGCAATGCTATCTCACATCGACAACTTTACTTGCTCGTTGATAACGTATTTTCCAGCCATTGAACTTCGGCAGCTCCCAGCGTTTGGGTTCTGTTTTTCGTTGTCCTCTGAGGTAGTGTAATTTTATTTGTTTGCTGTTAACAAGGTATTCGACCTGTAATTCTATATCCGCCAATTTAATGGCTTGTGGATGACGTTGATCAAAATCGGCTCTTTCCCATTCAGGTATACCTTCAAAGCTGATGTCTTGAGCTTCAATTAACGTCAAATCAGCCAGCGTTTCAACCCCTAAATCAACCAGTGAATCATGGATAAAATCGGCAGGCGTAGGGAGCGCATCAATAACTTTTTTGTTCTGTGGTGAGCTATTCAACATGAGATAGAGCTGATAGGCCTTTATATCCATTTCAAGTCGGTCATGCAGGCCTTTTAATAAACGATTATCTCCAATCAACGTGGTTAAAATCGGGATAATTTGATCTGTAGGTGGACTTGCAAGCTGTGACTCTATGGTTCGTCCGGCGTAGATACGCTTGTTCTCGACGAGGATCTTGTTGTTTTTAATACGTGGTTGCGTGCACTCAATGTTGCCGAATCCCAGTTTGGTGAGTGTCGCAAGTGGCATCGGCATGATGCAAGTAGCTAGCGTCTTGGTTTCTTTAGTACCGCGCCCAGGAATGGCGTGGGTATTTAAAATCAGCGCCGCTTGGTTACTATTATTGTCTGGTGCATCGCCCAGTCGAGAATTTTTGGCAGGGATGACCTCGATATAACCGTTGGCTAACACACCCCGTTTCTTTTCTCGCTTTACAAAACACAGATCATGTTGTGCGCTAGCGATTGCAGCGCACAACTCCAGCCGATTATAAGCAACCAGTCCTGAGTTCGCTGTTTTCAAACCAACAACAGTCTTCAAGTCAAATGCCTGTTTGATTTGCGCTGCGTTTTGTCTGGCTTCGGCAATGGCGCTGTTGTTGAGTATGACGAGTTCCCGTTCGATTAGCTGTTCACAAGACTTGGGTCTAACACAGGCAATCAATAACTCCGCATCGCATAAACTCGGTAACAAGGTATTTAATTCTTCAATTTGTTGGGCGTTGTTACTGAGTTGATAGAGTGATTGATTAACACATAATGCCGCAGCTAAGTCGATCATCGCCAGCTGTAATGCTGGTGTGGGCATCGATAAGATCAGGTGCGCAAGGTGACTATCCAAAGGCAGCGGATAGATACGCTTGCCATGTGCTGTGGCTAGGTTTTGTGGGTCTATCGCCTTAATGCGCTGCAGATTGGTCAATGCCAGTTGTAATGAGGAATTAGGCAAGGGATTGATAAAATCCAATTGGGTAATATCTTCCTGCGCACAGGCACTCGATAGCACCATTTCGGTTAAATCTTCACGTAGTATCTGGGCCGGTGTTTCTGCTTTGAGTGGGGCAAACTCACCAAAGAGTTGAATACACAGGCCATCCATGACACGACCAGCACGCCCCTGGCGTTGTATCGCACTCGATCTGGCTATGGGCTCAAGGCTTAATACCGTTCTACCACCGCGCAGGTGAGTACGCCTTTCTAATCCTGAGTCGATGACACAACTAATATTGGGAATGGTGAGACTCGTTTCTGCCACGTTAGTCGCGAGAATGATGCGCCGTTGCGGTTGACGGTTTAACGCTTGTCGTTGCACCGTTTGATCGCTACCAGCGTGTAAAGGCAATATGAGCGTGCTGTTGCAGGCTTCATCTCGCGCTAAGCTTTGGGCTATTTGTTGGATTTCTTTTTTGCCGGGTAAAAAAACCAGAATATCACCCTGATTGTATTGCGCTAAGCTCAAGGCTAACTGCAGCGCTTGTTTAACGCGTAGATCTAATTTGTCGCTGTGCGGCATTAATCGCATATCCGTGGCCACATAGCGAGATTCAATTGGAAAACAGCGCCCCTGAGCCGTGATTTCTTGTGCGCCAGTATAACTGGCTAAACTTGCACTGTTTAAGGTTGCTGATGTTAATATAAGGCGATGGCTTTTTCGCTTATTGAGTATCGCGAGCAATAAATCGGTATCCCAGCGACGCTCGTGAAACTCATCGAGCATCACCACATCAAAGTGCGCCAACTGATCTTCAAATAACCAGCGCAGCGCTACACCCGGCGTAGCGAATACCACGTTAGTTTGTGGCGTGTATTGGTTATCAAACCGAATGGCATACCCTATTTTTTTACCCACGGGGCTAGCTGATTGTGATGCAAGGTATTGTGCAAGGGCAAGGCAAGCAATACGTCTTGGTTCGATGACCAATACACGCCCTAATGACTGTGCCCAAAGTGGCAGGTGCGTTGATTTACCACTACCGGTATCCGCGCTGATGATGATGTCACTGTGTTGTAATGTGTCGATGACCTGAGTTTTTATCGCATTTATCGGAAGTTGTCGCTGCATATCTGAAGATGTGGTCATAGGTATTTTATTTAGCACATAAGAATATGCTGCGAATTATAATATTAATGACAATAAATAGATAACTTTAACTTCACTGCTCTTTTTTCACAGTTCACTCCATCAGGAGTCAAAAAGAGTTTTATTTATGTTCAGACAAGACCCCTATAGTGACGACTTTATATGATTCAGCCACCCCAAAATGGCTTAGAGTAGTTACTCACACGCAATATATTCATATCGGTTTGCCATACATTTATTCTGCATATTGAATTTATACTGTGTTATTGATATTTTGGTGAGTCGAGACGTCTTACTGTACAAACGTTAACTGACTAGAGGAAATATGGAAGTATCTCTAAAACGAATTGGCTCAAATTCTAGGCATGTATTGGAGAATCTGTTTCCCTATTATATATATGACATGTCGGAGTTTATGGGGTGGAACCCAAACTCGGATGGTTTGTTTACGTTCAACTGTGCAACTTTGGACTCGTACTGGAAAGAAGTTGATCATGTGCCTTACTTCATTCACGTTGGTAAAGAGCTTGCTGGTTTTGCATTAGTTCGTAATTACCCGAGTGAACCAGAAACTTTTGATATTGAGCAGTTCTTCGTATTGCGTAAATTTAAAGGAAAGGGTGTTGGTAAAAAGGTACTTTTAGCGGTTGTAGCTAATCACCCAGGCAAGTGGCAAATTCGAGTTTTAAAGGAAAATGAAGCGGCATTGAAGTTTTGGCTTTCAGCGGTTAAAAATGTAGTGAGTAGCTGTTACGAAGTTTCATTGGACATCGATGTGGATTTAGAAATGCAATTCATACGCTTTGAGACAGTCAGTTAACAAGCCTCTGAATTAAAATCCACTAGGGCTGTCACGCCATTTAAAATTTCAACTCTAAGCCGTTATTGCCCCAAAGTGAGTTAGAGCTTTGGCTCTCTCGCAATATACTCATATAGACTTTCCATACATTTGTTGATGTATTATTAATGTAGTGAAGTGAAAAATAACTTGATCATAAATTTCAATTTATACTCAAAGGTGTTAATTTACAGAACATAACAGATAGGTTTATAAATTAGCTTGTTACAACTGCTAATAATGCTCTTAAACGGAACTAAAACAGTTGGTTAGCGCTCTATCATGTACACGTTACAACCAACAATTTCAATCCGCTTAAGGCGGCGTTAACCCTCAATGGAGTCGCATGAAATTATCATTAATCGCAGCTGTTTCTGAAAATGGTATTATTGGTTCAGGCTTAGATATTCCTTGGTCAGTAAAAGGTGAACAACTATTGTTTAAGGCGATGACATATAATCAATGGCTGATTGTCGGTAGGAAGACTTTCGAGTCTATGGGAAAGTTACCAAATCGAAAATATGCTGTAATTACTCGGTCTCCAAGAGAGTCCGATGATGAAGATGTATTTTACTTTTCTTCTATAGATAACGCGTTATCAACTTTAAAAAATGTAACTGACCATGCATTTGTATCAGGTGGTGGAGAAATTTATAAGGCGCTTGTTAATAGTGCTGATACGCTTCATATCTCCACTGTTCACAAGGAAATAGACGGTGATGTGTTTTTCCCTAAAATTCCAAACGGGTATCGGAAAGTGTTTGAGCAAAGTTTTAGTTCAAACTTAGATTATACGTACCGTATTTGGCAAAAGGGTGGACAAGAAATTTAAACGGAACAACAACAGTTGGCTATTGTTCGTTCCTTACAAGATTATAGCCAACAATTTTTGTCCCTTAAGTGGGCGTTTAGCAATACTAAATCGAGGAAGGAGTTCGCGTTGAATAAAAGTGCAGTAAAGGATTTGTCAGCAAACGCTCTAGAGGTTGCTTTAGACAATGGATTAGAAAATGGAATTTTAAAAGATATACCTGTCTTTGGTATTGCTATAAAAATAGCTGAACTAACAATGTCTATTAGAGACCACTTTTTCTTACAAAAACTTAGTAAATTTATTTTTAAACTTGAAAGTGTCTCAGATAAAGAAAAAAGTGCTATTAATGATTTTTCTCGATCTTCAGACAGTGAGAAGATCTCGAATAAAATAATTCAAGTCATAGATAATGTCACTGATATCGAAAAGGCAGAATTAATTAGTAAATTGTTTATTTCATACTGCTCGGGGAAAATTAACAAGTCAAACTTTTTAAGATCTGTGGATACCATTCATAGCTACTTCATTGATGATATTACTGAGTTTGTTTCTGCATCAAACCTCTGGTTTTACACATACGAAGATTTGGAACACCAAAACCTTGAAAACTTGGTGGGAAGTCCTTTAATCAAAGAACAATTTATGGACCGGCAAGATTTAATCCGCTCCGGCAGAGAAAGCGAAATTGGTATCACCAACTATGAAAACTCAAACTTTGGTGAAATTTTTAGAAAGGCGTTAAAGTAATTGCTAACAAGTCAAAGCACTCAGACTTGGTGAAGTTAGGTGTTTGAGGCGTTAATCTCAATTTAATCGTACTTTCTGTAATCCGAACTGTACCGTTTAAAGTTTAAACTTTAAACCATTTCTGTCCACGAATGAGTTAGCTAGCATAGCTAGATTAATGTGAACACTGTTGTGGCTTAATGAATCTGTACACCGAAATGGTTTAGATTTATCGCTCTAACTCGATTACCCCTTTTTCTTGTTAGAGCTGTTACTCATTCACAATATGCTTATATCGGTTTTCCTATTTTTCATTGTTATCATTATCTGGGGAGTAGCTAGCTTAAGGACAGTTTTAGTTCGGGGTAAAAAAGCAATCAACATTCTGCTTATTACATTCAACGTTTTTGGTGAAGTGTAGGTTTGGCCATTAAGGCATTATGAATCGTTAAAATTAATGCATAACATGCTGATTAAATAGAATAAAAACAGTTAGTTACCGTTGTTTATTTAGCTAATAAAAAGGATCTTTATGAATAATAATGAATCAACATTGGTGTCAAGGTATTGCCAGCAATGTAAAGCTGATACAAATCATCACTTACTTATGATCTCGAATTCAGCAGTTAGACCTGAAAGTAGAAAAGACCGTATAAAAGTGTTTATGACCGCTTTTTTTGCAGGGTGGGGCGCTGGACGAGCCGCTTCATTTATGGACCTTCGTGATAAGCATCTAATATGTGATGTTTGTGGCACCAAAATAATAGAGAGCTTTGGTGATCAAACTGAATAGATGTAAAAACCGTATAACTCAATTATGCTCATTGCTGTCAGCACTTGGTTCACTTATTTGGGTGTGAACAAGTCTGAGCCATTCTTTAAGGAGTCACACTATGCATCATGTAATGTTTGATATCGATGGAACACTTATTGAATCGTATGATTTTGACTCTGAGTGTTTTAACGAAGCAGTAAAAGAAGTAACTGGATTCGATATTGATACAAACTGGGCTCGTTATAAACATGTAACAGATGCTGGGATCCTTAATGAGTTTTTTAATGAAAAGAACATTAAAAATACCAATACAGTGACTGAAAATATTAAAAATGTATTCTTAACCAAAATTCAAACTCGGGTTGATGAAAAGCCAATTCGTGAAATCACTGGGGCATCTACATTTATCGCCAATTTAAAAGAACTCGATGATGTCGTCATTTCATTTGCAACTGGCGGTTGGTATGAGAGTGCCGTTTTAAAATTGAAGTCCGCTGGTATCGACATTTCAGATATTCCAATTGCATCCTCCAATGATCACTATTCAAGAATCGAGATTATGAAGATTGCAGAAAAAAGAGCGGTTAAAGAAGTCCGGTTATCATTTACATATTTTGGTGATGGAAGTTGGGATTTAAAGGCTTGTAAAGAGTTAGGCGTTAACTTTGTTTTAGTGGGTGATAAATTGGAACATCATCAGTCAATTAAAAACTTTGAAAAGAAAAACGAAGCGTTTGCGTATATTGGCTTGTAACGAGCGTTAGCAGGTTGGGAAGATGGAACTAAAACTACAGCAATTAATTAAGTCGGTTCCAGAGTTGATGGAAACCGCTGAAGCGTGCAGGGATGTTGGTTTACCTAACTTCTATATTGCTGGTGGAGCGATCACCCAATTAATTTGGAACAGCTTAGATGGAAAAGATCTGCTGGATAAGGTGAAAGATTTTGACATAGTTTATTTTGATAAAATCAATGCTGTTTCAGAAACGTCTTTTGAACAATATTTTGCTAAACACCTACGACATAGTGTTGAAGTGGATATTAAGAATCAAGCGACAATGCATGAACGTTACCTCCAGAAGTTTGGTTGCTCAATCGTAGAATACGCGAGTGTGGAGCAGGGTATTAAATCTTGGTTAACTGCGTTTGCTATCGGTTTTACTCTCGACTCTTATGGTAATGTCGTTATCTATGCACCTTATGGTCTAGAAGATGCTTTCAATATGTTAGTACAACCTAATAAGTCTGCAATGACTGTGACCAGTTACAACAAAATGACCGCTGGATATAAGGCGCGTTGGCCGAAAGTGCAGGTGCTCCCATGGGATTCATCGGCGAAAAAATTACTTAAGAGTGATTAAGGTGTGATAATCCATAATCCCTGAGGAAAAATATCAATAGAGTGAAATTTGCTGAAATGGGTATCTGTTTCGTTATTAGTTTTCATATTGTTTATTTCATGCGATAGTCCGCGTTATTGACCATTAAATAACGCGAATTAAATATGAGTAATACAGAAATCAATCTACAGTCACTTATTGGTGATAACACCAAAGAAGAATTTTTAAAGTTACTCGAGTCTCAAACACCTTTTGTATCCCATGGTAATACAGAATCTCTTAAAGATTTAATGGGTCTTCCATTTCTTAAATCTGTTGAAAACCTTGCGGCCTACTGGCAAGACACTGTGGATGTTTTTAATCCACAGGTTGCAGATGAAATTTCAAAGACTTCAGTTTCTCCTGAAGACGCGATTAATGAATATTATTGTGGTAACTGCATTCTTTTTAATGACGTCAATAGAATGATTCCTGAGTTTGACATGTGGAATCAAAAAATCAGAAAGGAAATTGGATTCTCTGAGTTGACCTATGTTAGAAACTTAGTCTACGCATCACCAGCGGGGAAGGGCAATGCGCCTCATTTCGATCAGAATTTTAATTTTGTTGTGCAATTAGAAGGCACAAAAAAATGGTGGTTAGCAGAAAATAAAACCATTAATAATCCAATGACTCGCCATGTGATCGGCCACCCAGTTGACCATGAACTAGCAGGTTATGCAGATAAAGAATTTCCAGAAGCATTCCCTGCAGATTGTATTGAATATATATTAGAACCGGGTTCAATTCTATTTGTACCACGAGGCGTTTGGCATATGACCGAAGCCGTTACAGATGCCGTTTCGTTTAATTTTACTTTTACACCGCCGACTTGGATTGATATTGCCACTGCGGTTATAAGAGAAAAACTATCTCATTCTGAAAAGTGGAGAGAGTCGGCAATTATCGATGATAATGGTGTTTCCAACAGTGAATTTAACGAACTTCTAAAGGATTTAAGTGCCGACGTTAAGAATTGGAATGCGGTCAATTTCTTAGATGTTACTGAGAATCAAGAGCTATAACTCATCCCCAACTCTTTAAGTGTACAGATTCATTAGGCCACAACAATGCACTGATGAATAACGCGTGTCCATCTTGCAAGTTTGCCAAATAAATCAACGCGGAATTACTCAATAGATTATTCGTTGATCTACATCAATAGCGTTAATAGGCATGTGCGTTTATATTTAATGTGAACAGTATGTAAAAACACTCAACACATGATTAAGGTGGTAAAGATGGAATTATTACGCAATCCTAAATGTTACACGGACGTATGTATTGATGGTACTTGGTATCACTATGATCATTGTGGTTCGAAGGTCTACTCTTTAAGTGGTGGCGCGGGACCTGAACTTGATTTAGCGCGTGAACCTGCGACTGAAAATGAGTTGATTGATCTGATTCAAAATGCCGTTAACTATTAACGCTGGCTAATGTCGCGTTATTTTGACCTTTAGATGCACTGGGCGTTTAAAGGTCATTTTTTGTTCTTTATTGTTCTTTACTTCTCTTTACAAATTTCCCTATATGCGTTCTCTTCATTTTGTCATATTATGTCACTCTATTTTATTGGAGAACAAAAATATATGAAACGCATTATGCTATTTCTTGCAACCAACCTGGCAGTCATGCTGGTTTTTAGTATTGTATTAAACATTATCTATGCAACTACTGGTATTCAATCAGGCAGCCTGTCTGGGTTGTTGGTAATGGCGGTATTGTTTGGTTTTGGTGGTTCATTAATCTCATTAATGCTGTCGAAGAAAATGGCACTACGTTCAATTGGTGGCGAGATCATCACGCAACCACGTAATGCCAATGAACATTGGTTAATGGAAACTGTTACTCGACAAGCAAAACAAGCGGGTATTGGTATGCCTGATGTTGCTATTTATGATGCTGCCGAGATGAATGCCTTTGCCACCGGTGCTAAACGTGACGCTGCCTTAATTGCAGTATCAACGGGTCTACTAGCACAAATGACACGTGATGAAGCTGAAGCGGTTGTTGCTCACGAAATCAACCACGTTGCTAACGGCGACATGATCACGATGGCCTTGATGCAGGGTGTGGTGAATACGTTTGTTATCTTCTTATCACGTATTATTGCTAATGCAGTAAGTGGTTTCACATCGAATGATGAAGAAGGCGAGGGGGAAGGCGGTAGCTTTATGACTTACTTCATCGTATCAATGGCGTTAGAAATGCTATTCGGTTTCTTAGCAAGCTTCTTAACGATGTGGTTTAGCCGTCAACGTGAGTTTAAAGCAGACTCAGGCGCAGCGAAACTGGTTGGTAAAGAGAAGATGATTGCTGCACTTGAACGTCTTAAAACAAGCCAAGAAACACAGCTTGAAGGTTCGATGATGGCGTTTGGTATTACGGGTAAGAAGACCATGATGGAGCTATTAATGAGCCATCCACCATTGCAAAACCGTATTAACGCATTACGTAATCTTTAATCTTACGGATGTTCTAGGCTGATAATAGCTTAGGGAACAAAGCCCCAGAGAGACTCTAATTCTTAATTATAATAAGATTGTTTCGTTGGGGCTTTTTGCTTTCTATAAGGTAATCAGTATTTACTACCCCCTTGTGGTTAAATAAATGCAATTGTAACTTGGAAACGTGATAGACAAGCGAATAATTAGCTTCAAAAGAGTGTATTTTATATCTTATGAATTAGTGGCTTATCAGGTAAAGCTAATGACGAAAACAACACTAGATAAAGTACATACAGATAACGGAAATCATCCTTTGATGGTGAGGTTGGTTAAACTTCTGATTGCATTTGGAATTCCATTATTTTTACTGTCTGTGCCCACCTCTCTGTTACCCTTTGACGACCTCAGTATTATCCAACATCGATTGCTCGCTATTTTTATTCTTGCTGCACTGTTGTGGATCCTCGAACCCGTTCCTGTGTTTGCCACGTCACTGTTGATCATCACCCTTGAACTGGTGATGCTGTCAGACCAAGGGCTTTACAGTTTTCGATTTGTTAATGATGGGTTAGATCCTGCGACGACTATCGAAGGATTAATGCATTACAACGATATCTTCGCTGCTTTCTCGTCTCCGATTATCGTGTTGTTCCTCGGTGGTTTCTCGTTAGCCATTGCTGCGAATAAATATGCCCTAGATACCAACCTTGCTAATGTACTATTAAAACCATTTGGCACTAAACCAGCGTCTATCATGCTGGGATTAATGATGATCACGGCGTTGTTTTCTATGTTTATGTCTAACACGGCAACAACGGTGATGATGTTGTCTTTGTTAGGTCCAATTCTAATGTCAGTGCCGAAGGAAGAAAAGGGCATTAAAGCGTTGGTTTTAAGTGTGCCGATTGCCGCAAACCTTGGTGGCATTGCGACGCCGATTGGTACGCCACCCAATGCTATTGCGTTGCAGTATCTTGATGGCCTATATAATGTCACTTTTCTGGATTGGATGATGGTTGGTTTACCTTTTGTTATCGTGTTATTAGCCTTTGCTTGGTGGCTGTTACAAAAGCTGTTTCCGTTTAGTGGCGACTGTTTACATTTGCAATTAGGCGGTGACTTTCAGCGTAGTTGGCAAGCAATTGTTGTGTATATCACTTTTGGGATGACAATCGTGTTGTGGATGACGACAGGTTTACATGGCATGAATACGTATGTGGTCGCGATTGTACCGCTGGCGGTATTTACGCTAACAGGTATCATTGGCAAGGAAGAATTGAAACTGATTAACTGGGACGTGTTGTGGCTGGTTGCCGGTGGTATTGCGATTGGTATTGCGTTAGACAAAACGGGGCTCGCGGCGGTGATGGCTAATTCAATTGATTATGCAGTATTGCCGGCCTTGCTGGTGATGTTAGTCATGTCTTTTGTGTGTTGGTTAATGGCTAACTTTATCTCGAACACGGCAACGGCGAATTTGTTAATGCCGATTGCGGCCGCAGTGGCAACGTCGATGGATGACTTGTCGTTGTTGGTGATGTTAGTCGTGGTGGCGTGTTCAGCTTCACTCGGGATGATATTACCCGTTTCAACACCGCCTAATTCGTTGGCATATGCGACGGGCTTGGTTGCCAGCAAGGATATGGCAAGAATCGGACTTATCATGGGCCTTGCTGGTTTAATGTTGGTTTACGTTGTTATTCTCGTTGTAGTTTAATTGGCTAAGGGTTTTAATTAACGGCTTCCTTGGTTAAAACCGGTTGCGTGGTATTTATAATATTGCGAGTATTATCGAGTTCATATACCCAATCACATTGGTTGGGTAAAGTCGCTAAACATTGTTCGGTAATACGTTGGAAGTAAGCAGTGAAGTTGCGTACTTCAGCACTCGTCATAAAGGTTTCTTTTTGGGTGTTATCTGTACTCTTTAAGTGTGCTTGACGTTTACTTTCTTGTTCTAGTCGCCATGCTTGCACACTGTCAAAACTCGGCGCTTTGAGCATCAACAAATGATCTACACGTTGATATAGGCCTTGATAATTTTGTTTTAGCTGTTGGTTCACATAGCTGCGCCAAATACCATATTTGTCTTTGGTGGCTTCTAATTTGTTGATTGGATAAATAAGGTCTTTCATCAATTGCGGCTGCACGCACAAACACCAACCTTCTAAGACAATCACATCAATCGGGCGATCGACAATTGGCCATTGTGATTTTGGATAAGGATTGTCTGCAAATTTATTAAATCGGGGTAGTAGTACTGGATCGCTTGCCGTCGCGCCTGCGCAGAGTTTTTCTAATGTCGCATTGGCAAGATCGACATCGTGTGTTCCAGGCACTCCGCGGGTACGTAATAAAGGGTGAATTTGGTTAGCAAGTTCGTTACGTTGCTTTTTGCTGTAATAAAAATCATCGAGAGATAACACGGCCACGTTTAAATCAAATTCGCTGCTGAGTCGGGTACCTAAATAATCGGCTAGCGTTGATTTACCTGAGCCCTGGCAGCCGTTGATACCAACGATAAAAGTATGCTTTGCTTGTTTTTGGTGCGCGACGATACTTAATAGAGCACTAGAAAAGGACTCTGATGCATGCGTTAAATAATCCTCATCCAACTGGTGACGCTGAATGAACTGGTCTAGCATTGGGTTTGTCTTCATAGAACACCACTTTTCTTTAAATTAATGTTTTGAATTTAATATCAATAATAATCGCTACAACATTTAAACAGTTTTCAATCAACATTTAAATACCTAATTACTAGCATACAACTAACATGCCAGTTTTAAAGCTTATTTTATATTACGTGTTAATTGAGCAGGATCTAACAATGTAGTTAGTTCTTGTCGGGTTAGCGTCGTATTTTCTTCTGCGACATCGATAATTGGCCGCTGCTCCCGATAAGCCTGCTTTGCGATTTCCGCTGCTTTAAGGTAACCAATGATGGGGTTAAGTGCAGTGACCAATATCGGATTTTTATAGAGTGCTTGTGTTAATTGTTGCTCATTCACCTCAAAACCTGCAATTGCTTTGTCGGCGAGTAACCGTGAACTTGATGTAAGTAAGTTAATGCTGTTAATGAGGTTAGTCGCAATCATGGGCAGCATGACGTTCAACTCAAAGTTACCTGATTGCCCGCCGATGGTGATTGCTGCGTCGTTACCTATTACTTGTGCGGCTACCATTGCCGTTGATTCTGGAATAATCGGGTTTACTTTACCTGGCATGATGGACGATCCGGGTTGCAGTGCCGGTAAACTAATTTCGCCTAATCCTGCTAACGGACCGGAATTCATCCAACGCAGGTCATTGGCTATTTTCATTAACGAGACAGCTGTTGTTTTTAACTGGCCGGATAACGCGACGGCTGTATCTTGTGTTGCCATTAAAAATGAGAAGTTATCCGCTTGGCTAAAGTTGACGGATGTTAACGTTGATAGTTTTTGATTAAAGTGACCGGCGAAATCGGGATGCGCATTGATCCCCGTTCCTACCGCTGTGCCGCCTTGTGCAAGTTGCTGTAATTTAGCTTGTAGCATTTTGATATTATCAATGTTGTAACTGATTTGAGCTGCCCAACTGAATAATGCCTGACTCATTCTTACAGGCATGGCGTCCATTAAATGGGTTCGACCGGTTTTAACTAAATGATTTAAGCTCAAGGCTTTGTCTACGATGGTTTGATGTAAGTGATGCAGTGCTGGTAATAATTGTTTGTCGACTAAGATTGCGGCACTGACGTGGATGGCGCTGGGGATAACGTCATTACTGCTTTGGCCATAGTTAACATGGTCGTTGGCATCAATCGCGGTTTGACTATAGATACTGGCAAGATGGGCAATTACTTCGTTGGCATTCATGTTTGAACTGGTTCCGGAACCTGTCTGGTAAATATCAACCGGAAAGTGCTGCATGATATTTTCATCGGCGAGCAATTGATTTACTGCCGTGCAGATCGCGTTGGCGATTTCTTCGGGTAATAATCCGAGGGCAAGATTGGCTTCTGCAGCGGCAGATTTGATCAGTAATAGCGCTTTAATGAAATCAATGGGCAACGTTTGGCCGCTGACTGGAAAGTTGTCGATTGCACGTTGGGTTTGAGCGCCATATAGAGCATTGGTGGGGACGTTTACTTCACCCATGCTATCGCGTTCAATTCGAGTATTAACCATGATTGTCACCTGTTGCTGTGAATTGAAAACTAAGAGATATCATTAAATAGTATAGCGAACATCGGGTAGTATGAAGTAAGTCGATTAAGTCTGTGGAATAGGGTAAGCTGATGTCAGTTAAAAATTTGAAGTTGATTATGTTGAGTTAAACATGTGGTTAATTTGCATAATCTTAAATTGAGTAGGATAAAATAATGTCATCTTTGGAAACTAATCGTTTACTACAAGATAAAACACTAAACGACGATGTCCGTATTTGTGCTGCTAAGCAGCTCAGTAACTTGGGTATTTCGGGTTTGATGACACTTGAAGCAATCGAATTCCAAACCCTTGAGCTTAATGCTGCTTTGGTTAGCTGTGTACAATTACAAGCTCGTTATGCACAACGTAAAGCCGTTTTACCATCAGAATTACATATCTGCTTACAAGGCTCTACAATAAGTATCGAGCAGCTTGCAGCATTGGTGCAACTGATTAAGAGTGCACCGCAAGTATTGTGGTCGTTAAGGGATGATAGTTTTAATCATTACGAAATGGATTTTCGTTTAGCGGCATTACAACAGCATTTACTTGTTTTAAAACCATTAAAGAAGAAACTTGCGCCGTTTGTTAATACCACTGTGCTTGATTCGGCGGCATCACTGCGTTTAATTCAACGTTGCTTGGATAACGGCGGGATGTTTCGTTGGTTTTCGGCTAAATGGCGTAATGCCAAACAACAAGCGTTAACACTGGCCACCAATGATCAGCTAAAGCTTGATGACATCCAGATGTTATTCCCTGCGATGATTAAATACGTGACGACCCAAGCGCGATTTGACGAGCTGTTTGTACAAGCGCCGATCTTATCTGCTTGTCATCAGGGATTGAATACCGATGTCGTCCCATTGTTAGCCGTGCGTGAGTGGTATAAAGATGTTCAGTTTGCAGTGACGGAACACTTTGTCGGTGACACCGGGATCTTACAAGGTTTGTCTGTTATTGATAAAAAAGTCGCGGATAGGTTGGTCAGTGATTATGACGAAAATCTAGTGACGGTTATTAACAGCATAGATAAAAAGTTGAATAAGTTGAGACTTAGCTTCCCTGATTATCAAGCGTTGCAACAGGGTGATGTTGATTACGTGACGGCGGTTACTGCGTTAAAAGCCGTTGTTGAGAATGCGTTAAGGGTTTTACAAGAGAGTGGGACGGATAGTCATACTTGTCTCTCTACGTTTTTAAAAAAGCAGACATTAAATTGCGAAGAGTAAGTTAGGAATAGGTCAAGAATAGACGTGTAATGGTAACGCTATAAAGGTAATGAAATCTTGCTAAGCCAGATTGGTTTAGCGAGGTTGCTGCTAATATAACAATCTCTAAATTTTAGACATAAAAAAGCCTCGCTCATTGAGCAAGGCTTCATTATTTGGTGCGTCCTACAAGATTCGAACTTGTGACATCTAGCATGTCGAGCTAGCGCTCTACCAACTGAGCTAAGGACGCGGAATGTGGTGCTCGCTACAAGATTTGAACTTGTGACATCTAGCATGTCGAGCTAGCGCTCTACCAACTGAGCTAAGCGAGCAGAATTTGGTATGTCGTTAAGACGAATCAAATACTATCCCGCATCCTTATTATCATCAAGTCTTTTTTAAACAATATCAGTACATTGCTTTAAAACTAAGCAGTTGGGTCGATATTTAAATCTTCTGCAGGACCAAAAAATTCAAAATGTACATTTTCAGCAGGAATACCTAACTTCGGCGCGAAGCTATTCATTGCTTGCATGAAAGGTTTTGGACCTAAGAAATAGAATTCTACGTCACGGTCGTTACCGATTTTCTCTTCAAGCATTGCTAGGTTGATGAAACCAGTTGCATCTGGCTGACATTCTGGCGTTGCATCACTGTAAACGAAGTAAGGTTTGATGTTCGCATTATTCGCAGCAAGGTTTGTTACATGGTCACGGAATGCGTGAACCTTGGTGTTCATCGCCGCATGAATAAAGTGAATCGGGCGGTTTGTTGCTTTCAAGCTATTAAGCATGCTGATTGCAGGTGTAATACCAACGCCACCAGTGACGAGAACAACGGGTTTGTTGTTGTCTTTTAGGATAAAGTCACCAGCTGGTGCTAATACGCGTAGTGTGTCGCCCGCTTGAACACGGTTGTGTAGGTAGTTAGATACAGCGCCACCTTCTTCACGTTTTACACTGATACGTAAGAATTCTGAGTTTGGTGCATCAGACAAGCTGTATTGACGACGTGTTTCTTCACCATCAATGCTTAATACTAAACCAATGAATTGACCCGGTGTGAATGATGTAACTGGCTTGCCATCAGTTGGTGTTAGGTAGAACGACGTGATGTTGTCGCTTTCAGCTACTTTTGTTGTTACAGCGAATTCACGCTCACCACGCCAGCCGCCTTCTTTTTCTGCATTGGCAGCGTAGGTAGCTTCTTCTGCTGCGATTAGCAGATCAGCTAGCTGCCAGTATGCTTGTCCCCAAGCTTCAATTACAGCGTCTGTCGCAGCGTCACCCAATACGGCTTTGATTGATTTTAATAAGCACTCGCCAACAATCGCGTATTGTTCTGGTTGGATATTAAGTGAAACGTGCTTGTTCACAATGCGGTTTACAGCAGCTTCTAATACAGCTAGATTTTCGATGTTACCTGCATATGCTACAAGTGCGTTTGCTAGTGCTTTTGGTTGCGCGTTACCAGCTTGGTTGCTTTGATTGAAGAAGTTTTTTACTTCTGGATATTCTCTAAACATTAAAGGATAAAAATGCGCTGTAATATCATTAGCATGAACAGAAACAGCTGGGACAGTCGCTTTAATAATATCAATAGTTTGTTGAGTTAACATAATAGCTACCTTGTATAGGTGGTGAATCGATTAGGGAGATAAATTGATCTACATCAATATTTATATTTCCTGTATTGCAGTCTCCGTGCCAAGTTTTTAACTTGTTGATTATATACGTTTAATATTTTAATTATCAGTATGGTTGTTTTTATGACAACGCATGTGCGTTGTCATAAAAACAACTTGTAGTCATTGTGACAACTGGTGTGTAGGTATAATATGCAACAATTGGATATATATAATCTATTCCATTTTTTGTTTAAATTGACGAAATACCAGCTATAAAATAGTTTATAGTCAGTGGTGTTGACTGTTAAGTTGATGAAGTTAAAGCCAACTTTATGATCGAGGAAGATATGGAATGGGGATCATGATAAATATCACCCGTAAGGGTACAAGTTAGACATTCAAGGAAAACGATGAAATTAACCATTAGAGATGTTCAACAAGCAGATGCGCAAGCCATTATGAACATATTGAACCCAATTATTGAGGCTGGTCTTTATACCATTCTTGATACACCGTTCTCTCTTGAAGAGGAAGAACAATTTATCCAAGATTTCCCTGAAAGAGGGGTCTTCAATGTGGCTGTGAACTCCGCAGAATCAACCATTGTTGGTTTTCAAAACGTAGAACCGTTTGCTACTTATACCCATGCTTTTGATCATGTCGGCATTATTGGTACCTATGTTGATAGCAGTTACAGAAGGCAAGGTATTGCATCGAGCTTGTTTAACGCAACCTTTGAGCTAGCAAGGTCTAAAGGCTATGAAAAATTGTTTGCTTATGTTCGTGATGACAACAAAGATGCCTTGTCAATTTATCTGAAGCAGGGGTTTGAAGTTATTGGTATAGCGAAAAAGCACGCTAAGATCCGGGGTAAATATATCGATGAAGTCCTGATCGAAAAATTATTATAATTTTATACTTCATCGTTTAATCACTATGCTAAGTTTAAAAATAACTTCAGCGTTGAAGAACTGGTCGTACATAAGCAGTTTGTAAATATAAGTATAGATATAGTTACTTGCTGTTATCACTAAGAATGACCCTGTAGACTGTGGCTCTTAAATTGAATGATAGGTCATTATTACGATGGCTACGTTTTAGGAGACCCCTCAGTGTCATTATTTTTTATATCCCAAGTGCTAGTAGCCATCGCTATTTGTTTCGATTTAATGTCTTTTCAGTTCAAAGAAAGGCAGAAGATTGTTGCTTGTTTATTTTGTGCTGGCGTGCTTATTTCTAGTCATTTTATATTACTTGAACAGTGGACTGCCGCGAGCCTAATGGTTATCGCATCGGTGCGTTATTTAGTGAGTATATTCTCGACGTCACCAAAGCTCAAATATGTGTTTGGTTTAGCATCACTAATCGCGACCATACTGACTTACTCAGGGCTGATTAGTGTGTTGAGTTTCTTTGCTTCAAGTATTCAAACTGTAGCTGCGTTTAATAAAGATGATAAACGTTTAAGAGAATTGATGGTGGTTGGGACGAGCTTCTGGCTAGTACACAATTACTTAATTGGCTCACCGACTGCGGTGATCATGGAAGCTCTGTTTATTAGTAGTAATTTAATTGGTTACTACCGTTATTATTACAAAAAAGATATCGCGATTAAAACGACTGAGTTGTAGTTCAAACCCTGTAATACCATGTGAATAAATCGCATCGGATTACAGGAATTAATCGATAGGGTAAATAAGGCTAAATCGAACCTTAGCCCTTACAAAGCGCTGCTACCGCCTTCAATCGGCGTTCTGGCTCTGCCACAAACGGATTAGTCTCATCCCACGCATAACCGGCTAAAATCGAGCAGATCATTTGTTTAATCTTTGGATTAGGATTGTCATGTAAAACCACGTCTTGAAACTCACCAGAATACCAACCTTCAACATAACAACGGAAAGCATTAACACCTTTCATGAGTGCATCCGCGTAGTCAGTTTGCCAATCGACGGTTTCATTGTTGAATTGCTTAACCAATAAATCAGTAGCCAGTTCTGCTGATTTCATTGCGATGGTGACACCAGACGAGAATACTGGATCTAAAAATTCACCAGCATTACCCAGCAACGCAAAATTACGGTCAAACAGCTTAGTGACGTTAGCAGAATAACCCATGATAGAGCTACACGGGTTAGGGAATTTAGCTTGCGCTAATAATTTCGCTAGATTGTGTTCTTCAGTTGCTAACTGTTTTAACGCTTCAAGGTGGTCATCAGGGTAGTTGGCAAAGAATGCGGGTTCACCCACCACGCCAAATGAACAGCTGCCGTTACTAAATGGAATTAACCAATACCAAACCTTGTTATTTTTGGGATGAACAGACACTAGGATCTTGTTACGGTCATAATGGTCGGCGGTAATGTTGTCTTCAATATGGGTAAAGATAGCGCGTCTTGGTGGTAGTGTCGACGGTTCTTCCAATCCTAATAAACGCGGCAATACCCGACCAAAACCACTGGCATCAAGAATGAAGTCAGCTGCTATCTCATAGCTATGTTGGTTTTCATCCAAGACTGTTAATAACGGTTTGTCTGCTTCAATATCAATGCTTTTAACTTCGTGGTTATAGTGAATTGTTACGCCTTGTTGCTCTGCACAGTCGGCGAGTAATTTATCAAAGTTGCCACGTTGTACTTGGAATGTAGTTCCTTCACCAGCAGTGTATTTATCGGTGAAATCAAATTCAGTATATTGGCCACACGCATGAAATGCCGCGCCATTTTTAAACTGGAAACCAGCAGTGTTGACGACATCAAACATATCCGCTTTTTTAAGCGATTCCATACACGCAGGCAACAAACTTTCGCCAATTGAAAAACGCGGGAATGTTGATTTTTCGATGATGGTTGCATTAATGCCTTGCTTATTAAGCAGTGCAGCAGCAAGTGAACCTGAAGGGCCTGCGCCGATAATAACGACGTGTGCGGGATGTGTTAATGACACAAAGAATTCCTTTATTATGTCGAGCTTAGACCCGGCGGATTTATATAGTAACGTCTTTAATCGATAGATTTTATCACATGTTTAATAGTGGTTTAAAATTTATCGGTAAATCAATAAAAATAGTTGATTTGAATCAATGTGAGCAGGTGAATGACGTAAAATGAAACCTAATAGGGCTATTGACGTTGTCACTATGACTACTCAATGCTATAACTGCATACATTGAATGACTGTTTAAGGACTTGTTACCATGGATAACACCCGCTTTATCGAAAGCATGGATACTATTATTTATGATCTATCTCGAGAGCTACCAAAGTACCAACGCTACAATCGTTTGTTACAGGCATGGCGCGATACGTTTGCATGTGACGCATGTGTATTGTTAAAGCTAGAGGGTGATAACCTAGTGCCTAAGTCTGCGAACGGCTTACAAATTGAAGCTATGGGGCGACATTTCCCTATCGCTGAACACCCAAGATTCGAGCAGATATTAGCCCACTATGATAATGACAGTGAAAATGAAGTACAAAAGAAGGTGCACCGCTTTGATGCCGTTTGCGAACTTCCCGATCCTTATGATGGTTTGATTCAAACTCCAGATGGGCAGCTTAATGTGCATGATTGTATGGGCGCGGTATTAGTGATTGATAACAAGCCGTGGGGGATCGTCACTATGGATGCACTTAACCCACAACGCTTTGACTCGCTCGATTCTGCAATCCTAAACTCGATGATTGGCTTAACTGAAGTCGTGATAAAAACGGCTAACTTAATTTTTGCACTAGATCAAAAAGTACAGCGACAAGAGCAAGTGACGGCCAGCTTAATTAAAGAAAAATTCAGTGAAGAAATGATAGGCTCTAGTTCAGCGATGAACATGCTTAATTTAGAAATAGACTTAGTGGCAGACTCCGATTTAGCGGCATTGATATACGGTGAATCTGGTTCAGGTAAAGAGCTGGTGGCACGTAAAATTCACATGGCATCAAAGCGTGCAAAGGAAGCCTTGATCACCGTAAACTGTGCGGCCTTACCAGAAACAATGGTCGAAAGTGAGCTGTTTGGGCATGTGGCCGGGGCCTTTACTGGCGCGACTAAAAACCGCTTAGGTAAATTCGAACTTGCAGATGCAGGTACTTTATTTCTCGATGAAATTGGTGAACTGCCGTTATCTATTCAAGCCAAGTTATTACGGGTTATTCAGTTTGGCGAACTGCAACGTTTAGGCAGTGACAAACCGCATAAGGTCGATGTACGGTTAATCACCGCAACCAACCGCGACCTTGCTAAAGAAGTCGAAGCGGGTCGCTTTAGAGATGATTTGTATCACCGACTAACTGTTTATCCATTAAAGGTGCCAAGTTTACGTGAACGCGGCGATGATATTCTTCTATTGGCAGGTAACTTCCTGGCTAAGATCCAACGTAAAGTCGGCCTTAACAACTTAACCTTAGCGAAAGAAGCTGAATGTGCATTACTAGCGTATGAATGGCCGGGTAATGTTCGAGAACTGGAACATCTATTAAGCCGAGCATCATTAAGAGCCGCTGCACGCAACTGCAAAGATGACCGTGTGGTGGTATTAGAAAGCCGTGATTTAGATATTCAGTCTGCTATTGGTGAGTCACATATTGATCCGAGTATCAGTGCCGAGGCTATTAACAATATAAGCGATACTGAAAACGGTATAACCAGTGATGGTCATGTCGCCGGGCAAGACAAAATAGTAATTAGCACGGTCGAGAACGATAATAATTTAAAGCAAATAACTGACGATTTTCAAACTCAGTTTATCAGCAAGGTCTTAGCTGAGAATAATGGTAACTCTGCCGCGACAGCGCGTGCTATAGGGGTTGATAGAAGTAACTTACACCGCTTGATGAAGAGATTAGACATTCAGTAATCGCCGGGTTTTGCTTAGAAGATACAAATCAGGCATTAAGAAAATACTAATAAAAAAGGCGGTAGTGATGTGAATCACTACCGCCTTTTTACAAACCATACCTTAATCAGTTAATAGCGTTTAAGCCGCTGCTAGTGTTTGGGTATGACCTAGCGTTGTTTTTCTAAACACACTCGCCAGTTTAATCGCTAATAGTATTGCCGCCATTGTTAGACCAGAAATAAAGCCAATCCAAAATCCAGCAGGTCCCATCGCCGGTACAATTAAGTCTGTTAACGCTAACGTATAACCAATTGTCATGCCGACAGCCCAATAAGAGAAGAGGGTGATGGCAAAAATAATTTTGGTCTCTTTATAACCACGTAATGCACCCGCTGCAATCACTTGCACAGCATCCGAGATTTGATACACAGCCGCAATTAACATTAAGCCTGTCGCAATGTTAATCGTTGTTATGTCATCGGTATAAATCTCTGCTATCTCGTTACGCAATACGATAGTAAAGATTGCCGTGATAACTGAAAAACCAACGCCCATCCACATCGCTGTGATGCTGGCAAACTTGGCCTGCAGAGGTTTTTTCTCTCCGACATATTGACCAACAACAATGGTCGCAGCAATACCTAAACTTAGCGGTAGCATAAACACCATTGATGAGAAGTTTAACGCCACCTGATGCGCTGCAACTGTAATTGCGCCAAGCGGTGCTAACAGAATAGATACAACAGCAAACAAGGTTACTTCACAGAACATAGATGCGGCAATAGGGAAACCAACACCGATGATGTGTGACATTTCTTTCTTGTCGATAGGATAAACTTGATCAAATAATTTGATATCTTTAAAGTCTTTATGGAAATAACTATACGCGATCATCGAGATACACATAGCAATAAACACTAATACTGATGCAACGGCACAACCAACACCACCCAGTGCTGGCATACCAAAGTGACCATTAATAAAGATGTAGTTTGCTGGTACGTTTACCATGATCCCGATCAAACCGATTACCATGGTCGGTTTGGTAATACCTAAACCTTCATGGTAACTCCGGATCACTTGATAACCACAAGCAAACGGCAGTGCTAATGAAATCACGCGTAAATAATCTGTTGTTAATTCCGCTAATCTGTCTTCAACATGCATGAAATCTAAGATCATTGGACTGTAATAAAGCAGTGCCATCATTGGCAAGAAGATGATGAGTACAAACCAGACACCTTGGTGTACGACTTGCGCAATTTCACTTTGTCTTTTTGCGCCATAAAGCTGGGCCACGATAGGCGTGATCGCCATTAAAATGCCCACTAAAAACATGAGCACTGGGAACCAAATACTGTTGGCAATCGCTACTGCCGCCATGTCTGTTGCACTTACTGCGCCAGCCATTACGGTGTCAACAAAGCCCATCACAGTGAACGCCAGTTGGGCGATCAGAATTGGAACCATTAATTTAAATAAGTTAGAAACCTCAGATCGATATTTCTGCACTGGTACTCCGGATATTGTAGGGTTGTTATGTTGTGTATTCTAAGAATTGGTGTTGCTGAAAACGAAAGAAATGATTGTTAATGTAGTGATATTCGAGTTCGTGAGGACGTACCTGATCCAGCTAGGAGCATAATAATCCTTTATAGCTAGTATATACAGATGTATTTTAAATTATTTTATGTAATCTTAATATTGGCTTATTAACTAGATGAATTATCTAAACTAACGGGATATAGTGACGTATATTCGTTTAAGTCATGATGAAGGTTACTTATGTTTACTGGCATTGTACAAAGAAAAGCAAAGATTATTAGTATCGACAAAAAAGCGCAATTACATACGTTAGAAGTCACGTTAGCTAAAGCGCATCAAGACGGTTTAGTTATCGGTGCAAGTATCGCCAACAACGGCACCTGTTTAACGGTCGTAAAGATCAATGACAGTAGCGTGTGTTTTGATGTGATTGAAGAAACACTTAAAGTGACCAACCTTGTTGACCTCGCAGTGGGCGATGAAGTTAACCTAGAACGGGCCGCTAAGTTTGGTGATGAGATCGGCGGACACCTATTATCTGGTCACGTCCATACTCAAGCTGAAATTGTAACGATTAACCGTACAGACACTAACTGTGATATTTGCTTTAAAATAGCCCCAGAATGGCAAAAATACGTGTTACCAAAAGGCTTTATCTCGATTGACGGTATCAGCTTAACTTTAGGTGATGTAGCTGATGGCGAATTCTGGGTACATTTAATTCCGGAAACACTCGGGGTTACTAATTTAGGCGGTCGCAAAGTCGGTCAATATGTGAATATCGAAATAGACAGTCAGACCCAAGCGATTGTTGATACAGTAGAACGTATGATGTTGAATAAGTAACTGGTGTTTTTGGTGTTCAAAACACAATGTAATAAGAGCGATAGTCAGGTTTAGCTGTACCAATTCATTAAGCCATGACACAAACCGTATCGCTCTCATTTAAATCCTTTTAAAATCCTCAAAATATCTGTTCATCATCCGCATCAATGAATAATTCAAACTTCTCATGCACCTGATCATGCAATAACTTAAAATGAATGCTGTTACAGCAGACGCTACACTCATCATAAAAATCTTGCGCGCCATTGCTGGCATCAATATCAGTAGTAATAAATTTACCACAATGCGGACACACAACTGTCCTATGAGAAAACTGTTTCATGATAACCTCCAAAGGCTATAACTCTCTCCAATATAATTAGAGCACTTTACACCTTCTAAACTTATTTTAGCTGAAGATTATATTTTTGCCTGTTTGGAGGTCATAGCGTGCTAACAGATCGTCTTTACAGCATCCAACTCAACAGGTAAGGATAAAGTACTGGAGCAATGATTGAGGTTAAAACGGCACTGATTAACAAGGCTGTTGTACTAAAAGCGCCGTGTGTGCGGCTTAATTCCATGGCTTTAGAGGTGCCAATCACGTGCGAACCTGAACCGATTGCTAGGCCTTGTGCTTCAGGTGTACGAATACGTAAGTGCTTTAACAAGAATGGTGCGCAGACGTTGCCGAATATACCCACCATAATCACCATGATGGCTGAAATAGCAGGGATACCACCTATACTCTGACTGATTGCCATGGCGATAGGCGTTGTTACTGCCTTAGGCGCAAGTGAGGCTATGATCTCTGGGGATGCAGAAAAACTGATAGCGACAAAGGTAGTGACGACCAAACCCACAATGACACCAGCGCTGCAAGCCACTAGTACTGGCACAATTTTAGCCTTCACATGCACGAACTGTTGATACAAAGGGAAGGCGAGGGCGATCACCGCCGGTTCGAGCAAACGCGTCAGAATGTTTGTGCCTTCTTCGTATGCTTCAAGTTCAAATCCAAATATCAGCATGATGCTAATTAATGCCGCAATCGACAATAAAATTGGGTTTAATATTGCCAGTGCCGTTTTTTTATAAAACCATTGGGCTAAGAAGTAGACGGCAAGAGTCAGTGGAATAGCCAAATATAAAATCATTTATCATCACCTTGCTGCTTGGTTAACGCTGCTTTTTGTTTTGCTGCGCTGGCACGATTCAAATAACAATAAGTGTGGCCAACGGTAAAGAAGATCGTGACAGTCCCAATCAGGCCCGCCATGATCAGCGCGACGAGATTTTGTTGTACTAAATCAAAGTAACCCATGAGTGCGACACCTGCGGGCACAAACAAAATTCCGATATGACGATTGAGTTGTTCACAGACTTTTTCGACATATTTTTGTTTCAGCATACCACTACTGAGCGCGACGAAAAGTAACAACAACCCGATGATGCTCGAAGGAAATTCCACGGGTAATAACATGCTGATGACACGCCCTAAAACCACGAAACAAAAAATGGTGACAATATTGTACAGCCATATTTTCATTGATTACCTACCTACTAATTATGCGATTGCGAAGCAATTACTGTGCGATCTAAAACGTCCTATATAAAATGTTAAAAATATATAGGACAGATGATACAATAAACGTTACTTGAAGTTTATTAGTTTATTAGGTTATAAAAATGCAGTATCCGGTTAATGAAATTTTTGAAACAGTACAAGGTGAAGGCCATTTTACTGGTTATCCCGTCATCTTTATTCGCCTACAAGGCTGCGACGTTGGTTGTTCATGGTGCGATACCAAGCAAACTTGGAAAGTCGACCCTGAAATGCAAGTTTCACAACAGACAGTGAACAAGGCATGCGACGATAAACCACATTGGGCGAACTTTACTGCACAAGAATTCATGACCATGATACAAAAAAATGGTTTTGTTGCAAAGCATATTGTGATCTCGGGCGGTGAACCTTGCCAATATGATCTTGTTGAAATGACAAGTGAATTGGAACAAGCAGGCTATTTCTGCCAAATTGAGACCTCGGGTACATCAGAAGTGCGCGCCACAGACTCGACTTGGGTGACTGTATCACCAAAGATCCAAATGAAAGGTCAGTTACCTGTTCTACAAAGTGCATTGCGCCGGGCTAACGAAATAAAGCATGTGATCGCCATGGAGAAGCACATTGATGAACTCGATGTGTTAATTTGTGATATTGATATCACGGATAAGATCATGTGTTTACAGCCTATCTCGCAACAGCAACGTGCAACAGAACTCGCGATTAAGTTGTGTATTGAGCGTAACTGGAAGTTATCAGTGCAAATGCATAAATATATCTTTATAGATTAAGCTATAAATCTTATTCGTTGGACTGTATGCGTCATATACTTTAATTACTGAGCAAATCTTAAGCTATGGCGCTATAAATACGACTAATGAATAATGACTACTAATTAAAGTAAGGACAAGGATGAACCATTTCGACAAGGCAGAGCATAGCGATAAATCGGTTGCTGCGCTGAATGACAGTTTTAAACAACGTGAAGAAACGTTACTGCACACAGACTTTTCTCACTGTCCGACGCAACTTGATGATTTTTTACATCCCGCGTTATTTGAAATCTCCCCAATGGGACGTTATACCTCGCGCAGTGAGATTGTGAACTGGCTTTTAGCGAAGTCGCCAACGCAACGTTGGCATTTATCGCAGTTTAAAGTGGTGGCATTATCGGCCGATAGCATGTTGGTTTGTTATCAAGCGAATTCAGTTAATGCAGGGTGCGTAAAAGAAACGGGCAGTTTACGCAGTTCAATTTGGCGTTTTCATGATCAACAATGGCGACTCCAATTTCATCAGGCAACAAAAAATTAATATTTGTATGTAATTTATATCTTAACTTATCTTTCTCCTACCTATCTAATACTAAATCTCTATTTACCTCCTCTTTAGGGGGATGACTTTAGCGATATTAAGTTTCTTAATTGAGTCTAAATCTTTGACCTAGCTCGCATAAAATATCGCATTGGCTTCAATAGACAATAATTTGGCACGTTTAGCCTGTATCTGACACTGTGTAACAAAAGTATTATGTGAATATAATACCTACGACCTAATTGTTAATGGAATGAAAACAAATTTAAGGGTGTAGAATGGATACTATAATGAAAAACACAACTCAGAAGAGATTTTTTAAAACAACGCCAATTGCTTTAGCACTTATCGTTTCAGGCTATACTGCAGCACCTCAAGCGATCGAGTTTAATTGGGGTGATGTTGAAGGTTCGTTTAACTCTCAAATTACAGCCGGTTCAAGCTGGCGTGTAGAAGATGCTGATGCGAAAAATTTAGGTGCTGGTAATGCGATTAGTAATGGCCTAACCGGGGCAATCGGTAATACACCGACAGGGGATGACGGTAACCTTAATTATAAAAGCGGTGACGCTTTCACCCAAACAATTAAAGGTATCCATGACCTAGGTCTAACGTATGAGACGGAAGAAGGTACAACTTTTGGTGCTTTTGTTCGTGGTAAATATTGGTATGACTATGCTTTAGATCAAAATGATGTTGATCACGGACATGGTAACAACGGCTATACAGCTAATGCGCCCCTTGATGACAGCAAATTTGATGATTTGACACAAGCTAAAGGTGTTGCATTACTCGATGCATATGTATTCACAGGTTTCTATATTGGTGATGTGGCAGTCGACTTACGTATTGGTAAACAAGTGGTTAACTGGGGCGAAAGCTCATTCATTCAAGGTGGTATCAATGCGGTGAATCCGATTGATGCTGCAGCTTTCCGTCGTCCTGGCGCAGAAGTAAAAGAAGGTTTATTACCAGTAAACATGATTTTTGCTAATATTGGCTTAACGGATAATTTAAGTTTTGAGACATTTTATCAATTAGAATTTGAACCGACTGTTATTGATAGTTGTGGTACTTATTTTTCGACTTCTGATTTCCTTGCCAGTGGTTGTGACACTCTAGTATTTTTAGATGGTGTTCCTGTTGATAACCCTACCTATCTTGGTGATCAAATCGTTTATAATAATAACTTGTATGCACAAAGAGGTACTGATGAAGAAGTCTCTGATGATGGGCAATTTGGTTTAGCGTTTAAATATTATGCTGAAAATTTTAATGCGACAGAATTTGGCTTATATTATATGAATTACCACTCTCGTTTACCATATGCGAGTGCAGAAGCAGGCTTTGTTGACCGCTCAAGTTATAACCCTGCGAATCCAGGTAATTATAGTCCGTTTGCACCTGTAGGCATTGCCCCTGATGGTTATAATGCGGCTTACCATACTGTTTATCCTGAGGATATTCAGTTATTTGGCTTAAGTTTTAATACTACAATTGCGGAATGGGCTGTATCTGGTGAAGTTAGCCACCGTTTAGATATGCCGTTACAAATTAACGGCTCAGACTTATTAGGTGCAGCGTTAACCGGGGGTTTATCAGGTTCACCTATGGATGATAGGTATGCTGATGCTGATCCGGGAGATACTGTAGACGGTTTTGATCGTTTTGATTATACCCAGACTCAATTCACCTTCATCAAATTCTTTGATAAAGCATTAGGTACAGACAGAATTACAACTGTTGCGGAACTAGGCTATGGCCACGTTTGGGATCTAGCTGAAGGTGAAGATGATATTAAGTATGGTCGCTCTACGACTTATGGTAATAGCTACGATGAATTTGGTAATGATAAGGATGGTTTCACTACGACAGACAGTGCAGGTTATCGTTTAGCTGTTAAAGCTGATTACCGTAATGTTTTCGCTGGTGTCGATTTAGCGCCTTCAGTCGCTTGGTCGCATGATGTATATGGTTACAGCCCTGAACCACAAGGTACGTTCCAAGAAGGTCGTACAGGTGTGAATCTCGCGCTTAAAGCTGATTATCTCAATATGTATTCTATGTCAGTAAGTTATACGCAGTTCGGTGGTGATTTTAATCCATTATCAGACCGCGATTATGTTTCTGCAGCAGTTGGTATTTCGTTCTAATAAATAATAGCAATGTAATAATGTGTTTATTGCATTGCTAAATCAGTTTAAACGGATAGAACGAATAGTAGTTTTCGAAAAGGATTTTAATGATGAAAGTATTCAATAAAGCATATAGCGTAGCGGCCATTTCAGTGGCTATGGCATTCTCGGCATCAACACTTGCGAAAGTAAGTGAAGCTGATGCAGCCAAATTAGGAAACGAATTAACGCCAGTGGGCGCTATAACTGCAGGGAATGCTGACGGCTCTATCCCAGCATGGACGGGCGGTATTACGAATGCAATACTCGGTACAGATTTTGGTAAAAATGATCGTATAACTAACCCATATGCCGCAGACAAACCACTGTTTGTGATCACGGCTGCGAATGTTGATAAGTACAAAGATAACTTAACACCTGGCCAGCTGGCTATGTTTAAGAAATACACTGATACCTACACTATGCCTGTGTATGAAACGCGTCGTAGTTTTGCGCAGTCGGATGATATTTACGAGACGATTAAAGGTAATGCATTAAACACGACGTTATCGGCTGGTGGTAATGGTTTAGATAATTTCAATATTTCTATTCCGTTTCCAATTCCAGAGAATGGCTTAGAAGTTATCTGGAATCACATTACCCGTTACCGTGGTGGTCATGCAGAACGTGTAATCACAACTATCCCAGTACAACGTAATGGTGCATACACGGCTGTGAAAGTAGAAGATAAATTCTACATCCCGGAAGCCTTAAAAGGCGGACGTGATGCCAAGAAAGATGACAATATTTTGTTCTATTACATGCAGCGTATTATTGCACCAGCACGTTTAACAGGTACGATTGCGTTAGTCCATGAAACGGTAGATCAGGTTAAAGAACCGCGTAAAGCATGGATCTATAACTCAGGTCAACGCCGTGTTCGTCGTGCGCCTAACGTATCGTATGATGGCGAAGGCATTGGCGTAGAAGGTTCACGTACATCAGATAACTATGATATGTACAATGGTGCACCTGACCGTTATGAATGGACATTGGTCGGTAAGAAAGAGCTCTACATTCCATATAACTCTTACAACCTTTCTTCTACCGATCTTGAATACAAAGATATTGTAACCCCAGGTCATATTAACCAAGAATACACGCGTTACGAGAAACATCGTGTGTGGGAAGTACAAGCAAAAGTGAAAGACGGTCAACGTCATGTTTATGCACAGCGTAACTTCTTCATTGATGAAGATAGCTGGCAAGCAGGTGTTATCGATCATTATGACGCACGTGGCAACCTATGGCGTGTTGCTGAAGCGCACTCTGTACAATACTACAATGCTGACGTGAACTGGTTTGCTGCAGAAACATTATATGATGTTATCGCGGGTCGTTACCTTGTTACTGGCCTGAATAATGAAGAAAATAAAGGCATTCAGTTTGATGTGAAAGCGAAGCGTAAAGACTTCTCTACATCAGCATTGAAACGTATGGGTCGTTAATCTTTAATCAACATCTTTGATTGTCATGATTAAAATCTTGGCAACAATGTAATGACAACGAGAGGTTTAGTACTTAATTAAAGTATTAAACCTCTCGTTTTTCGTTTATTGATTAAAGTTCACCATACGAATTAGTAGAGTGAATTGTAGACGCCTAAACCGTCTTTTTACATACATCAAATGCAGCGTTAAATTTTGTGGTCATATTTTGGAACACAATAATCGTTGTTAATTCCACGATTTCATCATCATTATAATAACAACGTAACTGGTCGATATGCCTGTCGGTAACATGCAATGAGCTATCGGTGATCGCATCTGTATAGGCTAACACCGCACATTCTTGGGGTTTAAAATCACTGCAATTTTGCCAATCTAATAGTTTATCTTTGTTTAACCTTTCTTTCAGACTTCGTAATACTTTAGAATCATGTTCAATGGTGAATCCACATTGATTTAGCTGCGCAACGCGCACACTCATTAATGCGTGAATATAAGGTTTAATAGGCGATGTTTTTCTATTTATGGTTTTATATAACAAGAACATCGAAATAAATAGTTTTGGTCTACGGCCTAGTAGTTGCGCAGGCTTTAAGGTTTTATTTTGTTTTCTTTCTAGCAGCCACAAGAACGGACGTATAAACCACGAGTATTGGCTTGGCTGTAATTTGGGAACACGCATAACTAACCTCGATGCCTTATTTAGTTCGAATGACGTAGCATTGCAATACTAATTATGGTTTAAATTAAGCAATAGCGTAAATTTGTGGTAAATTATTCATTGCTAAGTAAAAATCAGATTTTGATAAAATTAAATAAGAGTTAGGAAGGGTTACACTAAATGACGACGTATTATACCGCGGCAGATCTTGCTGAAGAATTCTCGATTACGAGACGCGCTATCCGTTTTTATGAAACGAAAGGGTTGTTACAATCGGAACGTCGTGGGCGGTTTATGTATTATGATTATCGTCAACGCGCCCGTTTAATTATAATTTTACGCAGCAAGCGTTTAGGTATTAGTCTAGAGTCAGCAAAACATTATTTGGCACTGTATGATGACAAACCGGATAGTCCGCCACGTATGTTATACATGTTACATCAGAGTCGTTCAAGATTAGATGAATTGCGTGAACAGCAACTTGCGCTGCAAGAAAGTATCGCTGAACTTGAAACATTGGAAGCAATCGCGATGAAAGATTTAACGGCCTGCGATATTGATATTGAATCAAGTTATCAAGACTATCTTGATGGATTAACTGCAACGACAGACCTAAATTCATAAGGTTAAAGCTTGAGTCATCGGCTGACTATGGCCTTTGTGGTTATGCCTTTTGGCAGTAATGTATGATGAAATCAGTGATGGCATTGATGTCGTTCAAATCTAAATAAGTTAAGCCTTTAGCTAATAATTTCTTTTGTTCAATCGCTGCATCTGTAGCGATTGCGATAATGTGTTGATCATCAACAGCGAGCAATGGTTTTCCTAAGCTTGGGCGATGTAGTTCTATCTTCGTAAATGCTTCATGACGAAACCCTTCAACTAACACCAAATCCAATTCATCAGTGTTCAGCCAATTTAATTGCGTGATCAGTTTCGGCTCTTCGGCTTCAGCTTGTTCGGCAAACATAATCGTGCGGTGGGGTGACGCTAAGACCATTTGGCATGCGCCTGCTTTTCTTAATTTATAACTGTCCTTGTTAGGGTTATCCATTTCGATATCATGATGGCTGTGTTTCACCATGCCGATACGTAAACCGTGCTCAGTTAGTTTTGGTAGCAGTTGGGTAATCAAGGTTGTTTTACCTGTGCCGCTAAAGGCTGAAAAACCAAGTAGCGGGATAGGGAAGTCGTCTATACAGAACATAAGAGTACTCACTTAAAGGCTGAAGCAGAAAAATAACGTGGGGTGAGTTAATATACCTTTTAACTGAAATTAAGGGTAAAAAAGAGGCCGCATAAGCGACCTCTTTAGATCAATATCTAATCCATGTTAATTAGATATTGATTACTGCATTATCATGTTTAAATTAGATTGCTGGCTTTACTTCAGCAGCAGTTTTAGCACATTCAATAGCATGTTGCTTATCACTTTCTTCCAATTCTTCGTCTTCAACGAATGTCGGTAATGGTTTATGTTCAGTCGCAAGGAATGAATAAATTACCGGTAAGATGAATAGTGTAAACAATGTACCGATAGCAAGACCAGATACGATCACAATACCAATACTAAAGCGCTGTTCTGCACCTGCACCAGTGGCATACATTAACGGAATAAGACCCGCAATCATTGCTGCTGTTGTCATTAGAATTGGACGTAAACGTACTTTAGCCGCTTCAATTACAGCATCTGTTCGGTTCTTTCCGTGATGTAACTGTTCTTCTTTTGCTACTTCACAGATCAAGATACCGTGCTTAGTAATCAAACCGACGAGGGTAATCAAACCAACCTGAGAATAGATATTCATGGTTGATAGACCCCAAGCCAGAGATACTAACGCCCCAGATACAGCAAGTGGTACAGATACCATGATAACTAAAGGATCACGCGCTGATTCAAATTGAATCGCAAGTACAAGGTAAATGATAGCCAATGCAAGCGCAAAGGTCATATACAAAGCACTACCTTCAGTTACGAACTGACGTGATTCACCCATAAAGTCATAACGGTAACCTTTTGGAAGCATCGTTGAAGCTGTATTTTCGAACCATGAAATTGCATCGCCCATCGCTACACCAGGGCTAGGTACAGCACCAATTGTTGCTGAGTTAAGTTGGTTAAAGTGAGGAAGTGAACGTGGTTCTGCAACTACATCAATGGTAATTAAGCTGCCTAGTGGTACTGCGCGGCCATCAGCTGCGCGTACGTAGTAGCTATTCATTGACTCCGGATTCAAACGGTATTTACGTTCAACTTGAGGAATAACCTCGTAAGAACGGCCATTTAAATCAATACGGTTAACGTAACCATCAGACATCATCGTACTTAAGGTTATACCAATGTCTTGCATGGTAATACCGTAAGCACCGGCTTTGTCTTTATCAATGTTAATCTTCATTGTTGCAGAATCGTAGTTAAGATCTAAATCCGAATATACAAAGAGCGGGTTAGCTTGTAATTTCGTCAATACGTCTGTTGCTACTTGGAATAGACTTTCAAAACTATTCGGTGTCGTAATCACAAATTGAACGGGTAGGCCTGAACCTGCACCTGGTAATTCAGGCATTTGGAAAGCAATAACCGACATGCCCGGTACATCTTTAACTAAACCTGTTACACGTTTAACAACCTCAGCTTGGCTTGCTTCACGCTGGCTCCAAGGAACTAGCGATGCAATACCTAATGCTTGGTTTGAGCTAGGTACACCAGAGAAGATCTGAGCATAAGCAATTTCAGGTTGTTCGTTTAGCTTTGCGTTCACTTCACTCATCGAGTTTTCAATGTAATCTAAGTTAGCATTTGATGGTGCAGTACCCATCATCATCATTACACCTTTGTCTTCCGACGGTGCAAGTTCGCTTGGAATAAATTTAAATAACATTGGCATTGCTGCGAATACGATAAGAGCAAATGCAATCATTACTGGACGTTTGTGCATTACTGCACTAATCATCTTCTCATAACGATTAGTCATACGCTCAAGGAAAGCATGTACAGTTTTTTCAAATCTGTTTGGTTTTGCGTTTGCTAACAATATTTTAGAACACATCATTGGTGACAATGTCAGTGCTAAAATACCAGAGATGAATACTGCACCCGCTAAGGTAAGCGCGAACTCTTTAAATAATGCCCCTGTAATACCACCCATTAACGCAATCGGCGCATATACTGCACCCAGTGTTAATGTCATTGCGATAACTGGTACGGCTATTTCACGTGTACCAATCACGGCGGCTCGGAAAGGGGACTCGCCGAGTTTGATGTGACGGTCAATATTTTCTAATACCACAATCGCGTCATCTACAACCAGACCAATCGCCAGTACCATCGCCAGCAGTGTCATTAAGTTCCAAGAGAAACCAAACATCTGCATAACCATAGCAACACCAATAAGTGACAATGGAATCGTTACAATAGGAATGATTACGGCACGCAGTGAACCAAGGAATAACGTAATTACCACGATAACGATAAGTGCTGCTTCGATAATGGTTTTAATTACTTCTTTGATTGATTCATTGATCGCAACTGTTGAGTCATACATCACGTTCATGTTGATGTTTGTCGGTAAGTTACGTTCTAGTTCTGGTAATAATTCTAATACGTCAGCAGCAATGTTAATTGGGTTTGCTGTTGGTGCAGCATTAACGGCAGCAACAACGGCTTCTTTACCATTTGCTGATGCGCGATAAACGTCATGGCTCTTCTCTAAAGACACTTTTGCAATGTCACTTAAGCGAATCACTTGACCTTTATCTGTTGATACAACAAGACGTTCTAGATCTTCAACACTAGCTACTTGGGTATCGGCATTACCATTGTAAAGCACGAATTCACCAATAGCTTGACCTGTTGCAGACTGATAGTTGTTACTATTCAGTACACCCATAATTTCGGTTGCGGTAAGGTCATAAGCTGCCATTTTTAATGGGTCTAACCAAACACGTAGTGCGTATTTAATACCACCATACATGTCTACTTTAGATACACCATTAATGGTGAACAGCTGTGGGTTGATTACACGATCAAGATAATCGGTCACCTGACTCGAAGATAGTTCATCACTGCTAAAGGCAATGTACATTACTGCAGTGGTTGAACCCGTAGACATAGTCACGGTTGGATCTTCAGATTCTTTTGGCAATTGTGAACGAACCGAGTTCGTTTTAGCCAAAATATCAGACAGTGCCGCATTCGGATCGGTATTTAGCTTCATCGTAATGGTAATAGTTGAACTACCTAATACACTTGATGATGTCATAAAGTCGATATTATCGGCTTGGGCTACCGCTTGCTCTAAGGGCTGAGTAATAAAGCCTTGGATCAAATCGGCACTAGCACCGTAGTAGCCAGTTGTTACGGTAACAACCGTATTGGTCATGTCAGGGTATTCTCGAACCTGCATTTTGAAAATTGCTTGAACACCAAGCAACGCAATCAAAAAGCTGATAGATACCGCTAGAACAGGACGCTTGATAAAAATATCAGTAAAGCGCATGTATCCTCCGATTAAAGCATTGGTGTTTCAGCTGGTACTTCCAACGTATCGTTTTCAATAATACGCACTTTCGCGTTATTACTTAAACGTACTTGACCTGATGTGACGATTTTGTCACCGGCTTTAACGCCTTTCAATACATGAGCGATTGCATCAATACGCTCGCCCACTTTGACAACCGATTGAGTTACACGTAAGTCGCCTTTTTCGTCTTCACGAACGATGTATACATTGTCACCGTAAAGCGTAAATGTAATCGCGGTTTGTGGAACCGTAATTTGCTGTTCGACTGTTGGTAAGATGACATTTGCACGTGCAAACATACCTGAACGAAGTTGTGAATCGTTGTTTGGAATATCGGCTTGGATTTGAATTAAACCACTTTGATAGTTTACAGCAGGTTCGATAGCACTAATTTTACCACTGAATGCTGTTTCAGGATAAGAATCAACAAAAATCTCAACAACTTGACCTAAATAAACTTTTGAAATTTGAGTTTGTGGAACGGTGAATCGAAGACGCATTACACTACTATCTTCTAAACGAACGATTGATGTGCCTACAGATAAAAACTCACCTAAGAATACATTACGTAAACCAACTTCACCGTCGAACGGTGCTGTGATTTGGCGACGTTCAATCACTGCTTTTTGACTTTCAATATCAGCAAGTAGTGAAGAATATGCAGCTTCAGACTCGTCCAATGCTTCTTTTGATACGGCATTCTTTTTGTAAAGCGCTTCGTAGCGTAAGAATTTAGATTTTGCTGCGTTAAGTCTAGCTTGTGAGCTCTTAAGATTTGCACGTTCCACTTTTGAGTCTAGATTAACCAGTAATTGACCTTTAGTTACTTTGGTACCTGAGTCAAATGAGATGCGATCAATTTTACCCGCGATTTCGTTAGAAATTTCTACACCTTGGTTAGGTTCGATAAAACCAATCGCTTGAATAGTCGGGATCCAATCTGAAGTCTTGATATCGACAACGGTAACTGGAAATTCCGGTTCAGGTCTATTGGCCATAAATTCAGCAATTTTTTGCTCTTTAAAAATATTAAAACCAATCACACTGCCAAACAAGGCTAGTGCGATTAGTAACATGGCTAAGGTCCACTTTTTCATGACTAGGTTAACTCCGGGGTGTTATACATATATTATAAATTCTGATATGAAACTGAGCTTGTCCATGCTGCATCGATGCCGCTGACTTTAGCTGAACACTCGTTCAGAGGTGTATTTGATATAGCTATTTTAGATGTTAACCAATCTCAATCAAGTATTTTGTCTATTAAAATAGGTTATTTACGTATATTTACTAAATAGGTAGTTTTACTAGTATTTTATATTGACAAGAATGTTAAAAGAGTGACAGCCGACTGGTTTAAACTTAGTCGTTGAAGGTCGTTTTTAACTCGTTTTAGTTTAGTTCAATTTATTATTGATTGGTTATTGTTGATTAGCTTTTCGATAATTTCCTTTGTAGTCAAATATACGGTGTTCAATTTTCCAGAAGTACTTTTCTTTTTTCGCAATGACAAAGTCCGGTGGCACAAATCCTTGAATTTCAGCCGCTACTTGTTCGGCTGTCGTTGCCGTGATTGTTTTGCCTGTTACTGTTCTTGAAAAGATGCTGAAAAAACGTTGGCGTTGTTTGTTGTTACTGAAATAGAAAGTTTCTTTAACAACATCACCATCTTCATCATGATAATTAAGTTTGATTTTATCGCCATCGGCTTGTGCTGACATTCCTGAGCAGCGCAGCACTTTACGGTCTTTTAATTGCAGTGCTTTTTTCAGTTGGTTGTCAGGATCTATTAAATCTGCGTGACATTGTTGGCATTCTCGGGCGGCAATGTCATTCTCGGCATTACACTGCGGGCATTGCTTGTATTTAAAACGATAGTTGCACTGCGCTTCATTGCCATTGCTGTCCTCAACTAAACCTTGGCAGCGGCGACCATAGTGCTCAATGATGTCTCCATCTGCATCAGTGATCCCCCAAAATAAATTGGCAAAGTCACAACTTGGGCAGGGTACTTGTACAAGATCGCTATTGCTGTTGGGTTTGGTTGAGCCAATTTCAGGTTGGTATAAATCAAATCCGTTACCCGCGTAATCAATAATTAAACAATCGGTTTTACCTTCAGCAAGACGTAAGCCACGACCCGCTATTTGTTGATACAAACTGACGGAGTCTGTTCGGCGTAAAATGGCGATAACGTCAACGTGTGGAGCATCGAAACCTGTGGTTAATACTGACACATTAACGAGGTATTTAACTTCCTTGGCTTTAAACTGACGAATAAGTTCATCACGTTCTTTGATCGAGGTTTTACCTGTGATTATAGCGGCTTGCTCGTCAGGTAATTGTTTAAATATTTCTTTTGCGTGTTTGATACTAGCAGCAAAGATCATGATGCCCTCACGATTGGCTGCAAGCTCGATTAATTGCTTACAGATCGCATGGGTTACACGTGGGCTCTTCGCTAAAAATTGATCCAGTTGTACTTCATTATATTCTTGTGGCAAATCATCAAACTGATAACGGGCAACGGGTGCATCGATCACGGTTGGTGTGGTTAAGAACCCTTTTTGTACGAGATAGCGTAGCGGTAATTCAAAAATACAGCTTTCAAACGGGGTATCGTCTTCTGTTCTGACATAACCCTGATAATGTTTTTTGTATATCCAGCCTTTATCTAAACGGTAAGGTGTTGCTGTAAGGCCAAGTACTTTTAGTTTTGGGTTGGTGTTTTTTAAATGGCTGATGACTTTTTGGTATTGGCTGTCTTCACTTAAACTGACGCGGTGGCATTCATCAATAATCAGCAAGGAGAAGAAACCATCAAACTTATCCAGATTGCGACTCAGTGATTGCACACTGGCAAAGGTGGTTTTAAGACCATGCTGTTTTTTGCCTAATCCGGCCGCAAAGATACCCGCTTCAAAACCGTCATGTTCAAACTTGCTGTGATTTTGTTCCACCAGCTCTTTTACATGGGCAAGGATCAGTACCGGGTGTCTTGCTAGTCTGGCTAATTCAGCCAGTACATGACTTTTACCTGCGCCTGTTGGCAGCGTGATAACTGCGGGTTGATCCGATTTTCTAAAGTGAGCTAAAGCGGCATCAACAGCTGCTTGTTGGTAATCGCGAAGAGGCATATCTGATTTGTCATTGTTAGGTTAGTACAGTAAGTGATAGACAGTATAGCGCAAATCAGATTGTGTTTTATCTATAATTCATAGTGTTAATGGTATGTTCGGTAATTGGTAAAGTATTGTGCTATTTTTGAGGTGGGTCTAACGTATTGTTAATACTAAAGCGTATAGTAAGACTTAAATAAGTATTTAGGAGTAATTCATGATCCCTCAAGCTTTCATTTACGACGCAATTAGAACGCCGCGCGGTTTGGGCAAACCCAGTGGTGCTTTGCATGAAGTTAAACCCGTCAATCTCTTAGCTGATTTACTTAATCATTTACAAGCTCGAAATGGCTTTGATACCGACGCAGTCGATGACATTGTCTTAGGCTGCGTGACGCCAATTGGTGACCAAGGCGCTGATATAGCCAAAACCGCGGCGCTTGTTGCTGGTTGGAAAGACAATGTCGCGGGAGTAAGTATCAATCGATTTTGTGCCTCAGGGCTTGAATCTGTCAATATGGCGGCGATGAAAATCCGCTCTGGTTGGGAGCATTTAGTGATCGCTGGGGGTGTTGAATCCATGTCTCGGGTCAAAATGGGCGCTGATGGTGGTGCTTGGTCGATGGATCCTGAAACCAGCTTAGCCACTGATTATATGCCACAAGGTATAGGTGCCGATTTAATTGCTACGCTTGATGGTTATAGCCGTGAAGATGTTGATGAATTTGCAGCGCGCTCTCATCAGCGAGCTGCTGCGGCTTGGCAACGTGGTGCATTCGATAAGTCGGTGGTGCCAGTATGTGATCGCAATGGCATGTTATTACTTGATAAAGATCAGCTAGTTCGAGCTGATTGTTCTATTACTTCATTAGCACAATTAAAACCGGCTTTTGCTTATATTGGTCAAACAACGTTTGATAGTGTCGCTAAACGTCGTTATCCACAAGTCTGTCAAATTCAACATGTGCATACGCCGGGTAATGCTTCTGGCATCGTTGATGGCGCCGCATTAGTACTCGTGGGTAGTGCTGAAGCTGGCGTTAAATGGGGTTTAAAACCCAGAGCCAGAATCGTTGCGACTGCTGTGGTTGGTGCAGATCCTACCATCATGTTAACTGGGCCGGTGCCTGCAACAAAAAAAGCATTAGCAGTAGCAGGATTAACTATTAACGATATTGATTTGTTTGAGGTTAATGAAGCGTTTGCCGCTGTTGTAATGCGGTTTATGAATGAACTGAATATCTCGCCTGATATTGTTAATGTCAACGGTGGCTCGATTGCGATGGGGCATCCGCTAGGTGCAACTGGCGCGATTATTTTAGGGTCGTTATTAGATGAATTAGAAACACGTAATTTGAAACGTGGCCTTGCAACCTTGTGTGTCGGTGGAGGCATGGGGATAGCAACAATTATTGAACGTGTAGAGGGATAACTATGCCATTAATCAGAACTTTGCCATTAATCAGTACTATGTCATTAATTCTAGTTACGTCATCAATTCGAATAGAGCAAGATGATGCTGGGATAGTGCATTTAATTTTTGATAAATCGGGTTCAAAGGTGAATTTACTTGATCGTGCTTTTATTGATGACTATGTGACGACAATTAATAAGCTTAAACAGATGACGTTCACAGGTGTTGTCTTACGTTCTGCTAAAAAAAGTTTTTTTGCTGGTGGTGATATAACGGAACTGAGTCAAAGTGCAGATCAAGGAGTTGAGGAAAATTTCCAGTTATTGTCCTCGCTGAAAGAGGCAATGCGCTGGTTAGAAACAGGTGGAAAACCGGTTGTTGCTTGCATTAATGGTGCGGCACTTGGCAGTGGCTGGGAATTAGCACTAGCCTGTCATTATCGTGTTGCGTTGGTAAAAAATACCGAGTTAAGTTTGCCTGCAGTCACGCTCGGCTTACCGGAAGTCACTTTAGGCTTAATACCGGGTGTTGGTGGCGTTGTCAGAATGACTCGCTTGTTAGGATTTAAAGCAGCAATGCCGTATCTGCTAAAAGGTAAACAATTTGACAGTGAAGAGGGCTTTAAACTTGGCCTGATTAATCAAATATCGACATCAAGGGTACAAATGATGGCGCAAGCAACAAATTGGATCTTGTCGCAACAACAAACTGTGTACCAACCTTTTGATGTAAAAAATTATCAATTACCCGGCGGAAATGTAAATACCCCCAGTATCGCCAATCTGCTAGTGCAAGCACCTGCAATGTTAAAGCAAAAAACACAAGGTAACCTCCCGGCGCCCGAAGCTATCTTATCAGTCATGATTGAATCGACTGAAGTGGATGTCGAAACAGCGTTAAGAATAGAAACCCGTTATTTTCTGAATGTCATTCGTGGTCAAGTGGCTAAGAATATGATTAATACGTTTTGGCATCAGCATAATGAAGTTAAAGCGGGGGCATCACGACCTGTCGATCATTCGATTACGCACTTCAGTAAAATCGGCGTATTAGGTGCTGGTATGATGGGGGCTGGAATTGCTTATGCGCTAGCGAGTCATGGCATCACGGTGATATTAAAAGATATCAGTTTGGAAAAAGCGGTGTTTGCCAAGTCATACACAGCGTCTATATTGGCTAACTGTACATTGGCAGATGAAGATAAATGCGCAATTTTAAAACGTATTATTCTATCGAAAGAACCCGCAGATTTAATCGGTTGTGACATGGTCATTGAGGCTGTATTTGAAGACCGTAAAGTAAAGTCTCAAGCTATCACTGAGATATTAGCCGCCGTTGGTGATGATCTAATCATGGCATCCAACACATCGACATTACCGATTTCAAGTTTAGCAACCGCCTCAACAAAACCTGAAAACTTTATTGGTTTACACTTCTTTTCTCCGGTAGATAAAATGCCGTTGGTCGAGATTATTAAAGGCGATAGGACATCAACAGCGACATTGGCTGCCGCTTATGACTTAGTATTGCAAATTGGTAAAGTACCTATTGTCGTTAACGATTGCCGAGGATTTTTTACCTCGCGAATATTCTTTACCTATGTCTCGGAAGGTATGCGTATGTTAAGTGAGGGTATTCCTGCTGAAGTGATTGAGAATGCGGCCATTCAAGCTGGATTACCAGTAGGGCCGTTAGCTATCATCGATGAAGTGAGCTTGTCATTGATTGATAATGTCCGCAATCAAGCTCGCTTAGATTTTAAAGCCGAAGGAAAATTGCGAGTTGATAACCCAGCTGATGCTGTTTTAGATAAGCTTTTGGCATTAAAACGCTTTGGTAAGTTAGCGGGTGCAGGCTTCTATGATTACAGTGGGCAAGGGCCGAAGCAACTATGGCCTGGGTTAGTTGATGTATTTCCAACTCAAGATAATTGGGATATAGACACAGTGAAAGACCGTTTGCTGTTTGTGCAGTCTATCGAAGCACTCAGGGCTTATAAAGAAGGGGTCGTGACAAGTACACGCGATGCTAATATTGGTTCTATTTTTGGATTAGGGTTTCCTGCTTGGACCGGTGGCGTTTTACAATTTATTGAGCATTATGGAACATATAATTTTAAGTGTCGCGCACAACAGTTTTGTGACCAGTTTGGTGATCAATTTAGACTCTAGAATTGGTAACTCATTAGTGGTTTAAAAGGGTGTCATATAAAACAATGTCGATAATATTTACACATAGGTAAAGGTAAATTTATAATCATTAAATTATTATATGAATTTCAATCTATTGGCATCTTGGATCGTTATTAATGGTATATAGCGGTTAGCGCAACGATGGCATGGGTTGACGTTGGTTTTATGGATGTATCATACCTTGATAATACGCGTGGTGGTTTACGGTGGATGACTTCAGTATTAACTCAACGTTAGTCTCTGTGCCTGCGCCAGCAAGCATTGCTATTTTAGCGCTAGGGCTCGCTGGTTTACGCCTTTCTAGAAAAAATAATAATGTTTAACTTCTAAACAATTATAGCGCTAATCATTGGCGCTATTCCAAAACCATTTAACTTAATGTTATCATCCAGTATTCAAATATTTCAGCTAACAGTGAACTAGGGGATAGCGACTGAATGAAAGTACCTCAAAGAATACAACCTCTGGTTGATGACGGGCTCGTTGACGAAGTTATGCGTCAATTAATGAGTGGTAAAGAAGCTACGGTTTATGTAGTGCGTTGTGGCCAGTCTATTCGTTGCGCTAAAGTATATAAAGAAGCAGACAAACGCAGTTTTAAACAAGCTGTGCAATATCGAGAAGGTCGTAAAGTCCGCAATAGTCGACGTGCTCGAGCGATGGAAAAAGGTTCTAACTTTGGTCGAAACGAGCAAGAGAAGGTCTGGCAGAATGCAGAAGTTGATGCTTTATATCGCTTAGATAACGCTGGCGTTCGTGTACCAGAACCTTACGGTTGTTTTGATGGTGTATTGCTCATGGAGTTAATCACCGATGTAAATGGCTTTGCTGCACCCCGTTTAGGTGATGTTGCATTAAGCGCAGAACAAGCTGTGATAGACCATGATAAAGTGATCCATTATGTAAGATTAATGCTTTGCGATGGTCTTATTCATGGTGATTTATCAGAATTCAATGTCCTTGTTGATGAACATGGGCCTGTTATTATTGATTTACCCCAAGCCGTTGATGCATCAGCAAACAATAATGCCAAGTGGATGCTCGAACGTGATGTTGATAATATGACACAATATTATGGACAATATGCTCCAGAGCTACTTGAAACAAAGTATGCTAAAGAAATGTGGGCGCTGTACGAATTAGGTGAACTGACTACGGACGTTAAATTGACCGGTGAGTTTGTTGAAGACACTGAATCTGCAGATGTAGAGGGTATTTTAGAAGAGATTAATGCTGCTCGTGAAGAAGAGCTTGACCGTTTAGCACGGATTCAACTTGCTGATGAGCCTGAATAGTAAATATGAATAGTAAATAACGTTTATTAAACGATGAACCCCTTAGCGATGTTAATTTCTAAGGGGTTTTTTATGATGTTGGAATAAGGATCTTATTATTATCCATGTTTATTAGTAACCTCTCACTTAGGGTCTAACGTGAGGTAACGATATCTTGCTCCATAGTTGTTGAATTTTCTTCTGAAACTAATCTGTTTGGTCGTAAACCAATACAATGCTTAGGTAATTCTTGTTCACGTTCTAAATACAATGCGCAGGCATATAAATTTTTACGTAACTCAGTATCACTCTCTAACTTTTCTTCTCCCCAATAATGTAATTCAAAAATGAGAAACCAAAAGGTCTGCTCTTTTTCACTTGAGACTTTTTCGTCAACGACATCCAGAGATTGCCAATCCTGTAAAACATCCCATACCAAGTTACTTAATACGTTGTAACTTATTTTATGCATGAGAAATTGATTTACGTTGTCAGTTAATAGGGCTGATTTCTCATCAATAAATGCGACTGCTTGCATTGGTTTATCTCCATTTGTTTAAACTAATTTTAAGTCTAGCCTCAAACTTTGCTTTGGAGAGGTTTAGACTTGATTAATAATGCCTAAAAAGTAATAGTTCGATCTCGGTCACATAGTTTTCGCTAAGTGATTGAAATGTTCCTTTAAGAAAGCCAGTAACACCCTATGTTTTTTCGAACCCGCGCTTCCCGGCGGAAAAACACCGTATAGCTCAATGTTTGTTAATTCATAATCAGACAGTAGTCGTTCGAGTTTGTTTGAGGAAATCCTCGGTGCTGCGTCGTAAAGCGGAATTCGCGCAATACCATGACCACCTTCAACAAATGCGGTACGTGCTGCTGCATTATTGGTACTGATGCTCCCTTTGGGTTTAACACTATAAGCACGGGTCCCTTTGGTGAGCGTTAAGGTACTCGAGCTTAATTTATATAATACCCAATTATGTTCGACAAGTTCAGTTGGGGAAACCGGTCTACCATATTTGTTTAAGTAATCAGGCGATGCACATAAGCAGGTTCTCATTGAAATTAGTTTTCGTGCTTGCAATCCGGAATCAACTAATGGAGCGCCCCTGATCGCCAGATCAATTCCTTCTTGCATAATGTTGACGATATCATCGGTCAGCATTATGTCCAATTCAATCTTCGGAAATTGGATCTTGAACATGTTTAAGGCCGGAACAATGATCTGTAATCCAACATTGACCGGACACGTTATCTTTAATAACCCTTCGGGTTCGTGTTTAAAGTTTTCTATTTGTTGATTTGCGGCTTCAGCCTGATGGGCAATTTCTTGGCAATGCTGGTAGTACTGTTGCCCAGCTTCGGTGAGGGTAAAGCTACGTGTGGTTCGGTTAAGTAATTTTAACCCTAACTGTGTTTCTAGTTTTTTAAGATGGTAACTGACCACTGCACGAGAAAGGCTTAAATGCTTTGCTGCAGCAGAAAGTGTACCTTGTTCGACAATCTGTGCGTAAACAACCATACTTTTTAGTTGCTCAAAAGAAACATTCATAAATAGACGCCATATAGATGCAGATACGAAAACCTATTGTATCAAAAAACTGAACAGTGTAGTCAGTTTACTCTGCATTGTTAGGTTTTACTTTGGAGTATAGACTGTCTCCATTCGCTGTTACCAAGTAACGGCAGTTGTTTTAATTACACAGCTATTCATTACACAGCTATCTAGTCACTAGATTCAGCTCACTTAAAGTCAAAGGAATTATCATGATTAAAAATATTTTAGTTGTATTAACATCACATGCAGATTTAGGTAACACAGGCAAGAAAACGGGTTTTTGGGTTGAAGAACTAGCCGCACCTTATTATGTATTTCTTGATGCTGGCATGAAGGTTACCCTAGCTTCACCTGCTGGTGGCCAACCACCGATTGATCCAGCAAGTGCCGATGAAAGCATGCAAACAGATGCAACTCGTCGTTTTGATGCGGATAAAGTCGCACAACAAGTACTTGCAACAACGGTTAAACTTGTTGACGTAAAAGAACAAGACTTTGATGCGGTATTCTACCCAGGCGGTCACGGTCCACTTTGGGATTTAACGAATAACGAAACATCAATTGATTTACTTTCTGCATTCCTTGCCAACAACAAACCTGTATCAGCGGTTTGTCATGCAACAGCGGCACTGCTAAATGTGAAGACAGCTGAAGGTGAGTATGTAATTAAGGGTAAAGCTGTTACAGGATTTTCAAATACTGAAGAAGATGCGGTACAATTGACTGATATCGTACCATTTTTGCTAGAAGATGAGCTTGTAAAGCGTGGCGGTGACTATCAGAAAGTTGCTGATTGGACACCGTTTGCTGTACAAGATGGTTTAATCATTACAGGTCAAAACCCAGCGTCTTCAGCTCTAGTGGCTGAAAAACTAATCGCACACGCTTAATATTAGGAAATAAACATGTTGAATTTCACGTTTCAAAACCCAACTCGCATTCATTTCGGTGATGACCAAATTAAAGCGATAAGCAAAGAAATTCCATTAGATGCTAAAGTACTAGTAACTTATGGTGGTGGTTCGATTAAATCAAACGGTGTTTATGATCAGGTTGTTGCTGCATTATCTGAACATAACTGGGTTGAATTTTCAGGTATCGAACCTAACCCAACATATGACCAATTAATTAAAGCTGTCGATGTTATTAATGAGCATAATGTGGATTACATTCTTGCTGTCGGTGGTGGTTCTGTTGTAGATGGTAGCAAGTTTATTGCTGCAGCGGCTGTATTTGCAGGCGATGATGCTTGGGACATTCTTAGCAAACACGCACCGATTACTAAAGCCTTGCCATTGGGCGCTGTTTTAACCTTGCCTGCAACTGGCTCTGAGTCAAATGGCGGCGCTGTTATTACCCGTAATGGCAGTAAGTTGTCATTTGGTAGTCCACTAGTGCGTCCTAGTTTTGCGGTCCTTGATCCTGCTGTTAGCTTGAGTCTATCTGATCGTCAAATCAGTAATGGTGTTGTTGATGCCTTTGTTCATACGATGGAACAATACATGACTTATAGCATCAACGCTAAAGTACAAGACCGTTTTTCTGAAGGTCTATTATTGACGCTTATTGAAGAAGGGCCAAAAGCATTAAAGCCTGAAACCAAAGATGACTTAGATATCCGCGGTAACATTATGTGGTCTGCAACAATGGCGCTAAATGGTCTTATCGGTGCAGGTGTACCACATGATTGGGCTACGCACATGATTGGTCACGAACTGACTGCCGCACATGGTGTTGATCACGCACGTAGTTTATCTATTGTGTTACCTGCAGTAATGAAAGTCATGCGCGAAGACAAACGCAGTAAATTACTACAATATGCAGAGCGTGTTTGGAACATTACTGTTACTGATGAAGATCAAAAAATCGACCTGGCGATAGCTAAAACAGAAGCATTCTTTAAAGTAATGCAAGTTCCTACAACGCTTACTGATGCGGGTATCACATCTGCTGATATTGATAATTTAATGGCTAAGTTAGAGAAGCACGGCATGGTAGCATTGGGTGAACGTAAAAATATCACTTTGGAAGTAAGCCGTCAGATTTTAGAGACAGCACTGTAAATATTGAGTATAACGTCTTTATTTAAAAAGATAACTAGCAGTAAATAGCATATTGACAGTGAAGGCCAGAATGATTATTCATTCTGGCCTTTTTATTTATTATAAAATGATTATTAGTTAAATATTAACTCTTGCTTAACACTTTTTTAATGCAATGATGTTATAACTTAATGATACTGTTTTTGTAAATAAAAGAGTTTTGAATAAACTATATTATTGTTTTGTTATCTATACTTAAGGAAAAGTTATGGCTGATTTTGACTGGATGCTGGGCGTCATTATGTTATCGGGTTTTTTGTTTGCAGCAATTGCGAGGTTTAATTTACACCGATATGTACAATATAAAAGAGTGCCGGCAGATTTTGATAATCAGCAGTACTTGGAGGCATTAGAATCAAGCTGTCCAAAAACAATTTTAGATGATGGACTTCATCAATTATTCAAATATGTAATGGCTGGTATAATTATTTTTCTTGTCGCTAGTACAACATTAGTCTCTATTATTTTTGATTAAATACGGTTTTCGGTTAAATACTCTGTGAGCGAGCGCTAAACGCTAACGCTCATAACCTGGATCCGTTGGTACTTTCTCTGGTATGTTTTGTTGAGCTTCATCGTATTTTTTGTGTAGTTCGGCAATCAACTCCAGATCTAACTTTGCAAAGAAGATGTCTTCTTCGGCTTGACCTTTTCGACGTACTGTTTCGTTGAATACAGACATGGCATTCACCTCTAATAACCTACTATTGATAATCTTAGTTTATTTTAAGCAGAAGTGTTATTAGAGGGGGATGATTGAGCGATTATACCGCGACGAATTACGCTTGCTTTAATGTTGCTAAGACGTTTGATAAAGAACTGGTTACCGTATGGCCTAATGTTAATATTTCTGCACTGGGTTGTACTAGATCGGGTATTTGAAATGTTTGCATATTGGCACTGACGGCTGCAAGCACACCATTATTGGAATCTTCAAAAGCCAAGCAATACTCAGGTTTAATATTTAAACGGTTTGCGGCAAGTAAGTAAATTTCAGGATCTGGCTTACCGTTTTTAACTTCACAACCAGTCGTAAGGTTATCAAAGAAATGATCGAGACCTGCAAATTTAAGCTTTATTTTAGCTACATCATTTTGCGTTGATGTGGCGACAGCTGTCGGTATATTTTTGTCTTTTAGCCAGGTTAATAACTCAACAACCCCTTCTTTTACCGGGATTGCTTGGTGCTTAACCACTGCGTTGTAGCGTACACGCCATGCTTCATGAAGGACTGGGTAGTCAAGATCGCTACCGTAACCCGCGCGAAGAACTTGTTCAATACCTTGGGCATTTCGACCGATAATATCTAAGTAGACATCTTCTAAAAAAGGAATAGATAATGAGGCGCACGCTTCTTCGAACACACCTTTACACACGCGTTCAGTGTCGAGAAGTAGTCCGTCCATATCAAAAATAGCTGCTTGATAATTCACTTTTTGTTTATCCTCTATTCGCTTCAACTTAATTAATGAGTCAGTATAACAAATCCTATCGAGATAATTAATTTAAGATTGCTTTGACTTTTTCCGCGCTAAAATAAAAGGCTAGGCGATCACCTTATTTACAGTGATGCCTAGCCTTCAAATAATGACGTTATGATTGATTTACTTTTAATGAGTTCAAACTTAACAGTTCAGGTTTGAACGCCTAACTAACCTTAGATAAAAATAAGGTTATATTGACTAGGCATACATTAACTAGGCATACATAGGTACAAGCACCATGGTGCCCGCTATCACAGTGATTAAACCGGCGAGAACAGGTACGGAGGTACGTTTAACCACTTCAAATGGACTGATTTTAGCCATGCCACTTGTGGCAACAATCACGCCAGCAACAGGTGATACTGTACGACCAAGGTTCGATGCCTGTAACATAGGAATGATCAAGAATGCGGGATTTAAGCCCATTTTACCGGCAAGGGCAGGGGCTAATTCAACAAATGCATAGAAAGGTGCATTACCAGAACCAGTCGCAATTGCAGCTGCAACTGTTAGCGCGGTCAACATGAGCATTAATGCAAAACCACCTGCACCGGCTGCTTCAGCAAGACCGATTAAATTATCAATAGCACCAAGAGACATTAGACCTTGCGCAAATACACCGGCTGCAACTAACAACATTACGACGCCTTTAAATGCATCGCCCATACCTTGGTAGCATGATTCTAAATCTTCTAATGTTGCTCTGCCGTTTAAGCGTTTAGTTATAAAGTCGACAATCGCACTAATAAAGATAGAGAACACAACAATGGTATAAATATCGAGCGTTAACCCTTCAATGGTTGAGCCGTTAAATATAAACACACCGAAAATAGGTAAAAATGGCAGGAATGCATAATAATTTGGTGCTGTTACTACAATCTCTGATATATCGGTTTTTTCCATTGGCGTATTTTCTTTTTTATCTAAATAACGATTCCAGAAAAATGCAGCCGCCGCCATCACAATGATTGCGCAGATTGATACAGGTAGTACAGTTTGAACAGCAAATACGTCTAGCGATAACCCTGATTTTTCTGCTGCGATAACAACATCACCAGACGTTGGCGATAGAATGATAGCTGCAGGTGACGCACAAACGGCCACCGCAGCAGGTCGAGATATGCCCATCGCAGTCATCATCGGGAATAAAGTTGCCATTAATAATACACCTAGCCCAGTCGCAGAGCTTACCGCTAGTGACATTAAACAAGCGACGATATAAGCGGCAACAAGTAGGATGTAAGGTGATTTTATAAATGACAAAGGTTTAGAGAATTGTTTAACAACCACATTGTTAGCATCAATTTTTGTCATATAAGCGGCAAAACCACATAACAACATAATTTGCATACCTAAACCGCCACCACGATATTTCAGCATGTATTTAACAAATTCCAATGAATCTGTCAGGATATTCCCGGTACTTGCGACACTTGATGGCAGAATTTGTTTACCGAGTAATCCGGTGATAATGAGTAGTGTGATACCGGCCGTGAGCAATACACCTGCCGCTTTATATTCCTTCACGATGAAGTAACCAACGGCCACCGTGACGATCAAACCAATGAATAACTCTAACATTGAAACCTCTTAATTGTAATGAATTTTGTTAACATTAATTTAACGTTTAAAATAATGTTTTATTACAGCGGAATGTACCTATAAAGTAATGTATGTGCGATAGCTAACCCCAATAATAATGATCTAAATCAGGATTTTATAAACTCTCCCCCGATAGTTTGAGGCAGATCAACTCGTTGGTTTTACACATCAAGGCAGTTCGGTTAAAATTGCTGCATTAATCAAATATGCTATATGGGATAAACATGACTAAAGCTAAAATCGGTATTGTGACAGTAAGTGATAGAGCCAGTGCTGGCATTTATGAAGATCTTTCTGGTAAAGCCATTATCGATGTATTAAACGAGTACCTGACTTCGGAGTGGGAACCTGTTTATGAAGTTATTCCAGACGAGCAAGATGTGATTGAAGCAACCTTGATTAAAATGGCTGACGAACAAAACTGCAGTTTGATCGTAACAACAGGTGGGACTGGTCCAGCTAAACGAGATGTAACACCAGAAGCAACAGAAGCTGTGTGTGATCGTATGATGCCTGGTTTTGGTGAGTTAATGCGTACAGAGTCATTAAAATTCGTACCAACGGCTATTTTATCTCGCCAAACTGCGGGTTTACGTGCGGATTCATTAATTGTAAATTTACCGGGTAAACCTAAATCTATCCGTGAATGTTTAGATGCGGTATTCCCAGCTATCCCTTATTGTATTGATTTAATGGACGGACCTTTCCTTGAATGCGATGAGTCGGTAATGAAACCGTTTAGACCTAAAGCGAAGTAATTGCTCATAAATTTAATACAATACGCATAAGCTAAAAGGCCATGTATTTTCCATTGTTAGGGTGAAAAGACATGACTTTTGTATGCATGATAAATGTGATTTATTACTGCCGTTACAAACGACACATCACTTTATAAATAACGTTGCTTACATCAAGCTTGATATGTAAAGATGCGTCTTGGGCATATACTTCAATATTTTTGAACAACTCGCCAATCATCGTAATGCCGCCGCATTGAATTGTGAGGAATATGTTTGCCGTGATGATATCGATCACGGCTTGTTCGTCAGAGCTAGAATTAAGAGAATCGACCTCTTGTCGCCATTCTGATTGGCCTTTTATTTTAGCTAATGTACTTTCTGAACTCGTGAGCAATGCACTGCTAATCCTCATAATTTAAAGTTCCTCTAGTCGTAAATCTGGATGCTTAGTATATTTTAATGCCTTAACTTACCTTGTCTTGTGTGTTCATGGTGATAGCCACTGCCTGCTTTATTAAAGCCACAACTGATAATTGTTGGGTTAATAAGATCCACTAAATCGACCGTCTTCATCCGAATAGTCTCACTGTGGTCACCCGCATTAAAACTGATATCCTTCTGTTTTAGCAAGGCGTCGGATATAAACACCGGCATGTTAAATAAATGACCAAAGGGTGGCATTGCGCCTGTCTCACAGTCGGGAAACATACCACTAAATTGATGTTCATAAGCTAAATTGACATAACGAGCGCCAATTGAAAAAGCGATATTATCGAAATCGATGGTATAAGGTGCAGGCATGACAATCATAACAAGCCGCGTGTCTGCAGTGATAATGACAGTTTTAGCAAAACACATACCGCTGGTTTTACTTAATTCAGCAACGTGCTGTGCAGTATACCCGGGTGGATGGTGGTCGCTTTGGTAGTTTATATAAGCCTGATCTAAATAGTGGGTGATTTTTTGCATGAGCATAATCCATCTCCCGTATTGGCTAAAGTTACCAATATATTTAATAGGGGGTGCCTAGGAGCTTTAATTATAGTTGCTAATGAGATTAACGCGGCCTTTAACGGGTTATTCTCGATAGGTTTAAAAATAGTGAATAAAAAAGGGTGAAATGCATACACATTTCACCCTTAACCGTTTATATATCGGTGTTACATTATTTAGTCATGTTTAGCGTTTGTTACTACGCTTAGCTTGTTGGCCTTGACCACTATTATTTGCTGACTTGTTTGCGGCGCCTGGACGACTTGCTGATGGTTTTTTAAAACCACCACCCTTAGTGCTGCCATTGGCATTTTTATTCGCACCCGTGTTGTTAGCAGAACTTCCACCCACAGCAGGTTTCTTACGGTTTGGTTTATTACCCGCTTTATTACCGTTTTCGTTAATACCGACACCTTCTTGTGGTGCAAGACCGGTATGTTTCGTTAACGCTTTGGTAAATTGCTTGGTACCTGGTTCAGAGCGTTGCTGCTTAGCGCCTTTATTACTGGTGTTTGGCTTATTCTTACTATTAGCACCACCTTTACCAAGATGCGGTTTCGCATTACTTAGTTGTGCTTGTTTTTCTGCCAAGCTTTCTGGCGGCACAAGATGACGTGGGCTACGACCAATCAAGTTACGATTACCCGTTTTGAGCAGGTATTCGCGAATGATTGGCCAGTTAGCTGGATCATGATAGCGTAATAGTGCTTTATGCAGGCGACGTTGACGCGCACCTTTTGGTACGACAACTTTTTCATCTGTCTCACGTACTTTATGCAATGAATTTAGCTCTGTGTGATACACGGCTGTTGCATTAGCAAGTGGTGATGGATAAAAATTTTGTACTTGGTCAAGCTTAAATTTATTTTGTTTTAGCCACAATGCTAACGTCAGCATGTCTGCATCATTGGTACCTGGATGCGCAGAGATAAAGTAAGGGATAAGATATTGTTTCTTGCCTGCTTCAGCAGAGAAACGATCAAACATCTCTTTAAATTTATCGTAGGTGCTCATGCCTGGTTTCATCATGATATCTAGTGGTGATTTTTCAGTATGCTCTGGCGCAATCTTCAAATAACCACCGACGTGATGTTCTACTAGCTCTTTCACATAACGCGGATCTTCAATCGCTAAATCATAACGTACACCTGATGCAATTAAGATTTTCTTAATACCTGGTACTTTACGTGCACGGCGATATAGGTCAATTGTTGGCGTATGGTCGGTATCCATGTGTGCACAAATCGACGGGAAGATACAAGACAGGCGGCGACATGTCGCTTCTGCTTTGGCACTCATACAGCCTAATTTGTACATGTTTGCCGTTGGGCCACCAAGATCGGAAATAACACCGGTAAAACCTGGTACTTTATCGCGAATTGCTTCCATTTCTTTAACGATAGAATCTTGAGAGCGGCTTTGGATCACGCGACCTTCATGCTCGGTAATTGAGCAGAAAGAACAACCTCCAAAACAACCACGCATAATGTTGATCGATGTTTTGATCATGTCATAAGCAGGGATCTTTTGGTCGCCATAACTTGGGTGTGGAACTCGTGCATATTCTAAGTCGAATACGCCATCCATTTCACCTTCAGCAAGTGGTGATGCTGGTGGGTTTAACCATACTTCGCGTGCGCCGTGTTTTTGAATCAGTGCACGTGATGAAATAGGGTTGGTTTCTTGATGGAATACACGTGAAGTATGCGCGTATAACATTTTATCTTTTTTCACGGTTTCCATATCTGGAAGACGAATATAAGTTTCGTGCCACGGCATTTGCTTAGGCGCTTGCATCACGATTGGTTTTGCTACATCTGCATCCGAGTTATCGATGACGTCGTCAGTACCTTGTGTTGCACAAGTTTCGTCAATTTCAGTGTATGGACTGATGATTGGTTCAATTTTCCCTGGCGTGTCCAATGTACGTGAATCAATACCTTTCCAAGTAGGTAGTGGCTCTTTTAGCATTACGCCTGTACCACGTACATCTTGAATTTCTTTAATTGATTCGCCGTTAGCAAGACGATGTGCCACTTGAATAAGTGGACGTTCAGCATTACCGTAAATAAGCATGTCAGCTTTTGAATCGGGTAATACAGAACCACGTACTTTATCAGACCAATAATCATAATGGGCAATACGGCGTAAACTTGCTTCAATACCACCAATCACAACAGGTACTTCTTTAAATGCTTGCTTACAACGTTGTGTATACACTAATACGGCGCGGTCGGGACGTTTACCACCAATGTCGCCTGGTGTATAAGCATCATCATGACGTAATTTAAGATCTGATGTATAACGGTTAATCATCGAATCCATGTTACCTGAGGTAACACCAAAAAATAGATTCGGACGACCTAATTCTTTAAACGGTTCGACACTTTCCCAGTCTGGTTGAGAAATGATACCAACGCGGAAACCTTGTGCTTCTAAGGTTCTGCCGATAATAGCCATACCAAAACTTGGATGATCGACATACGCGTCACCTGTGACCACAATAACGTCACAGCTATCCCAACCGAGTTTGTCCATCTCTGCGCGTGTCATTGGCAAAAACGGTGCGGGTTCTGTCACCCGATTCTGAAATTTTGGATATGAAAAAAGATCTTTGGCAGTTTGCATAAAGTACTCTTGGGTATTAATTTTAGTGCGCAAAGTTAATTGCGAAGGCTATTTTCACGACTGGGATAAATACAACAAAGAGAACGCCAGTCGTTACTGAGGGCGGATTATAGCCACTTACTACGTGTTTTGCGATTAAAAGTGGCAATAAATATTTAGCTTGTTTGTAACAAATTGAAAAACTGGTCTAAATTATTCGTTTCGTAATCGGCTTTATAGTCTAAATCTGTCACAACTTGTTCTGAACCAGATACCCAGACCGTAGTCATACCAAGGGCTTTCGCTGGTTTAAGGTTACGTAGTTGATCATCAAAGAACACTGTTTTACGGCTATTAATAGCATGTGTTTCACAAAGCTGTTGATAACTAGCTTTGTGTGGTTTTAGCTCATAATTTGCATCTTCTAATGAAAAGATAGCATCAAAACTGTCGATTAAAGCTAATTCATGGAGTATTTTTTTGGCGTAATACTTTGGCGAATTAGTATAAATTATTTTACGCCCAGACAATTGGTTTATCTGCTTGATAATATTTGGTTGTACTTTTAATGCGGTCATATCCACATCGTGACAATAATGAATAAAATCATCGCGGCTAATATCGTGATGCTTTACTAAGCCTTTCACTGTGCCGCCATATTGCTTGTAATAATGATTGGATAACACGGTTGCTTCAGGTAATGGCAGAGAAAGGGCGTTAGCAATAAAATGATGCATCCGCGATTCTACTTGCTTTAAAATACCTAGCGAAGGGCAATAAAGGGTGTCATCTAGATCGAATAGGTAAGTTTCAGCTTGGTTAATGTTCTGCATATTACTCTTCTCTATTTATTAACAATGCATTTGTTGCGTATGAGGATAAATCTAAATGAGCAAGCAAACGTTATAAAGGCTGCATATTAGTGTAAAAGCACCCTAATGCATAGCTTGTTTATATCGTCCTGTTAATATAGCCGATTTATGTAGTCCCCTTGCTCCGTGATGACACAATATTGTGTTTTGTTTGCTCAAATACCCTCTATTTTTTGTGGTTAGAACTCCAACCAGATGAAAAATGGCAAAAAATAGGTGCTTAATTTTCCAGAAACTTTTATCCTGTCTACTGTGTCTCAACATTGTGAAGATAATATGATTATTAAACCAAAAACGCGTGGTTTCATCTGTACCACTACTCATCCTACTGGTTGTGATTTTAATGTTAAAGAACAGATACAGTATAATAAAGAACAAGGCGCAATTGAAAATGCACCGAAACGTGTTCTTGTAGTTGGCTCATCAAGTGGTTACGGACTTTCGTCGCGTATTACTGCTGCATTCGGTGGTGGCGCTTCAACTATTGGTGTATTTTTCGAAAAACCGGCAACAGAAAGAAAACCGGGTACAGCTGGTTGGTATAACAGTGCTGCATTTGAAAAATATGCTGCAGAAGAAGGTCTATATGCAAAGAGCATTAATGGCGATGCTTTTTCTGATCAAGCAAAACAAACTGCGATTAACCTCATTAAAGAAGACTTAGGTCAAATTGATCTGGTTGTTTACTCGTTGGCATCGCCAGTACGTAAATTACCAAGCACAGGTGAAGTTGTGCGTTCTTGCTTAAAACCAATTGGTGAAACATATACGGCTAAAGCTGTTGATACCAATAAAAATACTTTATTTGAAGCAAGTGTTGAAGCGGCGACAGAGCAAGAAACTCAAGATACTATCACTGTCATGGGTGGTGAAGATTGGGAACTGTGGATGTCTGCACTCGCTGACGCTGGCGTCTTATCAGACGGTTGTAAAACGGTTGCGTATAGCTATATCGGTACTGAAATTACATGGCCTATCTATTGGGATGGTTCATTAGGTAAAGCGAAGCAAGATCTTGATCGTGCTGCGCATGCTATTGATGCAGATCTTAAAGCGACTGGCGGCAGTGCTAACGTTGCTGTGCTTAAAAGTGTTGTAACACAAGCAAGTGCTGCAATTCCAGTGATGCCTCTGTATATCGCCATTGCATTCCGCGTGATGAAAGAACATGGTTTACATGAAGGTTGCCTAGAGCAGATTTCACGTCTATTCCGTGGTTCGCTTTATCCGCAAGGTGTGAGCAGTGCGATATTGGACGAAAAAAACCGTCTACGTTTAGATGACTGGGAACTGCGTGATGACGTTCAAGCTACGTGCGTGAAGTTATGGGGCGAAGTGACCGATGAGAACCTGTTTGAAACAACGGATTATCAGTACTACAAAGATGAGTTCTTAGCATTATTTGGTTTTGGCATTGAAGGCGTTGATTACGATGCTGACGTTAACCCAATCGTTGATTTCGAGCCAATTACGCTAGTTTAACTTAGCGATAGACTGTCGCTATATATTATAGTGATAGATTATAGCTATAAATTGTAGCGATAAATCGAACTGGTCTTGTATAAACCGTGCCTGTTATTGGATTTCTGATCTAATTCAACAGGCGCGGTTTTTTTATATTTGCTTCATTGTTTAACTTCAAGTATATCTATAGCCTTATCTTCTGCATTCAACAAATATGAGGAGTGGGCATGGCCTCTCTTAACAATAAAAAACTCGAAAACATCTTAACTGAATTTATGCAACCCCATCGTGTACGTGACTTTACGGTTAACGGCATGCAAGTTCAGGGCAAAGACACAGTGACAAAAGTGATCACGGGTGTCACAGCGTCTCAAGCATTAATCGATGCTGCTGTCGCACACCAAGCCGATGCTATTTTAGTCCATCATGGTTATTTCTGGAAAAATGAATCACCAGCCATTACCGGTATTAAATATAACCGTATTAAAACGTTGATTAAAAATGACATTAACTTATATGCTTATCATTTGCCGTTAGATATTCATCCGGAGTTAGGTAATAACGTCGAGTTAGCTAAATTGCTGGGTATTACAGTACGCCGCGGTCTAGAACCTTGGGATAAAGCAAGTGTTGCTTTGGTTGGCAAATTTGAAGACGAGATCACAACTGCAGAGCTCACGCAGCGTATTGAAGCTCAACTGAGCCGCGCACCTCTTGTTGTGGATGCTGGCAAGCCGATCAAATCTGTTGCTTGGTGTACAGGTGGCGGTCAAAGCTATATCGAACTGGCGATAGAACAGGGTATTGATGCATTTATTAGTGGTGAAGCCTCTGAACAAACAATCCATTTGGCACGTGAAGCAGGCATGACTTTCTTCGCTGCGGGGCATCATGCGACTGAACGTTATGGTGTTAAAGCTTTAGGTGAATGGCTGGCTGAAGAAAAAGGTCTAGATGTTACCTTTATTGATATTGATAACCCAGTTTAATAAATAGGGTTATCAGGCTTAATTAATGAATTGCCTTGTTATGAATAAGCTACGGTCGTCTTTACGCTAAGAACTCAGGTTGTCATCGTTTTTGTTCCGATTAATACTAAGTTTCAAGTCGGTTAATATATTGCGTAAGTGATATGGTGTCGGTTGTTCGCACAAGGCTTTGAAGTCACAGACTAACGCTTGAGTTGGGCATGCTTTTTGGCGATAATATGTTGCATAAGACGCCGATAAGTGTGCATGGGCTAAATGCACTGCGTAAGGATCAATTGTTTTTATCTTATTCTCATAACGTTTGATGATTTGTTCCATGGCCTGCAATTGCTTTATTTGATTACTCATCCCACTCTTTTTACATACACAAGCTGTTAATGGTTTTTTAATACAGCCAATCGCAGTGTGTAATGCGATTTTTAGCCAAAGATCCCAATCTGACACTAATTTTATATTATGATCAAAGCCATCGAGCGCCAAATATAAATCTCGCCTAACGAGTACTGTCGATATACCTATTACATTTTCTGAAAAAATAGCGGCTGCGCCTTTAGGGACAACAAATGCATCTTGGCTATGTTGAAATGCCTGTTGATTGAAATAATTACTACTGGTAAATCGGTCATCAATAACTTCATTTTTGTCATTCATCAGTTCACAATTCGTAAAGCTAATGCCCACTTGTGGATTTTCTTCCATAAATTTTAGTTGTTGCCGCAACTTGTGCTGATACCAAAATGTGTCTGCATCTAGAAACGCAATATAAGTACCACTAGCAAGTCGTGCTGCATGATTGCGCGCTGTAGAGCTACCTTCAGAATCTAATTTCAATGCAATTATGTTATTGTGTTTTCGACACAGTTGACAGATCCATTCCCAGCTTTTATCCGTTGAGCCATCATCAACAATAACTATTTCTATTTTATTCATACTTTGCTGCCAAACACTTTCAATTGCACGAGGTAGGGTGGTAAGGCAGTTTTTACTTGGAATAATGACACTCACGATTGGTTTCATCTTCGTCCCCAATTATCTATAAAGGACACTTTTAAAATAACAGATCCTTTGCATTAGTGAGCTTAGTAGATTTAACTAACATCGGCGATGATGTTTTAATTTTTTGCCCACTTTGGTGGCTAATTATTTTTAAATCTTATTTAACCCATTGTTTTTATATAGTCTATTCTTGGTAGATATTAACCAATTGCAGGGAGTGTCATTATATGGATATGCTTGGTTCATTAAAGTTGTGGTTAAAACATGACGACAGCAAGTTAGCTAAAACCTGTCACCGTTATATCCGTGGGATTATGCACTTTTCTATTCCGGTTATCCCTGTTTTACATCCTTTCATCTTAAGAGCTCATCTCTTTACATCCCAGCTCTTCGCTAATTTTTTAAGAGTTACTTATTGGACCCCCTTATTTAAAAGTCGACTGCTGACGAAACCACATCAATTGTATTTGTATTCGGGGATGCCGTTGGTACTCGGTCATTTAACCATTGAGTTAGGTGATAATTGTCGGGTTTCGGGTATATCAACATTAAGTGGTCGAAGTATGAATGGTAAGCCATCACGCTTAATTATTGGCAATAATGTCGATATTAATTGGCAGAATAATATTGCTGTGGGGGGGAATATCATCATCGAAGATAATGTAAGGCTGGCTGGACGCGTGTTTCTTGCTGGTTACCCTGGTCACCCTATTGATGCTCAAGAACGTGCAGAAGGATTAGCGGAACATGAATCTCAAGTGGGTGACATTATACTCAAACGTGATGTGTGGTTGGCCACGGGGGTAAGTGTGATGGCCGGCGTGACTATCGGTGAGGGCACAATCGTAGCCGCTGGTAGTATAGTGACCCATGATTTACCTGCGGGTGTACTTGCTGGTGGTATTCCAGCTAAGGTAATTAAATTGTTATGAAAAATGGGCAATGGATAGTATTTGGTGAAGATTGGGGACGTCACCCAAGTAGTACCCAGCATTTGATGAAATGTATGGCAACACAACATCAAGTGTTTTGGGTTAACTCAATTGGGTTGAGACGACCAAGGCTGAATGATGGAAAACGTATCATCGAGAAGTTTAAGCAGCTAAAGCGCGCCACACGAAATGATTTTAATCAGGGCGAGACGCCACAGCTAACAGACGCGCAGCCTTTGGGCATTCTTGCTCCGGTAGCAATCCCTTGGCCGGGTAGCCAAATTGCTTATGTGATTAATCGCTTGTTACTGACTTACCAAACACGCGCTTTACTTGCTAAGCATAATGCCACTGCCAAGGACCCAAGGATATTGTGGTTGTCATTGCCAACGGGTCGTTGTGTTATTGGTTCATTAGAAGAAGATTTAGTGGTCTATTATGCAGGCGATGATTTTAGTGCATTAAACGGTGTTGATCATAAACAAGTGAGTATTGAAGAAAGTGAACTCGTTAAACACGCCGATATTATCTTTGCGGCGAGTGACATTATTGCGCGTCAATTCCCACAGGATAAGACTTATTTACTTCCTCACGGCGTTGATTTAAAGCACTTCTCTTCAGATTGTAAGCGCCCGGATAATTACCCTGAATCAGATTTGGTGGTTGGTTATTATGGCAGTATCACCAGTTGGTTAGATTTCGAATTAATCACGTTTCTTGCCCAGTCGAGACCTGATGTAACGTTTTTATTTATCGGTAAAATTGAAATTGCTGATTGTCCTATTTTTGAATATGACAATATTATCCATTTGGCAGATATGCCCCACGAACTGCTGATTCAATATGCCGCTAATTGGCAAGTATCCCTTATTCCATTTGTTGATAATGAACAAATACGTGCATGTAATCCATTAAAATTGAGAGAGTACCTCGCTATTGGACATCCCATTTTAAGTACCCGATATCCTGCCGTGACCCCCTTTGCTGATTGTATCTATGTCGCTGATGATAAATATCAAATGTTAGCACAATTAGAGCTAGCACTGGTGTTGCCAAGTAAGGTGTTAAAACAACTTAAAGATCGCTCTCGGGAAATGGTAGAAACGGCAACTTGGCAAGCCCGTTGTGATCTCGTTACGATGTTACTATCAGAAAAACTGGCAATGAAAAAGGGTCAGTAATATCAACAATCCGTATGTAGAATTAAAAGAAGCGTGTAGGGAGAATATTATGAACGGATTTATGCATTATAAACGTACCCGAGTTCAACTGTTGTTTATGCCATTGTTGTTGCTGTACGGCTGCGCAACTGCTCCCACTGACATGTCGATGAAAATGTCAGGGATGACAGCAGTCACGCCGTCGAATAAAGTAGTTGTTGAACCTAGAAAATTAAATTTTTCGTTTGAATATAAACAAGTTGAACTGACGAAGAGTCAACGAAACCGCTTGCTTTATCTCTATGACTGGCAACATGGTACCGTGATTAGCTATGGTAAAGCGAAAGCCGAGAATGATTACACTGCATTATCTATTGGCCATAAACGCGTGCAATCCATCGTGCAGGCGCTAACAAAAAACCAACAAGTCATTCAGATCAATTTTGATCCATCATTGCCCCTTGATTCCGTATTGATTGAAGAGAAATTATCTAAAAATAAACAGTTAACGAGAAACAACGTTCTCGACCTGCTCGAAAGTGCTCGGTTGTAAATATGGGAACCATTATTTGGGGTAATATTTATAGGTTTATCGAGATAGTATGGCGCCGACGTTATTACCTCGGGGTCTCTATTATATTAGGTATCTGTATTGCTTTATTGATTAGCATTGTCACCCCTAAACGATATGACTCGCACACATCTATTTTGGTTCAGGAAAGTTCATTACTTAACCCATTTCTAGAAGATTTATCGGTGTCTTTTAACCTTGAAGACCGCATGGTCGCGTTACGAGTATTGGTACATAGTCGGCATATTCTATTCACTGTAGCGGAACAAAATGGACTCATAGATAACAATAGTGACTATCGATCAAGGGATTTGATGGTTGAAAAACTATCCGGTGCGATCACATTAACCTTGTCTGGTAAGGACTTGGTCATTATATCGCTGAGTTGGGATAATCCAAGTCAAATGAAGTCGGTGTTAAATTCTGTCAGTGAATTGTTTATTGATAGCTTAATGGCACCAAGTCGAGCTTCAATCATTTCATCAGAGAAATTTTTACTTAAACAATTAGAGTTAAGACGTGAGAAATTAGTTGTATCAGAAGAAAAAATGGCTGACTTCCGTCGTCAACATCTCGGTGTTTTACCTGAATTATTTATTCAAAACAACCAGACATTATTTTCTATTTATCGTGATATTAGAGATAAAGATATCAAACTTTCAGGTGCTTACGGACAGCTAAATAGCTTGAAAAAAAAATTAGCGCAAACTAATCCCGTCATCGGTATTGTCGAAGAGCAAATAGTGTCAATTGAAGCAAAGCTATCATTACTTAAAGCGAGTTATACCCGTAGCCACTCCAAAGTCCAATCTGCTGAATTACAGTTAAATAATTTAAAAAACGAACAAAGTAGATTACTGAGTAAAAATGTTGAATTAACAGACGAGCAACTAAACCAGTTGTGGAATCTAGCTTCTGTTGCAGACAGTGGTGATGGTGAGGGCAAAACGCCATCATTATTATTGTCTCAGTTAGAAAACTTACAATCAGCACAATCACGCGTGATTCAATTAGAAAATGAAATTGCAATGCTACAGCAGCAATCTAAACGTTTAACGTCTAACGTCGCTATGGAGGCTGATGTAGCTAAAGAGTTAAGTGCGCTGGAACGTGATTTGACGGTGAATACTGAATTGTATCACGACCTGCTAAACCGCCATGAAATGGCGAAAGTGACTGGCGAGTTGGGGCGACATGAAGAACCTGAAAAAATCAAAGTGATCGACAGGCCTTTCACCCCTGGTTATCCCACTAATTTATCTTTATTGATATATACCCTTGTTGGCCTGTTTGTGGGTATAGCTTGTGGCATCGGGTTAACGGTGGCCGTTGAATTATTAGATGATACGCTTTGGCATATCAGAAAAGATACCGTGTTTGGAGATATAAATATTCTGGCACGATTACCTTCCATTGATTATGAAAAGGAAAGCTAAATGAAGATCATGGTGGAAATAATTCAGCATCTAAAACCCGGTGGTATCGAGAAATTAGTACTTGATATTATGCGTCTACAAGACGCTGATATCGAAGTGTACATCGTCGCATTAGAAGGTGATAAAACGGTTTGCTTAACGCAATGGCCTGCTCTCAAACGTTATCAAGAGCGGTTGATTTTTTTGGATAAACAACCCGGGTTTAAACTTTCAACGATAAAGCAGTTACGTAAAGTGCTAACGACATTGGATGCCAATATTATACATACTCATCATATCGGCCCCTTACTTTATGGGGTAATGGCGACGTTAAGATCAACCAATATACAGCATATTCATACAGAGCATGATGCATGGCATTTACTCGATAATAAACAATTGCAGATGACAAAGTTAATGCTGCGATTAAATCATATTACGTTAGTCGCTGATGCTGATACTGTCGGAAAGCAATTGTCTCGCGTACTTGGACGCGGCGTTAATCCTATTACGATTTTAAATGGCATTGATACTGAAAAGTTTTCACCGAGTCTCAGTCACCCACGTTATAAGTATAATACAAGGGTATTTAAGATTGGTTGCGCAGCAAGATTAGTAACGGAAAAATCATTAGATATTCTGATTAAAGCGATCGCGGACATTCCTAATGTGCAGTTGTCTATTGCTGGAGATGGTCCTGAAAAGCAAAATTTGACAAAACTAGTGCAAGAATTAGACCTATCAACTAAAGTTAAATTTATGGGCTATACAGATGATATGGTTGGGTTTTATCATCAGTTAGACTTGTTTGTATTAACCTCGTCTAATGAGGGGTTACCGTTATCAATTTTAGAGGCGCAATCTTGTAACGTGCCAGTGCTCTGTAGTGATGTTGGTGGTGTGCATGAAGGTGTGTGTAAGCATACAGGGCATTTAATCAAACTAAATACCGTTAATGAATTTCATGTTGCGATTCAATCGCAGATGAAACGGAGTCGTGAGCATTATCCGCGTGATTTTATTACTAAAAACTTTGATATAAGAATGATGATTAAAGCTTACAATCAATTAATTAAGGAGTAGCTATGGATTGGCTTCTGTTTGGCGTTATCGTATCGGTAAATTTGTTTATTTATCATCATTGGGTTTATCCTCAGCTTTTGCAGTATTATGCAAAAAAAACAGATAGCGATGACAAGATTGATACATTTCAATCTCGTAATTACGTTTCCAATGATGTCGATTGTGACCTTCCAAATATCACGATAGTGATGCCTGTTTACAACGAAGCTAAACATTTAGGTGCTAAACTTAGCAACTTGCTTATGCTCGATTACCCTGCTGATAAGCTTAAAGTGGTGCTTGGTTTTGATGGTTGTACCGACAATTCAGTTGACCTTGCTAGACAACATTTGGCGCAATTTCAATTAAATAACATCACCATTGAACTCGATGTTGCTGAAGATAATCACGGTAAGGTGCACGTGATTAACAAACTGCTGATGCGTCATAAATCGACATCGGATATTTTAGTCTTAAGTGATGTCAGCGCCTTGATTTCGATTGATGCCATGCAAATATTTGCGCATCGTATGGCAGATGAAGGGATTGGTGTTGTCACCGGTGATTATCAACTCTATGAACACGGTTCTAAAGGTGAAACGCATTACTGGGATTATCAACGTAATATTCGTAAAGCAGAAAGTATAACGGGTTCTATTATAGGGCCTCCGGGGGCATTATATGCGATTAAAGCCGCATTGTTTGAAGAGATCCCTGTTGATACCATTAATGATGACTTTGTGTTTCCAATGTTATTAGTTAGCCGTGGTTATCGAGCCGTATTGGATGACAGAATTTCGATTATTGAGATGGAAGCAACAAACGAAACAGATGATTTTTCACGTAGAACGCGTATTGGGGCTGGTAATGTACAACAAGTATTAAGACTACGCGGCTTATTTTCGATGCAAAACGGGCTGACTGGCTTTAACTTTTTCAGTGGTAAATTTCTACGCACATTAATGCCGTTCAATTTGTTAGCTTTATTTATATCGACTTTCTTTTTAACCAATAATAGTTCCATGGTGATTGCAAATACGGCTTGGTTCTTGTGGTTAGGTCAATGTTGCCTGTATGGTGGTTCTGCTCTGTGCTTATTGTTTGACACTGCCCCCGTGAAGCAACCTTGGGCCTCGTTGTACTATATTGCAGTCGGTTACATGGCAAGCTTTTATGGTGCTATACGTTACATTTTTGGTTTAGATCGTGGAACTTGGATCAAGATTAATACCGGGCAACCTACGGTTAATTATCAGAAAAAAAGTGTAGTTATACCAAAGCGTTTTTCAGATGTTGTTATATCGATAGTGGCATTAATTATTATTACGCCCCTTATTCCTTTTATTGCACTGGCCATTAAGTTGAATTCTAAAGGGCCCATTTTTTATCGACAGCTTCGAGTGGGTGAAATTCGCAATGACTATGTTGAAGTGTTTATGTTAATTAAGTTTAGAACCATGGGTGTGGAGTCTGAATCTAAATCAGGACCGGTGTGGGCGCAAAAACAAGATACAAGAGTCACATCGGTAGGGCGTTTCTTACGTCGAACGAGAATTGATGAATTACCGCAACTGATTAATGTATTACTTGGCGATATGGCGATTGTAGGGCCAAGACCTGAACGACCTGTATTTTGTGGTAAATTAGAAGAGAAAATCCCTTATTATTTGGAACGTACGAGTGGTGTTAGACCTGGTATTACCGGATTGGCGCAAATATCGCAGGGTGCAGATACATGCTTAGAAGATGTGCAAAATAAACTGTACTGGGACCATTCATATGCTTTAAGCCTAACGAGTTTCTCACGCTGGCTCAAAGCAGATGTGATGATTATATTAAGAACCTTTTTAACGATGGTGACGTTTAAAGGTAATTAATGGGGTATTACTTCGCTGTTTCTATTGTTGTTCTTCTTCTGTCATTGGCGGCTCATACTTGCGTATTTGAATGAGCATGCCAAACATAGGATGGTCCAGGTAATGAATTTCACCACTGCGAATGACACGAAGTTGCTGCATCGGATAACTATTCAAGAAAGGTAACGTTTTATCTTGAGGTTCGGTAATATCAGTTGCTTCAACGCTAATCACATTGTCATTTTCATCTTCATCACTGGCAGTCACTATGTCTTCAATTAGAAAATCTTCATTTGCGGGTTCGAGGTTAACGTCAGTATCACTAAGTGCGACTTCGTTATGTCGCGTTTTATTCGGTTTTAAATGAATGCCCAATAATTCTAATAGGTCTATGTTTTCGACATTGGTCCCTCTATGTGACGCTTCTAAATCAGCGGCAATGATTTCCTCAGAAGTTATCGTTTTCGTGCCTTCTTTGCGCACAAAAAGGTTGGTTTTGGCATAGAGGTAATGCTCTAGATAAATGGTCAACTCACCATCAATTTTCCATACTGGTGTTACTGGCACAGGAACTGCTTTAGTGAGTAATTCCGTTGCTACCGTATCACTGATTTGATCTTTACTTGTTGATACACTCAGACCCTCATTGATGGATGTTGTGTTATCCAAATTAATCACATTTTCGTCACCAACATTATTGCTAAGCGATCCAGATAATTGAGCTGATGTATCTACTACGCTGCTTGGAGATACAACGGGTACAATTGCATCACCATTTTGCTTGTATTGCTGTTGATAGTTTTGACCTGCAAACAAGCGTATCGGTATTGCTGCATTACGATCTTGTGGCTGCATGCGCCATGCCGAGTGTAATACGACATTATAATTGGCGTGATTGTTGAGTGCTGTAAATTGCTCTGTTAGTTGCAATTCATTTGCCGGTACAATTTGTAGCGTTGGATCTTTGGCATCACTGTTTAAATTAGCCCCATCAATAACCACATTTGTTGTTTTGATAAAGTCTGATTTAATATCACTACCTTGTACCAAAGACTCTTCTCGGTCAGTACCAAAGACAGGTAAGGTTTGGCTATCATCTATAAGTGTTGGCTGTTGGCCAGTCGCAGCGTTATTACTGTCGTTGGTTAACGCTAGATCATTGCTGCTACCGTTCCCATTTGGCGTGATTAAATTATCATCATTGATGAATAATGCCATTGGGTCCTTATTTGTTTGCGAATAAGTTGGATACGCAGATTGATCCCAATGCTCTATTACTTTAGCAGGGTCGATATTGCGTTCGAATAAAATAACTTCGACTTCAAACCAACGCTCTTCATCTGCTGCGTTGGCTGCAAATGAGCTGCCAAGGGATAGACCGACTAATAAACTGATTAATGTCTTTTTCAACGTTTAACTCCTGCAATCTTATTTTTTGCAAATTCCACTAACATGGCTTCAACTAGTGATATGCGATCTTTTGCATCCGGTGATTTGATTGCAAACTTTAATTTCGATGGTCCATCCATGCTATAAACACGAGGTTGTTGCTGGATAAGACGGATAAGATAACCTACATCAACCTGATTATCATCTCCAAAGCTAATATAGCCACCAGCGGGACCTATTTCAAGTCGTATAATACCTAAAGGTGCCGCTTGTAGTTTCAACTCGGTTTGACGGATCAAGTTTTTAGCATTGTCTGGTAATAAACCAAAACGATCAATCAGTTCTACTTGCACTTCGCGTAACTGATCATCATTTTTGCAACTCGCAATGCGTTTATACAGAGATAAACGGGTATTAACGTCATGAATGTAATCATCAGGTAATAATGCCGGTACACGTAATTCAATTTCAGTTTGGCTTTTTAATGCTTCTTCAAGCGAGACTGATTTACCCTCTTTAATGCTTTTCACTGCTTGGTCGAGCATGTCCATATACAGAGAGAAACCAATAGAGCTAATTTGACCACTTTGTTCATCACCTAACAATTCACCTGCGCCACGGATCTCAAGATCGTGTGTTGCTAACGTGAAACCAGCACCTAAGTCTTCTAACGAGGCTATAGCTTCAAGACGTTTTTTAGCATCACTGGTGATACGTTTTGGATGTGGCGTTAACAAATAAGCATAAGCTTGGTGATGAGAACGACCGACACGACCACGTAGTTGGTGCAGCTGTGCTAAACCGAGATGATCTGCGCGGTCCATGATGATGGTATTGGCACTTGGAATGTCGATGCCTGTTTCAATAATGGTGGTACACACTAAAACATTGAAGCGTTGATGATAGAAGTCAGCCATGACAGATTCTAATTCACGTTCTGCCATTTGGCCGTGAGCAGCAACAATACGCGCTTCAGGTATCAACAACGCCAGTGATTCCACGGTTTTATCTATTGAATCAACATTGTTATGTAAGAAGTAAACTTGACCACCACGCATAATTTCACGCATGATCGCTTCTTTTACTACGTTATCGTCATATTGGCGTACAAATGTTTTAACTGCTAAACGTTTAGCGGGTGGTGTTGCAATGATAGATAAATCACGCATGCCATTCATTGCCATGTTTAGCGTTCTTGGAATAGGCGTTGCTGTTAACGTTAAAATGTCAATATCTGCACGTAGCGCTTTTACTTTTTCCTTTTGACGGACACCAAAGCGATGCTCTTCATCAATGATCAGTAAACCTAGATCTGAAAACTTAATTTGATTACTGAGTAATTTATGTGTGCCGATTAGTAAGTCAACTTTGCCATTTTTAACATCTTCTAAAATAAGTTTCTGTTCTTTGGCTGTTTTAAAACGTGAAATAACTTCAACACGTACTGGCCAGTTGGCAAAACGGTCTTTGAAATTCTCAAAATGTTGTTGGGCAAGTAAGGTTGTTGGCACAAGTACGGCAACTTGTTTGTCGTTCATAATCGACATGAAGGCGGCACGCATGGCGACTTCGGTTTTACCAAAGCCCACATCACCACAAACCAGACGGTCCATGGTTTTATCTTGGCGCATATCATCCATGACGTCTTGAATGGCGGTTTTCTGATCGTCCGTTTCTTCAAACGGGAAACCATCAGCAAAAGCCGCATAAGATTCTTTATCGCATTTATATTGGAAACCACTTTTAGCTGCACGCTGAGCGTAGATATCCAACAATTCTGCAGCAACGTCTCGCACACGCTCCATTGCTTTTGATTTTGATTTCTCCCAACTGTCACTACCGAGTTTATGTAACGGTGCTGATGCTTCACCCGCACCACTATAACGGCTGATAAGATGTAAGGCTGACACCGGCACATAAAGTTTCGCGGTATTGGCGTATTCAAGGGTTAAGAATTCAGTGTCCATGCCTGCGTTGGTAATGATCTGGAGACCAAGGAAACGGCCGACACCATGCTCGATATGCACAACCGGTTGACCTATGCTTAACTCTGTCAGATTTCTTACTAATGCATCATTGTTCGCTTGTGTTTTTTTGTCGGTGCGACGACGCTGAATGATCTTATGACCTAGCAGTTCATTTTCACAAATGATAGCGACATTGACGTCGTCAATAATGAAGCTGTTTTCACACTGACTAACCCAAATACCAATCGCTGGTTTGGCTTTTAAGAACTTGGCGATACTAGTGATTGCTTTTGGCTTTAACTTGGTTTTTTCAAGTAACTCTAATAAGGTTTCACGACGCCCTTCAGATTCAACACTAAAGATTATTTTACCGTCAAAGCCATCGATAAATTCAAGTAGCGGCGCAAGTGGCGTTTTCTTTTGATGATTCACTGATATTACGGGTAGTTTACTAAAACCTAGGTTGGTATTACCGGGCTTTTCGCTCAGTGGTGTATTACTTAAGCTGACTTTACTGTACTGACCAAGAGCTTGAAACAGTTCTTCAACAGGTAAGAAGAGTGACGCTGGCGTCAGCAATGGACGTTGAATGTCATGACGACGGTCTTCGTAGCGAGCTTCTACATCTTGGAAGAAAGTTTGAGATGCTTGATGTAATTCGCCTACTTGCGCAATCGTGATTTGCTTAGGTAGATAATCAAATAAGGTCGCTGTTTCGGTTAAAAATAACGGGTGATAATACTCAATGCCCGTTGGTAAGAAACCTTTACTGACTTGCTGATAAACAGATTCAGCTTCACGCGATGGCGTAAATAATGCTCTAAACTGTTGACGAAATAACTCAATGGCTTTCGCATCTGTCGGGAATTCATGTGCGGGCAACAAGTTAATGGCATCAAGAGTCCCTTCCGAGCGTTGTGTCTCGGTATTAAAGCCACGTATCTCTTCGACTTCATCATCAAAGAAGTCGATTCTAAATGGAGAGGGGCTGCCCATCGGGTAAAGATCAAGAATGGAACCGCGGGCAGAAAACTCACCGTGTTCTAATACTTGGGTAACGGCATTGTAACCGCTATTTTCTAACCGCTGGCGCATAGCATGCATGTCAATCTTATCGCCGGTTTTGACGATTAAGCTGTGCTGGTCTAAAAAGCTTACTGGTGCTATACGTTGCATCAGAGTACTTATCGATACAATAATCAGCCCATTTTTCGTTTGTTGAAAACGGTGTAAGGCATGAATACGTTGCGAAATAATATCTTGGTGTGGCGAGAAGTTATCATACGGCAGCGTTTCCCAATCAGGAAACGTGATTAACGGTTTATCATCCGTTAAAAAGTGACGTACTTCTTGTTCAAGTTTCAATGCACTTGGGGTGTCAGCGACGACCGCAAGAATAGGGGTGTTTGTTTGTGAACACAGCTCTGCAAGTGTGAATGCAAGGCTACTGCCAACAAGGTTACCGAAGGCGATCTTGTCGCCTTGTTTTTTTGGTAACGGTAGAGAAAGAATAGCTTTTGATTTCATAGTTTTAAGTAATCTAATCGTAATTGTTGAGGATTTTGTTATTGATCATCTTGCTGCTGCCGTTGTTCGGCGCGTTGCTTAAGTTGTAACTGCTGAATACGTAATGTAGCACGAATCAATATTTCGCGGTCAATATCACGGATGCGTGTATACGACGCCGTGAATTCAATCAGAGTATCATCAGCTTCTTGTACTTCACGTGAAGTGATTACGCCATAGCAGTAAATAGCAGAAGAATCATTGGGTAAGAATATCTTAATGCGTACCGCTTGCTCTAATGTTAAATCGGCATGTGCTAAGAATTTGACTTCACCTGCACCAAACACTGTAGTGTTAAAGCGTGAATCAGGGTTATCTTGCTGCGCTAATACATAGCCCATGATCAAGTTTATTTTATTATTTTGCATCTGTAAAAAATCAGCAAGTGCGTCAGCTTGCTCACCGATATTTCGGATTGAACGCAGGGCATTGCTATCGATTTCAGCAACATCGTTGGCCATTTTAAAGGGCATTGGCATTTCATTTTCAAGCGCCAATCGAGATGTTGGGACTTTATCAATGGAAACAGGTTCAATATTGACAGATAAACTGTGTCTAATAGAAAAATATTGTTGCGTCATTTGCTGTCATCCTTTCCTAGATTGCGAACCCGTCATTGTGGCATATTAATTCCTATTTATCTTCATTAGTTTATGGTATTGCGCTTTTAAGGCGCTGTTTTAAACCAGAATAACTAATCGCTCACAAGTTTAGCTGAAGGTATAATTTTACTTGCTCATTAGTGGTCATGTCTCTAGAATGAATAGCAGTTTTTAGCAAGGTCTTCTTAATTATATTTATGTATTACCCCCTGAGTTTATTAATCGGCTTGCGTTATACTCGCTCGAAGCGCAACAATCGATTTGTATCATTTATTACGTTATTTTCAACTGCTGGTATCACCATCGGTGTGTTAGCGTTGATTACTGTGTTATCGGTAATGAATGGTTTTGAGCAAGATTTAAAAGTTCGCATTCTTGGTGCGGTTCCACATGTCATCGTGACACCTAAATCGGACATGGACAATGTTGATGTTGATGACAGCTTAGCTGCATTGGCTGACGATCCTTTAGTTGCCGCCGTGACGCCTTTTTTACAAGCGGATGCCATGGTGCAAAGTAAAAGCCAGATCCAAGGTGCTCAGCTACAAGGCATCGATCCAACCTCTTATCCGCAATGGGATGTTATTCGCCAGAATATGCTTATTGGTGATATCTCATTATTACAGCCAGGTAAATACAACATCATTATTGGCCGTAGCATGGCCAAATCATTGGATGTTGAACTCGGTGATAAAATAAGACTGATTTCGACCAAAGGCAGTGTCTTTACCCCGATGGGGCGTGTGCCTAGCCAACGTAAATTTACCGTGGTTGGGATCTATTCTGTTGGTTCAGATGTCGAAGCCACCCAAGTATTAGTGAATATTACCGATGCTGGCCGGTTGGTGCGTTTGTCTCCGTCGAGTCCGATGCAGCATCGTGTTTTTGTTCATGACCCATTTTCAGTGAATGAATTAGCAAACCGAGATTACTTCAGTCACTTTGATTCGTTGGATTGGCAAACTGCCCGTGGCGAATTATTCCAAGCGGTAAAAATGGAAAAGAACATGATCGGCTTATTGTTGTTCTTAATCATCACCGTCGCCGTGTTTAATATTTTGTCATCGTTAGTCATGTTAGTGACAGAGAAAGAAACAGACGTTGCTATCATGAAAACCTTGGGCATGAATAGACCGACTATTGTGCAAATATTTATTATTCAAGGCGCTTGGACGGGTGTATTGGGTGCCATGGCTGGTGGCGTTGCGGGCATCGCATTAGCTGCCAATCTTAATGAGTTTATGTCGCTTATTGGTCTTAATTTATTAGCCCAAGCATCTGGCGGCGCACGTTTATTACCTGTTTTATTTGATTGGTCGCAGATAGCATCAATTATTTTCGGTGCGATTGCATTAAGTCTACTCGCAACACTTTACCCTGCATTTAGAGCGGCAAATATAAAACCTGCCGAGGCATTACGTTATGAATAATTCTTTATTAGTTTGCAATAATCTCGAAAAAATTTACCAAGAAGGTAACCTCGATACACACGTATTAAAAAAAGTATCGTTGACGATTGAAAAAGGTGAACTGATTGCAATTGTCGGCCGTTCTGGTTCTGGCAAGAGTACTTTATTGCATTTAATGGGGGCATTGGATACGCCGACATCTGGTTCTGTACTCCTTAACGGTGTCGATATTCACAGCATGTCAGAGAAAAAACAAGCGTCAATGCGCAACCAAAATATGGGTTTCGTTTATCAATTCCATCACCTGCTTAATGAATTTTCGGCATTAGAAAATGTCTGTATGCCGTTATTAATCGCGGGTATGAAAGTGACCTTAGCGAAGCAAAAAGCCTTGGCGATGTTAGAGCGAGTCGGCTTATCGCATCGTGTTGAACATAAACCAAGTGAGCTTTCTGGTGGTGAACGTCAACGTGTGGCTATTGCACGTGCGTTAATTAACGAACCGAATATTGTATTAGCTGACGAACCGACGGGTAATTTAGATCAAAGCAGTGCTGATACAATCTTCAATTTAATTAAAGAATTAAATGAGACGTGTGATACTGCTTTTATCATTGTTACTCATGACGAGCAGCTGGCGAATCGACTAGGTCGTACTTTACATATGGCTGATGGAGTATTGACCCATGATAGCGAAGCAGTGCAGGTGAGTGCTGTGATGGAGGAAGTGTAATGTTTCGTCCGTTAGCAGCTTATATCGGATTGAGATATACCTCGTCTAAACGTCGTAATGGTTTTATTGCCTTTATCTCCGCGTCATCAACAGTTGGTATTGCACTGGGGGTGATGGTCCTGATCATCGGTTTATCGGCAATGAACGGTTTTGAATATGAGCTTAAAAATCGTATCTTAGCGGTTGTGCCAAATGGTGAGCTTGAAGGGGTGAGTGAACCCTTTGATAATTGGACAAATGCACAAAATAAACTTCTCGCGCATCCTGAAGTTGTCGGCGCTGCGCCTTTTATTAAGCTTAATGGTTTATTACAAAAAGGTAATGACTTGAAGGCTGTGCAATTGCGCGCTGTTGACGGTGAAGCGGAAAAACAAGTATCTGAAGTGTATCGTTATGTTGCCCAAGGTAGTTGGGATAGCCTTAATGATCCGATGAATAACAGACAGGTTGTGATTGGACGCGGTATCGCGAAAGAATTGAATCTCGCGCTTGGTGATTCTGTCACGGTATTATTATCACAGCAATCGGGTCAATCCTTTAAAGCGCCACGCCGTTATAACTTTACTGTTTCCGGTATTATTCATCTTAGCGGTCAGTTAGACAACAATCTCGCTTATGTGCCGCTGAGCGCAGCGCAAGATATTCAAGACAAAGCGTTTAAAGCCGATGGCATGAGTATTAAGGTAACGGACATCTTTGCTGCGAATCGCATTGTCCGTGAAGCGGGTAATCAGTTAGATCACTACCTGTACATCCGCAGTTGGATGACCAGTCAGGGGTTCTTATATCAAGATATCCAGATGGTTAAAAGCTTGATGTATGTAATTTTGATATTAGTGATAGCGGTCGCTTGTTTCAATATCGTCACTACTCTGGTGATGGCGGTGAATGATAAGCGAGCTGACATTGCGATCTTGAAAACGATGGGTGCTTCAAATGCGTTATTACGAATGATCTTCATCATACATGGCGGTATCAACGGTATTTTAGGTGTTGTTTCGGGGACGATATTAGGTATTTTAATCTCAGAGAACCTAACGGTTATAATCAAGTTTGTTGAACGTTTGATTGGCCATGAATTCTTGTCTGGTGATATTTACTTTATTAACTTCTTACCGTCACAACTTGTATTAAACGATGTGCTGGTGGTTGGTGGTGTTGCGATGCTAATGAGTGTGATAGCGACAATTTATCCTGCGAATAAAGCCTGTTCAGTACAGCCCGCGCGTGAATTAGGCAATAAATAGCGCGCTTCTTCGTCATATTACACAGATATAAAAAAGGCCACACCACTGATTAAGTGATGTGGCCTTCTCATTTTTAAAATTTATTTTGTGCGTGATGCTGAACGTTTCTTCCAAGCACTGATTATTTTCCAACGCCACAACCAGCGAATACTAAAATAACCGACAATAGAAAAGAATGTAGCAGAGACAAAACAGCCGAGTAAGAATGCGGGGCCATATAAGGATATCGCCTGCATTAACCATTCCATCGTCAACTCAAAAGAGAATGGATGGACGGGTACTTGCAATATCCATGCACCGAGTTCGTATGTGGCATAAAACATAGGTGGCATGGTAATCGGGTTCGATAACCAGACTAATGCGACAGACAAAGGTAAGTTAACTCGAAAGAGAATCGCAAAACCGGCAGCTAACAACATTTGGAAGGGCACGGGTACAAACGCCATAAAAAGACCGACAGCAAACGCACCAGCTGCTGAGCGGCGATTTAAATGCCAGAGGTTAGCGTTGTGTAACAAATCACCAAAGATCTTAAGGTGCTTGTGCTGTTTGATTGATTCAGGATCAGGGAGATATTTTTTAATTAAATTCTTAGGCATAATTCTAATCAAATGTCAGGGGTAATGAATGACCTTAAAGGCCATACTACTTTCAATTACCATATTAATAAGTATGTTCTTTGTAGATATTGAACGCATTCAATTTATCACGATAATGACAGTCGCTGCATTCATCCTTGTCTACGCTAAAGTACCGTCTATATCAGTACTTTTGTTTGCCGTATTAAGCGGGTCTATTTTGTATAAAAACAACGTGATAAATGAAGCCAATACGTTATTCTACAATCCTAGGGCCCAATACAAACAACCATCAATTAAAGTAGCACAAGACCATATCATAACAGCCGAAGTAATAACATTAGTAAATAATAAAAACCTACTTTCGTTTGATGTAAACGTGGTTAAAATCAATAATTCTTTACCATCTTTCATTCACCCCAAATTGGCATTGAAGTGGTTCAACCCTGACTATGATTATCCCGGTGAAGTCGGGATTGGTCAAGTATGGCGTTTTAAAGTTCGATTAAGTAACACTAATAATTCGACGTTGCTATCACGCCATATACGCTATGCAGGTATCATAACGAAAGGCGAGATAATTGAATCTAAGTTTAGTTTACGTGGCAATTTTTACAAAGCATTCAAGTCAGTATTGCCAGATAACCCCAATCCGATGCTGTATGCATTAAGTTTTGGTGACCGAAGTTACATTAACGATAAACTATGGACACAATTTAAGTTGCTCGGTATTGGGCACCTTGTTGCGATCTCAGGTTTGCACATTGGTCTTATATTTGGATTCTGCTATTTGGCCTTAAATCGATTATTGAGGTTGTTTCAAACACCTTATAATCTTGGTATTAGTTTGTCGATTAGCCTGATGGCTGCCATATTTTATGCATGGATAGCGGGCTTTTCTTTGCCTGCGTTACGGGCGATTATTTTACTCAGTCTTCACTGTTTATATCGTATCCAGTATTTCAAGGTTACCTTGGTACAATTGTTTTCAACTATGTTGTTGGTGACTTTGGTCATCGACCCTTTAACTGTGTTTTCCATTAGCTTTTGGTTGTCATTTTCGGCCATGGCGGCAGTATTTATATTGGTGTGGATGAACAAGCAAGAGTCGCTCTCGGGGCACAATCATATGGCAATTAATAATGGGCAACACAAAATAGTAGGTGTGCTCTATAGGGTTAAAATAGCTGTGCAAGGTGCGATGAGTAAAGCAATTTATCTTTGTCAGAGTCAACTATTACTAACATTATTGCTATTGCCAATTCAAGTTACCGTGTTTTCCGGATTTAGCTTAGTGTCAGCATTGGTTAATTTGATTTTTATCCCCATTTTTAGTGTATTGATATTACCGGTATTATTAATGGCTGTGCTGTTATTAGCCATCGCACCAAGTGTGAGTGGTATATTGATTGCTGTTGTTAATTACTTTCTAAATATAATTCAAGGTCTATGGGCAACGTTAACCGCGAGTGATGCTGTTTGGGTGGCGTTCGACCCTCTGTTTAGGAACGTATTGTTCAATAGTATATTGCTGCTGTTTATCCTATTAATTTGTGGTGTTATTGTTAAGCCAATGCGGGTAACATTTCATTCTTTATCGTTGTTATTATTACCGATCATATTTTATGGCTATTTAAATTGAATTTGGAGTGTTTATGAATCTTACAGTTAAAGCGGGGCTGCTATCTGCATTGTTATTTCCGGGGGCAGGTCAATGGTTGTTAAAGCAACATTTAAGGGCCGCTATATTTGCGGTTGCTGCTGGGGTCCCATTATATTACATAATGGATGTGACGGTGACACAAACACAATTAATGGTAGATAAGGTATTGAACTCAGGTAGTAATATCGACATCGTCAATATTACTACATTAGTTAACCAGCAGATGGTAAATATTGATACGCAAGGCGTACAAATTGCCACTGTTGTATTACTTTGTGTGTGGGTGATTAATATTGTCGATGCGATTAGGCTTGCAAAAAAACAAGCCATTTAATCAAACGTTACTTTTAACTTTGTTTATATATCGAGTTCATCAATTCAGTACAGATATTGCCTACTCATCAGCATAGATAACAGAAAATGCTTGATCTAATGAATCAGAATGAAATGTAAAGCCAGCTTCAAGTAACCGACTTGGTAGTACGCGTTGACCATAGATAATGAGATCTGCGCGTTCACCAAGTAACATCCGTAGCAGTAACGTTGGGGTGGTAAATCGCGCTTTCTTACCAAAGCAGCCCGCTAACTGGTTTGAAAATTCACGATTGGTGACGGGATTTGGTGCGGTCAGGTTAAATGCACCGTGTAGCGTGTCATTCTGTAATAAGTAATTTATGGCTGCGACCATATCGGCAATATGTATCCATGACATATACTGCTGGCCTTTGCCAATAGGGCCGCCAAGTCCTAATTTGAACGGCAATTCCATTTTCTGTAACGCGCCCTTGCTTTTGTCTAACACAATCCCGGTTCTTAAAATGACGGTACGTGTTAACGGGCAAGCTGCTCGCGCAATCTCTTCCCAGTGTTCACATAAATGACTTGAGTATTCAGGGTGATGCTCTGTGTGTTTTTCATCAATTCTGGAGTCACCTTGACGACCATAAACTCCGATGGCTGAGCCACTGATAAACACGGCTGGTGATAACGTTTTGGCTGATATTAAATCAACCAACTGCTGGGTTAGTTCCCAACGACTAGCCTCTAAAATATGCTTGTGTTTAGCTGACCACATCTTATCCATAATGGGCGAACCCGCTAAATTGATAATCGCATCAATGTGGATAGAATTTGATAATTCAGACAGGTCAGAAATGAACTTAATTTGATTATTGTTAATATTTGAAAATATGCGTTGTGCATTTGTGATGCCGCGGGTTAATACCGTGAAATCATAATCGCCTTGAAATGTGTTTATAAACGCTTGGCCAATAAAGCCAGTACCACCTGTAATCAATATATGCATAGCTAAAATCCTCTTAATCACCTTGTCTATAGTGTAGGCTATTTATGCTTGTTTTATAACATTTTGTTGACATCTTTTCGTTAATATAAAAGAGCAAGCTAGTGTCGATTACTGGCTTGCTCTGCGTCGCACTTAAATATAAATCTTCAGTAATTATTAACGACGGTTATTTAACGGATATAATTTAAGTCAGGCTATTTAGCATTACAGAATGCCAGTAGCCGTTTCTTTGCACGCTCAACAACGACACATTGAGGTAAACTCGTGATCAGCAGTTCCGTCTCATTAGATTTTCGAATAACAAAATAGGTGTCTTTAGTGATATCTTGTACAGCGACTTCGAGTTTTACTTTACGTTCGACGGCGACGCCGCGTGAATAAAACTGTGCAGAGAACGGACGTTTATCTATATAGACCAACTCTTTATTCTGTGCTTGTGCTGACCATGTTTGCATTAAGCCTTTCTCTGATTGTTTACCTGTTATTTCTGTTCGTAATAAAATAGCAATAATTAGGATAAGTATCGGTGTAATAAAGCCTATTTTATAAACCTTACTTGATAGTGGATTGTTACGTTGATAAACCACCATCAATAGCGCAAATGCCGGTAGGCAAGGCATCACATAGCTAGATAATATATTACCGCTGAATGTGAACAGTAATAAAGGCGCTAATAACCAAGCCCATAAGAAGCTGGTGTAGTTTAATTCTATCGAGTCTTCGTCTTGTTGTGTTTTCGTTTCACCATTTGTTTTTTGTGTCGCTTGTATGCTTTTAACCCATTGATAAATAAATAACGGTGTCCATGGCAGTGCTGAAACTATCGCAAATAGCCAAATTGTTCCTTTCATTTCCTTGTGTGCAGTACCGTATAAATCACCTTGCCAACCACTTACCAAGAAACGCTTAATATGCTCGCCAACAATAAAGTAATTAAGGAAACCCGGTGAAGAGTACTCGGCGATAATGTACCAAGGTAAGCTTGTTGCAAGGAAAAGCGGTATACCGGTTTTCCATGGTAAGCTACGGAACATGCTCATCCAGGTTTTGTTAAACAACGCCCAAATAAACAAACTCATGCCAATAAGCACTAAGGCTAAAGGCCCTTTCGCTAACATACCGATTGTTAAGCCGATGAAAAATAAATGTCCCCATAAAGCAGACTTGTTTTTATAGTTTATCCAAAATGCCGCCATGCTTAAGGTAATGCCAAGTGTCAGCGCTGTGTCAGTCATGACCGCGCCGGTAACAACGATAAATGTTGCTGTTGTAGCGAGAATACCAGCTGCTAACCATGCTTCTTGTTTACGTTCTGAACGACAGCGTGTTGGGATGATGCGATATGCAAGCAGGGCGACGATGAATAACACTAAACCACCAGTGAGTAAGTGTGGCAATCTAACGGCGAACTCACTTAAACCAAAAAGTGTAATACCCGTGGCGCTCATCCAGGTGAACAGTGGTGGTTTGCCCCAAAATGGTACGTCGTAATCAAACATCGGCGTGATCCAGTTACCTGTTTCAGCCATGATCCTTGCCATTTCACCATAACGTGCTTCGGTTGTGTCCATAAGAGGAAAAAAACCCAGCGTAAATAATCTTATTGCTATCGCTGTAATAACAAGGGTTATCGCAATTTTGGTTAAAGAGACATTATTTAATGAGATATCGGTTACTGCTTTAGACATGTTACTACTAGCCTTGTTTAAAATGAGCGTTGTGGGCTTGATGCGTATTTACGTTACTGTTTCTATGCTGGGTTAGATTGAAGCCTTTATTTGGCTCTGCGGTTTGTTCATTCATGACAATAAAGTTGGGACGTTGTTTTGATTCAATAAATAAACGACCGACATACTCACCCATGAGTCCTATTGACAACAATTGAATGCCACCCAATAATAATACAACCGTCATTAATGAAGGGTAACCAGCAACCGGGTCGCCCCAAAATAAAGTTTTGCTCACCAGTACGATAGCCATCATTACCGAAATAACGGATGTCAGCATCCCCGCTGCAGTAGCGATGCGCAATGGTCTGATACTGAAAGAAGTAATGCCTTCAAATGCGAGGTGGATGAGTTTGGTATAATTCCATTTAGTGGTGCCAGCTTGACGTGCGTCTCGATCAAATTGCAGTGTGCAAGTATTGAAGCCAGGCCAAGAGAGTAAACCTTTCATAAAACGGTTACGTTCTGGTAATTCATTAATAACGTCGACAACTTTACGATCTAATAATCTAAAGTCACCCACATTACGCGGCATTTCAATATCAGCTAATCGATTGATCAATTTATAAAAAAGATACGCGGTGGATCGTTTTAGCCAGTTTTCGCCGTGGCGTTCTTTACGCTGCATGTTAACGACATCATAGCCATTTTCCCATTCACTGATCATTTCAGGTATTAACTCGGGTGGATCTTGTAAGTCGGCATCCAATAGTATCACCGCACGGCCGACTGTATTTGCCATGCCAGCTGTCATTGCGGCTTCTTTTCCGAAGTTACGGCTGAGCTTAATGCAGCGCACGGTATGATTGTTCGCGGTAAAGGCGATGACTTGTGACCATGAATCATCATTACTACCGTCATCGACATAAATGATCTCACACGGTTGCTGCAACGTATTTAGAACCGCGACAACACGTTGGTGACAGTCTGTTAGTACTTCATCTTCATTATAAAATGGGATCACGATAGACAATAAAGGCGGTATTGTGCTGCTATTCGCCTCTCTGTGTTCTGTAATGGATGTGATACTGGCTGGCATAATAAATTCCGATTTGGATAACAATGCATACAGTCTAGATTACGTTGTGTGGAATTAATGTTTTCGACATGTTTTTTACATTTTTACATTATTTCGACATCAAATTTGTCATAATGAAGACGTATTTAATTATTGGATTGAAAGGTTATGAAAATATTATTAGTGGAAGATCATCAAGATATTGCCGGTATTATCTTTGATTTTTTTGAAATTAAAGGTTACACCTTAGATTATGCGCAAGATGGTGTGCATGGTTATGAACTCGCTAGTAATAATTTTTATGATTTAATTATTCTAGACATTCAGATGCCACGTATGGATGGCTTGACTGTTTGTCAAAAATTAAGAGAACAGGGTAACGATACACCGATTTTAATGCTCACAGCGCGTGATACACGTGAGGATACACTTGCTGGATTTGATTGTGGTGCGGACGATTATCTTATCAAACCATTTGATCTCGACATTCTCGCAGCCCGTGTTCAAGCGCTACACCGTCGTCGAAGTGGAAAAAATGCGGCCAAAATTTTAACCTTTAATGATCTTTCATTAGACTTGAAAACACATGTTGCTTCTCGCAATGGCTATAATTTTGAATTAAATCCAACGCAGTTCACTATTTTGAAACTATTGATGATGCGCAGCCCTGAAATAGTGACTAAAAATGAAATTATCAATGCGATTTGGGGCGAGGATGAACCCGAAGCTGACATTTTACGCAGTCATATCTACCAGTTACGCAATCATGTCGATAAACCTTTTCAGCACAACTATATTAAAACCTTATCAAAAATTGGTTATCAACTAGTTTCAGTGGACTGTTAAGAGTAGGTAATTATTATGGCTAAAGTACGCTCGGCTAAACAGCTTACATTCATCTATTTTTCAATTGTGGCGTTTGCGATCATTATGATCCACGCGACTGTGCTTGATTCAACACTTGAAAGCATTGAGAAATTAAGTATTCAAAATCGACTATTATTGCAAAAAGAATCGATCGTTGAAAAATCTAAATTAGCCGGTGAAGTGCGTTCGTTTAAAATAGACGAGTTTACAACGGGTTATTTTAATCGCGTTACGTTACCTGAGCCAGTGGATGAAAATCTATATCTTCCTGTTGATGAAGCCATTGAAATTCAGCAGGGTAATTCTTTAGGAACTGAGTTCTTTTTAATGAAACTTGCTACATTAGATAAACAGCATTCGTTTATTTACATTGTTCATCGTGATCCCGCTTTTGAAATGGGTGAAGAAGAGATCATGTGGACACAATCATGGCAGTCGTTGATCTCATTTTTTCTGCTCATTGTCGCTTTATTAGTTGTAATGCGTATTTCAGACAGGCTAACTGCACCAATATCGATATTTGCGCAACAGATTGCGCGTCGTTCACCTGATGATAGCAGTGACATTGAGCTACCCGCGGGTATCGCGACGAAAGAGTTACTACAGCTTGTTGATAGTTATAACAAGAATCAGCAACAGAAAAATGCGTTAATCGAGCGAGAGCGTGCATTTAACCGTATGGCGAGTCATGAATTACGTACACCTTTAATGGTGATGAAAGGCGCGACCAATTTATTGAGCTATAGCAATGAACCTGAATTTATCAAAAAACAACAAGGTCGTTTAGAAAGTGCGGCAAATGAGATGAATGACTTTATCGATGCTTTGCTGTCATTAACTAAATCGGAACAAGACTTAGCACTAGCACAACGCCTGTTGACTGAAGATGAAATCATGGTGAGTGTGAATGCGCACAGTGCTTTACTTAGTTCAAAATCTGTCGTTGTTAATGTGATCATAAAGCAAGCCCCTATGGTCATGATCCCCGAAGTGGCGTTAAAATTGTTACTGGGTAATTTATTTAAAAATGCGTTCGCGTGTACTGAATCGGGTGAAGTGAAGGTGGTCGTTGATTGTCATTCAATTGCTGTGATTGATACCGGCATCGGTCTTTATAAGAAACTGCGCTCTGATGAAGGGCATGGACTCGGTCTATTAATTACCAGAGATATTTGTCGTAAATACAACTGGAAATTTGAACTGAAAAATAATGAAGCTGGTGGCTGTAGCGCGATTATAACATTTTAGATCTATGGGTAACTTTTGCGACTAACTAATAAATCACTTGGCGAATACCCAGCGGTCAGCTAAAAGATAGTTAATGAACATACCAAATATAATACCGGGGATGATGGCTAAAATTGCAGCCGTCCCCGTGAGTGATAAGGCCGACACTAAGAGCCAATAACAAAGTAGATTAGGTATTGCCCCGAAACATGATGAGCACAGAAACTTACTCCATTGTTGAAGTAATCCTGAATCACTGTCTACTTGTTGTGCTTTAAAGGTAAAGCTGCGATTCAGTAGCCAATTACTGTTTACGGCAAAGAAAAATGCCAGTAATCGTGCGGCGTATAAAGGCATTAATGTTGAGAATACTATCATTGCGCTTAAATCGACGATGAAACCAATGCCGCCGACACAAGCAAATTTAATATATTTGTTATTCATGTTTAGTCTTAGCGAGCTTGTTTTTAAATCGTAAAACTAACATCGAACATGTAGAAAAAAAGTGAATAACAATTTATCAGAAATAATCTATCAACCGTAACGTATCAACCGTAGATCATAATCGTTCTTTATAACAAGAAATCTTCATAAATAGGGTTGAATACAGTTGCGCTATTTATTAAGGCATTAGCCGTAAGGGCTGGTACGCCATACACTTCAGCTCTGACTTGATGACGTGTCTTTATGGTATCAAGCAAGATAGCAAAGTCACCGTCACCAGAAAGTAGTACGACAGTATCGACTGACTCTGCAACTTGTAATACATCGATCGTTATACCCACATCCCAATCACCTTTTGCGCTGCCATCACTGCGTTGGATAAAAGGTTTTAGTTTCACATCAAAGCCAATATGTTTGAGTGCGTCTTGGAACTTTCGTTGCTGATCGTCATTTCTGTCAATCGCATAAGCATACGCAGTGACTACGTCACCTTGCAATAATAAATGCTGCCAGAGTTTACGATAATTAAACTGACGACCATAAGTATGGCGAGTGGTGTAATAGATATTCTGTACGTCAACAAATACGGCTATTTTCTGCACGAGCTATTCCTATTTTTATACGGTCTATTTTAAAGTGCCATGATAATGAACTATGCTTTTTTCGCGTATTTAGCGAGGTACTGATCAAGCGCATTACCAAATGCTTGTTTATCTTTTATGCCTAATGCCGCGGGTCCACCGGTCATTTCACCGCTTGCGCGCATAGTATCCATAAAATCGCGCATATTCAGACGCTGACGGATATTACTAAGCGTATACTTTTCGCCACGAGACGTGATGACATGGCCACCTTTTTCGATCACCTCTGCCGCCAATGGAATATCAGAGGTGATAACCAGGTCATCCGCCGACATTTTTAAGACGATATGGTCATCTGCAACATCAAAACCGGAAGGAACTTGGGTCATTGATATATAAGGTGAAGCCGGTACACGTATCCAGTGATTCGCCACAAGTACTAATGGTACTTTCACACGCACAGCTGCGCGAAAAAGAATTTCCTTCATTGGGGTCGGACAAGCATCCGCATCAACCCAAATTGTAATATTATTTTGCATATCACCTTCATACTTATTTAAAGAGGGGTATTTTAACGTATAAGCAGATAAAAATGTTGGTCAGTTGTTATTTATTAGCCATACTTAAATTATGTTCAATAGGAGACGTCTATGTATAAAATGTATCTTTTTAAGAGATTGAAAATTATACAAAAACTATCTATTAACAACAAGTTAAAATCGATGTTATTGTTGGTTATGATCTCATCGATAAGTCATCATGCTTCTGCGTTACCACTTCATCAAGTTTCAATTCTGGGCAGAACGACAGATGTGATCGATAATATGAATACCATCAATAATGAATATTATGCCTACGTCAATCATAGTAATACACAACCAGATAATCTGTTACCAAAAAATCACGCGGTAAGTGACGTACCGGTTTCCAAAAAGACGTTACAGTTTTCAAGCCGTGCGAGTTATCTAAACTGGCTTTCTGTGCAATATAAGTGGGATGAAATAATATTTTCTAATTTATTACGCATCGGCGATCGGGCCCCTATGGTGCATGAAATCCATGCTCGGTTGATATTACTGGGAGATAGCGATGCGCAATTGCATCAATCAAATGTTTACACGGCAGAAATTGCCACAGCGGTGCGTAATTTTCAGCGTCGACATGGATTAACGGCAGATGCCGTCATTGGTCCCGATACACTAAAATGGTTAAATCTAAATCCCCTTCGACGATCTGAGTTGTTGAGTCAAAATATGGAAGAAAAAATCCATTTCATGGCTAATCTTGGTGACCGATACCTGCTTGTCAATATCCCTGCTTATGAATTACTGCTCAGCGATAACGGTAAAATTGCACTGCGCTCTCGTGTCATTGTTGGAAAACCTAAAAAACCAACGCCGATATTAACGAGTGAAATTAAGAGCATCGTCATTAACCCAAGTTGGCGGGTGCCGCGGAGTATCTTAGAAGACGATTTATTACCAAAAGTACAAAAGAATGGCGATTTTTTTGCTCAACGTAATTTTAAAGTGTTTAACTATCAAAACCAAACAATAGAAAAATCTCCTGCAGAGTGGCAGGAACTCGCCAATGGCCAATTCCCATATCGACTTGAACAAATGCCGGGAACAAACAATGCGCTTGGTCGTTACAAATTCTACTTCCCTAATGATTTTAGTGTTTACCTTCATGACACAACCAATACGAACTTGTTCAACAATGCCAATAGGGCGTTATCTTCTGGTTGTATTCGCATTGAGAAAGTAGATGAATTGGCCAATTGGGTTGCTAATAGCTTAGTTGATAATAAAGCATTATGGTCGAACCTTAAATTTACACGAAAAACAACCAAGTGGTTTCCGTTAAATGATGTTTTACCAGTACATTTGGTGTATTGGACTGCATGGATTGATGACAGTGGATTAAGCCAGTATCGTGACGACATATATGCTTTGCAGCAATAAAACTTGATCTAATAGCTTATTGCATATACATTCCACTGCTTCTGTATGAAAAGCGATCAATGGTGGTAAAGTGTCAATAGTATGTTCAACCCGTAGAAAGGTATTAGTAGGTCTTGGTGGATTAGCCGCATGTTCAGTGCTGCCTGTGCAAGCAAGTCAAAGCGTAATAGGCTTGAGAAAATTGGGTTTTTACAACATTCACACAAGAGAACGTGAGCACGGTAGCTATTGGATCGATGGTTTCTATCAGGATGATACTCTTCAAAATTTTAGTCATGTACTCCGAGATCACAGACAAAATTTAGCCGCTCCGATGGACAACCGTTTATATGAGTTATTGTATCAGCTAAATCGAACCTTAAATGTGACAGAAGAGTTTCATGTTATCTCCGGCTATCGTTCACCTAAAACAAATCAAATGCTAGCCAGTAAAAGTAATGCTGTAGCCACAAAAAGCTATCACATGCGTGGTATGGCCATTGATATAGCCATGCCTGATGTGAAGTTATCCCATTTACGTGAAGCCGCTATTTCGTTAAAACTAGGTGGGGTTGGATATTACCCTAAATCAGGGTTTATCCATGTTGACACTGGGCCTGTGAGGCTGTGGTAAGTTTATTCGTTACAGTTTATTTGTAGTTGATAATAAAGGGTTGCTCATGGCAGCCTTTTTAATTTTCCGGCGCAATACTGAGGGTTAAGATTGGATTGTTACCGTATAAGATTACTGCTAGTAGTATGATTTGTTAATGATAAGTCTATTTTATAGTAATAACGGCTTTTAAGTTATCACTGGTACCGCCAGTACAAGCCTCTGAAAAGGGTTTGCCTTTCCCAATAAAACGATTTTTTTCTAAGGTGACCTTGTTCAACTTAGGGTTTAAAAAAGTAGTAAATAAGCATATAGCGACCACTTTAATTTTATCATCAATGATAAGGTTGTCTTTAATGATCGTGTCTCCGTGTCCGACCGCAATACCAATAGGTCTATACCCAGAACGATTAGTGATATCTGTAATTACATTGTTCTCTATTAAATAACCGCCCAGTTCTGCAAATGAAGACTCGGTAGCAACGGTGATCGCAGCATTAAATTGTAAATTAACATTACTAATACTATTCTCGATTATTTTCACGTCATAGGCATTGGCCTTAACATCAATCGCTTCGTTGTTGGTGTGATGAATGATGTTATTACGAATCGTTACATCACTTACCGTATGGCGTATTTTCAACCTGCTCTTATCTTTGGTATAAGCCCCATCACCAATATATAAACCTTCTCCATAACGGGGATGGAGCCGCCCAGTATTAAAAATAATGTTGTCTTTGATAAGATAGTGGCTACCGCCATAATATTTGGGTTTTATTGATATGGCTTGATTACCGATGTCAAATACTCTATTTGATATCAGTGATATATTGGAAGAGTCTTGTACTAATATTGCGCTTAAACCACCCGTGATGATCAGCCCTTGGATAATAATTCCCTTAGAATTCTTTATTGTTAAACCTGTCCCCGTGTAGTGTTTACTTTTTATTGTGGTTCCTAGGTAATGTAAAGGACGGATTATGAGCGGTTTATTACCACTGTCGAAGTCTTCAATCATGATGACGGGTTGATAGCTGTCAGCAAGGCAAATCACGTCACCTTCAATATAGTGTTCTAAAGCAAAACTCAATTTAGTAAACGAAGGTATTGGATATGATAAATTTTTCTTACCAGTGGTGATTAGCTTTGTACAATCTTGTGTCGTATTCGTTAATGCTGAATTGGCAGTATTTGAAAAGGTAGCCATGTGTAAAATGAAAGAACACAGAATTAATTTGTTTCTATATTTAGTGATAACGTCATACGTCATAGAGAACCTTATAACGGGCTAATGTAACTGTATTAATGATAGTGCATGAGACTCGCATTGACATCCAAGGGAATGCCAAATCCTTACCTAACGTCTAATATCATATTTATGCTGAATTAATTGTTATATGACTAGCTAAATATAATCTGTTTGGATTCTAGTTGTCTTCTCTACTTCAAATTGGATTTTATATGAATGTTATTATCTGGCTTGAAAAATATGGTTTATTACTTATGTTGTTGTTTTGTCTTGGCGTTTATACACCGGACTTTACTAATAAGATTAGTATGATGGATCGAGAGTTAGATTCAATTACGAGTGGTCTTGCCCAAAGTAATCTATTCAAACAAGTATTTTGGGTATTCTTATTTATGTTCTTTTCGTTTAGATTTTTTATAAATACTGAGATAAATAAATTAAAACCAGAAGTTATAAAGAAAATATTCATCTTAATTGTCATTTGTACTGTTGCTATACTCAGTGCTAGTTGGTCTAGTTATCCGATGATTGCAATGAAACGAGCCGTGTTTCAAATTCTATTTTGTACCTCGTTAGCGTTAGGGCTTTGCTTTTCATATTATCATCACAGTATCGAGTTAAATCTAAAAGCAGCAGTAATTATATGTATCATTATGATATCAGTGGCTATAGTCCAAGGTGCAGGGTTGAATCAAGATATGCAATTGGCCGGATATTTGAAATCAAAAAATACGATGGGTATTAACTTGGCTGTGTTAATTGTTATAAGCCATATGTGGATGAAATCATTTGATATAAACAGTGTGTTTTTAAATGTAATGTTGGTCATTCTGTTTGTGTTACTTCTTCTAACTCAGAGTAAATCAAGTATTGTGCTGTGTATTATGTATTTCCTAATGACACACATAAGTTTGTTTAAAGTAAAAGTAATAACATCAACGTTGGCAATTTTATTTTTTAGTGTGTTCATTCTTATACCTGGGGTGAGTTATCACATGAATGATTACCAACATATTGCATTATATGTTGATGATGATTTTTTTACTGGTCGAGGGGTTATATGGGATTCACTCTATTATGATCTTACATTTTTTGATGAGATAACATTTGGTTATGGTTATGGCAGTTATTTTGGTGTGGGTATAATACCGTTCGTATTAGATGATAAATACAGTTTTTTGCAATATATATCATCAGCACATAATGGTTATCTAGAGCTGTTATTACAGTTTGGGGTTGTGGGTTCATCTTTTATTTTTGTTTTTTTAATTATTTCAATGTTGAAATCTAACAATTCATATTTCCATGCTGCACTTATTATACCTATTCTTCATAATGTAACGGAATCAACGGTATTTAGAGATGCAAGTATGGCATGGTTGTTAATGGTTGTGATTATAGTGTCATCCGGTATTTACCTCGTCAGACATGCAGAAAATAATCGGCGATCCAGTGCGATTTAAATATCTTGTTCGTGATAGGTATGTATATTTATGAGTAAAATAAACAAAGAATTGAATAAAGGCATTATTCAAAGTTTAATCGGGAAATATTCTCTTTACCTATTGCAAATTATATCATTATCCATTTTAGCTCGATTATTCACACCAGAAGATTTTGGTACCTTAGCGGCGTTACAAGTGCTTATTCTTTTTTTTCAACTATTAGCTACATCAGGACTCGCACCAGCCATTATTCACCAAGATAGTATCGATGTAGATCAGCGTAATGGCATCTTTACTGCGACGTTTATTATTGGTATTTCGCTGTCTTTTTTATTCATTTATCTTACGCCATTACTCGCGAACTGGCTTAACTTAACGCACGTTAGCTTGTTAACCTATGTATTAACGTTGAATGTACTTTTTTCAGCCATAGCAATGTTACCATTGGCTTCGTTACAAAAAGACACCAAATTTATTATTATTGGTAAAGCAGAGGTATACGCAGAAATAATTGCGTTAATTATTTGTATTATATTGTATTTATTCGATTTAGGGGTCGTAGCATTAGCGGTTAAACTATCAATTACACCTGTGGGTCGGTTTGTATTTTATTATCGATTTTCAAAACAGACCGAGATAGGCCAGGCCAAATTGGGGAGCAAGATATCAAGTATTGTCCCATTATTCGCGGTAGCTAAATTCCAACTTGGTTTTAATATACTTAATTTTTTCTCTCGAAATTTAGATACTATATTAGTGGCTAAATATTTCGGTGTAACGACCGTCGGTTTTTATGAGAAAACCTACCAGCTTATGCGCTATCCACTTCAACTGTTTACCTTTGCCATCAATCCCGCACTGCAACCTGTATTAACGCGATACAAAACACAACCAGCGATGATTTTCGCTGCTTATTATCAATTGGTTTACAAACTCGCAGCGTTAGGGATAGTCACTGCGACGATCATGTTTTGGAATGCCGATGACATTATTTTTATATTGTTTGGATCTCAATGGTTAGCTGCTAGTGAGTTGTTGAAAATATTAGCGCTCTCGATTCCGGTACAAATGGTGCTTAGTTCAACTGGCGGTTTGTATCAGGCAATGGGCGCGACCAAACAGATGTTTTATTGCGGTGTCTTCTCATCTATTGTCAACGTTTCGGCCATAATTCTTGGTGTGTATACGGGCGAGATGACCGTGTTGTGCACAAGTTTGGTGGTCGCTTTTATTATTAATTATTTCCAATGTTTTTATGTTTTACATCATAGTGTGTTTAAGATAAAAAAATTACGGTCTTTTACTGTATTGTCTAGTTTGGTCTTGATTAGTTTGGTTAACGTCGTGTTTGAGTCAACGGGTAAAACGCCACATGATTCATTCAGCTACTCAAACAGCTTTTATAATATAGCCAACGTGCTCCTGCCTCTTATCTTTATTGCTGTGATTGCATTAATTTTTAACAAACGTCACAAATTAAAGCGCTAAATTTATAGTTCTAAAGAACAAGGCAGTTTTGTACCCAATTACGGTTTTATTATTAACTGCCAATGAAATAGCGACTTCGCTTACCCAAGGTTTTAATTATACATATTGAAAGTAGTGAACTAATTGCAACAACCAACATAAATTTAATAAATGTTGCTGACCCATCGCTAAGACCATAGCTCAATAATGTTTTGTCAATTGATACCCTTGTTAATAGGATTAGAACATAACCATGTATGAAATAAAGTGAGAATGATATTTTTGCTAGAAACGATAATGGTTTTATATTGAAATTTTCTAGTGAATTAATTGACGTTATAAAAAAAAGTATTAACAATGTTTTTTGTATATACAATAAGTCAAGGCCAGAGAAAACAAATAAATCTTTATGGCTGCTACCAATACTCCCAATTACATGTCCCTGTACATAAGCTAATAATATGGTTGAAAATAAAAACAGGTAATTGTACTTTCTTATTTTATATATTAAATCTCGATGGACAACACAGTAAATGCCAAACAAATAAAATGGGATGTGGTAGATGAACGAATGAAATGGGTTTAAGCCGCCAATAGGGCGGTGGGCTAAGATAGAAAGCAAAGAGAGTATAAGTAAAATAGTCAGTTGTGATTTATTTGTTAATGATGTGAAATGTATGATGATAGGAGCGCTGATGAATAACAGTAAAGCAAAAGGAACATACCAATACGCAGTGATGTGACGTCCTGTGACGATGTTTATTAAGCTACCTTCTACGGTCGTTACATCACCAAGTAACGGATGGAAATCACCACTTAACGCTATATTAATTAATGCCGGTGCAGAACAGATTAAATACGGTAATATCACAAATTTAAATTTTCTTTTTAAATATAGTGGGTAGTTAAAAACACCTTTTTGTAAATGTTGAAACAAGTAACCACTAATGAATACAAATAATGCGGTAGACCCTGAGAGTAGATTAGTAAAGATCGGGTTGTCAATTTCGACATTGCCCACATGAACGTGGGCGGCAATAATAAATAATATTGCTATGCCTCTAAAATAGTGAAAAGAAGTTATAAACATATTAACCCTTTCGCTTAACCTCACACATTAACATCATAGTTTATTATTTAAATATATAAAATATTTGTTTCAGTGTTAGCCCCAGTCAATTGCGGCCATAAATAAAATGACTGCTATAGTTAATGGGATATTTAATGAGTATCTACATGGAAACTAATTTTCGTGTTGAAATTTAAATTAATTAACGGATTATCAATAACATATTCAATGGATGAGCGGGTTGTTTGTGTAACTCAGTAGTTCATTTATTAAAATGAGTCTACTTTAAATTTGTTAAGGAATCTTGTTTTGAAACCTGTTAATACATTTAAGGTAAGTTTCGCTAATTATTCTTTTGTTTATCGTTTTTTAGATTTAAGTTGTGTTACGTTTTCTTTAGTGATTGTAATTAATAGCTATAATCTTCAAATGACGCAAGAGTACATTATCGTGGTGCTAACCGCTTTGGTGGTGTTTTTGTATATTGCTGAAGCGCTGCATTTATATCAAGCGTGGCGCGTAGGCCGATTCATGACTGTGCTTATGACGGTGCTGGCAGTATTCACATCTTCATTTCTCATTCTCTTCGCCATTGGCATATGGCTTAATACTGCTTTTGTTTTCCCTAGTCACGTATTAAACATATGGTTTTTTGTCGCATTTTTAAGTTGTTCCGCATGGCGAGTAATCACACATCAATGGTCTGTAGTACGCAGTAAACTAGGTATTAACCTGCGAAAAATGGCGATATTGGGGGCTACTTCAACAGGCGCAAATTTGTATCATGAAATTAATCACTGTGATGAATTAGGTTATGATTTTGTCGGTTTTTTTGATGATAGAAAAACAGACCGATTACCTGAAGGTTTAACGGTCATCAGTGATATATCAAAATGTATCCATCAAGCCAAAAATGGCGATATTGATATTCTGTTTATCACATTACCAATTTCGGCTGAGAAGCGCATTGCTGAGATCATCAATTTATTATCTGATACCACCGTCGATGTATACGTTGTCCCTGCGTTTATGCTTTCAGATGTCATGCAGGGACGCGTGACGCATATAGGCAAAATTGATGCGCTTAGTATTTTTGAGTCTCCTTATTTAGGTTCCAAGATCTTGTTAAAAAGATTTGAGGACATCGCTGTCAGTCTCATCGCGATAATACTGCTTTCTCCTGTGTACATCCTCATTGCGATAACACTTAAGATTACATCGCCTGGTCCGGTGTTATTCAAGCAAAGTAGATACGGATTACGAGGTGAGAATATATCTGTATATAAGTTTCGCAGCATGACAGTCATGGAGTCTGATGGGCAAGTTACGCAGGCCACAAGAGGTGATAAACGTGTCACGCCATTTGGTGGTTTTCTACGTCGTAGTTCTCTTGACGAGTTGCCTCAGTTTTTTAATGTGCTGATGGGCGACATGTCCGTTGTAGGGCCGCGTCCTCATGCCGTGTCACATAATGAAGAGTATCGTAAACTTATTCAGTTTTATATGTTACGTCATCATGTAAAACCTGGGATAACGGGGTGGGCACAAGTCAGTGGCTGGCGAGGAGAAACAGATACATTAGACAAGATGCAAAAACGTATTGAGTATGACCTTTATTACATTTTGCAGTGGTCAATCTGGTTTGATTTGAAAATTTTGATGTTAACCGTACTGACCTGTTTAAAAAGTGAGAACACTTATTAGCAATTTGTAGAGGTAAATCATGATACAAGCTCAAATTTTTGAAACTCTGGAGCGCTCAAATGAAAGCATATAAAGTCAATGTTTATTGGTTTAGTTTCGCTTTATTGAGTGATGGTGTATTTGCTTACATACCAGATACACACATTACTGATGGCGGTTTATTTATTAAACCATCTTTAGAGATAGGCGTTGCCTACGATGATAATATTTATAACCAACAACACGCTGGTACTAGCAGCGGTATCATGACGCTCATGCCGGCCATCAATTTCAAAATGGATGATGGTGTCAATTACTACAGTTTCGATATGAATGCAGAAAAAGGGACTTACGAAGCCAGTGGTGAAGATGATTATACTGATGGTGAGTTAGGGCTGAAAGCACATTTAGAGCCAAATGATACCCATCGAGTCGATGCTAGTCTAAAAGGTGAATGGCTAACTGAATCACGTGGGACAGGAAAATCGGAAGGTAATTTCGATCGGACAGACGAACCGATTAAATACGGTAAAAATACCTTCGCAGCATCGTATGAATATGGTGCGTTACAGACCAAAGGTCGACTTGCTTTCGATCTTATATTTTATGAAAAAGAATACCGAAATTTCGATGATATAACGAGACGCAGCAATTATGACTCCATCTTGCTTGGGTCTACATTTTATTATGCAACGAGAGCAAATACCGATGCCTTCATCGAAATTAACGCAGAGAAAATTGGATACGATTACAATGCTCCAGGTGAGCTTATTCGAGATTCGGATGTATACACTGCCTTTGTCGGTATGCAATGGGAAGCATCTGCTATTGTTCGTGGCTTTGTTAAAATAGGTGGCCAAGCAAAAGAGTTTGATGATTCTGGGCGGGAAGATTTTACCGGTTTTAGTTGGAATATTGGGGGTGTTTGGCGTCCTCTGACCTATTCGAAGCTGACATTTTCGACCTCACAAGCCACAGACGATCCAGATGTCGATGGGGATTATGTACTCGAAACAAAATACAACATCGACTGGAAGCATGATTGGACATCATACTATTATTCTTCGGTTGGTATATACAAATATAAAGATGATTACAGTGGTATTTCACGGGTCGATGATATCTATGGTTTGACGCTAAAATTTAATTATGACGTAACTCAGAATATTGCGGTTGCAGTATTTGGTGAGTGGGATAGAAATCAATCTACAGAAGCCGTGTTTGAATATGATAAAAACGTTGTGGGCTTAAGTTTCACGTTTACGCTCTAGGTGGCTAACATGATTAAAAAAATAACTATTGGTATATTACTCGTTTTTATGAATTTCACGGTTTTAGCTAACAGCTCATATATTTTGGGGCCGGGTGATAAGGTCGAAATTAAAGTCTTCGGTCAAGAAGATCTCACTGTTGAAACATTATTAAGTAATAGCGGCCAAATTAATTATCCATTTTTTGGTGAAATAAAGGTCATTGGTCTGACGGTTAAACAAGTTGAGAAATTGATCTATAAAGGCTTGAAAGGCAATTATTTGGTTAACCCAAATGTCTATGTCCACGTTGTCGAATACAGACCATTTTACATTCATGGCGAAGTGAATAGACCAGGTGGTTACCCCTACCAGCCTGGTCTGACTGTAAACCAAGCGATAGCGTTGGCGGGTGGACTAACCGAGAGGGCATCTAAAGATAAGATATATTTGTTTAAAGAAAAAAACAAAAAAACGCAAACAAACGCAAGCTTAACGTACAAAGTTAATGCTGGTGATACCATTTTGATTAAGCAAAGGTTTTTCTAATGGATAAACTTGAACAGAATCTCAATAACTCGTCTGCCAATAATGACATTGTGTTACCTTCACCGCATTGGCACGTTATCCAACGTTATAAATGGCGGGTCCTCATCGTGGCGGTGCTGGTCTCTATCTGCACCGCATTTTATCTTTCAAATGAGTCACCGTTATACCGTGCTTCTGCAACCTTATTGATCGAAGCCGATCAAGTACAAGCTGTCGCATTTGATTCGGTACAAGGACTTGATTCGAATAGAAAAGAATACTATTTAACGCAATTTGAAATTCTTAAGTCATATTCAATCGCTGAAACTGTTTACGACCGCTTGAATCTACAACAACAACCTTCATTTCAAAAAAGTGAAAGCTGGAAAGATATGGTGGTTACTTATCTTATGGAAGCCACGCCATTATTTAACTACTTTGTTATGGATGACAACGTTGATAGTGAATTTAGTGAAAATATAGGTGCAGGTTATATCAATGGCGTACCGCAAGTAGGCAGTGAGATAAGCACTGAAGAATTACAAAGCCAAACGCAGAAAAGGGCACGTTTAAGACAGTTTTCAAAAAGCTTAATTGTGACACCTATAAGAAAAACCCAACTTGTTAAGTTGTCGTATGACAGTGAAGATCCCGCTTTGGCTGCCATGATCGCGAATGCTGTAGGTGAAGCTTTTATCGCCCAAGACCTGGCGGTAAAATCGTCAATCAATAAAAATGCTGCTCACTGGCTAAGAGCGAGGCTTGAAGATTTACGGACGAGCCTTGATGCCTCTGAATCCCGTTTACAAGTATACCGTAAAGAACAAAATATCATTGATTTACAAGATCGTGGGGGCAGGGGCTTGACGGGGTTGGTGAGTAACGAACTTGAACAAACATCACGCCAATTGCTCGATGCCAAAAATGAAGTGAATCAATTACGCAGTATTGTCCGAGCCGTTGAGGAATTCGGCATTAAGGACATGAATAAATTAGAATCAATACCTGAGATAACATCACACCCAGTGATTCAGAACATTAAAACATTAAAAGTTAAAGCTAAATTAAAGGTATCTGAATTATCACAAATCTATGGACGTAAACATCCCGATCTTATTGCGGCTAAATCTGAACTTTATACTATCAACAGACATCTGACTACTCAGATATCTAAACTGGTAACAGGTATAAATAGAGATCTAAAAACCAAGCAAAGTAATGTAGCGGCCTTAGAAAGGGAATACAGTAAAATTCAAGGACAATTTCAGGATGTCATTGGTAAGGATAATGAATACCAGAAATTAGTACGCGACGTAGAAAGTAACCGTAAACTTTTCAATACGTTTTTAGAGCGATCTAAAGAAACGGCTTTAACGAGCGACTTTAATGCAGCCGTCGCTCGTTTTACCGACAGAGCACATACGCCAAGTAAACCGATTACTTTAAGTACTAAAATACTCGTATTAATCGCTTTCGTGTTGTCGATTATTTTACATATCACTTATTTGTTGGTTAAAGAATATTTCACTGATAATTTTAACTCGGTCGGTGATATAGAAACCAAGCTTGGACTACCGGTATTAGGAGTATTACCTAAGATTGCTAGAAAACGTAACCAAGATTTGGATCTGCATTATTTCTTTGACGAAGAAGGACGTCAATTTTCTGAGTCAATTCGTACATTGCGAACTAGTTTTTTATTAGCTCAAGGGCAACAGGTTAATCAGGTTATTGGGATCATCTCCTCACAACCTAATGAAGGTAAGTCCACAACGGCGACGAATATTGCTTTCTCGTTGGCTCAGATTGAAAAAACAATCCTAATTGATGCTGATATGCGCAAACCGAGTCTAGCAAGTAATTTTAACATACCAAAAGACAAACCAGGACTGGCGCAATTGATCCGCGGAGAAGCGAATTTATCGGATTGTATTACTGTAGATAAAGCATCCGGTACACATATTATGACGTGTGGTCCAACACCAAAAAATGCCCAAGAGTTATTGTCGTCCAAACGCTTCAAGCTGTTGATGGAAAATTTAAGGCAGTCGTATGACCGAATTGTTATTGATACACCCCCAATTCAGGCCGTGAGTGATTCATTGATTATATCTTTACATACAGACGCCATTATTTATGTCATTAAAAGTGAAGAAACACGCGTGCGGTTAGTTCAAAATGGTGTCCGCCGATTAGCTAAAGTTGATGCTAACCTTGTCGGTATTGTGATGAACCATGTTAATACGGACGGTGTTGCTGACTCTGATTATTACTATGGGTATTACAGTGATGATGAATACGCTGAAAAACCAGCTAAGTCATAGTCGGGGATAAAAGCAGGTATTTATTACGAGATAACTGCTTGCTGTTTATTGCATTTTTTGGTTAAATTACGTCAGTGGTTAATAGCTTAAAGGATTCAAATGTTTACGTCTCGTGTATATACCCGTTCTACATTCATACTAACGTGTAGCTTAGTACTTACTGCATGTACTGGTGCTCGTCCTTATAATTTAGGGGTTGTTAATTCAACGTTAACGCCTTGTCCTGATACTCCTAATTGTGTATCAAGTGACAGCTTAGACGAAAGTCATTATGTACCAGCATTTAAACTAGAAGCGAGTTCTGAACAGGTATGGTCTGAAATTAAGCTATATTTGGATTCGCAAAGTAATATGGTAATCGTCAGAGAGCTAGATGATTACTTATATGTTGAAAGTACGAGCATGTTTATGCGCTTTGTTGATGATTTCGAACTTCATCTGCGTGAAGAAAACGGTATTATTGCAGTAAGATCCGCTTCTAGATATGGCAAATCTGACTTTGGTGTGAATAAAGAGCGTGTTGACGCTTTGTATTTATACTTGAGTGAGAAGGGGTTAGTGAGCGAAGCTATTCGTTAAGTGAAGAGTACGTACTAACTTGAGCTGTTTTATTTAGTAAATCCTCTTTTTATGTGGAATACATCATGTAAAACAAGCTCATGAAAAAAGAACGAATAAAAAAGGGTAATACATTTTTGTATTACCCTTTTTAGATTGTCGATATCATCACAGTTGTAATGCTATAAATCTAGAACGTTAGGCGTTTAGAAATAGTTAAGTAACTTGCGATAGTAATCATTGGTTTCAATTAAGGTTTTATGATCCCCTTGTGCCACAATAGTCCCTTCATCCATGACCACAATCTTATCCATTTTCTGTAACATTAATGGCTTGTGCGTTATCAATATTAAACTTTGTTGTGATTGTTCAAGCTGCTCGAATAAGCTGGCTATCACCGTTTTTTCACTGCGACGATCTAGGCCTTTGGTTGGCTCATCCAATACTAATACTTTCGCATTTCTTAATAACACTTGGGCTAAACATAAACGTTGTTTTTGACCACCGGATAAACCAGAGCCTGTTTCACCAAGCCACGTTTTAAAACCATTTTCTAACTCATCAATGAAATCAAGTAGACCAGCGGCTTTACACACTTCACGCATCTCTAACTCTGTTGCACTCGGTTTAGCTAAGCGTAGATTATCACCAATCGTGGCATGAAATAGATGACTGTTTTGACTCATCAGGGCAATATGTTCACGCAACGATTCAGTATTTAAGTCATTTAAATCAATGTTATTAATCGTGATACCAGGCTTTGATTTGCGCTCAACAACTGAGCCTTGATCCAGTTCAGGTTGAAGAATAGGCCAGAAGCCCATTAATAGATTCACTAAGGTTGATTTACCTGCGCCACTAGCACCGATAATGGCCACTTTTTCACCTGGTTCAATAGTAAGGTCAATATTGTTTAACACACTGCAATGACCATCAGGATAAGTGAAATTTAAATGATTAAACTCAATTGTACCTGTTGTTACTAACGTGTTGCCGCCAACATCTGGAATTGGTTTGTCAATAATTTCAAATAAACGCGCGGCACTGTCATGCACTTTCGGTAAAATCTGACAGGCTAGGGGCATATTAATCACAGTCTCAAAACAGACTAAAATAAGCAACGCCGCACTGGCAACGAACTCTGGTTTTAAATCACCCGTTTGTGCCAAAGGTGTCAGCAAGTATAAGCTTGTTAAGACAGTCGTGTTAATTGCTAAGAATGTTAACGCAGTGGCTAACGCATGTAAGCGGTGTAAGTGTAATTCCGCTTGATGGTAGCTTTTTGATACGTGATTAATTGATTGTTGATATTGATTGGCAATTTGATAAACCAATAATTCACGCATAGATGCAACGCCGTCGACTAATTCAATTTTTAATTCACTCGAGAGCTTAGCTTGTTGTCTAGCGCGTTTTTTACTTAACAATAATATTAATATTGGTAAAACAAAACCGACAATCAGTAACGCGCTAACAATCACAAGGGCAAGGTCTGATGAAATGAAGCTCACCCCCCAACCAACGAGTGGAATACTAAAAATAGCGACTAAAACCGGTAGTAACACTCTTAAATAAAAGTTATCAAGTTCATCGATGTCTTGCTGTAAACGTGCAAGAATATCTGCTGATTTAAAGTTAACGCGGTAGTAGGGCAGTAAGGGTTCTAAGCGGGTATAAAAGTAATAACGTAACGCAGCAAGGGTATTAAACGTGGCTTTGTGCGTCAGCAGACGTTCGGCATAGCGACCTGCTGTTCTTACAATAGCAAGAAAGCGAATGATGGCTGCAGGGGTGAAGTAGTTTGCGGTCACGCCAGAAAGTCCTGCAATGGCCATGATGGTAATGAACCAACCTGATACCGCGAGTAGGCCAATATTCGCCATCACGGTAATAATTGATAACAAGGTACCGAGCAACATTAAGGGTAATTGCGGCTTAAGTAATTTCATCAACCTAACTAATGGATTCATACGCTGGTCTCCATATCGATATTAATGGTGTCGGCATAACTTCCATTTAATTCGAGCAATTCGCTATGGGTGCCTTGCTCAATAATTTGTCCTTGTTCTAATACAATTATCTGCTTAGCATCTATCACGGTATGTAAACGGTGAGCAATGACAATGACCAGATGATCCTTGGCATACTCAGCGATACTATCACTGACGACTTGCTCGGTATCTTTATCTAAATGGCTACTTGGTTCATCTAAAATTAACACATCTGGCTGGTGGTAAAATGCTCGCGCTAACGCTAACCGTTGTGATTGACCACCAGAGAGTCCAACACCACCTTCGCCAACATGGGTGTTGAGTCCATCTTTGAGCTGTGACACAAAATCAGCAAGGCCAACACTGCTTAATACTTGTTGTATTTTTTCTTCATCAAAGTGTTCAGTTAAGGCGATGTTAAAACCTAGGCTGCCATAGAAAACATGACCTTGTTGGGCTATCCAACCACAGTTATTTAACCAAGCATCACGCAGTGCTGGAGTGTGCTTAATACCGTTGATTGTCATCTCGCCGCTATCTGGCGTATTAAAGCCTACAATAGTATCGATTAATGTCGATTTACCCGCGCCACTTTCACCAATGACGGCGTACAGCCCTTGGTTTTCTAGCGTCAGGTTAATATTGTTAAGGGTATTGTTTCTGCCCGAATAGGTAAAATTAACATCTGTTAAACTGATGACGAACGGTGCTTTAAATTGTGTTTCCGTTTGGCTTTCTTTAATCGGGGTATTCAGAATCTCTAGCATGTCTTGAGCCGCTGTTACACCGGCCATCTTGGCGTGGTACTGAGTACCTAATTGTCTAAATGGTAAATAGAATTCGGGGGCAAGTAATAGTACCCACAGGGCTAATAAATAATCGACACCACCGTAATAAAGTCTAAAACCAAGAATAACAGCAACGAGTGCAATGGCGATAGAAGCAAGAAATTCCAACATGAATGAAGAAAGGAAAGCGACCTTTAAGATCCCCATTGTTTGGTTACCATAGTCTTCACTGATTGTTTTTACTGCCGCCATTTCTTGGCGAGATGCATTGAATATTTTAAGCTGAGTAAGACCTTGAATAATATCAAGGAAATGACTACTCATGCGCAGTAGTTTAGTCCAATGTTGTTGGTTTAAATCATGTGCTTTGTGGCCAATGATGATCATAAACATGGGTACCATCGGCGCAGTTAACATTAATACTAAACCCGAACGCCAATCCATTGGAAATACCGCAAATAACACCGCACTCGGGATCACTGAGCAATAAGCGACAATAGGTAAGTAGCCAGAGAAGTAATCTTCCAGTGAATCAACACCTTGATGCAGAAGTTGTGCTATTTTAGCACTACCAATCGTTTGTGTTTTGGCTGGTCCCATGGCGAAGAGGTGTTGTAATAACTGTTGTCTAATAGACACCTTAATCAACATGGCGGCATGGCGACTGTAACGTTCACTGATATAACCAAATACAGTGCGGAAAATGACGATGGTAACTAAACCGAGTAATAAGGGCGTTATTTCTGCGAGTGCTTTGTTTGAGAAGATGATTTCATTGATGATGCCAGCTAGAAACGCCATTTGTATTATCATCAATATGCCATTTAATGATCCTAAAGCAATAGCTTTGCTTAATCGACCTTGGGCATGTGTTCGTTGGCTTTTAAGCCATGTTAAACGCTCTTTTTGAGTGTATTCTGTATTTATTGATTCTGTCATTGGTAAGCCTGAAATTGGAGGAATATTAAAATACTATTTAAAGAATAGCCCCTGAAATTGGAGGTTTAGAAACAGACGCCCATCCTTGGGCGCAAAGCGTAATCCGTTATTGATATAACTTAACTATTAAAAGTTAATGTTTTAGTCTTTCTGATCATCTTGATCTTTTGCCACGTTATCCGTGTGCTGTTCCATTTCGTACCACATTACATTGATGATACCGAGAGAAACTGCCAGCAAAACACCTAGGATCCAACTGAAATACCACATGGTTTACTCCTTAATATGATGAGTGGGTGTTTTCTTCAATTTCAGAACGAGTCACCGTTCTCCACATTTTGCTATAACACCAAATCGTATAACAAAGAATAAGCGGTAAGAATATCGCTACCACGATCAACATTAAGTTAAGCGTGCCTTCACTCGAAACCGCATCCCAAATTGTTAAGCTGTGATTAGGCGTGCTGCTTGACGGCATGATAAATGGAAACATAGAAACACCCATCGTCAAAATAACACCGGCAATTGATAACGCACTGGCCGTAAATGCTAAACCACCAGGCTTAAAGCGAGCAAGTAGACCTGCTACAATCGCCATCACGAAACCTGTTATAGGTAACAACCAAAGTATTGGCATGCTGTTAAAGTTATTTAACCATGCACCCGATACTATCGTAACGACTTTATTAGTTGGTTGAGCATAAGCCTGAGTATCAATTGCACTTTGAATAACATAACCGTCAATCGTTGTGGCAATCATTACACCGGCAAGGGCAAAACTAACAACAAGCACAGCTGCAAATACTTGTGCTGCTTTTGCAGAGCGTGCCGCAACATGTTCATCGGTACGCATACTTAACCAAGTGCCGCCATGCATCAGTATCATTGAAACACTCACAACCCCACTCAATAGTGCGAATGGGTTAAATAGTGCGAAAAATGAACCTGTGGTGTAAACACGCATTAACTCGTCAAAGTTAAACGGAATACCTTGTAGCAAATTACCAAATGCAATACCAAAGACGAGAGGGGGCACTATGCTGCCAACAAATAATGCTTTATCCCAGTTATAACGCCATTTTGGTGAATCGATCTTACTGCGGTAATCAAAACCAAGTGGTCGCAAGAATAAGCAGAACAGCGTTAGCATCATTGCAAAGTAGAAGCCACTAAACGCAGTACCGTAAACCATTGGCCAAGCGGCAAATAATGATGCACCAGCAGTAATTAACCAGACTTGGTTACCATCCCAGTGTGCGGCGATGGTATTAATCACTACACGACGTTCGGTATCATCTTTTGCCACGAAGGGCAGTAAGCTACCAACGCCCATATCCATGCCATCGGTAACGGCAAAGCCGATAAGCAATATTCCGATGATTAACCACCAGATAAGTTTTAAGCTTTCATAATCAAACATAATCTAAGCCCTTAGTATTTGTCTTGACGTAATTGTGGTGATGCTTCTTGCTCTTCTTGCTCAAAGTGGTAACGACCAGTATGTAGCGAGCTTGGACCTTGTTTGGCAAATTTAACCATCAGCCACATTTCAAGAATGAACATAACGATATAAACAAGAATGAACGCAATCATCGTCATGGCAACTGAACTTGCTTCATGGTTCGAGGTTGCCATAAAGGTTGGCAAAATCTCACTAATAGCCCAAGGCTGACGACCTACTTCAGCAACAAACCAACCCGTTTCAATTGCAATCCAAGGTAGTGGTAGTGCAAACAAGATTGCTTTAAGTAACCAGCGCTTATCTTGTATTTGACGACGAGCGTTAAAGTAGAAGGCTAGAATAAATAGGCCTAACATGACGATACCACTACCAACCATGATGCGGAATGCCCAGAAGATAGGTGCTACAGGTGGAATTGAATCCTCAACCGCCATCTGGATCTGTTCTTCAGTCGCATTAATCACATCATTGGTATAACGTTTTAATAATAAACCGTAACCTAGATCATCTTTAACTTCATTGAAACTCGCGATGTTTTCAGGTGTTTCTTCACCACCACGTAGCTTCTGTAGGTAATCATAAGCAATCATACCGCCACGAATACGTACTTCATGTTCTTTTTTCAAGTCACTGATACCAGTTACTTGACCATCTAAAGAACGTGTCGCAATAAGACCTAGCGCATAAGGGATTTTAACTGCGTAATCGGTTTCCATTGTTTCTTCGTTTGGCAAGCCAACTAAAGTAAACGCTGCAGGTGCCGGTTCTGTATGGAATTCAGCTTCAATTGCAGCAAGTTTAACGCGCTGCACTTCACCCACTTCATAACCTGATTCATCACCGAGTAGTAATACACAGAATATAGCGGCTAGACCGAAACCTGAGGCAACAGAAAAAGAGCGCTTAGCAAATGCAACATCACGACCTTTTAACAGGTAGTAACTACTGATACTCATCACAAACATAGCGCCTGCAACGTAACCGGCAGCGACAGTGTGAATGAACTTAACCTGTGCCACTGGGTTGAAAACAAGTTCAGAAAAGCTGACCATTTCCATACGCATAGTGGCATAGTTAAATTCACTGCCGATTGGGTTTTGCATCCAACCGTTGGCAACCAAAATCCACATCGCAGAAAGGTTAGTCCCTAACGCCATTAAGAAAGTAGCTGCTAAATGCTGTCGTTTACTTAGTCTATCCCAACCGAGCAGGAACATACCCACGAAGGTTGATTCGAGGAAGAAAGCCATTAAGCCTTCAATCGCCAGTGGTGCACCGAAGACGTCCCCAACATAATGTGAATAGTAAGACCAGTTGGTACCGAACTCAAACTCCATGGTTAAACCGGTCGCGACACCTATCGCGAAATTAATCGCAAAGAGTTTGCCCCAAAATTTAGTCATATCACGGTAAATAACACGGCCTGTCATCACGTATACCGCTTCCATGATAAACAGGATCCAAGTCATGCCAATTGTAAGTGGTACGAAAAGGAAGTGGAATAGAGCTGTGATGGCGAACTGCCAACGGGATAACTCTACTAAGGTTTCATTAATCATTATAAGAATACTCCTCTAGACTAATTTGATTCAGAATTTTTTTTATTTGGAAATAATTGATCTTTTACAGACAGCATCTTAGATACACCAGCGCCTAACTTCATCAATCGGCTCAGCTGCTCTGGATTAAGACGTTGTAATTCAGCTGCCCATTCGGTGACCATTTCGAGCAGATCATGAATTTCTTGCATTTTAGTTTGAGAATACTCGTCACCTGCATCTGTCGGTTTTTCGAGAAGAGAAGCACGCAGTAAAGAAAGCGTCGGATCTATTTCACGTTTACGGCGTTCTTTGAATACAGTGTTAGCCATATCCCAAATGCTACCAATAGAACTGTAGTATTCTTTACGGTCACCTGGAATGTGACTCATTTGGATCAACTGCCATGATTGCAGCTCTTTAATACTCATACTGACGTTGCCACGAGAGATGTTTAAACCGCTCGCAAGGTCGTTTGCACATACCGGTGCTTCAGTAATAACAAGCAGTGCATACATTTGACCAACGGTACGATTGAAGCCCCAGCGACTGCCCATTTCACCGAAATGATAAATAAAGGATTGGTTTTGAGTTGAGATATTCACATGTTACCTAACGAACTTTCAGAAGTTTCTGAAAGTTTAAATCACTAAGTGTAATTGATCAAGGTCAAATTGAGCTGAATTACCTTGTGGAGTGTAAAGATTCGTTGATATATATCAAAACGCTATATAACTTCTTTGATTAGCCAATGACTTGTTATAAAAACCGTTTAATGACACCCTGTAGCGGTGTTAGGTGACGATTGTGATTGAGGTTAACTTAATATTTCAATAAAGTATTTTAAATTAAGTTAATTTACATAAGGTTAAAATCTATTTATTTGGTTAAAAACCCAACTATGGATTTTTTAAAGCCAAACTAATGTGTATCAATCGTCAGTTCATAAATTATGCGTAAAGGATTAATAATGTCAGTTGATAAAAAAACGCCGACATCAAGTATTGATGCAGACAGCAAAAAAAATAAAATGCAAAATAGCGTTGATGAAAAGAAAGTTAAAGATAGCTCTCAAAACGAATTTTTTAGTACATGTGCGAACAAAGTGCTTAATTTAACTGGCTGGTACTGCGAACCGATTCCTGCAAAGTATAACAAAGCTGTTATCGCTTATGCGCCGCACACATCAAATTGGGATTTTCCGTTATTGATTGGTGCGCGATTTGCTAACAAAGTGAATGTGCAATGGGCGGGTAAATCAGAAATGTTTCGTTGGCCGTTTAACAATGCATTGAAGTTTTTAGGCGGTGTGCCGATTGTACGTTCCAAGTCGACCAATATGGTACAGACGGTGGTTAACATTTTTAATACCCAAGAACGCTTTCTTTACGCGATGTCACCTGAGGGGACAAGACAGTATCAAGACTTTTGGCGATCTGGATTTTACTATATTGCCTTAGAAGCAAACGTACCGATTATATTGTATCAATTAGATTATAAGAATAAGCGTGTGACGATCGGTGATGTTGTAAACGTCACTGGGGACATAGAGAAAGATTTAGCTGCAATCGATATGGTATTTAAAAATGTAGAACCTAAATTTAAAGAGAAATATTGTTTGGCTAAATTTAAGCATTCAGTGAAGTAAGGTGATTTGGTTAGCTTTTTACGGGGAAAATAAAGCACTGTTTAAGTATACAGTTAAAAAGTGGTTATCGTAAAAACCTAAGTTTTAACTGGAGTATAGGTAATAAGTACGACTAGATAGCTACTTATTACCTATATAGGGTAGGGTAAGTCGCTATCTAGCATAAACTTAGTCGTTATTTATGACGATTTTCAAGGCATTGAACAACTTCAGTCAGTGGCACTTCTTCTTTTTGTAATAGCACGAGTAGGTGATAAAGCAGATCTGAGCTTTCATTGACCAGCTCGTCACGATCCTTCGCGACTGCAGCTAGTGCAACTTCAACACCTTCTTCACCGACTTTTTGAGCGCAACGTTTGGTACCGCGCGCAAATAAACTCGCTGTGTAGCTTACTTCTGGATCGGCTGTTTTACGTTCTTCTAGCACTTTATCAAGTTGTGCGATGAATGTTAGCGCAGGTTTGTTTTCTGTGACGAAACAGCTTTGTGTACCGAGGTGGCAAGTTGGACCACAGGGTTTAGCCGTAATAAGTAACGAATCATTGTCACAGTCTTTAGTTATCTCTTGAACCAGTAAATAATTATCTGAAGATTCACCTTTGGTCCAAAGACGTTGTTTAGTGCGGCTGAAAAAAGTAACTTTACCGATTTCTAATGTTGTCTTTAACGCTTCTTCATTCATATAACCCAGCATCAGTACTTCGCCTGATACTGAATCTTGAATGATTGCTGGCATTAAACCATCTACTTTTTCCCAATCAAGTTGGCTAATTTGTTCGTTTGTTATCATGTTCTGATCTCCACATCTTGATCTCGTAGATATTCTTTTAGTTCACCAATATTGATGACTTGCTTATGAAATACACTTGCGGCTAATGCGCCATCAACGTCTGCTTCTTTAAATACAGTGTTGAAGTGACTCATTTCGCCGGCACCGCCAGAGGCGATTAAGGGTATATTACAAATTTTACGGGCTTTGGATAACTGTACAGTGTCGTAACCACCACGCACACCGTCTTGATTCATCACATTGAGGACGATTTCACCTGCGCCACGTTTTTGAACTTCTTTAATCCATTCAAACGTTGTCCACTTGGTTACTTGTGTCCGCGTTTCGTCACCGGTGAATTGATATACTTTGTATTCTTCGGTGTCTTCATCGAAATAGCTGTCTATTCCAATCACAATACATTGCACGCCGAATTTAGCGGCAAGGCGATTGATCAAACTTGGATCTGCAAGTGCAGGGGAGTTGATTGATACTTTGTCTGCGCCGTATTCTAAAATACGCGCTGCATCTTCTTCGCTCTTAATACCACCAGCAACACAGAAAGGAATATCAATCACTTCTGCAACGCGGCTTACCCAGCTTTTATCTACAACACGTTCGTCCGCGCTGGCAGTAATATCATAAAATACTAATTCATCTGCGCCTTCTTCAGCGTAACGTTTAGCAAGTGGGACTATATCGCCAATCAATTCATGATTACGGAATTTAACCCCTTTGACGACCTTACCATCTTTCACATCTAAACAAGGTATTATGCGTTTTGCTAACATATTACATCTCCAAGAAATTCTTGATTAATTGTGCACCCGCTTTACTTGAACGCTCGGGATGAAATTGCACTCCGTAGAAGTTATTTCGGTTCACTGCCGCGGTAAATGGCGCGCCATGCGTACACGTAGCAATCGTGTCGCCACCAACTGCAAGCGCATAACTATGAACAAAATAGAAATAACTGCCACTCGGAATATCTTTGAATAATGGATGATCTTGTTGTGGTTCGATCTGGTTCCAGCCCATATGAGGCAGACGAACACCTTTACTTGGCATCGGGTCAATGCTGCCACTAATTAATCCAAGCGTGGCGACGTTACCTTCTGCCGAGAACTCAGCAAGCAATTGCATACCAAGGCAAATACCGAGTACCGGTTGAGTGAGGCTTTTTACTAAATCAATCAACTCACGGTCAGCCAAGTTTTTCATTGCTTCTTGTGCAGTACCAACACCGGGTAAGAATAGTTTATCAGCATTACGTAATACGTCGGCGTCACGGCTTACTGCGACTGAGTAACCCAGTCGTTCAATCGCAAATCTGACCGATGAAAGATTTGCACAACCAGTATCAATAATGACAACATTAAACTTTGCTTGATCTTTGATTGTGTTTTGAGTCATTAAAGCACTCCTTTTGAGCTTGGTAGAACATCGCCTTCCACTTTAATGCATTGACGAAGGGTACGACCAAAACTCTTAAATAAGCTTTCAACTAGGTGGTGAGTGTTCTTTCCTTCCGCCTTAAGATGTACTGTTGCTGCCATACCATCACTGAGAGAACGGAAGAAGTGCGGCACCATTTCAGTTGCAAACTCACCAATATGATCGCGAGGAAAGTCGGCGTTAAACTGCAGGTAAGCGCGGCCTGATAGATCCAAAGAGCAAGATGCTTCACACTCATCCATCGGTAATACAAAACCAAAACGACCGATACCACGTTTATCACCAAGGGCTTGGTTAATCGCATTGCCTAATGCTAAAGCGGTATCTTCAACTGTATGGTGATCATCAATATGTAAATCGCCAGATACACTTAGCTTTAATCTAAAACCACCGTGTGTGGCGATTTGATCAAGCATGTGGTCAAAGAAACCCATGCCAGTGTCAATTTGACTACCACCTTGACTGTCTAAATCGATATCAACTTTAATGTTTGTTTCTTTTGTTGTACGAGTCACACTCGCAACACGATTACCCTTAGCTAAGATCTTATCTGCAATCATCGGCCAGTTTAAATCGGTGCGATTATAAAAGATGCCTTCAATACCCATGTTTTCAGCAAGCTGAATATCGGTAATGCGATCGCCAATGACATAGGAGTTAGCAAAGTCTATTCGACCAGATTGTAGATATTCTTTAACCAACCCTAAATGCGGTTTACGGCAACTACAGTTGTCTTCAGTAAAATGCGGGCAAAGTAATACCGATTCAAACTTAACGCCTTGTGAAGCAAACAGCTCCATCATTGCGTTCTGTGGAATATCAAAGTCACTTTGTGGGTAACTGTCTGTGCCAAGTCCATCTTGATTCGAAACGATGACCAGTGTGAAACCTGCAGCTTGTAACTTAAGTAATGCTGGGATCACTAATGGTTCAAATTTTAGTTTCTCTAAAGTGTCGACTTGTTTATCGCTAATCGGTTCATCGATTAATGTACCATCGCGATCAATAAATAAGAATTTTTCCTTGCTCACATCGGGCTCCTGCTTGTTTATTTATTATTCTTTTAATACTCTTAAATTAAGAGAGTACGGACTTTAAAGCGACTAAAGTGCTGTGCATTTCGGTTACGCTGCCTAAGGTGATTCGAATACAGTTTTCTAATCTTGCTTTGGAACTAAAATCTCTTAATACAATACCTTGTTTACCTAATAAGCTAAACACTTTTTGGCTATCAATAAATTGTACTAATACAAAATTACCGGTTGCAGGAAATACTTTCTCGACACCCTGTAATTGATTCAGTTCGTCGATAAACGCACTGCGCATACCGTTAAGTTGTTCAACACGGGCTGTCATCACCTGGATGCCTGATTCTGTCAACGCTTGGCTAGCTATTTGTGCTACCGGCTCTGGCACCGGATAAGGCGGAATTACTTTTGACAGTAAACCAATAACGGTTTCACTGGCCAATGCAAAACCACAACGTATTGAAGCTAACGCGAATGCTTTTGATAGTGTTCTTAAAATCACCAAGTTATCAAAGTCTTGCAATAAAGACACTTGTGATGCAGCTGGACAAAATTCAATATAAGCTTCATCACAAACAATAATTGCTTTGCCTTTTGCTGCGTTCAACAAATCCGTTAAGCGGTCAGTATTTAACACATTGCCAGTCGGGTTATTTGGTGCACACAAAAAGACGATGTTAACCGACTCTAATTGCGCTGTTATCGCATCGTAATCAGGATCAAAGTTAGCATCTAGATCTTGCTTAATAATGTTAACGCCACAAGTTTCAGCGCTTACTTCATACATACCGTATGTGGGCGGGTTAATCAGAATGCTATCGACGCCGGGTTCACAGAATGTGCGAATAAGTAGTTCAATCGCTTCGTCAGCACCCCGGGTCGTTATTACTTGTTCTGGTTTAACACCAGCATAAGCGGCATAACCTTTAATGACGGATTCAGGTTGAAACTCGGGATAACGATTTAAGCGGCTACAGTCTAGCGAGTAGTGACCGCAATCAGGTGCTTCATTGGCATTTAACCAAACATCACCGGTACCCCCAATTCTACGCGCAGACTGGTATGGCGTCAGTTCCTGAACGTTCTTTCTTGCCAGTAGTGTTAACTTGCTGCTCATTGCATTGCTCCCAAACGGTCAATTCTGATTGTGACGGCACGTTTGTGTGCGTCAAGTCCTTCTGCATCAGCCAGACAAGTGACCGTCTTCGCCAAGCTTTTGAGACCATCTTGGGTTAACTCCTGAACAGTAAAGCGTTTAGTAAAATCAGCAAGTCCTAAACTTGAATACGTTTTAGTGTAACCATAGGTTGGTAACACATGATTCGTACCACTTGCATAATCACCAACTGACTCCGGTGACCAAGCGCCTAAGAAAATGGAACCAGCATGCTTAATCTTCGGTAATAAACTACGCGCGTTTTCTGTTTGTACAATTAAATGTTCGGGTGCATATAAGTTGCTAATTGCTATTGATGTGTCGGTATCATTAGTGACGATGATTAAACTTGATGCAATAGACTGTACCGCGATCTCTTGGCGAGAAAGGCAAGCCAATTGTAGCTGCACTTGCTCAGACACTTCGGTTGCTAACGTACTTGATGACACGACCAAGATTGATTGTGAATCAGGGCCGTGTTCCGCTTGAGACAATAAATCAGCCGCGATGAAACCGGCATCCGCATCGGCATCGGCAATAACCAATACTTCAGATGGACCCGCTGGCATATCAATTGCTGCGCCATTAATGTCCGTACTTACTTGGCGTTTGGCTTCAGTAACAAAAGCATTACCAGGTCCGAATATCTTATCCACTTTAGCAATAGACTCAGACCCGTAAGCGAGTGCTGCTATGGCTTGTGCACCACCGAGGGTATAAATCTCGGTAACCCCACATAACTGGGCAGCAAACAAAATTTCATCTGCAATTGGTGGCGGCGTCGTTAATACAATACGTTCACAATTGGCAATGTTAGCGGGTGTTGCAAGCATAAGAACCGTTGATGGTAGTGGGGCCGTACCGCCAGGGATATATAAACCAACAGCATCAATTGCAACCGTGTGCATTTCACACACCACACCAGGCATTGTCTCTACACGAATCGTATCTTGTACTTGCGCTTCATGGAAAAGATGAATGTGCTGTTGAGCTTGTTTGATAGCTTGCTTGGTTTCACTGTCTACGCGTTGACTTGCCGCTGCAATTTCTGCCGCTGTCACCCGTAAACAATCCGTTTCAACTTTATCAAACTTTGCGGTGAGTGCTTTTAAAGCGCTATCACCTTCATTTCTAACTTGCGCAATAATGTCAGTAACAATGTCACCGATTTTTGCCGAGTTTGATATTGCAGGTCGCATTAATAATGCTGATTGTTGTACCTGACTAAGTTGATCCCATACGACTGTTTTCATGCTTGATCCTCCCTTAACATTGCTTGCTGATACTAACCTAGCATTTTTTCAATAGGTAATACTAAAATTGAACTTGCGCCTAACTGTTTCAGTTCTTCCATTGTTTCCCAGAACAGTTTCTCAGTACTGACTAAGTGTACTGCAACCGTATCTTCAGTCGACGCCAGTGGTAATACCGTTGGGTTTTCAGCACCAGGAAGTAGGGCAATAACTGCATCAAGTTGTGATTTTGGTGCATGTAGCATGATGTACTTGCTTTCTTTTGCTTGCATTACACCTTGAGCACGTACCATTAAGCGATCAACTAATGCTTGCTTATCTTCTGATAACGCGGCTTTAGCTTGGATTAATACTGCTTTAGAATGGAAGATGTCTTGTACTTCTTTCAGACCATTGGCTTCAAGTGTGGCACCGGTAGATACCAAATCACAGATTGCGTCGGCAATACCTGCGCGTGGCGCAACTTCAACAGAACCATTGAGCATAACGGGTTTAAAGCTGACACCTTGCTCATCTAAATAGCGTTTTAGTAATTCTGGGTACGATGTTGCAATACGTAAGCCTTGTAATGATTGAGGACCTTGATAATCAAACTCTTCTGTTGCTGCAATGGATAAACGGCAGCCACCAAATGTCATACGTTTAAGCAGCTTATACTCTGCGGGCTCACCAAGACGTTGACGCTCTAGTTCTTTCTCTTCTAGTTCGTTTTCACCAATGAAGCCTAGATCAGCAACGCCATCCATCACTAAACCAGGAATGTCGTCGTCACGTACACGAAGTAAATCAACCGGCATGTTTTCACAGTGTGCGATTAAACGCTGTTCGCGCATGTTAATTTTAAGGCCCATTGCTTTAAGTAGGTTTTGAGATTCAGTGCTAAGACGGCCTGATTTTTGAATTGCGATTCTTAGTCTTGGTTGTTCATTTTTTGTGTCTAACATAGTCATCCTTAAACCTTGTCAAAATAATTGTCTGTAAACGAAAAAACCCCCGAAAGTTTAATCTTCCGAGGGTTTTTCTAAATGAGTTCCGGAAGTTTGCATGCATACACCTCCAGTTAACAGCCTGAAAGCTAATCAAATATGATGATGGTGATGCACGTTTACTTTCAGATTGTTATTCATATGATTTATCCAGTTAGTATGTTGTTACTAATAAGTTTGGTTGAGTTCACAATAGCAATCTAGGATAAAATTGCAACGCTTTTTTGACTATTATTTATAACTATTATGTATACAATTTTTGAATTAAACATTAAACACCAAGGAAACGTAGAATAATTACTCATCTGAATAAGCTAGATCGATATTTTTATTCATGTGGATTTTAAGATTTTCAAGATTTACATTGGCTTTCACAAAATAGCTTGGCGAAAGTTCTATTGCACGTTCAAGAAAGTATTCTGCTTCACGATAACGACCTTCTAATATTAAAAAGTAGCCAATATCATTATAAGCATGCTCTGTTGGCATTACTTGCTTTAAGGTTTGCAGCGCTTTTGAATACATGCCCTTACGTACGTAAACTAAACCTAAATCTACCCAGGCTCTTGAAAATTGCATATCAAGATCGATAGCTGTTTTAAAATTTATTTCAGCTTCAACAAAATTACCAACTAGGTAATGAGAGTAGCCGATATTAGTGAATAAAATCGGGTCTTGTGGTGTGACTGGTTTTATTAAGTTAAACAATGCAATTGCTCTATCGTGATCACCTTTAAGATCATGAATCACAGCTAAGCCCATGTAAGCCTCTGTTGGGGATAGTTCATCAAGCGAAAAATAAGTATTCTTTGTTTGTTCTTCGTTAGCAAGGCGTAGTTGATCCGTGGCTATCGCTTTGGTTAATAAAACTAAAGCATCCTGTTTATTTCTTTGGGCTAAATAAATAATACCAAGTTGGGTCTGAGCTAATACATGCGATGGTTCTACTTTAAGTACTTGTCTAAATGCTTTTCTGCCAAGTTCGGTATTTCCCTGTTTTACTTCGAGTAAACCGATTTTATAAAATACAGCAGTATTAGTCATTGCTATTGTTGGTTTTTCTTCATCACTTGGCTGAATTTCTAATGCTTTGGCATAGAGCACAATAGCTTTATCAAATTGGCTATTTTGTTCAGCAGAAACAGCCTGCGTAAGTGTGGTCTCTCTTGTGTCTGGTGGAATATCTGAAAAATCGAGTTGATTATTACTGCTGGTGGTTGTACAACCAGATAAAAACGTTAAGCCAATAATGGTAAATAGCCAATTATTAATTCCATATGATTTTGTTATCAAAATGCTTCTCCCCAAACTGCCATGACTTTTAAAACGGCAGGTCCGATAGCGACGATAAAGAACGAAGGCCAAATACAACACATCATCGGAAAAATCATTTTAACGCCTAATTTCGCTGCATTTTCTTCTGCGGCCTGCAATCGCTTCTCACGGTATTCATCGGAATATATACGGATTGTTGCTGCGACCCCGGTACCCAACCTTAAACTTTGTACAATAACCGAATTTAGTCCTCTAATATCTTCTAGGCCCGTTCTATCGCTAAACTCTTTTAACGCTTGCTGTAAAGTAAGCCCGTATCTAACTTTACTGCAAACTAAATTTAGTTCGAAGGCTAAATCGGGATGTGCAAGTTTTAATTCCTTTGCGACTCGTTGAAATGCTTCCAGTAAGCCGAGTCCCGATTCACAACATACGATGAGTAAATCGAGAGCATCTGGAAAGAAACGTCTTAAATTTCCCATTCTACGGTTGGCCATTTTCTTTAATATCATACCGGGTAACAGGTAAGCGATGCCCAGCACAAAGGCGATTATATAGACAACGGTCGTTGTTGAATAAGTTGAAATATTATTGATTAAGGCAATAACTATCCCGCCACTCATTAATAATAATAATAGTTTAACGGAATTGAATATTTTAAGTGCATCTTGAGAGTGGAAACCGGCATGAATAAGTAGTTTTTTAGTTGATGAATCACCCTGATAATGTTTATTAATAAAAGGAACATGGTTCAATTTATCAATGGTATGCTCTAGTGATGACTCATATTCTTTGGCCAGGTCTTCAGGCTGTGCTGACTCGTTAGAAAGTTTGCTTAATTGTTTTTTTACCGGAGAGTAAAGCCCCGATATCAAAGATGAAAGCGCAATGGCTAGAGTTATTCCAGCTACACCTGCAACCAGATAAATGGTCCATTTCATTATTTCGGGGTCGGTAAATGTTGTTTCGAAAAGTTGTATAATTTGATTCATGATTATACCTCAATCTTAATTAATTTACTGATCCAGTAAATACCTAATAGCATGCCTATTCCACCCCATTTAAGTAAGTTTAAACCCTCGGGGGTATGAATTAGGATACTGGTGTAATCTGGGGATGAAATATAAAGCACTGCAAACAAAACGAAAGGAGTTAAGACGAGTACCCAGCCTGAAAGGCGACCTTCTGCGGATAATGTTTTTACACGGCGTTTGAAGGTAAATCTTTGTCTAATTATTCTTGATAAATTATCTATGTTTTCAGCAAGATTACCCCCTGTATCTTTATGGATAGACACTGAACTGCAAAAAGCCATTGCCGACGTACTTGGTACACGTTTGACAAAACTGAGTAACGCAGTATGAACGTCGTTACCAAAATTAATGCGATTAAACATTAATTTAAACTCATCAGACAATTCACCCTCAAGTTCTTCATAAACAAGCTTCAGTGAATCACTAAAAGCATAACCCGCTTGTAAGCCGCGCTTTAGTACATCTAATGCTTCAGGAAATTGTTGCTCAATTCTTTCCATTCGTTTATTTATATTACGGTTTAATATTAAGTGCATGACAGCAAAAACAGTGATGACAGAAAATACTGTAAATACAATATCTAAAGTCAAAAACCAAGCTGTAATGGTCACTACAAAAGATATTAAAATGGTCATTATCAGGTATTGATGGCCGAGCATTTTAGAACCAGATAGTTCCATCTTGTATGTGTAATTGTAAACTAAAGGCAATGATTCTACCCATTGTAGAAAAACGGGTAGTTTTTCAACTTTTTTATTGATTAAAATTTCAGCTTGAGCGTCTTCACTACCGTCTGTTAATGATGCCAAATGCTTACGTATATGTTTGGAATTTGCTCGTTGTGGACTATAGACTGAAATAAAAAAACCTTGGAATAACAGCACAACAGCTACAAATACCAAGAGTAAAAACATGATTTGAGAACTCATAAATTCACCACTTAAAATCCGTTGGACAGCATATCCACAGTGAATAGGCTGTGAGGAATATCAATACCTTTATCTTTGAGTTTACGGGTAAAGGTCGGGACTACTCCTGTAGCTGCATACCTTCCTCTGATCGTACCATCATCATTTTTACCTTCGCGTCGGAAAGTAAATATTTCTGACATCGTGATCATCTCACCTTCCATGCCTGTTACTTCTTGGATACTGGTGATACGGCGCTTACCATCTTCTTGGCGCTGCAATTGCACGACAACATCAATGGCTGAGGATATTTGGGTTCTAATATTATGCACAGGCATATCAAACCCTGCCATGCAAACCATATTTTCTAATCGGCCTAAGCCATCACGTGGAGTGTTGGCGTGAAGTGTCGTCATCGAACCTTCATGGCCGGTGTTCATCGCAGCCAACATATCTATTGCTTCGCTGCCACGCACTTCACCGATAACAATCCTATCTGGGCGCATTCTTAAGCAGTTTTTAACTAACTCTCGCTGGCTTACTTCACCTTTCCCTTCGATGTTTGCAGGTCTTGTTTCTAATCGAACCGTGTGTGGTTGCTGTAATTGTAATTCAGCTGAATCTTCAATAGTGATGATTCTTTCATTACTCGGTATGTAGCCAGATAAAATATTCAGCAATGTGGTTTTACCACTACCTGTACCACCAGAAATTAATATGTTTAGTTTACCTAATACGGCGGCTTGAATGAGATCTGCCATTGGTTGTGTCATCGAACCGTAGTCGATAAGTTGTTGTGCTTGAAGCTTATCAACCGTAAAGCGACGAATTGATAATGCGGGGCCATCAAGCGCAAGCGGGGGGATAATCGCGTTGATACGGCTACCGTCTTTAAGTCTGGCGTCGACCATTGGCGATGACTCATCAATTCTTCTACCGACACCAGATACAATACGATCAATAATATTTAATAAATGTTTATCATCATAAAATTGAACTGATACTTGTTCTAATTTACCAGCACGCTCAACGAATATTCGGTCGTAACTGTTAACGAGGATATCCGCGATGGTTGGATCCTCGAGTAAAGTTTCAAGCGGACCGAGACCCAAAATTTCATCTGTGATTAATTTAATTAAGATTTGTCTTACGTCTTGACTAATTGGTCTCGTTTGTTTATTCAGGAACTGATAGCAAGAATTGGCAATTTTCTCTTTGGCAACCTCTTGAGGTAATGTTTCTAACACCGAGAGATCAAGTTGTGTGAGCAAGAGACCAAATATTTCTTGTTTAGTCTCCATATCACTCGCAGTTAGCATACTAAAAGGGTCATTATTTTGGCTGTTGACAAATTCCATTATAGTCTCCGAAATATTTTAGATAATAAGGTCGTTTTCACTGGAACTTCAATGGGGAATAACTCCCCGATTATATGCGATACCTCATCTTGTATTACTTTATGGTCAGCTACTTTTAATAATGGTGAGCCTGAATCAATACCTGCATTGGCAAGTTCATAATTGTTACTGACGACATATAGTTTTTCGATACCCAACACCTTTTTTATATCTGCAAGTGTTATGTTGCTATTCTTAGTTGAATATCGATTAACGATGACATGTAACTTCTCTGTATCAATGCCTAGGTGTTGAGTTAATTCTTGTATCAGCACTTTTGCTTCACGTAAATTGAGGATATTTTGTTGTACCACAATCAGAACTTTAGATGATAAATTCAATAATGGGATCGTGAAATGCTCAATTCCTCGTGATAAGTCCACTAGTACGAGGTCGTGATTCAATTTAACCTTCCAGACCAGTTGATCTAAATACCCTAAGGTTTGGGGATTGGCGTGTAGTTGGGTATAGGGTTTGCTGGCTAGAAGGCTTAAGTTGTCTCTTTTTAGCATCATTGATTGAATGGCTGTATTATCTAGTTTATCTATTTCATTAAGCGCATCTGTTAAGTAATAGTTAGCATCAAAATTAAATGTGTCAGCAAGTGAACCGTAATTTAGGTCTGCGTCTATGATCGCTATCTCATCGTTTGATATATTTGCGCTAATCTCACCTAAGCAACTGGTAATGAAACTGGCACCAGATCCGGGCTTGCCGTTAATCACTGTATATAGTGGCGCTATTTTACTTGCTTGCATTAATTCATTTGCAGAATTAAGCAGTGAATTAAGTAATTCCTGTTCTACATCTTGTTGAGAAATAATGTCTTTTACTTTGAAATGCACAGCTGTACGAATAACATCATTACTAATATTATCGGCGACTAAAATAAAATTAATTTCTTGTTTCGCCACTTTCTTAATATCGTCTTTAGCTTGATGGTCATTACTATCAAGCACAAAAATAACCAAATTATGGTTTTTTAAGTTGGAATCTAATGCTGTACAATAATCTATTTTTAGATTAGCTACTGAGGCTAAATAGGTTGATAGATGCTGACGCATTGTCGGATTTTGGCACACGACTAAACAATTTAGTGGAAAAGGCAATGTTTGTGTATCTCGATCTATCGGGACGGAGTTGCTTTCACTAAATCCAATTATATTATTTGAATTTTGGTTATTCATTTATGATTCCTTACCAATAAAAAGTTAATTGTCTTTTATTATTGTTATGTAGGCACACAAGATGTTTCTGTTGTACGGCTAACACCTAAGCTTTCACGTGGTAGTGTGGTTGAAAATGTAGGTGAATCGAGAGTTAAGAATAAGCCTGGAATTAATAACTGATGTTGATAATTAATTATGTCTACTTTGACAAATTTAATGAAATTTGCTTCTGTTGGAGTTAGCGCTTGAGCTCCGTCATCCATCAGGTATTCAATTTGTATATTTGATATAGATAGATTAGATATCAATGGTTGGTTATTAAACAGTGAAGTTTGAAGCATGGCATTGAACGGCTCGACATTGGTCGTATCAAAATAACACACTGTTGCCAATCGAGCGCCTCGTCGGGTTACTTCGGTGAGAACGTTCCAAACAAAGAATAGTCTACCAATCTCTAAAACGGCGAATAATAGCAAAAAGAATATACTACCGACTACTGCAAACTCTACAGCGTATAAGCCTTGCTGTTTGTGATTACTTCGTTTAATCATTTGAACGCCCTCATCGTATACGTTGATACAAGTGGGAAGCTGACATTTATATCATTACTCATACCAAAGCTCGTGAACATATCACCAAATAATGGTTGCCAAGGGTAAGAAACATTAATTGTAACGAACTGTCCTGATACACTTAAATCTATGGCGCTAGAGGTTAAATTAGGAAGAAAAGGGGTTGATGATCCAGGGCCCCCATACTTGATATATGTTTTGACCTTAGATTCTATCTCAGGCGTTATCTCATATACTCCGGTACCCAGAATCGAATTCTCTGCTAAGTATCGAGATGCATTGCGTACGGTCTTATTAAGGGCGTTATATTGATACAATAATCGACCAAACTCAGCGGTAGCAAAAATTAGCAATAACATAAAAGGTAATATCATTGTTAATTCAATCGCAGCAAAGCCTTGTTGATTTTTATTTTTTGTACGTTTGTGTTGGAATGAATTTCGAAGCATAGAACCTCCTAAGAGTCAGAACTTCCTGGTACATGATATAAAACAATCTTATATGGACCGTTGTTATCTACAGGCGTGATTGAAGGTGTGCCACCGTTAGTACAGTTACCCCCGCTATTAATAAACTCGCCAATGACGTTTGCTGTGTTACCTGTATGACCCATCTTCTGAGTCATAAAAAAGCAACCTATATCAAGGAAGTCGAGGTCATTTTGTCCATTTATATTACTGGTGCCGCAGTCTACGATGACGACTTGTAAAATTCTGCGGCCATAACTAGATGCCTGCTCCCCCGTACTTGAAGTTTCAGGGATGATATCTCCACTTGGAAAGGCGTCACATGAAGTCGTAATATCAACACCTGTTTTATACTGTTCATAATTTGTATAGCGGTAAGCTTTATCTTCAGCGTCTAATTCATCAAATTCACCCGTTTTTTTGTCAACAATAATAGTATCGCCTTCGCATATATTACTGTCTCTTAGGTGTTCTTTAGATGTTTTTTTCAACGAGCCCTCCCACAGACCCATCCGAGTATTAATTCCGTTAGCAGCCGGTCCAACTTTGTTACCTGTTTCAGTTGGTACTGATGAATTATTGGCACCTTTTGTGAAGCACGCAGTGCCTGCACCATACTCTCCCGCCATAGCTCCGAGAATATCATTACCGCCTTTGTTGTCTCCAAGTCTGATTAACTGGAAATTTCCTGGTCCGATGGCTGATTGTGAATTTGAACCAGTCTTAAGTAAATTCAAACTGCCTTTTTCAAAACCATATTCGCTGGTATCACTGGTATCATTTTTATCACCACAAACGGCCATTGGCACAAGATCCTCATAACAGCTACTGATATCAGAACTTGGGCCGGCCAAAGCGGTTGCAGAAACCTGTTTGTTAAAATTGAAAATATTGGCGAGGAAATTATTTAGATTAAGCTGTGATAACGACACTTTTACATATTTGGCACTTTCATCTAGATCTCCAGTGAATGGATCAGGTTCTTGCGAAAATTCAACTGCTAACTGTGTTGTTATTTGATTAGCATCAGTGTTGATGTTGGCATCGGACAAATCTATCGCATCAGCTAATTCGTGATGGTCGTTATGACTTATGTTTAATCGGAGCATTTCTACGACTGCAAACCTTGCTTCTTTATGGGTAGAGCCCTCGTCCAATTCTGTTGCTGCATGTAATGCGGCAGCATCAACCAGATTTTGCAATTTACCTTTATTAAGTAATAAATGACCACCATCAAGCGCAAGTGATGAAACGGTAATCATTGCAAACAAACCAACGGTGAATATAACAAGAATGTTACCTTTCTGTTTTGTTTTTAGGTTTTTTATTATCTTGGTAGCCATAATATTACCTTCAATTACTGTGAAATATCACGCGCAGATTTAGCGGCGTAAGCGCTACTATTGTATGACGATATAACTTTTTGTGCGTATTTACCTTCAATCCCATTAGTTATGCCATCATTTTTTGCAGGGGCATCGTGATCAAGAATTTGTATTTCTTTGATGTATTGTGTTGATGCTGATAATTCGTAATTCGGCTCTTGTACGCAACCGAATAAGAATTGGCTACAGAACAGCGTTAAACTTATATATTTCATCATGATTCCTTAATTCAATCGTTCGCTATAAATGTATTATGAATATTTAGCTAATTGAGGGTATGACCATACTGTTGCTCTGTACCACCTGAATTGGGGACGATACTCGATGGTGAGTCGGACGTATCATTTGGGTTTTTCGTCGCAGAGTCTTTGTCTTGTTGGGTCATCTTACCGAGTAAGTAAAATTCCATATCTGACACGGGTACGAAGCCATCTGTAGGGAGTATCATGCCTTCTTTATTAAAAGGTCTTACTAATCGCGGTGTGACCATAATAACTAATTCGGTTTGACCGCTAATGTACTCTTGGCTCGTGAACAATTGTCCTAGAATAGGAATGTCGCCTAGTCCAGGGAATTTAGTGACCGATTCTCGGAGGTTGTCGCTGAGTAATCCGCCAATGACGATGGTCTGGCCGTCACCAAGTTCAACGGTGGTTGCAGTTGATCGTTTGACTAAAGAGGGGGTGATTGTCGTTGAACCCGTTTCTAATGCAGATATTGCGACACTATTAGCGTTACTGATTTCACTGACAAGCACTTTAAGGTTGAGGTTTATTTTACCAGAATCAAGTACTGTTGGTACAAAACTAACCCCAACACCAAAATCTCGATACTCAATTGAAACGCCATCGTCACCTGAAACCGGCACTGGGTACTCACCACCAGATAAGAATTCGGCAGATTGACCACTAAGTGCCGTTAGATTCGGTTCTGCAAGCACTTTAGCTAAGCCTTTGGTTTTTGCTACATCTAACGCAACACTAAATAACATGTCACCAGTGAGATAGCGTGCAAAAATATTAGTGTCTATTCCGCCTAACAGATTTCCCGGAACATTACCTGTCCCTGTCCCTATGCCACCAAACCCATCGGAACCGAATCCACCGATAACGGTATTACCGTCCAAATTGCGGCCTATTTCTGTACTCACTTCGGCGACAGTGACTTCTAGCATTACTTGTTGACCACCACCGACAGACATCATGTTTAATACTGTGCTATTACTATCACCCACGTTGGCTGCTGTAGCATAACCCTGAGCGATTTCAACTGCAGTACTCATTTTCATTAATGATGAGGCTTGTCCGCTAACTACTAATTGACCTTGTGATGTTTCTACACCGATCACTTCATTTGGTAAGTATTTATGTAGACGTTTTCTTAGGCTATTTAAGTCGTGAGTCACTTCTAGATTTTGCACGTCAACGAGGTTGTCTTCTTTATCCCATACCATCATGTTAGTGGTGCCTAATTGTTTACCAACAATATAGAGCTCGCTGCTACGTAAAATTAATATATCTGCGATTGCCGGATTACCTACGGATACACGGTGTATTGCTTGATCCATTTGTAAGTTTTTAGATTTAAATATCGGGATCCTAACGCTGTCATCATCTAATGCTGTTGGTCCGCCAGCTAACGCTGAATTCGCTAAGAAAAAATGAGTTATCAAAATTAAAGCCGCTAATGTCCATACATTCTTGTTAGGACCAGACTCAGATTTATATTTATAAAAATGGGAATTTATATTCATATATATCACCTATTTATAGTCGAATAACTAAATTTTAAGTTGGACAGATTCTTGGGTTGTACCGCGGATTATTTCGACTTTATGTTTACTGGTTCTCTGTTTAATCGGGCGAGGTTTTAATACAGGGGGTGCTATTTCAATGATGTCATCAGCAATTACTTTTTTATTACTTGCAAAATCAACGGCATGACTGTCTGTTGGGTTACGTAGCGCTAGTTGTAAGCGGCCTTTGTTACGTGCCGTCATCAATTTTTCTGCTTGTTCTAAGTTAACTTCTACGGTGATCGCACGTACGAGTTGAGGTTTGTTCTCACCTTTACCTGCTCGTTGATCAATAGCGAGAATTTTAATATTGGCAAGAATGACTTCTGTTGTAACACTGCCTTTATCGCTTGTGGTGTTCAAAATATCGACTCGGTTACCAGGTAATAAGAAACCTGCCACACCGACAACATCATCGACTCGGATAGATACTGCTCGCATGTTTTCTGAAATAAGACTTGCGAGTGTGCTACCTTCTCCTTTTACAAGCAGTCTTTCGGTACGCATAATGTCATTAATATAAATAGTGTCTTTGGCTATCATACCGTAGATTTCGTCAGGGTTTTGGATTGTATTATCTGCTGACATGGATACTGGCAATACTTTCAATGTAATATGCTTCGGCTCTATCACTGTGCCAATAGGAACCGTCATGGTTGAAAAAGCGATGTAAACTTGGTTCTCTGGTGCTGCTTGCTTATTATTATCCAGCCAAGATTGTGCAATTAAAATTGCGCCAACCCCAAACATAATCGAGATTGCGACTGAAATTATGGGTTTTTTATTCATGTTACTTACCTCTAATATTATTAGCTTTGACTAACAAAATAGTGTTTCCAAGCAATATCTATTAAGTTTTTTTCGACTTTATTTGGGAGCTCATTAAATTTAACTTGATCGCTGATGATACTGAGTAAATCTCGTGGATAGCAGGGCAGAAAAGGCTTGTTGGTTGTGTTGTGATATGCGTTTAAAAGGTAATCGAATGTGTCATCTGCACAAGTTAAGTTGAAACTTTCGCATACATTACCCCAAAGTTTCTTGTAGCTATCGACTTCTAACGGTTGAAATTCAATTTTGTAACCTAAGCGACGTAGGAAAGCTTCATCTACTAGTTCTGCAGGGTTTAAGTTGGTTGAGAACAATAAAATCAGTTCGAAAGGTATTTCAAAGTGTACGCCGTTGGGCAAAAACAAAAAGTCTCGGCGTTCTTCGAGTGGAATAATCCAGCGATTAAATAAGGCGAGCGGGGTCATTTTTTGACGACCGAGGTCATCCAATAATAAGATCCCGTTATTAGCTTTTAATTGTAGAGGCGCTTTATAAGTACGGCTGCTTGAGTCAAAATTGACCTCTAACATATCTTCGGTAAGCTCACCGCCAGTTACAATCAACGGACGTTGACATAGACGCCAGCGGGGGTCATGACCTCGGTCGAGACTGAATAATGCGTCTGCTGGTGTTTCGTTGTTTTGCTCGGTACTGAGTATGTGTACTTGTGGGTCATAGACTTGGATGATATTGCCACTGATTTCTATTGCCGAAGGGATCAATACATCATCGCCAAATAATAAATTTAAGTTACGGCAGAGGTAACTTTTACCAACGCCTGGCATACCATAAATTAATATCGGTTTGTTAGAGTTCAACGCGGGGCCAATGGCTGACGTTAACGCTTCCGAAAACATTAACTCTGCGAATCTAGCTTGCATGCGTTGTTTAGTAATCTGTGTATTTCTACTGGTTTGCTTAAGCACAATATCAACGTACTGTGTCAAAGGAACGGGAGCAACACTGATATACCCACTTGATTTTAATGCTTTCTCTGCCTCTACCTCACCAATGTTTGATAAGGCATAGCGCATCTGTCCACTGGCTAAGCTTTGTCTATTTTCTATTAAAGCTGACTCTTTTGCTACGTCGATAAGTACTTGTACTATGCCTCCAGGCAAAGCTAAGGCGTCTGCGAGTTCACGTATAGTGGCTACGTGCATAGCATGGATATGTTTAATTAATAATTCGGTTAGAAGTTGAGAGGATAAACCTGTTTCGCTAATTGTTGTTGGGCGCTTAGCTAAGTGCTCACTTGTACAATCAATTTGTTGTTCAGAAACTATTTCTGGAAAGAGTTGGGAGTCATAGGTATTTAATTTCGGTGCGTTTTCTTGCAGCCCATTTATTGATTGGTCCGTCATAATCATGCCCGTTATTTTATATGGTAATTAAAGAAAATTATATGAGGTTAAAGCTAGTACCTATTTCATTGAGCATTATTTCTACCGTCCACATTAAATCGTAAATGTCGTAGTTAATATAAGTTGCTAACATCCAACCGAGCATTAATGCAGGAGCATAAGGTACGTTAACTCCACCTGCGTCACCTTTTTCTGGTTTAAAATATACACCTAAATATAAACAATCGATGTAACGAGAAATCATGGCTTTTAGACCGACCCAACCAACGGTTTTAGTTGCGATTAATATACTTGTAAAAGCACCAAAAATAATACCGTATGCAATTGACCAGGTTAATATTAAAGGACCAGAAATGGCGCCGATGCCAATCATTAATTTTACATCACCAGCACCAAGCATTTTAAATTTGTAAGCAGGAATGAGTAGTATTAATGCCAACCCAGCCCCGAATAAAGACTCTATAAAGCCAGACCATGAATTAAAGAAACTATTAATAATAATGCCTAAAAATAGTGCTAAGAAACATAGTAAGTTTGGTATGCGCTTGTAACGAAGATCAAAGTACAGTGCTACACAAAGAATTAATAGCGCTGTTACAATCGGCATTACTAACGCATAGTTTGACATCATAAAATCCTTTTTTATAAACCTTAGTATTGTGGTCTAGTAAGAGCACTTGCTGCTATGTTTTTATTTAGCCACCACCAGCAGCCGCAGCTACGCCTGTACATGTTGCGTCCGCATCAACGGCACCACATAAAGTTGTTATTTGGCCTGTTGCAGCGGTACCCAATTGATCAAACGCAACGACCATGCCACCAACAACTAATCCACCAGCAATGGCATACTCAACCGCAGTAAGACCACTTTCGTCTTCGATAAAATCTTGGATAAACATTGATAATTTATTCATTTTTTAGTACTCCAATAAGTTACTTTTAATTCACAAATATAGATTAACACATTGATTTTATTGTCTTTACTTCTTGATGCTCCCTTACTTTAGAAGCATATACCTAAAACTAGAGCACTATCTCATTATTGGCTATTTTTTATTGTGTTAATTTTAAATTTATGAGTTGAATAATTAATTATCCTTTTTATACAGGTCGTTACGAAAATTTATTTTCCCTAAGTTATCAATCCATGCGGTTTGATATGTAATAAAAACGGGGAGTGAATCAGACAGTCTCATATGCTGGGTTTTAGACTTGTCCCCATGACTGATAAGTAAGCTCGTGAGTAAGTCTTTGGGCTTCTCTAGACGAATGCAACCGTGACTCAAGGCTCTATTATGTCGATTAAACAGATACTTGGTTGGCGTATCATGTAAGAAGATAGCGTTATTGTTTTTAATATTAAACCGCACATTACCTAACGCATTATTATTGCCAGCTCGTTGAACTAAGCGATACTGTCCTAACATGCTTTGTAGGTCAGCCGGTATCTCCCTGTATACCGTGTTAACGCCAAAACCTTTGGCCAGATGGAAGTTAAGGCTTTTTAGGGCAGTGTTATTGTTGTTATGTAAAGGTAAGAGGTCATTGTTTATTATATTGCGAGTAGGAGTCCATGTTGGATTCAGGGTAACTGAGTTAACCTCTGTGATCATGACTGGCGTTTGATTAGTGGGCTTACCGACAATCACTTTCATTGCCATTACAGGCTTACCTTTATCGATGAGGGTTAAATCAAACGCAGGGATATTGACCATGATGTATTTTGTTGGTGGAGTGCGGGGTAAAGAAAGCCAGCGCCATAAGTTAACTTGAAGCTTGTTGGTACGGGTGGCTATGCTTTGGTTTAAGGCGTTTATTGTATAGGTATTAAGTTTACCTGTTGGCTTAAAACCATTACGGCGCTGAAAATGCTTTATACCGTCAATGAGGCTTTGGTCAAATATGTGCAATCTATGTTTTGACGTAGAATGTTTTGAAGTAGAATTAGGGGCCTTGTTCAAATCATCGAGTATCATTAACTTGTGCCTGAGTATCTTCACTTCCGCGTGACCTTGACCTAATTGTGGGTTAAATGTCTCAGTCAGCAGAGGCCAGTCTATATATTGCATTCTCTTGTATTTGTTAATCGCCTGCCTTAAACGAATGACGGCGTTAAATTGCGGCATTGCTGAATCAATATAGGCGGAAAGGGTATCGTTATTAAGCGCGGCTTTAAAATCATCGGGTTTATTTGCTGGCGACTTTAATTGATTTCCCTGTGATTGCGAAGCGATGTGATAAAGCGCAAGGGTAAGCGCTATATCTGTTGCGTCTATATTCGATTTCTCATTATTGGAGAGTCTAGAATCTTGCCTAAAGCCGAGATCAGTTAATAAACTCAATAATGTAAGACCAGATAGATTTAGCCGATTATGTTTAAAAAACAGCAGCTGATCTTTATTGGTACTTTTAAGCTCGTCGTACAGGTGCTGTTGATCTTGAGAGAAGGGATAAATAGGTACAGTCTTGATTGATACAGAGCTGTTGGCATAGGAGTATGTATGGGAAGTGATAAGTATTAAGGTCACGAACATTAATTTAGTAATTGAATTGGTCTCATTACGCATCAGTCTATCCTTAGATTACTTTTAAAGTAGGACTAAATATTAGTTAATCTTTTAAGTCTAGATGTGAATTGACTATACGAGAGAAAAGTCGAGAGGAAGGTGAGTGTTAATGTGCTGTAGATTGTAGAAGGTGAACTTGCTGGCTATAAAATGAGAGTTAATCTGGTAAGTGAGATTCCTGTAGGGAAGATAAGGAACTCTCAACTTACGATTGGATTATTATATTATCCACGTGTTATTAGGCTGTTTATGACTAGCGCTCTAATAAGGACAGTTTATTTTCTACACCATCCCAGTCATCGGCATCTGCTGGTGGTTCGCATTTTTCTGTAATAATAGGCCATAGTTCTGACAGTTCTTCATTTATTTCGATAAATACTTGTTGATCTTCAGGTACTTCATCTTCTTGATAAATGGCATCGACAGGACATTCGGGTACGCAAAGTCCACAATCAATACAGGCTATCGGATTTATGACCAGGAAGTTCGGTCCTTCATGGAAGGCATCGGCAGGGCATACAGGGACACAATCACCATGTTTACATTTAATACAGTTTTCGGTTACGACAAAAGCCATGATGCTTGTTCCTCAATTTTCAAAGTGCTGGCATTATACGTAAGCAGGCCCTAAAAGCAATTAACATCCAATTAAGACGACAAAAGAGGCTCGAAAAACAAGCTGGTTTTAAATAATAAAATGCATATTTCGTCATAATAACGTAAAATGCCCGCCCTAAGATTCTAGTTTACAAGCGAGTGCTCTAACAGCGCTCAGCATTTTGATATTTGGATAATTTTCTATGTTACGTTTAACCGATGTAAAACTACCACTTGATCATGACGATCAAGCAATCAATGCATATATTTTAGAGAGATTGTCACTTAAACCTGAGCAATTAGCTGAATATACTGTTTTTCGCCGTGGTTATGATGCACGTAAACGTGATGTGATTATCTTAATGTATACATTAGATGTTACTTTGGCAGACAGTGTAGATGAACAAGCGATCTTAGCTAAGTTTGAAAAAGATCAGCATGTTCGTTTGACACCTGATATGTCATACAAATTTGTTGCTGAAAAAACAGAAGAGCTAGAGCAGCGTCCTGTTGTGATTGGCTTTGGTCCATGTGGTTTATTTACTGCACTAATACTTGCGCAAATGGGATTAAAACCAATTGTATTAGAACGTGGTAAAGAAGTGCGTGAAAGAACCAAGGATACTTTTGGCTTTTGGCGTAAGCGTGAATTAAATCCGGAATCAAATGTTCAGTTTGGTGAAGGTGGCGCGGGCACTTTCTCAGACGGTAAATTGTATAGCCAAGTAAAAGATCCGAAGTTTCATGCTCGTAAGATTTTAACTGAATTTGTTAAAGCTGGCGCACCTGAAGAAATCATGTATTTAAGTAAGCCACATATTGGCACATTTAAACTTGTTACTATGATTGAACGTATGCGAAAAGATATCATTGAACTTGGCGGTGATATTCGTTTTAGTGCGCGTGTAGATGATATTTTAATTGAAAATGATCAAGTTACTGGTGTTGAGCTTGCTGGTGGCGAAATTATTGCAACAAACCATGTTTCTCTGGCTATTGGTCACAGTGCGCGTGATACATTTGAAATGCTACAAAAGCGTGGCGTTTACCTTGAAGCGAAACCATTCTCGATTGGTTTCCGTATTGAACACAAACAATCAGCGATTGACGACGCACGTTTTGGTAAAAATGCCGGTAATCCACTACTTGGCTCAGCGGATTATAAACTCGTTCATCACTGTAAAAATGGTCGTTCTGTTTATAGCTTCTGTATGTGTCCAGGCGGTACCGTTGTTGCTGCAACATCTGAAGAAGGTCACGTTGTTACCAACGGCATGAGCCAATATTCACGTAATGAAATGAATGCAAACAGCGCTATCGTTGTTGGTATTACACCAGAAGATTATCCAGGTAACCCATTAGCAGGTATCGACTTACAACGTAAGTGGGAAAAAAATGCATTCGTTATTGGTGGTAGTAACTACGATGCACCAGGACAAACGGTTGGTGACTTCCTTAATGGTAAAGGCGAAGGTGAATTTGGCGATGTCGTTCCGTCATACAAACCGGGTCTTAAATTTACAGATTTGAGCAAGACACTTCCTCCATTTGCAGTCGCGGCAATTCGTGAAGCTATTCCTGCTTTTGAAAAGAAAATTAAAGGTTTCTCTACGAAAGATGCAACATTAACCGGTGTAGAAACTCGTACATCATCGCCTGTAAGCATTAAACGTGGTCGTGACTTCCAAAGTGTAAGCACGAAAGGTTTATACCCTGCTGGTGAAGGTGCTGGTTATGCTGGTGGCATTTTATCTGCTGGTATTGATGGTATTAAAGTAGCAGAAGCAATGGCGCTATCTATGCTTGTTAAAGAAGATTAATGACTGTTAAACAATGAATACAAAAAAAGGAGAGTCTACTTTTAATACTAAGTAGCTCTCCTTTTTTATTACATCATTTAATCTGTATACAATTTAATACATTCTATCTAGTTTAATAGACATGGATATTAATCAATAAGATTGTAATCGTTACGTAAAATTTCAACGATTTCAGCTTTCGGGTTGGCAGACAACACAATCTTTTCACCGGTGATTTTCTCAGCGATGTTTAAGTACGTTTCTGAAATTGACATTAATACAGACGTTGGTAGTGCATTATGTTCAGCAAGTGCCAAACGCTCATCCATTCTGTTTTTGTTTAATAAGATATCAGGTTCAGGGAAGTGGTTAAGCAATTGCTGACGGAAACCTTCTTTAGAGTTCTCCACTACATTACCTTGGTCGAATGCCGCTGTATCCCAAATACGTGATGAATCTGGTGTGCCGACTTCATCCATATAAATCAGTTTATCTTGACCTTTACTGTCTGTTACATAACCAAACTCGAACTTAGTATCAACAAACATTTGGCCAACATCGGCTAATGCATCACTAATTACATTAAAGCCTTCTTTTAATAGCTTCTCGTAGTAAGTAATATCTTCGACAGATTTAAAGTTAAACGCTTCATAATTATCTGAGATATTTGTACGCGTGATATTGACATCATCAACAGCAGGAACGCCAGGAATGCCTTCTAAAATACCTTTAGTCGACGGCGTAATTAACAATTCTGGTAGTTTTTGGTCTTTGGTTAAACCTTCTGGTAATTCGATACCGCAGAAGTTTCGTTCACCTTTACTATAAGCGCGCCACATTGAACCTGTGATGTATTGGCGACAAATCGCTTCAATCATGACTGGTCGGGCTTTTTGAACGATCCAAATGAATGGGTGAGGGATATCAAGGATATGGCTATCAGCTAATCCATTCTCACGGAAAGACTTAAACCAATGGTTTGAAATTGCGTTTAACGCAGCACCTTTCCCAGGTACACCGCGCATGTCGCCTTCACCGTGCCAAATACATTCAAATGCAGAAATACGATCACTAATAACCATAATTGCAAGTGGTGCATCTGCCGCTACGTCATAACCCTTTTCTTCGATTAGACGACGACTATCGGCTTCAGTTAACCAATAAACAGAACGTACTTTACCACTGTGAACAGGCTTATCTGTACGGATTGGTAAATCATTGTTTACAGCTAGTACTTTATCAGCAAGACTCATTGTTAACTATCCTTATTGAGTTTAATCGTTTAAATACCTAAGTAACTTGGAAGAGTTTCTTTCATTTCCCTGAAGGCTCTTCCAAGTTACTTTGGACTCATTAGCTAGATTCGAGGTGTTGCTGTCGATTTGCAGGCGATTTTAGCAGAAGTGGGGCGCGATTCCACTATTACTGACTAATTTTGTTAAAAATAACAAGTTATAAGCGGTAGTATTTTGTTAACAGGGTTGAAAAACAACCATCAATTTGGCTTTATACAACATCAATTTGATTATTAGCATAAGTGATGGTATTAAATGGCGTCTAATAAAATTAAATGGAAACTTGTTTGTGATAGAGCAATATTTTTTATCGGGTGGCGCATTAGCCAAAGTCATCGATGGCTATACGGCTCGTCAACCGCAAATCGATATGGCAAAAGCCATTAACGATGTGATCGCAAGCAAGGGTAACTTAATAGTCGAAGCAGAGACAGGGACAGGTAAAACGTTCGCCTATCTTATTCCTGCGTTGGTTAATGACAAAACAACCATTATTAGTACGGGTAGTAAAAACCTGCAAGAACAGTTGTTCAACCGTGATTTACCTTTCATTATCGACGCATTAAACAGTAAAGCTAAAACAGCATTACTCAAAGGTCGTAATAACTACCTTTGTACAGAACGTTTGACCCGTTTGAGTCGAGAAACGCAATATCAAAATCAAACGATATTAAGTGATTACGTTAAAATAAAGGGTTGGTCTAACATCACCATTAGCGGTGACATGAGCTCGGTACCAGGGCTGAAAGATGATGCGGAGATCTTACCGCTCGTTACATCGACAAATGACAACTGCTTGGGACGAGATTGCCCAGATTATGAAGATTGCTACTTAGTTAAAGCCCGTCGTAAAGCCTTAGAGGCCGACATTGTGGTCGTCAACCATCATTTATACTTTGCTGATCTTAATGTGAAAGATTCTGGTTTTGGCCGCTTGCTGCCTGATGCTGATGTGATTGTCTTTGATGAAGCCCATCAGATACCGGATATAGCCTCGGAATATTTTGGTAAAAGCCTGTCGAGTAAACTAATCCAAGCGTTGTGCAAGGATGTCCAATACCTTGGTCGAACCGATCTTAAAGACACAGTCCAAGTTACAAAAGCCGCAAATGGTCTCGCCAACGCAACTCAAGATTTACGCTTAAGCTTTTCAATGGAAACCGGCCGTGGCAATTGGCGTCATCTCCTTAATCAACAAGCTGTAATGAAAACTGTTACCCGTTTTCAAGACCAACTCGATTTTATCTATGAAGTACTTAAATTAGCGCTAGGGCGAACAGAGCTTGTCGATCAATGTTTCGATCGTGTGGTTGAGATTAAAGCAATATTTCAACAAATAATGGCGGTAAATAATACCGGCGAGAGCTATTGGTATGAATGTACCAAGCGAAACTTTACATTAAATATCACGCCACTTAATATTGCGGAACGCTTTAGTAGCGAGCAGGAAAAAAATAATGCGGCGTGGATCTTTACGTCAGCTACATTGGCAGTCGATCATTGTTTTTCGCACTATCGTCAACAAATGGGCTTAGCTAATGCCAAAGAACTTATTCTGGCCAGCCCGTTTGATTATCAAAACCAAGCTATGTTGTGCGTACCACGTAACATTCCTGAGCCTAATGATCCAAACATCGCGCGGATATTGGTTGAGAAGTTAGCGCCGGTGATTATAGCCAACAAAGGTCGCTGTTTCTTCCTTTGTACTAGCCATTATATGATCAGGCAAGTATCTGCGTTATTACAGCAACAATTACCTATGCCGATATTTGTACAAGGGCAAGACAATAAACAAGTGTTACTGGACCAATTTATTGAACACGGTAATGCATTATTAATCGGTACTTATTCATTTTGGGAAGGTATTGATGTACGCGGGCAAACTTTAAGCTGTGTTATTATTGATAAATTACCGTTTGCATCACCAGATGATCCGCTGTTACAGGCGCGTATTGAAGACTGTCAGCGCAAGGGCGAAGATCCTTTTGCGGCATTGCAAATTCCAAAAGCGGTTATTAGCTTGAAGCAGGGTGTCGGGCGTTTGATACGAGATGTCAAAGACACAGGCTGTGTCATTATTTGTGATACACGTATTGTCTCTCGTGGTTATGGCGCTACATTTATCAATAGCTTACCTGATATGCCGCGTACCAGAGATTTAAATGGCGTTTTATCTTTTATTAAGAAAACTAACAATTAGAAAGTGAATTTTATGAGTAATATTTTAGCACTAGATACATCAACAGAAAACTGTTCAGCCGCACTGAGCATTAACGGTGAGATATTAGTAAGAGAGTTTGAAAGCCCACGTGAACATACTAAACGTATTTTACCTATGGTCGATAGCTTGTTGTCTGAAGCGGGCATTAAGTTGACCGATTTAGATGCACTTGCATTTGGACGTGGACCGGGCAGTTTTACCGGCGTACGTATTGGCACTGGTATTGCGCAAGGTCTGGCTTTTGGTTCTGATTTACCCATGTTACCTATTTCGACATTGGCAGCAATGGCACAAGGTGCACATCGACTACATAATGCGACCGATGTATTACCCGCCATTGATGCACGCATGGGCGAAATATACTTTGCGCAATACAAGCTAAATGAAGCTGGCGTGATGACATTAGTGGGTAATGAAATGGTGATCACGGCTGATGAATTAGTGGCTAATTTCAACCAACCAGAGCAAGCATTCTATACACTCGGCACAGGTTGGGCGACTTATGCAGAGCAACTTGCGGCATTAAACGTGGCAAACCTTACTGCATGTGAAGGTATTCAATTTCCAACGTCACACGATATGCTGGCTATTGCGGCGGCTGATTTTGCCAATGGTAAAGCGGTTACAGTCGAAGAGGCTATGCCTGTTTACGTTCGAGATACTGTCACTTGGAAGAAACTGCCAGGTAGAGGGTAAATTCTAATGATTAACGTTAGTATAGAGGTTAATGGCAGCATTATTACTGGCTTGCAGTGGGGGGACAACACGAAACCTGTGTTATTAGCCGTTCATGGTTGGTTAGATAATGCGGCTAGTTTTTTGCCTCTTGCTGATGCTTTATTAAATAAGTTAGAAGATGGTTCACTGCCTTATCAGTTAATTGCAATTGACTTACCTGGTCACGGTCATTCGGATCATAAAGTAGGTCATTACAATTTTATGGAGTGGGTGGACGATTTATATCAAATCGTTAAAACCCAACATTGGGGGCCTGTGAGTATTATTGGCCATTCCATGGGGGCTATGATCAGTTCTATTTTTGCTGCTACGTTTCCTGAGTTAGTACACCGAATTGTGTTAATTGAAGGTTTGGGTGCTATTTCAGCAGAAGCTGACCAAACTGTGAGCCAATTACGTAAAGGCATAGAAAGTCGCGCTATTTACAATAAAAATGTCAACGCAAGTATGAAGCGCAAAAGTAATACTTTAACGTTGGAAAAAGTGGTTAAAGCACGCTGTCTTGTTTCTGATTTGAATGAAGAACATGCTAAAATAATTTGTAACAGAAATTTAACATCTTGTGATGGCAGTGTTAACTTTTGTTCAGATCCAAAATTGAAGCTACGGTCTTTAGTTCGTTTGACAGAATTGCAGGTTTTTGATATTTTATCATCATTATCAACGACTTGTTTGATAATGGTTGGTGATAAAGGATTTCCATTGATCACACGCACTTTAGATTTAGAAATATTTTCTAAAGCCAATTTTACTATTTTAGAGGTGCCTGGCGGACATCATGTTCACATGGATAATGCCGCGGAAACTGCAATGGCTATCGTTAAATTTGTTGAAAATTAAATATAATGGTTTATTAAATCAACTAAAATAGAATAATTGTTATCTAATTCTAAATTATGAAGATTTAAATAAACAACTAATGTAGATATTTTATTTGTTAATTGAGTGTTAATCAATTAAGATCCGTTCACAATAAATAATTTCATCAATAGCGATTAATTATTATTAAGGGATTAATAATAACGTTATTGTGTTGTTAAATTAAAAGTTAAATAAAAGGAGTGGTAAGGTGGAAAAAGTTTGGTTAAAGAGATACCCGGATAATGTACCAGCAGAGATTGACTTTGGTTCATTTCGTTCTTTAAACGATATATTCGATCAGACAGTTCAAAATTATGCAGATAACCCTGCGTATGTAAATATGGGCTGTTCATTAACTTATGGTGAAATCGATGAGAAGTCTCGCGCTTTCGCAGCTTACCTTCAAAATGAGCTTAAATTAACTAAAGGCGACCGTGTCGCGTTAATGATGCCAAATTTACTTCAATACCCGATCGCGCTATTTGGTGCGTTACGTGCAGGTATGGTCATTGTTAATGTAAATCCTTTATATACACCGCGCGAGTTGAAGCACCAGTTGAACGATTCAGGTGCTAAAGCAATTGTTATTATTTCCAACTTCGCTAGTGTACTTGAAAAAGTCATTAAAGATTCACCTGTTGAACACGTTATCTTAACGCAATTAGGTGACTTGTTCTCTCCTGTTAAAGGCGCTATCACAAACTTAGTTGTTAAGTACGTGAAGAAGATGGTACCTAAATTTAACCTACCTAATGCGATACCGTTCAATCGCGTGTTAAGTAAAGGCCGTTCATTGCAGTTTACTAAAGTTGAAGCTGGTTTTGATGACATCGCTTTTCTTCAGTACACTGGTGGTACAACGGGTGTTTCTAAAGGTGCAGTATTAACGCACAAAAATATGCTTGCTAACGTGTTACAAGCGGAAGGGGCTTACGGTAGTATTATTGACCGTGGCAAAGAAACTGTGATCACGGCATTACCGCTATATCACGTATTTGCACTCACAGTGAATGGCTTATTATTCTTCTTGGGTGGTGGTAAGAATATTCTTATTACAAACCCACGTGATCTGCCTGCATTAATCAAAGAAATTAGTGATCATAAACCAACTGCAATCACAGGTGTTAATACACTGTTTAATGCACTCGTTAATGATGACAGTTTTGCTAACATTGATTTTTCAGCTCTGAAACTATCTGTTGGCGGCGGTATGGCTGTGCAACGTTCAGTCGCTGAAAAATGGAAGAAGATCACTGGTTGCCATTTACTTGAAGGTTATGGTTTAACAGAATGTTCACCACTTGTAACAGTAAACCCTTACGATCTACATGAATATAACGGTTCTATTGGTCTACCGGTATCATCAACTGATGTACGTATTATCGATGACGAAGGTGGCGTATTAACAAAACCTGGCGCAGTAGGCGAAATGCAAGTGCGTGGTCCTCAGGTGATGCAAGGTTATTGGCAGCGTCCACAAGACACTGCTGAAGTGATCACTGATGGTTGGCTAAACACTGGCGATATCGCCCGTATGGACGAAGAGGGTTTCTTCTACATCGTCGATCGTAAGAAGGATATGATCCTTGTTTCCGGCTTTAACGTTTTCCCTAACGAAATTGAAGATGTACTGACAATGAATGACAACATTCTTGAAGCTGCAGCAATTGGTGTTCCTCACGAATCATCAGGCGAAACAGTTAAAATCTTTGTTGTTAAGAAAGGTGAAATTTCGAAAGAAGAAATTATTGCCCATTGTCGTGAACACCTTACTGCTTATAAGATCCCACGTATTATCGAGTTCCGTGATGAGTTACCAAAGAGTAATGTTGGTAAAATATTACGTCGTGAATTGCGTGATTAAGCATTAATATAATTTAAAGTCATAAAACACTTATAATTAGACGTTTATTTCGTTAAAATTAAGCCACTTTCTAAATTTTAAGAAAGTGGCTTTTTTTTGAGGTTATAAGTGGAATATATTTTAGTTGAAGATCAAATAACATTGCAGCAAATGATAGCGCAATGTGCGGACGTTGAAGTTTTAGCAATCGACACTGAATTCATCAGACAGCGTACTTATTACCCCATTCTTGGATTGTTTCAGCTATATACTGGTACTGAAACTTATTTAGTTGATCCACTTGCCGTTGATGACTTAAGTTCATTATGGCAACTTCTTGACCGTCACCCTGTAGTGCTTCACGCTTGCTCTGAAGACCTCGACGTATTTATGACGGAAGCAAATAAATTCCCCGATTTTTTTCATGATACTCAAATCGCTGCCGCATTTTGTGGTCTTGGATCTTCCCTTGGTTTTGGCGGTTTAGTTTCTGAATTCCAAAACATTACATTGGATAAAGGCGAATCGCGTTCTAATTGGTTAGCACGTCCCTTGACGCAAATGCAGCTTAATTACGCTGCTGCAGACGTATACCATTTGTTACCTTGCTGGAACGAATTGGAATCAAAGCTGAATGAACTCGGTTATTATGACTATTATCTACAAGAGTTAGATAATCTACGCCGTCGTAAATCGGCAAAGAAAAATCCGAGCACTGTTTATAAGCAATTCAAGAACGCATCTTTCTTGCCTCCTCGTCAACTTGCAACATTACAAGCATTGGGCGAGTGGCGTGAAAACAATGCTATCAATCGTGATATGGCGGTAAACTTTGTGGTAAAAGAAGCACACATTCTTGAAGTCGCAAAGCAACAGCCTCAATCATTACGTGATTTGAATAAGCTTGAGTTGTTACCAATCGAAATAAAACGTCACGGCAAACAAATAATTGAAATCGTAAAACAGGTAGAGCAATTGTCTGATGATGAGTTGCCTGAACCGCTAACACGTATTTCTGATTACCCAGGTTATAAGAAAATAGTCCAAGGCATACGCAATAAAATCGCGGTTGTGGCTGAAAAAACGAATATTCCAGCAGAATTGATTGGTTCAAAGAAGATTATTAACGAACTATTGAATTGGTGTTGGGAATTAACAGAAGAAGAGCGCCAAGTAGGGGATAAGCCGATTATGTTAAGTAATTGGCGTGCAGAACTGATTGGCAATACTGTATTTGAAAGCTTAATGGCCAAATAAGTAATAAGTAATAAGTAATAAGTAATATAAAAAGAAACGAGTGTGCAATCTCTTACACACTCGCTTTTTTATTTTGATTTATATTACTCTTCAGGCAGAGTCACATTTAACTCTAACACTGAAAGATTGTTATCTCTTTGATCAAGTTGCACACTTACTTGATCTGACGTCACAGCTACATATTTTTTAATTACTTCAAGAATATCTAATTTTAATTGTGGTAAATAATCTGGAGTGTTATTACGTAAACTACGTTCATGCGCAACAATTATCTGTAAACGATCCTTCGCTAAATTTGCTGATTGTACATCTGGTTTAGATGTACGGAAATAATCTAGTAACGACATTTTAACCTCCAAATATTCTGCTTAAAAAGCCTTTCTTTTCTACATTAACAAAACGAAACTCGCGTTCTTCACCGAGTATCCTTGCTACGGTATCAGCATAAGCTTGTCCTGCATCACTTTCTGTATCTAATATGACGGGTTGGCCACAGTTTGATGCTTTAAGCACTGCACCTGATTCAGGAATAACACCTGCAAGTGGCACCGCTAATATTTCAGTAATACTTTCTACACTTAACATATCACCGCGTTCTACACGCTCTGGTACGTAACGCGTAATAAGTAGATGTTCTTTAATTGGTTCAAGACCAAGCTCTGCACGACGAGAACGGCTTTGTAACATGCCTATAATACGGTCTGAATCGCGCACAGAAGAGACTTCTGGATTAGTGGTGATAACGGCTATATCTGCGAAGTATAACGCCATCATCGCGCCCGCTTCGATACCAGCTGGAGAATCACACACAATGTAATCGTGATTTTCAGCAAGTTGATCCAAAACTTTACCAACGCCTTCTTTTGTCAGCGCATCTTTATCTCGTGTCTGCGATGCAGGCAGGATATACAAGTTAGCAACTCGCTTGTCTTTAATGAGTGCTTGAGACAGGTTAGCTTCACCATTGATTACATTAACAAAGTCATAAACCACACGGCGTTCACAGCCCATGATTAAATCTAAATTACGTAAACCGATATCAAAATCGATAACAACAGTTCTTTTCCCTCTTAGTGCTAGTCCAGTAGCAATCGCAGCACTGGTCGTTGTTTTACCAACACCACCTTTGCCAGATGTGACGACAATAATTTCAGCCATTTTAATTCCTTGAATTTAATCGAACTTTGTAATTTCTAATTTGTTATTGATACAATTAATTTGAGCTTGAGTATTTATAAACTGACTTTGGACTGCGTCACTTAAAATATAAGTGCCATTAATTGAAAGCAACTCTGGGTCTAATTTATTACAAAATATTTGTGCACTTTCGTCACCTTTTGCGCCTGCAATTGCTCGACCACGTAAGGCTCCGTATATATGAATTGAACCATCCGCTATCACTTCAGCCCCAGCACTGATGTTGCCAAGTACTGTTAATGATGCATCTTGAGCGTAAATTTGCTGGCCAGAACGAATCTGTCCTTTATGAACTATGGTCTTAGTTATCGATTTTTCCACTATAACTGTCTGTATTTCTGGTTTTATATCAGCACTGGGCACTAATTTAGTTGCTGTATTTTTAGCCGTATTTGAAATAACAGAAATACCAGACTCGCGCACTGACAGTTTTTGCTCAGCCGTTTGACAACCTTCAATACCTACAAGGTTCATCCCATTATCAGTGATGACCTGTTGGATCATTTTGAAATCAATGTCACCTTTAAGATTAGCAACATTAACGACAACGGGAGCAGATTTAAAGAATGCGGGTGCTTGGGCGACTTTGTCGGCAATAAAGGTGTGAAGATTAGCCATCGCAGCGTTACTTTCGATATGAATTACCGAAAGTGTAAAGCTTGTCCCTTTAAATTTTATCGACTGTTCTGCCATTGTTTTTTCCTGATTGCTTAGTTTTTATGCCTGTTTTAGCATTTATCGTTATAGCACTTAGATAAATCATTATGCCATGTTATATTTTACTCGTAAAATAGGCAAGTTTATAACTTAAGAGAAATACAATGCTTTGTTCAATATATAAAACAAATAAAAAAGAAGGGATGTATTTATTTATTTCCCGTCGTGACGATTTTAGTCAGGTTCCTGAAACTTTATTAACAATGTTCGGTCAACCTAAACTAGTCGTCACAATGAATTTAACAGATAAACGTACGTTAGCGTTTGCTGATACAAAAAATGTATTAGAAAATTTAACGTCAAAGGGCTTTTATTTACAAATGCCACCACCGCCAATCGATCACTTAGTAGAATATAAAACGTGGCGTGATAACAATAAACAGTAGCGATATTTATTGCCGTCTTTTATAAGGAGATTAAATGAAATTAGCAGGATTAGTATTATTTGCATTAAGCACGACAGTTGTGTCAGCTAAACCGACATTTGATGAGTATTTATCGACCTTACGAACAGAGACGCAAGCCTTAGGTTTGAGTGAACAAACATTGGATGATGCTTTTGCTTCGATGAAGTATCGCAAAAAGACCATTGTTCATGACAAAGCACAACCTGAGCGTAAAAAAATAACGCTTGATGCTTATATCCCAAGAGCCGTACCTGAATGGAAGATCGCAAAAGCACGTAAGCTGTATGATGAAAATATAGATTTACTACAACGCATTGGCAAAGACTATGGTGTTCAGCCACGCTTTATTATCGCGTTGTGGGGTGTTGAAACTAACTTCGGTAACTACACGGGTAATTTTTCTACCTTATCAGCATTGGCGACACTCGCTTATGATGGGCGCCGAGAAGCGTTCTTTAAGAAAGAGTTGTTTGCAGCACTGAAAATTATCGATGAAGGACACATCACCATTGATAATATGAAAGGTTCTTGGGCTGGTGCAATGGGACAAGTTCAATTTATGCCTTCGTCTTTTAACGCTTATGCTGTCGATTATAATAACGACGGTAAAAAGGACATTTGGAACAGTAAAGCCGACGCATTAGCTTCTGCTGCCAATTATTTGAAACAAGCCAAGTGGGATGATACTTACACTTGGGGTCGACAAGTTACGTTACCTAAAGGCTACGATGCGAGTGTTTCAGGATTAAAACTGACTAAGACGTTACCAGAATGGCAAGCGCTAGGGATAAGAACCTTTGAAGGTAAAGCATTACCTAATGTAGATCTTGATGCGTCACTTGTTATGCCTGATGGCGAAAAAGGACGAATTTATTTAGCGTACAATAATTATAAAAGTATTATGCGTTGGAATCGTTCAGATTACTTTGCAACATCCGTTGCCCATTTATCAGATGCTATCAAATTCAGGGATTGAAATGATTGATTCTCTTTACGAACACCAGACATTAAATAACGATAAACTTGATCTGCCGGTTGGTAAGGTCGTGTGTATTGGCCGTAATTATCTCGATCACATCCGTGAACTTGGTAACGAAGTACCAGAACAAGCATTATTGTTTATTAAACCTGCAACCTCGTTAGTAGCACTGGATAAACCGCTGCTACTTCCTGTCGGTTTAGGTGAATGTCACAATGAGCTAGAAGTGGCGTTATTAATTAAGTCACCAATTACGAAAGGAACGCCAATCGTGCTTTCTGAGTTAATTTGGGGTGTTGGTTTAGGGCTTGATCTGACTTTACGTGATTTACAATCATCACTTAAAGCCCAAGGGCATCCATGGGAAAGGGCAAAAGCATTTGATAATGCTTGTCCTATTAGCACTTTTATCCCGTTTGCTGAATTTGCCGATGTGAATAATCTCGATTTCACCTTGATGGTTAATAACCAGTTAAGACAGCAGGGCTGCACGGCTAACATGATGCGTACTATTGAGTCATTGTTGACAGAGATAACCACGTGTTTCACCTTGTTACCTGGTGATATTGTATTAACAGGCACGCCAGCAGGTGTTGGGGTACTTAATTCAGGTGATAAGCTTGCATTAACACTGACAAACCGTTATAAATTCGGCTGCGAGTTCATTTAGAGATTAATTACATGGTAGAAAAATTTTGGCAGACTAAAACACTCGCTAAAATGACAGTTCCAGAGTGGGAATCACTCTGCGATGGATGTGGTAAGTGTTGTTTACATAAAATCATTGAAGATGAGTCGGAAGAGATTCATTTTACCAATGTAGCTTGTGAGCTATTAAACACAAAAACATGTCGCTGTAAGAAGTATGAAAAGCGATTTAAGTATGTTTCTGATTGTTTTAAAGTCACGCTTGATGATATTGATGCATTCCATTGGCTACCAGAAACATGTGCTTACAAGCGCCTTTTAGAAGGCAAAGAATTACCTGAATGGCATCCACTACTAACTGGTAGTCAATCAGAGATGCACAAATTGGGTTATTCGATTCGTGGTAAGGCTGTTCCTGAGTCTGATGCTGGCGATCTAGAAGATCACATTATTATGTTTAAATTATAATTTTAGAGGGTGTTATGTCTGAATCTGTTCATGGTAGAGAAGTCGTTGCATTGTTAGCGGCGCAGCCAGCGGGAATAAATGAGTCGGTGTTACTGGCGTTAATAGAGCAAACGTTTCCAGTCGGTTTATTCCACACATGCAAAGTTAAAGGTATGGATAAAAACCAAATATTAGCAAACATGATGACTAAAGGTCGTATTGTCGAGCAAGATGGTATTTTAACTGCTCAAACAAGTTGTGGTTGTAAGCACTAATAAAATATAAGGGGCAAGCTTTGTCCCTTATATTTTACCAACAACTTAGACCATCATGCAGTACTTCTTCTACAACTTAAAACCACAGACTTTAAATCTAACGCCCAGACATAACTTCATCGGAACGTTAGATTCAGTCAAATAAGCAGGGCGTTAATTAAGCGCTTCTAACAAATCACCAATCTTCTCTATCTGTATTATTTTAGCGCCACTATTTTCCATCGACTTATGGTAATTCGCCTTGGGTATATATATTACTTCAAAACCATGTTTAACCGCTTCGTTTACACGGGGAACGCCACCATTAATTGGTCTTACTTCGCCACTCAGTGAAATCTCGCCCATAAAACAGTGTTTTCGCGACATTTCTTTATCATTCAGGGAGCTAATAAGTGATGCCGCAATCGCTAAATCAGCACTGGTATCGGTTTCTGGTAATTTCAAACCACCGACTAAGTTAACGTAAATATCATGGAAAAGTTTAATACGTCCGTGTTTACGTAGTACGGCGGTTATCATCTTCAAACGGTTGAAGCTCAGGCCAATACTCACCCGTTGTTGATTTTCAGCTTCACATTCAGATACTAAACATTGCACTTCGAGTAATAAATTACGATTTCCATCACGAATACAAGTGATAGCAGAGCCCGCTACGGTCTCATCGGCACCAGATAGGAACAATTTACTTGGATTATCCACAGACAGCATGCCTTTACTGTGCATTTGGAAGATGCCAACTTGGTCTACGTCACCAAAACGGTTTTTACTGGCACGAATGGTACGGATAATACTGTCGTTAACTTCAATGTGGAGTAGGGTATCAACAATATGTTCTAGTGTTTTCGGGCCTGCTAAATCACTGCCCTTAGTGACATGACCAATAATGATTAATGTAATGCCATGTTGTTTAGAAAATCGACTTAACTCTTGTGCACAGCCTTTTACTTGGCTTACAGAACCCGCACTACCGTTACAATGTTCGCTTTCAAGGGCCTGAATCGAATCAATAATAAGGAACTTAACTTTTGCTTCAAGCGCGCGTTCCATAATATTAGAAACGATATACTCAGACATCAATAATAAGTTGTCTTCGATGAAATCAATTTTCAAACGCTCAATAGCACGGCTTTTAAATTGTTCGAGGCTTTCTTCTGCAGTGCAGTACATTGAAACCATTTGCTGACTTAGGTTTGCTGATAACTGCGTTAATATGGTGGTTTTACCCGCGCCAGGATCACCCGAAATCAATACAATAGAACCAACCGTAAGGCCATTACCCAGGACGCGGTCCAATTCACCTATCCCAGTCTTAAGTTTATTTAGTTCAACATGTGATACTTCAGACATCTTCTTGACAGTGTTACCGAGTGTGCCGGCATAACCACCTTGTGAAGCAATGCTTCGCTGTTGACTTGGTAGGGTTGCTTCTTTGAATTCAGCTAATGTATTCCAAGCTTTACAGGCATTACATTGTCCTTGCCAGCGCGGGAAATTTGCGCCACATTCAGAACACAGGAAACTAGTTTTGGTTTTGGGAGTTTTGGCCATGATTTCGCTATCAATTTAACTATAAAAAAATACTCATGCCACAATAGTAGCATGAGTACATGGATGTATATACAGTTATTAGGAAGCGTTGATTATATTACAAACTTTTCTTCGCCGGTAATACCGCATTCGCCAAGATCATACCTGCAAGGATCGCAATGAAGATCATAAACACAAAACCGCTGTCATTAATGTTGTTTATTATTTCATGACCTGAGATATACGTGTTTAAATCCATATAGGTTCGGCTACCTGGGACTAACAAAACAATACCTTGGATTAACACGATTGACGCGGGTCTGTTTTTGATAATCGCATAGACATTGCTAAACAAACCAACGGTAAAGGAACCAACGAAGGTACCTAATGTAAACCCTAAGTACTGTGCGGCGAACGTACTGACTACATAAGCAATTAAGCCAGCGGCAATTCCCCAAATCATATCGGACTTGTGGACATTGAACGCAACGACTAGCCCTGTGGATAGCGCCATCACTGCAATATAGTTTTTCCAATCGGGTAATGCATAGCTCAGATCTAATACTTGTGGATCGATAGTCCAGATTAGGTTACCTAATGTAATCCCCAATAACGCACCGAAATACAGTTTGAACAGCAGCATAGTCGCATCGACTAGCTTTGATGTACCTGATACAAGATCTTTATTCACAATTTCGCTTAAGGCCACCGTGATCGCAAGACCTGGGATAAAAATGATCACGGATGATAAGATCACGAATGGCACGTTGATTGTGATCCCAAGACTCGCGACAAAGCAGGCCAAAATCGCAGATATAAATGGGGCGAAAAATTCAACAATTGAAGCTAAACGTGGCGAGTGTGCAGATAATTTATATAAGATAAAAACCAGAAACGAGAATAAAAATGAACTGACTATGTCCAAGCTAGAAGACGATAATAGCATTGCAAACGCACCGCCTGTTACACACCAGCCAAGTGCTTCAGTTTTAACGCCATAAAAGCTAGGTTGCTGTTTAGCTTCAACCAACAATAACATCGCTTCATCGAGTGTGACTTGGGAATCAACCACTTTTTCGACAATCTCGTCTACAACCGCCAATTTCCCTAGGTCATTACCAGAAGGCTGAACGCGCACAACATGTGTGTGTTGGTCATCTGGGTTACTTGAAAAAATAAACGTGAAAGCGGTTGGCGTAACAAGAAAGCTTGCTTCAATATTCCAGAATTTTGCCAAATTCAATAAATGGTTTTCAATTCGGTAACTTGTCGCACCACAACGATGTAATGCAAGTCCAAGCTTAATAATAAAATTTATTTGCAGTTTATGGGTTTGGCTGGGCATAGTGATATTCTGGAAAGTACAAAAGGATGCTTATTTTAGTTCTATTTAAGTTAATTTGTTAGCAAAAATGTTGGTTATTTTGCATTTAATTGAAGTTTATTATAGGTATGTTTGTCACAAGTTGATTTAAAGGGTGAGACCTAACCTAAGTATCTAATATTTTGGAATGTATCTTCTAATTTACCTCGATAATATAAGGGCCATAAAACATATATATTGTATTAGTGGCTTCAAAAAGGGTTTTTTATGTCTAAAGTAATTACTGCAGCAAAACATGTATGGTCTGCAAAAGATCAAATCACACGTAACATCTGGTTAGCTGGTCTAGGTGCCTATGATAAAGGGTATGAATCTGCATCGAACACTGTGACTAAAAGCCAATCAATTTTTGATGAATTAGTCGAGCGAGGCCGTAAGCTTGAATCTGATACCACTCAGACTCTCTTTAACCAAAAAGATAAATTGACGTCAGCAAGCCAAAATGCGACTGATGCGATACAAGGAAAAGTGCATAGCGCAGTTTCAAATTTAACCAATATTGATGCAAGTACATTCGACAACATCATTGATAAAATCGAGCAAATCGAATCAGCATTGGCAGAAGCAACAACAACTGAACAAGTACAAGAAGCTGCACCACAAGTTGAAGCTGTAAAAGAAGCTATCGAAATTGTTGAAGCAGCAGTCACAGAGAAAGTGGCTAGCGTTGCCGCTGAAGTCACGGCTGTGGTAGAAAATGTAGCAGAAGCAGTAACCCAAGTTGTGACTCAAGTAACACCTGTTATTGCTAAACCGATTGTAAAAGAAGTAATGCAAGACGTTGTACAAGAAGTAACTGAGCAAGTAGCAACAGTAAAGCAAACTGCAAAAAAAGTAACGAATCGCCGTGTTAAAAAAAACGTGGCTAAAAAAAAGTAATAATACGAATCGATTAACTTTTTAGTCTTTATATCTAAAAATGAACCGGTAGTAATGGTATACCATTTTACTACCGGTTTTTATCTTATTTCCCATCTCTATTTCCCTTAAAGTATCTCGCCTAAGGTTCCTGTAAAGTGCCATCCATCTCCTTCATGCAAAGTCGAACAACACGTCGCACAATTACTCATAATCATTTGAATAGTAAGTTGTAAATCCATATCACATTACACAAATAAATCATCTTAAATGCTTATTTCACCGTGCGATAAAGGCACATAAATGATATGGTTAATACAAGTTTTATAACAAAGAGAAGTTAAATGTTTGACACCTATAACAACATAGTCATCCTCACTGGTTCTGGTATTTCAGCTGAATCGGGTATTGAAACATTCCGTGCAAGTGATGGTTTATGGGCTAAGCATCACATTGATGACATAGCAACTTTGGATGGCTATCGTCGCAACCCGGAGTTAGTTTATAGTTTTTATAATCAAAGGTTTAATCAATTATCTTTGCCAACTATTCAGCCTAATGACGCACACGTAGCACTTGCAGAACTACAAAAAAACTATACAGGTAGTGTGACCATTGTTACGCAGAATATTGATAATTTACACGAACGTGGTGGTGCTAATGACATTATTCATATGCACGGTGAATTAGTCAAAGCACGCTGTGAAAAAACGCAGAAATTATTCCCATATAAGCAGCTAACTAAATCATTAAAATGTCCGTGCTGTAAAGTGCAAGGCAACCTACGTCCTCACGTAGTTTGGTTTAATGAAATGCCACTATTCATGGATAATATTTACAAAACGCTAAGCGAAGCAGACTTGTTCATTGCTATCGGTACGTCTGGTTCTGTCTATCCAGCCGCTGACTTCGTTAACGAAGCAAATAAAGCTCGCGCTCATACAATTGAAATTAATCTAGATGCGACCCATATTTCTGATAACTTTAAAGAGCATCGTGTTGGTAAAGCAACGGATGAAGTGCGAGAGTTGGTTGATGAGCTAATGGCGCGAGATAAACAATTTTTTTGATTCTATGATGTTAGTTTAACTAAGTAAGATCAAGCAAGATCCAAAAAGGTGCATACAAGATGCACCTTTTTATTATCTACAATTTAACCCAATAGCGTTGAAGCTTACAGGTTTTGTGCTTTTAGTTTTTCGTAATAACGTTCGTAAATGATGTTCGCTTCACCTACATCGGAATGGAATTCACCATTCGCAATTGTTTCTGCATCAGGAAATATGATTTTGTTTTCGATAAATTCTTTCGGCAACAGCTTTTTAGCGGCACTATTTGGTGTTGGATAACCAATTTCAAGAGCCACTTCTGCAGCTACTTCTGGACGCAGTAAGAAGTCGATAAGTTTGTGCACCGCATCAACGTTCTTAGCATTCTTAGGAATTGCTAAGCTGTCCATCCAGAATACCGCACCTTCTTTTGGATATACCATTGTAATGTCGCTGTCTTCTTGTTGCGCCATGTACGTACTGCCATTCCAGATCATACCAAACTCTACTTCGCCTGCAATGTATGGATTAGCTGGTGTATCAGAGTTAAATACCAATACATTAGGCATTAGCTCTTTCAATAGCTCGTAAGCCTGTGCCAATTCTGTTTCGTCTTGTGTATTCGCTGAATGGCCTTGGATCTTTAACGCCATGTGGAAAATTTCACGGGCATCATCAGTTAATAATAACTGACCTTTCCATTTTGGATCCCACAAATCTGTCCAGCTCGTTACCGATGCGAGATCTATATCTGCAGTGTTAACGCCGATGCCGGTTGCGCCCCAGATATACGGAATACTATAGCGATTACCTAAATCATACTCTTTGTTTAATAAAGACGGGTCTAGGTTTTTATAGTTAGTTAACTTGTTGTGATCAATTTCTTGCAGCATGTCTTCTTTCTTCATTTTACTGATGAAATAAGTTGAAGGGACCACTAAGTCATAACCATTTTTGTCATACGTTTTTAATTTCGCATACATAGATTCATTCGACTCATAAGTTGAATAAACAACTTTGATACCCGTTTCTTCTGTAAAGCGAGATAACAGTCCTGGTGGGATATATTCAGACCAGTTATAAAAATTTATTGTCGTTGCATACGCAGAGCTACTGAAAAGTAGGGCAGCTGCAACACATTTTATTGCTGTTTTAAACATGTTCATTCTTCTTCTATTTAGTGGTAAACAATTGCAGTCCTGCATTACTTAATACAAAAGCAAAAGCAAGACTACATAATCGATAACAAACTGTCATTAAACAGACTTGTCACTTTTATTAATGAGGGCTGCTGCAATCACAAATGATATCGATATTAAAATCATCATCGTCGCTAATGCATTAACCTCGGGTGAGACACCCACTTTTACCATTGAATAAATTTTCAATGGTAGTACTTCAAAACTTGGACCCGTGACAAACGAGCTCACAATGACATCATCAAGCGATAAGGTGAATGATAATAACCAACTGGCAATAATGGCCGGTTTGGCAATGGGTAAAATAATGCGTTTAAAGATAGTTGCTTCCGTTGCACCTAAGTCTTTACCGGCTTCTAGTATCGCGTTATCAAAATTGCTCAAACGACTGTAAACGGTAATCACAACAAACGGAATACAGAAAGTAATGTGTGAGATAAGCAAAGTAACAAAACCGAGTTCTAGGCCAAGTATAATGAATAGCGCTAATAACGAAATTGCCATCACGATATCTGGCGACATCATTACCACAAAGAGTAGACCAGATATAAACTTTTTACCTTTAAACTGATGCTTAAACAAAGCCACTGCGCCAAGCGTGCCGATAGCGACCGCGATTGAAGACGCAAAGACAGCGATTGTGATCGAATTAAAGGCTGCTTGCAACAAAGTATCGTTATTCCACAGTAACTCATACCACTTGGTGGTGAAACCATTCCATTTTAGACCATATTTTGACGCGTTAAATGAATTACCAATCAAAATAAAAATAGGCGTATATAAGTAAATATATACAAGTAATAACAATACTTTTGATATATGACGTTTAAGCATTATTACCTCTATTCTTAATCGATTTACCTACCTTATAATAGAAAAACAGTAAGCCAGCCATAAACACCGTTAACGTAATACTTGCAGCAGAGCCAAATGGCCAGTCACGAATATTCAAAAATTGTGTCTTGATCGTATTACCAATCAATAAATTCTTGGCTCCACCGACAAGATCGGCAATATAAAACATACCCATAGCCGGTAAAAATACCAATAACATACCGGCGATAATACCAGGCAGGGTCAAAGGTAATTCAACCTTTAAGAATGTCGTAAATTTAGATGCACCCAAATCTTTCGCCGCTTCAATTAAGCTTTTATCAATTTTTTCAATACTTGAATATAAAGGTAAAATCATAAAGGGTAACAAGATATATACCAATGCAAAAATGACCGCAAACTCCGTATACATCATTCTCAATGGTTCATCAATAATATGTAAATTAAGTAACAGAGCATTTAACAGGCCTTTCTTAGCCAACAAGACTTTGATGCCGTACGTTCTAATTAACGAATTGGTCCAAAAAGGCACAATGATTAAAAACAACAATATCGGTCGAATCTTTTTAGGTAACTGGCTGATCGTATAAGCGAAAGGATAACCAATGATCAAGCAGATGAACGTCGCGATACTCGCCATATAGACAGAATGCGTTAATACCTTAAAATAAAGTGGATCAAATAACCGCACATAATTGTCTAACGTAAAGGTCAAACTAATTAAGTTAGCATCGTCACGGGTTAAAAAACTCGTCACTATGATCATTAAGTTAGGTAATAAAACAAAGACACTCAGCCAAACGAGTAATATTCCGATTGAAAAGCGCTTAAACATCGACGAATTATTCATTTGTTAAGATAACCTCCCAGCTTTCAACCCAAGACACAGCCACTTTCTGGCCTAGACTATGATCAAAGTCAGGATCATCTTCATCAAAGAATTCACTAATCTGTACTCTTTCACCGGAATCTAAACGAATAACAGAGTCCAACGTCATGCCTTTATAATTACGTTCGATAATATGTCCAGTAATCTGTACCGACGTTGCCTTGTCATCCAGTTCTTTAATTCTTAAATCTTCTGGACGTAATAAGATATTAACTGACTGATTTTTTTCTAATGTAAGGTCTGTCGAAATCGTATACTGACAACCATGTACATTCGCTAAATACTTATCTTCATCGATGTGAGAATCGATTACCGCAGGAAATATATTAATTTCACCAATAAACTTAGCAACAAATAAGTTAGTTGGTGTTTCATATATTTCGCGTGGTGTACCAATTTGTTCAACGCTACCATTGTTCATTACAATGATACGATCTGACATCGTCAACGCTTCTTCTTGATCATGAGTCACGAAAATAAAAGTAATATTTAACTTACGTTGCAGCATTTTAAGTTCGTTCTGCATTTCCTTACGCAGTTTGTAATCCAATGCACTTAACGATTCATCCAGTAATAATACTTTTGGTTGATTAACCACAGCACGCGCAATCGCAACTCGTTGTTGCTGACCACCGGATAATTGTGCAGGTTGACGGTCTTTAAAATCTGTCAGTTTTACAATTGCCAGCATTTCGTTAACACGCTGCTTAATTTCGGGTTCAGGAATTTTCTGCATGCGTAAACCAAAGGCTATATTCTCAAATACAGTCATATGGGGGAATAACGCATAACCCTGAAATACAGTATTGGTATTACGTTTTTCAGCAGGGACTTGCGTAATACATTTATCATCAAGATAAATGTCCCCACTGTCTAACGTTTCTAAACCTGCAAGCACACGTAATACGGTTGTTTTACCACAACCAGATGGGCCTAAAATCGTGACGAATTCGCCATCGTAAATATCTAACGTTAAGTCATTAATAATAACTTTGTTATCAAATGACTTTTTTGCGTTAGCAAGTCTAATGATTGAGTTCTGATTTTTATTAAGCATCAATAAACCTAAATAGTAAGAAGTCCATCAATTCTATTGAGATGAACAATTTGGGTGAATTCTAAAGCTATAGCTCACATAAATGAAGCATAAATTTGCACATCGATAAAAAAAATGCATTAAAAACATATTCAGGTCATTTTTAAATCTTAAAAAGTAAATAAAATCGTAATATGGACTCAAACTTATGGCTGATTTTAGGTATAATCAGCGTCATATAACTTTGTATTTTAACTACCGCTTACTTATTAATTAAGGATCAGATCATGTTCAATAACCATTTCATTAAAGTGGTGCTGCTTTCCAGTCTCCTTGTACCATCTATAAGCGCCCAAGAATTAGTCGTTGGTTATGACGGTTTCTATAACAGAATGAAAAGTAGCCAAAAAGAACAATTCGTTAATACAAAGATTGGCGTTTTTCTTAATAATAGTCAGACAGGGAAACATTGTCAGATTGAAAATGCATTTATTAATTTTGAAGGTGCTATCACAGATGTTAAAGTCGGCGATGATTCTGAGCTATTGCTCCCGTTTAATAAACAATTGCGTGATGACAAAGCAAAATTGCACGTAAATGTAACTGATAAAGCAACTTGTGACGTTTCTTTTCAAATAATGGCGACAGACACGAATACCACAGAGTTCACATCGTTGACTTTGGTTAAGCAAATTGAAGAGTTTGATTTGTTCTTAGGTAACATGGCGGGATATTTTGGCCGAATGAATTTACCCACTACGATGGGCGTTCAGTTTATTTTTGATGAACCTGTTGATGCATATACCGCCAGCGGTACTTTGTTCAAAAGTGGCACTCAGATTTCGGTATCACAAGATGAAATTATCCGTGATAAGATTGCAGGCATTACATTTAGTAAAAAGCCGTTGCGTATTGTACCGCTAACTGAAATTTAATGACTCATTAATCGCTGGTTAATGAACGAATACAAAATTTGAGTAAAAAAAAGCACGGCGTTATCGCCGTGCTTTTTTTGTATTCCTATTTTGAGCTTGCTCTGAACAGGAATGACTAACAGTTAAGTTTTTATAATTGAACGATAGTAACCATTTCATTCGGATCAAAATTCTCAACCCCAGATTTAGATTGCTCTGTTGGCACCATTTCAATTTCAGTATCAAACGCGGTATCTAATTCTGTTAATTCGTCTGCACGATCTAGCGTCATATTAACAAAATCAAATGCGTTTGTATCTGCAAGGTGACTTGGTACAATACTACGTATCGCGTTGAAACAATTATTTACACGACCAGGATTTACTTCATCCCATTGTGCTAACATTTTTTTCACGGCTTGGCGTTGCAGATTTTCTTGTGAACCACAAAGATTACACGGAATAATCGGGAATGCTTTAAACGCAGAGTAAGCTTTAATATCTGCTTCGCGACAATACGCTAGCGGGCGAATAACAATGTTACGCTTATCATCAGAAATAAGTTTCGGTGGCATTGTTTTCATTTTCGCGCCATGAAACATATTCAAGAATAATGTTTCAACGATGTCGTCGGCATGATGACCAAGTGCAAGTTTTGTCGCACGCAGATCAACGGCAGCGTTATAAAGAATACCACGGCGTAAACGAGAGCAAAGACTACACGTTGTTTTGCCTTCAGGGATCTTTTCTTTAACGATGCTGTAAGTATCTTTTTGAACAATCTTGTATTCGATACCCAAATTATCAAGGTAGCGGGGCAAGATTTCTTCGGGGAAACCTGGTTGTTTTTGATCCAAGTTAACCGCGATAATATCAAAAGTGATTGGTGCCGCAGCTTGTAATTGAAGCAGAATGTCGAGCATTGTAAAACTGTCAGCGCCACCAGACAAACAAACCATGACTCTGTCACCATCTTCAATCATATTATAATCAACAATTGCTTTACCAGTTTCATGGCGTAGCTTTTTTTGCAGTTTAGCAAATTGCTTTTTTTCTAAAGCGGTAAGATCTTCAAGATTCATTCGGACACTCAGGATAAATAATGCTGTAAGCAGCGCAGTATACCCAAGCAAACCGGAAAAGCAAGTTCCGGTGCCCGCGCGCACTGCTACGCTTAAGAGTCTAGGTTATTATTTTGTAATCATTTTAATGCTAAAAGGTCACAGTTAATCGAATCAATCACCATCTCTGCTGTATTGCCGATCAGAAATGCAGAAAAACCATTGCGGGTTGGTGCGCCAAGTATGACTAATTCGGCGTCAACTTCCGCAACAACATCTGCGATAACATCTTCTGGCGCACCTGATTGTATGTGCACGTTTTCTTTAGCGACATTAAATTTATCGGCGTGTGCATACATGGATGTCTTATGATGTGTTTCGATTTCTTGATTGTAAGCAACAGCATCAAAATTGGGTATTTCAATGGAAATATGCTCAGGGGTACTTGGGTATGCATTGGCTAAATGTATATGCGCATTCAACAGCTCTTTTAATTCCAGTGCTTCTTGCGTTATCCGCTCATTAATCGAATCATCATCTTCAGAACTCAAACTGGTGCTTTCAAGTACTTGAATAGCGGCGACAATATTACCACCGACAGGCCACTCATGATCTTTGACCAATAGCACTGGACACAAACTTTTACGTAATAAATGCCAATCGGTAGGGGTAAACATAACCGCACTTAATTTGTTGTGATTATGGGTACTTTTAACAATTAAATCGTGATTATTGAGTGTGGCTTCTTCTAAAATCGATTCGAACGGGCGCTTGTGCCAAACCAATTTAAGATTAATTTTAGCATCAGGGTAGTCTTTCTCTAATTGTTTGGTAAAAGATTTTTGCTCTTCGAAAACGATGGCATCTTGCATTGACTCACGCTCATCACTCGAAAATAGCGAAGTGAGTTCATAAGAGAGGTCATAGATAACCAAGAGAAGTGAAATTGAGACGTTATCTTGTTGAGAAGCAAGATACAAAGCACGGGATAATGCGATTTGTGGTGTATTGACTGGATCTGCAACCACTAGAATATTTTTATATTTATTCATAAGGCACCTTGATAACAAATTGAATGTAGATTAAGTATATGTTTATTATATTGATTATACATAATCAACAATTGTACTTATCTAACTATATCCCAATTTGTGATAGATGCCATAAATGTACGCTTATTTGTAGAGCAAGCGCAATGGAATAAACACTTAATGTTAAAACGGTGAGATTATCGTAGTCAACTCACCGTTAAAAATTAAGCGTCTTTCTTACCGGCTAGTAAAGCAAGACTTTCACGATCGATAATACTAATGTATTTACCTTTCACTTCAATCATGTCGCTGGTTTGAAAACGACCAAGTAAGCGGCTAATAGTTTCAACAGTAAGTCCTAAATAGTTACCAATATCGCCACGTGTCATTGTTAAGCGGAACTCTTTAGGCGAGAAACCGCGCTCAGAGAAACGGACAGAAAGGTTATTTAAGAAAGCAGCAAGACGCTGTTCAGCATTCTTCTTACTTAACAATAAAATCATTTCTTGGTCAGCAGCAATTTCACCACTCATTAAACGCATCACTTGGCGACGTAACATCGGCATTTTACCAATCAAGTCATCAAGCGTGTCATACGGTATTTCACATACCATCGATGTTTCAAGTGCTTGTGAAAAACTTGGATGAACACCAGTGCTTAAACCATCAAATCCGATTAAATCACCCGCTAAATGGAAACCTGTGATTTGTTCATCACCTTGCTCAGTAATTGTGTAAGATTTTACAGAACCTGAACGGATAGCATAAAGCGATTTAACTTTATCACCGGCTTTAAAAATTTCGTCGTGCTTTTGAAAAGGCTTTTTGCGTTCAATAATTTGGTCGAGAGAATCTAGCTCTGAATCATTCAAAGAATATGGTATGCAAAGTTGGCTAATACTGCAATTCTGACAGTGTATTTCACTCTTTGTTGCAGCAGTTCGTGTTGGTATCTTCTTATCTAAGGCCATAATTCCAATAAACTCTTTTGATATATGTCAATATTGTAGCAAATTTAAATACCAGAAGCACTCAATTGTACTAAAGCTATATAAATAACATGTAAACCGAATAAAACGAGTAACAAACCACTAAATTTTTTGAACTTGCTATTTTGAATTAAACTATTGAATTTAGTCGATAAACTACCAACTAAGAACATAATAGGGAAGGTGCCTAAGCCAAATGCTAACATTGTTAATGAGGCGTTTAATGTAGACCCCGTTGATAGCGCAAGTGTTAATGCCGAGTAAACTAAACCGCACGGTAGCCAGCCCCACAAGAAACCAAGCGGGAATGCATGGTAAGGTGTCTTTAATGGCATAAACTTACGTGCTAACGGCTGAATATATTGCCAAACTAGACGTCCAACCTTCTCAAGCTGTAAAATAGCAGAGTTAAGTTGTGCGATGTATAAGCCAATCAGTATGAGTGTAATACCTGACACAAAACGTAAGATCAATAATAAGTCATAACCAGCCCCGAAATTTAAGCCTATTTGAGCAGTAAACCCAACGATAGCCCCAATTAAAGTATAGCTACTTATTCGTCCTAGATTATAAAACAGCGGGGCGAGGTGATTCGCTTGTGTTGTTTGCTTGTTGGCGTGTGCGATTGCACCAGAAATACCACCACACATTGCTATACAATGACCAGCCCCTAGCACACCAATCATAAATGCAGCAAAGAGACTAGTTATCATGTTTATTATTTTTGACGTTATGTTTGTTTACTGGTACTTCGTTATTACCTTCGTCATCAAACAAAATATTACTACCTTCACGTTCTAAATCTTCGAATTGATCAGACTTAACTGCCCAAAAGAAAATGCCCACTGCAATCGCGACAAAAATCATCGCAATTGGGATTAACATAAAAATAACTTCCATTACTTTAACAACCTTAATGAATTACCAATAACAAGCAATGAGCTAAGCGACATGCCGATCACTGCAATATACGGAGGAACACTACCTGAAATTGCTAACGGTAGTATTAATGAATTATAACCAAGCGCCCACATTAGGTTTTGCTTAATTATTTTATAGGTTTTTGTCGCGGTAGCCAGCATATATTTCATGGCGATAAAATCAGTACTTAATAACACGACGTCTGCACTGTTTTTTGCTAAATCCGAACCTTCACCCATCGCAACCGATACTGTCGCTGCACTCAAGACCGGCGCATCGTTAACACCATCACCAACCATCAACACCATCTTGTTGTTTGCTTGCTGTTCATTAATGTATGCCAACTTACTTTCGGGAGATTGACTGGTTCTTTTATTCGAAATGGCTAAACCTTCAGTCACTTTATTGGTATTGTTTTCGCTATCACCAGTGAGCAAGGTCACCGTTAAGCCTGATTTCGCGATGTAATCCAATGTTGTCGCAACGTTATCGCGCATTTCATCTTGAATATAAAAACGGGCGATGAGTTTATTGTTTTTTGTTAAATAAACCACTATTTCTTTACCGTCTGACGCGAAACTTTCTTGTTGAGTGAATTTAGCCGAGCCAATTTTATAACGATCATCTCCAACCAAGGCGGAGATACCTAAGCCAATGTGATTCTCGGTTGTATCGAATTGCATTCTCTGCTGTTCAGATTTAAATGCTGACGCAATTGGATGTGTTGAATGTTGTTCTAGTGACGTAGCGACACGTAATAGCTCATCCTCAGAAAGATCACTGTCAGATTTAATCTTGGTGAGGGTAAATGCACCTTTTGTTAAAGTCCCGGTTTTATCGAATGCGACCTCATCAATCTTGGTCAGTGATTCTAGAACATGCTCTTTACGAATGAGGATACCACGTTGCGATAAGAAACTCGTCGCACAGGTTAATGCTGTTGGTGTTGCCAGTGATAAAGCGCAAGGGCAGGTAGCAACAAGTACGGATAAGGTTATCCAAAATGCTTTCTCAGGCTCGTAGGCTAACCAAAACAAATAAGTACCAGCCGAAATGATTAACAGTGCGAGTACAAAGTAACGTGATATCTGATCGGCTAAAACAGCTATGTGGGGTTTAGAAGACTGCGCTGTATTTTGTAATCGAATAATTTCTGAAATCAAATTATGCTTATGTGTTTTAGACACGCAAACAGTAATGGTTTGTTCGACATTAAGACTACCGGTATACACATCACTATCAACAGCTTTAACGATAGGGAGAAACTCACCCGTCAACATTGATTCATCGACACTCGTTTTACCATTGATGATCATGCCGTCGCAAGGGATTACTTCACCACTTTTAACAATAACGTAATCATTTATTTTAAGCTGTTTAGTTGGGATCAGTTGTTCAGATTTATCGCTGTTAACACGTAGCGCCATATTCGGGACAAGCTTGGCCATGTTAGCACTGAGTTCTGAGGTTTTCTTTCGTGCTCTTAACTCTAAATAACGGCCAAACAACAAGAAAAAAGTAAACATCGACACGGATTCAAAATAGACTTCACCTGTTCCTGTCATTGTCGCATAAGCGGATGCAGTATACGCACCGAGTAGGGCGATGGACACCGGAACATCCATGCCTAACGTTCTAGTACGTAAGTTACGTAGCGCGTTTGAATAGAAAGGCTGTGCGGAATAAAGTAGTACCGGTGTTGCGACGATCAAACTTACCCAGCGGAAAAGTTGGCGATACATTTCTTCCATATCGCCAAACCAAGTAGAGTAGAGCGCAACAGCAAACATCATGACTTGCATTGTTGCCAGTCCAGCTAAACCCAAGCGTCTAAAATAAGATTTAAGTTGCTTATTATACATCAATTCATGCTGGTCAGCTTGAAACGGCGATGCACTGTAACCTAGGTTACTGATACGTTTTAAGATATCACTGAGTTTTATTTGTTCATCGATCCACTTGATTGCAATGCGGTTACTTGTGGCATTCACATTAATAAAATGAATACCTTTGGTATTACGGAAACTTCTTTCAATTAACCAGGCGCAGGCGGCGCAACTAAGACCTTCTACCGTCAGCGTGATCTCTTTTATCTCACCGTCTTGATAAACAAATTCATCTTGAATTTCATTATCGTCATAAATTTCCAAACGTAACAATTCATCCGGTACTAACTGCTTTGCGGTCGGTGATAAATCTGTTCGATGTTCATAATAAGAACTCAAACCAGAACCAACAATCATTTCTGCGACAGACTGGCAACCCGGACAACACATTTCGCGTTCTTCAGGTGCAATATAAACTTTAAATTTATTTTGGTCTGCTGCTAAAACAGATTCACCGCAGTGATAACAATTAGTACCGTTTGACATTAATCTTGCTCGCCGTCTAACTTAATTACAGAAGTATTTGGATATTGAACATATTCTTGTACACGCCATTTATTATCGAATGACTCTGCACGAACGCGCCATTTACCTTGCAGCATATCAGCAGGGATCTCTACACGGTAACTGCCGTCACCAAATGCGGTCGCTAACACTGAAATGTCATGTTTTGCTAACGTAACATGGAAGAATGAAATATTAAGAGCTTCATTCTCTTTCATGTCACCGGTTGCTGGCATAAACACGGCGAAACCGTCTTCAAATTTTAGCGTGAATGTAATGTTTCGAGCTAATGCTTCGTGGTATTTAGTGAGGTCTTGGTTAATCTTTTTACCATCTTTATAATAATCGTCAGAAACCATATCTGGTTGATTATTTTGAAAAACAATAAAAGTAGAAACACCCGCAACGACAGATATCGCAGGGAAGAAAATAACGAACCAGAACCAAGGTTCTTTATACCAATAAGATTTCATTGTGAACTCCAAGAAGGGAAAGGTGAAATTTAACAAAGTTACAGCCAAAAAAAAAGCTCCATTCAGTAAATGGAGCTTTAAATTAGCACTATTACGTTACTTTACACTTAAACTGTAAACATAACTGCTTAATAGCATTACTTTATCTTCACCAAGGATGTGACTCCATGCTGGCATTACACCGTTACGACCATACTTAACAGTTTGTTCGATAGCCTTACGTGAGCCACCGTACAACCAAGTTTTGTCAGTCAGATTTGGTGCACCTAGCATAGTCATGCCTTTCGCATCTGCGCCGTGACAAGCTGAACAAGTTTGAAGGAATACTTCTTTACCTGCGGCTTCTTCACGTGCATTCACTTTACGACCAGATAAACCAACAACATACGTTGTTACTTGATCTACTTTCTCATCACCTAGAACAGGCAACCAACCCGGCATTACACCAGCGCGGCCGTGCATGATAGTTGCTTTGATGTCAGCAGGGTTACCGCCGTACAACCAATCACCATCAGTTAGGTTAGGAAAGCCTTTTGCACCACGTGCATCAGAACCGTGACACTGAGAACAATTTTGTAAGAATAGGCGTTGACCTACTTTTACTGCTTCAGGATCTTTAGCAATGTCAGCAATTTCACGGTATTCAGCGAAGTCACTACTTTCTGTTTTAACTAGCTTGTTAAATACAGCTGCATATTTTGCATCAGCTGATTCAATTTCACGTTCATACTCGTTAGTACTAGTCCAGCCAAGTAAACCTTTGTAGCTGCCTAGACCTGGGTATAATGCGAAATAGATAAAACCACCAATACAAGTGAAAATAAATAAGTATTTCCACCAGGTTGGTAATGGGTTATTTAACTCTTCGATACCATCGAAAGAGTGACCCATTGATTCGCCTTCTTTAACGCCGGTGTCATTTTTATTACACACCCAAAGTAGGCCTAGACAAGCAAAGATAGTGCCTAGTGTGATCACTGTGATCCAAATACTCCAAAAAGTACTCATAATCATAAACTCCTAAATATGAGCAGATTTGTTCTTCTGCTCTCCATTAAGTGAATCAGTGTGAGCAGCTTCATCAGCAAATACTAAATTAGCAGCTTCATTAAACGCACTTTTTTGTCGTTTGCTGTAAGCCCAAGCAATAATAGCGATAAAAATGGCCATTAGTACTAGGGTGTAAATCCCTTGAAACATAATTACATCCTTATTTTAATGCATGACCTAATGATTGCAGGTAAGCAACCAACGCGTCTAATTCAGTCTTACCTTTAACAGCTTCTTCTGCACCAGCAATGTCAGCATCAGTATACGGAACGTCAAAGTAGTCTTTAAAGATACTTAGTTTCGCAGCAGATTCTGAACCATCTAATACATTTTCAGCTAACCAAGGGAAAGCAGGCATGTTTGACTCTGGAACAACACTTCGTGGGTCAAGTAAATGCGCACGTTGCCAATCATCAGAATAACGACCACCAACACGGGCTAGATCTGGACCAGTACGTTTAGAACCCCAAAGGAACGGATGTTCCCAAACCGATTCGCCAGCAACAGAATATGCACCATAGCGCTCTGTTTCTGCACGGAAAGGACGGATCATTTGACTATGACAAACAGCACAGTTCTCACGCATGTAGATATCACGGCCTTCCATCTCTAGCGCCGTATAAGGACGTAGAGTATCAAGTGGTTCCGTTGTATCTTTTTGCCAGAACAGTGGCGTAATTTCAACCATCGCACCTAAGCTAATCGCAAAGACGATGAAGATTGCTAATAAGCCAATGTTCTTTTCAATTAATTCATGTTTCATAAGATATCTCCTTTCTATGCGACTTCAGCGTCAGCTTTGATTGAATGATCTTCAGCAGAGATTGTCTTAAAGACATTGTATGCCATCAATAACATACCAGTCAGGAAGAACACACCGCCAATGAAGCGTACAAAGTAGAATGGATATGAAGCTTGAAGTGACTCAACGAAGCTATACGTTAAAGTACCGTCAGCATTTACCGCTCTCCACATCAGACCTTGCATTACACCCGAGATCCACATTGCAACAATATAAAGCACAGTACCAACAGTTGCTAACCAGAAGTGAACGTTGATCAGCTTAACGCTGTACATACGACCTTGGTTAAATAACACTGGGATTAAGTGGTAGATAGCACCGATAGATACCATTGCAACCCAACCTAGCGCACCAGAATGTACGTGACCGATAGTCCAGTCAGTGTAATGCGATAGTGCATTAACACTCTTAATTGCCATCATTGGACCTTCGAACGTAGACATACCGTAGAAAGATAAAGAAACAATTAGGAAACGTAAAATCGGGTCATAACGTAGTTTATGCCATGCGCCAGAAAGCGTCATGATACCGTTGATCATACCACCCCATGATGGAGCAAATAAGATTAACGACATAACCATACCAACTGATTGAGTCCAATCAGGTAGTGCTGTGTAATGAAGGTGGTGAGGACCAGCCCAAATGTACAGCGATACTAATGCCCAGAAGTGAACAATTGATAAACGGTATGAGTAAACAGGGCGGTTTGCTTGTTTCGGTACGAAATAGTACATCATACCTAGGAAACCAGCTGTTAGCAGGAAGCCAACTGCATTGTGGCCGTACCACCACTGAACCATTGCATCGATCGCGCCACCGTAAATAGAATAAGATTTCATCATATTCAGTGGGATCGCTGCACTGTTCACAATATGTAAAACAGCAACGGTTAAGATGAATGCACCAAAGAACCAGTTCGCAACATAAATGTGCGATGTTTGGCGTTTAATGATGGTGCCGAAGAATACAACCGCATAAACAACCCAAACTAGCGTGATTAAGATATCAATCGGCCATTCAAGTTCTGCGTATTCTTTTGTTGTGTTATAACCAAGTGGTAATGATATAACAGCAGAAAGAATAACTAGTTGCCAACCCCAAAATACAACCGCAGGTAAAACACCGCCAAATAGGCGTGCTTGACACGTACGTTGAACAACATAAAAAGATGTTGCCATTAGGGCCGAAGTACCAAATGCAAAGATTACTGCATTGGTGTGTAGGGGACGAAGACGACTATAAGTTAACCAAGGTGTATCGAAATTTAGTGCAGGCCAAATTAGCTGTGCTGCAATTAGCACACCCACTGACATTCCAACAATACCCCAGATAACAGTCATCACAGTAAACTGTCGTACAACTTTATAGTTATAGTCAGTTTTTATAGGTGAATGAGAGCTCATTTTTTGCTTCCGGTGCGTACGAATAATTAAACATCATCTGATGCGTGAATACCCAAAAAGTATGTGTGTAAATCTAAGTAATCTAAATTGACAGTCATACTCAGATGGGGATATTACGCGATTTTTCGTAACATTAACAGCGGAATTTGTTTGTTGTATTGTTAAAAACGTTCTAAAAATAGAGTGTTAAAGCTGGTTTGATTTAGATCAATAAAACAAGCATGAAAAATGGAAATTAGACATGTGAATTGATAATGATCAATCAAAAATTGGCGGTGAATATTATCAAACTGATGACAATATGTATAAATTAACATACAAACACATAATATTGTTCAGGGATGGTTAACCATATGTTAAATAAAACAAGACAGAACACTCTCGCTATAAAATGAGTATTCTGTCTTTCGGTTCTAAAAACGTATAAATTTATGCCAATTTGTTCTTAGTACTTTATTAAGCTTTTAGTGCTGCAGACACAATTTCTTGTGCTTCGCTCAAAATTAACGCTAAATGTGCTTCATCTTTGAAACTTTCAGCATAGATTTTGTAAATTGCTTCCGTGCCTGATGGACGAGCAGCAAACCAACCGTTTTCAGTTGTTACTTTTAAACCGCCAATTTTACCGTCGTTACCTGGGGCATTGGTTAACTTAGCGGTAATCGTTTCGCCAGCTAACGTTTTTGCCTGAACAAGTTCGGGAGATAAATTAGACAGGATCGCTTTTTCTTCAAATGAAGCGGGTGCATCGATGCGGTTATAAACAGGTGAACCGAATTCTTCTGTAAGTTCTGCATATAACTGTGCTGGATCTTTACCTGTTACCGCTAGAATTTCAGCAGACAGTAGCGCTAAAATAATACCGTCTTTATCTGTAGTCCAAACAGTACCGTCTTTACGTAAGAATGATGCACCGGCACTTTCTTCACCACCAAAGGCAAATTCCGCAGTATGTAAACCTTCAACAAACCATTTAAAGCCAACCGGGACTTCACAGAGTGGGCGTTCAATCTTAGCGGCTACGCGATCAATCATCGAACTTGAAACCAGTGTTTTTCCTACTTTTGCATTTACTGGCCAGTTTGTACGGTGAGTAAATAAGTATTGGATTGCAACAGCAAGGTAATGGTTTGGATTCATCAAACCGCTTTTAGTGACAATACCGTGGCGGTCATAATCAGGATCATTACCAATGGCGATATCGAAATCATCTTTTAAACTAATTAGACTTGCCATAGCATAAGGTGACGAGCAGTCCATACGGATCTTGCCATCTTTATCTAGGCACATAAATGAAAAGCTTGGGTCAACGCGATCGTTCACAACAGTAATGTCTAAATTGTATTTCGCTGCAATCACATCCCAATAAGCAAAACCTGAACCACCTAATGTATCAACGCCGATCTTGATACCTGCGTCAGATATAGCCTTTAGGTTAAGTACGTTTTCTAAATCAGCTACATAAGCTTCAACATAATCAATTTCTTGATAATGTGCAGATTCAGTCGCAATTGCAAAGCTAATGCGTTTAACTGCCACTAACCTTTCAGCGATAATGTCGTTAGCACGATTTTCAATGATCTTAGTTACATCACTATCTGCAGGGCCGCCATGTGGTGGATTATATTTAATGCCGCCATCTTGTGGTGGATTGTGTGATGGCGTAATCACAATACCGTCAGCTTGAATATCGCTGTGACCGTTATGCGCTAGAATTGCATGTGAGATAACAGGCGTTGGCGTAAATCCGTCATCTGCTTGAACACGAACATCAACACCATTGGCAATCAACACTTCGATAACAGAAATATTTGCAGGCTCTGATAATGCATGGGTATCTTTACCGATGAATAACGGACCGGTGATACCTTGTTCAACACGGTATTCAGCAATCGCTTGGCTGATTGCCAAAATATGGTCTTCATTAAAAGAAGAGGCAAAAGCGTTACCGCGATGACCAGAAGTACCAAATGCTACACGCTCAGCAATTTTCGTTACATCGGGTTTGTTAATGTAATAATGAGACACGAGTGCAGGTATATTACAAAGATCTGAATTTTGCGCCTTTTGTCCGGCTCTTGGATGAACTGCCATGTGCGATGTTGTCCTTAAATAATTGAAAGTTGTGATGAATTAAATTGTTATCAGTATACCTCTTATAAGTTAATTTTGGCACATCCTTTCATTTGAAAGGTTAATTATTTACCTAAAACTGGTCTTAGCAGTTGTTTTTGTGGTTTCTATAACCAGTAAATTAACGCGAGTAATTAAGACTCTAGTCAGAGGCTGATAGCTTATGGTAAAATAAGGGATTGTAAATTATTTATTTAAAGTAGAGTTAGTCATGGCGAGTACAGCTGCAGCATTGCATATCCTAGTTAAGCACGAACAAAAAGCATATGAAATATTAGAAAAACTTGAAAAAGGTGGCAACTTTCAAAAGCTTGCTAAATCACATTCTATTTGCCCATCAAAGAAAGATGGCGGCAACTTGGGTGAATTTAGAAAGGGCGCTATGGTTCCCGCTTTTGATAAAGTAGTATTTAACGGTGAAATTCTAGCGAACCTAGGACCAGTTAAAACTAAACACGGTTACCATATCATTAAAGTTCTTTTCCGTACGTAACTCGTAATGATATAAGCCCTCAATCAAATTGAGGGCTTATATACGCTTCTTTAATCAGATTATATTATATAAGCCCAGTTAAATTATTTCTCTGGATATGCTTTTCTGACTTCTCTTTCAATAAGTGCTTTTAATTGAACATCTCCAAATTGTGTCAATGCTTTTCCATTGACATAGAATGTCGGTGTTTTGAATACTTTCAATGCTTTAGCATCTTTCGCATCTTTCGCCATATTCTCTGCGATAACAGCGCTCTTCATATCAATCTTAAGCTTAGCAATGTCAATACCAGCGTCCTGTAGATATGGATATAACAAATCTACATTAGCAGTGTGATTGATTGCCCAACTACTTTGATAATATAGTGTAATACGCAATGCATCCCAGAATTTGTTTTGCATTTTTGTGGCTTCTAACGCAGCAACAACAGGGCCTACGTTTTTATGAAATGCAACCGGTCGTGCAATTAAGTTAACTTTACCTTTATATTGTTTTATTTGGCTTTTAACCAGCGGGTAAAAAGCACGGCAAGATTCGCAAGCCGGATCAAAAAACTCAACAATGGTTACTTTGGCATGTTTACTACCAAAAATTGGTGCGTTCTGACTATATAGAAGTTGGTCAATATTTTTATCAGTCGTTGAAGGCATTAATAAGAATACACCAATCACAATAACGATGCTGAATATTACGATTGATATGATCTTGTTTTTCTTTTGTTGTTCTAAACTCTTTTTTGTCGCTAGTTTCTTCATGAATAAACCTGAATCGAAAATGAAATATATTTTGTATTTTAGATATAAAATGTAATAACGTCTTGATCAAACTTCAATTTACCGACAAAAAAGTACAGATAATGACTTGTTCAGTTGATGAAACTGACACTAGGTTAAGTTATGTGCAATATCAGTGCGTAAGCTTAAAAAGCCAGCTGCAAATTGTTACATCCGCAGCTGGCTTTTTGTCTATATTTGTTTGCTATATAAGGACTGAATTGTTAGAAGCCGTATTCAAGACCGACACGAGCGAATACTTCTTGGTCATCAGTTGGATCTTGAGCCCAACCACCTTGGTCGGTCATCCCCACACGTACATAAGGTACAAAATCATTAACTACACCCATCACTTGTAGAGAGGTTACAGACGAACCCTTTTCTGTATTCGAATTATCTTCTGAATCAACATCTTCAGTCGCAGCGTACCCTAATTTTATACCCAGTGGGCCATTCCAATATTGCGCAATCACAGAGTATGAACCTTGAGAATCAACGCTTTTCGTCACGATGTTTTCTGCTTGCCCATATTTATACGCAGCAGAAATACTAATACCGGTACTCGCAATCGGAGCTTCAAAACCAACTAGATAAGTGAATGTGTCAGTAACAATAGCATCTACAGCATCTACAGCAGCGACTGGTACTATCACACCATTTTCATTTATTTTATGTCCGGCTGCAACAGCGTCTTTACCAGCTTTAGCTTCTCGATTATTTCCATACTCAAACGTGGCGTGTAATGTAATTGCATCAAACGCTTTATATTTTGCCGCACCACCGAACCAATGCGCATCTTCGCCACTTCCCGCACGACCAGTTGCTACATTGATGTTCAAGTTGCCCATCGCAGGGGCAAAATAACGAATAGATTCAGTACGGTCGTACATGTAAGCAATATCACCGGTTGCAGCAGGATCAAATACACGTCCTAGACCTGGGTTCGCGAAAGGCCAATCAACGACTTCATACATAGGTGTTAACTGACGACCAACCGTTAACTTACCGTAATCACCTTCAACACCAACAAACGTATCGCGGAAACCTAAACCGCCACCAGACCAGTCATCTACATCTGTATAACCTGATTCAACTTGGAATATAACATTGATTCCATCGGTCATTTGCTTGCTACCGCGGAAACCTACACGAGTTTCATTTTCTATTTTGTAGTCCGAGATGCCGGTGTTATGTGGGTCTTTTGCAGATGACGTATCAGTGTCACTTGTGTCATCACCTGAAATGCCATACGCAGAAACTGCGACAACACCATACACTTCGATGTTGCCAGTATTTTCAGTTCCTAAAACATACGCATTTGCGGAGGTTGATAATAAAGCAGTTGAAACCGCTGCGGCCACCATCGATAAGCTTAACTTGTTCATTCTAAAATCCTTTTAGTAGATGTAAATGCTGTTTGCGTTTTTTTGTTAATTCATATTGAACTTAATTACTTGATGAATCGAAGTCTACTCACATTAATTTACTAAACAAATTAACTTATTCTCAGTCGTGACTAAAATCACAATAAAACCCATAATGTCCCATAAACAATGATAAAGATCTCATTTACTCTTATTTTAAGTGGTTAATTCGCGGCATTAATTTACAGGGGCAATAAGGATTTATAGTTAACGTGATGATAACAATTGTACTCTGCAGTATTACGGAATATCATCGGAACACATGTAAGATGCCGTTATTAAAGTATTTAACAGTCATGTGAAATAAATTAATTGTTATTGTAAATTAGTTTACAGGTTGTTTTAATGTTAACTGATAATGTGATGACGTGTTTCACACTTTGTTTTAGATCTGAATTTATTACCTTCAACATTTGAGACATAATTTATATTGATGTTAATCACGTGAGTTTCTATAAAACACCTTATATTAGTGATAGTTGTCACATAGGTTGATTTTGTGGATAGTAAATCACGAATGTTACTTTACAGTGCGTATTAAGTTTTTAATTTAACAACTCATTAATCAGGTTTAAGTATTTCATTCAAAGGAAGGTCGAATATGAAAAAAACAACAATTGCACTTGGGTTAAGTGTTGCATTAGCAGGTTGTAGTAGCACTACATCTCCAGTCGCGACAACACAAAGTGTTGTCGATGCTATATCGACATCAGTTCAAGTAACTTATGTCGTAAATCAGAAGCTTGAAGGTGATGATGCCGCGACATGTAAGACGTTAGGCGCAGAGTGGGCGGCTTGCCAAGATGCAACAATTCAATTAACCAATAGTGGTTCAGCCATTGAATCAGGCGATTGGGAAATATATTTCCACAGTATTCGACGTATCCTAGAAGTTAACTCTCCAGAGTTTGCCATCGAACATATCAATGGCGATTTACACAAACTTATACCAACTGCAGAATTTAAAGGCTTTGCTGCTAACTCAACAGTCGATGTTAACTTCATCGCGGAATATTGGTCATTATTCGAAACAGATGTAATGCCACGCTATTATGTCACCGCAGAAAATGCACAACCAAAAGTGATCAGTAACACTGACACTGAAGATATGTCAGAAATTATGGCACCAATAACAGGTGAAAACCTAAAAAGACATGCCGGTGATAACAACATAGTCATGAACGCGAATACGCGTTTTGAATCTAATGCTGCAACTGCTCAATTATCAGCAGCTTCAGTAGCGAACAAAATCATTCCAACACCCGTGTGGCAAGATGATAAGGTGCAAGGTTTTGCTGATTTAAGCGCTGGTATTAATATTCATGCACCAGCAATGCAGCAAAGTTCACTGGACGCAGTTACCCAACGATTCGAAAACTTTGGCGTGAATGTAGCAGGTAGTTATCCTGTTAATATCACTATTGCACCGCAACAACTTGAAAATGAATTCGCTAAATCAGGTGGTTACACGCTTGACGTATCAGATAATAGCGCAGAAGTGTTAGCGTTTGATAATGCCGGTGCACTTTATGCCCTACAATCAATCGCGTCATTAATCCCGTCTGACTTTGCCCTGAACAAAAACATCCCACAAGTCAGTGTAAAAGATGCGCCGAATTTTGAATACCGAGGTATGGAAGTTGATATTGCGCGTAACTTCCACAGTAAAGAATCACTGTTACGTTTACTCGATCAAATGAGTGCGTATAAAATGAATAAATTCCACTTGCACATGACAGACGATGAAGGCTGGCGTATTGCAATTCCAGGTCTACCTGAATTAACGGATATCGGCGGAAAACGTTGCCATGATTTAGAAGAGAATACCTGTTTATTACCTCAGTTGGGTTCAGGTCCTGGTTCGGATAATCGTGGTACAGGCTATTTAACCAAAGCAGATTACATTGAACTGGTTCAATATGCCGATGCACGTAACATTGAAGTTATCCCAGAAATTGATATGCCTGCCCATGCCCGTGCCGGTGTCGTGGCAATGGAAGCACGTTATAACAAATATAAAGATTCAGATTTACAAAAAGCACAAGAATATCGCTTAGCTGATCCAGATGACAAGTCTGTATATACAACGATCCAATTCTACAATGACGGTATTTTAAACCCTTGTATGGATTCGACTTATAATTTCATCGGCAAAGTGATTTCAGAAGTTCAAGCGATGCACCAAGAAGCAGGCCAGCCATTGAAAACATGGCACATGGGTGGTGATGAAGCGAAGAACATTCACCTTGGTAATGGTTTCGAACAAACTGGTGGTACAACGGGTTGGAAAGGTGATAAAGACTTAACCAAAGAATCTATGCCTTGGGATAAATCACCACAGTGTGTAGCGCAAGTTGCTGCGGATGATAGTTTAGAAACAGCACATGATTTGGGTCCAATGTTTGTTAAAAAAGTAGCTAATATTATTGCCGCTGCCGGTATTGAAAAAACCCAGTTATGGCAAGATGGACTGAAAGGCGTTGATGCTAAAGATTTACCTATAACAACTGTCGCCAATGTATGGGAAACCTTATATTGGGGCGGGGCTAATATGTCTAACCACATGACTGAAAAAGGTTTTGAAGTAGTACAATCACATCCAGATTACCTGTATTTCGATTTCCCGTATGAAGTAAACTCAAAAGAACGCGGTTACTACTGGGCAACACGTTACACTGACAGTAAAAAGGTATTTAAATTCTCACCGAATAATTTACCGCAGAACGCTGAAACATCGACAGACCGTGACGGTAATAACTTCAACATAAAAGGTGACACTGAAAACCGTGGTTACAATGGTATTTCAGGTCAGCTTTGGAGTGAGTCAGTACGTACAGACTCACAATTTGAATACATGGTTTACCCACGTATCTTGCCATTAGCAGAGCGTTCGTGGCATAAAGCGTCATGGGAACTGGATTACGTGAAAGATCGTGAATTCAAAGGCGGCGAAACCACGTTTGTTGATGCTAATAAACAACAGGCAGCCTGGAGCCAATTTGCTAACATCGTTGGTCAACGTGAACTCGCTAAAATAGACATTACTGGTGTTCAATATCGTCTGCCAGTACCGGGTGGAAAGATTGAATCAGGTAAGCTATTAACAAACGTTGCATTCCCTGGTTTAGAAGTACAATACAGTACTGACTCGGGTTCAACGTGGACGACATGGACAAAACCAGTTTCGGTCACGACGGCTGAATTACGAACAGTATCGCCAGACGGTAAACGCTTTAGCCGTATTACGTCGGTTAAATAAGTTAACTTAAAAGTGACTTAAAATTAAAGGTGATTGGATATTAATTCAATCGCCTTTATTCCAATATTTCATAGCACTATATTTCATAGAACATATTTAAGAAATCAGTACCGTAATCTAAAACAATCGCATGATTAAGACTGTCAGACCTATAACGAGAGATGATTAAGATGAAACTAAAATTTCTAGCGCCACTTCTATTACCACTTGCACTCGTGGCTTGTTCGAATACTTATCAAGATGCGAGTTCTGTACAATTTAAAGACATGGTCTCGGTTCAGCAGACGTGGGAAGGCAAGCGATTAACGGGACCTACAATTAGATTGCCAGCAAAAGCAGGCACAACAACGGCACTGTTTAAAGCTGACGCTTACCTGTATGGCAGAGAAAGTAGCAATGAAAAACATCAGATAGATACACGTGTTAACTTGTTAGTTAAGCATACAGATTTTGGTTTTGAATACGGTTTTGTGTCTATTAATGGATTGGAATCAGTGAAGATTAAACAAGAACGCGCAACATTTAGAACGTGTGATGAATTATGTGTATTTGACCAAATGTTTTCATTCTCGATTCCTGAATCAGTGAACAATAACGCTGACCTAGTGATTCAATTACAAGAGAAAGCGAACAGTAAACATGGACCAGTACTTTCACTACCAGGTACTTATATGACAGGTTATGAGCAAGTACAAATACAAAATAAAATTGAAAATGAGGCTAAACAAAGCCTTTAATTCTTTCAAGCGCAATAATTAGTACAAGAGCAATAATTATTACAAGAGGTGTAGCCTTGTACTAATTGACGCTTTATATCGTTCTGGTGTAATTTATGATAATTAACTGCCTTTTCGCGCTACACATATTTGCGCATAGGTTTTAATTACATCGCCATTCTGTAGTTTGCATTTCACTTCTGGTCCCAATACACCGGAACCTTGTCCTTCAGTTGCACTCACATTGAATGTAACTGAAGCCATGATGAACGTGATCATTAAGATTAATTTGCTCATACTTACCCTACTAATTATATAAGTGGATACAGGTATTTATGGTCTCTGTATTACGGCTTACACCCTAATACTAGACAGTGATTAACAAACCACAAGGTTACTAAATTAATTCATTATACAAATTAAGATCTCGCTAACTTAAGCAGTGATTTAACCCTTAGGTGCGTTCTCAAACTGTAATTCACACAGGCGACGATACAATGTCGATGACTCAAGCAATTGGTTATGTGTCCCCTGGGCAATCACTTGGCCTTGGTCCATTAGCAATATAACATCGGCATTAATCACCGTAGATAATCGATGCGCAATAATAAGCGTGGTTCTATTCAGCATCAATTCTTCCAACGCCGCTTGCACATGATGTTCACTTTCTGCATCAAGGGCACTGGTTGCTTCATCTAACAACAAGACTTCAGGATCTTTCAATATTGCACGGGCGAGGGCAATACGTTGTTTTTGACCACCAGATAAACGCACGCCTTGCTCACCTAAAAAGCTGTTATAACCCTCGGGCAGTTGTTCAATAAACTCATGGGCATGGGCAAGTTTAGCTGCTTTTATTACCGCGTCGTCAGTGGCAGTTGGATCACCATAACGGATATTGTGCCAAACGTCTGAACTGAACAATACCGGATGTTGCGGTACCATACCCATGCGCTGGCGCACTTCGTGCAGTGCTAACGCGTTAATATTTTGGTTATTGAAAAGCACAGAACCTTCTTGTGGGTCGTAAAATCGTTGCAGCAACTCGAACAAGGTTGTTTTGCCGGCGCCGGATGGACCCACCAACGCAATCACTTTACCTTTTGGTATGACTAAATTAAGACTTTTTAACGCAGCGGTGTTTGGGCGTGATGGATAGTAAAAGTCCACGTTTTTGAATTCGATAATATTACTGTGATTATTGATCATATCTTTAGGTTGTTCAGGGCTTTGTATTTTACTGGTGACTTCCAGCAACTCTAACAAACGCGTAGCAGAGCCGGCTGCACGTTGTAATTCGCCATACACTTCCGAAATAGTGGCAACAGACATAGCGACCATGATGGCATAAAATACGAATGCACCTAGCTCACCACCAGTCATGTTACCTCTCAGCACATCCATGCCGCCAACCCATAACATAATACTGATAGCACCAAAAGTAAGAAAGATGACAATCGCGATCAATAACGAACGTTGTTTAATTCTATTCTTAGCAACTGAAAATGCTTTTTCAACTTCACCGGCAAAGGCCGCTGTCTCTGTTTGTTCGTGAGTATAACTTTGTACTACTTTGATATTCTGTATTATTTCACCGGCGTAAGTGCCAATGTCGGCAATTGCATCTTGGCTGTTGGCGGCTAACAACCGCACCTTTTTACCGTAAATTAAGATAGGGATAAGAATGAAAGGGACAAAACCCACAACCCAAAGCGTGAGATTGATGTTGGTTATTAGCAGCATGATCAAACCACCAATCAACATCAGCGCACTGCGCAACGCCATTGAAAAAGAAGAACCAATAATGGATTGTAGCAGTGTGGTATCTGTCGTTAACCGTGACATAATTTCACCACTGCGATTTTCTTCAAAATAGCTTGGGTGTAGTTTGATAACCTGATTAAATACAGCTTTTCTGATATCTGCACTGACACGTTCGCCAAGCCAAGACATAAGATAGAAACGACTGAAGGTACCTATAGCAAGCAGCGTGATTAGAATGACGAGCGCAAAAATAGCTGTTTTTAATTGTGCTTCAGACCCCGCAATAAAACCATTATCAATAACAAACTTAACGCCTTGGCCAAGTGACAAATTAACAGCGGCTGTCACTAACAGCGCGAGTAGGGCATAAAACACCATTAACTTATAGGGTTTGATAAAAGCTAAAATAGGTAACAAACTGGTGAATGATTGTGTTTTATCGATGTTATCAGTAAATGATGAACTCATTGCGTGGCCTTCTTTTATCAACTAACAATTTCAATTGATTGGTATACCTTATTTTTACTATTATTCTTAGCTAAATACAATGCCTTGTCTGCATCATAAATTGTCATGTCGATACTTGTACGTAGTTTTGCAAAGCCAATGCTGACTGTTAACTGACATTGTTTATCTTCAGAGCTGACAATCATGGTTTCAATACCATAGCGAAATTCGTCTAATTTTTTATATGCTTGTTGCTCATCATTAGCCTGAAAAAGGACTGCGAATTCTTCGCCACCGTATCGAGATGTAACCGTTTGATGGTTGAAGTAATGTTTAAGCATATCAGCAGTTTTGATAATAACGAGGTCACCAAACAAATGGCCATAGGTATCGTTAATTATTTTAAAGTCATCTAGATCAATCATTGCTAGGTAGGTATCAGCAGTCTTAGATTTAATCTGATTGCCCATTTGTTGACGTAGATACGCTTTGTTCATCAAATGGGTCATTGAATCTTCACTGCGTATTTTCTGCGTTAACAGCATATTGATCAGTGCACTCTGTGCGTAGTTACGAAATATGTTCATAAAATGCAACGCGTTTAAATTACTATTTGTCAGGTAGAGAACACCGACAAGCAGACCTTTATTATAAAGTGGAATACGAACACAACGTTGTACCGATGATATGTCAGGGATTAAGGGATTATCAATTTTCAACGCGTTGATTTTGTTATCATCAACCTCACTGAAGACATCACTTTCACTGAGTCTAATGTTGTGGATAGGTTCTTCGAACTGTTGGTTGTAAGGATTGTGTATAAAGAGAAACATTTTATCGAATTTAATCAGTTCACTGGCCATTTGTAGCAACAAGCTATAGATATCTTCTAATCGTGTTGATCCCGACAGTACTTGCCCCTTGCTGTGTATACGATTAGATATGAAGAACGTCATTAATATCACGACTAAAATAGCGAACAAGGCAAAGGATACAACGCCGATGTTTAATGCTTTATAGGTCAAATCCGTATTGTTGGAATTAGAGAGTAATACCCAGCCAAACTGATTCTTGGATTCATAAATACTGAACTTATTTTGGCCTTGATAAGTATAGTTAATGGTATTTTTAGACATTGTATTACTGGCGATACTATCAAGTACATCTGATGTAACACTGACAGATTTTGTCGAAATACGAGATGGGTCAGGGTGCATGACTATTTCACCCGTTTTGGTATCCACAGCGTAAACATAGCCATGCATCAATGTCTTAAGTAATGATAGTTTGTCATAAAGTCCAAGAATATCAAGTTCTAGGACAATGCGTGCAGATTCGCCGTTATTAAGCTTCAATAAACGGACAATTGCTACCGTCCATTTATTTGTCTGTTCACTTTGATAAAGTGTTGATATAAATGGCTGATCATAATCCATGTTGTCACTAAACCAGACACGTGAGCGGTTATCGTCAGCATCGCCGTTATAAACATAATTCGTCGCGTAATACTCATTTTTAGACGTGAGTAATCCAATCTCCAAGTACCTGGTTTCATTATTAAGTAAGTATTGAGCACTTAATAAAAATTCGGTGACGTTATAGTTATACTTATATGTTTCACCAAGTAGATATAGCTGATTATCTACGGCATTCAAATGTTGATTCAGGTATTCGTTAGCAATGTCTAAGTTGTTTTCAGCTTGTTGATAAGTACTTTGTTTAATGTACTTATAATCAGAATAGCCAACATAAATTAAGCTAATCATAATCAATGCCAGCAGTGGATAAATCATCGAAATGAAGAGTTTAGGTTGTAATTTTAGATGCAACATTTTCACTGAGATAAAATCATCCATGATATCGATTAACTGGATTGATGCTTTATGGAATAAGCTAAAATAAACCATCAATGATTACTCGATAATATCAAACAATGAAATTAATTGAACAATTAGATATAGAAAACAGTTCCTTAGTCGCATAAATAACACATTGTCACCAATAAGTATAAACAATGATATACAAATGCTTATTATCAATAAGTGGTAGACCAGAGTAGGGAATAGAACAAAACTTTTTAAACATCTTGTTGTCATAACGTAATGCACAGGAATAATGTCTTCTATTAATAAGAGTGAACCATGTATGTTTAAAGCATTACACAATTTATTTAAGCAATTATCTGATGACGCATCGTTACCAAATATCGTAGGTAAACAGGAATTTGAATTATCAATGGCAGCATTGTTATGTGAAGTTGCTAGCATAGATAATGACATTAACGACAAAGAAACCATTGCTAAAGTTCGTCAACTTTCATTATTACTCGGTATCGACAACGAAAAAGCGAACGAGTTGTTAGTCATCGCCAGTAAGAAAAGTGACGACTCAGTTTCAGTTTATGAATTTACATCGACGTTACGTAATGTTGAATACAAACAAAGGTATGAACTCATTGAGTCAATGTGGTGTGTGGCTTATGCCGATGGCGTTATTGATCCAAGTGAAGAAGCATTAATTAGACAAGTCGCAGATCTTATTTACATCACACATTCAGATTATATAAAAGCCAAGTTAGATGCGGATTCAAAACCGATATAATCGTCATGATAAATGAACCGCGAGTTCGGGCCTTGGTTTATATGTGTGAAGATATTTGATTACATCATATTTTGGATAAAATATGATGTAATCATTTAGATGCATATCATATACTTTATGGTAAATAAGATAAGTGTTAAATAGACAACATCTCAATCCATCAAACATTCATGAACTTGAACATCGACTATAGAATAGGTCTCTATATCATCTTCCCATAAACTCTATTTACCATAATATACATTATGCGCAGTGTTATATAAACCCAGATAGAGATGTCCGGTTTGAGATTATTGGGATTGATAGCAAAATATTGTTCCTGGTACTTCATTCTGATATCAAAAAACCGTGCGCTACGTGAAATCTGAAATGTTTTGCCAGTATAGTTATTGTAGATTTAACACAGCGCGTTATCTATTTAGCTGTTTGATTATTAATGTTTTTATCTGACTTTAAGTATTCCAGTTATTTTAAGCATGCGAATATTTTTGCATAACCATTGAAGTATTGTTCATCGCCATCGCTCAAATCTGCCGACAAAAGATCCTCATGTAAAAATACAATTGATTCTTTAATGTCGTTAAACTCGATTGATATTTCACTGCTCGCCGCGACGGTAAAATAAGTGACCATCTGTTAAACTGTTTTTTGCTATTTCTAATTCATGTACTGTCATATTATTTCAACATATGTTGTGAACAGTTTTCTTGATCTGTAACGGCTCGATTCTTACAACGCATATCTTACACAGCACCCGTTATAGTTCTCATCGAATCTCAACTTTGCTCTGAATGGATATTCTGAATAACTTTCTCAAACCAGAATTATTTTAAGTCATATTGAAGTCCGGCCATATTAAATTCACATCGGAATCATGTTGATTAGGGATTTATTCGAGTCGTTATTTTAAATGATCATACGTTAAATTTGCTCACTAGCGCGTCGATTACTGATTCAGATATCACGTGGTGACTGGTAAAAATGGACATTATTGAGTTTGTTGTTAATAACGCTAAAACTCTCTTGCATCGACTTTAACAATCAACTTAAACTATTGATTTTTAATCACATTGATAAATTATGATACAAGCGCCCTATCCTATTTCTTATACTTCTAGGCGGCCATACGCTGGGAATTATACTTGGTAGGAGTTAGTTCTTAAATGACATATCGTGTCGTAATTCGCCATAGTTTTAGTCTCTTAGTTTATGGCCAAATCTACTATACCACTTCATATATCACTACAATTCTGACACGATTTTAATTAATGCTTCTATAATTGTTGGTAATAATCAGATTATTTGTAAACGGATCAAGCTATCGTGCTCTTATGTTCATGCTAGCTACATATAATCAAACACAATTGATTGAGGTAAAACAATGAGATCTATAAAGAAGATGTTTTCTATCGTAGTTGTTTCAGCAGCTTTGGTTGCTGTGCCACTGGCTAATGCTTCTACCACGCAAGAAGTCGTACAAACTCCATTACAGCAAATAGTTGCTTCTCTGGAGCTAACGGAAGATCAAAAGAATGAAATATCTTCATTCATTGATAAGCATCAAGAGTCACGTCCAGTTATTGATATGGAAAAAGTGATACAACTAAAAAAAGAACAACTGCGCTTAATTTCTCAGCCTAAACTCGATGAACCGAAATTAGAGTCACTAATCGATATGATTCAAGGTAAGGAAAAACAACTTCTGATGGATGAGATGCGACTAAAAAATAATATTTACAACGTACTAACAGAAGATCAGAAAACTAAGTTCAAATCTTCATTGAAGTCATTGATATTAGATTGATTAATAAACGTGTCAAAATCCTCGTTAATGAAGGTTTTAACGAGGATTTATAAATTTTTTAATGAAGCGCCCTATTCTATGCAGAGCTATTGCAGAGCATTAATTTGCTATTCATTAAAACTCAAACTTACCTGGATTTCGACTTCTTATATCTTTAAAAGTACTCATTTCTATTTGATGATGTGCTAGCCAATAAGGTAGATGTTTAGTCACAAATACATTGGATTTATCCATCATATCAAAGGCTGTAAAAGCCTTACCCTGCGCAAGTGCTGCGCCCAAGACGCTTCGTTCCAAAATTGGCACGTCTTCAATATCTTCTAGCAGTGCATTCTTAATATGAATGGTATTCATATCCCAAGCGAATGTTTCTATTACTTTTTTGGTGACGATAGCTTCATATTTCTCAATGATTGTAGGCATATACTCAAGCTTAGGGGTCACATCCGCACAAGAAAAATACTCATCTCTCATCTTTTTTTCTTTATAATCCATCATGACAAGCGTTAAAGCTTCGTCAAAACTAGATGTAAAGTTGTTAGAAATAATAAACAGTCCAATCGACCTCATCATGCCAAGTAAAACACCAATGTCCGGCTCTTTATACTCCACATCTTCCAATCTCATTCTTGTTACATTGGCTGTCGTTACAGCACTTTGCCATACTTTCGGCACCATTATTTTGGTATTTTTATCTGACCATTTTAATAACTGTTTGGACATGATAACAGGAAAAATCATGCGACAACTTTCGATCCCAATAAAACCAATTGCGGTTTTAGCATCTCGAATATTTCTAACTGTATATCCTTTTTTCTTGCAAAAATTATCGTTATTAACCAAATCCAGAATACTATTAGATAAAGAGTTACTTAGCGCGCAAAGACTACCCAGTTTAGTAAAATCAAGGCTTTGGCCATATGCAAAGGAAGCAAACGATTCAAAATACGGCGTTCCAATGATAAGCTTGTTAACATCGGTGTCATTTAGCGTATTGGATAGGACGGCTTCAGCAGCCTTCATGACAACCTCTGAAACCATTTTATATCGTTCCTGCCGAGTTTGTGCATCAAGTCTTTTTTCTTTAACTCGGGCTTGTTCGCATTCTAAAAGAAGCCTTTGTTGCTCGCCAACTCGTTCCGTTTCATCCAAAATAACTGAATCACAAAAGTCTGACTCTCGACTTAATAAATGGTCGACATCTTTTTGATGGACCAAATATCGCTGGCTAACAAGCCATTTTGTAAATCTTGAATTCACTTGTTCACTAATTCTTTTAGCATCGTCAAGTCCCGATGGTCTATAACGTTTTTCGGTATAAATCGATGTCTTCATTAAAATCAGATCCTTTGTGACAGTGATTTCAAAATCACAATCTCTAACTAATTGATATTATGGTAAAGTATAGTTTAATTACGGCTGTTAGATTAACGCCGCACAAATACAAAAAAGGTGTCGACTATGCGACACCTATTCCTATTTATGGATTTATCTTTTATTCCGAGTCTGAGTTTCTCAACCAGATGTCAGCATTAACAGGCGCTTTATTTCGCTTCTTCTTACCGCTACCTTCAGGTGGCGCCATTGGTACATATGCTTCAACAGTTTCATCGACTTCAAAACCAGCTTCTTCTTCACGCTCAAGTCTGATCTTATTTTTCTTTTCGATGATACTGAAATGGTGCGCATCGACATGATCGATAAGTGATAATGCTAGGCCAACTTCACCGGCACGACCACTTCGGCCAATACGATGCATGTAATCTGATGGACTTCTTGGTAAATCGAAGTTGATTACTACTGGTAGTTTATCGATATCGATACCACGTGCAGCAATGTCTGTCGCGATTAACACGTGGATCTGACCAGCTTTAAATCCTTCAAGCGTACGAATACGCGCGCTCTGTCCTTTATCACCATGGAACACTTGTGAAGTCACACCACGTTTAGCAAGTTTTTCTGCTAAGTGATTACAGCTGTGTTTCGAATTAACAAAAATAAGCACTTGTCGCCATTCATGTTTCTTGATCAAATGCGCTAACAAGGCCGTCTTTTCACCTTGGTTAACGTTAAATACGCGTTGAACTAAAGTACTCGCATCCGCACTTTGCAATTGAATTTCAAGTGGGTCATTAAGCAGTTCTTCAGTTAACGCTTTTACTTGTTCAGGGAAAGTTGCTGAGAACAATAAAATCTGTTTTTGCTTTGGCATCAATGCCATTAATGCAGATAGCTCTTCTGTAAAGCCTAGGCTTAACATACGGTCGGCTTCATCTAACACTAAGGTTTTAACCATATCGAGTTTAATCGCATTGCTTGAAATCAAATCAAGTAATCGACCCGGCGTTGCAACTAAAATATCTGTGCCGCCACGTAATGCAAGCATTTGAGTATTTACAGAGACACCACCAAACACCGCAACCGTTTTAATGTCACCATTTAAATGTGCAGCATACGATTTAATACTGTCAGCAACCTGCATAGCAAGTTCACGAGTAGGCACCAAAATAAGTCCGGAAACAAAGTTACCTTTCGATTTTGTGCTGGTTTGATTTTCAGTATATAAATTCTGCAGCATAGGCAGTGCAAAAGCAGCTGTCTTACCTGAACCAGTATTAGCGCCTGCAATTAAGTCACGTCCAGCTAATACACTTGGGATAGCTTGTGCTTGAATTGGTGTAGGTTGCTGATATTCCATCTCAGTTAATCGAGTTAACAAAGGTGAAATAAGACCCAGTTCAGTGAAGTTGGTTGGTGCTGTTGCAGTTGTCATTTATATAAAAAACTCAAGAATAAGATAATAGTCGCGCATTTTAGCGCATTTCTGCACTATTAAGTTAGTGAAATCGTTCAAACGCTGCAGTAATGTCTCTCAATCCCTGAATAGATTGCGTTTTATTCGACGCTAAGTCTGTGTTCAGTGAGGAAAGGCCTAAATGTAATACGACATAGGCCTTCTACTAACCACCAATCGATAACAATGGACCTCTTGCTGTGTCACCAGAATCGGTCAAGCTGAGTAATATCTGTAAGACCCCGAAGGTTCGTTTGCTCATCAGATCCCGATCATCAATATAGAACCAATAGCCGCGATCACGGATTGCCACATACGCCATGTCCGGTTTTTCAATAGACGAATGAACTTGCAACAAAGGTCCACCGAGACCGGTATCAACAAATGTTGGAAAGGTTCTGCCCTCGTCTATATGTTGTTGAGGCACATCGACCATCCGAGCCAAGTCGACCATCATGTCCAGTATAGATAACGTCAATACGACGAGTGAATCGGGTTCATTGCTTATTAATCCATACGTCAAAGTGAACTCTTTAGCACCTTTTCGTAAGCCTAACGTTTCCTGTAGGAAAGATAGGTCTTCACGTGTCTGTTCATCAAGTTCGACATCGTTCACGTACAGCACAATCCGCGCCCTTTCATTGTGGTTGTTACTGCGTCGCAGCGCTAAAATGCGCGCTTCACGTAGCCGAGTCCAAACAGACAGCGTCTCACGAAACCCGGGGTCAGCCTGCTGCGGAGGATTAGAATCTGCAACACCATTAATTTGTGCCACGGTCAGACGAAACATCAGCTCGGGTGGCCAGCCAGATTGCACTAATGCAAACAATGATTCCGGAGAAATGGGGGTCAACAAACTTTCAGAAAATTTCTTTCCCGAGATAGGACTGTAAGTGATCGTCGGACGATCTTCCCAACGCCCTCCTGCACCAAGATTCGCGGTATTACTGCCGCTATTGAATCCAAGCCCCGCGTCAATACTGCCAGACAAGGAGTACTGATTAATCACAGAAGCAACATCAACAAAGATAGGTGCCTCCATATACCGCAGACGCACTATGTTACCGAGCAGTTGTTGTTTAATTGACGTATTAAGGGAAAGCCCATAGTCCATGCGATCACGTTCAATAGTACTCGGACCGAGGCTAGTGCAAGAGACCAGTAAAGCTGTTGATGTAATAAGCAAGGTCTTAAAGCCGCGTTGTAATATCCATATTATCGTCATTCTAATACCTACTATTTATGATTACTTACAGCGCAGTTCCACTGGATGGTCTAGGACGCCAGGATTACCTAAGTATTGTAGTGATTTAATGAATTTGGTGTTCAGGCATAAAAATTTTAATTTTGGGAGTAATTTGTCGCTTATGGATCAATATGGCTTAATTTTGGGGCTTTAAAAGGTGACTGTTCGTATTAAAGAAATGGCTGTTTTACTCAATTTTGTTGAGCGCTATGCCATTTATGACCTCGCTTTGATAAAAACACAATTAAGCCCGGAATGAACAACCACATATGTAATGTTAATAATAATGGCGGCGTCAACTCAAGCCGCTGCGTCAAACTAACCATTAATCCAGCGCCACTCATCTGAAACAACCCAAGTAATGCTGCGGCGGTACCAGCCCGATCACCAAACGGTGCTAGAGCACTTCCGGCTGAGGATGCAAAAACAAACGAAAAACCTAACGAAGTCATAAACGTTGGGATCATAAAAGCCCATGCTTGTTGGCTGTAGCTCAAACCAAGCATCATCGCTCCCGAAATAATCAAGATAACGAATCCCGCATAGAGAATTCGGCGAGATCCAAATAGGTCCATAAATTTTGGAGCTGCCATGCATGACAAAATGTTCAGAACGGCGTTAATACCAAACCATATAATAAATTGGTTCATATTGAGCCCTAATTTCATCATTAACCACACAGGCGCTGAAGTCACATAGGCTAGGATAACAGCCATCGCTAACATGCATAATGTAGCGTGAAATAAAAATGTAGGTTCACGCAATATTGAAAAGTAACGAGAGAAACTGAATAAAGTATCTTCTACATCGACATTGCTTGGTCGTGTTTCTTTAAAATTCAATATGACAAAAATACCCGCGATAACCGAAAATACGAACATAAAACTAAAGTTAGAACGCCAACCAAAGTGGAGTGTCAACCAAGCACCTAAGAGGGGGGCTAATACTGGTACACAGCAAATAGCACCATTAAGGTAGCTGATCATACGCCCACATTTTTCAGGACCAAAACTATCACGCACAGCTGCAAATGCGGCGACTGATGTGGCACAGGCACCTAATCCTTGTATTAAACGCGCCACCAATAACATATCCAGAGTATCGGCAATATAAGCCAAAGCCGAGCTAAAAGCGTAGATGAGTATGCCACCTAATGCGATAGGACGGCGTCCAAAGCGATCGGCCAATGGCCCTGCTAATAATTGGCCGATCCCCAAACTAAACATGAACCAAGTGACAGTATCTTGCAAACGCGTAACATCAACAGAAAACTCTTTAGCCATCATAGGTAATGCTGGTAAGTAGATGTCAATTGCCAGAGGATTAAACAGGACTAGAGTAACCACAAGAGCAACGAGTCGAGAGTTAGTAGACATTGAAAGTATCACATTATTTTCCTAATAAATTATAATACAGACAATCTAAGTCCTTGAAGATATGAATAGAAATGGTTTATATTCAACATAGTTATTTCATTATGGAATATCTTTATTTTATGAGGTGTTATGTCTTTTGATAAGTTGGCTCGACTCGATCTTAATTTGTTAGTGTGTTTACATATTTTGCTAGAAGAGTGCAGTGTCACTCACGCTGCAGATCGTTTGCATCTAAGCCAGTCGGCAGTAAGTAAAAGCCTCAATAGATTGCGCGAACAATTTGATGATCCGCTGTTTATTCGTACTGCCTATGGCATTCAGCCTACTGAATATGCTCTCGATTTAGCACCACAACTTGAGACTCTGTTATTTAATATTGAACAGCTCACGGCGCCGAAGAAATTTGTGCCGACAACGAGTCAGCGGCACTTCAAAATGGCAGTGGTTGAAAATGTTTATCCACTTTTCTTACCGCAATTTCTTACCGCAATTTCTTGGCGAAATTTTTGCAGAGGCTCCTCATGTTATCCTTGATAATCAGAGTTGGGATAGTGAAACCTTCGAGCTATTACGCAAGGGTGTTCTTGATTTTGGTATCACAGGCAAAGATCTCAACCCACAAGATGCTGTACTTACTTTGATGCCGCCAAAAGGTATTAATTGTTATGAACTGTGTCAAGACACACAGAGTTGCCTCGTAAGGAGGAATCATCCAATTCTAAAACAAACTTGGGATGAGGATAACTATCTCCGTCAACGACATATTCAGGTACGGAGTATGAAAAATGATCGTTGGCTGTTGGATTACAAATTAGCGGAAAAAGGTTTATCAAGAGATATCGCAATCTATGTTCCAGATTTCCATAATGCGGCAACCCTATGTACCCATACAGATTTTGTGTTGACCGCTCCCAATCACTTTGCCCTGAGTATTGCCGAACAGTTAGATCTCGTTATTTTACCGTTACCAACACAACTTCCTCTTATGGCTTACACGCTATTTTGGCATCAAAATAAGGATAAAGATCTCGGTCATAACTGGTTGCGTAAAATAATAATTCGCCGTTGCAAAGATTTGTCTGTTCATGAACGATTTTAAATATGCCCTCCTCATCGTTATGCTTTGTGTATTTGGGGGGTAAAGCCATGTCATATTAGCCCCAAATATCTATTCTGTTGAAAAGATTATCTTTTTACCCCTGATATTATTGCGATACAACCAACCAACAACTTTAATTGTCACATTAGAGAAATAGTCGATATTATTTGATCTTAAACCTGTTATCCACCGTATTGATCTAAGCGACTCATCATAATGGAACAATACAATTGAAACATATAAACGCTCAGAGCCTTGGCAACATGCCAGACCGATATCGAACGCATTTAATCAACAGCTTATCTGGTTTTAAAAGCGCAAACCTTATAGGTACTGTCAATGGGCAAGGACAAACTAACTTGGCTATGTTTAGCTCTGTTATTCACCTAGGCGCATCACCCGCTTTAATTGGCTTTATTACTCGTCCAGACAGTGTCATTCGTCATACCTTAGACAACATCAAGCAGACAAAGCAATACACAATCAATCAAGTCAGTGAAGATTTTTACTTAAGCGCACATCAAACATCAGCGCGTTATTTGAGTGACGAAAGTGAGTTTGCACATACAGGCTTGACTGAACATTATATCGACGGCTACAGCGCCCCATTTGTTAAAGAAAGTGGTCTTAAATATGTATTAACACTACGAGAAATAATGCCGATCGCATTGAATAATACTCAACTAGTGATTGGTGAGGTAACCGATATACTGTGTGATGAGCAAGCCATTAGAAGTGATGGTTATATTGATATTGAAACATTAAAGACCGTCTCTGTCTCTGGGCTAGATAGCTATCACGTCAGTTCAAGATTATCTCGTTTAAGTTATGCCAAAGCCGATACATTACCAACAAGTATCAGCGTAGATGGATATCCAACCGTACTGTAACTGTGTCATGAAGGATAAGTGATGAAAATACCTCAAACACTCGGTTATATGGGGTTAATGCCCTTTATAATTAGTCTGTATTTAAGCATAAATGATACGGGATGGCAGTTAGATGCTAAACAAGTCTTTATCGCTTACAGCGCTATCATTCTAAGCTTTGTTGCCGGGACGCTCTGGCAAACGAGTGACGAAACGAAGCACGACCGAAGAAAAATAGTCAGTAATATATTTAGCCTGTTCGCGTTTCTCACCTTGCTCGTTAATCATCATCTTGCTTTGATGATCTTAGCTGCAAATTACATTTTGTTATTCTTATATGAATCTAAATTAGTCACACTAAACCAAGAAAATGATAGAAACCCAGCTTATATGTCAATGCGATTTAGACTCACATGTATAGTCGTTTTACTGCATGGTAGTGCGTATTATTTATGGTGATAACTGTTGTTAACCCCTATTGCCAACCAATAAGCCATTTATCTGTTAACTTTAATTCACGCCAATCAATATTGTATTCGTTCTTGCTCATTACCGCCTCTATCACGCATTCGATAACCTTTTGGTCTTCATCAAATTTAACGAGTGTGATGATAAAATGCTTTTCTTTGTTGGTGACATCGACCTTGGTCCATTTACTCAGCATTAACGCTTTGGGATTAATACTATTCATAGTCGGCTCCTTGTTATTCATTGTCTTTATCAACGAGTAATTTTGATATCTTTTTAAAGAATATATCTACGGTCTCTTTATCTTTGTAATCAAATCTATACGGCCCATGAAATAACAACGTGATGGTCAAATCTTTATAGGTTAACCAACACGTATAGCCATCGAAATCATGTGATGCTCTAATATCTGAAAACTCATAAGCACCGTTGGACTTGCAGCCTTTACTGGTAATGAGATTAAATGCTTTTAACAAATTCCGTTTTTCTAACTTGTTCACATCCATAGCTACCCCTATTCTGGAAATCCAGTACTAGTCAGATTATATTAATGATTGAAACGAATGCTGTGATTGATTAAGCATTCGTTTCAATCGAAAATTGTCTTTATTCTTGTAGTTATATACGCACTGAACAGGAATAAGGATCAACTTATTTCATCACTAAGATGGACGCGCCAACATAAACACATCCACATTAGCGTTAACAGCAACAACAACGCCTCACTCACTTTCCATCAGCCGTGAGCATCATATTTAGGGGGACTACGGATTAACCATTTCGTTACCTGACGTCTTACCTTGCTCATAAAATTGCAAATTACCGAGAGTTGTGTCGACAATATTGGCAAGTGCTTCTTCAGTTAAAAATGCCTGATGACCGGTGAATAGCACGTTGTGGCATGATGATAATCGACGGAATACATCATCTTCAATGACATCATTCGATTTATCCTGAAAGAATAAGTCTTTCTCGTTTTCATAAACATCAATTCCTAAAGCCCCTATTCTTCTGGCTTTCAAGGCGTCGATGGCATCTTTAGAATTAAGTAAACCACCACGACTGGTATTAATGATCATGACCCCATCACGCATTTTGTCAAAGGCTGCTGTATTCAACATATGGTAATTGTCTTCTGTCATTGGGCAGTGCAAAGTGATCACATCAGCCTTGTCGTAAATCTCATCAAGCGATACGTAAGTTGCACCAAGCTCTAAGGCCATCTGATTTTCATACGGGTCAAAAGCTAAAATATTCATGCCTAAACCGTTGAGAATCCGCATTGTCGCGATACCAATCTTTCCGGTTCCAATAACACCGACTGTGCGACCATGAAAATTGAAGCCTGTTAATCCATCAAGCATAAAGTTAACGTCACGTGTACGTTGATATGCACGATGAATATGACGGTTCAAGCTCAACATAAGACCGATGGTATGTTCAGCAATCGCTTCGGGAGAATAAGAGGGTACGCGAACAACCTGAATACCAAGGCGTTTGGCCGCGGCAAGATCTACGTTATCAAACCCTGCGCAACGCATGGCGATAATGGTTACCCCGTGGTTTGCCAATATGGTGAGCACGGCGTCACTTAGATCATCATTAACAAATGCACAAACAGCATGGAACCCTTCAGTCACGCGCGCGACTTGCTGTGTCAATCTAAAGTCAAAGTAAACTAATTCATGTTGATAATTTTGATTTATCAAATCAAGGGATTTCTGATCATAACTTTTAGTACTAAAAACGGCTACTTTCATGTCGTCACCTCGTTCATAAGGAGTTACAGCCTTGATATAGGGTATAAAATTAATACCAGTGACTGCACTGGTAGGATATTTATATTACTAACGATATTACCACTGAGTTATAACCACAGGCAAATACTAGGATCAAAAAAACCAATTACATATAATTGGCTTTTTTCGTCGTATTGGCTTCAGCCAGTAACTTAAAATGATTTGGTCTGCGTGTTACTGATAGTAGATATTATCTACAACAGCGTCATCACATTTTTCGGGTTTTAACCACTTTAATAATATACCTTCAAGTTCTTCTACATCGATAGGTTTACTTAAGTAATCACTCATGCCAACGTTAAAACACTTTTCCTTATCACCAGCCATCACACTTGCGGTCAACGCAATGACGGGTATCTGATGATTTGATTCACCGGCGTCTCCAGAACGAATTCTCTGGGTGGCTTCAAACCCGCCCATTATTGGCATTTGACAGTCCATCAGTACTAAATCGTAATGGGACTGACTTAGTTTATCTATCGCCTCACCACCATGATTAGCCACTTCTACCGTTAGGTTATATTTGAGCAATAGCGCTTTTGCAACCAACTGATTCACTTTATTATCTTCAACCAAGAGAATACGGGTTGCTTTTGTCCAGCTGGTTTTAGGGTTTGCTTTGTTCAGTCTGGAGTTATTTTTAACATGATTGTAAACAGGCAGTTGAGATTTTTTGAATGAGTCAGGATCCGCCTTCGTTATTGCTAATGCAGCAACGAGACCGGATGCTGTTGCCGGTTTAACAACATAATCGCTAAAGCCAGACTGAGTAAAGTGCTCAGTTTCATCCAATTCGTCGATAAAAGTCATCAAGATTAGTTTCATGTTAGCAAAGTCATTATTGTTATGTAACTGGTTACCTAGTGCCATGCCATCCATGTCAGGCATTTTCATATCTATAAAGGCAATATCAAAAATAGGTTTGCGTTGTTGTTCTACACGATCCTGACAAATCTGTAATGCTTGCGTTGCATTCACAGCCTCGACGACAACCGCGCCCCATGTCGCTAATAAACCGGACATAACATTCCGGTTGGATTCATTGTCGTCGACAATTAACACAGTCAATTCACTTATATTTATAACTGGTATAGCAATAGGTTGCTGGTCAATCACATCCAGCGGAATGATGATAGTGAAACAACTGCCCTTACCAATCACACTTGTTACGCTAATTGTCCCAGACATCAATTCGGATAAACGCAGGCAGATGCTCAAGCCCAAGCCGGTGCCCCCATATTCGCGTGTTGTCGATGTATCAACCTGAGTAAATGATTCAAACAAGGAAGCTTGCTTATCTAGCGGAATGCCAATACCAGTATCAATAATATGGCAAGTAAACTGCACGTTATGCTTATCGATTTGTTTGGTGGAGGCGCGAATAACGATTTCTCCCGCGTCCGTAAATTTAATTGCGTTACCAATAACGTTAGTTAAAACTTGACGCAGTCGATGCGTATCCCCTTTTATCGCGATATTGCTGACACTGGCAATATCGAGCACCAATTCCAAGCCTTTTTGATGCGCTTGCAACGCTAAACTTTCACTCACGTCCTCTAGTGTTTTGCGTAAATCAAACGGAATATTCTCGAGGGTTAATTTACCCGCTTCAATTTTAGAGAAATCAAGAATATCATTAATAAGCGTAAGCAGTGACTGGGCACTGGATTGAGCAATATTGGCTTTATAGTACTGTTCTTTATCTAACTTGGTATCAAGTAATAGTCCAAGCATACCTAACACCCCGTTCATTGGAGTGCGGATTTCATGGCTCATTGAGGCAAGAAACTCGCTTTTGGCTTCGAGTGCTTTTTCCATCTTAGTGGTGGATTGCTTTAGTGACTTAGACATATCGTTAAATGATTCAGCTAAAGTAAATAACTCATCTTTACTGGTGATTGTAATCTTGGAATCAAAATCGCCTTTAGTTATTCTTTCGGTACCAACTACCAATTTTCTAAGGTTTATAAGTATATTGTTTGACATGAATAGCGTAGTAATCCCAGCCAAAGCAATGGCAAGTAGAGTACTAATAACAATCATTATCTTTGTGTTATTTGCTGTATTAAACGCTTCATTTTGACGTTTAGTCAGTAAACGATTCTCTTCTTCAATAAAATCAGCTGTAATAGCTCTTATATTGTCTATTATTTGTTTACCTGTTTGTGATTCAATTAACTGGATCACAATAATTAATGAGCCATCATTCTGGACCCGCTTTCTCGCTGCAATCTCTATTTCAGCAGCTTCGTTTATCCATCTTTTTTGTAATTCACCTATTTGTTCAATCTTTGCTACTTGGGATGGGTTATCTGAAACCTGCATATTGAGTGCCTGAATATGCTCGTTCCAGATATCCTTTGCACTGTAATAGGGTTCTAAGAATACAGATTTACCCGTAATTAAATAACCGCGTTCACCTGTTTCCATGTCCAACATTAACTTAACTAATTCATGGCCTTTTGCTGTAACTGCATGAGTATGCTCAACCCATTTTGCGGTGCTGATTGTTCTTTCTATATTGATATAAACCACTATCGAAATATTTATCAGCAGCAGAATTGGGATCGATGCGCACATAAATATTTTATTTCTAATTGATAAGTTGTTCATTCTTTGTAGCATAAATTAAACCTATAGGTAACAACCGACCACTCGATTTATATTGGTAATCATCGGATTAAAGGATGTATCTTGTTGTTATTAGTATAGATAATAAAGACATCGTTACCTAAGTTACTGAGGATGTAGGTCACAATAATGAAGTAATAGTGCGCAGGAGCATCGTCTATGACGTTGACGGGAGCCAAATAATACCCTTTAGACTATGTCTCCGAGCAATTAACCCTAAAATGTAAGTTTAATACTTTAGGGTTAATTGCATGTTTTAAGGTTAACAGTTTATTTAAGGTGACTAGAATCGAGTTACTTTAATTTGAAATAACTGATTGAACTCAGTAACTCTTTGCTAAGATCTGATAATGAAGACGCAGAAGTCATTGAGACTTGCGCGCGAGTAGTGTTCTCTTCGCTGACTTGATTAACATCGTTAACATTGGTTTGGATCTCGTCAAGTGTATTTGTCTGCAGGAACGACGCTGCTGATGTATCTTTGGCAATGTCTTTAATTTGATTAACGGACATATTAATTTCATCGATCACATTACCTGCATTGGATACATGCTTAACACTTTCCAGAGATTTGGTGTGGCTGTCATTGATGGTTGATACAGCCACCAGCGTACTTTTCTTAAGTGTTTCAAGTGTTACTTGAATTTCTGCCGTGGCGTCTTGTGTGCGCTTGGCTAAATTTCTGACCTCATCTGCCACAACAGCAAATCCACGACCTTGTTCACCAGCACGCGCTGCTTCAATTGCTGCATTCAATGCCAGCAGATTAGTTTGCTCCGCAATGCTCTTGATGACTTCGAGAATACTCGTAATGTTGTCCGCTTCTGTATCCAGTTGTTGAATAGCAGATACCGAGTTTTCAATTTCGCCAGCTAAACTTTGAATAGACGCGATGGTTTCGTTCACAATGACTTTCCCTTTTATCGCCGATTCAATCGCATAATCTGATTTAGTCAGGGCACCGTCTGCATGTTCAGACACTTGGGTTGAAACAGAATAAAGCGCTTCGACAGAACCTGAAAGCTTGGTCATTTGTGAATGTTGAAATTCTGCATCATCAATTCTTTGCTTGTTGTCGCTGAGCAACCCGTCTGTTGACGCATTTAAATTGTTTGCTAGCGAGGTAACGGATTTAAAGATATTATTCAAATTGTCAGTCATGCTGAAAACAGATCTTTTGATTTCACTAATCTCGTCACAGTTGTCGCCGGTTTCAATCGTTCTGCTCAAATCACCTTCTGCCAATGAGTGTGTTACCGAGACAATAGACTGTAAATCTTGCTTTAACCGACGCAACATTAATACCGACATAATAATGACGATAAGGAATATGCTCGCGGCAAGAAGCATAGATTGAATTACAATTTGATTTTGAGCTGCAATAATTCTTTCTGAACGTATGCTAGCCAATTCGTCATGCATCTTATTTATCGTTTCAATAGTGCCAACAACTGGAGGAAAAGCGAGATGAGCGGCCTTCTCCGATTTTTTACGTACAACAAAAGTCGCTTTGGTTAGCCAAACATTCGTTAATGTCGATAACGATGTATTAAGGTGTTTTGCTTGTTCTATTAATTTATCTCGAGCAGAAAATATCCCGTCTGCTTGGCTAAGTCCAAGTTCCGAATTCCATTCACTCTCAAGGGTATTACTCGCTGTCATCAAACTGGCCACGTAATCGTTAATCAACGTTTGAACTTTATCGGTAGCGACCACTAGCGCTTCTTGCTCTACCGCCCTTGCAGAAAACTTCATGCCTACTTCTTCTGAAAACTGATAAGCCTTGAGAATGTCTTTCCATTTATTGTTCATGTTTGAATAAAATTGCCTAATATCAGAATCTAACTCTATGTTTTCGACAACGGCTCGACTATTGACGATCAGATTGACAGAAATAAACAGCAATGAAAACAGTAAGACGATGACAAGACTCGATATTTTAAATGATAGCGTGACGTTTTTAAGTATATTCAAGCGAAATCCCTGCTTTAATGAATGCTGTCTAAAAGTGATCGTTCGGTATAGCCCGGCAACGGTTAATAAAGTGTTAACAGACACTCAATCTGTTAACACTTTAAAACCTTACATTACGTATAGTAAGAATAGAAGCGTTTTCACTAATAAGTGCCTTGTGGAATAGGGTTTATCGCTTGTTATACCCCCATTTAAATACACTATTACCATAATTTGTCATCAGGACAACATGTTACGCTAGCTTAAATTGTTGAACTAGATCATATAAACTAGGGTGATTTCGGTTTACCTGCAAAGGCAACGACGACAGTGTCAGCACCTAGTGTACGGGAGAACGCATAACCATTTTGTTGCTTAATCTCTTGATGGTTACCTGCACCTATAGCAGGGTGATCTTGCCTAAATTGACCCAGTGTTTGCCAATGCTTGAGCAATTTTTTACGATCAACATCGAGTGACCAAGTCATATCAGAACGCGTCCCCTGATGGAAATCATCGGCATAAGGACCAATATTTCTGGCGACTTCATCACCATAATAAACTTGAACGGCACCAGGACTTAGCAGTAGCGCACTGGCAGCATTACGTTGCATTTCAAAAGACTTAAAGCGACCAAAGAAAAGCTCGGTATCATGCGATGACATGTAACTAACGGGATTAAAATCAGGTTCTTGCTTTAACGTATCCGCATAACTTTGGTATGTGTCAGCCATCTGACTAAAACAACTCGCGCCTTGATCCATCTTTTTCTGCATATCGAAGTTGATCAGCGCGTCGAACCCTTCATCATAATAAGGGCTGCGATAAGCACTATGCCCCCACACTTCCCCCATCATCCAAAAAGGTTGACCTGTTTTACCATTCTCTTCACGCCAGTCTTCTAAACTTGTTGTCGCCGCTGCTTTTAAGCGCGTCCATACATCACCAGACACATGCTTTACAGTATCCACTCGGTAACCATCAATACCAAATCGTCTTACCCAATCTGTTTGCCATTTAATGAGATAGTCAGCAACGGTATAGTTGTCACGGTTAATGACTCTCGTACCTGGGTTATTCAATAACCATTGCGGAGGTGTAACCGTTTTACTCGATTCGGTGATGAAATCAGGTAAACCAGCGAGAGATAGCGTGCGATCATTTGTGCCAGGTTTAGGATAATCAGGTAAGCCAGCACGAACCCAATCACCGCCCCACCAGTTACGCCATTCGGCATTGTTATAATCGATATTGTCATTGAAACTATGCCAAGTTTGCCCCTTGCTCGGTTGCCAATCACCCCATTGTTCAGGCCAGTTTTCAGATGGATTAACAACAGTAATATTGTCTTCTTGGAGATCCGTTAACGTTGCATATCCCGAATGGTTTATAACGACATCGAGTAATACTTTCATACCGCGTTTATGCGCCTGTTCAACAAGACGTTTAAGATCATCTTCATTACCAAAGTTGTTATCTATTTTAGTGAAATCACGAGTCCAATATCCATGATAACTATAAAAAGGAAAGGACCCGGCGTTACCACCACCCACAAAACCCTGTACCTGTTCTACAATCGGTGAAAGCCAAATAGCATTAGTACCTAGGCTTTGAATGTAATCGAGTTTCTCAATGACGCCTTTTAAATCACCACCGTGAAAGGTGCCAACTTCATCCTTACCGTCTTTACGACGACCATAGCTATTATCATTACTTGTATCGGCGTTATTAAACCGATCGATCATAACAAAATAGATATTTGCATTACGCCAGTTAAATTCAGCCTCTTGAATTGGTTTATGCAAAGGTTCTAACAATATTAATCCACCGCTGTTTGCTGCTGGGGTTAGGGTTACTTGTTGTTGACTTACACTAACAACTTGTCCGCTTATTTTGTCGGTTAACTGTGTACCATCTTTGTAAGTATCACCTAGGTTAACCGTCACCTCGCCACCATCATAAGTATCACATTGCACTTGTGGTATCGGACGTTTAAATGCTTTTTGAGTCGACTTTTTGGCTTGGCGATTGATGACTATCGTTTTATTATCGGCATCAAATGTGAATGCGTAATCGCCATTAAATCGAATTTTAATCGGTAACTCAGTCGGAGATGCGCAATTCAAGCCTAGCGGTTGGTTGAACTTTACCTTTTGTGCTGCTGGGGCCACACAGCTTCCCTTAATACCCGTCACTTTTAAGGTGTAACTCGCTTTGGTCAGCGGTACTATTAACGGCGATTCACTGTTAAGGGGAAAATCTCGACTATTGGTGCTCGTTGAAATAGTGAGGTTTGGGGACGCAAACAAACTGGGGCTCGCAAGTAAAAGTACAAGCGTTATCTTATTGAATTTCATATTCCGACCTTGGTTATTCCATTAATTGATATCATCATAAAACGGAATAAGAGGTCGGACATCATCCTTGCAAACTACGCCTTAAATTGTTAACCAGATCAAAGTATTAGTGTTATAGGGTGGAGAATTTAGTTCGCTTAATATGATCCTCTTACATTAGCTTAAATTTCTGAACCTGTGTTGATAAACTATTCGCCATTGCGCTTAAATTAAGTGTTGTATCGGTGACGATATCGATTGCGGCTTTATTTTCGTTGGCTTTGATACTGATGTGCTTCACATTAAGTTCTATTTGCTGACTTTCATTCGCTTGGTCAGCCACCGACGCTTCTAACATTTGCAAATTATCCAATGATGACTGCGCCCCTTCATTTAGATTAACCAAAGGCCCTACCATTTGTTGCAGCATCAAAACACCTTGTTCAATTTCTGCTTTACCGACACTTATTTTTTCGACCACATTTTCAGTCTCTTGCTCCATCGCATCGATTACACCATTAATCTCTGTTGTGGCATTTGCCGTACGGCCGGCTAGTGCACGCACTTCGTCAGCTACAACCGAGAATCCACGCCCGCTTTCACCTGCCCTTGCCGCTTCGATAGCAGCATTTAACGCTAAAAGGTTTGTTTGTTTTGCAATATTACTGACGATAACAACCAAGTCTCGAACCGATTTGGCTCGTTCCTGTAACACCACTACCGCTTTAGCTGAAAGACTAATCGTATGAGATATATGAACAAACTCGTTAGACGCTTTTTCAATCATGGTTTTACCTTCGTTGGCTAAATCACGTGCCGTCGAAGATTGTACTTTGGCTTGCTTTGCCGTGTCTGACGATTGATTACTTTGTTTAGAAAACTCAAATATAGCGTTGCTTATTTCTCTGACAGAGGTGACTTGTTGCAGTGACCCCTGACTTACTGAATTAACCGGTCCAGATAGTTTATCTGCTGAAAATTGGATCTGTTCAGATGACTCTCTAATTGATGAAATCAAGGTAAATAGCCCGCTACGCATTTCATTTAACGCATCGTTTAATTCGCCAATTTCATCTCGACGTGATGCAATGTCTTGATGTTGTAAATTTCCTTTTGCAATTTCACGGGCGAAGCTAACTGCTTTTGATATTGGATGAGCAATACTACGGCTTACAGTAATAGCTAATACAGCCCCTAAGATGAACGCTGAAATAGCAAGCGAGATAACCAAATTAAAAGCCATCTCATTTGCTTGCTCTGAAGCATTTTGTTCATGTCTCATGCGTTGTTGTTCGAATTGTTGAAATGTATTGATGGCATTCAGTAACGCTTCTAATGCCGGACGAGTCTCTTGATTATAATGACTAATAGCAAATTCAGGTTCGATTTCAATGTATTCAACAGTTTCAATAAATGCATCGAAATACGTTGCTCTAATAGCATTGAAAACACTTAATTGTGGTGGCGGATTATTACCATAAGACACAGTGATATCAGTAATTAGTTGATCCAAAACTTTGTTTTCACTGTCCATCTCTTTATACAATTTGACTCGTTCATGACGCTCTGAGGTAGGTAATATTTGTAATAAGATTAACGCAGATTTTTGGGCATGGGCTTTTATTTCATTCGTTTGTATTACACGAGAAACATCACGATTGAGTAACTGCGCAGACATTAACGCTTGTTCTTTCATACGTGATAAAGCGACACCACTGATGAGTGCCAGTAATAATAAAAAAGCTAAAAAACTAGCCCCGAGACGAACACCGATACGACTACTAGATAAAATTGACATGACATAACGTCCATTTAACATGCGAAAGACTGCCAACTTTCGCTGGCTAATAACATAACCGCATGGATGGTCGGTTATGTTATTTACGGTTATGTGAAACTCTTAGCTCGCCGTTGGTACTTTTGTATCAACAGCTTTATGTTTACACATTTCGTCTTTAGCTAGCTGGCGCTTAACCAGATGATCCACAGCAAAACGTCCGCCACTGAAGATGACGACTTGTAACAATAGCGTTGCCCATAAAACATGTTGAGCATAAGCCGCCGCGGCAATATCTTCTAAGCTGATAACAGCAACAATATTAACCAAGAACAATCCCAATGCAGAGAAACGACTCGCCAAGCCAGCCATTAACAACAAGGGTAAAACAATCTCTGCCGCAGTGCCTAAGTAAGCGGCTAGTTCGTAAGGTAATAATGGCACGCTGTATTCTTCTTCAAACAAAAATAATGTGCTATCCCAGTTATTTAACTTAGTTAGTCCTGATGAGAAAAATGCCCAGCCGACATAGAAACGAGCGGCTAATAATGTGACGGGTGCTAACGTACTGACTTTATCTGCAATGCGTCGATAAACTTGATTTGCTGATGTCAGTAATGAATTTGAATTATTCATGAGTAACTCTCTTTGAAATAATGAATTAAATTGTGTTCTATAGCATTAAGTAACCAGTGTTGAAACGAGAACTCAGCGTCATTACTCACCAAATCCAGTGATTCAGCAAGTGAATTACCGCTTATTAAAGACTGTGTGAACTGCCCTTCACTCGATGTTAACTTGATTACTCTTGGTTGAAATTCTGGGCGATAAATCATTATGTGATGATCCACCAGCGCTGACGATAAGGCTTGATTGGCATTATTCAAGGCAACTTGTCGCCGTTGTTTATCGTCGTGGTGATGCCCGTCAAAGATGTCAACGACTGGATAACGGCTGCTAAGCAATTTCACATTTTGATTAAAGATAATAACGACTTGTTCGGGTTCGCAATTACCTAATATCTGAAGTGAACTTTGATCTAGTGTTTGATCTGCACCGTGCAGCGCACAATGAACATGCCAATCAAGTGCGGAACAATCAGCAAGGAATGGGTAGTCGTCACTGATGTCAGTTGTCGCCATAAAATCAGCAAATTTATCACCCCATTGGCCCCAATCACCTTGATCTGGAGGCGATGCTTGCAGAAACTGTTTAACCAAATCAGCACTTACATCGCTATCAAGTAACTTAAACACGGTAGGAAAAGTGATGCCTAAGGCTCGTTGCGCATTGGCTAGCAAGTTACGGCGATAAATGTTGATACCTTGCACACTAAAGCCATGCAGGTTACCTGAAAGGTCATCATTCCAAATAACGGCCAACAGTCGTTGCTGCTCAGTTCTCTGCGGTTTATGTTCAAGCAAGTCATTCATGATTAATTTCCATTACAGAAGCTCGTGCATTAACACCCAATACAGCATTGGCTATATCACGCGCCTTCTGTGCTTCGCCAATTAACGTTGACCATGCTGGTAAATCCGAATCCCATTCAACTAACGTCGGAACAGCACCAAAACGTGTGAGTGCTTGTCGATAACCTTGCCAAACGTCGTCAGAAACAGGGCAAGCATGATCATCAACAACCAATTGCCCATGAGGCACATCACTGCAACCGGCGAGATGAATTTGCGCTACGCTATCGATTGGCAATACATTAATATAATCAACAACAGATTTTTCAATATCCCCGCCTTCGAAATTTAAACTATTCACTGCAATATTGTTAATATCTAACAGTATTTTAGCGCCTGTTTGCTGGCACAATGCCGTTAAAAATTCTGCCTCTGAAAGATAGCTTTCATCAAACTGCACATAAGCCGATACATTTTCAATAATCAGTTCGCGCCCTAAGTACGTCTGGACCCTATCGACCTGTTCACACATACGTTTTAGATTATTGTGCGTGTGTGCGATAGGTAACAAGTCACCGCTGTGCATCAATTGCCCTTGTAAATGCCCCCATGTAAAGCAAGCATGTTCTGACATTAAAAAAGGGTCAATCGTTTGAGTTAATCGCTTTAAACGTGCTAAATAGTGAGCAGGGATATCTGCAAATGAGCCGAGCCCCATAGAGGTTGAATGCAAACTGACTGGATATGTCTCTCTTACTTGTTGAAGCACAGATAAGGCCGCGCCTCCTTGGCCAAAAAAGTTCTCTGAATGGACTTCCACAAAGTCTATTTCCTTAGCAGAAGTAAGTATGTCGGTAAAGTGTGGATGCCTTAATCCAACACCCACTAATATATCTTCACTATGTTTAGAGCTATGTTTAGAACTATGCTTAGAACTATGCTTAGAACTATGAAGCAAATTCTTTACCGACATACTATTCTCCGCGAGCTTATTTAGAAGCTAAATATATCTTCTTGGCTTCTTTTTTTGACAATCCGCCCAGTGTTGAACAAGTGCCTTTGGTTACGAGTTTCCATTCACCTTTATCATCACTTAGGCTTGATTGTCCCGCGCATGAATGCGTACCAGCTAAGTTAGCGCAATCATTCTGACCAGCTTTCGCGACGCCATAACACTTCTCTTTTTTACTTGCTGCTTCAGCTGATGCGATAACACCGGTAGACATCACAGCCGCTAATGCAGCGCTTACTAATATTTTATTATTCATAACAGTTCCTTAGTCGACCTAGTATTGATGTCGGTATTAGTGGTTATATGGATATTAGTCGTACACTATTTCAATTTGCTCTTCCGTTAGGCCTTTAATATCAATCCAGTTAACTTGTGCAGTTTCGATATAACCTGGGATATCTGTATTCCATTTTTTCTGTACAGCCTTGTTGTAGTTCAAGTACAACTTATCGCCGCGAATATGCCAAGCTGTTGGGTCAGTATCTAATTTCTTATTCAGTGCGACGCCCATTGCACAAAATCCGCCGTATTGAGGAGCGTATTTACGCGGATCCGCTTTGAATAAGTCACGGTTATCAGCAGATGAAAATTGATAAATGGCGCCATTATATGCGGCGGTGTAATCGTTAGAACCTTTAGTCGGCATGCCTTTGGTAAAGTAAGAAACCGTATCGTAACCACTAATGGCAATGTCGTTACTACTGGCGTTAACTTCGATGTTCGCAGCAAACGTTAAGCTACTTGCTAGCAATGCTGTCGTCACGAATGTTGATTTTATAAATGTTGAAAGCTTCATCATATTCTCCGTCTGTTATTAAAAGTTATCAAAAGCGTAGTGTTAACCATCTACGTATTTGAAGGTTGTCTTCCTTAGTTATAAATATACTGCTTTCAATAAACATCAAGGGATGACATAGTCCTAATATTGAACCCAATCGTCCAAATAGTCTTATATGAGGTAATAATGGATCCTTTATCGATCATTCTTCAGCGCTTCTCAATGAATACCGACGTATTTTTTACCGGTAATCTGTGTGGTATTTCTAATTTCAATCAAGAACCCAACAAAGGACATCTACATTTACTACAGAGTGGCGAGATCACCCTCATTGATGAACAAGGTTTAGCGCATGTCATTAATGAACCAACCGTGATGTTTTTCCCCACACAGCATGCGCACCGAGTCATTGCCAGTGAAGATAACCCACCAAAATTGGTCTGTGCCAACATCATTTACAATGAAAATACAGCGAATCCCATTGCCGATGCTTTGCCAAGACTACTTTGCTTCAAGCTCAGTGAAAACGCAGCGTTAATGAAAACTGCGCAATGGTTGTTTGCAGAAGCCTTTAACGAAGATAGCGGACGACTGCCGATGATTAACTCGTTGACTGACATCTTTATTATTTACGTTTTACGCCATGTAATTGATAACAACATAATGCAACATGGTCTACTTGCAGGATTAGCCCATCCGCAAGTATCAAAAGTGTTGTTAGCCATACACGATGCGCCAGAACGCCAATGGGGATTAGAAGAGATGGCTGCGTTAGCGCTTATGTCTCGATCGAAGTTTGCCGACGTATTTAAACACACGGTAGGTCAAAGCCCTGGGGACTATATAATTGATTGGCGTATTATCGTGGCGAAAGGTCTATTACAACAAAACAAGCCTGTGTCATTGGTCGCGAATGCCGTGGGTTATGAAAATGGTTCAGCGTTAGCACGGGTATTTAGGAAGAAACTCGGCGTTTCACCGAAACAATGGCTTCAACAAACGCTTTAATGAATGTCTTAATCATACTTATATTAGTAACACTGAGGACCAATTAACTTTCAATTAGCTTAATTTCGGATTTTGTACATACTTGTAAATTATATGAGGCATAACCTATAATCTTTGTATCTAGTTTTAAATGGTAGTGAAGTTAATTTGCAGGTAGAGGGTTATTTGTGATTATAAAACCGACTTATGAACAGCTTTTGTCTCGAATTAAAGAGCTAGAAAACCAAGCTAATGACGGTACAGATTCAATTACGAAAGCCGAACACTTAGTGTGGCTTGAAAGCACACCGGTGTGTAACAAAGTTGTTGATACAGATTTTAATTTACAATATATCAATAAAACAGGCATTCGAGCTTTAATGATTGACGACGTCGAAGCGTATTACGGTAAACCTTACCCTTTTAATTTTTATCCTGACAGCTTTAAACGTTCGATGATTGAATGCATGAATAAAGCGATATCAACCAAACAGGTTATGACTCTAGAACGCCCTCTAACTAACGTTGAAAAAGTGCGTATTTGGTATCATTCAACCATTACCCCCGTACTTGATAATAATGGACACGTAGACCATCTAATTATTGCTTCAATCGATATAACAAAGAGTAAGCTCGCTGAACAAGCCCTTATTCATCATAATATTATGTTGGAAAACATAATTTCTAAACGAACTCAAGATCTTAAAAAAGAGATCCAAGAACGTCTTCAATCTGAAAAGAAAGCAACTTATCTTGCTACTCATGATGAGTTAACTCAACTCGCTAATCGTTATTTACTATTCGATCGATTAAAACAAGCATGCGCAAGGGCTGAAAGAGAAGAAACAAAAGTAGCAATACTGTTTATAGATCTCGATTGCTTCAAGCTTATCAATGATCAAATGGGACATGACTTTGGTGATAAAGTCCTTATTGAACAAGCCAAGCGTATATCGAGCTGTGTAAGAAGTACAGATACTGCAGCCCGTTATGGTGGCGATGAGTTTGTTGTGATGCTTACTGATGTCAGAGATACGACAAGTATAGAAAAAGTAGCAAAAGGTTTACACACATCTTTAAACCTACCATTGTTGATAGATGGCTTCAGTATCAACTTGAGTGCTTCGATTGGTATTTCATTTTTCCCTGACCATGCATTAATCCCAAAAGAATTAATATCCCAAGCAGATAAAGCCATGTATCAGGTAAAAGAGAAAGGTAAAAATGGGTTTGAATATAGCGTGAACGGGTGAGTTGTCAATTGAGGGGTAGCACAGGGCTAACCCTTTATTTGTATTTACGCGCTAACTATTTTTTGATAATGACAAGCTCACCAAACAAATGACCAGATGATGGGCATATATGCCTACGCACTTTCCCTCATATCCCCTTCTTTATACTTAACCCTTACTAAGTATCTATCGCTAAATCAACTAACTCGTATAGAGTATTATGCTAATAAAAGGTGATAACCTTAACAGATCGTTAGTAACAAATGGTTAAGCACACATCTTCCAACAAAACAGTTTCAGTTAATACATTAACCCAAAGCTACCCATTATAATCAGTTAAAACCCCCGCTTAATAAATAATTGGCAATACAATGCTCTCTATAAAGACCTTAGTAGTTGTTGAATTAATCTTAATATATTGTTAATTTATTTGGCCATGGAGCGGTAAATACAGTACTGAATAGTGAATTATTCTGTTGTGTGTCGCTTATATTAGATAAATCATGGATGGAATTGAATATGATCACAAAGATTAGTCGCTACATTGTTGTAATGTTAAGCATGTTTACCTCTTCGGCTTTTGCCGCCAGTGAACAAGTTGGTTTTGATAAAGCTGTAGACCAGTTTTTTAACGAGAATCTCAGTTGGTTCGCAAATACAATTTTCACCTCAGTCCCTGTTAATGGGACAAACTTCCCCATCATCGTTGGCTGGTTATTCGTCGCCGCTATTATCTTTACATTCTACTTCGGTTTTGTGCAATTCAAACGTTTTGGTTTAGCGGTTAAGATCGTTAAAGGTGACTTTACCGACCCGAATAATGAAGCGCCAGGTCAAGTGTCTCACTTCCAAGCATTGACGACTGCATTGTCTGGTACGGTCGGACTAGGGAATATAGCCGGTGTGGGCGCCGCACTTGCAATTGGTGGTCCCGGTGCAACTTTCTGGATGATCCTGTGCGGCCTGTTAGGTATGGCTTCAAAATTTTGCGAATGTACACTAGGTGTTAAGTATCGTAATCAGCTACCCAATGGTGACGTATCAGGTGGTCCAATGTATTACCTGAGCAAAGGCTTAAAAGAACGTGGCTTTACAAATTTAGGTAAATTCCTCGCTGTTGGTTTCGCAATAATGACGATTCTAGGCGCGCTTGGTGGTGGCAACATGTTCCAAGGTAACCAAGCCAATGCGATGATAGTGCAAACTCTAGGTCTACCTGAGGGTTATGGTTGGGTAACAGGTGTTATTCTAGCGTGTATGGTTGCATCCGTTATTATCGGTGGTATGCCATCGATTGCAAAAGTGACTGGTAAGCTTGTTCCTACCATGGCGTTATTATATGTCGGTATGTCCGTTATTGTGTTGGTATCGAATGCCTCTATGATTGGTGATGCATTTGGCCAAATCATTGATGGTGCCTTTACGGGCTCCGGTGTTGCTGGTGGTTTTGTTGGTGCATTAATCCAAGGTATGAAACGTGCGACATTCTCGAATGAAGCCGGTGTTGGTTCAGCAGCGATTGCCCATGCGGCAGTAAAAACTAAAGAGCCAATCACTGAAGGTCTGGTTTCAGTACTCGAACCATTTATTGATACTGTGATTATTTGTACGATGACAGCCTTGGTTATCACAATCTCAGGCATGAATAATGGCGAACTCAGTGGTGTAACACTCACCGCTGCAGCGTTTACTGAAACTGCTGATATATTCCAATACGTGCTCGCTGTAGCCGTTGTAATGTTTGCTTTTTCTACTATGATCTCATGGTCTTATTATGGACTTAAAGCATGGACTTACCTGTTCGGTGAAGGTAAAACCACAGAGCTTGTATACAAAATTATGTTCTGTTGTTTTGTCGTAGTCGGCGCAAGTGTAAGCTTCGGTGCTGTTATCGACTTCTCTGATGCGGCTATCTTTGCAATGTCTATCTTCAATATTATCGGTTTGTATTTCTTAATGCCGGTTGTGAAAAAAGAGCTACAATCGTTTATTGCCCGCGTGCAATCGGGTGAAATCAAAGATTACAGTAAAGAGGCGGTGCTGGTGACTAAACAGTTAAACGACTAATGGTGACCAGTTGTTTTTAAAAGCTTAATTTGAATAATAAAAATCTCAGTCAATAATATTGATTGGGATTTTCTCGTTTCTAAAAACACATATTTTCATGCTAAAAAACGACGACTAACCTACTATTAACCCACTATAATTGAGCATATTTTCCAAATCAAATGGCTAATTTGATTGTTTAAAAATGCCATTTGATTGTACAATATAGCCTGTTATTTTACGCAATTTATAGAGATTTAGTAGCTTGGAACTTAAAGAATTAAAGGTTTTGTTTGATAATGGCGGCCTTAAAAAGATAACGATAAAACGAGCACCTTTAATGAATGGTTATATTGTCATTGCACAAACAACCAATAAAAATGTGCATGTGATGACATCCCAACGTGAAGAGTCCAATACACCACGGGCATTTAAGACGATTGATTCTGCCGCTGCAAATGCACAAAAGATTGGTTTTAAGAAGATAAGTGTCGATTTCACGTAACTGCAATTATCACTGTATGTATACACAGTGATAATTACTACCCCGTAAAAACGGCACTTTTTCGGGGGATTTAGGGGCGATGTTACATATTTAGTGCTAAATAGGCTTTATTCATTGCGAATAACCGGTCTTTTTCAACATCAGAAATGAAACTCGCTTCAATCGCGTTGAAAGTGAATTGGGCAATTTCAGCTTTTGTCATGAGATGTGCCTCTCCGACTGCCATAAAGTTGTCAGTCATGTAACCGCCAAAGTATGCTGGATCGTCAGAATTGATCGTGACGCATACACCTTTACGTAATAGCTCAACAATATTATGCTGGCTCATATGTTCAAACACTTTTAACTTAATGTTAGATAATGGACAAACCGTCAGCGGCATTCTTAGTTTCGCTAATTCTTCGACAAAGTTTTCATCATCTGAACAACGTACACCATGATCAATTCTGGTTATTTTCAACAGTGCTAACGCATCACGAATACTACTCGCTGGCCCTTCTTCACCTGCATGCGCTACCGTTAAAAATCCTTCACGTAATGATTGTTCAAATACACGTTCAAACTTACTGGCTGGATTACCATTTTCTGACGAGTCTAGACCAACACCGATGATCTTATCTTTGTGTTCAAGCGCTTGTGCTAAAGTTGCAAATGCTGATTCTTCATCGAGATGACGTAAAAAACACATGATTAACTGACTGCTAATATCGAGTTCTTTTGCCGCTTTAATTAATGCTTTATCAATACCATTCACGACGGTATCAAAACTAATGCCACGATCTGTGTGTGTTTGTGGATCGAAAAATACTTCGGTGTGAACAACGTTATCGTTTTTGCAACGCAGTAAATATGCCCAGGTAAGGTCAAAGAAGTCTTGTTCGGTGATGAGTACATTGGCTCCTTGATAATAAATATCTAAAAACGATTGGAGATTATGAAAACTGTACGCGTCTTTTACTTCAGCGAATGAGTCAAATGGGATTTTAATATTATTACGCGCGGCAAGTTCAAACATCAATTCAGGTTCGAGGGTACCTTCGATATGTAAATGCAGTTCTACTTTTGGTAAAAATTGGATAAATCGTTTCATGATTAAGTTCCTAATAAATGTTATTAAGTACTTCTCTTTAATAAGAAAAAAATGCTACAAAGAGAAAAGTACTGATGTACTAAACTCTTCGTAATCAGGAATTAATGGTTCCTGGTAGAGACCCCCAATCCATATCATTGGGGTTATACGAAGGGAAAACAGAGTTATATTTAGGTCTTTAAAGTCTATTTTAGACACTAAATTTATATACTACGCCTGAATTTGCATCGATATTACAGGGTCTTATTTAATAAGTCTATAAGTTAAACGTGGCTGCTTGACCGTGATTAACACCATCTTCATCAATGACATTCCAGACTGTGGCACCCTCTATCCAAAATGTTCTGCCTGTCGATGAAATACGTAAGCCCCGATAATCATCAATAAAACCAAACTTGGTGACTCGCGCGAGTAAATCTTCTCTTTCATTACGATCCAATGGTTTAGCCGACAGCCGTGATGGTAATGCAGTAAAGTCAGACCAACTCAGTTCAAATGCCTGTAATGCTAATTTATTCCCATAATTAAATATAGGATCTAATTCGTTACCATGCGACACAACAACTAAATTAGCATTAAACAACGCTTGAGTAATACCTCTGTTTAACGGGTTATCTTCAATCAAGTTTTTACCGGTTAACCGATAATAGCTTGAGATCAAAAGCTTAGCATGTTCATCAATAACGTTATTTCCTACACTGGGGGCATTCATTAAATTGTCTTCCTTTACGCTAAAAATGTCCGTTGGACTCTACTCTAACATAACTTTGATCACCTGGCTCTTATGCTAGAACCGTTATCAATTCCACAACGCGCTCTACTGGTTTTTTTTGATCAATAATAAGGTTATGAATGAATGATTTAGGTGACGCTACGTAAAATATACCAGTTAGGATACTGAATACATCTTCAGATTTCACGTAGCGCACGAAAAAACAAGCCATTTATACTGTTTGCTTATACAGTTGTTAATGTTATAATTGACGCGGAAATAATTAAGACCTTTAATAAACGCGGACGTGTAATGCCTAAAGCATTGATAAATATAAATAATAATTCAATTGTTTCATCTCAACACTTAAACGAAGAACACATTGAAAACCTGATTAGGTTTAGTGATCGTAAAGAACAGTTAGAAGAAAATACGCTAAAGTCGCTACATTTCCATGTCAGTAAATTTAACGATTATTGTGCTACACGTAATGTAATCCCCTTGCCACTTCAAGATGCGACCGTACTCGAGTCATTTCTAATTAAAGAAAATGAACGTGGTTGCAAGGCGCAAACTCTGCGAATTTATGCCTGGGCAGTATCGAAGATCCACAGTTTAGCCGGTTTAGAGATCCCTTATTTCAAAACAGTTATTACTGCTCGGTTAAAGATAATATCCAAACAAGAGGTCAAACTCGGTGTTAAACGTAAACAAGCGGTCGCATTTTCTTATGATCATCTTAAATTTGTTAACGATAAACTCGATATAAACTCACTACTTTCTATCCGTAATGCCTTATTACTGAATATTTGCTATGACGGTTTATTACGTGAAAGTGAAGCCTGTAATCTATTTGTCGATCAAATACAAAAAGTGAACGGTCTGTATAACATTAACATAACTAATTCCAAAACAGATAAATCATTAGATGGTTCGATAGTGCATTTAAGCAAATTCACCTCTAAATTACTGCCGTTGTATTTAGAAAAGGTAGTAGCTCATCGCGGCCAGTTCTTGTTTAAACGTATTACCCCTCGTGGTGGTAAATTAGAAAAATTAAAGCTCAGCGACTTAAGCCCCAATCCATATGATAAACCGATCTCAACTAAAACTGTCGAGCTGGTATTTGCCAATACTTGGCATTCAATCACTGAATATAATCAATCGGTGAGTTTTGAGCATTATATAGATTTACCCGAACGACCATTCAGTGGTCACTCTGCTCGAGTTGGTGCATCGTGTGATCTAGTCAGTGCTGGTTTTGATGATTCATTAGTCATGCGAGCCGGAAGATGGAAAACATTAAGAATGGTAGAACTGTATACGCGTGGTGTGAATAATAAATTTGCGACAGTAAGAGAATTCCGAGAACGATTGGAAACAATAGCCGATAGCTAGATATTATAAATCAAAAATAAATAATCTTAGAGAGAGCTGATACCTTTATTATTATTGTTATCGAAAAGTTTGTATATAAGCGAGGCACGGAAAGGTGAGTCACCTTCCCTATTACTCAAGAATTTTTTTACGCATGACTTGTCTATCCTTGGTCGTCATTTATAAAGCGATTAATTAACGACTAATTAACCATTCCCTGCTATCCATCAATCAGCTGGACCATTTGATTTAGTGTCGCATGAAACATACAGCTTACATCATCATGACTAAACTGATTACCGTTTAAGTTAACCGTAATTTCAGTGTCATCATTATCCGTCTCTACATACAGTGTGTTTTTTATTGTTGGGTAGTTTTCCAATAACACATTTTCAGCATGCTTCCTTGTGATCTTATTACTCAGGTGTACGGTAATAATCCCCGTCCCCAACAACAGTTTATTCATGCCATGTTCAAAAACATCTACAAGCATACCTTCGACAAACTGACTTTTTGAAACATTACATTGTTCGCTTATCATTTCTAATTTTACCAATAAGTCTTCGTACATTCTTATCGTGCTGTTCTTTCGTGTCGCATCTGGTTTAATCTTCATGTTTGTACCACTGAGTCTATGAGTTAACAAATTCCTGTTTATTTTAAAATAGGAATTAAGTGAATACATTTTAGCACAGTTTTGAATTTATTTATAATGCAGATATAGTCACTAACTCCACTTTATATACACTAAAACTAACTTTTTAAAACAATCTAAACTAGAACTTATTAGTGTAAATTGTTCATTATTAATAATTCATTTTATTGTTTAACTATTAATCCACATAGTGTTCACCATCAAAAACCTATAATATCAAGTACTTTATTTCGTTTAACGGTCATTATACGAAATAAATAAAATTGAAAGGTTTCGTGTTGCTTATTTATAGTGAAAACATGTGGCGACATATAAATGCAATAAGTGCACACAATTTAAATCACCTTATGATCACTTAAGGAATCAACTGATTGCTGATTTATATTCTCAAAGTGAATCTACAACTGTTATTATATTTTAAATAATAACGCGTTATTAATTCACATTTGCAATCCTATCAACATACTACTTATTAGGCCCTTATTTTTAATTTTGGCTGTCGTTACCCATATTAAAATGTAGATTTAACACACAGCGCGTAACAAATGTTACTTTACTATATATTAGCTAATAATATCAGTAAGATAAGAGTTTTTTCACGATTTTAAATGACGTGTAAATATGACGAATAAGCCTTTTATACCGGTAATGTCAGCTATATTTTCAAAACAATAAGCACTGTATATGCATACAGCTTTTATTTAAATCCCGTAAAAACATGACCTTAACTTAATGGTAAATTAAAATATTGTTTATTTACAATGAGTTACAATTTACAGCTGAAGCATCAATTAGGCATTCCATACCGCTTAGTCCTGAATTACTTACTAATTAATACCGTGATAATGACTTTGATTATTACTATTTGGTAAAAATGCTGAATAATACACAGGATATGTAATGTGTCTTATTCAGTATTTAATATTTAGTATTTAACCAATTTAGCCAAAGTCTTTAATGGGAACATGATTGGAATAACGATAGAATACGATTGCTTAATGTCGCACTTAAAAACATGTTTTCAGGGATATAATGACCAACAATCACAGAGCCGATTTCATATTGGTGATCACAACACTGCTTGCGTCTGCCGGCTGGATATTTTCCAGAGAAGCTATTCAAGTTTTACCCACCTCGGGGTTTATCGGCTTAAGGTTTATGCTTGCTTCATTAATATTACTGCCGTTCTGTTATCGGGGCTTATTATCGATAGATCGTAAAACGTTATTCGAAGCTTCAACTGTTGGCTGCTTTCTTGGCTCTGCAATTTTACTTTGGATCTATGCCATCGGCCAAAGCGACTCATTAGGTGAAGGTGCATTTATCATGAGCCTCTCAATGCTTTTTGTGCCAGTCATTGCTTGGTTGTTTTTTAAAAACCGCCCTCCTCGACTATTTTGGTTATCGTTACCCTTCGCAATTATCGGATTGATATTTCTGTCGCAAGGAAGTGCATGGTCATTATCAGGCAGCCAAATTTGGTTTGTGATCTCGGCGCTAATGCTTGCGATCCAATTTAATTTGAACAGCCACTTTTCACAGAAGATACCAACAATGGTCCTTACTTGTATTCAGTTATTTGTCACAGGAGTCTTGGGTATATTCGTATCGTTCTTTACAGAAACTTGGCCTGACACGATTGGAATTGAAACATGGGGATGGTTGGCGATGAGCGTATTGATTGCGACAAGTTTACGCTATGCCTTACAAACTGCAGGCCAAAAAAATACCACCACAGCAAACGCGGCAATTATTATGATCTTGGAACCGGTGTGGACCGTGATTTTAAGCATGGTTTGGTATGACGAAATATTGGGAACCACACAAATTGTAGGCTGTAGTTTCATTCTTTTTTCGTTGTTGGTTTACCGCGGCAGTGACAAAATACGCTCACTTATCAAGTAAATTTAATGTAAAGTGTATTGCACTAATAATATGACGCTAGTCACTATATACTTACACTCGCTTACAATACTGCAGTCTTATCGCATTGTTAAAAGTTCCATTAAGTTTATAATCATCGCTATAAAATACATTATAAAAACAAGGTGAATAATGAAAACTATAACTCTATTAAGCACACTAGCTGCAATGGCACTATCAGTAAATGTTCAAGCGAATCAAGATGTGTCAGGTTTCTATATTGGCGGTGGTGTTGGTACTACTGATGCTAATTTAAGTTCAGATTCTGTTTCTTACTCGCCATCAACTGATGGTTCATCGCTAAAAGTTATCGCTGGTTACCAGTTTAACCGTATCGTAGCAATTGAAGCACAATATACTTCATATGGTGATATTAAAACTCCATCTGTATATTCATATAATTGGGAACCGACAACAGTATCGCTTGCTGCAAATTTAGGTTATACATTCGATAATGGATTACGTCCATTTGCAACGATTGGTTTTTCTGCACTTGATTTAAATGAAAGCCAGAACCTACTCAATGATAATAATTCAACAGCACTTCGAATTGGTGCAGGCCTAGAATATACACCAGCTTCTTTAGGTGGTGTAAGTTTCCGAGCTGGTTATGAAGCTGATGCATTTATAATTGATACTGGTTATTTGGCTAATGATGATATTGATGTATTCATTGGTTCATTATATGTTGCTGCATCTTACAAGTTCTAAAAATTTTGGAATGACAATATTTCATTGTTGTTGTCATTCCTACTTTTCATTCGAATATACCCCATGTCAAATAATTGATCTTCAAAATACACCGTTTCTAAAAAACCAAAATATATATAAAGTACACCGATTCCCTCTCTTATATTTACTCCCTTGCAGCCTTTATCACTATCAATAAATTAATTAGACAAGCTGAGATAGCATAATTTATCAGTAGCTACCCTAGCGTTTTCTACCTTCACCAGAACGAAAATTAAGCTATTATAAATTTACGCGCGATTAACTGCTTCAATAAACTGAACCCTAAAGACGTAAATAATCACTAAATATCCTCTTTTTTTAATGTATATAACGTTTAAGCCATACAAAGTTTACCGCTAACATATTTTAATTATTCATACAAAAATCTACTGGTAGCACATATTTAGGATTTAACACTTAAAATAGTTATATTTTTAAAAGTTTTTTTACTTCTTTACCTTCAAATACTTAGAAATTAAAACCAATAACTTACAAATATTAGCCTACAGAACCGGTCGCTAAGCGACCTTGCGCTGTACGATTATTACCGCTAGTATGCTTAAAAATCAAACAGCGACGAGTTAGGAGTTCATTTGAAAAAATTATTACTTTGTATTTTTACTGGTACATTTTTAGTTGCATGTGGTGGTAGCAGTAGTAGCAATGATAATCCTCAGACTGGTCCTATACTACCAGAAGTACCTACAGATCCAGCTAATATTCATGATGTTGTACCATACATTAATTATGAAAGCGCACCGGGTATTATCGATAATATAAACTTTGATAGCCAACAGAACGGCGAATATACCTCAGGTATGTTTAATGCCGATTTTAACAATGAATGGGGAAGTGTCACTGGTAAAGCCAATATTATTGATCGAAACGGTTCAAATCAGTTAGCGGTAACACATCCTAAAGGGAATTACAAAAAAGGCATTTCCGGTGGTAAGGACTTAAACGAATTTAACGAATTATACTTCTCATATGAAATAACATTCGGTAAAGATTACGACTTCTCTATGGGTGGAAAAATGCCTGGCTTAGCTGGCTTAAACTCGAATGTAAGTACTAAACCTGATGGTTGCGATACTGTAGGTGAAGACGATGGTTTCAGTTTACGTTCGATGTTCCGTGAAGACGGTCGTGCGATAGGTTATTTCTACCATCAAGACAAAACGAACAAATGTGGTGATGAAATTGATTATCAGCATGAAGGTAAGGACTTTTCTTTCAAGCGTGAAAAAACGTATTTAATTGAGCAATACGTAAAAATGAACGATGCAAATCAAGCGAATGGCATTGTAACAATCTACGTAAACGGTTTTAAAGTACTTGAACGTAAAAACATGACATTTTCAGAAAACGGTATATATGCAATCAATTATCAATATACCCAATTGTGGCATGGTGGTAACAGCAGTGATTGGGCGGTAGACCGCGATTCAACAGCCTATTTAGATAACTTTACGTTAAGTTCACAACCACTTAGCTATACAAAATAAACCTTACATTTTTTACTTATTGGCCTTGTTGCTTACAAGGCCAATTTTTTTGTCTGTATAAATTGAGTTAAGTGAATAGATAGTAACTAATCAAATTTATATCGTCACATTATTAGAGAGAATTAGCTTTGAAAAAAATATTACCTTGTATCATTATTTCTTTATTCTTGACCGCCTGTGGTGGCAATGATAGTAGTAGCGATGACAATGCTCAAACCGACCCGATTGTTCCAGAAGTACCTGAAGTTCCAGACGTACCTGTAGACCCAGCTAATATTCATGATCTAGTTCCATATGTTAATTATCAAACCGCATCAGGCATTATCGATAACATAAATTTTGATAACCAGCAGAGCGGTGAGTATACCGCTGATATGTTTAATGCAGATTTTAATAATGAATGGGGTAAAGTTACCGGTAAAGCAAATGTTGTAGACAGAAGCGGGTCAAACAAGTTAGCCGTAACCCATCCTAAAGATAATTACAAACAAGGAATAACAGCAGGCAAGGATTTAAACGAATTTGACGAGTTGTACTTTTCTTATGAAATAACATTTGGTAAAGATTATGACTTCTCTATGGGTGGAAAAATGCCTGGCTTAGCTGGCTTAAACTCGAATGTAAGTACTAAACCTGATGGTTGCGATGCTGTAGGTGAGGACGATGGTTTTAGTTTACGTTCGATGTTCCGTGAAGACGGTCGTGCGATTGGCTATTTCTACCATCAAGACAAAACGAAAAAATGTGGTGATGAAATTGATTATCAACATGAAGGTAAGGACTTTTCTTTCAAGCGTGAAAAAACGTATTTAATTGAGCAATACGTAAAAATGAACGATGCAAATCAAGCGAATGGCATTGTAACAATCTACGTAAACGGTTTTAAAGTACTTGAACGTAAAAACATGACATTTTCAGAAAACGGTATATATGCAATCAATTATCAATATACCCAATTGTGGCATGGTGGTAACAGCAGCGATTGGGCAGTAGACCGCGATTCAACAGCCTATTTAGACAACTTTACGTTAAGTTCACAACCACTTAGCTATACAAAATAAACCTTACATTATTTACTTTTTTGGCCTTGTTTCTTACAAGGCCAATTTTTTTGTCTGTGTAAATTGAGTTAAGTGAACAGGTAGTAACTAATCCAATTTATATCGACACATTATTAGAGAGAATTAGCTTTGAAAAAAATATTACCTTGTATCATTATTTCTTTATTCTTGACCGCCTGTGGTGGTAGCGAAAGTAGTGATAATAATCAGATAGATACAGAAACACCAATACCAGGAACAACGCCAGATCCAACACCTGATCCGACTCCAGATCCAACACCAGACCCAACACCAGATCCAACACC
>NZ_AKXQ01000001.1 GCF_000276805.1 Moritella dasanensis ArB 0140 | reverse complement strand
GCGTAGCGGCTTCGTTCAACAATGCTCTTAAGCACAACATTTACCTTTAATTCAATAGTATAATTCTGCTTCTGAGCAACTTGAAAGTACCCGCCTTGGGAAGATAACTGCTGCACTTCTAATTGACGAGCTTCTAACGGATCTACTGATAACTTGTTTGACCAATATGGTACCAGTGAACATTGCGCAGATCCTGTCGCAATATCTTCATCAATACCAATTTTAGGAGCGAAGAATCTGAGTACATAACCAACCTCGCCTTTCTGTGCTGTCACTATCAAAGCATGGTAATAATCAATACCTTTAATGACGGTAAAGTCAGGCTTGAAGTTACGAACTTGGTCCTCATCCTCAAGTACTAAAATCAAATCTCTGGTTGCAAACACATCAATAGGGTCTAGGCCAAATAGCTTGCCATAATCATTGTCATGTAAGTCTAAACTTGGTTTAGCAGTCCAACTCGGCATTACCATTGAATAACCACCAGCTAATTTTTTGATGGTAATGATGCCATGTAGACTATGCAGTTTGACGTCTAATGCATGCTCTGGTGTTATTTCAAAAATAGCCGCCGCAGCCGCTAAACTGCCATGGCCGCATAAGTCGATTTCGACATCACCAGCAAACCAACGAATAGCATAGCCCTGCTCGGTAGCAACAATAAATGATGCCACCGGTTGGCCTAAGTTTTTAGATAATGCTTGCAATTCTGTATCTGCCAACCAAACTGTTAACTTAACGACTGCTGCGGGATTTCCCTGCGCGTGCTCACCTGTAAATACATTTAATATATATGCTTTATTCACAGTCCATCCTTAAAGGGTTAACGCTGATGTATGAGGATTAGTATTGCTGCCACTATTTAACAAAATCAACATTCTGATTATTTAGTTTAATCATTGTAAATACAGTTGCGAATAGTTATCATTAGCAACCAATTGCTTAACGATATGATATATAGGTCAATAATGAAGTGTTGTAAAGATTCGATAATGAAAAAAGTAAATAGAACCTGGCTTGAAAAAATGTTTTACAGCAGCGTTTATAAATGCACTAACTGTAATAAATTGGTTAAGCTTAAATAAAGTAATACATTTATTATAAACGATTCTGATTTTGCCAATAATCATACAGGCCACTAATATCAGGTGAACACATGAAGCTCATAGCCCCTTTAATTTGCTCATCACTCCATTGCCACCATTTCATTTCTAATAACTGGACAATTTCACTTTCAGTAAAACGATAACGAATGTGTTTTGCTGGGTTTGAACCAACAATGGAATAAGGTGCTACATCTTTGGTTACAACAGCACGACTTGCGATAATAGCACCGTCACCTATTGTGACACCACTCATAATCATCGCTTCAGTACCTATCCAAACATCATTACCAATGACTGTATCACCTGAACGTTCAAAACCATCTTTAGCGTCAGCGAAGTTTTCATCATCTTGGTAAAAAAATGGGAAGGTACTAACCCAATTATTTTGATGCCCTTGATTACCTGCCATCATAAATACAGCGCCCGAACCAATTGAGCAATAACTCCCGATAATTAACTTATCAATATCAGTTCTATCAGGCAGTAAATAACGAGCGCAATCATCAAAACTATGATTATGGTAATAGCCAGAATAGTAGCTGTGCTCTCCCACAATAATATTCGGATTTGTTACTTGTTCTTTCAATGATTTACCCACAAAAGGGCTTTCAAAATAATTATTCAACTTAAACTCTCTTTTAAGTTTATGACTAACGCCACCGACACACAGTCGATAGCGTCAGCAAAACAGTTTGGAATAGACTTTGTCACCACAAAATCTCTTTTCTTATAGAACCTCTCGGTGTTCTATGATTTATGACTAAGCACTACTTTCTTGAAGGCTCATACTTTTCATACATTGGTAATGTCGCATCGAGTTCCTCCCAGTTTCCTTTCGATGTAATGAAATTATGGGAAATTGGTCGCTCTACGATATCGCTATCAATCACACCTAAACGTATTCTTAGTTTGTCTGGCTTAGCGGCATTTGAGCTATAGATTGGAGAGCCGCACGTAGCACAGAAGTACTTTCGCTTTCCTTCACTGCTCTCATAGTATTTAAGTGCATTCTTAATATCGGTAATTTCAAGTTCAGATGCATTCACAAATCCATTTGTAGCGTAAGCACTCCCACTTGATTTACGACAACGTGAACAATGACAATAAATCGGATCTAAAATTGCACCATTCAATTCAAACTGAATAGATCCGCACAAACAACTTCCAGTATACATCTCAAGTCCTTAATATTAAAAATATTAGAGTGAAAATCTAATTAGTTACGCCATACCCACGTAACCATCTGTTGATTGAATGCGGCGGCACCAACTTTGAATTTCAGGGTAACGGTTTAAATCAAAGCCACCTTCATCAGCGACATGGGTATAAGCGTAAAGGGAAATATCAGCAATCGTCATTGCATCACCCACTAGATACTGAGTTTCAGATAATTGGTTTTCCATTAATTGCAGCGCTTTGTTACCGCCCTCTTTGACGATTCGACTTACGATTACAAATACTACACATTAATCGTACCTTTCAGGTATAGCACCCCTTGACCAGATACGATGACATGCTGATTGGACACCTGACACTTTAAAATACCACCTCGACTAGAGGTTTGGTATGCCAGCAAGTTAGTCTTGTCTAATTTATCCGCCCAATAAGGCGCTAATCCCGCATGAATAGAACCTGTAACAGGGTCTTCATCACCACCGCTTGCAGGCCAGAAATAACGCGAAATGAAATCGTATTGAGTTGACGCAGATGTAACGACAACGTCATAAGGGGCGAGTTGTTTCAGTTGTGCTGAATCATAAATGACATCCAATACGTCTTGCTCACTGCTTAGAATGGCAAAGTAAGCCTGTCTATTTCTTAGCACTTGCGTTGGTGTTTTCGAAAGCCCTAAAAGCAGTTGTGCTGGTATATCAGCAATAGGCTCTGGCATTTGAATAGGGAAAGTCATTTCTATTTCATTATGCTGATTCAGTACTACTTTTAACGTACCAACTTCAGCGGTAATAAACTCTATTTCGTTTTCAACACCAAATTCATGAAATAGCACAAAAGCAGACGCCAATGTCGCATGACCACAAAAATCAATTTCTGTCAGCGGTGAGAACCAACGGATCTCGTACTGATTTCCCTCAACCTGCTTTATAAACGCGGTTTCTGATAGGTTGTTCTCTATCGCGATACTTTGCATCAACTCCGCTGTTAGCCAATCATCTACTGGAATAACGGCGGCGGAATTACCTTTGAACTGTTGATCTGTAAACGCATCAACGACGAATATATCCATTTTCATTGTATGAACTCCTTTTGCTTTTTTATACGCGATCTACTTGTTAACAGCTTAAACAGATTTCATCACTCGACAAGGGTTACCGACTGCAACGCTGTTATTTGGTATGTCTCGTGTAACAACACTGCCAGCACCAATCACGCAGTTATCACCGATTGTGACTCCTGGTAAAATAGACACATTACCACCAACCCAAACATCATTGCCGATGGTTATAGCAGAACCGTATTCCGTTTTTTGACGTTCAATCGGATCCAGTGGGTGTGTACCAGTCGAAATCATGACATGAGGACCAAACAAGACATTATTCCCTATCGTCACTTTGCATACATCAATAATGGTTAAATTGTGATTAGCATAAAAGTCACTGCCAATTTCAATGTTATAACCATAATCACAAAAGAAATTAGGTTCCATATGAGCGGCACCTTTTATGGATAAGAGCCCTTTCAGAATAGCCATTCTTTCGTCTAATTCAACCGGATCATGCATGTTAAATTGATGACAAATAGATTTAGCCCTCATCCTATCTTTTAACAGCGTCTCTTCCCATGCATCATATGGCAGGCCTGCAAGCATTTTCTCTTTTTCTGTCACCGTCATTTTCCTCTTTAAAAAGTATTCGAATTCAATTTCTGCAACCACGCTTTCACTACTAACCGAATTTCAGAACCTACTACAATGCCCATATGTGAAACCTCAGGTAACAATTCAACTTTAACGGATGTGTATGGTGACATGACAGACTCAAACTGCTCCGCAATAAACGCGTCATCACATTCACCGACGGCTACAAGAACAGGTTGTTTGATCGCAGCAAGGTCTTTTTTATAATGACGCGGTGCATAGGCCGTATTCAGTCGATGAGAATACGACAAGGTTTCAGTACCATCTCGTGCTGATGCAGGCATATTGAATTCGATAGCGGTCAGATGATCAAACCGGTGGATCCCCAGCATATTAAGCATGCTTAACCCGATGATACGAGCAGTATGCGCATTAGCCCAACCACCCGAATTACTACCCATCGTTGGGGCATTATATTTTAGGAAGGGTGATAACAATAGATATGCATCAACTTGATCGGCGTAGTGACTGCCAGCAAAACGTATTGCGAGTCCACCGCCAGATGAATGGCCACCAAGGATCAGTTTGGCATTGGGATGGCGAGCTTGGATCTGAGTAATGAAATCAGCTAAATCATCTTCTAATTGATCGATATAGTCGACATCGCCTCGTCGTTCTGGTGTCATGCCATGCCCGCGTAAATCAGGTGTATAGACTGCAGCTAGTCCGTCTTCACTGATGGATTTAGCTAAAGGCAGAAAATACTGACTATGCCAACCAGATCCATGCAGTAAAATAAGCATCGTATCAGCGCTCGCAGGATAATGTCGATAGGTTATCTCTTTACCATCCCTTGCTTTACAGCTTTGTCGTGGTGGCAAGCATGTGTAATCAACGGTATAAAGTTCATCAAAATTAAGACTGTTATTATCCGAGTTACGTGGTTTTAGCTTACCAAAAACAATCAATAAGGCGGCAACACCCAATTGAATAGCCACCGGAATGATAACAAAGTAAATAACCGTTAAAAACACTGTCTGCATATACTATTTCCCTATACGTTCTAGCTATACCGTCTACCTATACTGTCTACTTATACTATCTACCGATACAGTTCCGAACACTTGGGGTATGTAAACGGCTTCAAAGTATGTCCTGACAAAATCTAAATAGATAACCATCAGGAGTTTGAACAATAAATTGCTGTTGAACCGTTATCTTATTACCACACTCATACGACTTAGATTCTAAGTGTAAATATATCGCATCTGCAGCGAGTGATTTAACACTGCGATATAAAGCCTCGATATTTTTAACGTCCCACTGAAAATTAATACCACGCCCTAATGGAACTTCAAGCTTATCGGTGATCCACTTACGGCTATCACTCTTGATACCTTCAAGCATCAAATCAACACCATCAAGCGTGAGATAGTCAAACTCTTCTTCTGGACGTTCGTATTTTACAGCGAATCCCAACACAGTAATGAAGAAGGCTTTACTCACATTTATATCGGAACAGTAAAGCTCAGGTACTACTCGTAATGTCATCATGCCACCTATTCAGACTACATTATTACTAGGTAAGTATGTGCCACACCTAAATTAAACGAATGGTGGCACTGCTTTCTAATCTATCGGAGGCACTTTAAAGCACGAAGTCACTTGGCAGGAAGTGTGTCGTACATATTTTATTTCCATCAGGATCACGTAAATAAGCGAGATACAATTGACGATCTCCAGTACCTCGAACGCCTGGTGGTTGTTCTATCGCGACACCACCATTTGCTAAGCCAACTCGATGCCATTCATTGACGATTTCAGGGCTCTCGGCTAAGAAACCAATGGTCATCCCATTGCCATGACTAGCCTCTTCATCATCGATTGGCTTCGTTAATCCCAGCACTCCTGTTGGGGTAAAATACATACAACGGCCTTTTTCATCGATTACACCAGCGTTGTAATTAAGCACTTTCATTATTGCATCATAAAATGCTTTTGAGCGAGCTACATCATTCGAACCGATCATTATATGGCTAAACATACACTTCCTTTTTGACTACTTTGTAAAACGTTATACCGCGCGTTGAAGTGCTGATAAATCACAGCCCATAATTGCATCAACATTTGCGGTGATTTTTTCAGGTGACCAATTCCACCATTCCAATCGCAACAACTCATCGATAACAGTTTGTTCAAAACGTTGTTTAATATGAACTGCTGGGTTACCGCCACAAACACTATAAGGAGCGATATTTTTTGTGACCACAGATTTAGACGCTACTATTGCACCATGACCAATTTTAACACCAGGCATTATTGTTGCGTCATAACCGATCCAAACGTCATTACCTATTTCAGTATCACCTTTGAATGGTAGATCACCTTCTTTCGGCATTGCTTTTTCCCATCCATTGCCAAAAATATAAAACGGGTAAGAAGAAAAACCAGATGCTTTATGGTTTGCGCCATTCATGATGAATTTCACATCTTTTGCAATCGCACAAAACTTACCAATAATGAGTTTATCTCCGATGAAAGGAAAATGATAAAGCACATTTTTTTCGAAGTTTTCAGGTCCATCAGGATCATCGTAGTAAGTGTAATCACCCACGATAATATTTTCATTTGTGATGAAGTTTTTCAAATAACCAACTTGAGGGAAACCCGCCATTGGTTCTTTATTATTAGGATTTGGTCCAAACAAAATCGATCCCCTATATTTATTAGCAACGCCATTTAAACAATTTTTTGAACGACGCTATGTGGCAGAGTCTTTCCCCTACCAGTTATATTATCCAACAGCATTATCATTGGATAATATCTTATTTTATTTATCTTTATGAACAACACTTTATCAACTTAATACAGCAAGGTAAACGACCGATAGTATTGAGCGCTATTCTTGTGATCTTGATTAAACTCGCTAATACAACGACTCCAACTTGCTAGAGGCTAGTTCTTTCGAGGGAGACTAGAAATGAATTTATAATTAAAGGCATCAAGAAGATACAGGACTGCTTGATTTGCTAGAGTCGACTTTCATAAGGCCGTAGATATTGTGATCTACTATTTTTCCATTGAGGTTTTCAGAATTCTTTATTGTTCCTTCAAGGTGAAAGCCAAGTCGTTCACAGACTTTTTGACTCGGAATGTTTTCCGTCGCAACATGAATCTGAATTTTAGCCATACTCAATTGGTCAAAAGCATATTCTATAAGGGCTTTACATGATTTTGTTATAAAGCCTTGTCCCTGAAACTCTGCTGAAACCCAATAACCGATGATGACTTTCTTCAGGTCTTGGTTTATTTCGTTTAATGTTATTACGCCAACAAGCCTACCGTTATATTGAATACCGCAAGCAAGCTCTTTGTTTTCAGAAAGACCGGTAAGACAAAGTTTAATAAAGCTTTCTGTATCTTCAGGACTTTTTGTTTTGGGTGGCCAAGTCATCCATTTTTCTAGATATTGTCTATTGTTATCAATTAATTCAAATAACTCTTTAGCATGGTTTTGGGTTAAGAGAACAAGTTTTAAATTGTCTTCTATTTCTTTGACGAACATATTAATCCTTCCTTAGAACGCCTTGCCAGCATAAATTTAATTATCTTTATGAACAACACCTTGCCAATTTAACACGGCAAGGTAAACGGTCAGTGACCATTGGTGGCGATACTTGTTCGGTTCGACTAACACAGATACTTCAAGATTATTAGACGGTGGTATTTCCGAGAGGGATTGCGATTGGTTTAGTACTTGAATACGCCTTAAATATGTTAAAGCATTCTGTTAGAATAATCGGTTATTGATTAAAGAATACCGAGCCAGCATGTCAGAATTTAAAGGATTTTCACTTTTAGAGTCAATTATTGACCGCGTTAATCTTAAAGGCTATAAACAGCCTACTCCGATCCAAAAAGAATGTATCCCAGCGCTTATTAATGGCCATGACCTTCTTGGTATAGCGCAAACAGGCACAGGAAAAACAGCGGCCTTTTCATTGCCGATTATCAATCATTTTGGCCGCAATAACATTGATATCGAATCTACGCTTGGATTTTATCCCAAGGTGAAGGCCCACCAAGATAAAACACGTAATTTACCATATAAAAAAGGTGTCAGTTGCGTGACACCTATTGTTATTATATTTGAAGCAATAGCTACACTAGCATAGCTTTTAACACAGCTTCATATTCAGTAGGAATTGCACGCATCCCTAAAGCTTTCGTTTTATACCAGCTAAGAAAATCAGGATCCGTTATTATTAATGGCGGATCTAATAATTTTAGTTCGCCATCTTTTTCATATTCCACTGTATTTTTATAATCATATTTACCTAGCCATTTACCACCAGCTTTTCGGTAGCATTCTGTACATTTGTAGCTATAGGCGAGTTTATAAACATTTTTTCTACCCTCCTTGCCTTTTTCAATGACGTAAACAGTCGAACCTTCTGCCGCCAATTCAGCTTCATTCTTTTTGCTGGTGTACGAAAATGGCACTTTTCGAACTTCTTTATAGATACTTGTTACAGGCCCCTGATCTTCTGGAAGATGCCCTACGATATAAGAACTCATAAATCCTCTCTAAAAATATAACGCCGCGTTAAGCAGACTAAAATTGTTGGCTAAAATGTGTAGTGACCCCTAACCATAAGCATCACCATTATGGTGGTGCCTTATTGGATTTATTGATATCAATGATTCACAACAGCAGGATTTAATTATCTTTATGGACGATACCTTACCAATTAAATACTAGAAGGTAAACGCTCAGAACAATTGATTACTGAACTCTTATTTACTAACGTTTTTACGAATTTTTTTTGCACACTTTTTTTTGAGAAATTTTGTGGGGATTAGTCAGAAATAGTCAGCTTGAATACGTCTTAAATATATTAAAGCATTCTGTTAGAATAGTAGGTTATTGATTAAAGCATCCCGAGCCAGCATGTCAGAATTTAAAACATTTTCACTTTTAGCGTCAATTATTGACCGCGTTAGTCTTAAAGGCTATAAACAGCCCACTCCAATTCAAAAAGAATGTATCCCAGCGCTTATTAATGGCCATGACCTTCTTGGTATAGCGCAAACAGGTACAGGAAAAACCGCGGCCTTTTTATTACCTATTATCAATAATTTTGGGCGCAATAAAATAGAGATAAAAACCAAGAGCACACGTTCGCTCATACTCACGCCCACGCGAGAGCTTGCCTCGCAAATAATGCAAAACATTGATGACTACGCTGATGGTTTAGGGCTTAAAACTAAGGTTGTTTATGGTGGTGTCGGCAGACAAGATCAAGTTGACTCTATCGCACTTGGACTTGATATTTTAGTCGCCACCCCTGGCAGGTTATTGGATTTAATTAAAACGGGCGATATAGATTTTAATGCGTTAGAAGTATTCGTGTTAGATGAAGCTGATACAATGCTGGATATGGGGTTCTTTAAGGATGTTCAACGCATCATATCTAAACTACCAAAGCACCGACAAACACTGTTGTTTTCAGCGACTATGCCTGCAGAAATAGAAATACTTGCACAAGCAATATTAACGGACCCAATAAAAGTTCAAATTACGGCAGAAACGGTGACTGTCGACTTGATTAATCAAAGTGTATACCATCTTGAAAAATCGAATAAAGTACCCTTGCTACTTAATCTCTTGAAAGAATCTGATTATGAAAAAGTACTCATCTTTTGTAAAACAAAGCCTGGCGCTGACATCATAGTTCAAGCACTAGAAGAAGCATCCATCACAGCCGCTAGCCTTCACAGTGGTAAAACACAAGCAGCGAGGGAAAGCGCATTACAACAGTTTAAAGAGACAAATCTAAGCGTCTTAGTGGCAACTGATGTTGCGGCTCGTGGTATTGATGTTGATAATATTACGTTAGTCATAAACTATAACCTGCCTGAAGATCCAAGAAACTACATACACCGTATAGGGCGAACGGCGCGTGCAGGGAAAAGTGGCATGGCGATTTCATTTGCTGTCGAAAATGATGTAACGCTATTAAAGAGTATTGAAAAAAGCATTGGGCAAGTCATTTCAGTTGTGACAGAACAGCCTTTCCATAAAGAGTTTGCTGAAGCGCCTAAAAAAGCCAAGAAAAAGGTTAAAAAAAGAAATAGAAGATGAGATGAGGTGGTAGACCATACTTATCTCATGCTGTTGAGCTCGTGTATAATTGAACGTCAAGTTATAGGCGAGTTTCTAACGACAATTGAGCAGACCAAGAAAAAAATGACAACTATTTTAGAGCTTAGAGTCCTGATCCAACCCCATCTTTTTTCGCCGCAAAGTCCCCAAGCGGCGTGCTAACACTTTCATATTTTCCACTGTATCTAATTCATCCACAATTTCCACCCCAAGTAGACTTTCGAGTATATCTTCGAGAGTCACGATGCCTTGCATGTCACCGTACTCATTCACGACTAACATGATGTGTGCGCCTTCACTGATAAACGTTTCAAAAACTTGGAACAGTGAAGCGACATCCAAAACAGCGCTAAGCTCGCGTCGATAGTTTTTAATAGGTGCATCACTATAACCTTCATTTTGCGCCACAAATAAATCATTGCGCAACACAAAGCCGGTGATTGTTTCAGGATCTGAAAACAAGGGAATACGAGAAAATACTTTACGGTTATGCTTGCCAATAACATCCAGAATAGGCTTATCTTCCTGTATGGCAAACACAACCGTTCGAGGCGTCATTACATTTTGGACCAGTGTTTCACGTAAACAAAACAGGTTTTTTAACACCATCGACTCTAGCTTATCCAACTCGCCCTCCTGCTCACCTAACTCGACCATAGCCTTAAACTCCTGACGACTAAACCCCTGCAGGGAAGATCCATTAGTTAATCCTCGTGTGAGTCTATTAGATAACAAAACAAAAGGGTATAGAACCCGAATTAAAAAACGTAGTGTATAAGCAGTCACTGGCGCTAATCTTCGCCAATAGTGTGCTCCTAACGCCTTAGGAAGGATTTCAGAAAAAACCAAAATAATGAAGGTCAGCACTGCAGAGAAAATACCAAGAGACATATTACCGAATACCGCTACAATCTGAGCACCAGCCCCCGCAGCCCCCATGGTATGAGCAACAGTATTTAACGTAAGAATAACTGCAAGTGGGTTATTAATATCATTTTTTAACTCCCGTAGTACAGAACCATAGAGCTCCCCCTCCTGCTCTGCATTAACAATAAAAGACGTTGGAACGCTCAGTAATACCGCTTCTGCGATAGAACATAAGAAAGAGACCCCAACAGCGATAAAGACGAAAGTAAAAAGTAGTATCATTTTTTATCAATCTATTTTAATGGCACGCTAACGATTAAATATTTACCTATTGTTTAATACCATAATTAGATAAATACGCTATTGAAGGAAATTGTTTAGCTTTATAAGTTATATACAAGTCTAGCTATGTTACTCGCCACTTGAATCACCAATGTCAACATAGTAGCAATGATCACTTTATGGCGTTAAAAATACTAAATTCGGCATCTCAGCTCCACACCATTCCCTTCAGGATCTTGTATATAAATCGAATTCCCTTCACCTTGAGCCCCGTATCGACTGGCAAACTCACCAACTTCTATGCCATTATTTTTAAGAAAACTAATAATCTCTTGCTCTGGAACTGTCTTGATTTGTAAGCAAAAATGATCGACATTTCTTTCTGTTTTGCTTGGCGGACCGCCGCCAACAGCGCCAAGCCTGCTATTAACGACTACTAAATCGATAAGTGCACTACCCGCTCGAAGCTGAGTGAGGCCAGTTTCTAGCGCTGTCTCTCGTTCAATGGTGCAGCTTAATATATTGGTATAAAAATCAAGCATCTCCTTCAGTTTTGTGGTTCTTAATACGATGTGATCTATTGCTAGCACTTCCAACATTTATATCCCCTTCTAAAAACTAAATAACCAGTGATAATATGGCAAACCTTTCGGATAAATCTGAAAGGGTTTAAACATAATTAGGTTTAATTTTCTGTTGTTAATAACTATTAATTAATTAGTTAATAGTTAAAGTTCCTCAACATCCCACAACGGCGTACTTAAATAACGCTCTCCGCCAGATGGAAACAAGGTAACAATATTTTGCCCTTCATTTTCAGGTCGTTTAGCTAACTCAATAGCACCGTAAAGTGATGCTCCTGTTGAAATACCACCAAAAACCCCTTCTTCACGGAGTAAAAAACGCGACATTGTAAACGCATCCTGATCTTGAATAATAATGGCTTCATCAATTAAGGGGACGTCTGTCGTTTTGGCAATAAAGCCTGCATTTAACCCTTGGATTTTATGAAGACCAGGATCACCACCTGATAATAAAGCACAATTTTCAGGCTCTACTGCGACAATTTTTATCAGCGGGTTTTGCTCTTTTAGATATCGCCCTACGCCAGAAATGGTACCACCAGTTCCAAGCCCGGTAACAAACATATCTATATCACCTTCCATGTCGCGCCAAATTTCCATACCGGTTGTTTCATAATGAGCTTGAGGATTAGCCATATTATCAAATTGCATTGGAGACCAAGCATTCGGTATTGTTTCTAACAACTCTTTTACTTTTGCTATAACGGCAGCAAAGCCTTCTGCCCCCGGCGTTCTTACTACTTCAACGCCCTGAGCTTTAAGTACTTTAACGCGTTCAATACTCATCGTATCAGCGAGCACTACCATGGTGCGGTATCCCATCTGCTTAGCAACGAGACCTAAGCCAATCCCCGTATTACCAGAAGTAGCTTCTATAATTACCGATTTCCCCGCTTCAATTAGACCATCTCTTTCAGCAGTATTTATCATTGATAATGCAATACGGTCTTTAACACTAGACATAGGGTTAAACATTTCTAATTTTGCGTAAATATTTCCAGGTAAATCATTAGAAATTTTATTCAATTTAACTATTGGGGTATTACCAATTAATTCGATGATATTATTATAAAATTTTGTCATATTTATCTCTTAATTCTGCCATAGTTGATTGACTAATATTTGATTTCATACGCGCGAACTAGACGCTTCTAAGTTGGATCTAACTAAGGTATTATTTAATTTTAGCCAAAGGCAAACCTCAATGAATGATTACCTACTAAAAGAACATATATTAGATAGCCAAACAGTCATTAGGTTACGGGCTTCGGTGGGTTGGGATAGCTTAAGCGAACCAACGTTAACCAAAGCACTGTCTAATTCTATTTTCTTTGCCAGCATCTGGCATCAAGGCCAAGCTGTTGCTATGGGCCGTATTGTTGGTGATGGCCATCAATATTTTTATCTCCAAGACATGATTGTTGACCCTGCCTATCAAAAGTTAGGACTGTGTCAACGTATCACTGAACATTTGGTCAGCCAGGTAAAAAGTATTGCCGAACCAGGCGCCTTTTTTGGCTTAATGGCGGCTGCAAATGTGGCGGGTGTTTATCAAAAGTATGGTTTTGTTGAACGCCCTAGCAATATGCCTGGCATGGTCATGCCCATTACTTAATCTATTTATTTATATGGGTAGCAATCGATAATGATTAATAGAATGCTACCGCTTATTTACTGGATTAATATTCAGGTATCTTAATTAATGTCTCTTTTCGTCCGACAATTTCTGGAATATATACTTGTTCATTCCACACTTCGGGATCTACGGGCTCTACAGCAATAGAGACAACGCCGGCATCACAACCAACAACTTTAGTTATGGCTTCAGTGATACTTTTAGCTAACGCTATATGTTGTTCTTCACTGAGTGAAGGGAAATGTTTAATATTTATATGTGGCATTATTCTTCCTTAAATAACAAATGAAAATAAAAAGTATACTAATAAAAAGTAAACTAATAATTAACTATAAAACAGCAACAAGTTGGTCAATATGTGTTGTTTTAAGCATGGTGTAATGGTTTGCTGCAATTTTTTCTATAACAGGTTCTGTGATAGAGAAAACGTTATTATTTTCAATAAATGAGTAGTCGTCTCCGGTCGCTTTAATGATTTTAATAGGCGCTTTTAATTGACGCTGTTTGAGCTCATGAAACGAGTAGGTAAATTCAAATGTCATCGTGACTATATCGATGATCCGCATTACTAAACCGGTTTCTAATTGGTTATTCAACCCACAGATAAAGTGAATAAATTTGTCTTTGGTATCCACAACAGACAAACACTCTATCAATGAATTACTCTTTATTGTCCCCATAAATACCGAATACAATATGGTTAAAAACTTTTTGTTAGTGAATGTTGCTTCGCTATCTTCTGTTCGGTTATCTCCCACCGCTACTTTCGGTGAGCCAGGTGCAATTAAGTATAAGTTTTCCACGACATCGCCAGCTTGCTCTAATTGATAACAAGCCTCAAAAGCAACGCGTGCACCAAATGAATAGCCCCATAACGTATAAGGACCTTCGCTCTGATTTTGCTTTATCATCGCAACATCTTTGGCAGCCATTTCACTTATCGTTTGGTAAGGGGTTTCTCCGACATTAATACCATATGCTTGCACACCAAAAAAAGCGCGGTCTGTACCCAGTTTTTCAGACAGTAATCGCAAATTCATGCAATATCCGCCCAATCCTGGCCAACAGTAAATGGGACTCCCCTTGCCTTTTACTTGAAAAGGAACTAACCGCGACGCTGAATCATCCTCTTTTTGATTAACAGCTTGTGCTAACTTTTGAATTGTTGGAGAGGAAAAAATTATTTGTAGGGGTAAGTCGCAAGACAAGGTTGTATTTATTTTATTGATCACACTCACAGCGATAAGTGAATTACCACCGAGTTCAAAAAAGTCTGTATTAACTGAAATTGAATCTCTGTTTAAGCCTTTCTTCCAAATATCCAATACCACTCGCTCAACGTCATTAGCAGGTTCGATATGTTCCTCGCGGATACAATCAGTCTCTACCGTAAGCAACGCCTTAATATCTATTTTGCCATTGACAGTTAATGGCATTTTATCTATGACTTTAATTGTATTTGGCATCATATAAGTTGGCAGAAACTTGACCAGATCATCTTGAATAATTTCTGATGGTCCTTTCATGTGAACTACATCTTCATTCATACCATCACTGCGTATTTGCTCATCGCTGATAAGACCGCCGATAAAGAAGTATGACGGCCCTACATCTTTATTGAGAATATGCTGTATCTGCTTAGCTGATGGTAGGTTATTGCCCGTTTTTGAGCTGTAGCCTGAAGACATGAAACCAATATTGAAATCGTTCATCTGTAATGATTGTAACTTGCGTCCTAAGTTTATATACCCCAACCAATGCTCATCAGTTGTACTTAAAACGGAGATCCCAAATGAAGCTCTTTCATAAACAGATTGATTAATGGCAATAACATGCTTCTTTAAAATCATCTCACTAGAGACGTATTCTAGTTCACCATTTTCATACAAATATTTACCGGCTTTAAGTCCTGATACTTGCCCTGGATGAGATTGTAAATACAAGCTGACATCATCATTCATTACGTCTTTTGTACCAGACACGATATTAAAGCTACCAAGATAATAATCGTTTTCCTCGACCTCGAATAGCGCCATTGTGCTGGGCACGTAATCACTGGATTTAATACTTAAACCATAATTTGGTAAGATATTTTCGAAAAAGCCAACCATGTGACCAACTTCCATTTCTAATACTTCTAAAATATTATTTTTATATATGGGTTCAATGGCCGACTTTTTCCCCACAAAATGCACTTTAAATTGTACCGAACTACTATTTTCATTGTGAGCGGTTTCTTTTTCAGCAACCTCTTTTTCAGCAAGCAATACTAGTTGATGATGCACTGGATGGTAATAGTAATAACCTGGGGTCAGGTTTCCAATACCACTTAATTCAAGATACATTTGAGTTGCATACAAGGCACCCGGTGACGCATAACCATATTTAGGCAACAATCTATTCTCAGAATGGAACTGGCCAAAATACCTTAAAATGCTACCAAAATCTGCATAGTTAAGATCGGATAACTGAGCATAATGATCGTAATTTACTTTACTGCTGAGTACGTTAAGGATATCTGCTTTAGTGATCTTTCCACCTTCAAAAAAACGATAACTTTTACGGGAAAAAACAAGCTTCCGTTGTTTTTCGGTGGCTGTTTTACCCGGTAAATCAATTATCGATTTATTCACTATTTCAGCATCTTGGCGGCAACCAGTATTCGTTAACTGCATTTTAACTTGGCTACGACTTTGCTTAGATTGATGATGGGGATCATGGTTGCCTTGATCCATCAACGCCGCTTCTCTGGGGTTTAATTCAATCATCGAAACAAGGTTTTGATAACCGGTATACTGATCTTTCTTCAAGAATACCGCGGCGTTATTCACCCAGTCGTGAGATTCGATTATAGATTTGATTTCGTCTAGTTCAACGCGATAGCCTCGAAGCTTAACTTGATTGTCAACTCGACCTGAATATTGCACCGAACCATTTTCATTCCAATAAGCTAAATCACCGGTTTTGTAGAGTGTTTGACTTATTTCTTGATCATCAAAAACATGGCTAATGAAACGCTCTGCAGTTAAATCTTCACGATGTAAATAACCTCTCGCTAAGCCGACACCAGCAATATAAAGTTCACCGATATCGCCTACCGCGACAGATTGCTTATCGTTATCGAGAATATAATATTGTGTATTTTGTATGGGTTTACCAATAGAAATAGTATCAGTACTATCTTGAATTGCTTTAATATCAACAATATGAGCCGAACTGTTGATCGTACACTCAGTTGGGCCATATAAATTAATAATACGACTATGAGGTAATTGCGCTGAAAGTTCATTAGCAAGGTGTTTTGACAGCGCTTCACCGCCACTAAATATTTGCTTTAGCGAAGTACATTGAGTGAACTTTTCAACATTGAGTAACGCGAGCAGTAAAGTAGGCACGCCTTGTAACATTGAGACGTCATGATGCATCATGGTATCTACCAGTTTCTCTGGATTTTTGTATATGCCAGGCTCACTCATGACAACCCGTGCTCCGCAACATGGGGCCAGAATTTCCCACTGCGCAGCATCAAAGCTCATCGGTGTTTTCTGTAAAACAACACTGTTAGAACCTAATGAAAAGTGAGTCGATAACCAATCCATTTGGTTAACAATGCTTTTGTGTTCTATCATCACACCTTTTGGTTTACCTGTACTGCCCGATGTGTAAATGACATACGCTAAGTTATGCGATGCGGCATGCTCTGTGAGCATATAATATTGAGGTGTTTGTTTGGTGATGAAAAAGTGAGTGACCTGTGAAAATGTGATTAATACGACATCATCTAAAACGAGGGTAGCCAGTCGCGCCACTAAATCATCTTGCACTACAATAATTTTACACTGGCTGTTTTCAAGCATGTATTTTAGACGGTCATCAGGATATTCGGGGGCTAGCGGTAAGTAAGCAGAGCCAGACTGTAAGATCCCCCATACACCGACCATGAGTTCAATTGACGGATCTACAAATAAGCCAACGCATCCGTCTACACAGACGCCCTGCTGTTGTAAATATAATGCTAGCGCTACACTTTTTTCACCAAGTTGCTGATAGGTTATGTTTCTATCTTGGAAAGAAACGGCTGTATTTGATCCGTGTTGATCTATTTGGCTGCGAAATAAGTCAACAATATTATCGCCATTGTGGCAATCCAGTTTTAACTGCGTCATGTATATTATATCCCAAGTTTATCTTTATAAGCCTACGACTCCCCTTCGTAATAACAGAGAGTATTCGTTTTGGAATTGCCCCAATATTGAGTCTCGTCATTAATATGAAGACAACACAATGCAATAAAATACAGTACGTTACTTTTAAAAGAATAGATCACAAATGATGGTATAAATAAAAAATTTAATTTTTATTGGATAAGGTCACATATTTTGTCATATGACTTAATCTAGACTAGAGCGGTTGAGTCTTTGGGGGGAGTTTGATGGTTTTGTTGGCAGACAATAGGCTGTAGGAGAAATGTGAGGTTAAATAATCCAATTACAACCTAAATCACTAACTTGAATAGACCGAGTGTGCCTTAATGGAATATTCAGTATGAATAACTTACAAAAAAAATGATTTAATTTATTTATTAACAACACCTTATAAATTTAAAAGTGCAAGGTAACGATTACTGATTCAGATATCGAAGCGTTTGAATATGGAAAGTCGAAATCTAGCTATCTACGGAGCGCTACGAATGAAATTGATTAACGCATCGTTATAAATATCTTATTCGTTAGCAGTGAAGTACGACACCCAAAACACCGGAAACAATACAAGGTGGTTATAGTTGTCTTGGTCAATGTTGTAGCTATAAGACTCACCGCTATTGCGAGTAAATGTATATTTGTACTGGCCATGCTTAGTGCCCCAACTTGGGATAATACCCAGCGACAGTCCCGTTAAAAACTCTTGCGGCAGCGCGCTTAGTTGTAGGTCGCGTGATACCACAATTGAGAAGTTACTCTCTGCTGTATTGGGCGCAAGTGTAGCTGCACAGCCAAGTTCATCTAAGGTGTTTAGCGTTGAAGCGATATAGTCCTGCTTTAAGCTGTTACGTTCTTCATCTGCATGCTCGACATCACCAAACGTATTAGTGTTCGCTTCGCTTTGCAGTGATAAAGTAAATGCGATATCACACGTCGCTATTTGCTTAGATTCAGGCAACTCATCACGTAATTCGTAAGTAATTACAGAGCAGCCACTAAGTAGTAATGTTGATAATAGAAGTAGTTTTGGGGAAATGTGGTTCACTCTTGTTCCTTTTAAGATATCTACACTTGGATTTAATGACACATCAAGATGTAAACATGAAGTAGTGCCTTATTGGAGCATTCAGTATGAATCATTCACAACAGCAACGATTTAATTGTCTTTATGAACAACACTTTATCAATTTAAGACTACAAGGTAAACGGGAAGCGACTGTTGATGGCGATACTTGTTCTATTCAACGCATTACAGAGAGTCCGGGATTATGGCTGTTCTCGTTGCAACGAGCACAGCAAAAGCAATCCGTATTTGTCCTCGCTGCCAGCATGAAATGAGGTGTGTAGGCATTACGCGAACGACCTAGCCAAAAGGCGAACATAATAGGAATAATGGCATTAACATGACAGGTTGGAGATATTAAATTTATGGTACAACTAGCGAGTTAATTGATAAATAACAGGTCTGTTATTTATCTCAACTTCGCTCGTCTTGGATTTAGCCCCAAGACGAAGTGCCCATCAAGATCAAACACGTTATTTGCTATATAAAGAAGGGCTTCGGACTTGTTCAACACCCGAATAAGGTGTCGGCTGCGCGACACCTATTCTTATTTGTTAGCTTTGTTTCTAAACTGACTCTGTACATCATTTTCTATAAAATTATATGCAGATGACAAAAGCTCATGTTCTATTTCTGTATGAAATACGATAACAACACCATATTTACCTTTTGATTGATGATCCAACATAAAACTCACCTCCACAGATTTCTTAAAATTATCAACGGTCAGCTTCAAGGGCTTCAAAATATTTGATAGCCCAGATCTATCTATTTTATATTCATCGATAAAGTCTACCACTTCAGTCTGACTTGAAGCCATAAATCGCGCTGGAGAGAGTATTCTCCATTCGTCAGACTGAGGGTTTGGAAACAAAAAATATTTAGCTATTAGCATGAAAGCAAATACCACAATGAACTTGAGAATATTGATTGCTGATTTATTTTGTTGAAGTTCCATTCGGTACCCTTTTTAAGCGGCTAGAAACAGTTTGCTAAAATGTTAAACGAATAAACTGTCACGACTCCGCCTTGAAAACCCTTGTTAAGTTGATTTACCAACTACTATTGCAGAGCTGTCTTTCACAAGGCTCTCCATCATTATTGCCATCTATTTTTACATTTGGGCAATGAGCTAGATAATATTTAGCTTCATCGCAAGATATCATATGACTACAGTGAGTTTTACCCTCACAACTAAATCCCATTTTTTCATATGCAGGATAAAGCTTGGGCTTAATTACAAATGAATAAACGATAAAGGCGATTAGCATTATAAAAAGAATACTAATTATATTTGAAGTTAATGATGTTTTATCTTTAGGATTAACACCAATTAAAGATATTAATTTAGCATTTTGCTTCCCGCCTTCATTCACAACTTGAAATAATACAGCATCACCGACTTTTGGTCTTCGATACCCTTTATTAAACTGAGAGATATGGGCAAACACATCACCTTTTATTTCTTTCGATGAGATGAATCCAAATCCTCGATCATCATTCCAACGAACTATACTTCCTTGCATCATGCTTCCTATATTCGATTATCAACTTAACAGTTAACTATACGGAATTCTGTATAACATGAATTCCATTTAAATTTAATATCAATCAACATTAACAAATTTATCATAAATTACAAATAGATAATGGTAAATAATGGCACTAAGGCAATTTTAATATGGATAAAATCCAGAATTGCATTTATAGAGACCTATATAATCACAATAAAATTAATTTTTAACCTTTAAAAACAAGTTGTTGAATATTGATGGTGATATAAAAACAACTGAATTATATACACATGTTATCGGTAGCCGCCGTGCAGGAACGCCCAGCACCATTGATGCAGTAAATATTTTTTGATAGTGAAAATGTGAGTGTCTACTCATTCACATGCTCCACGCAACTTAAATAACCCAAGGTCATTTACATCCACCCCAACTCCCTATAACCTAAGTAACTCAGGTTTACTTAACTGAAATCTTCATAACGATAAAAGGAATTACAATGAGCTATACAGTCATCACTGGCGCAAGTGCGGGTATCGGTAGTGAATTCGCGAAGCAATTAGCGGCGACAGGTCAGAACTTAGTATTAGTAGCGCGCCGTAAAGAAAAGTTAGAAGATCTAGCTGACACATTAAAACTCGAACATGGTGTTGATGTTAAATGCTTTGCCATTGATCTTGCTGAACCAGCAGGCAGTGAAATATTAGCGACAGAAATAAGCATTAACAATCTAGCGATCAACGGCTTGATTAACAATGCCGGATTTGGTGACCGCGGTAACTTTGCCGACTTACCACTGCAACGCCAAATGCAAATGATCCAATTAAACGTCAGCACCTTAGTCGAGCTTACTCACCGTTTAGTACCTAACATGCGTGAACAGGAAAAACCTTTCATCATCAATGTGGCATCAACCGCTGCGTTTCAAGCCGGTCCGAACATGGCGATATACTACGCGACCAAAGCATTTGTACTGTCGTTCTCAGAAGCGATACACGAAGAACTACGTCACCAAGGTATTGCAGTCAGTGCACTCTGCCCTGGCCCAACCTTGTCTGAGTTTGCTGAACAAGCTAACATTACCGACTCAAACCTGTTTAAAGCAGGCGCGATGACATCGGCAGAAGTAGCCAAACTCGCGTTAGCCAACCGCCACAGTGCCATTGTCGTCACCGGTATTAAGAACCAAGTCGGTGTATTGCTAGGCAAAGTATCACCCCGCTTCATGACCCGTAAAATTGCAGGCTGGTTACAAGCGTAATGCAATGTATTATTAAATGCCGCGCAACGACACCAGAGCAAAAAGCGTTACGTCTGACACAGATCATGGACGTAACCGCGGCACGTTTTGCAACGCTCAGTTATGAAGAAGTTAACTTAAAACATATCGCTGCCGATGTGGGGATCACCAAAGCAGCCCTGTATCGATATTTCAGAAACAAAGAAACCTTATTTCTGGCGTTATATACCCAAGAATTTAAGCATTTGGCAGAAACCGCTAAAACTCAAATGGAGCAAGTACAACTCACCGATTCGATTTGTAATACCTTAATCAAACATCCGCTATTTTGTAAGCTCAGCGCCATCATGCATACTGCATTACAATGTAACTTAACCCTTGATGAAGCCCGTGAGTTCAAAACGACTTTACTGCTATTTACGCAAGAATACGCAGCGATGTTAAGTACGCATTACGCATTGAGTATCGAGCAAGCGACGGCGTTGTTATTCCAGGTACAACAAGTGATTATTGGTTGTTGGCACATGAGCCATTCTGTTGGCGCAGTGGCCGAGGTAATAAAAGAAGGACCGTTACAGTTATTTGAACTTAACTTTTCAGATATATTACACAATCATATCACTCGACTTGTTGGCAGTTATCAGGCGTAATCTAATGGTAACTTAACACTATCATTAATAATAATTCATAATATTGTTAATATAACTTATATATCATTATTAAATTCACATAAATGTAACATTTCCCTTATACTCTAGCGTCAATAAAACAACTAGATTAACCATTTACAGGGATTGATGATGATTAAACATAGTGTATTAATGCTCGCCGTATCAAGTGTATTACTTAGCGCGTGTAACAGTACTTCAGTAGTTACCGCACCAGAAGCAACGCCAGAAATCAACAAAGTTAAAAATGTAATTTTAATGATTGGTGATGGTATGGGGCCACAACAAGTTGGCTTATTAGAAGAATACGCACAACGCGCCCCGCACTCTATCTACAACGATAAAAACAACAAAACTGCATTATCAACGTTTGCCGACGCTGGACAAATGGGACTTTCATTAGGCGCGCCTTACGGCAGTAATGGCAGCTTAGTGGTTGATTCAGCTTGTTCTGCAACGCAACTAGCAACAGGTGTCGCAGCTGGTTCTGAGATGATCGGTTTAGATGACCAAGGTAATATTGTTGAAACCATTTTAGAAAAAGCCAAAGCACAAGGTAAAGCAACAGGACTGGTTTCTGATACGCGTATTACCCACGCCACACCAGCCGCGTTCGCAGCCCACCAGCCGCATCGTTCATACGAAGCCAAGATTGCCGAACAACTCATAGCCTCAGGCAGTGTCGATGTGATGTTATCAGGCGGCGCGCGCGTATTCTTACCGGCTGATATAAAAACCAACCAAGATAGTCGAGCGAAAATGGCGGCTTTAGGGGCGCCAGATAGCGTTTACAAAAAATCAAAACGTAAAGATCAACGTAACTTAGTATTAGAAGCGAAAGATCAATACGGTTACAGCCTCGCGTTTGATAAAGCGCAATTGGCAGCATCAGACAGCACTAAACTGCTGGGTTTATTTGCCAATTCAGGTATGGCTGACGGTATCGCTTACACAGCTTGTAAAAAAGATAACAGCTGCACGCAACCTTCATTACGCGATATGACGATCAAAGCATTAGACGTACTATCTAAAGATGAAGACGGGTTCTTCTTAATGATTGAGGGTGGCCAAATTGATTGGGCTGGTCATGTCAACGACGCTGGTTGGATGCTACATGAACTGGTCAAGTTTGATGAAGCTGTTGCCGCCGTTTATGAATGGGTGAAAGACCGCGATGATACCTTGGTCGTCATTACCGCCGATCACGAAACCGGCAGTTTTGGTTTCAGTTATTCACGTAATAACTTACCAGAAGCACAACAGCTGACGGGTAATGGTATGCAAGGTAAAGAGTACAAGCCAAACTTTAATTTTGGTGAACTCTCACAACTCGATAAGCTTTACGCTCAAAGCGGTACCTTCTACGCCATGATGGATCAAGTAAACGCAGACTGGGACTTTACTAACACCACCGGTCAGCAATGGGCAGATGCCATCAACAACTACAGTGAATTTAAAGTAACGCCAGAACAAGCGAAACCGGTTACTCAGCGTGAAGAAAATGAGTATTACGTTGAAGGACACAAATACCTCAGCGCGAAAGAGTTTCCAAAAGTGAATGACTTTAAAGAGTTCTTTGTTTATGGCGATGAAATACATGCTAATTTAATTGGTCGTGTATTAGGTGCGTCGCAAAATGTAGTTTGGGGAACGGGTACACACACAGCAGCACCACTACCTGTTTATGCATTTGGCCCTGATAACATAACGAAACAGTTTTCGACTATGCAGCATCATGTCGAATTAAACCAGAAAATGGTGAATGCGTTCTTATAAGCATAAATCGAATAAACACCAACTAAGTTTGTTTAAGGTTTATGTAAATCTGACCTTAAACAATCTTGGCTAATATCTGATTCTTGCCTGAACGTTTCACTCTATACAACAGATCATCCGCCATCTTATACAAATCAAGCATATCCTTATTGTTACGTTTAATGGTCACCAAACCTAATGAAATAGTAATATAACGATTGTCGTCATTGGCTTTATGCGGAATAGCCAGTTCTTGCACTGCAAGACGTATATCACTGGCAAATTGCGATGCCATAATTTCATCATCTGCATAAAACAATAAACCAAACTCTTCGCCGCCCAAGCGGAATATATAATCATCTGCACGTAACAACTTACTCTGTAACATCGCCGAAATAGTCACTAAGGCGTTATCCCCTGCGACGTGGCCGTAGTTATCATTGTATTTTTTGAAGTTGTCGATGTCAATAATAGCAAAATTTAATAAGCGCTTACTGCGCTTAGCAACGCGTAAACTATCTGGGAATACCGTATTAAATTTACGTCGGTTATATAACCCTGTCAGTGGATCTGTGGTGGAATAGGTTTCTAAACAACGGTTCTTTTCGCTCAATTCACGGGTTTTATTTTTCAATTCAGTCACATCAAGCATAACGCCGACAACACCAAGAATGTTCCCATCGTCATCAAGTACTGAGGCTTTATAAAACGAGAATATTCGGATAGCACCATCGGCACACTTCACCGACGTTTCATAAACTTGTTTACCGGGATTCTTTAATAACAATAAATCTTTAGCGTGATATATTTCAGCTAATTCGTGAGGCACATGTTCACCTAAATCAAACAACGACTTATTAATAATTCCGTCTTTATCACTGCCTAACATGGTCTGGGCGAAAGCGTCATTACATTGCAGATAGACACCATCGGTATTTTTATAAAACAGCGGGCTAGGAATCGTATCAACTAACGTTTGTAATAGTTGTGTGGTTTGCAGTGATTTACTTGTTATTTGGTTCGCTACCTCAAGTTGTTGCTGTAAAACAGCCGATTGCGCTTTAAGGGCTGCAACTTGTGCTTCTAATGCTTGGTAGGTTAATTTTTTGCTCATCGTACACCAAAATAAAAAGTAAAAAGTAAATAGAAGTCAAAACGCTACAAACGCCGTGCTAAATAGAATCCACGAACCAAACAGGAACCACCTCAATATAGGTAGTGAAGTATAGGTGGCTGAATTGTACAGGATTATGGCTGCTTGTAGCTAATACTCCGTTACATTATTTCATCTCATTAGGTTTATTTCAGTTCAATAAACAAAGGTTCGTGATCTGAAGACGAAAATACGGGTGTTATATCTGTCATATTAGCTAAAACAGCGCGATTATTATCCCGTGAACGACTAGCGTTTAACACCTTTCGACTATTTAACAAGTGACTTTCAGCCGCGTTAATGTGCCAGACCTTTTTCGTCACTATACTCGACACCAGATCTGGACTAAGCAAAATATAATCTAACCGCCCTAATGCGTTAAAAGAGTAAGTCCAACTATCATAAGCTTGATTCATGAATGGATCATGATAACCAAATCCTGCGACAGGTTTAAGAGGCGGTGTCAGTAACGTTTCCCCTAGGTAATTGTACTCACTGTGGTCGATTTTATAATAACCAGAACCCGCAGGATCATGATCCGTTAATACCAACAGCGGATCTTCTTGCGGATAACTATTCAAATCGCCGAGAATAATCGTACCGTTCGGTTTATCAACGGGTTCACTGGCCAATGCTTGAGCTAATACGGTTGCCGCGGTCGCTCTAAATTGTGCACAATGCCCTTGCCTATCGGACTGGTGTTTTACCTGCTGCCATGCCCGTAATGATGGCTTATCTTTACTGCTGTTACGCTTTAGTTTCTTCAGCATAGTAGCACGCTGTTTATCTTCAAAACATTTCGAACCTTTCGATTTCAAATGATTCACGCTAATAGTCAGTCGTTTCTCTCTATACTCCCCACTATTATGCTTTCCATTACCCTGTTTACTATTTTCCCAGTCATGCTCTCGATCATCATCGATACGTATAAATGTCGCGGTCAGTGCGGGTCGATGATAGGCATTACCTAACCGACTGCGTTGTACCGGCAATTGAATAACGCGCGTATTAACCAGTTGCAGTTTTGTCGGACGATAAAACCCAGCAACCGTGATCGCGCCTGAACCCAAAAAACGCCCTTGATGTAAGTCTGACTTATCCGGCTGGATAAAAGCGTAATGCTTACTGGGGTTGGTTATCGCGTCATTCACTAACCCTAGCAATCGTCTTATCGCAGACTGTTTACCAAAGCCATTATTCTCCATTTCCATCAAACCAATAAAATCAGCATCCAATGCCACGATAGTGTCACGCAGCTGAACTTCTTGCTTACCTAATTCAAACACAGTCTTCGCACCTCGATTTTGCATTAACGGGTTGATCCCGCCACCCGCAGCGCTATTGAAATAATTAAGGACATTGAAACTAGCAATGCGCAGATAGTTATCGCTTCGCGGCGGCAAGATCTGCCTGTCACTCATGTGTATAAACTGAGCTTGGGATAAAGCATTATCCACCAGTAATCTAAACTCGCCATAACTGAAAGCGATAACACCGACAATACCTGAGACTCGGTCATTCACCCGCATGTGCTCCAGACCAGATGTCAGAGAATCGCCTGAATCTAACTGTAAATACAAACGCCGCTGCTTGTTCGCTAACGCTTGCTGGTCAGCATCAATACTGCCAGGCAAGGCAGTGGTGTTCGGGTGAAGGTTAATCTGCTGATGACTAAGCACGATAGTGTAACGCTGCCAGCGGCGAATATAATGTAACGGTTTGGTCACCCGCATATCGAGGGAATTAACCAAGCGTACTTTCATGCCTTCATAACGCTCTAAGGTTTGACTAAAGTCAGCATCTGCTGTCGCCACCATTATATTCGTAGGCGTCAGCCTTACCGCATTCGCGAGTATTTTGACGCCTGCTGTCGGCTGTAATCGCGTCATACCATAATGCTCAACAACAAATCCACTCACACATACGCGGCTCTCTCGTTTAATATTGGCAATGTTATCTGTGCTGACAAAGATACCCGTTGATGCCAGACTGAGTGTCGTTGCTGTCGTTTGCTGCATAAAAAAGCCCGCATCTCGCCCCAGCTTTACTTTCGTCACCACGCCTTGCACAGTAAATACTTTGTCACTACGATAATGCTTTTTTTTGCTATAGGGCTTGGTATCAAAGGCAGTGGTGTTATTAACAAACGGTGAGCGTTTACCCTCTCCTTGCAATTGACTAATCGAACTATTCTCACCAACACATAAAACCGGCTGCTGTTTAACGTTGTAGTTGGAGTTATTGTAGTTATCGTACTCATTATCCTTCTGCATTAATTCAGCGGCTAAGGCACTATTCATCGTCACTATAATGAGTATCGCACCACGAAATAAACCCCCTAGCATTCTCTACACTTCTGTTTTAGAATCATCACCATCAATCCTTTCATTAGACCCTGCGTCTTGTGCTGTATGAGTGTAGTTACTATGGATATACAATCGCTTACTTCTGAGCAAAGAAATTCGGCAAGTGCTAACCTAGATCAACTTTCAACATTAGAACTTGTTAAGTTATTCAACAGTGAAGATGACAAAGTCACACAAGCCATCAAGCTTGAACTCCCACTTATTGCCGCTGCAATTGACATGATCGCCCATGCATTTCAACAAAATGGTAGATTAATTTATATTGGCGCAGGCACATCTGGACGCTTAGGGGTATTGGATGCGTCAGAATGTCCACCGACTTTTGGTGTTGGCCACCAGCAGGTACAAGGTATTATTGCCGGTGGTGAAGCAGCCATGTTTAAAGCCCAAGAAGGCGCTGAAGACGATTTAAACATGGCGCAAGTCGACTTAGAGCGTATCCAATTAACATCGCAAGATGTGGTTGTTGGTATCGCCGCATCTGGGCGTACGCCTTATGTCATTGGTGGTTTATCGTTTGCGAATAAGCTGGGCTGTGACACGGTTGCCATCAGCTGTAATGACAACTCACCAATATCAAGTATCGCCAAAATTGCCATTACACCCGTTGTCGGTGCTGAAGTCTTAACAGGTTCAAGTCGGATGAAAGCCGGTACAGCACAAAAATTAGTGCTTAACATGCTAAGTACAGGCGCCATGGTCAGAACCGGTAAGGTGTATCAAAACCTGATGGTTGATGTGAAAACATCGAATGAAAAGCTGATCACCCGTAGCGAAAACATCATTATGGATGTGACAGGTGTAGAGCGTGAACGTGCTAAAACACTGTTAATTGCCGCTAATCAGCACGTAAAATCAGCTATCCTGATGGAATTAAATGGCGTTGATTATACCACTGCAAGCCGACAGTTAGCCGATAACCAAGGGTTTTTACGCCAAGCGTTAAATCAATAGCCCTGTATTTCAAAAGCTGCATATTTAAATACTTTGCACACTTTGCAAAACATAAACATGAGATTAAACATGACTGAACACAAGACGACACTTCAAGAAAACGGACTACAGATAACAGACATCGTCATTGGTGATGGTAAAGAAGCAGTAAAAGGCGCGTTGATCACGACGCAATATCGTGGTTTTCTGGGCGATGGTACGCAATTCGATTCGACTTACGACAAAGGTAAAACGTTTCAATGTGTGATTGGTACTGGCCGTGTAATTAAAGGCTGGGATCAAGGTATTATGGGCATGAAGGTTGGCGGTAAACGTAAACTGTCGGTGCCATCTGCACTGGCTTATGGCGAGCGTCAAATGGGTTCAGTGATCCCTGCGCATTCAGATCTTAGTTTTGAAATTGAGTTACTTGAAGTGCTAACGCGCGACGATTAATCAGTTTGGCTATTTAGCGAGAGTAATAATGACCCGCATAACACGCATTTTAGCCGTTATGTAGGTCATTTTTTTAGCTGTTTCAGCTTATCAACTAGTTCAGCCTCAGCGAATTAACCAGCCACAAGTTTATTCAACAAAGCTTCACATTGTGTTCTGTTCATCAGTTTCGGCACAGGGTATTCACAATACGCTTCTCTCACTGCACGTTTAGCCAGTTCAGCAATGTCATTCGCTTTAAGCTCAGGGAAATCAGTTTGAATATTTAATGTTTTATTCAATGCTTTCACACCCGCAACAAACTTATGCGCAGCTGCAACTTGGGTATCTTCCGCTGTTGCTAACCCAGCCGCAATCGCTAATTCAGCATAACGGCATAATGCATTTTCGAATGAGAAATCAAGAATATGCGGTAAGATCACAGCATTAGCCAGGCCATGGGGAATATGGTAATAACCACCCATTTGATGGGCAATGGCATGCACATAACCAATCGATGCACGGGTAAACGCCACACCCGCATTGAAACTCGCAATCGACATTTGACGGCGTGCTTCAACATTACGGCCATCTGCATACGCTGTAGGTAGGTTAGCAAAAATACGTTTTACCGCATCATAACCGTAAGCTTTGGTTTGCTCAGTGGCATGGTAACCAATATAAGATTCAATCGCGTGTGTTAACGCATCAATGCCGGTTTCAGCGGTGATTTTAGCGGGCAGTCCCAACATGAGCAGCGGATCAAGGATCGCAACCGCAGGCACTAAGCTTGGATCAATAATGGTGAATTTTTGCTTTTTAACGGGGTCAGTCACAACAGCAACAAGTGTCGCTTCAGATCCGGTGCCTGCCGTCGTTGGAATAGCAATAAATGGCGGCAGTGCTTTACGCACACGTAACATACCCACCAATTTTTTCGCATCTACATTTTTAACAGCTGCCGCTGCAATCGCTTTAGCGCAATCCATTGGTGAACCACCACCTAATGCGATAACACTGTCACAACCATTGCGCTTGTATTCTTGTAAGCCATTACCAATCAGTTGTAATGTTGGATCGGGTGTTACTTCGTCAAACAGTGCATACGCAATATTTGCAGCATCCAACGCATCTGTTAAGTGTTTAGCAATACCTAACTTTACTAACATCGCATCAGTCACGATCAGCGGTTTAATGCCGCCAAGTTCTGTTAATGCTAGCGCCGTTTGCGTAATAGCGCCCTCGCCTTCAATCAACTTAGGCAGTGGAATCGGGATGAGTTTATTGGCTTGTGCGCGGATTTGAATAACCGTTTGATGTAACATAAATTTTCCATTTTAATTAATACGTAATGCGAGTTACACGATGAATCGCATAGTCTGCATGAGTTAATTAAAGTAATAACCCTAATTAATCTCGAATGACCTAAATCGCGGTTCGCCTTAAAAAGGCATAATTTACATTATATATAATTACGATTTTTCTTTGTTATCATTATCCGCCAATAACAAATTACTGCCTTTGCTGTCGTACTCTTCGTTGTACATACCAAACTGCGAACATTCAGAAGACAATGCATTGACCGTCGACGTCATCGCTATGCCTGCGACGCTAGCGACATCATTAGCCGCTGTTGCGGTCGCGTTGACTCCGCCTGTAGCACCATAAGTTCCAGCACCGTCAGTAACAGCACCTTCAGTAACCTTGACCAGTTTATCGCCAAATTCGATATCCAGATCTGTTTTGCATTCTTTTTGTTTAATCAGTTTAAATGCCAAAATGATAGACGCGATACCAAAGAACACCGAGCCTAACGCCTGACCAATTAAAATACCTTTAACACCAGCCAATTCAGCACCAACCAGCACAAATGGGATAGTACCCAATGTCGCTTTGCCCATATTAAACCAAGTCGAATATTTCGGTTTACCCAGGTTGTTAAAGCTGGCGTTGGCAATAAACATCATGCCATTAAAAATAAAGGTCAGGGCTAATAAACGGCAGAATAGTGTCACGACTTCAACCGCATCACCCGTCAGGTTAAAACCACTGATCAAGTAATCTTCAATTAAAAATAGAATGAACGACACCACAATCACATAACCCGTGCAAAACCATAATGCGTCTTTGAGACTCTCACGCACCCGCGGCATTAATTTAGCGCCGTAGTTTTGTCCTAAAATAGGGCCAATCGCCCCAGACAACGCGAAGATCATTCCAAATGCGACCGGAAGAATACGATTGATGGTGGCATAACCCGCCATGAAGCTATCACCGAATTCGGCAATACTGCGGGTAACAAAGGCATTACCAATCGGCGTAGCGATGTTGGTTAACATCGCCGGTAAGGCAATCGCCATGATAAAGGGTAATTGCGCTTTAAAACTATTGATGTACCAATTGCCGAGTAGTTTATGTTTCGAGTACACCCCATAGAATGACAAAGCAAATACCGCACAACGGGCCAACACACTGGCAATCGCCGCGCCTTCAATACCCATGCCTAAAGTGAAAATGAAAATCGGATCTAATATCGCATTAACGAGGCCGCCGCCAATAGTTGATAGCATAGATAACTTACCATCACCGACTGCACGTAAACTCGCGCCCAGTGACATCGCAACCGACATCAACGGCATCGATGGCACTAAGATTTGTAAGTACACAGTGCCTAAACGTAAGGTCTCACCTTTGGCACCGAGTAAACTCAATAGTGCTTCAATATTAAACCAGGTCAAGACCATGATAATCAAGGAAACAATAATGGTCACGACACTGATATTCATTACATACGAGCGCGCACTATCTCGCTTGCCCTGCCCTAACGCTTTAGACACCAGTGCGCCCATTGCAATAGACAAACCAATTGAAATAGAGGTAGTAAAAAAGGCCACTGTGCCCGCATAACCAACAGCCGCTGCTAAGTGTTGCTCGCCCAGTAAACTGAGATAAAACAGATCCAGTAAATCGACTAAAAAGAGGCAGGTTAAACCGATAGCGCCCGTCGAGCTCATATAAATAATATGAGACAACGTCGAGCCTTGGGTGAACTTAGCTGTGGTCATAAGAGTCGGGATCATGAATAAAGGGGAATGATTACTATTAGTAACATTGTGGATCAAGTATGGCAACACAGAAAGCAAAAAGCGGTGAAAATCCTAATAGAGTGGGTTTTCTTCAAACAACCACATCTTATTAGAAGAAGTGGATACCCATAGAGATTGATTGCCCCATTCTCCCACCTTCCAAATGACACGTTTTTCTGTGATCTGTTTGCTACATTTATCTTTTAAAAGACGATTAAAAGGAATGATGTCTATCGTTCTATTTTGCATTATTAACGCTGCCGTACCGACATTGTGATCAAAACTAAAGGTAAAATCACCACTACGGCTAACAAAGGTATTTTTTGTATCTGATTTCTTCGAATATAATATAGAGCCTTTATACTTTCCTGCATATTTTTTATCTTTAAGCTTGAACTCTTTAAACCCACTTTCGACCTGATTGTTAAAATCGAAAATAAAGCGCACTTTATCCGTAATGGTGAGTTGTTCATCAACAAACATATAGTTAACCGAGCTCATCATTACCCCTGTAAATAGCGGCAGTTCACTTTTAATTTCTTGCTGTAATGAGAACCACTCTTTCACTTTAGTAACCGCAATGTTCTCTTCATTGGCTGGCAGTTCTAATACTTTACTTACAGTACTGTCACACATAATGGCATTATTAGTTAATGGGCAAGCTAGAATATAGGTTTTATCAGTGGTTATAAAAGAAAATACCTTACTTTTAGTGGGTATTTTATCAACGAACATTTCAATCATGACTTTTCTATCTTTGTTTATATTCTCATTGGAGATAAATGTAAGGTAGTGGCCATTATGTATATAGTTTGTTTGCGGAGACAAAAATCCCAATTCTTCATTATTACTTTCATTGTGTAGGTACTGGTCATAGAGTATGTAGGGTAAGAGTAAACAAATGAAAAATGGTAGGATATTTGTCGCTTTTATCTTAACGACTTTTAATTTAAAGACTTTTAACTTAAAGACTTTAAACTTATAAATAGAGTGCGGTCGTAAAGATAACGCATCTTCCGATAATACCTCCGCATTTTTAACGCTATAACCCTGATTGAACACAGTCGCAATAACATCATCAGCGCCACATAAAGCTAATTTTTTTCTGAGTGAATAGATAGCTTGTGTTAAAGATTGATCGGTTACTTCCAATCCTGGCCAGCCTATTACTTTCAACTCATCTTTAGAAACAACAGAGCCATTTTTAAAACATAACAAGTCTATGATTTCTTTTTCTGATGAACTTAATTTCTGCGTACTTTCTAAACTTTTAAAATTCGCTTTTACTTTACAAAAAATGACATTGTTAGAAATTTTGTATGTCATGAAAGCAACCTTCTATCAGGATAATAAATTAACTCCACGACAATTAACGTCATAATAATTAACATCTTAGATGCTAATTATATAACCTAAAAATATAAATATAGCTATGTATTCCACTTAATATTTTATAAAAACGAGCGCCGTAATTTATATACCCGAGTTTAATCGTTGTCTACATAGGCGATAACTTGCGATTTACTCATATGGAAAATAAAACCAAATCCTTTACAAATCAATAGGTTTATATTTATAAACAGACATAAATGTAATAAATCTTTATTGATACATATCAAATTTAGATCTCTGTTCCAAAAACCATTATATCGCTCTGGCATATTCCTATCGCGGAAAAGGATTAATATTTTTTAAACCTTAAAAATAAAATCATATTTATCTAAGGGAACAGACAAATGAAAATTAACACAAATAAACAACTACGTGGCTTTAAAATGAGCTTACTTGCTTTATCTATCGTTGGGTCAACATTATTGCATGCACAAACCATCACTGAAATTCCTCCTCTTGATTATGATACGATCCAAGGAGACTTTGAAGGTGACTCATTATTTATTGATACTGGGTCAGATACATCGCTACTTTCAACCGCGGAGTGGTATCAAATTCAAGCCTATGCAACGGCCGCTATCTCATTACCAACAACGGAAGCATCTTTACGCACACTCACAAAGTTTCCTGCGAATGATGCATTTAGCTATGAATATCAGAATTTGCTAGCTGAATTTACCAGTATTAATCAGTCTGGTCATGATTGGAACTCAACCATTTACCCAAGTATTGTTGATTTAGCGCTACAACTTGCAAACTATGGCGATATACACCCACAACTTATCCAGCCCTTGATGAATCAGCTTACCCAGCTACAACAAAACGCCCTCGCGTTTGACCTTTCTGCTGCCGCGACCAATCGTGATGCAGCACTTTCATTTTTAAATGTATTAAAGAACTTTACCCATCTACAGCAGCAAGCAACAACGAAAGCCGTTGAGGATTTAAAACAATTTTCCGCCGACGTTGAAGCTCAAAAAGCACAACTTGATGTTATTGAAGGTGATTTTTCTACATTACTCAACAGTGATTCGATTAGTACCTTAAGGAATAACATCAGCCTACTAAACAGTGAAATAGCAGGTTACAGGAGCGATCTAAGTGAAGCGAAACGTAATATTGGCCTCTGCGCAATAGGTGGTCCGCTGGTTTTAACTATTTGTGGCAGTATTGAAGGCGCTAGAAAAGTCAGGTTAGATAATTTGATTGCAGATGTAAACAACCAAATAAATGCAGCAAATGCAAGTTTAGAACATGCGGTTAACCTTGGCGCTTCTTATGAAATCGCGCACTCAAACATCAATAAAATGCTGACACATATTGAAAATGCATTACCTCAGCTGAAAAAAGTGCAACTTCACTGGCAGGGCCTAGAAAGTGATTTCGACTCGCTCACCACATCGTTAAATTCATTAGATAGTGAAGATGCCTTAAGAAATGCCAATTTACTGGTTGCCGGTATTGTCAGCAGCCCACTGGCTGGCGTGGTAGGTCCTAAATGGCTGGAAATAAGCACCAAAGCAAGAAGATTTGCGCAGAACGCTTATGTGATCATGGATTAAAGCGATCTATTAACACGATCTATTAGCACTATTTATCTAACGCTGTAAGGGGTTAGGTGAATAGCTATTATGGCCTCTATAGGCTCAATCTATTTTCTATACTAGCTGTCTATATTAGCTTTCAATACTAATCGGTTTCTATGACTATAAGGATGTAAGATGAATGTTTTCAACGCTTTTATTATCACACTCAGTTTGTTATTTAGCTTCGGCGCTAATGCCGCTGAATGGATTAATTATCATGATCTTCCGGCACCTAAAAATTTACCTGATAGCGTGACTGAAAAAACAATAATAAATGATGGTCAATCTTATTTAGTCTCAGGCATGTTATTAGATTTAAGCACTATTTTAAATGATTATTCATTAACCAATGGCGCGAATAAACCGAATGTAATCGTTATTGTGGCCGATACACTGGTTATAACCGAAAGTGTTATCGCTAACTTAACTAATCAGCGATTATTTATATTTGCTAGAAATATTACTGGCGATAGTGCTGTCACATTAAATATAGATGCAAGAACGTCAAACTCAGTGAGCCTAGGTATATTTGCAAAAAATATCAATGGTAATATCAACGTGATCACCCTACTTCCCGCTGGTTATGAGTTTGATATTGTGGTGCCGGTAAGCGAGGGTTTTGGTGAAATTTATACTATTTCAGAAACGACATATGACAAGAGAACGATAGAAAGTGAAATAGATGCCCTGATCGCAATAGAAAGTGCCCCATACTTAGCTATTTTTAATCATTCTTTTGATATGGCAGCGTCTATTTTTGATAACGCACCAGAGCTTAGCTTAGCGATGCTTGACTGGGTTGAAAGCGTATTGAGGTTCATGCCTGTCGCGATTGACCAAAACGTAGAATTAGATTCACTCTATTTACAAATCTCAAATTTAAAGCAATTCATTCAGCTTTCATACAATAATCCTCATTATGTGCCGGGCTTAAACCATGATATGTATGAGTATACCTATGCCAGTTATTTAGACGCGATGGGCGCCTATGAAGATAAATATCAGAACTATATTGATAGAGGTCTCCTTCTTGCAGATCGTAAGCAACTTGCAGTGCTTATGCTGGAAGACCTGCAAAGCGTAAGCAGTGCAGAGTTTGCGATTATTGAGCGGTCGGTTAACCAAGTTAATCAATTAAGGGAATCGCTTATTCAGCAAACTGCGAACTATGAAGGCCAAGATACGAATATCCTTAAAGCCCAAATTGCGTTTAGACAGGGTTTAGAGACTTTTGCAGACCGAGCGACCATTCAAACTGTGTTTGATGTAGTCAGTGCAATAGCCAATGCAGGCACGGCGATAGCAGGTTCAGCCGGAGGTGATCCCAGTGCTTTGATCAAGTTTATATCGACGCTACCTGATTTAGGCACCAAAATAATTCTGTTAAAGAAAAATTTAGACACGATCGCGAAAAGACAACGTGAGATTAAAGAATCGCTGGCAGCTCTCGACACCTTTTCTAAAGATGTAGAATATCAAGTGCTGGCAGATGACATAGCCAAATTTTATAATACGATTCAGCACACGGTACCAACAGTGGAAGCATCCAATCTCGTTTGGGATGAGTTTCTAATCGATGCTCGAGCTGACTTTTCAAGTGTTATTAGTGCAGGTGTTATTGGCAGTACCCAATACCTTGCAGAGCTGGAAAGACTGGCTGCTCAAGCAAAAGCGATTTCGGCAACAGCAATTAACTTAGCACAAGAGTTATCCAGACAAATCGATTTAAGAATTGCGAGCCAAGTCAATGTAGCGAATATCAACCGAGTATCAGCGCTTATTTCATCAATTGATGACGATGCCAGAGCTGTGACTGCATTAGAAGACGCATTTTTCAGGACCTTGAGCAACCTTAAACGCCCTATGTTTATTGCGCTTGCTAATTATCGCTCCGCTTTTGCTTACTGGTCTTTAGAAGAGAGTTCTGTGACCGCTTCTTTAAACAAATCTTTTGCTGCTTATACACAAGATCTTGCTTTTATGCGTGAGCAGGAAGCGGCTAGTTTGGATCATTTTTATCCTCGTCCGCAAGACTTTACATCGATTACTCATAATATTAATGACAGCTATAAATTAGCCGAATTTAAAAATACGGGTATTTTGCATTTCACATTACCATTAGGTAGCACAATATTTTCAGATTTCGACCGAGTAAGGCTGAGTGAAGTCGGTATTTTTATCGAGGGCACAGGCCTACCGACAGGTTTGTATAATATTGATTTACTATCGAGTGGCTCTTATCAAGATAGAAGATATCAAGATAATTACACTTTTACAGCCATGCCATTGTTTAGAAGAATCATTTACAATTTGATCAATAGCGAAACACAAGAAGTGAAAATGCTGACCAGTGGCGCGATAGCATCTGATTATGCGTTAAACTATTTTATGCCAACGCCTTTTACCACTTGGACCATAAAATTAAATAACTGGGAAGATATCGATCTCAGTACGATAGATAATATTAAAGTTAGTTTTTCTGGAAATGGGATCCCAACTCTTTAGCTTAATAACTTAATAACTTAATAACTTAATAACTTAATAGCAGAAAGCAAAAAGCCGGTACTTAAATGAATAAGTACCGGCTTCTCTAAATAATGGCGGAGGAGGAGAGATTTGAACTCTCGAGGAGCTATTAACCCCTGCTGGTTTTCAAGACCAGTGCATTCGGCCACTCTGCCACCCCTCCGCAGCAGGTCCGAATAGTATAGAAGCTTGCATGCATTGTAAATATCAAAGGCCTAATTAACTCAACCCGTTCACTTTACGTTGCGATTTACATCTAACTACGTTGTAATTAGGCCAATGTGTTGATAAATCACACTCACTTGTCCTGCAAATTATCCCAGTAAAAGAAGGCTCCCTAGCCACTTAAACTTCCTCATCACCATGAGTTAGTATATTTACTGACTATTTGCGATGTTATCCGTATAATGCGCGCAGAACTATTATTCTTAATACATTATTCCTAATACAAAGAGAATCTCATGACAGAAACAAATCCAATAATAACTAAATTCTTTGCTGACGTTAAACCTAACCAACAAGTTTGGGGCTTACAAGACAAAACAGGTGAAGATTGGGTTGTATGTGATTCAGTTAACTTCGAAAACACAGATGCTATGCCAATTTGGTCTACAGAAGCACTTGCTACAATACATTGCAGTGATGAATGGAAAGACTTTAAAGCAACGGCTATCTCAGTATCTGACTTACTTGAATTTTGGATTGAAGATCTAAACGAAGATAACGTTATCGTTGGTCTAAACTGGGTATCTGAAGGCGAATGTGCAGAACTTGAACTAAATGCATTTACGCAATCAGTTGTAGAAATCGAAAAGCTTTAATTCGTCAAATCGATTAATACAATAAATGAAGTGCTTAACCTACCTGTTAGGCACTTATTCCCTACTTCCTTTTCTATTTCCCCCTCTCTTATCTATCACCTCAAAAAAGTACTGCCATTAAAGACCATAAAACATTATATATAAGACTAAGTAACGCATGATTAAACATCATATTACCGTCGTTTATATATTCTCAAAAATTACGGTGCCTGTTATTGAAAATGTCTGCCGTTGTACTTATTATGCATCCACAATTACAACCAGTGAGTATCTTATGAAGTTTTCAGGATTCGTTTTATCTGCAGTCGTGCTAGCTAGCTCAGTTTCATACAGTAACGATGTTGCCGCGGCACGTATTACCGATAACGGTATCTGTAAAGCAGCATTAGCATTAACGCTAAACAAGTCACCAAGAACAATCAACGCCGTTGGCCTTAAAGGACCAAAAGTTTTATTGTCACTTAAAAGCAAGAACAAAGATAAGTGGGAATACAGCTGCCGTGTAAATAACAAAACGGTTGATCTGGATGGTAGAAAAAAACGTCAAGACGCGTTTGTTGATGGCCTGATCACGTATGATGTAATGCGTGGTAAACAGAAAATAGCCGTAACTCGAGACAAGAAAGCATCTGGTGTGACGCGTAAAACATACCGCTTTGAAGAATTAAGATAAGTCAGTAAAGATAGGTCAGTAGACAGACAGTAATGAGGGCGTTAATTGTAACGCGCTCATTACTGACAACTATGTTTTGGCTTAGTTAATGTATACTTTAAACGAGTTAGAATAAACGAAACATCGACCAGTCACTCAGCATATCCAGTGTACTTTCTACTTCAGGTGTCGTTGTCCACAGCATACCGACAACAAACATCATCGCTAACATCAACAATTTACTGTCAAAATCGACGATTTTCAGCGCCGTACCAAATGAACGTTTTATCCTAATGTTGCGTAAATCAACACTGTACAGTTCATCTAACATTAAATGAATCACACCACCTAAGCATACAAAACCACCCGACAACCAGGCTAGAATATCGGCCTTAGCGGAATCAATACCATCAATATTGGCAATCACTTGCGTCGTCAACAATCCACATAAAGTTAAAAATAACAAAGAATGGCAACTGCCCCTGTGCACCGTTAAACGTTCAAAAACAGTTCTGAATCCGTATTTCATTACCCCATAAGTCACAACTGGGATCCCAATGACCTTGATAAAGCTTAAATCACCGGCATCATCATCGATGAGGTAACGCATGATGATCAAGATAATCGCAAACGCAAAAAGATTAAAGATGGTATCCAGTGAGGTCGAATTATCAGAATCAATATCCGGTAATAAACCGCCCATTGTGCCTAAGAACCAAAGCCACACAGCGGTATCAAGTTCAATGTGCCCGGCGGCAACTAGACTGGCAGAACAAACACCTGTTACGAGTGCTGCTACATTTAAGTGTGTATTGAAATTTGCCATTATGGCCTTTCATTATAGAGTTTAATGCTGCTATTATATGACAAATAAGAATTAATTAATCATTAGAATGGAATTATTATGTTTAAGCTTATCGCGATCGCATTAATCGGCTTTGGTATTTATATTGGTATTAATTACACGGATGAAATCAATAGCGTTATTGAAAGTGATGGATTCGAGCAGGTACAAGAGAAAATTGCAGACCTTATCGACAATAAAGATGAGATCATTGAAAAAATTGAAGAGATTAAAGGTTAACAGTTTATTACTGGTTAGGCACTAGCCTATAAACAGCAATGGGTCACGTTGTAATAACATAACCCATTCTATTTATGCGGTAGAGACAGCGTTATTTAAGTACAGCGCTAGTTCTATACGAGTACGATGCCAGTACTATTTTGCTAATACAAACGCTTCAATAACCAGCGCTACACCATCGTCGTTATGGCTTGCCGTAATATGGTTAGCGATGGCTTTAATGTCATCACTGGCATTGTCCATTGCCACACCCAGTCCAGCATATTCTAACATTTGCTTATCGTTACCAGCATCACCCATGCAGATCACGTCGTCGGCGTGAATGCCAAACTGATCGGCAATGGCTTTTACACCGATACCTTTATGGCTGTCGGTATGCAAAAATTCTAAAAAGAACGGTGCGCTTTGCAGAATATTATATTGTTGATAAATCGATGCCGGTAACTGCGCAATCGCGGCAGATAGCTTTTCAGGCTCATCAATCATCATTACTTTTAGCATGCCTTCATCATCACTCAGGGTGCTAAAGTCCACTTCAGTGATAGACAGACCATTAATTTTAGCTTCATGGTCGGTATAGTAATTATGTTTCGGGGTGATCAGACCGGCTTTTAATGAAAATGCATGTACATGAACACCTAGCTCAGTCGCTAGCGCGGCCAGTCTTTTTGCATCTGCGCCCGTGACGGTTTGGCTGCGTAAAAGGGTCTTATCTTCGACTTGATACACTAGACTGCCATTGTAGCAAGCAACGTAATCATCTTTGCCAGTCATGCCTAACTCTTCTAACGCCCAGCTCATCCCTTCAAGGGGTCGACCTGAAGCCAGCACAACACGCGTACCCTGCGCTATTGCAGCAAGAATCGCTTGTTTATTACGCGGTGAAATAGCACCTTGAGAATTAAGTAAAGTACCATCCATATCTAACGCGATTAATTTATACATACAACCTCAGGAAATTACGAGCAACAATATTGTGGTTATATTACAACATAGAGGTAGGCTGATCAGCAATAAATACAAAATACCCTAGGCACGTCACACTTTATTGTAATTAACACACATAAAAAAGCGGTGGTATCGAGTTAACTCAATACCACCGCTTGATATTCAAATCATGTCAAAAGACAGGCTTAGCTCAATATTATCAAGCTATTTAAACGTGCCGCATTAACGATACTGTGATAACAGACCGTATTAACGAGCTAGATAGAAATGGCGAAAACAGCACCTAGAATAACAACCGCACCCATTAATAGCAGTGGGTTAAATTTACGTAATTGCTTCGCTTTCGCTTTAATTTCAGTATTACTTACACGTTGGAATTGCCCTGTTACAGTTGCAACACTGGCTTCAATGATCGCGACAGATTCATTACATTCCGTATCGTTGTTACACGGTACATCTTCTGTCACTAATGCAAAGTCACCGCTAAATGAATACATAGTAATATCTTCGCCACCTTCAGGAAAGGTAACCTTTTCTACATTTGTATTTAAAATAGCATTACAACCTATGTCTGCCGCCAACTTCTTAATATGGCTACGACCTTCGTTTTGATCTTTAAAGAAACGTGTGCTCAGTGTATGTCTTGCAACAACATGCCCGTATCTTGGTTGATTGCTTTTCGCAGTGAAAAAAGCAACTAACTGTTTTTTAAAGTTAACATCCGGTACGTGTACTTGTTTTGCGGCAAGGCCTTTTGGTGTGTCAGTTGGTTCAAACTCAACAACAACATCCTTCACCAATTTAGATTCATTGGCTTTATCGAGCAAGCTCGACACATGTAAGAAATAACTCTCGCCATCATCGCCACAAATAAAACCAAACTTCTTTGCAGAAATGTACGATATAATTTTTCCTTTCACTTAACTTAGCTCCTTCAGTCTTTCTCAGACCTTATTAGTCCATTTCTTTAATTGCTTTTTTAACTTTCTTTAATGCCATTTTCTTTTTCAACGGCGATAAGTAATCAATAAAAAGCTTACCTTTAAGATGGTCAATCTCGTGTTGCATTGCAATCGCTAAGAAGCCATCGTCATTAATTTCAACTGCGTTACCTTCACGATCCAATGCCGTTACTTTCACTTTCGTAAAACGTGCAACATCAGCATAGAAGCCAGGAATAGATAAACACCCTTCTTGACCCGATTCGATGTTTTCGCCTTCAACAACAACAGGGTTGATTAATACCATAGGTTCGTTACGACCCTCTGAAATATCAATTACAACAACGGCTTCTTTACGACCTACTTGCGTTGAAGCAAGACCAATACCGTCTTCTGTTTTGTACATTGTATCAAGCATGTCATCAATCAATGTTTGAACTGTACTTACGTCTGCTACTTGCTCAGCGGGTATCTCTAATTTTTTGTTTGGTGCCGTAAGAATAGTTAATACTGCCATATGTTTTTAAATCCCGGTTCTTGTTTATTTATTACAAACGTGCATATTTTAAGCGCCACATTATAGCCCACAATTGGGTTCAGTTTCTAGTTTATAAATTACGATTACATAGAGATAGTTGAAACTTATACGTATTTCTTTCACATTAATGGCAAATCTATGCCTTAACAGCATGTTTTTTAACTATTAACATTATCTGTCAGGTCTTTTTAACTACACTTAGTATTATTACCTCAATATCGTATTGCATTATAAATAGCCATTATTTCAGTAAAATGAGGCCTACAGCATACGATAAACGCAATAGGACATGTGATGAAAGCATATTATCTACTCTTACCTTTGCTGGTAATAAACACGATTAATTTTGGCTGTTCAAGCAATCCTTATGGCGACAGTTACGATGTTGCTGATACACGCAAAGTGCAGACAGTTTATTATGGCGTAGTAATTAGTGCCAAACCTGTAAACATTGAAGGTGATAAAGGCAGTAGTGCTGTGGGTACAATTGCCGGCGGCGCTGTTGGGGGTATCTTGGGTTCTAAAGTGGGTGGCGGTTCTGGCTCTGATATTGCCGCTATTGGTGGTGCAATCTTAGGTGGCGTGGCAGGTAACAAAGCGGCACAAAGCATCAGTAAACGTCACGGGGTTAATTTAACCATTAAGCTTGATTCAGGCAAGGTCATTTCGGTGGTGCAAGAAGTCGACCCTAATATGTTATTCAGAGTCGACCAGCAGGTGCAGGTAAACCAACAAGGCAGTACTGCGCGCGTTGTGCCGCTGAATTAATCAGTCATCACTATTTAAGACTCGCATAATACGCAGATACATTGGCAATATCGGTATCAGACAATGCCATTGACATCCCTTTCATCGTCGGGTCTTGACGTTTACCTGATTTAAAATCTTTTAGTTGTTTAGTCAGATACATGGCTTTCTGCCCAGCAAGATTAGGATACATAGGCACCGCCGATATCCCCGCACCACCATGACAAGCCGCACACATTCCAGATTTAGCTTTACCTGCGTCAATGTCTGCAGCTAATGCAGGAATGGCGAACAGACTAGCTAATATAACGAGAGACAGTTTTTTCATTTAAATTTACTTCCTAAGTCTTTATTTTAATCTTCCTTGTTAGCGCTGTTTCCAGCCCTAACAAGATTTAAGTAATACCTAGATTTTAAGCAACATCTAAACAACGTTGATACAAAGTCTAAGTCATGTTCAGCGTCGGCTTAAACAATATTTCGCGGTGCAAAAGAGAACGCACGGAATTCATGCTTATATTTAGATTCACCGATCTTCCTGATTTTCGATACACCCATCTTAAAGTTGTAGTTACCACTGATCTGGTCAACGACGCGTGTGGTAAGTGAATTCGATGGCTGGCGCATATCAATCATATTGGCATACAGCGCCCCTTTCTTGGTTGCTGATGTCACAATGGCAACCGCGGTCACAGCGGCTTTATCTAGTTGGATATGACCGTTTTTCAGTAAACTGTTGAATTGGAAGTCATCACCTTTCACACCCAAAATAGTATCTTTGAAATTAGCCACACGATCAGAATACATCATCACTTGATCGCCAGATTCAATACCGCGTCGCTTGGCATCTTCAGGGTGGATCTCAACCCAGTTTTCAGGCCAGCGTTGTGCTGTATAAGCACGGCGTTCAACATCATCAAAACCTGATTGCCAAATTTCGTTTACACGACCATTAGAAAACCACAGTTCATCTTCTCTTGGTTGTAACCAAGCATAAAAATCACTGAACAGATCCCAAGGGTGTTTCTGAAGATTGATCTTACCGGTTTGACTATTAAACGCGGTAAGTTGTTTCTTCAATACGTTCTGACCCTGTGGACCATTAGTTAAACCTTTTTCAGCTAATGTTTCAGCCGTCATTTCGGTATCATGCAAACGTTTCGTGCCCACTAACTCTTTGGTATCGTAGTTATAGAATACCGGCCCTTGAATACCTGTAGTGCCGTACTCTTTCAATTTTTGATGTAAGGTTTTACCTTCGGCATGGGCTGCAACCTTGATCATATTGAAATCTTTACGACTACCGCGGCTAAAGCGCGATGCTTCTTCTGCTACATCGTTAGAGTTTTCCCAATCAAACCCGTCAAAACCCATACGTTTAGCTAATTGACCGACAATCCACCAATCCGGCTTTGCTTGTCCCGGCGCATCATTAAATTTTTGATAAAGGCGTAGACGGCGCTCGCCATTGGCACGCATAAAGTCCACTTCACCCCACGTCGCTGCAGGGAAAACAATATCAGCAAACTTGGCACCAATCGGATCACGTAGATATATGTCCTGGTTAATCACCACCATACCGCCCGAGTCAGCACGTTTTTTTAAGGTATCAATAATCTCTTGTTTGTCGTAGCTGTAGACTTGATGTGGGTTCGACGTAACTAATTCCCAGAACTTCTTCTGCAACCCTTGGCTACCACACATAGATTGGATCCAGGTGGTACCAATAACATGGGCAAAACGCGTATGCCCTGAATATAAATAACGATCCGTATCCAGTGCTCTGCGGCGGCGACCCGGCACTTTCTCTGGTGACTTGTTACGCGGTAATTTACCGCCTGATTGACCACCACGTTGATGACCACCAAAGCGGCCAACAACTTGCCCTTCTCGACCACCAGCACCGACAACGGTTGCTAATGTTGAAATGGCATTCGTATTGGCGGTATTGTTTGACCAATAAAAACCTTTCTCAATGCCAATCGATGTTTTTGGACGTACACCATTCACTGGTTTAGCCATCATTTCAGCGGCTTTGTAAATCTTAGCAACATCAATACCGGCCATTTTGGCTGCGTATTTAGGATCAAACTCGTCCTGGGCTTGGTTCCATTTTTTATAATCGTCAAAGCCATCAGTTTGGAATTTCCCCCAAGTGGTACGCCACTGCCAAGGCGTATTACGGGTACCTTGACCAAAACCTGAGTTAGACTCCCATTTGTTATTTACCCATTTATCAATCCATTCATCATCTTGCCAACCATTGTCCATGATCACGCGTAATATCGCGCCAACCACTAAATTGTCAGAACCTGGATTCAGATCGATATGCAAGCCGCCATGTTTCTTCATGTAAGCAATACCGGCGGTTTCTCTTGGATTCAAGATCACCGTTTTCATACCACGTTGAATAGCAGGCATAATAAACTGCGTAAACAAGATAGTTTTGGTTTCATACGGGTCGGTACCACAAACCATTAAGGTATCGGCAGCGCCCCAATCATCATAACTAGGACCGAAGTTATCAAAACCGGCATCACGGAACCCCGGCGTAGACGTTACATCTGATGGCGTATCATGGAAACTGAAGTTAGCAGTATTAATATGACGTAAAGCATATTTAGTAATGGCATAAGTATTTTCAATATATTGATACGAGAATGTTTTCACGCCATAAGCATTAGTACCATGCTTATCAATCACGTAACTGCCTACTTCAGCGGCGATATCCAAGGCGAAATCCCAAGGCACAGGCTGTAAACTACCACCGATACGCACTAACGGTTGGGTTAAGCGATCGCGCGTACCCGTTGATGGGTTATAGACTTTTTGCGCTAATAGACCGCCACGCATTGAAGAGTCACCCATTTTGTTCACGACTGTACTGTCTTTATCTGGCACGACAACAATATGATGTGGCTTGCCTAGGTGCATCACAACATTATGTTGCGATGGTGCCACCCAGGCTTGCAGTGGCGCACTTGGAAAATTAATACCAAAGGCATTTTCGCTGGCTTTTTGGCCACCATTGGCTTTTTCTAACGGCCAACGGTAAACCTTATAACCACAGGCAACAATACAATAATCACATGCAGTGGTGATGATCTCTGCATTTGCAGGTGGTAATGGTGCATGGTCTTCTGGAATATAAAAATTAGTAGTCATAATTACGCCCCTTGCATGGCAATAATATTATCGGTACGGCCAAACAACAGCCCCATAATGCCCACGGCATAAATGTCATCACCATCTTGTTCAAGTAATACTTGTGGCAAACTTTCATAAGCTTGACCCGAGACAATGATGCCGTGACGACGTAAATCGAAGGTCGATAAATGGAAAGGACATTGGCCTAATACACGGTGTTCGCCAACGACTTTATATTGACCATCAAGCGGCCCGCCTTGGTGAGTACACATCAATGAAAACGCCACGATGTCTTGTTTATTACCCAGACCACCGCCTGCTTTCACGCCCATTTGGGTAATAATGGCGCGTGAGTTAGGGCCATTATCAGGGTAGTTAAAGTTAACTGGTTGATTGAGTTTCAACTCGCTTACTTTAGCGATTAATTGCCGTGGATAACCGACTATTCGCGCCTGCACATTTTGCGCTTGAGCCGTACCAGGGAATAACGACAAAGACACCACACTGGCGGTACTTGCTAGCGCACCGGTATACATGAGAAAGTCACGACGTGAGACCATGCATTTTTGATGCTCTTCTGCACTTTCTGTCTTCATTTTATCTTTACGCTCTGCATTGCGTTTTTTTCTGTCAAAGATCATTTTGTCGCCTCCGCAAGTTGTTGCTCGGTGAATAGACGCTGATAAGGGGGTAATGTTGGATAGTCCATAGTGATACGTTCGCCAGAGAACGCATCGAGGAATGCTAACAAGTCTAATTTTTCAACCGCGGTTAGACCCAGAGGTTTAATTAACGCACTTTTCGTTGCTGGATAACCTGTAGAACGACCATCAGCAGCAATACCACCGCGATCATAAAAATCAATCACATCACTCAGTGTTGCTAACGTACCATTGTGCATAAAAGGGGCGGTATATTTGGTATAACGTAAACTCGGGGTACGGAACTTACCCTTCATTTCTTTCCGTTTTCCGCGGAAATAAACACCCGGATCAGCTTTGGTTTTACGGTACATTTTCTCGTTAGAGCCTTTTCCATACAGCTCGTAACGGAACGTGATCTGCGCAAGAGCCTCCGAATCCCAACGTAAGTTAGTTGGCACTCCAATATTGTAATATTTCTGGTCACTGGCTAACGCACTGTTATGACAAGCAATACACTGGGCTTTGCCTTCAAATAAGGTTTTTCCCTGAAGTTGCTGTGCTGTTAACGCCGCTGTATCACCCATCAAGTAGTTATCTAATGGCGTATCGGTTTGCACTAAGGTACGTTCAAATGCGGCGATAGCTTTCCATGCATTACTGATCTTCGGATAATTATCGCCGAAGACTTGGTTAAAACCAGTCACGTATTCAGGAATAAGAGCCAATCGCGCTTCCATGATGTCGTCTTCGCCATTACCTGCAACCGCCCCTTTTGCCGCACTTTTCGCTTGGCCTTCGAGTGATTTGCTTGAACCTGCCCAGAATAAATTACCGTAATAAGCAGAGTTAATAATGGTTTGACTGTTACGCCAATGCACTGTGCCTGGGTAACCGATAGATAGATCAGTCGGTACATCCCAGCCTAAGTCGGGAAGATGACAAGCCACACAAGGTGTTGAACCATCACCACCAACGCGGCCATCAAAGAACAGCTTTTTACCTAATGCAATTTTTTCATCTGTCATTGGGTTATCAGCTGGAATAGGTACGGCACCCAATGGTGCTAACGCAGGTAATGTCATACCATTTAAGGTAATTGGTTTTAATGATGCAGCGACTATCTCTGCGGTGATGACATTTTTGTCTGCCTGACTTTTCTTATCATCTTGCTGCGCACAAGCTGGCACAGTAGTGATCGTCAACAATAACGCGGCCATTGTAGACAAGTTGATTTTATTGCTCATCTCGTCCTCCTTAGTTTTTAGCATTTTGCCAATCGGCAATCGGTGCATAGTTATAATCAGACTGAGTCCAAACATGCTGTTCAGTCGTTAAGGGTTCACTTGATAATGATTTCAAGAAAGCGACTAAGGCTTTTTGTTCTTGCCATGTCAGATTCAATGGTTTTAAACGGCTGTCTTTGTTGCTGTCCATACCACCACCGGTATTATAAAACGCAACGACATCTTCAAGTGTTTCCATCACACCGTTGTGCATATAAGGTGCTGTTTGTTGTAATTCACGTAATGTGGGTGTCATAAATTTACCCATATCACTACCATCTGCTTTATGCGTTTGCACATGCGCGCCAACATCGCGTTTTAGATTCATGTAATTTTCATTACCCATGAACATATTAAAAGCGATAAAGGTTTGATGACGCAGTGGGTCGCGGAAGATATCGAAGTTTTCTTCAACACCGGTATTGTGCGGTTTGCCGTCACTTAACAGCGAACCATTATGGCATTGCACACAGCCCGCTTTACCGGTGAATAGCGCTTGGCCTTTACTTGCCAGTGCTGACATTTCACCTTTATCGAATGGCGTTGTATTGGAGGTTAATGTTTTCAGAAATTCAGGGATTGCTTTACGAATGGAACCATTAGAAGGTTCACCATAACCAGCAGTTTTAAACATGCTGACATAAATAGGATCTTGTTTAACTCGCTCTTGCATCAAACGCATATCCATATTCATTAACCAATCTTCGGTTAACATTTCACGTGTTACATCGTTTAAGTTGGTCCCTAGACGACCATCATGAAACCACACTTGCTTATAAGCGGTATTGATCAGTGTTGGTACATTTCGGAACCCCTTGCTACCAGGGTAGGCAGGTGCTAGCGCATCTGGGTGTGAAAATCCATTGTCTGGTTGGTGGCACGACGCGCAAGACAACGCACCATCACCCGATAAACGCGTATCATAAAATAGACGTTTACCTAATTCTGCTTTTGCGGCATTCACTTTCAATGTTGGTAATGAACCAAACTCACTGGTACTGCTTGCAGCCCAACTTGAAAATGATAACGAAATCGCAGCAGTAAGGATCAGCATTTTTTTCATTATAAAGCTCCTTTGCTTCCTATTAATTGAAATAACATTAATCACAATGGGGTAATTGCATAAACTGAGCCAAACCAACAAAAAAAATAAACAGTTATTTTACAAACGCTTACGTCAAACCTTGATCGGGTTAACATCACTGTTTTTGTAACGTTTTATTAAATAATAAAAATATTAGTTGCATGGATCGTTAAATTCTTCTGTTTATAAAGAAAACGTTAAAATCACGCGATTAGTGCTGGGAGTAGGTATAGACAGGCTGCGCAGCAATTTACCTATTTAGGCATGCTTTATGCTTTAGCCTTTGTATAGATAAATGCAGAGAGAGTGAATCGAATGACAGTTAACATGACACAGACGAATGCAGCTATTAATGAATTAAGTAAATTACTGGAAACCGGGGATGAAGCCCAGCGTTGCCATTCAGCCCGTGCGATCAGTGTCGCTAAAATAACCACAGTCACCCCGCAACTCAATGCCTGTTTATATCATCAAGACCCTGATGTTGTGATTGATGCGGCAACTGCGCTCGCCACGGCATGTGCGGGCGATTTAGAAAGCTTAGAAGATGTGGTACTGAACCATCCTGATAGTGATGCACGATTAGCAGCGTTATCAGCAATCGCGAAACAATATAACAACGCACCACAACGTGTTGTCGATACCATCACCCGCTTTGCTGCGGGTCGCACTGCAGAAGACGATTGGGGACTCAGCGGTGGCTGGGATGATTGGTGGGACCTACAATTAACCGCAGTGCAATTACTCAGTGCAATTCAAGCAACACAAAGCCGCGATTTGTTCAGCCCATTGTTTATTGAGTTATTAAGCCAAGATCCAGAACCTGAGCTTGAGTTGGCGCTGTATCGTGCGTTAGTCGATTTTCACCCACAGTTATTATTACAGCACTGGACCTGCGCACGGAAAATGAAGCAGCGCAGACTTGCCCGCGCCTTTGCCTCCAGCACAACAACAACCGCACTAGATCATATGGCGGTTTGCTTAGAGTGTGACGATGTAGAAATTAAAAAAATTGCCCTTAAAGCCTTTGCTACTCACGGTAAAACACACGACATTCAAGCTTACATCGCAGGTATCATTGTCTGCCTTAGCGATGGTGAGCCAAGTACACAAGCAGCGGCAACATCGGCACTCAATCAACTTGATCAGCTAGACGCGTTACAAACAACTACGTTGATGCAGTTTGCTAAAGACGCACCAGAGTCGAGTTTACCGAGCCTCATTCACCTCATCTCTGGTCATATTAATCAATTAAATACCGCCGATATTCATTGGCTGGAAGCATTACTCACACACTGTGATATCGAGATTAAAATAGCGGTTATTAGCTGCTTTTCACAATTGTCAGAAGCACCGATTTTGTATTACACAGAGGTCTATTTAAAGGCATTAACTAGCTGTTTAACTGCCATACAGGATCGTCATTTACCCCTATATCAACGCGCTCAATTACTGCGACTATTAAGTCAATTTGATCAGCATGCCAGTCTGTCATTCCCGGTATTAAAAGCATTGCTGGAAAATGAAGATACCGAGACTGCTCTACGCCAATCGGCATTAGAAGCAATCACTAGCGAAACTAATGATGAAAATCAACAATGGCTAAAACAACTGTTACTTGGCCTTGCGTCTCAAGCCGACACTATCGCCGTTACCCAAGTTGATACTGCTGACGTTGAAAATAATAATAGCCAGTCTGAAAAAACAGCTGGGCGCGTTAAGCTAGAAGCGCTATTAGCTGAGCATGGCGATAAGTTTCCAGAAGACCAAGGCTTTGATAATGCACCAGTATCAACACTGGCGGCTATTCAACAATCAAACGTTGAAGCAACGCTGCTATCGACAGATGACAAACCTGATGATCAAACCTTAATGGAAATGATGGATGGTCTGGATGATGAATTTGTCGCTTATCGCAATATTGTCCGAGACCATCTTGATACCGGCGATAACTTAGCATTAAACCGAAAAAAAATTGCCCGTTTACCGCAAACCGATAACAAGTTACTAGCGATTAGAGCGCTCGGCCACAGCAAAACAGAAGCGGCTGCGACCTTATTAATAGAAGCTATGCTGGGCGCAACACCAAAAGAACAACACGAGCTATTTCAAGCCCTCACCCATATTGCCAAACAGCACGACTATAAAGTATTGCGTAATGGCATTGGCGCTGCGGGTTATACCTTGCATTATGGTGACCCGTTATGTAAGCAATCAGCCGCACAGTTTTTAAGTCACATGCCATTGAACAAAGCCCTGCCAATCTTACTGGTTGGTGCTGAGGACGAAAATGAACACGTGCGCGTTTGTTGCCTAGCAGCACTTAAAGTGCAATTAGAAACTAAGCGATTATTACAGCGCCATCAGCAACAAACCTGTGAGTTATTGGTGAAAAAAATACACGATCCTGCGGGCGGCGTGCGTAAATTAGCTTTGCAATTACTCGCCAAGATCGACTTAATCAGCCACTTACCTATGTTGGTAGAATTAGCGGTAAGCGATCAAGAAAGTAATATTATTGCCGCACAGCTGTTCTTTGCTCAACAACAAGACACGCTAGAAATTTTAGCGGACAACATTGCAAACTATAACGACCATCGCCAACCTCTGGCTATCCAGTTAACGGGTCGATTGCTCGCAATGTCTGCCTAAATAAACCGACTTTAATGTCGTTTCGCATGATATAGCACAACTAATATATTGATTTAACATGACAAGAATAAATGGCATCGAGATACGGTGTCATTTTTTGTTACACTCATTAAGTCGGAAACTGAGCGCAGTAAATACTTAGGTAAGAATATGGATATATCGACAAATCGTAAAAAATCATACCAAGATCTCATCTATTGGCTAATACCTTGCTGGTTAGTCATTTTTATTATCATGACGATTCACTATTCGCTAAACATTGCTAAGGACAAGCAATACTCATTACACAATGAGCAAGTGATAGTGGAGTTAATCGAGAAATTGCTGAATGATAGCTTTAACAGCATGACATCCGATGTGTTGATGTTGTCTTATACCGCCAAACAATTAACCCTCAATGACAACAGTTTCTTGCCTTTAACCAATTATTTTGTTGAATTAAGTAAAAATGATGACAATTACGAACAGATACGTTTTATCGACATGCAAGGTTATGAACGTATCCGCATTAATAACATCGGCAACAGAATTTATTCGGTTGATAGTCAAAATTTACAAAACAAATCGAAGCGCTATTACTTCCAAAAGACCATGCAACTGAGTCAAGGCAATGTCTATATCTCACCGATGGATTTGAACATCGAAGCCGGTCAGATCCAACAGCCGCTTAATCCCACCATCCGCATTGGTGTGCCAGTGTTTAATGCCCAAGATGAGAAGATAGGCGCGATAATATTAAACTACAAAGGCCGTAAACTGATTAATCGCTTACTCCATATTTCGCCTAATTTTATTGAGCATTTATACATACTCAACGCTGAAGGCGTGGCGATTATTCAACCCGTAAAAGCGGTACCACCTCAACCTGCTACGCCAAATACCTTGTCCGATGTAACGCAAGAATTCCAATTCAATACCAGTAAAGAATTGAGTACCGAATTACTGGCACTGATGAGCCGCCAACATCAAGGTCAGCTATTGTTTCAAGATAATTACATTACCTTTACTCAAGCGTTTTCAAATCGCAGTAGCCGCTGGACAATCGTGTCGGTATTTCCCCAAGAGCGGTTTAATTTAGCCCGTAGCGCTTTTACCGAACAATTCATGTTGCTGTACATCACACTGACCTTAGTGATCAGTTTTTTCGTGTGCCTTTTCCGCTATCATCGCCAACAAACCAACATCTTACGTAAACAACAGGCATACGATAAACAGTTCAGATTAACCTTAGAGAACATCCAGTATATTGCAGTCTCGATTAACAATGACGGCATTATTACTTTTTGTAATGACTTTTTCTTAAACTTGGTTGGTTATCAAAAACACCAAGTCATTGGCAAGCGCTGGGTTGATACCTTTATTCCGCAAAAACTACAACAACAAGCCGCGGAAGCGTTGAAGCAAGCATTAATACAAGAACTGGATCAAACCAAAATTGAAACCGTAGTACAAACAAATGCTGGTGAGGTAGTGTTAGTTTCATGGAGCAGTACCTATTCTCAAGCTCACGGTAAACAGCTAGCCACTGCCACCTTTATTGGTGAGGATATTACCGAGCACAAGATGGAACAAGATCAACTTCAGCGCTTAAGTCACGCCGTAGAACAAAGCCACAACTCGGTGATGATCACCGAAATATCAGGTGAAATAATCTATGTAAACCCAGTTTTCTGTGAACTTACCGGCTATCAAAAACAGGAAGTAATCGGCATTACCCCTAAGTTTCTACAATCGGGTGAGATGCCAGAGGTCGGCTACGATAGTCTGTGGCAAACCATTAAACGTGGTGATGAATGGCGTGGTGAATTCCATAATAAGAAAAAGAACGGTGACTTGTTCTGGGAACGTGCGCGTATATCACCAGTGAAAGACAGCGCGGGTAATGCCCTGTATTTCGTTGCGGTCAAACAAGATATTACCAAAGAGAAACAACTTGCCCGCGAAATGCAGGAACAAGAAGCCTTACATGCTAAACAAGACAAACTGGCGGCAGTAGGTAAAGTGGTAAATATGATCGCCCACGATTTAAGAAACCCACTGAGCTCAATCAAAATGGCGTTGCAGATTTATGCCCGTAAAGAGCAAGATGAATTGTTTGATATCTCACTTGAGCAAGTGCGTTACATGGAAGCCATTTTAGAAGATTTGCTGTCCTACTCTAGACCGGAACAGTTTAAACCAGAGTGGCTTGATTTAAACAAACTGGTTGAGCTTGTCGTGAATAGTCAACGCCGTTTCGCCAAAGAAAAAGATGTAGCGATTGAGTTTAGTTATCCGCATAACTTACCCACGGTGTACGCAGACCCGATTAAATTGCGCCAAGCATTACAGAATTTGATCGTTAATGCGCTGCAGGCAGCAGAAACCAGTGAGCAAGCTTGCCCTTTAGTGACCGTGACGACTAACATCTTACTTACTGATTCCAATTCGATGATCTTAATTGATATCACCAATAATGGAAAATCTATTGACCCTTGTATGGTCAGCAAAGTATTTGAACCTTTTTATACTACCAAGGCAAAAGGCACAGGCTTAGGGCTGGCTATCGTACAAAAGATCATTGAAAGCCACAAAGGCAATGTACGGTTAAAACCCATCAACCCTATTGGTACCTTAGCACAAATACAATTACCGCTATCTAGCCACAACAGTGAACCCATTTCACCGAATAAGGAAGTAGTTAACGAATATGTGTAAATTGCTTATCGTCGACGATGACAAAGGTATACGTCGTACGCTCGAATTACATTTTGAAACCCAAGACCATGACGTTAAAACGGCAAACAGTGTTGATGATGGCCTCGTTATCGCGCAAGTTTTCATGCCGAATATCATCATCCTCGACATTAGAATGGAAGGCAAATCAGGTTTAGAAGGCATTAGTGAATTCAAACAATTATGTCCGAACGCCCGCATTATCATGATCACCGCGTTTCATGATATGCAAAGTACCATTGAAGCAATGCAAAATGGCGCAGATGAATATATACACAAACCGTTAGATCTGGATGAAATTGATGGTGCGGTGAGTTCGGCTTTACAATATCAAAATAGCAGTACTCTTGATGCAATTTCGATTCCAGACAGCGGTGGTAATTCTATTGTTGGTTGCTCTAGAGCCATGAAAGAAATATTCAAAAACATTGGTCGAGTGGCAATGACTAACGCATCAGTGATGATCACAGGTGAGTCAGGCACAGGTAAAGAAATGGTCGCTAAAGCAATCCATAATGCTGGTAATAAGACCGCCCAACCTTTTGTGGCTATTAACTGTGCCGCCTTGGTCGAGACCTTGCTTGAGTCGGAAATGTTCGGCCATAAGAAAGGTTCGTTCACGGGCGCTGTTAACGACCAAATGGGGAAGTTTGAACTGGCGCAAGATGGGACTTTATTTTTGGATGAAGTGGGTGAATTAGCCGGTTCTATTCAAGCTAAATTACTGCGTGTACTACAAGAAAAAGAGTTTACTGCTGTCGGCGGCAAGTTTTCGCAAACGACCAATGCGCGGATAATCTGTGCAACTAATATCGACTTCGCACAGGCTATTAAAGATAAAACCTTTCGTGAAGATCTGTTTTATCGCTTACAGGTAGTGCGTATTCATATTCCGCCACTGCGAGAGCGTAAGGAAGATTTACCCATACTGATCCCTGCCCTGTTAGCACGTATCAACCGTGATTTGGATACCCAAATTAATCAGGTAGCTCGAGATGCAATGGAAGCGCTTTGTGCTTATGATTGGCCGGGTAATGTTCGAGAGTTAGAGAACTTACTTACCAAGGCCATGGCTTTATGTCCGGGTAAAATATTAACCCAAGATCTGTTTGAAGGCATTGCGCCACAACCGACAGATCTTGATCATGCTAGCTCAACCAATTTAGGCTTGTTAGCACAGCAAGGGATTGCTGAATTAAGCCTGCAAGATCTTGAATTACAGTACACAGTCGAAGTACTCGAACGCGTCGCAGGTCATAAAGGTAAAGCCTGTGATATTTTGAAGATAAGTCGGCCTAAATTGCAGCGTATACTTGAACGCATTGACGCTTAAAACAGTATTGAGTCAGGAATAAACGAGCAGACAATAAAAAAGGATTAATCCCCACTTTAATTTACTATAAATAGTGGTTATTAATCCTTTTTGCTAATAGTTAATTTAACTTAAATTGCAGTTACATTAGTAGCACAAGGGCCTTTCTGCCCAGTACCCTCTTCAAATTCAACTTTCTGGCCATCTTCTAATGTTGCATAACCAGATGTTTTAATTTCAGAATGATGCACGAACAGGTCATTACCGCCTTCGTCAGGGGTGATAAATCCAAAACCTTTGTCTGCATTAAACCACTTAACTGTACCTCGACTCATAACGCTTTATTCCTCAACTGACTTTAGAACTTAATTAAGCATAGTAGAGGTCGTCTTATTGTCCAGTTTGTAAGCAACAAGACAATGAAAATGAGCTTTACATCTACTTACTAAATGGAAAACCTTATTTTAGTGGCTCTTTATGTGAGCATTACTATTAATAGCTAAATTCATTACATGATGTAGTGTTTTGTTATATCAGGGGCGTAATAATGAGAGAAGTTAACTTCAGAACCATAGATAAGCTGTTTATCAAAATGAACATTACTGATAAATTCTGGCTACTTTTCATAATGATATCAACAACTTTAATTGGCCTCTCTGGCAGTAATTATTACGCGAAAATGGCAAGAATTGATGTAGCAAACCACCAACAGGCACAAACCCGTCTAACCTCTACAATCGATGCGCTAAAAGGCGCTGGTTTAGACAACAGTGAATTACAAAAAGCACTTCTACAACAAAATATTCGCGTGTTTAGCCAGCCGACTACGACGACACGCGACACTGAAATAACTGTATCACAGTCTTTAGGCCAGGGTTATGCTGTACTGACTCATTCTGTGGATAATACTGAAGCACAGAGTCAAGCGTTCCTTAGTTTCTTACTGTCTTTATTACCATTACCTTTAATTGGGTTATTTATCTACTGGTTCGCGACACATTTAAGCGGTGCCCTATGGGTTATACACCAAGCGACCTGCCGCATTTCTAATGGCGATTTGAGTTCACGCCTTGGCTTTCATGTTGGTCGTGACGAGTTTGGAATAATCGGTTTCGAGCTTGATCGCTCAATGGACACGATTAGTGAACTAGTCGAAACAGTTAAAACCAGTACAGTTACTTTTCATCGAACGACAACGACATTTGAAAAAGATGCTCAAGCTTCAGAACAACAAGTTAATCAGCAATATGCTTCTGTTGATTCTGTCGCGACCGCAATGGAAGAAATGTCTGCGACTGCGAAAGAGATTGCCGGTTTTGGGTTACAAGCCTCTCACCAAGCAGATAACGAAACAACCAAGATTAGACAGAGTAACGAAAGGATCCAAGATGCGATCCTCATGGTGACCGAATTATCTGAGAACACCAATGCTGCTTCAGTATCTGTCGTTAATTTGAATGAGAGAATGACTGAAATTGATAATGTGATTGTCACGATTAATGGGATTTCTGACCAAACCAATTTGTTAGCCTTGAATGCTGCAATTGAAGCTGCGAGAGCCGGTGAACAAGGTCGTGGTTTTGCTGTCGTTGCAGATGAAGTCCGAACCCTTGCAGGGCGAACACAACAGGCAACTGTTGAAATACGAGATATGATTGACAAGTTACAAGCTGAAACTCAGGGTATTTCAAAAATCACTGCTGAAACCTTAGATCAAGCCAATAAAAGCCGAGAGATAATTACAGAAATTGGTACTGATGTGAATGAAATAGCGGAATCAGCGCAGTCAGTAATGGATATGAGCACTCAGATTGCAACCGCCGCCGAACAGCAAACGTCAGTGGCAAATAGTATTGCATCTGACCTTAGTGATATTCGCTCACAATCAAGCGTATTGCTTACTGCCACGCAGTTGTCAGTTACTGGGATCCAAGAGCTTGTCAGTGCATCTGAGTCATTAGGCTGTATCTTTGAGAAATACCACACTTAAACAATAGTTAAGATGAACAATGTGTTGAACTGATGACTCCGAATCACTAGTTCAACGCATTCCAACTATCATCCTTTTAACTATACTTTTAACTACACTCTTCATTACACTCTTCACAGCCCTATTCGGCAGTTCTATAACCAGTTCTAATAGCGAAACTTAATTTCATATAAACGGCGCTGCATCGCAGGGTAATGTTAATTCAATGAGGCTGCGATCTTTTATATGTGACTCGCAAGCAGAACGAGAAAAGATAGCAAAAGTATGGACGGACGGTTTACCTATCAGAGTTTAGCAGCGTTACTCTGCCGTGATATGTTCAAGTCGATTTCCCATCGATTTATAATGTGAATAGAGGCGTTTCGTATCTCATATAATTTACAGAAGTTAGTGGTAAACGGTTACCAGTATTACTTAGCCACTGTAACCACTGTAACCACTAAGTATTATATTAAATGCTAATTATTGATGTTATTGTTTATTTAATGTTAAATAAATATTAAATAAACTTACTTTTATAGTGGTAATAACCTTCATTAAAACATAAGGAGTGATTAACCACTTTATAATAATTAGAAGTCAGGAGATTGTAACGTGTATATGAAAATTGTGATGATATGTTTAATAATGGGATTCTCTACGATGAGTATCGCTACGGACTTATCTAAACCACAAGGCACAGTTATTCTCACCGTTAGCGGTAATATTGGTAATATAAATACCAATGGTGAAGCCCAATTTGACCGTCAGATGTTGGAACAACTTTCACAAACCAAGATCACTACCTATACGCCTTGGACCGAAGGGTTGCATGTTTATGAAGGGGTACTGCTAAATACTCTTCTAGAACAAGTAAATGCTTCTGGCCATAAGTTAGTAGCGACAGCTTTGAACGATTACCATACAGAACTCGATCTCGAATTACTCCGTGACTACCCAATACTGCTAGCAACAAAAATTGATGGCGCTTTCATGCGTGTGCGTGATAAAGGACCTATCTGGATTATTTACCCTCTGTCTGATTATTCTGAACTAAATACAGCCAGACACTATGAAAATATGATTTGGCAGCTGAGCAGTCTGGAAGTGTATTAATGAAAAGAGTTAAATTTATTGTCCTCACCATTGTCATACTGATATTTTCTGCTTGTTCAATCATCAGTACTCAACGCCATACTCAAGTTACAGATCTTCTGACCCTCTCGATTAAAAGTGTCGGTTGGGCAGCGTCTGAATTGGAGCTAGAAACGTTAAAATTTATGCAAGCGCTAAAGCTTACGGCTCTAAATGATATGAGGGCAGAAGACTTGCAGTTGCGTTTCGAGCTGCTCTGGAGCCGGGTTGAAGTATTATCAGTAGGAGAGGAAACTCATCAATTTAGAAGTCGCCCAGGAGCAATGGAACTATTGCTTAATTTCAAACAGTTCTTGGTTGAAGTAGAACCTGAATTACTGAGCATCAAGATAGGTGATGAAAGTGCGATGAGGGTAGTACAAGATCTCAAGATTTTCCAAACACAGGTGAGAAAATTTAATGTAAATAGCTTCTCTGGAGATCAAGCATTAGGCAATCTAGAACAAATACAAAGCATTGAGAACAATTCTAAATTCTACTTGTTAGGTTTGTTACTGAGTGGCAGTATACTAATATTCCTCGTAATTCGTGAGAGTAGTGTTAACCGTAAGCAAGCATTGCATGACAGTCTCACCGGTTTAGCAAACCGCTATTTTTTTCAAAAAAACTTAAAAAAATCTATTTTCTATTCTCGACGTAACAATTCCCGTGCAGCTGTCCATATCATCGGTATGAATGGTTTCAAGGAAGTGAATGATCGATTAGGACATGCGGTTGGAGATCAATTACTTCAAGAGGTCGCTTCACGCTTAGCGCTGAGCGTTTGCTTACCAGATACCGTGGCTCGTTTGGGAGGAGATGTATTCGGCATAATTCAGAATAATATTACTAATGCTGATGAAAGTGTCCAGTTAGCGAAACATATTCACGAGCAGATAAATTGTGAGATAAATGTTCACGGCTATCAGATATATCCGGATGTGAGTATCGGTATCAGTGTATATCCAGGCGATGCAGTGCATTATGATAAGTTACTTAACAATGCTGATACAGCGATGTACTGCGCCAAAAAAAATGATGATACGTACTACCGATTATTTGAGCAAGAGATGAATGACAGCGTTCTACGGTATAGGATATTAGTAGAAAGTTTACAGGCTGCATTAAACCATGATCAGCTCCAGCAGGTTTACCAACCAATTATTTGCCTCAAGACGAAACGGATCGTTTTGGTTGAAGCTTTATTGAGATGGCATCATGAAAAATATGGCTATATATCACCGCTTGAAGTCGTTTCCATCGCCGAGAAAGCAGGTTTAGCGGAAAAATTAAATGAGTGGGTATTACTAAAAGCATGTTCACAAAATATGGCTTGGAGGAAAGCCGGTTTACCACTAATTCAAGTGTCTGTGAATATTTCTCCTGCTATGTATACACGATATGATCTTGTGACTACAGTCAGTCGCACACTATCCATTACAGGCTTACCTGCAGACCAATTGGTTATCGAAGTAACTGAAGATACCACAATGCAGGACATTGATAGATCACCAGACATACTACAAAACCTACGCCGTTTAGGAGTAGAGTTAGCGTTAGACGACTTTGGCACTGGTTATTCTTCTCTAAGCCATCTCAAGAATATGCCATTTCAGAAACTAAAAATTGATAAAGTGTTTATCCAAGAGCTAAACAATCTTCCCAAGGATATTAGTTTTATTCGCACCATAATCAACTTAGCTCATGGACTCGGAATGCAGGTAGTGGCGGAAGGAATTGAAGTCATCGAAAATTACGAAGATCTTTATTTAGAAGGTTGTGAGTATGGACAAGGTTACCTGTTTTACAAGCCTGTTCCACATCATGAGATTGAATGTATCTTACGAGAAAGTTTGAGCGCCTTAGAGCCTAGTGACTATAATGCATATGTATCTTATTGATTTTTAAATTGAGTCGATTGAAAAATTATATTTTGAATCAGCACAACAATTGCAAGATAGAAGATAGAAGTAACAAGTAGTCAAGGTATTGTATTCGCGAATAATACAATACCCCACTTTCATTTCCAGTTTATCTATTTATCTATTTATCTATTTAAATAGTGGACGGAAAAAGCTACGTTGATAACGCTTAATACATTGGGTTTGCTCTGCATAATCAAAGGCGGCTATGCATTCTGAATCGTTTAGAGACTCATTCCTATATTGCTCATATTTAGCTAAGCTTGGAAAAGTAAATAAAGCCAACGCTACATTGTTAGCCCCTTCCGATGGTAAAAAATATCCCTGATGTTGGCCGCCAAATTTTGTGACTAGCGGGATCCAGAGTTTGGCGTAATGTTCAAACTCTTTTAGTTTATTAGCATCGATAATATATTCAATAAAGCAGGTAACCATTTTAATTCCCTAAGTTTTAAGATGAAAAATAACAACCACTATTCTTTATTGATAATGGTTTCCTTAACAGATATAACGTTATTTTTGAACGTCACTCATCCGACGGTTAACAGGGTATCGTTCAAAATCTTCCCAGTAATGAATTCCACCAATCATTTCTTTTACCGTAAACCCTAAAGCTGATATTTTTAAACCTGCCCTAGACGCACCATTACAACCAGGTCCCCAGCAATAGACTACAAACGAAGTGCCTTTATCGTATTTCGCGAATGATTCACGATTAATGTCACTGTGAGGCATACTTACAGCGGTGATGACATGGCTCTTATTAAAGGCTTCAGCAGAGCGAACATCTAATATTATGTAGCTTTTATTATTTGCTTTTAAGTCCGCATACACATCTGAGCAATCTGTTTCGCAAGCCAGTTTAGCCGCAAAAAAGTCGTGCGTTTGCTGAGCCGGAACCGCTGGGTAAAAGAATGCGTTTGTATTGTGAGGCATAAATCTTCCTTGTCTTATTGGTTATAAATTGTGAGTTGTTCATTGTTCAGGAGTAGAATGAATCGTTCGGTTTCTATGGCATTAATTTAGCGCGATTGAAATAAATCCAAAATTCATAATTTCTGAAGTCAGTGTTCAACATAAATGAAGGATGAAATGGTTACTTGGATCCAGAAGCTGGTAGTATATTTACCTTATACTGACTAACAATGCTGCTCAAAACTCAATTGGACTGATTTAAGGGGATTTACATTGGAATTTTATCACTTACGTTCTTTCGTCGCAGTTGCTCAAACAGGCAATTTAACGCAAGCAGCAAAACGTTTATATACAACACCACCAGCGATAAGTGCGCACATTAAAACGCTGGAAGAAGAACTCTCCACGCCTTTATTCATCCGTTCCAGTAAAGGTATGTCCTTAACCGATAAAGGCCAGTTATTATTAGTAAAAGCACAAGCCACACTAGATAGCGCTGTGGATTTAGTGAATCTGGCCGCGCATAACCAACATGAAATAATAGGGACATTTCACTTAGGAATTAACTTAACCGCCAAGCAAATTAAACTGGCGGAATTAATCGGCAATTTACAAGAGAACTGTCCGGGTATCAGCTTGGATATTCAGCAACAATCAACCGGAAAAACCATTAATGAAATTAGAGAACATCAATTAGATGGGGGTTATATTTTTGGTGATATTCCCGATGACTTTATCGGTGTAGCCGTTATGGACCAACAGATAACGACAGTGGCACCAATGGCATTTGATTGTAGTAAAATATTGACTCAAGCAGACCTTAGTATTCATCCGTGGATAATGATGGGCGACTATTGTCCTTTTGATAATTTCTTAAAAGGGATACTTGGAGATGACATTCCATCGGTATTGAAAACCAGTGATGACGGTACTCGACTAGCGTTAGTTAAAAGTGGTCTGGGGCTTAGTTTTCTAGAAATAGAGGAGGCACTTCGGGCTGAAAGAGACAACAAAGTTCAAATAATATCAGCTCTCGACTTTCCAGCTACACTCCATTTTGTTATTGCTAAAAATAGATCTCATGAGCCAGTAATAAGTACATTAATGCAAGAAATTAGGATCTTGTGGCGTTTAAAATTGTAGTCTATTAAACACTACAATTTGCCAACTTCTCATATGTAAGCAAGGTACAAAATAACGATACTAAACAAGAAAAACTAGTATCGTTCTATAAGTTTGCAAGAGCCTCAAGCGGTGTACTTAGAGAACACTTCGATACGATGCTAGATGATACAGTTGATGTTGAAACTGTTTACTTTTATCGGTATAACGTACAACCTCAGACAGCCAAAGAAATCATTAAACAGACGCTAAGATCCACTGGCTTCATCGTGCTATAACGACTTTTACTGAACTTTAAGTTTGAGTATTATGTTGTTGCTGAACTTTTTAACGCATCGATTTCAATACCTATTTTTTCAGCCTCAACAGTGAGCATTGAATATGCTCTAATATCGCCATTCCGCTGTGCATACATCGCTTGTTCAAGTTTAGCGCTATAGAGTTTAGTTAGTTTTTTGACTGGATCTCGTTTAAATATTGAAAACATGGTCGTACTCCTCAGTTGGTTACTTAACCTATACGTATGAAAATGGATTTTAGTTTCATTTATTTACACGTTAAGTCATTTTAAATGACAAGCCCCCCCTGATCTCCTTTGTAAAACCTTGCCAATGACCAATTACTTTTCTGTACTAAACCTTTGTATATGTGAAAAGAATCACACAGCTGCGACGAGAGTTGCACAGTTGTCAAAATAGTTTTAGACATTTAGATGGCCGTTTGATATGTTTATATTTCATTCAAAAGGAATTAGGATTAATCGATATGAAACTTGAATCATTGGCACTTCATCACGGATATGAATCTGAAGCAACGACGAAAGCAGCTGCTGTACCTATTTATCAAACAACCTCATATACTTTCGATAATACCCAGCATGGTGCTGATTTGTTTGATTTAAAAGTGCCTGGCAATATTTATACTCGTATTATGAATCCTACTACCGATGTATTAGAACAACGCTTAGCCGCGATCGAAGGTGGTATTGGTGCATTAGCCGTGGCATCCGGTATGGCGGCAATTACTTATGCTATTCAAGCGCTAACACAAGTGGGCGATAACATTGTTAGTACCAGCCAACTTTACGGTGGCACATATAATTTATTTGCCCACACGTTACCGCGTCAAGGTGTTGATGTTCGCATGGCGGCATTTGACGATTTTGCAGGCTTGGAAGCACTTATGGATGAGAATACCAAAGCGCTATTTTGTGAATCAATTGGTAACCCTGCCGGCAATATTGTCGACTTGCAGCGATTGGCAGAAATTGCGCATAAGCATGGCGTACCCTTAATGGTTGATAATACAGTCGCGACACCAGTGTTATGCCGACCGTTTGAACATGGTGCCGACGTTGTGATCCACTCTTTAACCAAATATATCGGTGGCCACGGTACAACGATTGGCGGCGTGATTATTGATTCAGGTAAATTTGATTGGGCTGCACAGCCTAAGCGTTTCGCATTACTCAATGAACCTGATGTGTCTTACCATGGTGTGGTTTATACCGAGGCATTTGGTCCAGCCGCCTTTATTGGTCGCTGTCGTGTCGGTCCACTGCGTAATACCGGCGCAGCGCTTGCCCCACAAAGTGCATTTTTGTTAATGCAAGGACTCGAAACACTGGCGCTTAGAATGGAACGCCACTGCAGTAACGCATTAACCTTAGCTAAATATCTTGAGCAGCACCCGAAAGTAAATTGGGTGAATTATGCGGCTCTCGAGAATAGCCCTTACCAAGATAACTGCCATAAGATCACCGGTGGTAAAGCGTCCGGTATTATCAGTTTTGGTATTAAATCAGCATTAGCGGGCGGCGGTAAAGAAGCCGGCGGACATTTCATTGATGCGCTGCAAATGATTTTGCGATTAGTTAATATTGGTGATGCGAAATCATTAGCTTGCCACCCGGCGTCAACCACGCACAGACAGCTTGATACTGCAGAATTAGCCAAAGCAGGAGTGTCAGAAGACCTAATCCGTATTTCGGTAGGTATTGAACATATAGACGATATTATTGCTGATGTGAGCCAAGCATTAGAACAAGTCGGTTAATAGCAACTTAAGGAAGGAAACGTAAAAAGCCGTCACGAATGGCGGCTTTTTACGAATGTATGACTTAACTCGCACACTGTTTGCGTGCCGAGGCTAAAGCAGTTCAGTTTTAGTCTTGTGGCGGAATGAGTACAAATTTACCAACATGGACCTTCTTCAGAAACTCCTCTTGCGCTTCCACAATGGCACTGAGTGGGAAAGACTTTGCTAAAACAGGCTGGATTTCTTGCTGTTCGATGTAGTTTACAAGATTTTTGAACACTGGTTCAGCCCAAGCGGTAGTCCCTATTAATGTAATATCTTTTAAGTACATATCACGCATATCCAACTCTACAATAGGTCCTGCAATCGCACCGGATGACACAAACCGCCCACCACGTTTTAACAATTTCAGCATTGTAGGAAAACCAGCACCTGCCACGTTATCCACGATAACATCGACAGATTGCTCACCGAGTTCTGCTAATAGATCATCGGCTCTGCCGAATAATACATCGGCACCCAATTGTGATACTTTACTGTGTTTATTCTCGCCAGCAATGGCGATAACCTTGGCATTTCTACGCTTAGCAAGTTGCACAGTAGCTGAACCAACGCCTCCAGAAGCGCCCGTTATCAACGCAGTTTCACCCGCCTTAAGCTCGGCTCTATGCAACATATTCTCTGACGTGCCATAAGCACATGGGATAGTGCCAAGTTCGGCATCCGACCAATCAGATGTTATTGGGAATACTTCGCTCGCTTGAATTTTCACGTATTGAGCGAATGCGCCATTAAAATCAGATCCCATCCAGACGTTGTCTAAAGTGTCAAAACCGTTTTCACGAATACAGGGTCGGATCAGCACACGCTTACCAACAAGATTACTGTCAACATCGTTAGCAACACTAACGACGAGTCCACAACAATCGGTTCCTTGGATAAGCGGAAAAGGGGTATGTTTGTTCCACCCACCGTCGGCATCTTGTAGCTCAGGTTCTGCGTTTAAATCCGATGTGGTATTAGTGGACTCGGTAACAGATGAAGAATACCACCCTAGTCTAGTATTAATCTCGGTGTTGTTTACGCCTGCAGCGAGGACTTTAATCAATACTTCGCCTTGCTCCACAACTGGCATCGGTACATCTTGGTAAATGAGTTTGTCATAACTACCGTTACCCGTTGTAACGATAGCTTTCATTGCACTGTGAGTCATGTTTATTAAATCCTTTAAATTCTTATCCATGTGACTTGTTAGGGCTGAAACGCGTTGCATGGTGGAATTCAGCTAACGACATACATCCTCATAAAGCTGTTCGGCGAGCTGCTTTATGGTATTACCTTCAGGATGAGTATGCGCAAACGTTCTTAAACCATATATTCCCATCATCAGGTAATGCGCACGTACATCAGCGTTTCGATCACTGGTGATTTCCTTTTGATCAATCGCATTTTGTAAAACTTGGGTAATGGCTTGCTGCCAGTTAGCGAGGTAAAGCGTGATAATGCCACGCACTTCTTCATCTTGTTCAGCAACTTCATTCAGCGCCTTAGTTAGCAAACAAGACCGCGAGACATCACAGCTCTGGCATTCTAAAACGATATTATCCAGGTAGGCTTTAAGCTCAACAAGTACTGGTCTCTGACCCGAAAATATCCCCGTGAACTCAGTATTTCTATCCTCACGGTACTGGCCTAATGCGGCTAATAGCAGGCCACGTTTATTTTCGAATGCACAATAGATAGACCCAGGGTGTAAACCAGTGGCCCGTTTCAGATCTTGCATGCTGGTCTTGCCGTAACCTTTATCCATAAAAGAGGTCATAGCAGATCTCAGTACTTTCTCTCTATCAAATTCTGCAATTCGCATGGCTAATAATAACTCTTGTTAGGACTCTGTATATCTGAGTCAGATAGTGTAACTGAAGTCCATTGTAATCAATTTTGAACGTTTATTCAAAATAGTTCTTGAATGATCATTCAAATAAGCATATCTTGAACGCTCATTCAACATCTTCATACCATTAAGCAGAGAGCGCTATGACAGCTAACTTATTTCAAACTTATGTACTTAATAAGACTTTATCTTTAAAAAATCGCATTCTCATGGCACCTCTGACTCGTTGTATGGCTGATGATGAATTAGTACCAACTCAAGCAATGGCTGACTACTATGGTCGTCGAGGTGAAGCGGGTTTAATCATTTCAGAAGCAGTGACTATACGTCCTGATGGTCAAGGTATCCCTAACACCCCAGGTATATTTACACCGGCACAAATTGACGGTTGGAAAACAGTCACTGACGCCGTACATCAAAACGGTGGTAAAATTTTTGCGCAACTTTGGCACACTGGTCGTGTTGCACATCCACATTTTTATCAAGCAACGGGGAATCCAGATGTAATCGCACCTTCTGCTGTGGGTGTTGAAGGTACAGTACCAAGAATGCGCGAGCTAACTTATCAAACACCAAAAGCGGCATCAGTTGAAGAGATTGCTCAGTTAGTCAGTGATTATTCTCAAGCTGCGGCTAACGCAATTGACGCCGGTTTTGATGGTGTTGAAATTCACGGTGCTAACGGTTATTTAATTGACCAATTCTTACATCATGACAGTAACCACCGCAGTGACGAATATGGTCAGACGCCAGAAAACATGTCACGTTTCGCGCTCGAAGTTGTTGATGCCATTGTTGAGCGCATCGGCAATGAAAGAACAGCACTACGTGTATCACCGGGTGCATACTTCAATATGGCTGGTGATAGCCGCGACCGTGATGTATTCGATTATCTAATCCCAGCACTAGAAAAACGTGATTTAGCGTTCCTACATATTGGTGTTTTCGATGATGCGATGGAGTTTGATTATTTAGGTGGTCGCGCTTCAAGTTATGTACGCAGTATTTATAACAAAACCTTGGTCGGTGTGGGTAGCTTTACCGCTGAAGCCGGGAGCCAAGCCATTGCCGATGATAAATTTGATTTGCTGGCGATTGGCCGACCATTTATTGCCAATCCTGATTATGTTGAACGTGTTCGAGATGGTAAAGACTTAGTTGAATATTCAGATGAGATGTTGACGAGTCTAGTTTAACGATTAACTCGTTTCATCATTACATAGTATTGGTCGTCAACAGCGATAAAAAATAGGGTTAGCATTGTGCTAGCCCTTTTTGTTACATCCAATACCGGGAGTCGTAGTGTCACCCTCTTCTTGATATAACTTTTGTATCAACGCATCATCCAAAAAATTAGCTTAACAGCGCTCTTAACTGATTTAACATCAAGCTTTTAAACCATTTGTGGGCACTATTATTTCTATTTCTTTCATGCTGAATTAAAAACAAATCAACATGATATTCAACTTCATTTTCAAATGAATATATAGGGAGCAACTGCGACGAAGATTGAAAATAATCAACATGAAGATTAGATCCAAACAGTAAGGCATCTGAAGAACCCGCTACGTCGAGTAATATTTGCGTTTGGCTACTTCTCAATACTGGCTTTTTAAACCTTTGCGACAACTCGAGTAATTTGTGAATTGGAGAAGTGAAAGCATTAGTCTGGCTCTCTTCTACATTCATACTTATAAAAGGATACGACAACAGCGATGCCATTGTTGTTACGTCACCATCAAAAAGCGGATGCTCTTTACGCGCATACACGATCGGATAAATATGGCCAAGATGTTCAGAGAAATATTTGGGATGGCTCTCGCGCGCATAATGCATCGCAAAATCAAGCTCGCCAGCATCAAGCAGTGGGAATGGGTTCGACTTTACATTCGCTTCTGTTACCGAGACCGTCGGTGCAACCTTCATTACCTCACCGATTAAGCGTGGCATTAAAAAAGATGAGATATAAGTAGGCACTGACAAGTTGAACTGAGCGTCACATTCAAAAGGATCAAATTCTTTAGGTATTAATAAACGGTGGAGATCATTTAAAAGTGGCGCAATAAGCAGTTCTAATTCAGATGCTTTGGGTGTGGGAGAAATACCGTTAGATGTTCTTATAAATAGTTCGTCATCAAACATGTCGCGAAGCTTAGCAAGTGTGCGGCTCATCGCCGATTGGGAAACACACATTTGCTCTGCTGCGCGTGAAACATTACGCTCCTTTAATAACACATTAAGAGACACTATTAAGTTAAGATCAATTCTCGATAATTCAAACTCGATACTGTTTTTCATAGTCTGTTTTTCATTTCATATTTTTCATTTCAGGGTTTGATTACAAGTGTGACCCACTTCTAACTGCATGAACTACGCTGTAAATCATTGCCATATTAATATTTATCTAACACTAACATGGCATATATCCGACTTACTAAATTAGGATTATTTTGTCACAGTAGGGAGTACACGCAGCTCACCAGAACGTACTTTATCACTTGGCATATAATGACGAACACCCAGGTTGAAAACGCCGGATTCATTCGCAGTTTCGATATTATTTATCGCTTTTTCACCACAACCAAATGAAACAGTGTAACTGCCGTCTGTGTTTTGTGTGGCTGTGTGTGAATTCACATTGGCGATGTCATTAAACATAAAGCCTGCTTTGTCATAAACAGTGATAGACCAAAATGCTTTATTCTTTGGATCATCAAAGTTAGCCGTGTAACAAGTGTCCGCAGGGTAATTTCCTGATACTTCATATACGTTGTCTTTTGTCTGCGCACCACCCCAACCTATCGCGGCACCAACTTGATATTTTTCTTCTGTAAAATCAGCACTGCTACTATCTGTTGGATCGGTAAACATACCGTATAACGCAGTAGCACCATCCCGTGTATTAATCGTTGGCATTTTCGCTTTTAACGCATTCTCAACAGTTTCAATTGCGTCGAAATCAAACGTATCCGCAGTAAAAGGCACAGATGAACCCGCGTCTATTTTCATCTCATTTTGAATAGCTGTAACTTGCGCTTTATTTAGACGTGAATCGAGGCGGACCACCAAATATACATAGTCACCTTTGTGTGTTGTGACTTCGAACGTACCAGCGCCATATGTCATCGCTTGTATTCTGTGATCTTCGGTTACTGGTTGCACCGAAACATACATACCTTCCGGTATTGCAGGGATAGTATATGTCGCACCTTTAGATACATTAACAACTGCCATTGAATAATAAGTATCGCGGTTCATCCGCACCACTGGTTGATTGTCGGTCGGCGTCAGCATATTTCTATGTTGAAATTGGTTAATGCCACCAGCATTGTCTTGCGCTATCACCATTTGGCGATGGGTTTCGGCTGTTGGATAGTTTGCTTCTGTTATAGGCATTAACGTTTGCGGATTAGCATTTACCATTACTGGTGAAGCAATTAAAATACTGAGTGTAATTTTAGTTAGTATTGATTTCATATTAGCTCTCATATAATGAATGGTTAAACCTGAACTGGTATGCCAACCACTTTATTCCAAACCACATTATCCATCCAATGACTTATATTAATATCATGATATGCACTAGTTGGGTAATACAGTGTTAAATATGTCTCGTTCGACATTATAATTTTTGCTTTATAAGAAAAAGAAGAAGAAAATAGAACATAGAAAAGCCGACAGTTACATCGGCAATATGGATAATGGAACGTGAAGATAAGTTTATGACGTTGTAAACGCTTGTAATTGTTCCATCGATGTTTCGCTAACAACAACACCGTCGATATAATACGTCACTAACTGCCCTTGTTTAACGCCTGTTAATACCGCTTTATCACCATTACTGTAGGTGATATCCATCTTTAAAGTATTATCGTCCACTTGCGTCATCACGCCAGTTTCAATAATACGTAGATTAGCAATTGGTTTGATTGGCGCTTCTTTCAATGATGGGTCTAAGTCGTCATTTATTTTAAATGTAGCATCTACTTTAGTATCAAATATGTGTGGTTTACCATTAAGTGGGTTTGTACCAGTCCAGAATCCAAGTGAATTAAAGATCAAGTAATCAACTGCGACCGAAATCCCATAAACAGGGGCCATTAAGATATTCAAACCGCCTCGAGCATAGCGATTATCAACTACTTCGACATTAAATTGCATTACCTTCGCTGTTACCGCGTTACTGCCGACGCAACCAGTGATACCGGTAAGAGCGGAAGCCACAGCCGTCGCGATGATGATTTTTTTATATTTGTTATGCATTATCATTCCCTAATAATTAACGATTGCTATAAATCCAAGTATTTCATGCTATAAATTAATGCTAAATATTTTCAAAGGACTCTTATATTTATGTACACTTTAGCTAAAAGGGCAATAACTAATGACTAAAGTGCAATAACTAAAGGCTTATGACTGTTATTTATCTAAAAACATACGCTTACCAGCCATCTACAACGCGACATCCTTAATCTTAGCGTGAGAATGGCTATTATTCATGTTCAGTTCATTTGACCTTGATAAACTCGGCACATAATAATTGAGAGAGATATTTTATGAAAACTAGCTTTAAACTTACGCTCTGTGTACTACTCGGTATATCCACCAATGCATTAGCCTCTGATTGCAGTGCGTTAAAAGCATGTGATAAAAAGATTTGTGAAATCAATAACCAATTGTCGATGGCTAAATCTGATAACAACCAATATAAGATTGATGGATTAAATAAAGCGTTAAAATATACTACTGAATATTGCACTATTGACGGTTTACGTGATGATATACAAGATAAAATAGATGATGCGATGGAAGATATTGAAGACTATCAATCAGATCTCAACGAAGCAAAATCAGACAATAAAATGGATAAAGTTGACAAATATCAACGTAAAATAGAACAAAAAAATGAAAAAATATCGATGCTTAAACTTGAATTAGCTGACTTAAATTAGAACAGAGTAGAATAGCTATTTTAATGTCTAACAAGGTGCCCTCAATCAATTTAGGGCACCTCTAATGTCAACTCAATATCAATTCCATGTCAGTTCATCACTAAAGCTATATTTTAAAAGAACCCACGTGTTGATCCAAAGTGTATGCAAGTTCGGTTAAATTTCGACTCGTGACTTCGAGTTCCTTACTTGCCGCAGCGCCTTCGACGATTGAATGATTCACAGTATCCATATTTATATTAATTTCATTAGAGACACTAGACTGCTCTTCGGTCGCCGTCGCAACTTGCGTATTCAAATCAAGAATAGCGATAACTTGATTCGATATTCTAGTCAGTGCTTCTTGCGCTTCTTCGGTAGCCTTTGAACCTTCAACCGTTAAAGACTTACTACAACTCATCGCGTCCACTGCGCTTTTTGATTCACGCTGCAGTTGATCAATCATATTCTGAATTTCACCTGTAGATTGAGCGGTTTTAGTCGCCAAATTTCTCACTTCATCAGCGACAACTGCAAAACCTCTTCCAGCTTCACCAGCACGGGCAGCTTCAATGGCCGCATTTAAAGCAAGCAGATTAGTTTGTTCTGAAATACCATTAATCACTTCCAGTATCGAGCCTATCGATTGCGTTCTTTCAGCTAAAGAAGTGATAACGAGAGAGGTACTGTTTATTTCTTCAGATAGGTTACGGATTGTGCCAGCAGCCTCTTGTAATACATTATTACCCTCCTGAGTTTCATCATTCACATTTTTGGCCGCGTCAGCTGCGCCCGATGCATTGGAAGATATCTCATTGATGGTTGCGATCATTTCATTCATCGAGGTGACAACCAATAAAGATTGTTCACTTTGCATTTCACCTCGAGATAAAGACCGTAATGCTTGGTTTCTAACGTCTGTTGCTGAATGACCTAACTCCAAGCCAGTTTTAACTACCTGCGTGATAATTTCATTAATGTTTCCAGCAAAGGCATTAAAAGCTTTAGAGATATGAGCAATTTCATCATCCCCTTTTATCGGCAGTCTTACGGTTAAATCGCCATCACCTTTAGATATATCTTCCAACGCCAGCTGTAGGCTTGAAAGCGGTTTGAAAAGACGATCCATTAACCAAATAAGCACACATATACAAATAAGGAATATACCTGAGATGGCAATTAACTGAGTGATGAGAATATCTGATGCCGCTTCACTTACTTCAGTAATCGGAATACCAATATCGACAGTACCGTATAGCTCACCATTAACATAGATCGGCGACATAATGTCGTAAACCCATACTTTTTGTATATCGGCATACCATTTTGAATGTTGTGAAACACCTTGGCTTGCGCCTGCTACGCTATAACTGTCATCATAAACTTTATTGATTTTTTCTTTATCACTGTGCGCAATCGCTTTAACATCTTTATTAATAACAATCGCATAGGAAATATCTGGACGCACTTTCAGAGCGGTAACTAATTCTTGTAGATCGATAATAGGTTGTGATGATTTCTCGAGCACATATTCAACATTTGTAGCAAGTAAAGAAGCTTGTTCTTGAGATTTTTTTAGAATGATTTTATCTATTTCTTTATGAGAAATATATGAAGTTGACACTATGCTCGTTATAGCAGCAATCACAAACATTGCGAATACGACTATTAGTATGATTTTTTTCATTATTTACGTCCCTGATGTTGTTAATAATCCCTTTAACTAATGAAGGAAGGAATTAATTAATTAATTAAAAATAGTATAACTTTCACACCCGTATCCGAAAAGACATTAGAGTTCAATTTAAGATCTGCGATGTTATTATTCGCTAATAAATACAAAATCATGAATAAATGTAATGACAATATGTCATATTACTGTGATTTATTCTAAACGAAATATTTTATATCTTTTTAGTCAGATACAATCACCTTAGAGTCGTAAATATTTAACGTTGTGGGATAGTTATTGAAATGGCATGTGTGATCAGTATTTTCAAAAGTAATAATTTGGCGTATGTAAGCAAATTACAAAACGATGATACTAAAAAAGAAAAACTAACATCATTCCACAAGTTCGCAATGGACTCAAGCGGTGTATACAGAGAACACTTCGACATGATGCTCAGTGACATTACTGACGTTGATAATGTTGACGTTGATAGTATTTACTTTGACGGTGAAAACGTAGCTCCGCAGATAGTCGAAGAAATAATTAAACAAACGTTAAAATCTGCAGGCTTCATCGTTTTATAACGGTCGATTACGATCCATTACTACACGCTAACTCCAAATCTATCCAAGTATAGTGACCTTCACTATTCAGTTCGCCGGTTTTAATATCAATAGCGTCTGAAAACAGTGGACTATCAAATACAAAGGTATGGAACTCACCATTCTCACCACAAGGATCGATGCCTTCAGGTAGACTGGCAATAAAAGCCTCATCAAAGACTTTACCAACATAATCCGCAGATAAACGGCGAGGATCGACACAAGTCACTATCGCTTTCTGACCGCCAACCAGCATATCATTGGCCAGCTGTTGCGTATCTAACTTCCACAGCGGGAAGATTGCGTTAATACCAGTGCCAACCAGATTATTAACACGGTAGTTTTTGATATCCGCTAAAAACAGATCGCCATACGCAAAGTTCACTACCTCACGCTGTTTCGCCTGTCCAACAAACGCATCCATTATCGCTTCATATTCAATGTTGCTACACGGATACGGAATTTCGATAATATCCAAGGGTAAGTTCATAGCAGCAGCTTGGCGCTGTAACAACTCAATACGCACAGAGTGAACCGCGGTACGTTGATACTGCGCATTCACCGAGCAAAAGATACCGACGATCTCGATGGTTGGATCTTGCGCCAATTGCAGACACGTCCAGGCCGCGTCTTTGCCGGTACTCCATGAAACTAATGTTTTTTGCTTTTTCATATTTTAAGTATCCAGTACTTCACGCTTATTTATAAGCACAATGACGACAATTATTACCACAACAGCGCGCACGCTTTAAATGATACCACTCGCTAAAAACATAACGGCCATTTTCGATAGTAAAATCGATGTTCTCGACTAACTCGGTTTGATGACGATACGGTTCAGCCAATGCAAGGCGCGCTTTAGGCGAACCTGCAGCATTAAGCTGAGTCATAATTTCAGCACCAATAGCCTTGGCTAAACACGCTTTACACAAACAATCACTTAAAGTGCCCAATGGCATGATCGCGGGTAAATCTTGACACCAACAGCCGCCCTGCTCGCTTGCTTCAGCCACACCACAACCAAACTCGGCTTGGCATTCTGAACATTGCTTCGCCACTGGCGCAGTGATGTTCAATGAAACTGGCTCTGCATTTTCTTCGATATTTACAATTTTGTCATCAACGCCTGATTTCGTCATACTTTCAATTTCCACGTTATACATGCTCATTTTCGTTTGCGAACTGCTGTTGCCATGCTTCGATAATAGCAACAAGTTGATCTAAACCGTCAGTTAAGGCAGCTGGACCCGGTTGTAATATATTTGCTGATTTAACTTCAAATAATTGCTTGTTTTGTACTGCGCTGATCGCATCCCACCCATCTCGGGCTGCAACCTGTTCAGGCTTAAACTTACGTCCACACCATGAACCAATGATGATGTCAGGATTCGCATCGACCACGATAATGGGATCGGCAATAATGCGGTTCTTCGCTAATGACTCTTTGGCCAGTTCAGGGAAACACTCGTCTCCCCCTGCGATCTCAATCAGTTCTGACACCCATTGAATGCCCGACATTAATGGATCGTTCCACAATTCAAAATATACTTTAGGACGTTTATTATATTTTGCGGCATTGAGCTTGATGCGCATTATCTTGCTTTCAATATCATCCAACCAAATAGCGGCTTTTTCACTCGCGCCAACCAGACTTGCTAACATCATGATCATGTTAAATACTTCATCAACAGAACGCTGATTAAAGATATGCACAGCAATACCCTGCTTGATTAATGCACCAGCGATATCCGCTTGGATGTCAGAAAAGCCCAGCACTAGGTCAGGTTTTAAATCGAGGATCTTATCTATCTTGGCTGACGTAAATGCAGACACTTTAGGATGCGCTTGTCGCGCGTGCGGAGGACGAACAGTAAAACCTGAAATACCAGCGATACGAGACTCTTCGCCCAGTATATACAACATTTCTGTGGTTTCTTCTGTTAAGCAAACAATCCGTTTCGGGTAGTAGTCCTTCATTTTATTTAATCCGTCACTTGGCTCTAATAGCGGCAGTATATCTTGTTTATAACAAAGTGAAAACCCAGTAATCATAGGGTTATAGCTACCTTTAATTACTGGGTTTTGTTCATATAACTTAATATTTATTTATGTATCTTTATGCCTCAGCGGCAATGCGCCGATTACAGCCCCATCACATAACCAAATGCGATAAAGCCAGCAACCACTGCCATAATCGGTAATTTCAATGTGCGAAGCGCAAAGAAACCAACAATCACCGCCGCCATGTCAATCGGATTAACAATCGCAGAAGTAAATACCGGACTGTAAAGCGCAGACATAAGCAAACCAACAACCGCGGCATTAATGCCCCATACTGCGCCAGCTACTTTCGGTTTAGCCGCTAACGACTCCCACGCACCATGGAAACCTAATACCAGTAAAAAACCCGGTAAGAAGATAGCAACAGTGGCAATCAATGCCCCCATTAATGGTGAGTTAACCAATAAATCAGCGCCTAAGAATGCAGACAATGAGAACATCGGACCCGGTACCGCTTGTGCTGCGGCATAACCCATTAAGAAACGGTCAGTATCAATCGCATCACCTAATGCTTGTTGCAACATAGGTAATACCACATGACCGCCACCAAACACTAAACTACCCGACAGGAAGAAGTCAGCAAAGATAGTTAACCACGCCGGTGAATTTGTTAATAACGGCAGACCCGCAAACAACACCGCGAAAATAACGAGCGGTAAGTAATTCACACCACCTTTTACAATCGCAACAGCCGTCGTTTCAGCTGGTTTTTTAAGTTGCATACCCACTATTGCCGCAACAACCAGCACCAACATTTGAGTTAATAAACTCGGCACGAGTAATAGAACAGCCGCAGTCACAACACAAATTGTCACTGTCGTACGTTCTTTACAAAAGCCTTTGTACATATTCAGGGTTGCATCAGCAACCACCACAACCGCTAACAATTTCAGTCCATGGGTAATACTCACTAACCATGCTGCGTCTTGTGTTGCGTTGGTCGTTGCTAAAATATACAGCAATAACACCGAAGGGAATGTGAATGCGATAAAGGCAGTGAAACCACCGATAACACCGGCGCGACGTAAACCGATTGCAAAACCGATCTGACTTGAACCTGGTCCAGGTAAAAACTGGCTTAATGAAATTAACCTTGCATAGCTTTCGCTATCTATCCATTTTAGTTTTTGAACGAATGTTTTCTCGAAATAACCGATATGTGCAGCCGGGCCACCAAAACTGATCCACCCCAATGTAAAAAACTGCCAAAATACTTCTAAAACTTGCTTCATTACTTTGCCTTTTATAGCTGTTATGCGATACCAATTTCGCGTCACTATTGTATTTCAGTTTTGTGACAGTTATATGACAAAGGCTAAGGTTTGCAGCAAGTTATATCGTAAAAACCACTTATCTTGGTCTCTTTTAAAACAAGTAACTTAATAGTGAGATAATTAACGTTATATCAAGAGCCTGAAACAGATCAATATACCAAAACGGTTACGCTCATATCGACTCGCTGTATACATGATACAAATGTTAACCAAAAGATCTTATGTGACGCAATGTCGTGAATTGTAAACAAATGAAAACATCCTTTCAATCCAGAACAATATAACAAAGAATACCTCAAAAGTGGCAAGTCCAATTATAAGTTAATCATAGCAGCCTACTTAACAATACCAATATATAGCACTTCGTTAACGCGAAGCGTTAATTTTCTACATTCAAAAATCGGGATTATCAATGAGAAATAAGAAAATTCTAGCGATTACAATAGCAAGCGTGCTTGGGTTAACAGCCTGCGGAAATGATAAAACAGATCTAAGTAACAATACCGATGACATCATTAAAGATTCTCTTAATCGTCAATCAAGTATCGCGTTTGATTTAATATCTTCAGAACAAATGGTATCGAGACCCACTTACTTATTGATGGATAGCTCAGATGGTACGTTAAACATTCCCCTTAACGTTGACGATGATCCTACCGACCGAAATAACCCCGCGGTAGCGATGGGCGATACCGATGGCTGGAGTCCAACACAATCTTTCGTCATTGAACTTAGTTTACCGACTGACGTTACACTAACAACAGATACTGCATTATTAGAGTCTGCCATTAAGATTGTTCGGGTCAAAGTATCAAGCACCAAAGTATTTAGCATCGAAGATCCATCTGTAGATGTGTTAATAGCTGGTGTCGATTATAGCGTAATGTCAGACGGCACATCATTAACGGTATTACCGCTTAACGGCAGTCTGGAACATGGCAGTGACTATATCTATGCCATAACAGATACACTCGTCGATAGCTCTGGTGACCAACTCGGCATGTCAAACAACTATGCGTCATTGAAAAATACCCAGATAGCTCAAACTGGTAACGTTTTTGAAATACCACAGAAAGTAGTCTGGCAGGTCGAAGGCTTGATGCATAGTTACGGTATCGCCAATTATGAAAACATTATTTATTCAAGTTGGTTTACGACATCTTCTGCTGGTGAAGCGCTTTATTTTACAAAATTAGCTACAGCCTTAACCCTGCAATCAATCAATAACGATGCAACGGCAAATAAGATATGGCCTTTAGAAGATGATTCACTTCTGCCTAACAGTGCGAATCCAAATAATTTAGATTTAACAGGCTTATATAACCCTATGACATCAGAGCTAACGTCGGAAACCCCTGCGTCAGCCATGCTAAAATCAACCGGCGTTAAGGTTCACAAAGGTAAAATTAAGCTTCCTTCATTTCTAGAACGTGATCTAGCCGATGACAAATGGAAGAGTACACCATGGCAAAGTGCGACGCCAAGTTTGGCTATCATTACTCACGTATTAAATTCGGGCTCTGACGCCGAAAAATTAGAACTCGGCAGACAGTTAGATGCAGCAGGGATTGATCCTGAGAATATTTCGAAGCAGGCGGAGCAACTAAAGCTTGTAGGTAAATCGTTCACGCTTAATGGCAAGCCACTTGATAGCGAGCGTTTAATAACTAAATACAGTCCCCTGCCACAAGTGAAATCAGTTGAAGATGTTAATTTCTTATTAATCACCCCAGAATTTGATAAAGCTGGAGTCGAAGTAACGGCTGAAAACCCAGTTCCTGTGGTTATTTATCAACACGGTATTACTTCTGTTAAAGAAAATATCCTAGCCTCTGTCGAAGCGCTTACTAAGGGCTATGCAATACTAGCTATTGATTTACCACTACATGGTGAACGTGCGCTTGAAGATGGTACTGTAACAACCTCAGCTACTGCAGACGTATTCCTGAACTTTGAATATCTAGCTGTTGGTCGTGATAACATGCGCCAAGCTGTTGCTGATCTACTCGGTTTACGTGCAGGTATCGCGATGATCGGTTCGGCACAGAAAGCCAACTCACCAAGCATAGAAGATACAGCATTTGCTGTTCTCGATACAAAACATGTCAGTTTCTTCGGGCACTCACTTGGCGCGATAACAGGCATTAGTTTACAAGCAACAATTGATCGCCCTATGCGAGGTAATGATAGCTTCGCCATTGATAAAGCAGTATTTGCCAATCCAGGCGGTAGTATTCCATACTTACTGCTCAATTCAGCAGTCTTTGGCGGTACGCTTAAGCATAGCTTAATGATGGGAGCAAGTACTGAGTACCAAGCCTTTGCACGTAAGTCATGCCGTATTATCGAAATGGGCTGTTTCAACAAATACTACAAGGAGGCGGCAGATACGCCTGGAGCTCAAGCAACAATCGACAAGACATTCAAAAGCTTTGCAATTGCAGCTCAAACGGTTCTTGAAACTGTTGACCCATTTTCGCTTGCTCGAAATATCGATGCGTTAACGCCAATTTACCTCGCTCAGGTTAAAAGCGATATGGTCATCCCCAATATTGTAACGACTAACACAGGGGAAAACACAGATAATAAAAATGCAGCGCCTTTTTCACCGATTGCCGGTACAACACCACTAATCAAACAACTTGGTCTGGATAATATTGGTACTGACAATACTACAATCAAGAAAGTGGCGTTAATCAACGTCGGTGAACATAGCTCTGCAATTGCCTATAACTGGAAGACACCAGGTGCAGATAAAATGGCAACAGATGAATTACAAATCCAAATTTCAAGCTTCTTAGCTGGTGACGGTAGAATGATGACAATTGAAAATAATACCCTACTTGATTAACCCAATAATCAAACAATAAAATGAGTACTTACTCATAACAAACCAAGGTTTAGTTTTAAACCTTGGTTTCTAGATAATGAACCCTATTTAAAGACTAACACGTTAAATATGCCAAAGCGGATATTGCTGTATGTCGAAGATAAAATACTTAGCTTGGAATATAACGGCTTTCATCAGGATCAGGTTCATAACTCAGCGCCATTCTAGCGACAATATCAGCGGGTACATTATGGGTGCTGGTGAACTGACCACAGCAATGAATAATGTGTGGCGTGACGTCATAACAAGCGGCAATATCTAACAGTGCGGTTAGTTCCCACAGCTTAATAGTGGTGTTGCTAACAATCACTGATTTACCTTGGCTTAATGCGTTACGTATATTCAGCTGGCAGAATGCGTGAGCCTGTTTGATTTTACGTCCGTCATAGCAATACTGACCGTGCTTGTTAATGAAATAATGATCCGCTTCACAGTGAACAGCATCCGGTATTGATTGCATGTAATGTGTAGCGAGCGTCGATTTCCCCGAACCAGGGATCCCACGGATGATAAGCAAACAAGGTAAAGCTGGTATGAGGGGTAATGATGCTGGCATAAGAGGCTGCTATAACGACTAGAAAAGTATGAGGCGTATAAGTATAAGGCTTCATACTTTGCATGCAATATAATTAGTACTTAACGGGTTAAAACGTCAATTCAGTGATAAACATTGGTTTTTTTATTTAATATTTGTCTAAATTCCGCTGAACTATTTCAATCCTTTGATATCCAATACATAATTAGATCTAATAGTCCATCTCAACAAATAAGTGACATCATGAACATTAAATTAATATCAGGCGTCGTAATCGCCGGTCTTGCAGCGAGCTATGCTGGCGGCAAAATCTACATGACAGATAAAGTAGCAACTCAACTTGATGCCAAGATCATCGAAATGCAGCCAATGGTTAATGTTAAATATGGCGATCTGAGTGTTGAACCGATCACTCAAAAAATTCAATTGCATGATGTCGTACTCAGCCCTACCGATGGTCGTGCAAAGCCAATTACGATTAATGAAATTACAGTTAATGACTTTGATAGCGAATCAGAATTTCCTGCAGTGTTAGACCTCGCATTAAATGGTATCTCGATCAGTATTGATGATATCGAACCAGAAACCGCTGCACAGCTAAAAGTACTTGGTTACACCGATGATATGCTCATCAGCTTAGCGACTAAATATACTTACGTTGATAACGTAATGGATTGGCAGTTTAACCTTAGCGCACAAGACATGGGAAAAATGGCATACTCATTGAATATTGCCAATTTTGAGTTTGACCCAAAACAACCCGTTTCACTGTTGTTTGCTTACCCTAACTTCCAACTTAATGCGGCTGAATTTACCTACACAGATGAATCATTTGTAGAACGTTTATTTAAGCAAGAAGCACAATCGTCAGATATGACGGTAGAAGAATTGAAGCAAGATATGTCTGATAAGATTAGCGCGTTACTCGCTGCAGATATTGAAAATAAAAATAATGAATTAAGTGATGAGCAAATCAAAGTTGCAAGCGGTGCCACTGAAGCATTCATTAAGTTCATTAACGACCCGCAAAGTCTCACGATTTCAGTCAACCCAGAAAAAGCGATCACATTGGGTGAGATTACTCAAACACAAAATGATCCAGCTAAGTTAATCGCGTTACTGAACATGACGTTTAAAGCTTAGTCTTTAAAAGACTGATATTTGAATGCCGTTTTGAGTAGCTGTGTTTGAGTACTAATAGAAAGTATGTCAGCTAGTATAACCGCTAGCTGACATTACTCTGCTCACACATACTCTATTTACACATTGATGGTACAGATAGAATCGGCTTCAAAATCAAAATCTTCTTTTACCAAGTCATTCGCACACAGTTGCTCTCTCACTTGACTCAAACCATTACGAATGATTTGTCGGACTCGCTCGCGCGAAATATCCATCAATTGGGCAATGGCTTCTAAGCTCATTGGATCTTGGCCTTTAAAACCAAAGCGTAAGCGAATGATATTCTGACTACGTACGGGTAAGTATTCTAATAACGCATCCATGTATTCGTAATAATCACATTTTTCATAACGAATGTCCGGCTGACAATTAACCTCTGCGGCAACCAAGTCTTTTAAACTCGCTAATAAATTGTCACCACTGATGATCTCTTTATCCAGCGAACCTTCATTGAAATAATGACCTAATATATTCAAAACTTTACGCGGCGAAATCTTTAACTCTTGCGAGATCTTGGTAATACCTTCATTAGTATCAAGATCAAGTCCTAGCTCAGAAGACGCCCTCAGGATCTGTTTATAAACACGCGTAACATGAATGGGGATCCGGATCGTGCGGCCGTGATTCATAATATACTGCTCGATGTTGTTTCTTATCCACCAAACTGCATACGTTGAGAATCGACAACCTCTCTCGGGATCAAATTTATCGACAGCATGCATCAAACCAGTATTACCTTCTTGAATGATCTCGTCCCAATCAAGTGAGTAATTCTGGTATTTCTTTGCCACCATAAGCACCAATCTCAAATTAGATTGGATCATCGTATCTCGTGCAGCTTTATCTCCATTTGCTGCAGCAACCGCTGTATCGTATTCTTCCTGTTTAGACAATAACTGGCTAAACCGCTGCAATTCATCAAAATACACATCAAGTGCGTTGCTTGTAATGTTACTCATTAATCATCCCTGTTTATGAACTACCCTCATAGTAGCACAACAAGGTGACAGGTTGTTTCGTTTTATTGTAGTTAATATCACTAAATAAAAACACAATACGAAACAAAAGCTTAATCAACATTACCATTTATCGAAACAATGAATAAGTATAACAATAGCGATCAATCAGGCAGGCAGAATAAGGCACCATTAGTTACAGGTTACTGGACGGTTCTGCATCTCGGTGAGACGTAAAAGCTCGTTAGCAATACTCTCGAGGCTATTTTCTAAGGTAAGCACTAAAACTTGATGTGCCCAATCCGGCATCTCAGGATTGATTTTATAATGCACCCACTGACCTTTACGTCTGTCGACAACAATATTTTGTTGACGGAGTAAGGCTAAATGACGTGATACTTTAGGTTGGCTTTGATCAAGTGCGTGTGTTAATTCACACACGCACAGCTCGTGCTCGTGTTGTATTAGTAATAAACTTTTAAGTCTAGTTTCATCCGCTAAGCACTTGTAAAACTGAAGTAATTCCATAAATCCGTTCATTTTAGGTGGCGTATGCCGCCACTCTATATAAACCTTGATTCACTGTCAAACGGTTCTAACCTGGTCGGCCGTCTTCACGCGCTTTAAACAGCATTGGCGCATAATAATAAACGAACAACCCAAACGCAATAACCCAGAATGCAATACTCACGTTAATAAAGGTAATATAATGCTGCATCCAGAAAATTGGACCGATTACCCGGATCGTCGCGGCAATAAATATACTCAAGAAGCCCAAAAACATGGCTTTAGGTTGTTGTAGCATGCGACCAGTGTGACCCAATGATACGCGAGATATCATGGCTAGAATTAATCCACCCATGCCACCAACCGTAATCAAATGCCACAAATGACTGACAAAGGGTACTTGGATAAAGTAACTCATGCCGACAGTGAATAGTCCTACCCAGATAAAGAACAGCGAGCCATGGATAGACCATAACAGCGGTACACCAAAAGTGATCCAAGGTTTCCAACGACACCAGCGAACGGCTTGACTGACACCAGAGATCAAGAACAGAGTACCAAATACTGCGGCTGGCACGGTAAATAACGGCTGTAGTAATAATAAGGCGGTAATAAAAGCAAGACTACCTGTTGCTAGTTTTTCTAACCAAGGTAAAGGTAATACTTTTGCAGTTTTGGTGCCGTTTGCGGTAAACATAGGCACAACACGACCCGCCATCACTGACATTAAGACCGCCATCAAAGTAACTGATGCATAAGCAGCTTGGTTAAGTGTCATGTTCGCTAAGCCTAATTTAGCTAAATGCATTTCAATATTAGCGACCGTAAATAGCACTAATATCGGTACAAAAAACAAATTACGATACTGTTTTATTTTCAGCAAAGGTTTAGCCAAAATATACGCAACAGCCGGTAAGAAGCTCAAATCAATCAGTATAATGACATAGTCATTCAGCAGCATTGGTAACAACAGCGCGACCCTGCCCGCTAGCCAAAGTATGAACAGTCCCAGCAAAGGTAACCCTGAAATACCACGCAAGCCCGTCCAATTTTGAATCGCCGTTAACAAAAATCCGGCAACAATTGCACAACCAAAACCAAATAGCATTTCATGGATATGCCACCACAGTCCACCACCATAAGGTTGGAACGTAATATGACCAGATAACATTGCGCCCCATAGCAATAATGCGATGACACTAAATAACGCGCCAGCTAAGAAGAATGGGCGGAAGCCAAGACGTAACACAGGGAGGATTTTTTGTTCCTCAGCTAAGTCAGTAATTTGCATTGATTTGACCTTTAAAATAAGAATTAACTAAAGTATATGAGTAAAAACAGGGGCTGTAATTGACTAAAGGCAAATACCCGACTTAAATAGTCAAGTATTTACCTTTTTATTGATGTTATTAAAACTTACTGATAATAATGTTTGCTACTAATAATGTTTACTACTAATAAAAACTCAGTTCAACACTGTAATAGCCAGTTCATTGTCATCATTCCAACGGTACCAAACATCGCAGTTTAATTGTCCAAGCCGAGGACGCTCACTGATGCTTGTCGATATTTTACCTTTGGCTATCCACAATGCTAGCATTGCATCAATACCATCTTCGCTAATGCCAAACTTTTTTGCTAATTCAGTTCTGCCGGTTTTTCCGTTAGCAACAAGATGATCTTTCAGGCGCGTTAAAATCATATTGGCCCTTCTCCTCTTGTAGTTTTACTTTGTTACCTTGTTTTTTCAACAGCGCCACAACAATCAGCATTAGCACACTGAAGAAACTTATCCAGCCGATGCTTGATGCCGGATGCGCTGCGAACTCAGCGATTTGATAGTACATAGTCGCAACAAAGTAGCCTAAGTACATAGTCCAGCTAGCAATGAATACGGCAAACGGTCGGCCAAATTCACGTACATAAGCGCCCATTGCCGCCGCACAAGGCGTGTATAATAAAATAAACAATAAGAAAGCAAAGGCTGCTGCGTCAGAACCAAAGCTGTCTTTTAAGTTACCAAACAGCGTCACATCAACTTCTTGATCGTCAGCAACTGCACTCATGTCGGTCAAATCACCCACATCAACGCCCAGCGGATCTGAATAACTTAAGTCGGCTAAGTTGGCAGGGATTGATAATACCGCTTCTTCTAAACTCGCGAGTAAATCAAATTCGGCATCGTCACCTTCTGCGCTTGAGTACAAGCTATTCAAGGTACCAATCACCGCTTCTTTGGCAAAAATACCGGTAATAATACCCACAGTTGCTTGCCAGTTATCAGCTTGAATACCAATGGGGGCAAGTAATGGTGTTGCCACTTGGGAGACTTGCGACAATATCGAACTTTCACTCTCTTCGTTGCCAAAGCTACCATCGGTACCCAGTGAGTTAAAGAAGCTTAAAAACGCCACCACTAAGACAATCGTTTTACCGGCACCAAAAACAAAACGTTTTAGTTTTTGCCAAGTAATAATCAGCATGTTTTGCATCGTTGGTAATTCGTAATCAGGCATTTCCATGATAAAGCTATCACTGCGACCTGGGTACAGGCTCCAACGTAATAACATCCCCGTGAATACCGCCACCAAAATACCAATAATGTATAAGGCAAAGACAATATTCTGACCATGTTCAGGAAAGAAGGCCGCAGAAAACAAGGCATAAACAGGTAATCGCGCACCACATGACATAAACGGAGCCATTGCTGCGGCTAATCGACGTTCACGCTCATGCTCTAATGTACGTGTCGCCATAATCGCGGGTACGTTACAACCAAAACCAAGCACCAAGGGTACAAATGCTTTACCTGGTAGGCCGATTTTTTGCATTACTTTATCAAGTACAAACGCAGCACGCGCCATGTAGCCTGAGCTTTCAAGTAATGACAAGAATAAATACAAGCAACCAATCACCGGAATGAAAGTCGCAACCGTTTGAATACCACCACCAATACCATTGGCAATAATAGTCACTAACCACACGGGTAACAAGCCGTCGAGCAAATAATGGCCGCCATCAACAAGGACACTGCCAAAGCTGATATCGAAGAAATCGATAAATGCGCCACCAATGTTTATCGAGAACATAAACATCAAATACATCACCGCAAAGAAGAACGGGATGCCAATGTATTTATTCAATACGACTTGGTCGACTTTATCACTGAATGAACGGCTTAACTTACCTTCTTGACGACGTACTTTATTACATAACTTGTGTAAGAAGGTGTAACGGACATTGGCAATATGGAAATCAGTTTCGACCGACTCCGCCACTTTATTCTTTACTTCTGACACCTGCATCAGGATATCTAAACTGAGTAAGTCACTCACTAAACTGTCATTCTCTAATGCGCGAACAGCCAGCGAACGAGGCGCTACATTATGCTCATAAAAGTGAATATCTAATTCGCTAATCGCCGCTTCTATTTCTGGACCATAGTTCATCGCCAGCGGTGTTGTTGTTACACCTTTTTGTACTAATGAATGCAGATTTTGTTTAAATTCGCTGACTTCACTTTTAGCATTGGCAGACAAGGCTAATACTGGGCAACCAAGGGCTTTCTCTAACTTTTTAATATCTAATACTTGGCGTTGACGCGCCAGCACATCCATCTTGTTTAAGACCACAACCATAGGACGGCCTAACTCTCGCAGTTGTAACGTCATGTACAAGCTACGCTCTAGGCATGAGGCATCAACGATGTTAATGATCAAGTCCGCAGCATGATTTAATGCCGCTTTCGATGCGATCATTTCATCGACACTGTTCACTTCATTACTGCTGTCTAAAGCATAGATGCCGGGTAAGTCCGTTAATAAAAACTCATCACCAGCGTGACCATAACGCCCTGTTTTTTTATCAACAGTCACACCAGCCCAGTTACCAACACGTTGGTTAGCACCCGTTAATGCATTAAATAAAGTGGTTTTACCGCTATTTGGGTTACCAATAGTAAGGATTTGATACAACATTAAACGACCTCGACTTCAATTTGTTGCGCGAGTTGCTTACGAATTGCAACAGACATACCGCGAACAGATATTTGTAAAGGATCTCCCATAGGGGCACGACGCATCAGTGTTACTTCGGTCTGTGGCAATACGCCCATCACCATTAACTTCTTGCGTGTGTCAGCAGGTAAAGCTGACATATCGGTAATTGTAGCGACAACACCATCGTTTAATAACGCTAACTTCATATCTACACCTAATCCTAATGATAACTATTATTATTAACATTCTACGCAGGCAGTATAAATTACTCTTGATATGAATCAATACAGTATAAATGAAATCGTCAAAATGACTTAAAAATAGTCATAAAGTAGTATTTTTATATAACAGGTGGATTTATTTATAGGTGGGGTATAAAACAAAAAAATATATGCAGCTCACCATTATGGCTATTTTGTGAGCTGCATATTTTTCAGGGCTATTTTACGATCTCTTTATAAGCATTCTTTTTAAGATTAATGTTTGAGACCTATTTTTCACTATGAAGCGCTTTCACCGATAAAACCACCGGTTTGATGTGCCCAAAGTTGCGCATAAATACCTTTTTTAGCAATCAACTCTTGATGAGTACCCTGCTCTATCACACACCCTTGATCTAAAATAATCAAACGGTCCATCGCCGCAATGGTTGATAAACGGTGAGCAATCGCTATCACCGTTTTGCCCTCCATCAATTCATTTAAGCTATCTTGAATGGCTGATTCAACTTCAGAATCTAACGCCGATGTCGCTTCATCTAATACCAGAATGGGTGCATCCTTTAATAAGACGCGAGAAATAGCGATACGCTGGCGTTGACCACCCGAGAGTTTAACCCCACGCTCACCAACTTGCGCATCATAACCCTTGTTACCAAAGGTATCCGTCAGGGTACTAATAAACTCATGGGCACAAGCTTGCTCTGTTGCTTTAAGCAGTTGTGCTTCGCTGGCATCTGGATCGCCATACATAATATTGTCACGAATAGTACGGTGTAATAACGAGGTATCTTGTGTAACCATACCGATTTGACCGCGTAAACTGTCTTGCTGAACATCACTGATATTTTGGCCATCAATTTTTATCGCGCCAGACTCAACATCATGAAATCGCATTAACAAGTTAACTAAGGTCGATTTACCGGCACCAGAACGCCCCACTAGACCGACTTTTTCACCCGCTTTTATCGTCAGGTTTAATTTCTCAATCACCCCAGCTGATTCACCGTAATGAAAACTGATATTATCAAATTCGATTTCACCTGCCGATACCGTTAACGGTTTAGCATTTGGTTTGTCTTCAATCTCAATCGGTTTAGCCAAGGTATTCATGCCGTCAATCACTGTGCCCATGTTTTCAAATAGACCACCAATTTCCCACATGATCCATTTCGACATACTGTTTAGACGAAGCGCTAAACTGATCGCAACAGCAATGATACCGACACTTAAACTCGAGTCTAACCACAACATGATCGAAATTGCACCGACGCCGAACAATAATAAGTAATTCAATAATTCAACGCAGAAAGTAAAACCGGTTACTAAACGCATCTGTTTATGCACAGTGACAAGGAATTCGTCCATGCCTTCTTCGGCATACACCATTTCGCGAGAGTTATGCGAGAACAGTTTCACCGTGGTGATGTTGGTATAACTATCAACTAATCGGCCAGTCATCATCGAACGCGCATTAGCTTGCTCTGTCGAGATCTTCTTAAGCTTAGGTACAAAATATAACTGAATGGCAATAAAACCAACAAACCACGCCAGCATCGGCAACATCAGGCGCATGTCTGCTTGGCCGATCATCACCAGCATTGCTAGGAAGTACACCGAGATATAAACCAATACATCCAGCAATTTCATTACAGTTTCACGCACGGATAAGGCTGTTTGCATTACCTTGGTCGCAATACGTCCGGCAAAGTCGCTTTGGAAAAAAGACACACTTTGACGTAATAAATAACGGTGAGCTAACCAACGAATAGACATAGGGTAATTACCCAGCAATGTCTGATGCATGATTAACGAGTGCAGCAATACTAATAATGGCATCCCCACCAGTATCAATACACTTAAGCCAATAAGGTTGGTACTTTCTTCATTAAGGAAATTTTGCGGTTCATGGTTTGATAACCAATCCACCAGCTGTCCCATAAAGCCAAATAACGACACTTCTAATATCGCGATCATTGCACTTAATATTGCCATCGCTAATAACGGCGACTCAAAACCACGCGTATAGTAACGGCAAAAAGCCACGAGATCTTGCGGCGGCTGTTCTGGCTGATGCTTAGGGAACGCCGAGGACATTTTTTCGAAAAACTTAAACATAGAGGATTATTATCTGAGCAATTTAAAGACCCGGCTATGGTACTACGTAATTGAGTCAGAGCGTAGTCTACATAAGCAGATTGGCAAGCTGTCCGCGGTAATTTATATTGATTCATGATTAAAACTAAACGTGTAAACAATATATTACACTTTAATTTACACATTTTACACCAAAACTGTTGCACCAAGCCCTATAAAATAAGTAAACTCGCTCAACCTTAGCGATTTATAGATGTTTAAGGCATTTGGTGTAAATTTAAGTTTACACCCTTAGCGATTATCCGTAATGGAATGTTTTATGACTTCGAATAAGATAGTAGGCAGTACCCTTATTGTTGCTGGCACCGCACTTGGTGGTGGTATGTTAGCGTTACCCCTTGCATCAGCCGGTTTAGGTTTCTATACCGCGGCTTTCTTGATCATCCTAAACTGGGGTTTAATGACGTATACCGCCTTGTTGATGTTAGAGATTCATCAACACGCTGAACAAGATGCAACGCTTAATTCCCTTGCCAAAAATTTACTCGGTAAACCGGGTCAATACCTCGCGACATTTGCTTCTTTCTTCTTATTCTATGCACTTTGTGCGGCTTACATCGCCGGTGGCGGTTCGCAGTTAACGCACAAGATCAATGATTTACTGAGTTTAGAACTGACGCCACAGTTTGGCGCAATACTGCTGACAATCATAGTCGCGACGGTCGTCTCTATCGGTACGCATTCAGTGGATATGGTCAACCGTGTATTGTTTAGTGTTAAAATTATTGTGTTAGCCCTCACGCTAAGCCTACTATTTCCACACGTTGAATCGATTAATTTATTAGAAATGCCTGTACAGCAAGGTTTATTATTGTCCGCATTACCGGTGATTTTTACGTCGTTTGGTTTCCACGGCAGCATCCCGTCAATCGTACGTTATGTCGGTATTGATATTAAAACACTGAAAAAAGTGATGATTTGTGGCGCATCCGCCCCACTTGTTATTTACCTGTTATGGCAAGTTGCAACACAAGGTGTGTTAAGCCAAGCTACGTTAATGGAAAATAACTCGCTAACCAGTTTCATTGCTTCACTTAGTTCAGTATTACAACAACCGCAAGTCAGCCAGTCTGTCTCGGTGTTTGCAGATCTTGCTTTGGCAACATCATTCTTAGGCGTGAGTTTAGGCTTGTTTGATTTGTTATCTGGGATGATGAAACGCACCAATACTACGATTAATAGCAGTGACGCTAACGCTGGCACTGATGGTAAGTTACATCGCGTGAAAACAGCACTCGTTACATTTTTACCACCACTGGCTTTTGCCCTGTTTTACCCACAAGGTTTCATTTCCGCGTTAGGTTATGCCGCAATCGCACTGGTTATTCTCGCGATCTTCTTGCCTGTTGCTATGGTATCGAAACAACGTAAAGCCCAAGCAAGTGGTTACCGCGTTATCGGTGGTAATAGCACACTGGTACTGGCTAGCTTAATGGGTTGCTTGATTATCACGTCGCAGTTTTTACAAATGGCTGACGTGATCCCTGCTGTTGGTTAGCCTGGTAATTGAGAAATGTTAATCACATAGTCTTAAGTACATGATATAAAAAAGCCCTGTGACGATGGAATACTTCATCATCGCAGGGCTTTTTTACCGTTAAAATTGGTAATGCAACCTGAGTCCCATATTATCCATGCCGCTATTTCGGTCACTGCAGAGCTCCCCATGTGATACGTGATCCCAAAGCACAGCAATTGACACCTGCTTGTCCAATTTATAGCCGAATTCAAGAGACTCCCTGAACAACCACCAGCACCCAAGCGTTGTCAGCCCATCGCCTTCCTCTACCACACCACTATTACCATTATGCACTGTCATCCCGAGACCGAGACTAGCAAAGAAGGACTCTGTTATATCAAAGTCCCACATGAAACCGGTATAAAGAAAACTGGTATCACCCTCAGTATTAATTGTCGTGCCTACAAAAGGCTTAGGCTCGCCGAGTGCACTGAGAAATTTGGGTGATTGAAAATGTAATTCCATATTAACATCAACACCGTGTTCTTCATCAGGGGCGATCGGTCCAATATTATGCACTAATATACCACCACGGAACTCAGCGATTAATGGCAGATGGGTTCCAGCCTCATCAACCTTTGATGCAGCATTCACCGAATTAATAACGATGAGTAATATCAAACATACTAAGCCACAAAATATGAAAAAGCCGTTTATTGTCAATTTCTTAGCTACCACTTATTGTATTGCAATTCACAGCACTGGCTAACAATGCGATACTCTGATTAATCGGTGCCACTAAAATATCACTCAGATCTAGCATGTTAGAAGCGTGTGGGATTGAATTCGTAGTAATTAACTGACTCACCCCCTTTTCTAGCAATACCTTATCAACACCATCAACAAAAATACCATGCACCGAAGCACAAAAAATGTGTTTAACGCCCTGCTTATGTAACGCGTCGATGCATTTTACGACAGTCTGGCCACTGGCAATTACGTCATCGATGATCACCGCAGTATAGTCTTTAAAATTACTTAAATCTGGCAAGGAAACAATGACATTTGTATCGCCTAGACGCTGCTTGCTGCCGACAACATAAGGATGATGACAAATACTTGCAACCTGTGAAACCCACTGCTCACTTTCAGCATCAGGGCCAACTAATAACATTGCCTTTTGACTGAGTAACCATTGTGATAATAACGGCGCAGCATGCACAACCTTGCTAGGGATCGTATAAATTTCATCAAGTGCGTGGTAGCGGTGTAAATGCGGATCAACAGTAACTAACCAGTCTATTTGTGATGATAATTGGCTGGCAAAAATACGCGAGGTAACGGCCTCGCCAGCAGAGAAACGTTTATCCTGGCGCATGTAACACAAATAAGGTGCAACAAGTCCCACAGATGCTGCGCCCAACTCACGTAATGTGGCCACTAAAAATATCAACGAGAGAAATTTATCATCTGGATAAGCAAGATCCGCCAACACGATACAGTGCCTATCTTGCACTGCTGTATCAATACGCAAATAAGACTCGCCATCAGGAAACCGTCTTGTGCTGTGCTGTCCATTCACTGCAGGTAATCGCTGACATAATTGACTCTGTAGGGGATGCTCATTTAGCGCGAATAAAATAGCCGGTGTCAATTCCACATCCATTGTACTATTCATAACAGTGGCCATACTCATTCTCCTATCTCAAACAAATCACGATTATCGTTAAAGTAACCTAATGCGTAATCACGCTGCCCTAAAGTATCGGAAAATAAAGTAAACAACGGCATACCTTTTAACACCTTATCACCCACATCAACATGCAAGCGAATACCCGCACCTTGTTCTTTCGGTGCACCCGCTAATTTTGCCAATCGCGCCAGCCGGCGGTTATCAATACTGCGAACCCGCCCATTACGTTTGGCATATTCAATACGATGATGATTTGCTTGCGGTATGTCTTTCCCACCACCTTGCGCAGCAACAATACGTTGGAACTGTTGCCACGCCTGGCCACTATCAAGTATTTCGGTCGCTACCTGCAAAGCTAAATCAAGCCCATAACCATGCGCAAAGTTGAGTAATTCAGCAGATAATGTTAACGAACGTGAGCGTAGATCTTGTGGTGCTTGGTCATCTAACTGCAGTACCGCGAGCACATCACGCGCTTCTTCTGCGGGGCCGATGCCACGACCAATCGGATGACTGCCATCGCTAATAACACAACGTATTCCGAGTCCGAGTGTCGTGCCGACTTCAACAAATAAATCGGCTAAGCGCTCGCCATCAGCCTGAGTTCTAATTTTAGCGGTGTCTCCAACCGGAATATCAATGAGCACATGAGTCGAGCCAGCGGCAATTTTCTTCGATAATACCGATGCAATTAACTGTCCCTCACCATCGAGATTTAAGGCGCTTTCAATACGTATTAAGATTTCATCAATTGGGCTTAAACTCACCGCACCGCCCCATACGAGACAAGCCCCGGTGCGCTCAACAACCGCTTGGATCTGTTCAAGATCAAGATCCACCTTCATCAACACCTCCATGGTATCAGCGGTACCTGCTGGCGAAGTGATTGCGCGTGAAGACGTTTTAGGAATAATCAAACCAGCAGCACTGGCTATTGCCACTACTAAGGGGGTCGTTCTATTGCCAGGCAAACCACCCACACAGTGTTTATCATAGACATTGGTATGCAGGGGCCAACTTAATCGTTTACCACTATCGACCATCATGCGGGTCAAGGATACGATCTCGGCGGCACTCAAATTATTACCAGCACAAGCACATAAAAAACTGGTGATTTCAATATCACTATAGCGATGGTCTCTGATATCTACCACGATAGAGCGAATATCAGCTTCGCTTAGTTCATGCCCATAGATCTTTTTCCGAACGGCGCTTGTTGATAACACCACAGGTGCGTGTTTGACTTGTACTTTTTCGCCACTAACGACACCAAGCCGCTGTAAGGTGACCAAAGAGAAACCGATATGTTGGACAGGCAGGACGTGTTGTTCAACGACGTTAAGTGTCGCGATGATATGCTCGCAACCGGAGATGACCAGCACTCGGGAGCTTGCCATTAAGCCTTCTGCTAGGCATATATGACAATCATTTCTCATGTATACAACTGGTTCTTGATGGGTATCTATGCCCATATCGTATACCGTCAGTTGTTGTTTTTTAGCCATATTCGCTCATTCTGCCAGTCTCTAATCTCCCACTAAGAATAGCCTTAAAATGAAGTTATGCCTTACTTAGAAATAAGCACGTTATTCCACGGCAAAAACGAAAAAGCCCCACCATAATGTTATTTATACATCACGGTAGGGCTTATTATTTTTAACGTAATTATGTTGTCGCTATTTCTTTTTCCACTGCCCTGGAGCAGATTCAATAAACTGACCTTTGTCTGTCATTGACATGGCTTTTTTCGCTGCGCGTGCAGAGATAGCCTGAACGGTCACATTATGCTTAGTTGCTAGCTCTTGATATTTAGCTTTACGTTTATCATTCACTTCTTTAATTAACGCGTTGACTTCACTACTTGGCTTTACAGCCCCAAGGTAGCCATTAACTTGCTCGCCAACTAACCCAGCTTGTTTTGCGGATTGTAAATCAATTGCTTGTACCGAAAAAGACATCGCAAATAAAATAATCAAGGTTGAAAAAATTCTTTTCATTGTAAGCTCCATTTTGGCTAGAATAACTCGTCATCGCTAAATACATCATCTAGCTCTTTATCAACTTTTACTTTGATTTCATGATCAATTTTTACATTTAAATTAATCACTATCGGTTTATCGGGAACGGCAAGCTGTACTGTTGGGGTACAACCAGCAATAAGTACAAGTAAACTTGCACTAAATAACAGTGCTTTCATATTATATCCTTATGGGTTATTCATTTTATCCAGTGCATCATACATCGAATCATTAATTCTTAAACTACGAAATAGCTGTAATATATTTTCTTCATGTGAATAATTAAATTCAATGGGGCGCTCGACACTTGGGTTGCGACCTTTAATACTAATCAATAACTTAGTTTCACCGCTCGGTTTAAAGTCCACAGCACTGTATAAACGCTCATAATGCAAATTTTCCAACAGATCTAACGCATAACGTAATTGCGGTTGCGTCAGCTTTAACTGGTCGATAGTGACGTTATCTTTAATTTGAATGATACCGCCCTGACCTTGCCCCTCGATTACACCATCGGTTATCGATACCGCGGACCCTTGCAGCACAAACGGTAAATCAGCCTTTAATAATCCGGTCACTTTCACACCCGGAACTTGATATAATTCAACAGCCTCTGGTAAAGATAGATTGCGAACCTGTATCTGACCAACAATATGCTCAAAATCGGTAATTAACAAGGGTAAAACCGAGACCTGACCTGAAAAAATATCGGCCGAGGCATTATCAACAGCCACTTGAAATTGTCCATTCGTTAACGATACCAAACCTGACACGGCTATGTTTTCAACCACAGGCCCCATATTGACGGCTGCTACATTGCTATCAATTGTGCACTTAGCCATTAATGATGCCGAAATATCAGCGTTGGTACTATCCATATTACAGCGCCAACTGGTTTTCAGTTGTGCGGCGCTAATGTCATTGAAATGCGCACTATCAGCCGTTAACTCACCGCTAATATTAGCCGCCAAGTAAGGTTTTTGTGTAGCTAAATTTAGTGTGTAGTTAAGCTTGTTTGTTATCTGCGCAGATAGCGTTAACCCTTTAGGTAAAGGATATACATCGGTCATTAACGACGGGATATTTTGTATTGGTAACTGCCAGTAACCTTCGGCTTTAATTGGCTTGAGTTCTAACAAACTCACGGTGTTTTCACTTTTTAGCAGTGCATCATCGAGTTGCCAATCAGAATTCAACACGATGCTCTTCGTGCTAAAACTGGCTTTATGCTGCGCGGTTAGTGTATTTATTTTATAGGTTTGTTGATATTGGCTGTTATCTAAGATGGTTTCGAAAGCACTCGTAAAGGATGACACTTTATTATCCTTGATGTTAATCCTGGTAGGCGTCAATAATTTAACCGTCATATTGTCACTCGACATGTCGGTATATTTAAACTGTTGCGCTGTTATGCTTGCTTGATTAACGAGTAACTTAGTTTGTAGCGCTGTACTTGTCGGGTTGAATTCCACAACCCCTTTCCCAGCCACTTGTACCGGCATTGGTTCTAACCCATCAACCGCACTGAAAAATCGGCTATTACCCGCAGCTGAAATAGCCCAACTGCCTTGCCAAGATCCTGGGGTAAGTAACAGTTGGTTCACTTGTAGCGCAAATCTATTTTCCGACATGTGTACCGTCGCACCGAGTTGTTTCGCTGCAACCTGCCAGGTATCTATATTTCGGTCTTGTATGCTCAACTGTAAAGATAACGGTAATTGTGGCGTTATGATGATTGGCGTTAGCGTTAATGAATCGCTCTGCTGAAAAGGTTGGCACACTGCGTTTGCCATTTTAAATAACGAATCAAATAGAGCACAGTTATCGGCGGAAACAGTAATAGGATCTACATTAACCAAGTTTAAATCGGCAGCATCAGCTAACCAACCGTTGTCACCTAAGGTTAACGCCGTCGTTAAGGTTAAATTGGTGTTGGTAATGACTGCTTGTTGTTGCTCATAAAGCCCTACATCGTTAAGTGAAATAGCCACTGCAATACGATCAACCTTTTCTGGATTGAGCGCGATGTCTACTTTAACCGAGCCGGACAGCAAACCATTAAGCTCAGGTAAGAATAGATCCATGATTGGCTTAGTTTTCGCTAAGTCAGTGATCAATGTTCCGTTGAGTTGCTTGTGACGGTCTCGGTCATTGCTTTTGTCATTAAGCTGGCCAGCGCTGTAATTAAACTCGGCAGTCAGTAATTGCAGTTCTTGCTGCCACACAGAAAATCCAAATTCAGGGTCTACATTGTTATAGCGATAAACAATATTTTTAACATCCAAGGTATTTAGCTTAAGGCTTGACCAAGACTCTAATTTATCCGCGGCGAAGTCAGGTAAATTATCACCCCGCACCGTGATATTAGTAATGTGGAGATCGGGTATCCAATCAGGTAATGTGGGAATAACCAGCGCGGTGGCTGTGGTTTTCGAGTCGGTGTCTACCGTTTGAGCTTGAGTCGCTTGCTGAAACTGCAAATAATCAAGGCTTAAATCCACGTTAGCTAACGCGATGCTGTCAATAAACCAAGGCTGCTTAAGATCAAACTTCATTACTAAACCGGTTAACTGTTCGACTTTAATGCCGTAGTTTTTAGCTAAATTATTGCTCACTTTAATAATAATGCTTTCACGATAAACAGAGGCCACGGCAACACTTAACATCATTAATGTCGAGACACCTAAGATCCAACGTCTTAGATGAAATGATGCTTTTTTTGTTTGCTGCGGTGTCGACATTAAAAAATAATCCTTATAAATATAACTGTCTATCTAATTTAGTATCCTGAACTACAAGTGTAATCAAATCAAGTTGCTCATTCTGCGTACAGTATTGATAAACACTAAATATAATATTTTATGCATTAATATCTATGCTTATTGATTAATACTAAGAGCCTTATTAATCAAACACAATACTTTAACACCATGTCACATTTAGGTAATATCACCACACCAGAATAACTCTAAAGTATTAGCATGAAGCATCGCGGTTTTACTCTCATCGAATTAGTCATTGTCATTATCGTCTTAGGCATATTAGCGGCAACAGCAGTGCCTAAGTTTCTCAATTTACGAAATGATGCAGAAAGAGCTACATTAAGCGGTTTTTCAGGCGCATTAAAGAGCGGGATTGATGTGATTAGCGCTAAACATGAATTAGAGGGGCGCCCTGGTAATTTGAGATTTAACGAACCTAGTTCTCCTATAGGTTATTACAGCATTGACTTTCATGAGGCTATTACATCTCAAATATTACATTTCCCAACTTCAACAGCACCTCAATTTTGTGAGGCTATATGGAATACATTGATTGAAGGAGAGAAGAGCGTAATTAAGCCACTAACAGGTAACGATCCGAAAGCCTTAATTCAAATAACGCATTATGCAAAAGCGGATAATTCTCGTATGCGTTGTGAATATCAATATCCAGAAGTTGGTATTACTTATTACATGAGTGGCGAAGGTACTGTGTGTAAGCAATACACAGGTGATATAATACCTACTGCATGTGATATTTGATTCGTAACAGAGTAGTCGTAAACAATGGCAAAACCAAATAAGAAAGGTCCAACGCAAACTGTTGAGATATTTTGTAGTAAGTGCAAAGCACTGCTGTTTAAATACCGTAAAGGCGGTAAAGGAAGTTTAGTGAAATGCTTTAAAGAGCGTATCGTCACAGACTATTGCAACACACCGTGCACTTGCCCTAAATGTGAGCAAGTGTTTGCCAGAGATACCTTGGTACGAGGCACACCGGCTTACAAAATGGTCGGCGGTAAAGTAACAATGAAATAATAACTGAGTAAGAATAAATCCACTTAGTTATAAATCTCACCTCTAAACTCCACCTGAGTTAAATACAAGCGCATTTCAAATTCGAACTGGTGATAATCAGGCAGCATATGCTCGCAAAGCTTGTAAAATGCCTTATCGTGGTTTTTCTCCCGTACGTGAGAAAGCTACCCTTGCATAGTATTTTGATAAAAAACATGATTAATTAGACGTAATAAATTTAAAATCAAAGACTTAATGTGTATTATAATGATGTTTATATCTCGAGAGTCATTTATGATTAATTTTTAAATTTAATCATAATAACGAAAAACAATTTACTACATCGCTAAGGCACTCCATTTCATACCTAGCGATAGACTCCAAGATCAAAATAAGATACTCCCTAATTAATGAATTTTACCTTCAAGCTCCACTTGAGTAAGGTATAAACACATTTTAGGTTTTCACTAAAAAAGTATTATGCCAACATATGTTGCTATAGCTTATAGAAAAATTTTTCTTGATCTTTAACTCTGCTTGAGTTTGGCTTTAACAGTAGAACGATTTCAATTCATACTTAATGTTTTACACCTTATACCTACAAGCCATTTAAAAATAATGGCCAACCATACTCCCAGGGGATTTTCTATAAATAATATCATTTGACTACTAATCTAAGTATTTCTTGACTCACATATCCAAAAGTAAGTCAGAGCTTTGTTTACTCATGTAAAGAAAAGACCTCCTAATTATCTAATAATTACATTTAATTAAAGTATTCATATTAAAAATTATGATACCAAGTAATAAAATCATTTAATTTCAATGGTATAATAAGCCTTTATTTGATAATTTCACATTTCAATAGCTGGAGCTAGAATGGCATCAATCATTAAAAACAGACTAAAAGAGTTGTGTGACGCTGATCCTTCACTAAACACTCTTTGGGCGCAATGGACTTTTGATGAACAATTAATTTCAAAAGCGCTTAATAATGTAAGTCAAACATTTCCACATTACAGTCTTCATGATGCTTCACATTCAAATCAAATAGTGACAAATATTGAACGTATTTTGGGCGCGGAAAATATAAATAGCCTTTCAGCTACAGATCTGTGGTTAATTCTTGAGGCTGCTTTTTGTCATGATATTGGCATGGTTATACCAATGAATAAAATACGAGAAGATTGGGATACTCCTGAATTTAATGACTATCTACTTCTAATTGCTACAGACGAAGCCCATGAACTGCACTTAGTCGGAAAAAAATATAAAGATTCTAACTGTGAAAAAATTTTTAATCACTCTCAGTGGCCATTAGATACATTCGAAGACATAAGAATATTATTAGCCGATTTTTACCGTAAAAAGCACGCACCTAGAGCTGAAGCGATCGTTAAAAACCCTTGGCTTGAAATTGGTCTAAGTAGTCCAAGAAATGAACTACTACCTACTCGGTTATTTAAAGTTTTAGGAGCTGTTAGCGCCCATCATGGTTACTCATTCGATGATGTAAAATTGTTACCTAAAAAAGAGGTTGGCTTTGGGAACGATAATGCGCACCCGAGGTATATAGCATGTTTGTTGAGATTGGGTGATTTGCTAGATTTGGATGATAATAGATTTTGTCCTGTTATGCTGAAAACTGCTGGTACGCTCCCTTCTTCAACACATGCTCATATTGAAAAACATATGTCGATTGAACATTTCCGCATGGATCAAAATAGAATCGAAGTTCGGGCTATTTGCGAAACATATGAAGGATACGCAGCAACAGCGAGTTGGTTTGCATACCTCGAACAAGAAATTAATCAACAAATGATGCATTGGGATGATATTGTTCCAAGCAAAAAAATGGGGCTATTACCCACAATCGGATACCTAGACATCCAACTTAAAGACTATGAATTATTAAGTCGTGACCGCCCCCCTAAATTTGAAGTTGATGAAGATAAAATGTTTGATCTGTTACAGGGTGCAGGTCTCTATGAAAAGCCATTTCAATGTATAAGAGAAATTCTACAAAACGCAGCTGACTCTACACTTCTAAAATTATGGATCGATAAAGATATTCTAGGAAAATATAACAATATTAGTTTCTCTGAACCATCAAACGAAATAAATGAAATTTTAAAAAATAACTATAAAATTGATATCAATATTGAAAGAGGAAATTCCAACGAAAAAACTATCGGTTGGAACATTAAGATTCAAGATAAAGGCATGGGTATAGACAAAAGCGGACTCACCTACCTACAAAAAATAGGGTCATCGAATAAAGATTTAAAAAAACGAAAGTTAATAAATTCGATGCCTCTATGGTTACAACCATCAGGTGCTTTTGGCATCGGTTTTCAAAGTATATATTTGATAACGGATAGCGTGACAATTCTATCAAAGAATTTCTATAATGGTGACGCTATTACGGTTAAAATGGACGATCCCAATAAGTCTAAATTGGGCAATATATTCATTAAAAAAGAAATGGAAAGTTACAAGTTCGAAGTGGGAACTTTGATTAATTTTAATATTGAAAATGATAAAGTTCCATCTCATTTTTCATATTCCTTAAGCGATAGAATTATCACATCAGAAATACAAAGCTATGATTTTATTGAAGAAAAGCCATTAAATATTGAGATATTGAATTTAATAAGTGAAGTAAAAAGATTTTCTAAAAATAGTTATATACCAGTTAGTTTAATTTTTGATGGTGACCCTATAACTTTAGATCATATTGAATTTAACAATATGGGATTTTATCATAGCTCTGGACTTCGAATTGTTTTGACTTCGCCTGAAAATAGTAATATTTTCGTTAATGGGAAATATGAGTCACAATTGTTTTTTAAAGGCCAACCATTAGAAACCACTTTAAGTTCTCATTTTTGTCATTTCAGCATAGATATATTAGGACTGAAAGCTAGTGATATTTTAGAAATTAATCGAAATAAAATAAAAAAAGATAAAGAAAGTGAAATAAACAGCATGATTAATCATGCCTTAATTGACTTTATGAAAAAACTCGAACGAGATAGTAAATTTTCAAATGATGACATCCAGTTTATGAATGCATTTATTATCACTTGTCACGAACCAGCCTATTTCAACACTGAAGATTTTAAATACAATACTCTTCCATCACTAGTTATTCAAGACAACATTACAACAACAGATATAATTACAAGTTCTGAGTGTCATTTAACTATTAGGACACATGAAAGAGCACGTGAAAGAACTGAAACAATAATCACATCAAATAATGATAAATATCACATTACAGTTGATGTAACTCATTCAAACCAAATAATTAAGTTTTTGTGTAAATATTTACTACCAAAGCATTTTGAAGGTGTCGAAATTGATTTCGAACATAAAGAAAACATACGTGAAGTTAAAATTAAATACACTCATACTAAAACATGCATTATCAATAATTCAGTTATTAAAGAAGTATTAAGAATTGGAATTAATAATCTAAATAGATGGCCGAGAATGTCTATGATTTGCCCAAATGAATTTGATAAATTAGCCGTTAAAGATAATAAAATTGGGTTTTGTGAAGGTTTACATCATCATATTCTTTATCAGGTTTACTATCCTGAATTGAACTGTATGATTTTACCATTTAAATCTGGCGACGACTCCTTTGCACATTACAATTTTGACCATCTTGTTGCATGGGTATATAAAAATAGGAAAAAACCGGAAACAACTAAAGAAGAAATAATTAGTGAATACGAACGTTTTACAACATATATAAAAAACATAATGAATACGTAAAACTGAATCCACATTATTAATTTATAAATAGTGTGGATTTTCAATCCCCATCAGAGTTTAATAATAGTTTTAAATCATATTTAAAATTAAGCTTTTAGAATTATAGAATAGAAAAAAATTAAGACTTCCCCATAACATAACACCTAGCAAAAAATGAGTTTCAGACCAGTGTAGTTTCCATTTCCCAGAAGGATATTTTCGTCCTAAATCACATGAAACTTTATTTAATAGATTAACCTCATCAAATCGGTAATCAACCCAAGATTTCTTGATCGCATCAGTCATGATAATAAAAAAAATACAAGAAAAGACTAAAATAAGAGAGCTTACTTCTATAGTAAACTCAGTTAATTCCAATGATATTTTATTATCTTTTAAAGCCGCGATAGATGAAATTATCACACCGATTAATGCAATACTAATTTTCTTTAAATTAGATAAATTCACATTAAATTGTGTATCTAAATATTTTATTTTTTCCAGAATAAATTTATAACGTTCTACAGTCAACTGTATATGTAACTCTTCGTTCGTAGCCTTTGGTTTCGAACTTTGACAATTTATAACGCGCACAAACACCCACTTAAATATATGAAACATAACAAAATCAACTAAAAAATACAAATAAATAGTACAACTAAATATATCTTTACGCTTACGCGTTACCCATTTAAACAGATATTACATTCTTTTTAATCTTAATGGACGAGCTAATGATTGTTTGTTATCACATCCGATATAGTACCAATCCTTGAGATCAAATTGGTCAGCATGAGTGACTCTGTTGGAGATAACGAGAAAGTAAAATCTAACGCTGTGACAGTACTTAAAACACTAGCTCTAGTTCTTGGTTAACTATACCTGCATTCGATACGGGCTCTTTGGCATACACTACTCCATAGTCATATTTTTCATATTCAAACGACTCAACACAGAATCATATAAATATTGATGTATTTACAACATTTAAAGCAATTCAAACAAACTATTTATTTCGGGTGGCTATAATACTTTTGATTGCTTTAATCTGCCCTAATAGCTTTGAACTACACTCTCTAGAACGTAAATAATTGGACTGAAGTTCATCTTGTAATTCAGGAAGTGATTCAAATAAATTCATGTACTCTTCAGATTCCGCAAGACTTGTTATAAGATCAACTTCCCTCTTCTTTAAACGATCTTCTAATAATGTTTCTGTAGATGAATTTTCATCAGAAATAGTAAGTGAATAATCGATTTCATTTTTATCCTTAGGTATTAGGCCAATTTGATAAAACAATGCAGTCTTATGGTAAGCATGCTCTCTCACACTGCTTGATTCAGCCTTAGATAGCATACCAAGCTTCTGTAACCGTAATATTTGCCGATAGACCGTTTTACGAGCATATACAGGGTCAATATCACCAACTTTCGTTGTGTACGACTCTTTAAGCTGACTAACAGTAAAATGATCTAAATTGTCATGAATAAATATTTCATAGATTACTTGCGTAACTTTCAACGGTTTTTTAGGTAACACTTTTAAGTCCAAAAATTTAACCAATATAAATGCGGATTATAATCCGTTGTTTTTATCCTTACAAGAGCGGATAGTCTTTCATTTTTAGAATGATTTAAAATGAATGACTTAGCTATTTTTGTTGGATTGAAAATTAAACAGAAGCGAAAAGAAGCCTGCATATCCCAAGATAAGCTTGCATTACTAGCTGATATAGACCGTTCTTATATTGGACGAATTGAGCGAGGTGAAGTGAACATCACGCTTGAAAAGCTATTTGAAATTGCAGATGTTTTAGATTGTGACGCTAAAGTTTTATTACCTTAGGTAATACGCGAGTAAGTTAAGTCCTAGCATGTAATATCCCGCCTAACCAACTCTACGTTTCAAATTAATACTTCTTAGTAAATTTTACCTTTAAGCTCCACTTGAGTAAGATATAAACGCATTTCAAACTCTAACTGATGATAATCTGGCAACATATGTTCGCATAACTTATAGAAAGCTTTGTCGTGATCCTTAAATCTGACATGACTTAGCTCATGCACCACAATCATTTGTAAGAATGGTTCAGGACAACTCTTAAAAATTTCACTGATACGAATTTCATTTTTACTCTTCAACTTATTGCCCTGAACTCTAGATATGAACGTGTGTAAGCCAAGTGCATTATTGACGACGTGTATCTTTGGGTCGAACACAATTTTACTGATTGGTGATGACTTTTTTAGATAGCTATTCTTAAGTTCCATAACGTATTCACGTAATTGCTTATCATTACTTACCTTATGTTTATAAGGGTATTTTTTCAGTAAAAATTGACCTAACTTATCTTTCTCTATCATCATTCTGACCTGGCTTTGAACTTCAGATGAGTACGATGAAAGGTATTTAAGGTTTAAAGATTGAGTGCTAGACATCGTTGTAGATCGTTGCTGTGAATATTAAGGTGAGTCTATTTTACCTGATCAACTCTAAAACTGATAGTAAGGTAATTATACCATTCGGTTATAGAAAAGAAGATCTATTCAACCTTAAATATTAATATACAAGTAGCCTTAAAAAATTTATGGTGAAATTAAGCTAAGTATTTAATGATAACCGCAGAGAATAGTAAATGTTTAAAATAGAAAATAAATATTTTAAACATCTGATAGAAATCAGGCTTAGCATATTATATCTAAGCCTAAAAATAATTTTATTGACTTATTTTCATTTCAGTTCCATCTAAAAATTTAAACTCTTTACTCTCATGCTTATCCCAAAATGATATAGGTAATAGATCAACTAGTTTTTGACGGTCATGCTTCCCAGGTTTAATCGTGGAATTACAATCATTCATACCTGTTAAAAGTATGCTCCAGCCCTCTTCTACTCCTTTTTTGTAGGCTTCATCCTCTACTTCGTTTAGCGATAATATCTCTGCTTGAGTAAGTTCTCTAGATGAAATATATATGTAAAGAACATTCCGTGTCTTATCTAAATTATTATTTTCCCAACTATTTAATTCATTTAAATGAAAATTAGCACGTCTCCTTTCAAAATTTTGCACCAAAGAAGGACGCTCTCCATAAAAATTTTCGTCTACAGTGTACATTCCTTTACTTTCATCTATCAGCAAAGGATCTTGTTCAAAAAAAGCAGCTATACCATTTGAGTAACAACTTGTTTCATAATACATTTCTTTTTTATTTTTACCGAATGTATGTTTTTTTAATACATCACACGTTTTTTTAGGCACTATAGGTAAAATACTAGAAATTATATCATATTGACTATCATCAACGATCCATTTATCAGCAGGAAACAATATACAGCGATCCTTAAACCGTTCATTTTTAATGACTACAATTCTATTTGATACTTTACTAGTCACTTTAACTGTTCCATCTCTTTCAACAGAAATATTTTCTGCACTAAACAGTTTGTTGTATATTAAATCAGTCGTGATGATATCTAGTTTATAATTATTAATAGATTTAAATGATAAATCACTAGAGTAAAAAAGTTCATTTATTGATATATTTTTGTTTATTAACCCTAAGAAATTTGGCATGTAATTCTTTAAGTTTTTAGATTCAATCAACTTCAAAATCAACTCTTTGTTATAAGACTTAAATTTACTCATTAAACTATTCAATATTAAGTCACACTCTTTACTTTTAATATCTATTGAGTGGTTATTTATATGCTCCTCTACTTTATTTATAATTAAACCAATACATTCAGGTATGAAATCACGTAATTTATCATCGAATCCTTGAGGCCAAGAAGTTATAGATATTCTATCAACAGATAGTTGAGGTCGCTCTTCACCAATAAAATTTAGAAAACCTATTCCGGTAAGAAATTCAAAGTTATCAAAATCTGAATTTAACCTCAAATTACTAGAAACACTGACACCATCAATTGCCATATTATTTTTCTTTATAATTGGTATTATATTTATAGCATCTGCATTAAACTTAAAATTTTTCCTTGGTAGTATTAATACCATATTAAAATTAAACTGTTCCCTATCAATTTTTATATTGTAACTTTCAACATCCTTACTAACTTCTGAGAATGCTGGTTTGGCAGCCATACTAATTCTAGATTTAACAAAATGGTTATCAACAAATAAAGCGTCCTCATCCTTGCATTTAAACATATAAGGTTTACCATAAATTTCAGATGAATTATTATCGTTGTCTTTAACAAAAACATTTATATATTCAAATGGCTGGCAAACTATATCATTTACTTTTTTTAAAAGGCTTTTTTCCCACATGGCTAATTTTTCATTAAATACAATGTCGAGCTTACTTAACATTCCATTATCATGCATTTTCCCTAACGCAAATAAATACTCTTTTTCTATTGGATCATTGCCTAATTCATTAGCAATATCTCCTTTTAATAAAATACGAACTACAGTGCCTGAACTTCCAATTAATTCTTTATCAATTCTAGAACTTTTTTTATAGTAAAAGTTTTCATGCGGACCATCTATAACGCATGAAATGACTTCACCCTCTATTTTCTTTGTTACGATCTCTATTTTTTCAGCTATCATAAAACAAGACAATATACCTATTCCAAACTGAGACGTAGGTGAAAAATTATCTTGCCAATCAGCTTGTTCTTTGTAAAAATCCGTTGACTTGTAATATGAGTTTCCGATGTTCAACAAATATTTCTCAATGATATTTTTTGACATACCAATACCATCATCATGACAATATAAATATATACCTTCTGGTTTATCGCACAATCCAAACTCTACTTTACAATGATGCTTTCTATTATTTTCAGAAATCATTGATTGCAATGTTCTACAGGCATCTAATGAGTTTTGATATAATTCTCTAAGACAAGAATATTTATCTTTATATAAGCCAACGCCCATTAATAACTCAATAATTTTTCTTTGATTTAATTTAAAACTTAGCCCCCTCATTGGAAGAAAGGTGTCTTCATCGTTTGTAATTGCATTTCTATCCACTTTCTCTGATAGAAAAAATTTGTATTCATCCTCCCACTTTCTTACGTACATAAAGTAATGTTGAATTTCACTATCAATCCAGTCTATGTAATTATGCAACTTAAAGTAATAATCAGGATTTTCACAATATGCGTTAAAGCTAATAGCTCCATGATCAATGCTGTAGTTTACACCTTGTTCTTTTATAGCCCACTGCTGAAAGCTGAATTCAGATTCATAAACTTTACTCCTACTTATAGACATAGGAGCTCTATCACTACTGAAATGAATCACATCCCCTAATCTGAGCATCATAGAAACAAACTGAAGATTTGTAGTTTCTGATCCAAAATATCTTGCATCAGTTTTAAGAGTGTCTAAATACTCTATGTTTTCACCATGAGACCGACAAATACAACTAAGATCCTTCGCTATTTTATTTCCCCATGTATTTTTCCCTAAAATGGTAGAAAAATATGAGCCCAAGTTTTTAGTGTATACTTCTGATCGTTTATGATGATTGACTCTTATAAAATTTATTCTTATTTCATTGTTTAGTTTACAAAATTCATCTGTATTTTTGATAGCAGTAATTGCATCTCGATAACCATTCCGGAACTGTTGATAATCAATAAAAACACTTGCTAGATCTTCTATAAATTCTTCTTTATTATTTGCGGCGAATAGCCATTCAATTGTAGTGTTAAAGTCACCACATAATATTTTTTCTTTATCTTCAATAAACCTTATAGCTTCAGAAAAACTATATGGCTTTTTTAAATCATGGTGAATTGATGATGAATCATTATTAAAATGGCCAAATCCTTCTGTCATTTTTAATAGTTTAATTTCCCAGTCAGAAGGAGCCATCCCACAATCATGTAAGAATGATGACATATAGATAAAAAATAATTCATAACTAGATAGTTTTTTTATTACTTCATCACCAAGTAATTTTTCAATATTTTCAATAACTTTATTACTATGATCTGCATCATGATTATCGAATTCGGTAAGAACAGTAATAACTCGTTTAAGATGATCACTAATCTCTTGAGTCAACCCGACGGCTAACTGGTATAACGGTAGGATTGTAGATTCGTTTTCTTTACATGTTTCTTCAAGCCGTTCAATTATTTTCATCTTAATCCTATTTTGGTACTTTATATTTTATTATTAAATACAGTAGATCATCAATCTTTGGATGCTACGGAAAAATACACTTGAAATTGTGAGTATAATACGCATATGGTAACTAGGGTTTAAGTCCATTATTACAGCTTGAATTACACATCGACAGATTAGGACTGGCAGTTTATAACATCCTTGATTCTGCCACCGAATTGACTAAAAAAACGACAAAACACAGCTTAATTTCAATAGGTTAGATTACAGCCCTTTACTTTATAAGTACAACTTTAGCGGTCAACTAATTTGGGCTGCGGTTTTGTATTCTAACCAGTATCTTCGTTCTGATTCATTTGGCGTTAAAACACCGTTGTATTGATACGGCCTAACTCGGCTGTAATATCCAGTGATGTAATTCGCAATCGCTCTTTTAGCATCATCTAAACTTGAATAATATTTAGTCGACATCCACTCTGTTTTAAAGCTTTAAAGAAGCGATTTATCGGGCTATTGTTACAACAATTACCACACTGTGTCATAATTTACTGCACTTAATAACGCTACAGATTTTGACGGAATTGTCTGCTTGTATTGTGGCAACCACGTAATGACCTGAAATGCGTTATGCACAGTAGTAAAAGCACTCAAGAAAAAGTCACCTACAACGCTTATTTACCTCCTTTAAAACCGATTTTAATCCGTGATTTTGATTGGATAATGAAAACTTGCGGTTACTAAAAAAGTAAATATTAAAAAGTATTCACAATACTTTCAAATCCTACTGGACGCTCCATGAAGTCGTTAAATATATTCAAAAGTTGTGCTTAACACCAAATAGGCCTGTAACTTTATCTGCGTATATTTTTTGTCGTTGCTGAGGAGTTAACACCTTATCCAGTGCCATTAATAACTCGTTATTTTGAATATGGCTATTTCTCAATGACAATTCTATTGATTTTATTTTCTGTTTTTCTAACACCAAACGCTTTTTTAGATCCAAAATTTCTTGCTTAGCAAACTTTAATTCTGCATATTCGTTAGCTTTATCAGGTTTATCGAAATCTCTATCAGGATTGCATTCATAATCTATCAGTTGCTTAATCTCAGGGTAGTTTCGTAACGCACCGGTTGAGAATCCGGCCTCTCGTTCCACTGTAAGATAGTTGATTTTGTATGGCGGAGGCACTACTTCAGTTGTTAACGGACTACCGAATTTTTGGCTATCCAGTAAACGAGTAAGTGCATCCTTAAAACGTTTTGAAGCTTCAAGGCGCTTTATTTCACGACGAGTAAGTGTCTTCTTCTTATATTTATTCATACGGATACCCACCCATTGAAACCCGAATCATTCATTGTGACGTTGACTGGAATTAACAGTTTCTCTGCAGCTATAGTCAAGGTATAGGCCGTGTAAGGAACGTCCAAGTCAGACATGATTTTCTCAGCGGATTTAATGCGAACAATGTCTCGAGATACCTGACCAGCATCTAGCCATCCCTCATCTTCAGCGAGCACTAGTTGACGCATAGCTTCCTGTCGAGCAACTTCTGCGTAGGTGGCAGCCTCTATGATATCAAAATCGCAATCCACACATTCCGACAGGTCGATTTCAATACGAAGTTCACAGTTTCGGTTAGTGCAATACATATTGGGAGCGATAGCATGGAAGTCAGCACGTCCTCCTGATATTTCTTCCCGCCAATACTCCACAGACATTCGGCGATCACTGTATTTTTCCTCAATCGGATTTGTGAGCGCATCACGATGAAATTGCTTTCCTTTTCCCCCTGCAAGTCGGTGGCCATCAGCAAGTCGCTTGAATATGTGAGCGTATTTAACTGCCTTTTGATCAATACGCTGTGATTCAACTTCTTGGTACCAGTTTTTCAGGGAGCTTGCGTTTCTCGCGTAATACATCGTCATAAATACACTGAAATGGCTAAATTGTTGCTTGAGCTGAGGAAAATCACATAGCTCAAACCCTACAAGATAATAAGCAAGACTACGCCGTAGTTGATGCCCTGATAATGGCCAGATATCACCCAGTTTTACCTCATAACAATCGGGATCACTTTTTTTCAGCATGCTTAGATCCTCATCTGATACCCGCCAATATTCACTTTCTTTGTTCTTCAATGTTTTTATCGAATTGTGAATCCTCAATGCAGGATTAATTTGGAGAAACCCTCCCAAACAGGATAAAAAATAATGCCTTTGATCAGCAGGGAAATATTTCCTGTAGGGTTCATGGATCGAGTTAAGCAGATGGGCCGCATCATAGCCCGTCTTGGTCGTTACGAATACATCATTAGTTCCTTTGTAGTGCAACGTAATTTTATTAGTTCCAGTATGAAGCAGAAATAACTCTTCAACTTCGTTATTCCTGCCTGTAGGTAATTCTAGTCGCTGAGCACAAAAATCACTGTGCATGTGTACCAATTCATCCCCACGCATTCCAGATAAAGCCATACACAAATATATACATGATTCACTCAGACTTCTGATTAACGCCTTGAAATTTTCAACAGTAAAGCTTTTTCCTGCCACCACCAACAAACCATCATTGTATTCCTTAGCCGACATGTGCATGCCTGGATGATTCCAAAGCATGTAATCCAGCCAACGTTGCCCTCCTTCACCATGATCAACTAATCGCATTCCTTGTTCGGCTAAAGCTTTACTCAACTCATACTTTATATTCGTTTGGTCAATGCTCCTTTGAGAAAATATGCTATTAAATGGCCTTCTAGCATGTCGTAAATCATCCAACTTATCTGCTCGCATACATTGTGCAGTGGCCAGCAACCTCGTTAAAACATGGTTAATCTCGGCCCTATGTGGCCACCACTCCCTGATGAACTCACTATGACGTACTAATGAATTAAGATAGAGATTCAGTGGTATTACGGTCTTTCCTCTTGCTTTAGCAACATCAAGGTTTAGAGCCTCATGTCCGAATTTAGTAGGAAGGTCATATGGTAACGTTGCTTGGTTCTCCCAAACCCTATTAATGCAGCAAAAAGTCTTGTTATCATGAGCTGAAAATGAACCTGATTCGATTAATTCCAGCATTACATCCGCATCCAATCCATTAAAGGTATTGATGCCCATCTTCTGCAATGCATAAGCCATATGCCGCAGGTAGCGAAGATGTCCAGTAAGGTTTTGATGTGTACATAGACGTGTGTCGTAGTAGTTCCAAGCGATAACGGCTGCCTTAAGCTCATTTGTTAGTGAATCGCACAGTAACTGTTTTTTGAACGGACCTCGTATGTCCTTAAAATTATAAGCAGGCTCGAGGCGGACACCAGGACGGTGGCCTTTCGTCTTCCAGTTGTTCTGTTCAAATGTAGCAATCACAGTGCCATCAGGTTTTGTAAAAACTGGCATCCCTTTAAGGGCTTCCCAGTTTCCATCAGCACAGAGTTCAAGTAGTTTTCTCGCGCCTTCACAGTTCGGTATCAGCGAAACTACATTAATTAAACGATTAAGCATAGCTATATCCTTATAGGTATCGTTAAATTGTCAACAGCATTCCAATAGGGATGTCGTCCTTGAGAATCCAGACGAGCAACAGCTTGCTTAACTGTATTCTTAGGAATATTAGCATGTATGACGCGATGTATTTTTTGCACTACTGGAGCAAGTGATTGCTGGTAACGGCCAGGGTAGTGTTCTTCGGCTTCGGATAGTAAATCAGTGAAACTTAGCAGGCGGTATATGGCGTCAACGTCATCAACTAGTTTAGCATGTTTGCATCCTATACATTTGTCATACTGTGTGCAGCTTAACTGATATCGTTTATCCAAGCCTATTCCGTTAGCACGTTTAACTTGAGCAGTATGCTGTGGGTGCTGACTCCCCGGTTTACAAAATGTTCCAGCAATATTTGCCTTTCCATTTTTTGCACGACATTCATCAATTGTCAGTACAGGTATTCCCAAGTCGTCAGCTAATGCCTCCTTGGCCGCCTCAATATCTAGATCTCCCGCTCTCAAACGCTCTAAGACTTGCATCGACTGGCTCATCACACGCATGTTTGTTTCGGGATGCTCTGCGTTATAGCTTCTATACTGAGTTGCGAGCGCATTTTGCAATATAACGCTGACAGCTAATCCACTGCCTTGCTTTTTGCGCGCCACCATAGCAGCCGTTTCTCTAAATCGACTGCTAGTTAAGTCGATTAAATAGTCACTAGTACTTAGTCCGGCGTTACTTAATACCTTTTGATCTTTCATATAACCGGAAAAACCATATCCCATGAAAGGTGATAAACGGTTTTTTCTTCCATCGATAGTCGAGATATAAGAGAATAAATATATTTTTCCGAGGCTATTACTTGCAAGTTTCCACGAGATAAATAAATCCAGAATATCTCTATGCTCTGCGGGTATAATCAGCTCTCCTTCTGAACGATCAAAATAATGAAACAAAGCGATAGTCATTCCTTTTTCGTCCCTTATTTTAATTGGGAAACAAATGTCTTTCAGCCGCACACTACTTATTTGTACGGCATCAATTAATAAATGTGCGATGACGTTCAAACGTTTAAAGGGAGCCTTGTTTTTTGTCTTATTACGATGCACAATTGAGTTTTCGTCTACAATAATCCTATCGTAAAAATTTTCATTTAAAAGCATAAAGAATTGGTACTTCAAAGCAGGTACACACTGCGCTCGCTTGTCACAATATAAACCTAAGTTTGCAGCCAAATCCCCACCTTTTAACTTTGCGCTAGTCATAACCAATGGGTGATCCAGTGAATCTAGGAGGTATAGTAAAAGTCCGTTCTCAGAACGGTGAAATTCTGTTGATAATGTTTCCAAAAGCGTAATGAAACTTAAACCAGATTTTTTCACTTTCCCTTCCGTCACATCCCCACCCATAATGGCTGTCACATCTTTGTTCTTTGCTCTAACTTTAGTCCCGAATAGTTCGACCCACTCCTTAGTTCGTTCATCTTTAGTCGTGCTAGTGCGAATTAGTGGGCGGCATAACCCTTCTAATACACAAGTGTTAAATGCAGTAAAATAGGCAGTCAGATAATAGGCAGCTACCATCGCTTGATTAAATGCGCTGCTTAGGCAGCATATTATTTCTTTACGAAATCCAGAGGCGGCGGTATTACTTTTAACTTCCCATGAAACTCCATCAATGTTGACAGCAACCGTACAATTAGGGTTACCAGTCTCAATGATCGCTTGTGTGAGTTGTGTAAAATACGTGAGCAGACGCCTGATGATGACATCTAATTCAGAACTAGAATAAGCTGTAAATGGAATGTTACTTTTGGAAAAAATAGATAGTTGTATGTCCCAACTTTGCTTAAAAACACCACTAGCTCCAAGGGCTTTACGCAACGATGTAAGGAGAGCACCAGCAGTACCTTCGGTTATTCCGACCTCTTCACCATCTTGATATTGCCATAAGGGCTTATGTGCTTGCCGACATTCAATGCGTTGTCGTAGATGAGTATGATAATTTCTGTAACCGTCTTCTGAAAATGGGTCGCACTTCCATTTATAGCACAAGAACATGTAGCGCTTAAACCTATATAACACAGGATATAAGGTTATGTCGGCCTGCCCTTCTCGTCGTAATTCATACATTCTCTTTTTGAGTTTGTCTATTGGCTTTTTATAGCTTTTAACTACCCGAGCATCTTTGAATGTTCCCTCTCGTCTAAGTATATTAAAATCAAACAAAGTAATTTGATTACCCTGCTTAATTTTTATTATGTCGGGCTCTAACAGCTTAATATTTCCAGTCTTACGCTTCATTATACTCTTGGCAGCTTCTCGAGTTTTTGATTTAGCCATTACCACGCTCCATTGCATCTTCCATGCGTTCGTTCATATGCTCGGCATGACTTTTTCGCACAATACGGACATCACGGAATGTTGCATATTTGAGAGTATCTTTAATATCTTCATGACGCATATCCTTGCTCAATTCTTGCAGTGCTAGTGACGCTGACATACCATTATCTAACTTATCTTCCAGCCTATAAGTTGCGAATGTGGAGCGAAGCTCATGAATAGTATAATCCCATGTAGGATCTATACTTTGCAGGTATTTTCGGTATTGGCTATAGGTTGTCTGAAGTGTGTTCTGTGCAAATGGCTTACCATATCGGCTCAAAAATAGGCGACCATTATGCAGGCCCTTTTTGTCAAGTTGAAGCCTGAATTCAGACACCGTATAGTCGTACAAGTCCAGCATAAGACCTGCAGAGATAGGAGCTTGACCACCTTCCTTAGAAAATTTGGTCATACACCCATTGAACAACGGTCCAATCTGGATTTTTATCTCTTGATTGTCACTTGGTCTGTAAATCACACTACGAGGAAATGTTGTGAACTCAGACAGTCGTAAGCCACTCTCGAGTCCAAGGCGAAAACACAACTGTTTTTCTATTGGTAACCTAATCAACTCTCGCTCAAACAACTCCTTATGTGATGGTGTCATGGGTCTCAACGTATCATGTGCCTCCTTACTTTGTTCAGGAGGGAAGCCTCCCATAATATCGGTTGTTTCCACGGTACGCATACCCGCTGTTGTTCTGCTACCATCAGGTTGAGTTTGGTTCTGCTTGTTATATATGTGCGAGAGCATATGCCCTTCTCTCGGAGTGCCTGACTGTTTACGAATAGGCAAATGTATATTAATGACCTCAAAGGGATCATCAAAACGGTTTAAAATAATGAAGCCTGTACGTCGTAGATATTTGTAGTAGCTGATAACTGAACGCATCCGGTTTTTACCAGTGCTCAGAGCTAGTTTTTGGGCTATGATTGGATTGCCATACTCATCAGATTTCGATTCACCGTTCTCGCATAACTCAGGTATACCGGCAACCAACTCTTTTAGATGTTCAGCAAACATATATGTTGGACGTTCTTCCTCTTCTTCTGGGAAAACATCGTATTTCAAATCAAGCTCATCTAGGAATCTATAGTATTGCAACAATGCTTTAGCTATCGGAGCTGTATCTTTTCTGCGTTTTTTCTTAAGGTGATACAGATATTGGCTAGCCTCAGAAACAACTCTCCCATTAGGATCTATCAAAGCATGAACTTCAATTAAAGTTGGTTCGTCATCTTCCGCTAACCTTAAAAGTTCTTTGCCAGTATCACCATTAACAACAATTTCAACACTTGGCCGCCAACTAACTTGTAAAGTTGTATAGTAGTAGTCATTAGCCTGATACCGCCCGCCAATAACCTTGTCAGAACGCTGATAGTGCTTTATATCCATACAGCCTGTCATAAACATCTCCTATTGTTAGGTTATAGAGATGCGGAGTCCTTTAATATTCTCTCAGGCTAATCGCCCTATAGTTGAACGTAGATAAATCTGGGACTACTCACACATTAATCATAGTTCAACAGTAACTTCATGCAAGGGTTTTCATCATAGCTTTGACACAAGGGTAGCCAACTCATGAACGGTGATCATTTGTAAAAAAACTTCAGGGCAACGTCTAAACAACTCACTGATGCGGATCTCGTTTTTACTCTTTAATTTATTACCCTGCACTCGTGATACAAAGGTGTGTAGCCCCAGCGCGTTATTCACCACATGAATTTTAGGATCATAAATGATCTTACTGATTGGTGATGATTTCTTTAAGTAATTATTTTTTAAATCCATCACAAACTCACGTAGCTTTTTATCACTGGTAATATCGTGCGTATGCGGATATTTAGTTAATAAAAATTTACCGAGCGTGTCTTGCTCTAACATCAGTTTGACTTTGCTTTTAACTTGCTCTGAATAAGAAGACAGGTATTTAAGTGCAGTTGAATCTATTGTTGAAACTTGTTTTGAAACGGACTTTGAGACAGGCATAGTTAGCTAGAATACTGGTAATTTGAATAGCGCACATTTTACCTCATCCACTTTATTTCTGATAGTCCAAGACAGGTTTAAATAAGCAGTTGATCAGTATCCGATATACTTTTACAATAACCTTTTTATCATTATGGATGAACCATCATGTCATCAGATACTTTAGGTTCTAGCGCAACGTACAAGCGCATGGAGCAAGGCTATCGCGAAAAAGCACTTAAGTTATTCCCATGGATATGTGGCCGTTGCACACGCGAATTTGTTTATTCTAACTTAAGAGAGCTAACGGTTCACCACATGGACCATGACCACAGTAACAACCCTAATGATGGTAGTAACTGGGAATTACTCTGCTTATATTGCCACGACAACGAGCATTCAAAATATACCGAGCAAGATCAGTACGCAACAGAAGTTGAAGCCGGTGATAACAACCAAGAGTCAGCGACTTACAATCCATTCGCTGATCTAAAGTCAATGTTCAAAAAGTAACACTTGATTTAGAGCTTATTTAGAAACTAAAAAGCCGTCATTGTATACCCTTTAAATCGGTAACAATGACGGCTTTTTTATATCTTTAAAATGGCCGTTTCCGCTAGAATGGTTGGTTAACCATAAACCAAGTTTGGCCACCATTTTCACTTTTGGCAAAATCAATACGTACTAACACGCCTTCTACGTTAAACCGTAAGCCTAAACCTGCAGTCCATTTTAAATCATCATGCAATGCCGACAAATCAAAACTATCAGAAACTTGCCCTGTTTCTGCAAATGCAGACCATTGCCACCACGGAAAATCATAAAATGGTAAGTTATGTAATGGTTGCCAATGCGGTTTTACACGGTATTCTGCGCTGTAAGATACTGCACTGCGACTATAAAACTGCCCTGAGGAATAACCACGTAGTCGATTAAAACCACCCAATTTGATACCTGCGAAAGAAGGTGGACGATGCTTGTCCGCAACGCCAGTGCCACTATCCCATGTTGGTGTATCGGCAAGGTAATAGTTAAATGCTAAGACTTGTTCTTTAAAAAACATATTCCCATCAAATGGTACAAATGCACTTTGCTCTAATTCCCAAGTCGTCCAACTGTTACGCTCATCGTTACCAAAATCACGACGAACGGTGAACCGAGTTTGACTACCCGATTCTGTATCACCAATACTGTCGCGGTTATCCCAGTCAAACTTTAGTTCTAGCCCTTGTGCAATATCGGGTAAATTATCGTAGCCCGTCACATCACGCTGTTGTTGAAACGGCGTAATATTAATACTGGTAACGCCAGATTCCAGTGGATTAAATTCCACTTCACCGCGTTGCTGCTTCAAACTACGCGCCGCACCATTGGCACCTAAGCCCCAAGGTAATACATATCTCGCATTAACACGTAACGAAGATTCGGTACCCTCCGCAATAACTTCGTTGGTCGTTCGGGGTTCGCCTGGCGCTCTTGCCGCAGGTACATAATAGATACCGTTACTTAAATAACCACGATAATATTCCGTTGAGAATAACCATGATTTTAGGCCCGGTAATGCGTAATTGTTGAATGAGATAAAGCTAATATTACTGTCATTCTCACTGTATAGGCCAAGTCCGAATATCGACGCTTGCGGCTGTCCAGCATGTTTGATAATACCGGATACGCCAACTGCAGTGCCCAACTGTTCTGTTGATATAATAAAAGGCACGCCTGCGACTTCAGTATCGAAGTGAGGCATTGTTGTTGCTTGTTCGGTATTACCGTTAGCAGTAGCATTACTACTTTCGGTACTACTCTCGGTACGACTTTCAGTCGTATTCTCAATGTTAGTTGCTGTCGTCTCTTCAGCATTAACCTGACTTGTTATCAGCAATGCACTACATAATAGCGAGAAAAAAATATTCTTATAAGACACTTACACTCCAAAGGGATAGTAAAAAAGGCACTAATTAATATAGGTTCGGAAGATAGCCCAAAACGCGCTATTTGTACACGCTACAAAGCCATAGAATGGCTACTTCAATCTAATTAATTATTAAACATAATAAATTTCAGTAAACGGTGATTATTTTTCCAGCTTGTGTAAATAACTGTATCCTTCACACTATTAAACTATGATTAAAGATAATAGATAAAACTCGTGTTATACAATAAATACAAGGGTATAGATAAATGAAGGTTTATTTTTCGTAAGGAAATAGGATTGATCATGACAAAAGTTTTTTTTAGTTTATTCATTATATTAACGAGTAGTTTCTACTCGGCGGCGAGTATTGCTAAGCCGTTATCCTATTGGGATAAGCGTGGTCCAGCCATAGCGCAAGATGTTGATCACAGCCAATGGCAACACATTCTAAATCGCTACTTAATTGTCGGTGAAAACAGCACTGCAATTAACTTATTCAATTATCAAGGTGTAACGAATCCAGATAAAAGCATTCTTAAACAGTATCTCACACAACTACAAAGCATAAACCCGTTACAACATACCAAGGCACAACAACAAGCCTACTGGATTAACTTGTACAACGCGCTGACAGTACAACTGATACTCGATAATTATCCAGTGAAATCGATTACTAAACTCGGTGAGCGCTTCTTTTCATTTGGTCCATGGGATGATGATGCTGCGGTCGTTAATGACAAAACGCTGAGTTTGAATGATATTGAGCACAAAATACTGCGTCCTATTTGGAACGACCCTCGCATCCATTATGCGGTTAACTGTGCCAGTTATGGCTGCCCCAATTTATCAGTAACAGCTTTTACCGCAAGTAATACAGAACAGCTATTAACGGCAGGTGCTTATGCTTATGTGAATCACCCACGCGGCGTAACCGTTAAAGGTGAAGATTTGGAAGTATCGAGTATTTATAAGTGGTATGCAGAAGATTTTGGCGACAATGAGAAAACACTCATTGAGCATTTTAAACGTTATGCCAATCCAGAATTAAAGCAAGCTTTGCTGTTATTTCAACAAAGCCCTGGAGATATTGATTATGAGTATGATTGGCGTTTAAATAAGTCTGAATAATGTGTTCAATATTTTATAATAACGATTTATCGCTACTGATAAGTCGTTATTACTTTTTAAGGGAAAGTGGTTACGCTACCAGTGTTAGTATCATAGCTGATATACAAAGCTTCATTATCACTCCAATGATACAAACAAATACCAGGATCTACTTGCTTTACAACGAATGGTTCACTTTTATCAGTATTATCAATCTCATCACTACCTGTATTTAAAAGCGTATTCCACAATGAAACGCAATCATCTACATTATCATTACTGAGAATAGAGTCTCCACCATCAAAACTTTGAACAGGCCAGCCAACTTTATTGAAATCAATTTGTCCTTCAGTACCAGTTCCATATAGCTGAACATCATTATTTGAATCTACATCACTCGCAGAACCCATAATAATCCATTTACTGTGGGCTAAATTAACCGCACTTTTCAACGCGCCAGCAGTGCCTTCAACAACTGCAATTTCTGCATCATCTGATAAGTTTAAAAATTTAGGTAATGCGGTCGCAGATAATATCCCTAGGACAATAATCACAATAACTAATTCGATAAGGGTAAAACCATGTTGACGCACTTTCAAAATTTAAACCTTTTTAATAAATAACTCGCAGCTCATTATAGTGCACAAACTCTAATTGTATATATGCAATATTATTTATCGCTTTTTGTATTTTCAAAATAATAGCTAATACGACTTCTCGGATTAAGATATTCGTAAATCTGTTCCGGTAATTTATCTGGTTTGAGTACACCCGTAATCTTTAACTGGCGTTCTTCCAAATCGATAATCGGCGCTTCGGCGCGCGGTACTTCTGAATCATAAATAAGAATGTTAGGGAATAACAACCGGTCTGAATTGACCGACAACACCATGCCTATTTGATCATTCGATAATCGTACGACACTGCCAGGTGGATATATCCCCAATATTTTGACTAATAACTTCAAGTCACTCTGGTTATATTTATTCACACTATTTTTATACAACCAGGACAACGCAGTAGACGGTACCCGTGCTTTGGTAATATCCAGTGGATGACAAAGGGTATCGTATTTATTAACAACACTAACCAATTGCACCAATGGGTCAATATCATCGCCCGCTAAACCTTTCGGGTAGCCACTACCATCTAACAGTTCATGGTGTTGAGAGATGATCGCTTTAGCGCTTTCTGGAAAAGTATCAACTAAATTAACAAAGTCCAACCCATACTTAGGATGCTGTTTTAAAAAATTAAGCTCGGCACTCGTAAGTGCGGTCTTTTTCCGCAATATTTGCGGTGGAATTTTTAGCTTCCCCATGTCATGGAATAAAGCACCCATACCAATGGTTTTAATTTCGTTTACATCTAAACCTTTCATTTTCGCCAGTAACATAGACAATACTGACACATTCAAGGAATGATAATAAATGTTCTCACTTTCTTTGGTTTCACTCATTAAATGTAAAACAATATGTTCTTCTTTTAACAGTGACTCGGCCATGTTGCCAACAAGTTGAGTGGCTTCGTCAATAGCATTAAGTGGTCGACTCGCAAGTTTGGTCATCACAGAACGCACTTGAACAGCAGCTGATTGGAAGTTTTTCTCTGTCTTGATTATTTTGCGGCGATGGCTTTTTAGTTTTTCAATATTCTCTTGCTTCGACTCCCACAACTCCCGTTGAATTCTCTCTAGATCAAGGTTAGATATATCAGAAGGAGGAACTGTTGAATCTGAGGTCGATGTTGGTGGTAACAAGCCATTATCACTACGCTGTGGGTACACAGATACGTGCGAAACGCCTAGTTTACGAATAAGTAAAAGCTGTTCTTCAGAATCAATTTTGAAATTGTTGAACATGAAAGGATGGTCACACCAACCCAAGGGTAATTTAATATAGTTTCCCACTTGGATACGATCGACGGTTACCTTAATACTACTCACTTAATACAACTCATAATAAACCACAAAACAAAACTGGAGAGGCATTTTAGTGGAACAAGTGTATATTTTAAAGCTGTTTATACTAAAAATATGAACAATCATATTATAATAGGGTTTTCGTCACAAATTTATAATAATCTAATCATAAATTTGTGACTAAACAGATTAGAAACAATACGAATAAACGACAGGTCATATCAACAATTAACGTAATAAAACCTGATATATTCATAAGCTTAGCAATTTTATTGATTTAACTTAATTCGCTTTATTCCAATCGATACATTGTTGTAAAGTGATACCAGAACCACCAAATATATCCAGTGCACTCCCTATCGTTAAATCAACTTTACCATTGGATAAGCGGTCGACTAAAGCCAAGTCGTCAATACTGCGCGCGCCACCAGCATAGGTCACCGGTATGCTGGTATGCTGGCCTAATAAACTAACCAGTTCTTGATCAATACCATTTTGTAGTCCTTCGACATCCGCAGCATGAATCAAAAATTCGGCGCAATGCTCTGAAAGTTGCTGCAATGTTTCAGCATTAATCACAGTACTTGTGACAGTTTGCCAACGATTCGTCGCTATATTCCAACCCTCTGTGGTTTTCCTACAACTCAAATCCAAAATTAAATGCGCTTTACCGATCAGTGCTTTTAACTGCGCTAATTTATCCCAGCTAAACTCGTCGCCATCAAATAAATATGATGTAACAATCACATGAGATGCACCAGCTTCTATATACTTAGCTGCATTGGTTAAATTAACCCCACCACCAAACTGCAAGGCTTGTGGCCATGCCCTTAACGCTTTAACAACTTCCGCTTCATTATTGGGGCCTAACGCAATGACATGGCCACCACGCAGATCGTGTTGACGATAAATATTGGCATAATAAGCAGCATCATATTGGCTAATAAAATTAGTAGCAGCGCCTTGATCATTCAAGCTACCACCAACAATTTGTTTTACTTTACCCTGGTGTAAATCAATACAAGGACGAAACTGAGTCAAAACAACACTCCTCTGTTAAAGACTAAACGATCAATTCCTGATCATAGACTGCATTACGTATAAACATGTGGTTTAACAGTATATACGTAATGCGATCCTTTTCAGCATTTAAAATGGTTAATCGTTATGACACATTAAATGTTAAATTAGAGTTGGGTTCCAACCTAAAACATTTACGTTATATGCTACCCTGTTGTTGGTAATGCGTAAGTATTAGTAACCGTGACACATCGTATTTATTTTTCATAATAATAGTATTAAATATCATAAAAAATGACATTTATCATATCGGAGCTAGGTTTGAAAAAAATTAAGTTATCGCTGACAAATTATACTGCAATGGCATTCTCAATATTTCTATTTATTACCATCAGCATATTAATTTCAATCAGTTATAATCGAATGTCAGAAATGGCACATGACGCAGTGTCACAACAGTTTCAACGTTATGTAGACGACATTTACACGTCAGTGAGTGATAAATACAAACCTATCACGCAACTTTTTGGTTACCTTAGTACCAGCTCTGATTGGGACAATGAACAAGCCTCAGATGTCAGTTTAATCAAAGCAATGGACCTTACTCGCTACCTCGCGAAAGATACATTAACCAACTCGATTTATATGGGTTTTCCGAATGGTGATCTACTCGGCGCACATAAGCTAAGTTCTAAAACTCAACAGTACTATTATGACGCACCGGAACACGCTAAGTTTGTCATCGAAACACTGACATACAAACAAGCTAATTCAAATGAACTGACCCGAGTTTACCTCAGTAAAAGCTTTGACGTCATTGATACAACTGTAACTAAAAATGATTCGTTAAATGTCTTTGAACGCGATTGGTACAAAGTTGGTATGCAGAGTTCTAATTTAGTGCCAACACCTGTCTATAAAGATTTAAGAACCAATGAAGACTCATTAACGCTGGTACAAAAACACAAATTTTCTGATGTTGTCATTGCCACCGACCTTAATATTAGAACCATAGTAGATAGCCTTAAAGCCTCCGATTTGAGTCATGATGCGATACGCGTGTATTGGGTGACAAAGGCCAGTTCGTTGTTTATCACGACAACGATAGCCGTTTCTCTAATGTCGACGATATATCAGTTGATACAGCGATGGGAAACCTGCTACAAAAAGACAATTTTAAGACCATTATCCGTGATAATCTCAATAAAAATAATCTTTTCACTTTTAATTTCCAAGACAAACAATGGCTCGCACAAACTCACAACATGAGCTTTATGCAAAATAACAACGCACGCCTTCTCATTGCTGTACCAGAAGAGAGTATCTTAGGCCCAACAAAGAAAATGCTCAGTGAAACCATGCTAATCTTAGTTTCAGTCGGGGTTATATTCATTCCATTAAGTTGGTTATTTGCACGCGTATTAACACGACCATTACGTACCCTCTCAGAACAAATTAAACAAGTTACCGCGTTAGACGTTTCAGAAACCGAAACAGAGCTATCTCATATTGAAGAAATAGCAGAACTACAGCAATCGACGGCGAAAATGCGGAAAACACTGGATGACTTTTTACGCTTACTCACCATCCTCTCTAACGAACAAGATATTCATAGCTTATTAGAAAAAACCTGTGATAAAGCCAGTCTGATGCTTAAAGCCGACAGTGCGTTTGTATATTTAAAATCCGAAGAAGATGACAGCATTTTAGAACCCTTTATTTTACATACTCAAAATGACAGCATAAAGGCGGATATTACCCAGTGCCCTAGTCTCTCGACACAATGGCCGTATGAAAAATTAAGAAATAATGTCAATGTTAAAGATATTCAATTTAACCTTATCCATCCAATGCTAAAAACAGCGTTAGTGAAAGCAGGCATTCACCCTGAAAATAGTAATGTTTATACGTTAACAATTCCCTTGGTCGATCGCAGCGGTCACATTCTAGGTCTACTTGGTTTTAGTTATGACGAATGCCTTGCTGACGAAGATCTCACGCATGTCATGGGCGTGGCAAAAGCACTATCGGACTTTGTCTCGCTCTCTTTTGAAGGCCAAGATTTAATTGCCAAACAAAAAGAGCTGCTCAACTCGTTTATCAGTTTGATTGCTGGTGCGATTGATACAAAATCGCCCTACACTGGCGCTCACTGTCAACGCGTCCCCGAACTTGCTAGTATGCTCGCTGATGCGGCGTGTAAATCAACACAAACACAATTCCGTAAATTCAGTCTAGATTCAGAGGGCTGGGAACAACTTAACATCGCAGCTTGGTTACATGACTGTGGCAAGGTGACCACACCCGAATATGTGATTGATAAAGCGACTAAATTAGAAACAATTTATAACCGTATAAATGAAATTAGAATGCGATTTGAAGTGCTTATCCGAGATGCTCAAATCCAAGCCCTCACGGCAATTTCACAGGGCGAATGTGCGAAGCAAACCAACAGTATATTGGCCGATAACATACAGCAAATCGAAGCTGACTTTGCATTTATCGCTCAGTGTAACCTCGGCGAAAATTTTATTGATGATGATACGATTGCTAGAATAGAGTCTATCTCTCAGCAGACTTGGTTACGTTTCCTAGATGATGAACTCGGGCTTTCACCTGCTGAACTTGCACAAAAGAACAGACCAAATCCCATTACCCTACCGATAATGGAACCCGTGTTATCAGATCGTACCGAGCACATGATCCCACACATTGATAACTCATTAGAATTAGAAGCGCATTTACGCTTTAACATGAAACGCCCGCTGCACCGTAATGACCTGGGTGAATTACATAATCTGATGATCCAACGAGGTACGATCAATGCTGAAGAACGCTATATCATTAACCACCATGTGATTCAAACAATTACCATGTTGGAACAACTGCCATTACCGCCACATCTAAGCCGTGTCCCCGAGATTGCAGGTGGTCATCACGAACAATTAAATGGTCGAGGTTACCCACGAGGCCATCAAGAAGAAGAAATATCGCTTGAAGCACGTATATTAGCGATTGCGGATGTATTTGAAGCGCTGACTGCGAGTGATAGGCCTTATAAAACAGCGAAGTCGTTAAGCCAAAGTATTAAAATATTAAGCTTCATGAGTAAAGACCGACATATAGATAGCGATCTATTTAAACTGTTTTTAAGTTCGGGGATTTATCTTGAATATGCACATAAATACCTAAAACCAGCGCAAATTGATGAAGTCGATATCGCGGCGTACTTATAGCCGTCACGATCTCGTCAGCTCTAAATTTCAAATTCTAGCTTATGGCTTATGAGATGGCTTATGGGTAGTCGGTTATGAGTTTAGGTTGTGAATTGTGAATTGTGAATTGTGAATTGTGAATTGTGAATTGTGAATTGTGAATTGTGAATTGCAGCAGTTTTCTATACACCAGAAACTAAAATGCCATCTATAAATAGATGGCATCAAATTCTGAATTCTTAGAAATTAGTAACCGAAATGTCTTGGGTAAGTGAATTTTGTGTTATATAAATCACCGAAAACAGGTGTTGCAGGTACTGAATTTTTCATAGAGGTCACCTTCTAAATCATTAATCAAAAATTGAACCACGTGGCTCAGTTGATCTCGGTTCCTTGGAGGCGGTTTAACGGACTCATCCTTTGAGCATTTTTCTATCTTCTTGTTCAGAAGATGTGACCAATGTAACATAAAAAACTTATTACGCAAGCTTTCATTTGAAACCCATCACATAATCAAGTAAATAAACTAGACAGAATTTCACGCATAAATGTGATCATCCTTCACTCTAATCCATTTCAGCCTACATATTGCGGCGATATTTACCACCAACTAAGTACAATACATCAGTCAATTGAGATAGGCTGGCAAATGGTGCTGCATCCATGAGCACTGTGAAACTATTGCTTTCAGTATCATGATTAGCTAATAGCGCCACCTTCATCGCTGCCAATGACAACTCACCTTGCTGTTTATTTTGCTGCTTGAATCGTAGCACAGCATCAATTTGTTGCTGCTTCTTACTCTCGCTGCAGCGTACCAACTGTTTATCACTCAGTGGCATCGCATCATGCGCTTGGACATCGCGAGACATGCAATTAATCCCCACCATATCAAGCTTTCCGCTACCTTTTAATTTCTCGTAATACATACTTTGTTGCTGGATCTGCGTGCGTTGATAACCGGTTTCAATTGCACCGAGTACCCCACCACGACGGGCTAAACGATTAAACTCGCCATATACGGCTTCTTCGACAAGGTTGGTTAATAGTTCGATAACATAACTGCCCTGCAGCGGATTTTGATTCTTATTCAGTCCAAACTCACGATTAATAATGGATTGAATAGAAAGAGCCCGATAAACCGAGTTTTCCGTTGGGGTCGTAATCGTTTCATCATACGCATTGGTATGCAGACTATTACAGTTATCACAAAGTGCGTAAATGGCTTGTAGACTGGTTCTAATATCATTTAAATCAATTTCTTGTGATTGTAAACTGCGGCCAGATGTTTGAATGTGATACTTCAATTTTTGGCTACGATCATTGGCGCTATATACTGACTTCAATGTTCGCGCCCATATCCGCCGTGCAACGCGCCCTATCACTGCATACTCTGGATCCATACCATTACTAAAGAAGAAGCTTAATCGTGGCGCAACCTCGTCAATGTCCAATCCTTGCGCTAAATAATATTCTAATAACGTAAAACCGTTGGCGAGTGTAAAGGCCAGCTGAGTAACGGGGTTAGCCCCTGCCTCACCAATGTGATAACCACTTACTGAAACAGGGTAAAATTTCGCAATCGCGTTGGCGCTAAAGTAACCTTGCATATCGGCCATTAGCTTAAGCGCAAAGTCTAACGAGAAAATACACTCGTTCTGCGCAATCTCTTCTTTTAAAATGTCAGCTTGCAGCGTGCCTCTAACCTTATTGTAAGTCGCCGTTTTCAACGCTGTGTATTCAGCCTCTAACCCCAGTAGCTTGGTCATTAACACCTGACCCGATATGCCGAGTAACTTAAGCCCTAAACCATCATGACCCTGAGGTAAGTCTCCACGATAAACCGACCGCTGTTTAGTACTCGTGTTCTTACTACTATTATTGCCACTAGTACTGCCACTACTGATGCAAGATGATAAATACGCTTTAATGAGTTTGTTGGCTTTAGGCCATAACTTGGTTTGGGTTAAATACAACTCAACTTGTTGGTCAATAGCTGTATGTAAAAACCACGCCATGAGTATTGGTGCTGGGCCGTTAATCGTCATCGATACCGACGAACCGGAATCACACAGGTCAATGCCAGAATACAATACTTTCATATCATCCAATGTGGCAATTGAGACACCCGACATACCAATACAGGCGAATACATCAGGGTTTATTTCTGGATCATGTCCATACAAGGTATTCGGATCAAATGCCGTTGATAAACGAATCGACTTTTGGCCTTTAATTAAATAATGAAAGCGCTTATTGGTATCTTCCGGTAAGCCTTCTCCGGCAAACATCCGCGTAGGGTCTTCATCATTGTGTCTTGTCGGAAAAACACCCGCAGTATAAGGGAACTGCCCAGGTCTATTTTCATTCAGTAAAAAAGCCGTAATGTTATCCCAATGGGCTTCGTTTGGTTTCGCCACATGGGGGACCACGGTGCCACTTAAACTAACAAAGTGGTCTTTGTGTTCACCATACGATTGCTGGCAATCGATGGTATCAACCCCTTCTTCAATGCGTTTTAACGCGAGATCTTCATCGTCTCTAAACCAAGCTAATAAAGCATGACGAAGTGGCACTGAAATCTTAGTTAAAAGCTTGTTATAACGTGTTCTTAACGGCGGTAATAACACTTTTAACGCGGCATCTGTGACTAAAAAACTATGTTCATCAGATTCATTTTCTATATTTGCTTGGGGGTAACGCGCGAGTTTAACGGGTAAAAACGGATCACCGAGATCTGCTAACATTTGATAGCAGTTATGCAGTTCGCGTACTTGTTCTATTTGCTGTAAATGACTATCGGATAGCGCGGCATAATGGTTACAAATAGCGGTTAAATAATCTGGGTTTTGTAATTTTAATTGACTCACGGTGAGCGTCCAATCATAACGTGGGTATGTCGTTAATGTTTGTTGGTAAGATTTTTTGACGTCAGCCTGAGCGGTAAAAGGTAACTTAGTCATTAAAAATGCAATAAAACGACCAAAGCCATGATCATTATAATGGCTTGCTACCATCGGAAAAACGGGCAGTTCATTGCCAGCAATCACCTTTTCTTGCTGGTTAAAACGCCATTGCTGCTGCACATCATTAAAGGCATCTTCACTGCCTTGTTGGTCGGCTTTATTCAGCACCACAGCATCGGCATATTGTAACATCTCAATTTTTTCTAATTGGCTGCTGGCACCATAATCCTTGGTCATTAAGTAAAGACTAAAATCAACCATATCAACAATCGCGCTGTCACTTTGACCAATACCTGCGGTCTCCACGAATACCAAATCAAAGCCTTGGTTAATTAATATAGGCACACAGGTTTGTAACGATTGACTGACCGACACATTGGCTTGTCGTGTGGCAATCGAACGCATGAATAAACGATCGTGCGGCAAGGTATTAATGCGGATACGATCACCGAGTAATGCCCCCCCTGTTTTTTGAGCGCTGGGATCAACGGCTAAATAAGCGATCTTAATATCAGGATAAAGCGCTAATAACGCTGCTAGCAACTCATCACTAAAGGTACTTTTTCCCGCGCCGCCCGTCCCTGTGATCCCCATGACCATGGTTTTTTTGGCTGGTAAGCTTGATGATAATGTAGCTGACACACTCGCTAAGCGGTCTTGCTCAATAGCCGTGATTAATTGACCTAAATACAAATCAGTTGCAGGTTTAACGCCTACTTTTTTAACCTTGAATTTTGCTTTACCTTTAGGCTTTATCGTGACTAAACGGTTTAATAAGTCACTGATCATTTCGTCTAAACTTAACACATCGGCACTGGTATAAACCCGGGTCACGCCTTGCTCTTCTAGTCCTCTCGCTTCATCTGACGAGATAGTCGCACCGCCGCCCACAAATATTGCGGGCTGTGCACCGACATCGGCGAGGCTAGATAATAAGAAACCAAAATACGGATTATGCCCACCTTGGTAGGAACTCATGGCGATGGCATCAACATCTTCTTGCAGTGCCGTTGTCACCACATCGTGAACAGATCGGTTAATGCCTAAGTGTATGACTTCAACTCCTCGCGCTTGTAATAACCGCCGTACGATATTAATGGCAGCGTCGTGACCATCAAACAAACAGGTCGCAGTTAAGATGCGTAAGGGGAACTTGGTTGAAGTCGTTTTCATCACTCTTCACTCCATAATTTTGATAAGACTAGCGATCACAGGTTTTGGTTTAACTATCCAACGCTAGGTCGACCATTAACACGGCGAGGAATCTTGCAGCCTCACCACCCGTAATCGATCTATGGTCAAATGTTAACGATAGCGGTAATAAAGTATGTTCAACGATATCACCGCTATTATCACCGGATTTGTTACCGCCCGATTTAGCATAGCCCAATTGTTGAAATAAGCGCCCTGTTCCGAGTATTGCGACAGTCGGCGGCATCACAATCGGGTTGGCGTATTTACCGACCATGCTACCAAAATTAGATAAGGTGATGGTATTACCGCGTAAATCATCTGCGACTATTTTTCGTTGTGATACCAGCTCTTTCAGGGTATTAATTTTATCACGCATTTCATGTGGGCTGTAATTTTGGGCATCGCGGATAACCGGAACGAATAAGCCATCTTGCGTATCGACCGCTAAGCCTAAATGCATGGGTTTAATAATACGACGGCCAATGGCATGACTGTCATACCAAGCGTTTAACGTCGGTTCAGTTTCACAAGCCAGTGCCATCGCACGGATAATACGAACCGTAATATCACCTTGTGCAAACCAAGTCGTAATATCAGCATCATCATGCAGCGTAACAGGCACGACTTCAGCATGTGCTTGTGTCATGGCTTTTGCCATACTACGACGCACACCTTTGAGTGGCACTAACTCGCCGACGTCAGCAAATATTTTAACCACTCGTTCTACATCAGAAGCAGTCACAGTACTATGCGGGCCGGAAGGGGTAACAATCGCTAAGTCGATATGATATCGATGGGCTAATGCACGCACGGCCGGTGTTGCCTTCACGCCAATACTATTTCCCGATACCGATTGCGCAGTTTCTTTTAATTTACCTTCGGTTGTATGCAACTCTCCGACGACAGATGTTGATGCTTTTACGGGTGCTGATTTGGGTTTTTCTTCAACCTTACTCGCGAATACAGCGCCCTCTTCCAAGAACTCAACCAGTGGGTCTCCAGTATGAATAATATCACCGCTTTCGCCATACAATTTCACCACTGTCGCGTTTTCAGGACACGGGATCTCGACAATGGCTTTTGCCGTTTCCATCGACACCATTAACTGATCGGCAGTCACGACATCACCAGGTTTAATAAACCATTCAACAATTTCGGCTTCGGGTAAGCCTTCCCCTAAATCAGGTAATTTGAAAATATGCATCAGAACTCCATGACGTTGTTAACGGCGGTAATAATTTGTTCGACACTTGGCATATAATATTTTTCCATTTTAGCCAAAGGCATAATAGTGTCATAACCCGTCACGCGCATGACGGGTGCTAATAATGTCATTAGCCCTTCTTCAGCAATAATGGCGGCAATCTCTGAGGCTACGCCACCACTGCGCGCGGCTTCTGAGATAATCACACAACGACCGGTTTTCGCTATCGAGCTTAAAATGGTGGTTTTATCAATCGGTTTAATCGACGCTAGATCGATAACTTCTGCCGATATATTCCGTTCTGCTAGTTGATCCGCCGCTTGTAAGGTTTCATATAACATAGCCCCCCAACTAATCAGGGTCACGTCAGAGCCTTCTCGCAGGGTAAAGCACACATCTAACGGTAAAGCTTGGCCATTGTTGTCGACTGATTCGGTTTGTAAGCGATAAATACGTTTCGGTTCAAGGAAAACGACAGGATCAGGATCGCGAATTGCGGCAAGTAACAAACCATAAGCACGGCCAGGTGAAGACGGGATCACCACACGAATACCAGGAATGTGGGCAAAAATCGCCTCGGTACTTTCACTGTGGTGTTCAGGCGCATGAATACCACCACCATAGGGCGCACGCAATACCATGGGACAGGTTAAACGACCACGGGTACGATTACGCATCCGCCCTGCATGGCATAGAAACTGATCGAATGCAGCATAGATAAAACCCATAAATTGAATTTCGACCACGGGTTTCATGCCTTGCGCCGCTAAGCCAATGGCCATCCCGCTAATCAGCGATTCAGCTAACGGGGTATCAATGACGCGCTCCCGACCATACTCAGCTTGCAAGCCTTCTGTGGCGCGGAAAACACCACCGTTAGCGCCAACATCCTCACCCAATACGATAATATCTTGATCTTCAGCCATTGCATCAAACAAGGCGTTATTGACTGCATCAATCAGTGTCATGTCCTTCATTTTTCACCCTCCTGTAAGATCTTTTTTTGTACCTGCTCTAACTGGTCTAGATAATGATCGGGCAAGGTTTCATACAGATATTCAAACATGGTCGTTGGCGATGCGGGTGGAATAGCAAGATAACGTGCTACCGCAGCATCAATTTCATCACTACACTGTTTTTCTAGTTGTTCGACGCCCGCTTTATCAATAATCAATTCATGCAGTAGTAAATTTCGCAGTCGCGTCATGGGTTCTTTTTGCCAAGCTTCCCCTACGTTGTCATCGTCACGATAACGAGAAGCATCGTCGGCAGTGGTATGATCGGATAAACGATAAGAGATAGTTTCAATGAGATGCGGGCCTTGTCCCTGCCTTGCTCTGTCGATAGCCGCTTTAATTTTGATATAACAAGCGATAACGTCATTGCCATCTACTTGTTCACAACTAATACCACCAGCAATGGCTTTTTGCGCTAATGTTTCACAACTCGATTGTTCATCGCGCGGCAAAGAAATAGCCCATTGGTTATTATTGATAATGAATACCAGTGGTAACTGCCAGACCCCTGCCGCATTGACTGATTCATAAAAGTCACCTTTAGATGTCGCGCCATCGCCGCAAACAACGACCGCAACACGCGGCTCTTTACGTATCTTCATGGCATAGCTAATGCCGACTGCATGACAACACTGGCTGGCAATTGGGATCGTACAAGGCATATCTTCTCGTGGCCCTTGAAAGTCCATGCCGCGTTCGTCGCCACCCCAATACATTAAGATCTCTTCCGGTTTCACTCCACGAATAAGTACTGCTGCCGTTTCTCGGTAAGCTTGAATAAATACGTCTTCTTCGCGCATCGCTTTACCAATCGCGGCGCCGACCGCTTCTTGACCAAGACAAGAAGCATAAGTACCAAGACGACCAGTACGCTGGAGCGCAATCGCTTTACAATCAAACGTCCGGGTAAATAACATCCATCGATAAAACTCAACCAATAATTCGCTACTCACCCCCGCAACAGAGAGGTTCTTTAAGGATTCAAATAATCGCCCTTCCTCATTAAGATATTGGGTGTAACCAACGCGAAATATGTTTTCGGTTTTTTCAGTGTTGTGATTCATCATTCGCTCCAGCTAGTATCTTTTCAGCCAAACCATTAGCGATATTCACTGTCGAGCGATTTTGCTGCTCGGCTTGGGTAAATATAGCCAGTAAAGTGTCATACAAAGCGGCCAGTTTGTGCTGTACTACATCCGGTTTGTTAAGATAGGAGATCTGTAATACACCTCCTGAATTTATTACGTAATCAGGTGCATACAAAATACCTCTGGCTGCCAACGCATCGGTCATATCGGGTGTTTGTAATTGGTTGTTCGCAGAACCAGCAATAATTGACGTATTGAATTGAACGATAGAATGGGCATTAATCACTTGGCCTAAAGCACACGGTGAAAAGACATCACAATTGATGCCATAAATGTCATCACCCGCAACAACTTCCGCGCCAAATTCGTTAATAAGTCGTTGTGTGGCCAATGGATTTGGGTCGGCAACGGTTAACTTAGCACCGTCGTTGTGCAGTAGCTTCGCTAACGCATAACCCACATTACCCACCCCTTGAATCGCTATATGCAAACCGGAAAGTGACTCCTGCTGCAGCTTAAATTTCACTGCCGCTTTAATGCCGTAATAAACGCCTTTCGCGGTATGTGGAGAAGGATCTCCCGAAGCGAGTCCCGCGGTGGTGGTACACATCACATGGTTAGTTTGACTGGCAATTACATCCATATCTGCAATGCTGGTACCACTGTCCATCGCGGTAATATAGCGACCATTTAGGCTTTCAACAAAGCGTCCAAACGAGGCAAACAGCGCCCTGCGATCCGTTACATGTTTAGGTTTTAAGATAACGGCTTTACCACCACCAAAAGGTAGTCGATTAATGGCTGTTTTGTAGCTCATGCCAGCGGCTAAACAGCAGGCATCTTTAACAGCAGCCTGAGTCGAGGGGTAATCAATCATTCGACAGCCACCAATAGCAGGGCCTAACTTGGTACTGTGAATAGCGATAATGGCTTGTAATTGTGTTTCTGGATCACGCCAGAAGTGCACATCGCTGAATGGATATTGTTCAGCCATGTCAAATAGATCGGTCGATACTCCCGACTCTCTCGATTCAATGTAGCTTGCCATAAACGGTTCTCCAACCTTAGGTTGTGAATACCTTACAGACGCACAGTTCATTACACTTTAAGTCGTTGGGTATGCAGGAGGTTACTCTATGAATAACTATAGACACGATACGCAACAGTGCCCATTCGCAAACCCGTTATAGTGACTAACAACGCGGTCAATGGTGGGTGTCTAGAACATGAGCCAAGGACACCCTAAGCATCTAGCGTAATAACAATATGTCATCTCGAATTGCAAAAATGTAATCATATTTACTTGCTACTAAAAATCAATACTAATACAATCAGTTACATAGATAGCTTTATTGATACTCTTATTGATAGATGTCAAAGGTTAAGCTCTCTTCGTGATGAAGGCGTAATTTGAGACGCCCTATTATGCAAGGTTATATTCGAAGGCGTAATTCTTCAAGGAGTGATAAATAAGTGCAAAATTTGAAAGGGACAGTGCTCGGTTTTCTATACATAATTGCAATGCTAGCTTTAGTTTGCAGTTCGTTACTATTTATTATATTTGTTGTTCGACTTATGGACGGCAAGGACAATGCAAAATCGGCACTAATCGTTTTTTCGTTTATAACAATTGTTATAGCCATACTGACTAAAAAAATAAAAAAAAGCAGAAAATTAGTTTTAATTGGTGATATTGATAACTTTATACTTAAATATGCTATCGAGCATTCAGGCTTAATTACAGCGACAGACCTAGCATCGGAAACAAATTATAGTCTCAAAGAAGCATCTCTTCATTTAGAAAGAAACTATCGCGAAGGTTACTGTAATAAAAGGTTAACTAATGATTGTTTAATCGATGTTTATCATTTTAAAGGGGCTGTATCTCAAAAAGAAAAAGAAGATTACATTAACATTAAATAATCAATTCGTAACGCTTGCCACTGCTTGTAAAAAACGTAACAAAGTATTCAGGTGTTACTCCCAGCTTATGAGAGCGTTAACTTCAGCTTAACCATGTGTTATGGGATTCGAGCTTCCCATTTTAAGTTTAAGCACTAAGCCATTAATGCCCCATTCCTGCTTAGAATATTTACTCATACTCGATGACCTCACATTAATTTGCGATATATTTTCTTATGGATAAATACTGTGATTACATTAAGGCATAATTTGGATTTACAAAGATAGCAAAAATATATTATTTAACGTGCCAAAACATTCAGTTTTTCAATCGTTTATTATTTTTAAGATGTTGATTTTTAAATGGTAATATTATGTTGACAATGTTTACATGGGTCTCTATAAATACTGTTCTTATTTTTATCTGTGTTTTATTTGATTTTGAATTACTATTCATCAATATCTATTTGTAATTTATAGTAAATTTAATATTGTTGATAATTATTGAAATGGAATTCGCCTTATACAGAATTCTGTATAGTAAACTGTTAGCACTACACGGAGAACTCATGCAGCCAAGTGAAGTACGACAATGCAAATGTGGCCGTTACGTATCTGATATTTATCTTGATAATGGCGATTTTTATTTCACATCTGATCATTTTGATTCGCATAAAAAAGCGCATGAGTGGGTAACAGAGTGGGCGTACTGGGCAAATAACCTTTCAGATGGCTCCGTAGACAGTATTTATTATATTCTCCAAGTTCCAGATTCATGGGCTGGGCCGGCACCAACTGCACATGCATATAGTGGTTTGTTTGTTAAAATTGGACGAACTAATAACCCTCTTAAAAGGTTAAGTAACCTTCAAACGGGAACTTATGGCGAATTAATCATTCATGCACTTGAGCCTGGAGGCTCTCAAAGAGAACGCCAGTTGCACGAACAGTTTTCACATTTGAGACGTCATGGTGAATGGTTCTCATGTAATAAAGAATTGATGAAGCACGTAATTGATACGTGGTATAAGAATAAAATGCTTCCTCCTAAGCATCAGTACAAAATAATGGCAATGGCTGACAGAGTGAATGCTTACCGGCAAGTGAGGGAGATCATCGGGCATACACCCGATACAGTAAACCCTTCACTTCATGAGGATTGGCATGGCACGACATTTGTTGATTTAGTACACAGTTCGTTAGCTAAATCAGGCAAGTAGTGCTAACAAGTAAAATCACTGGACGCATAACGGCTGTCGCGTTTTTTGCTAAAAACCAAAAGCGGCAAAACAGCACCAAACTACGCGCCAGTGTTTGAGGCGTTAGGCAAAAATCATATTTCTCATACGTGGATTAGACAATGTTCCAATTAAACGATAAGTCGTCAATTCAGTCACAAATGACTAAGTGGCTTAAATTAGTTCAGGCTGAATACAGTGAAAATAATACGGTACGAAACAATGACCATTGTGAAATGAGAGCTGATGGGATAACACTACTAATGCGGTGTCAAACAAATGATGTAGAAGGCTTATGTTTGGTTATTGCAACTGTTTATTTAGATGAGCGGTTACAAAGTCAGGGCTGGTTTAAATCTTTCTTAAAGTATTGTGTCGCTATTAATCCGTGGGAAAAGTTTGCTATAGAAGATGTTGATAACCTTCGCTTACGTAAATATTGCATAGATATAGGCTTCAAGCCTGTAAGTAACTTCTTTGCAACATCGTTCATCATAGATCAGGATATTGTAAGCAAGATAGAAGCTAACCCATTCAGTTCTTAGTTAACATAGGGTGAACTTGCCAGATAAGGTGTTCAAACGGAACTAAACAGTGGGTTACGTTTCGCTCCACATTATAACCCGCAATTTTTGTCCGCTTTACGCGGCGTTGGTATGTTTCACGGAAATTTGGTCACTAAATGGATATTTCGGTAAATTTAAAAGAAGCTACGACTTTAGCTAAATCCAAAAATTATGATCAAGCTATTGAGTTACTGATTGAATTATTGCCAATTATGGCTAGCCAAGGTGGCTTTCCCCACTCAGCTTATACAAAAATTATTCCTTACTTTCAAAAGGCGGGAAGATATTCAGAAGTCGAAGAATTCTGTAAAACATATTTATTTATCTCAATTAAACGTGATTGCGATAAAACATTTGCGCATAAACCAAAAGAAACCGGCTCGGCGTTTATTCATCTTCATACTACAATGGTTTATGATAAATTATTACTTTGTGCTAAAAGAGAAAAGTGCCAAGACGATATGGCAAGGTTTCAAAATGCTAAAGTTGCGCACTATGACATATATGAGTCATGGTTTTTAAAGGAGCACGGTTACACATAACAAGCTAATTAATAAGGACAAATACAGTTGGCTGTTTTCGTTCCTCAACATTTTAGTCAACAATTTTTTCTCCATTATTAGGGTGTTATAAAACTAGGGGTTGTTATCATCGATAAATTACTAATTAGATCTGCAGAATTTGAAAGCTATGTTCTTAATGTTCTAAGCCACCCTGTTTATGATAAGTCAGAACGAATTAAAGTAAGCAAAATAATGTGCAGTGTTGCCTTGGAACACGCTGAAAGTTTTAAAATTCTTCTAGCTTCTCGAAATTTCACATCGGCAATAGGGTTACTGAGGCTTCAATTCGAATGTTTGGTTCGTGGAATGTGGGTTCTCTATGCTGCTACTGACACGGCGGTGGGAAAGTTAACTGCTGAGTTAAATGAGGAAAATCAAAAAAGAGCTGATCATTTACCTATGTTAACCGAAATGATTAAACGGCTTGAAGTAAAAGCACCTAAAAATGCTATTGATCCAATACTTGAATTTAAGCAATATTCTTGGAAACCTTTAAGTGGCTATGTTCATGGCGGTCTACATGCAATTGATCGACATAGTAAAGGATATCCTCTCGAAATACTTGTACAAGCTTTAAAAGCATCGAATGGTGTAAATGGAATGGTCGCGATTCTTGGCTCTATTCTTTCTGGTCAACCTGCTTTAACAAAAGAAGTGTATCAATCATTTAAATCGTATTCCGATTGTTTTCAAAGCAAGTCGAACGTTTTATAGCAAGCGCTTAAACGAAATTCGCTCCTCTACACAATTATAGCCAACAGTTTTGTCCGCTTAAGTGGGCATTCATCTCAACTTCGCTATACTTTTGGTAATGCGAAACGCCCTCTGTGAAGCATCATCTCTAAGCCATTCCTGTCCATAGATGGCTTAGGGGGATCGCTCTAAACCTGTGGTGATCTAAGCCAAACTGCCCAGAAGTGGCTTAGGGCAGTTACTCTCTCAGGAATAACGTTAAGCCGAATTTCCCTCATTGTGTATCAATGAAAACACGAGTCTCCGTGATTAGAATTTGCATTACTTGGACGCTCATGTGAAAAATGCTAAAGTTACTCGTCTCACATAACGTTTAAGAATCAATACGATTTTAATTAAACAATTGAATCATATGGTTATAATGTGTATCTTATTTTAATTATGGTTACTAAATCCCACTAATAACAGTTAACAACCGTCTTATAAGTGGAACTAAAACACTTGGCTTAGTTTCGCTTCGATCCACATTATAGCCAACAATTTTAGTCCGCTTAATGTGGACGTTAAGTGGTAAATATGATCAAATGTATAATTTTTGACTGCGATGGAACATTAGTAGACAGTGAGTATCTCTGTAATTTTGGCCTTCAAATCATGCTTAAAGATTACGGCATAGAATCTTCTGCTACTGAAATGATGGAAAAGTATCGTGGTGGTGAATTAGCTACAATCCTTCAGGATATAGAATCAGAACACCAGATTAAATTAAAAGATAATTTCGTAACGTCTTATCGAAAACTTGTTGATGAACTCTTTGAAAAAGAATTAAGACCGTGTGAAGGAGTGGACAAAGCATTGAAGGAAGTCATGTTGCCTAAATGTGTGGCATCTAGCGGCCCACTTGAGAAAATTAAAAAAGCGTTGTCCATTACTGAACTAAGCGAGTACTTTAATGAAAATATTTATAGTTCGTATGAAGTTGGTTCTTGGAAACCTGACCCCGGTATATTTTTACACGCAGCAAAAGAAATGGGTTTCCAACCCAATGAATGTGCAGTGGTTGAAGATAGCCCGGTAGGTATATCAGCAGCAAAGGCAGCGGGTATGCGTCCAATATTGTATGATCCTAACAATATACATAGCACAATTTCATCTTTGTACACTATCAAGCATATGCGAGAACTTTCGGATGCAATCACTTAACAAGGGCATGTAATTCTACACCGCTTATTGTTGGCAGGCGTTAATCTCAATCTAGACATACTTCTGTAATGCGAATCGTATTCTTTAAAGTTTAAACACTAAGCCACTCTTGTCCATCAATGGCTTAGTGTTATCGCTCCAACTCACCGCTCTAAGCCGTGTCTATCCATCATTCCCAATACTACTAACCGCGTCGTTTATAACTATCGACAGCGATCAATACCAACGCAAGCATAATCGCCCCATAGATTGGCCATTGGATTAGCTCAACACGCTCACCAAGTAATAAACCCACACAAAAAACCAATGTCGGCTCTAAATACGTCAATAAGCCAAACAAGCTAAGCGGCAGCATTTGTGAGGCGTATAAAAATAATAACATCGGCAGTGTGCCAGTGAGCCCGAGTCCTAGGTAATAAGCCCAAGACGATATTTCGATTTGTTGCCAATCACTAAAGGGTTGTAAATAGAGCATGCCAAGCAGTGCGAGCGGTAGTAAAAAAAGGTTGTCTAAGGTGAATACCAGATCACTCGCCATTGGATAACGTCGGCGATTCATAAAGTACAGCGGATACCCTAAAGCAACCAAAAATACAATCCAAGAGATGCCATCGGCAATGACATAGGCATACACAACACCACAAGCAGCAATGATGCATGCAATTAACTGTACACGCGTTAATGTCTCACCATAGACAAAATAACCAACCGCAACCAGCGTCAGCGGTAGCGCAAAATAGCCTAATGCCACAGAAAGTATTTCACCCTGTAGCGGCGCCCAGATAAATAGCCAAAACTGCGGTGCAATTAAACAGGCAGAGAGTAAAAATCGAGGCCATAATCGCCATTGCTTTAATTGTTCCCACAACTTTGAGATCCGCCCAACGAGGGTTAAACCCAATAGCATAATGATGGAACTCCACAAAATCCTTTGCCCGGTTAGCCAATGACCAGCGCCACCGGCAACCGCTGTATCTGGCCAATCAGGTTGAAACTGGACATACAGGGGCATCAATGCAAATAAACAAGACGCTATTATTGACGCCATTAATCCCTTCTGGTGCGGGGAAAAATTGAACGTTTTACTATTAGATTTGAAGAAAGTCATAGGTTATCACTGGAGTAGCATAATAAGTGCAACTGGTTAGAGAATGAGAGTAGGAACAGAGATAATAACACGGCCCACAACTGCAGTTTTATATATTGAGTATAAAGATTTAAATACGTCAGATAAGCTGAATATTAACGAATAGATTAAATTATAAACTAACAAAGGGTCATAAAATAAAATATATGCCCTCCGGGCTTTTAATGTTACGGTAAAACTGGTCTACTTGTCATCAATCTAATTTAAATCTAATTTTAACTAGGTGTATAGATTTGTTTACAATCAATTGTGGCGCTTCCATATACTGAATAAAATAATTCACTAACTCGGCAAGAAATACGTTGGAATAAATAATGGCAACAGGTTCAAGAGCACAATTTTCGTCTCGTTTTGGCTTCATCATGGCCGCCGCAGGTTCTGCTGTAGGCGTCGGTAATATATGGGGTTTTCCAACGCAAGCAGCCAGTAATGGTGGCGCTGTATTTTTACTTGTTTATTTGTTAATGGTATTTGTTCTCGCGTATCCATTATTAGTAGCCGAGTTAACGATTGGCCGTCATGGTCAAGCAAACCCAATCAAATCAATCAAATCAATCTGGCCTAAACAAAAAATGGCCGCAACAGGCCTCGGTATTGCAGGCATGATTGCGGTATCAATGATCTTAAGCTTCTACGCGATTGTAGCAGGTTGGTTGTTAGGTTCATTACTGTCACCCTTCTTTACGCTTGTTGGACTAGATTCGGCAGCTGAATGGGTGAATGCATTCACTACCGAACGTAACTTAGTCATGATGATTATCTTTATGGTCATGACCGTTCGCGTGGTAAGAAGTGGTGTGACTGACGGTATCGAGCGCTGGTCTTCACGTTTAATGCCTATCCTGTTCATCTTATTTGGTTTGATGACAGCGTATATCTTAACGTTAGACGGCGCGTCTGAAGGGCTTGAAATGTACCTTATCCCCGACTTTTCACACCTAAGTTCAGACTTAGTGATCAGTGCGATGGGACAAGCGTTCTTCTCATTATCATTGGGCGTGTGTGCCATGATGGTATACGGTTCATACTTAAGCAAAGAGACTAACATTCCACAAACAGCGGCATACGTTGCCTTGCTTGATACTGGTGTTGCATTTGGTGCTGGTCTACTGATTTTACCAGCCATGTTTGTGGCACAGAAAAACGGTGTGGAAATTTACGACGCAGCCGGTGCACTACTCAGTTCAGATACATTAGTGTTCACGGTACTGCCAGCAATGTTCGATAGTATGGGCGCTATGGGTATTGTTATCAGCATCCTATTCTTCTTGTTAATGCTTATTGCTGCCCTAACATCATCAATTGCCATGTTAGAAGTACCGGTATCATGTGCAACCGAAGAATTGAATAAAGACCGTAGTACCGTAGTTTGGTGGATTGGCGGTATTATCACGCTAGTTTCAACAATTATTATCTTCAACTTCGCGGATCTATTCGGCTTAGTGATCACAGCAACAACAGTGTATGCACAGCCGATTCTTTCGCTACTGTTTGCATTACTTGTGGGTTGGGTATGGCGTCGTGATCAACTGCTTACCGAGATCAAACAAGGTAACCCTGAACTAGAAGATGGTTTATTCTGGAAAATATGGCCTTGGTATGTACGTGTTGTATGCCCGGTGCTGATCATCCTAGTACTTGCATCTTAGTTCTGGCATCTTAGCGCTTGTATCTGAGCAACAGCAGAACAAATATTGCTAGAATTTAAACCGGTATTTAAATAACAAAATGGCGGCTACGTCTCTATTATTACAATAGAACATAGCCGCCATTTTTGTATCTGACATAAATATTAAAATAGCTTATCTCGCTATTACCTACGTCCCTCTTTATCTACTTATCTAATTCGTGTAAAACCAATTCTTTATAACCAATCAGACCAAGAATATCTTCATTTTCAATCACTGGTGCATTAGATAACCCAAAGCGCTCAAATAAACGGGCACAATAACGAATATCCATTTCTGGCGGTACTGACACAATTGGCTTCGCCATGACTTCATAAATGTTAACGCGATCGGGTGAACGATCTTTGGCTAAGACTTGCTTGGCAATATCGGATAATACCAAAATACCGTAAGCATCATGTTGATCACGCTTATTCACAATGATCACTTTAGAATCATGCTTTTTCATGGCATCAATCGCTTCACGAATGGTCTGCATACCGTCCATACAAATATAATTTTGGGTCATAACAGCATTGGCTTTAATTGGATTTTTGGTCACAGTTCGTTCTCCACAGTTTTGCTTAATTGACTAATTTGATGATTCACACCGACCGCATCTTCAACGTCGATTTGTACCGCAATACCTGAACCAGGTTTCCCATCAAACTCACCGACTTTATTAATTTCTTCTAAAATATGTCGACTTAAATGTTCTTCAACAATAAACAATAAAACATCGCGCTGTGTTTCTAGCGTTAAACCAAAGAAGGTTTTCGATTGCTTAAGGCCTTCACCTCTGGCGTTATTAATAATAGTGGCGCCTGTCGCACCCGCACTACGTGCAGCATCCATGATCCCGTCAGTAAGACCAGCATCTACAAATGCGACGATTAATTTAAAATGCATTTTATTCTCCAACAATTCATAATTTTGACTGTGCTTGTTCTTGTAATAGGACTGTTCTTGAAATAGAAACAGTGCTTGTAATAGAAACGGTTCTTATAAAAATAACTGCGCTTGTAAAGCAACAGTAATAACACGTAAATATCCGCGAACTAACTTGTCGTGGCTTTCTTGTCACGCGTACTGATCCACTGCGATATTTGTGCATACGCCATCACCGACATGATCGGGAACAAGCTTGCAAAAGCAATAAGACCAAAGCCATCGATGATCGGGTTACGTCCCGGCACCGTTTCCGCTAAACCTAATCCGAGCGCGGCCACTAACGGTACTGTTACCGTCGATGTTGTGACACCGCCCGAGTCATACGCTAAGGGGATAATTAATTTTGGTGCGACTAATGTTTGCGCAACCACGACCACATAACCGGCCATGATGTACCAATGGATCGGGTCGCCAACAACAATACGGTAGCAACCAAGCGAGATACCAATCGCCACACCCAAGGCAACAGATAAACGTAAACCCCAAACACCAATCGCGCCACCTGAAACTTCATTGGCTTTAATCGCCACTGCAATCAAAGACGGTTCCGCAATCGTAGTAGCAAAACCAATAAAGAATGCGAATAAATAAACCCAGTAATAATCAGTCCAAACCAGTTCGTGTATGCCTTCAGTAACAACGTCGACATTGTTCACACTGGCTAGAAAAGCCGGATCTGTGAGTTGTTGCGCCATCAAGCGTCCAAGTGGAAATAACGCCCACTCTAGACCAATCAAAAACAGCGATAAACCAATCAATACCCATAAGAAACCCATGAGCACACGGCCTAGATTCGGCAAGGGTTTACGAATAACAGCAAACTGAAAACCAAATAATATCGCCGCAATCGGCAACACATCATGAAACGTGGTCGCAATCGTCGAACCAATCTGACTTAACATTTCGATAAAGGTCATAGCATCACCATGCCATAAGCCATTACAAAGATCATTGGATTAAGCGACGCTAACGCGATAAGACCAAAGCCATCAATCATCGGGTTTCTACCTTTAATAGACGAAGCAAGACCAACACCCAATGCCGTGACCAGTGGTACTGTAATCGTCGATGTTGTGACACCGCCGGAATCATAAGCAATACCAATAATTTCAGGCGGCGCAAACATAGTCATGATCATCACCAGCACATAACCGCCAATAATGAACCACTGTAGTGGCCAGCCTTTAATAATACGCAGTACACCCACAGCAATCGCAATACCGACACTCAAGGCCACACTCATTCTTAAGCCTTGGGCATAATCATCCATAGCAACTTGGGTTGTACCGATAAGATCACCACTAGCAGCCACTCTCGCCGCTTCTGCAGCAACTGCGATTAATGCCGGTTCAGCCACTGTAGTCCCAAAACCCAGACAGAATGCAAAAATCAATAACCAGCCAACGCTACCTTTACGCGCAAACGCATGCGCCATTGATTCGCCAATAGGAAATAAGCCCTGTTCAAGGCCATGGATAAAGAAGGTGAGTCCTAACAATACAAACAGTACGCCAATAAGCAGTTGGCCGACGTTCGGTAGCGGTTGTTGAATAACCACTAACTGAAAGAATAAGATCACAACAATGATGGGAGCAAGATCCCTGATACTGCCCAACATAAATTTAAGTAGGGTTTTAAACGTGTTAACCAACATAGCCTCCTTGATTAGATTAATCACGCGGATACTAGCGTATTGGAAAACTAAAAAATTGATCTAAATCAACGTTTCAAAAAATAACCCTATAGAGGTGAACTTAACGACAAATAAACCTTAACTTAACTTAGTAGCAACAATAATGAACAATAAAATGGTTTATACGGGGATTCATTAACCGAGTCATAATGCCTAATCATTAAACCTGACAGTCGCATAAATCAGCTCTAATTCAGCCACACTGCATTGCTGCCACTGTTTAGGTAATTCACTGCCTAAACAGTGTTCTAGCTCTACAGATAAATAAACAAAAGATAATGAATCAGCATTTAAACTGTGGAAGTTTTCATCGGGGGATAATTCTTTTAAACATAACGCTTCAATAAATAAGTGGCTAATACTCTCCCACTCTTTTTCATCCAACTCTAAAATAGTGGAAATAGAACGCAACGTACGTCGCATAAACCCAAGCTTAGGTTTTTTATAGATATACGCTGCAATCGTTTTAAAATCATATTTTCCATTCGATAATAGCGGTATTGAATTAAATGTGGTGATGATAAATTTGTCACGCGGCAAAGCATAATGTTCACTTAATAGCGTTAACAACGGTGTGCTATCAACATCATCAGTGCGCGACTCAAGAGCAATAATAATCGCATTATCATCGCCTGTTACCGCACTGTGCGGATAGCTTTTTTTAACAAAGCTTTGCACATCATCAAGGTTAATTCGCAAGCCAAACAACTTCACGAACCGCTTGGTGCGCCCCACTAAATAAAACAGTTCGTGTTGCGTGCGACAGGCAATATCACCCGTTAACAATACCTCTGGTGTCTCATCACCGGCTAAATCAGCCACTGAGTGCGCATACCCCATCATCACATTGTCACCGCGATAAACAAGTTCGCCAGCTTTATCCAAGGCCTTTATCTCGTGACCGTCGTCATCAATAATAGACAGGTGGCCTTGCGGAATAGCCCGTCCGATCGTATGTGGAAAATCGGCAGTGAGGTGTGGGGGAAGATAAGAAATCCGCGGTGATGCTTCAGTTTGACCATACATGACAAAGAAATCGACGCCACTTGCTTGTGCTTGCAAAGCGTACTGCTTTACTAAAAACCCCTCCAATTTACCGCCTGCTTGAGTGACATAACGCAAAGTAGGGTATGTTTTAAAATCAAAATTAGTCTTTAACAAAGCTTCAAATGTATAAGGCACTCCGGCGAAACTTGTCGCAGAATACATTGCTAAGTCATCCCAGAAACCCGTATCTAATACACTGTGTGCGGTAAATACAGTACATGCACCCGCTTGCAGATGAGAATGTAATATAGATAAACCATAAGAGTAATGGAGTTTCAAATGTGCTAAAGCAATATCATCCTCATTCAACTCCAGGTATTCAACAATCGACTCTGTATTAGACTGGATATTGGAGGTGCTTAATTTGACAAATTTAGGCGTACCTGTGGTGCCCGATGTCGACAGTAACAAGGTTAGGTTTGGGTGTAACGGGTAACTATTTTGCGAATGATGATAAACCTGACCTAAGCCATTAATAAGGATATTGGGGTTATAAAGATTAATCAGTTGAACTGACTTGTCACTGTCAAAATCATCAGCCAGATAAACGACTTTATTACTCTTTAAGCAGGCTAAGTAACAAACTACAGACTTAATAGTATTTTTTGATTCAATAAATACCAAGGCTTTATCATTGCCAAGTTGCTGGGCTAATATCGTTACTTGATGGTCTAGATCAGCGTAGGTAATAGAACTACCACTCACAGCATCAATCACCGCAATGTTGTCTTTAAATCGTCGTAAGTCATTAAAAAACATATAGCCTCTCTACTTACTATAATCTCGATGCTCGCCACTATACTTTCTATATTTGTCATTATGAGTTCTACAAAACTAATTTATAACCCGACAAATATTTTTGATTTATCCTTTAAGATCCATTTAATAATAACAAACGATGCTAATGATAAAATAATCGTGGTCGAGAAACTAGCTGCCGCAGCAAACAGCCCGGTAATTTCAATGCCAAATAACTGGCTATGCAACATTCGAATAGCAGCAATAAAGTAGCCATGCACAAAATATAAATAAAAACTTAAGCGGGCGAACATATTTAAGAACTTATTCTGCTTGGCTAAATGACGCTTTGTAAATGCCATCAAAATCACTGCCAACACCATTTTCCACAAAAGGTCTACCGATGTACTAAATGCTGAGTCCCATGATAGCCAAAGGTAAGTAACGATAAAGCTGAATAACATTAATCCACTGTATCGTGTCAATTCTTCATAAATACGCGGTCGCTGCCAAAGTAGCATCCCAAGTAAATAGGTTGGTAAAAAATAGACAGTCCAAATTGCATTATTCTCACTGAATTCAGGGCGCCCAAACCATAATGCTGGAATTAAAGAGACGAAAAAAAAAGCACCTAACATTTGCTTATTTTTGACATAAAGCAAACCCGGACTGAAAAGGTAAAGAGGAATTATCATGGGGATAAACCATAAAGTAACAAGATGGGCTCCCGAGGCCATAAAATACACATATTGAGAAACAAAACTTAAGCTATGAAACCAATTAATATCAATCCAGAAGTGGGTATTTTTAAGCCCTGACATGTATATGAAAATAGCCGGAAGTGAAAAAAAGAAATAGGGAATAATAATGACTTTAACTTTATGTTTTAAATACTTTAGATAGTTAAAATTAGTCGATAGCGATGAGAATAAATAACCAGCGACCACAACAAATAAAATCGTCGAGTTATCGAGTAACAAACTAAGACTATACAAGATCGCCGAGTCATCATTGTTAATCGTGCCGATTGCATGGATCAGCACAATTAATAAAATGGCAATGCCTCTAAAATTATTTATAAATTGCATTATATTCTCTACCTTCAACTTGTACCACTACAGCCAATGCCCACAGGCTGGCTATCATGAAGCGATAGCAGTAACTACGATGTTTCCATGTTGTCGATTAGTCAAAAATAAGGGTTTAGGATAACCCTACTTTCTGGAATGTAATTATAAGCCAATATAGATGAAACAGCCAAGATATTGGCCTATTCATCTACCACAGACTTAAACGCTAGATTAATATAGCAATTTAAAGATCAAGATAAGTAGTTAGTAAATCAAGTCTGCTTGGTTAACGCTAACTTGATACCAAACAACAGGAACAACCCACCAGTGAATTTAGTGAGGTAGGTGGTTAAGCGCTGGTTATGTTTAAGCTTGCCGCCAATAGAAGACGATGACCAAGCCAAGATATGACACCAAATCATCGCGTTAATATTAAAAATAACACCAAGAAAAATAAAGGACATGGCTTTATGCGGGTAATCCATTGCAATAAATTGTGGCACAAATGCCAGGAAGAACAAGGCTACTTTGGGGTTTAACACATTAGTTAAAAAGCCTTGGAAGAAGATATGTGACAATGAAGTGTTTTTACTATCCACATTATCGACACTATCTACACTCGTTACAGCATCCGTATTTACACTAGGCTTTTTAGTCTTTGCAAACAGCATACTAAAACCTATGTATAGTAGATAAATACAGCCTATCACCTTCACCACAGTAAACGCCGTAGCGGATGTAGCTAAGATAGCAGACAGGCCGAATGCAGCAGCAAATACATGTACCAATGTACCGGCACCAATACCAAAGGCACCAACAGAACCAGCACGAAAGCCTTGCCCCGCACTGCGTCCAATAACATATAAAGAATCAGGACCAGGGATCAAATTGAGCATGATGCCTGATACCACAAATAACCACAGTTCTGTTACTCCGAACATATTTAAACTCCTTATAATGTTATATCTATATGTTGTTATATTTACTTAATCGTAATTTATCTTAGCGGTCAGTCTCAATGTCCACATTCAAATACGCATTATGGACATTGACGCCCGACATTTCTATACATATATTTATAACTCAAGTGTTACTCGCTTAATTTACATTCCACCTTAAGCTCTTTACAAATTCTAAATACACCGTCAAGAACGCGACTGGCGCCATCATTTTCACGAGCATCTGCACTGATTGTTAATTGTGATACTTGTCGATTAATTTGTGAAATTTTAATCGTTGCCGCAGTATCGTCTTGATTAATATCTAACAACATTAACGTATCGTCTTGCTGGATAATGTCTATTTCAGGATTATTACTGACAATATCTACCGCTTTGTTATAAACCTTATTCGCTGGCGCTTTGATATCGACAGTAGCAACTTCGTGACTTTGACTTTTGTAATACATCACCGCGCCAACCGTTGCCATACCAAGGCCTGCACAGCCGGACAGTAATGCCGTAAATAATAAAACAATAAGACTTCTTTTCATATTTGATCCCTTCAATCCACTAAAAAATATCACAACATAATAAATTATATATTACTTTATCGAAATATAAAAATGTCACATTACCGTAATAAAAGTGGAGCGTAACTGTCATCATTAGTCCCTAGAATGAGCATCAAATATAGCTATTAACTAAATAATCATTAGGGATTAAGATGAAAAAGCAATTGATGACAGGTGTGCTTGCTACATTACTATCAAGCACAACGATGGCTGCAACAGATATTACTTGGTGGCACGCGATGAGTGGCCAACTCGGTGAAACCGTCAATACAATTGCGCGCGACTTTAATGCTTCGCAGGATGAATACAACATCAAACCGGTATTTAAAGGTTCATATGTAGAAACACTTACTGCCGGTATTGCCGCTTATCGTGCAGACCAAGCGCCTAATATTCTACAAGTGGCCGATGTCGGTGCTGCAACAATCATCAATGCGCGCGGCGTGGCGAAACCAGTAGAAGATATTCTGGTTGAATCAGGTTATGGATTTAACAATCAAGACTATATTGCGGGTGTGCGTAACTTTTACGCTGACAGCAATGGAAAAATGATTGGTATGCCGTTCAACAGCTCGACACCTGTGCTTTATTACAACAAAGATATTCTTGCTAAAGTGGGTGTTGATGCACCTAAGACTTATGAAGAAATGGAGCAAGTCGCCAGCAAGCTAAAAGAACAAGGTTACGCGACGTTCTCACAATCATTAACGCCTTGGATCATGTTCGAAAACTTCAAGTCTCGTCATAACTTACCTGTTGCCAATAAGAACAACGGTTTTGATGCACCAGCCACTAAAATCATGATCAATACACCCGATATGGCGATGCACTTCAACAAGTTAAAAGACTGGTCTGATAAAGGTTACTACAAGTATTACGGCTCTGATTGGGATGCTAACCAAACACCATTTGAAAAAGAGCAAGTGGCGATGTGGTTAGGTTCATCAGGTTCATTTGGCGGTCTACGTAATCGTGTTGATTTTGAACTTGGTACCACTTACTTACCTTACTGGCAGTCAATGAATAAAGATGCCGGCCGTACTTTCATTGGCGGTGCTGCACTGTTCGCGATTGATGGTAAACCGAAAAAAGAACAACAAGCTGTAGCGGCGTTCTTTAGCTTTTTAACTAGCCCTGAAACGCAAATGTTCTGGCACAAATCGACTGGTTACGTCACCGTAACGAAAGCCGCTTATGCACTCACTAAAAAATCAGGTTATTACCAAGAACAACCAGATGCTGAAGTCGGTGTTAAACAGTTAAGCTTACCCGGTGGTGAATGGACCAAAGGTTATCGTTTAGGTTTCTACTCACAAATCCAAGAAATCATGCATCGTGAATTTGATAATGTTTTTGCTAACCGAATTTCGGTAGAAAAAGCACTGAACAATATCGATAAAGAAAGTCAGGTTATCTTAAGCCGTTTCGCACGTACTGTTCGATAATCCATTACGACTGTGGTTCACATAATGTGCACCACAGTTAACTTATTCCTTTCAATTCATTAGGTTTTTATTGTGGAACAACGCCAACAATATACTCATTCGGCATTGCCTTATTTTCTATTAGTGCCACAAATTGCAATTATCGCGATATTTTTCTTCTACCCCGCCGCTGAAGCTGTTTATCTGTCGTTTATGCTAGAAGACCCATGGGGTCAATCATCACTGTTTGTCGGTTTAGAAAACTACACCATCCTATTCAACTCGACTGAATATCTAAAATCTGTGGTGTTTACGCTGGGCTTTGCTTTAGTCGTTTCGTTTTTATCTTTGTCTATCGCCCTGTTACTAGCTGTTAAAGCCAATAATATTTTGCATGGTAAAGGCGCTTACAAGATCACCTTAACCTGGGTATACGCTGTAGCACCAGCGGTAGCAGGTATTATGGGTGGCTTTATGTTCAACCCACATATTGGCGTGTTCACTGAGATATTTGCTAGTTTAGGTTGGGATTTTAGCTTATATACCGACCCTTTTGATGCCACATTCGTGCTAGTTTTAGTCTCGGTGTGGAAGCAAGTATCCGTCAATTTCATCTACTTTCTCGCTGGTTTACAGTCTATCTCGTATGCTGTTAATGAAGCTGCAATGCTCGATTGTGAAAGTGACCGTCGCCGATTCTGGACCATCACTTTCCCTCTCCTTGCGCCAACCGGATTCTTCTTATTGGTCATCAACTTAACGTATGCCTTTTTTGAGACTTTCGGGGTAATCGATACCTTAACATCAGGTGGTCCAGGCGGCGGTACAACATCATTGGTGTATAAAATTTACCGTGATGGTTTCATTGGTACAGACCTCGGTGGCAGTGCTGCTCAGTCAGTGGTGTTATTAGTTTTAGTATTGGCATTAACTTGGGTGCAATTCAAGTTTGTCGAAAAACGTGTGCACTATTAACAAGTGCACTATTAACTAAAAATAGCTTAACAACAATTGCAGACAGGTTAACAACGAGAGCTTTATTATGAAAAAAAATCAATGGTTAGATCATGTGATCCTGATTATCGGCGCACTATTTATGATTATTCCGATTTGGCTAATTTTCGCCAGTTCGACGCACAATCCAAATACCATTATCAGCGATGGCTTACAGTGGTTACCCGGTGGTAATTTCACTAGCGTTTACACTGAAGTATGGAATAAAAGTATCGGCTTTAGCAGTGACGTTAACGCTAAATCCATGATCATCAACTCTATGATCATGGGGCTAGGTTTTGCTATCGGCAAGATCATTATTTCAATGATGGCCGCTTACGCATTGGTTTACTTCCGTATGCCATTTGCATCACTGTGGTTTTGGCTTATTTTTGTGACACTACTGCTGCCGCTTGAGGTACGTATCATTCCCTCATATGAAGTGGTTGCTAGCTTGGGCATGTTAAACAGTTTCTCAGGGTTGATCTTGCCACTCATTGCATCGGCAACCGCCACTTTCTTCTTTCGCCAGTTCTTTCGCACTATTCCGAATGAATTGCTCGAAGCGGCGCAACTTGATAACGCCGGACCGATACGTTTCTTTTTAGATATTTTACTGCCGCTATCGAAAACCATGATTGCCGCCATTTTCATTATTATGTTTGTGGTCGGCTGGAATCAGTATTTATGGCCAATCATGATGACCACAGATGAAAGCTACAACACTATTGTCATGGGCATCAAGCAAACATTAAGCGACATTAGCCAAAGTAGTCAGCCGCGTTATGACCACGCTTTTGCCTTAGTAATCTTCGCGATGCTACCGCCTATCTTAGTCATCATCATTTTCCAACGCTGGTTTATTAAAGGCCTAGTTGAAACAGAAAAATAGCCCTTGTTGTAATTGCACGCATAAATAGGTGCGTATAAACAGACGTGCAATCGACAACATCGCCACAATTAGTTTCACACTTATTATTCGCATTACAACAAATGTGTAAAGAGACAGTATATGTTAGCACTTAAAAATTTAGTTAAAACTTACGAAAATGGTCATCAAGCAGTTAAAGGTGTTTCAGTTGACATTAAACAGGGGGAATTCATTGTTTTAGTTGGTCCATCTGGGTGTGGTAAATCATCTATCCTACGCTCTATCGCTGGTTTAGAATCAATTACCGGTGGTGAGATACACCTGAACAATCGCCGTATTGATAATGAAAAACCAGCAAGTCGTGATATTGCCATGGTATTTCAAAACTACGCGCTATACCCGCATATGACGGTGTATGAAAACTTAGCCTATGGCTTAAAGAACCGTGGTATAGATAGAGACACTATCGAGTCAAAAATAGAAAAAGTAGCAAAAACACTCAAGATTGCAGATTATTTAGAGCGTAAACCAGCTAAATTATCCGGCGGCCAACGCCAGCGAGTAGCAATGGGACGCGCCATTGTGCGTGATCCTCAGCTGTTCTTATTTGATGAACCGCTGTCTAATCTAGATGCATCATTACGTGCGCACATGCGTTTAGAAATTAAAAAATTACAACGTGAACTCGCCGTGACAAGTGTTTACGTGACTCATGATCAAGTCGAAGCCATGACGTTAGCTGACCGTATTATTGTCCTGAATCAAGGTGAAATAGAACAAATTGGTACGCCTGCTGAAGTTTATCACCAGCCTGCAAGTACCTTTGTTGCGAGCTTTATTGGTAGTCCAGCGATGAACTTTCATCAAGCAGAAATTGCCGATGGCGTGATCAACTTTGAGCATCAAAGTATATTTATCGCTGAATACGCGCATTTATCCGCGCAGACAATCCAATTAGGTATTCGACCTGAGCATGCTGTCTTAGAGCCTTCAAAGTCAGGATTAAGTTTTTCACTTACCGTGCAAGCGGTTGAACCATTAGGACCAAATCAGCTGGTACACGGTTTAGTGAATGACAAAGTTTTTACTGCATTAACACCCGAACTGCACTTTGCAAGCAAACAAGTGTTAACTCTTCATGTTGCAAAGCAGCATTTACACCTATTTGATAAAAACGGTCAACGCTTGCAGGCATTAGCCCAAGAAGTAGCACAAGCAAGTTAACAACTCCCGGATAAATAGGTAATGTTTAAGTCGTAATAACAAAAAGGCCCACTTCAATTTAACGTTAAAGTGGGCCTATCAGTTTAATTATGTTTACTGCGTTTATATTTACCGAGTAATACTAACAAGCCATTATAAGCTAATGAAAATACCCGCTAATGCTGCACTCATTAAGTTAGCGAGTGTTGCTGCTAATACCGCTTTAAAGCCTAAGCTTGCCACATCTGAACGACGCTCTGGCGCCATCACACCGATAGAACCGATTTGAATAGCGATAGAGCCAATGTTAGCAAAACCACACAATGCAAAAGTAATAATTATTTGACTGTGCTCAGAGATAGTGTCTTTAATCGATGCAAAATCCATGAACGCCACAAATTCATTTAGGATCATTTTTTGACCGATGAACGAACCTGCTACCAGCATTTCATTTTCAGGTATACCAATCATAAAGGCCAGTGGTGCGAAGATGTAACCCAGTACACTTTGTAATGTGAGGTTTTCAATACTTATCCAGTTACCAAGTACTTCTAAACCTGCATTGGCCATGGCAATCACACTCACAAAGGCGATTAGCATAGTACCAATTGCCACAGCAACCTTCATGCCATTCATCGCACCGCCAGCTAATGCATCAATTGCATTACTGTGCTCGCTTTTTGCCATTTCAACATTAGCGCCTTCAGTGACCGTTTCTTGCTCTGGCACTAATAACTTCGCCATCAACAAACTGCCCGGCGCAGCCATGAAACTTGCAGCGATCAGATATTTAATTTCAACGCCTAAACCTGCGTAGCCGCCCAGTACACTACCTGCTACCGATGCCATACCACCCGTCATCACAGCGAACAATTCTGAACGTGTCATTGTTGGTAAGAAAGGCTTCACTAATAACGGTGATTCACCTTGCGATAGGAAGATGTTACCTGTTGCTGCTAATGATTCCACACGACTGGTACCAAGAAACTTCTGGATACCACCGCCAATCACTTTAATCACCCACTGCATCACACCGATGTAATACAGTAAGGAGATGAGCGCACTAATAAAGATAACTAACGGTAATACGCGGATCGCAAAGACAAAGCCTTCCGTCGCTAAATCACCAAATAAGAATTGGATACCCACATCAGCAAATCCAAGCAGACCGGCAACACCGCTGCTCATCGCACCTAGCATTGATTGACCAATAGAAGAATAAAGCACAATTGCAGCAAAACTCGCTTGCAGGAACAATGCCCCACCCACGGTACGCCAATTGATCGCTTTACGGTTTTCAGAAAGTGCGCATGCACATAAAATAAGTACTAAAATACCAACTAAACTAATTAACAACTGCATTATTTCATCCTGGTCTTAAAAATAAATGTATAAGAATGAAGGTGTGATACCAATTGGAATAAAATTTAGATGGCAGTAAACGCAGGAAAAATTAACACCCAGTGGGATTAACTTAGACCTGATTCGATGATCATGATTTTATTGCAATGGGTATTACGTGCATTGGTATATGAGGTGAGGAAAAACAGCATTTTTGGATAAAAATAATCTAGTCAGTCCGCCCAATAACAACATACGAGTCACCTTGATAGCAAGCTACAGTCACGCTGGTCCAAAATCCTTGGGTCGTTCACATTTCCTTGGTGACGGCTTGTAACTAAGGTGGCTAAACTCGATGGTTCTGGCCGGATGAGAATTGTATAGAGATCTAGTTCACATTAACAACATTTTATGTATTTTCACTTTAAATATTAAATTAATGCTTAATGTTTAAACTAAAAACATAATTATTAAACTAAATGTACAACTGAAAATGAAGCAAATATCTCCAGCTCCAAATTGGCAACCCCCTCGTTAACGACCATACTCAAACTAATGAAAGACAAGATTAATTCGCCAATTCAGTAATATTCTTGACTAACTCTAACTGTAGTCGTTCGTCATAGTGTCCCGAATAAGGAAAGTAGATGCCTAATTCCTATACCTCACTTAACTTCGCCCTCGGTGAAACAATCGATCTACTGCGCGACAGTGTCGCGGCGTTTGCCGAAGATGAAATAGCACCTCGCGCAGCGCAAATCGATAAAGACAATTTGTTTCCAGCTGATATGTGGCGCAAGTTTGGTGATATGGGATTATTGGGTATCACCATCAGCGAAGAATATGGCGGCGTTAACATGAGCTACCTCGCCCACGTCGTTGCGATGCAGGAAATAAGTCGCGCTTCAGCCTCGGTCGGGCTCAGTTATGGTGCCCATTCAAACCTCTGCGTAAATCAAATTTACCGACATGGCAATAAACAACAAAAACAACAGTACCTACCCAAGCTCATCAGCGGCGAACACGTGGGTGCACTTGCCATGACCGAGCCTAACGCCGGTTCTGACGTGATATCAATGAAGCTAAGTGCGCAATTAGACGGCGATGACTATGTGCTAAATGGCAATAAAATGTGGATCACCAATGGTCCCGAAGCCAGTACTTATATTGTTTACGCCAAAACAGCCCCTGAATTAAACAGCCACGGTATTACTGCTTTTATCATTGAACGCAGCTTTGCTGGATTTAGCCAAGCACAAAAACTCGATAAGCTCGGTATGCGCGGTTCCAATACTTGCGAGTTAGTATTTCAACACTGCCGAGTACCCAAAGCGAATATCTTGGGCGAATTAAATAAAGGCGTGCAAGTGCTCATGAGTGGGCTTGATTACGAACGCCTGGTATTAACCGGAGGTCCACTGGGGATCATGGATGCCTGTATGGATCTGGTTGTGCCCTATATCCACCAGCGCCAGCAATTCGGTAAAGCCATTGGTGAATTCCAACTGGTACAAGCCAAAATTGCCGATATGTACAGCCAGATGAATGCCGCCAAATGTTATACCTACGCAGTGGCCCGTGCCTGTGATAACGGAGACGCCAGTCGTAAGGATTGCGCAGGAGTGATCTTATATTGTGCTGAACTAGCGACGAAAATGGCACTCGATGCAATCCAATTATTAGGCGGAAATGGCTATAGCAATGAGTACGCGGCAGGCCGGTTACTCCGAGATGCTAAGCTCTATGAAATTGGTGCAGGTACATCAGAAATGCGCAGAATGCTTATTGGTCGTGAACTGTTTAACGAATCAAGAGGATAGCGAACATGGCTAAAATTGGCACGGCGCTTAACATCAAACACCCGACTTTTGTGGCAAAACAACAGGCTATGCAGGCTCTTGTTCAGCAACTCGAAAGCAATATTGAGCAAGTAAAACAAGGCGGTGGCGAAATAGCGCAACAACGGCATTTAGCCCGAGGCAAAATGCTGGCTCGCGAGCGTATTGATGCGTTATTAGATCCCGGTTCGCCATTACTCGAACTCGGTCAATTTGCGGCTTGGCAGTATTATGACGATGCCGTACCAGCTGCGGGTGTGGTGGCTGGTATCGGTCGTGTAAATGGCATTGAATGCATGATCATCGCTAACGATGCCACGGTTAAAGGTGGTACTTATTACCCCCTCACGGTAAAAAAACATTTACGCGCCCAAGAAATTGCCGAACGCTGTTGCCTACCCTGCATCTATTTAGTCGACTCTGGCGGTGCGTTTTTACCCCGACAAGATGAAGTGTTTCCCGACCGTGACCACTTTGGCCGTATCTTCTTTAATCAAGCCAACATGTCCGCCAAAGGCATTCCACAAATCGCTTCGGTTATGGGCTTATGTACTGCTGGAGGTGCCTATGTGCCAGCAATGGCTGATGAGTCGATTATTGTAAAACAACAAGGTACTATCTTTTTAGCAGGTCCACCGCTGGTCAAAGCGGCTACCGGTGAAGAAGTCAGTGCCGAAGAACTCGGCGGCGCTGATGTGCACTGTAAAATATCGGGGGTTGCCGATCATTATGCCCAAGATGATGCCCACGCATTACAACTTGTACGCCAAGCTATCGCTAATATTAATCACCTCAAACGGCCCGATTTAACGGTGTATCCCAGTGCCCCACCACTATTCGACAGCCTAGAATTATACGGTATTGTCGGCACGGATTTAAAAAAGCAGTTCGATGTTAAAGAAGTCATTGCTCGAATTGTAGATAACTCTGAATTGGATGAATTTAAGCAGTATTACGGGGCTACATTGGTGTGTGGATTTGCGCGGATTCATGGTTATCCTGTTGGCATCATCGCCAATAACGGGGTGTTATTCTCGGAATCGGCCCAAAAAGGCGCGCATTTTATTCAACTGTGTTGCAAACGAAAGATCCCATTAGTATTCCTGCAAAATATCACTGGCTTTATGGTGGGTAAAAAATACGAAGCGGAAGGTATCGCCAAACATGGGGCGAAAATGGTGGCCGCAGTATCTTGTGCTCAAGTACCCAAATTTACGGTCATTATTGGCGGCAGTTATGGTGCCGGTAATTACGGTATGTGCGGTCGCGCGTACGATCCCACCTTGTTATGGATATGGCCGAATGCCAGAATTTCGGTCATGGGTGGAGAACAAGCCGCGAGTGTGCTCAGCCAAGTTAAAAAAGACGGCTTAGCCCGTAATAATAAAACCATGACAGCAGAAGAAGAAGCCGAGTTCAAAGCGCCTATTGTTAAGCAGTATGAAACCCAAGGCGACCCTTATTATGCCAGTGCACGCTTGTGGGACGACGGCATTATCGACCCCTTACAAACAAGACAAGTACTGGGTTTAGCAATATCAGCCGCACTCAACGCGCCTATTGCCGATACCCAATTTGGTATTTTTAGAATGTAGTGTCAATAAACCTAATCACCTATCAATAATCAATAATCAATAATCAATAATCAATAATCAATAATCACGCTAGGTTACCAACCACGTTAGGAACCATGAATGACAACAAAATCAGAGCAGTTAAACATTATCAATGCAGAACACTTCCACACGGCTGTTGATGATCGCGGTATCGCCACAATCACCCTGACACGACCCCAGGTACGCAATGCGTTTAACGTCGACACCATTAATCATCTGTTAACAACGCTCACGGTATTAGAACATGATCTCGCTGTGCGCATCTTGCTATTGCGCGCCCAAGGCGAACACTTCTGTGCCGGTGCGGATATACACTGGATGAAAGATGTCGTCACATTAGGTTATCAAGAAAACCTCGCTGACGCAGGGAAATTAGCCAAACTGATGGACAAGCTAAACCAATTCCCCAAACCCACAATTGCCCTTGTACAAGGCGCTTGCTTTGGTGGTGCAATAGGTCTGGTGGCCTGTTGCGATATTGCACTGGCAACATCAACAGCAAAATTCTGCTTGAGTGAAGTGAAAATAGGCCTTATTCCAGCGGTGATAAGCCCTTACCTTGTGGCGGCGATGGGAGTGAGACAAGCTCGTCGCTATTGCTTAACCGGTGAACATTTTAGCGCAGCACAAGCCCTTCAATATGGGTTGGTTCACCACCTTGGTGATAATTTAGATACAATCGCAGCGCCTTTCATTGATAACCTACTCAACAATAGTCCCGCTGCGATGCAAGCCATAAAATCACTGCTTCACGACATTAATAACCAAGCCATTAACGACGGATTAATTGCCGATACCAGTCAACGTATCGCTGCAATTCGGGTATCGAACGAAGCACAGGAAGGCTTAGATGCATTTCTGAGTAAGCGTAAACCCGACTGGACCAAGGAATAACGCTTATGTCGCATCAGGTCTCACTGCCAGTACACTTTAACAAACACTCGAATAAACAGTTTAACAAACTGCTTATCGCTAATCGCGGTGAAATAGCCTGCCGCATAATAACAACAGCGCAGCGATTGGGTATCAAATGTGTGGCCATTTATTCTGCGGCAGACAGTAACGCACTGCATGTAAAAATGGCCGATGAAGCATTTTATTTAGGACCTGCACCCGCGACAGAATCTTACCTTAATAGCCAACGCATACTCACTATTGCCCAGCAAGCCAACGTACAAGCTATTCATCCCGGTTATGGTTTTTTATCCGAAAACGCAGCATTCGCCCAGGCCTGCGCCCAACAAGGATTAATCTTCATTGGCCCAAGTGTTGAGGCCATCACCACAATGGGCAGTAAAAGTGCGGCCAAAGCGATTATGGCGACCGCCGATGTGCCACTTATACCCGGTTATCATGGTAAAGCCCAAGATGAAAAAACATTAAAGCAGCACTCGCTTAAAGTGGGTTACCCACAACTACTCAAAGCGGTATATGGCGGCGGTGGTAAAGGCATGCGTATTGTCCATCACCCCGAAGAATTTAGCCAAGCACTCGCCGCAACCAAACGAGAGGCAATGGCCAGTTTTGGTAATGACGACATGCTTATTGAGCGCTACTTAACCAAGACTCGGCACGTCGAAATTCAAATATTCAGCGACAACCACGGTAACTGTATTTACCTGTCTCAGCGCGATTGCTCGATTCAACGCCGCCATCAAAAGATACTCGAAGAAGCCCCCGCCCCCGCATTACCGCTGGTAACACAAATCGCCATGGGAGAAGCCGCGGTAGCAGCCGCTCAAGCTATCGATTATCAAGGCGCTGGCACAGTCGAATTCTTATACGACGAACAAGGTCTATTCTATTTCATGGAGATGAATACCCGCTTACAAGTCGAACATCCCGTCACCGAGATGATCACGGGATTAGACTTAGTCGAATGGCAACTGCATATTGCCAATGACGCGCCATTACCACTGACTCAAACACAAGTTAAAATCAGTGGTCATGCTATCGAAGTACGTATTTATGCCGAGGACACCGAGCATGATTTCATGCCTGCTAGCGGCAAAATCACATACTTAAGTCAACCAAACATATCTGAACATGTACGTATTGATACTGGTGTTATTGAAGGCGATGAGATCAGCCCGTATTACGACCCCATGATTGCCAAGTTAATCGTCTGGGATCATACTCGCGATTTAGCTATTACTCGTCTGCAAGCCGCGTTATCTGATTATAAGATTGCCGGTATTAAAACTAACATTGGATTCCTAACCCAACTATCACAAGTGCCCGCATTACAACGCGCAGCGCTGAACACTGATTTTTTACTCACCCATGCAGCAGATTTAGTACCAACACCGGTCAATATTAACTACGTTTTACTCCTGGCAGGGCTCGCTTTACAACTGCAACAGCAGTCAACACCACAACTTGATGTGATAAATACACCACACCCAGCAATGCATAACACCAATCAGGATATGAATTCCCCTTGGGCGCAAACAACAGGCTGGCGTTTAAATCAACCTGCTATCAACACCGTTAAATTAACGATATCGAATAACAGCCATCACCTTGATATCAAAGAGGATCAAGAGCAGCAATACAGCCTTAGCTTTACAACCTTGGCTCAAGGCTATCAAGTGCAAATTAATGACCACTTTCATCACAATAATCAAAAGCAAAAGCATAAAAAGCAGCAGCAAGATCACCAGATCCACGGCGAACTCGATGGTCCTCAACTCACAGCATTTATTGATGGTCATCGAATTAAGGCAACGGTCGATATCTCGCAGTCTCAAATCACGGTGTTTTATGCTGCTCGCAGTACCGTATTGTTTCGCCAAACGACTATGCAAAAAAACGTCTTACCAACTAGTATTGATACTGAACTGGAAACAAAAATAACCGCTCCAATGAATGGCGTTATCGTTAGTGTGCTGTGCCAAGTCGATCAAGTTGTCGACGCAGGCGAACCTTTAGTCGTGATGGAAGCGATGAAGATGGAGTGCAATATAAACGCGCCGGTAGCAGGCACAATTACCACCGTGTTTTATCAAGAAGGTGACATGGTTGAAGATGGTGCTGAATTAATACAGTTAACCCCTTCTCTCATTCTTGATAACAAGGAACAGGCCTAATGGCGTCTCTCATTCCAACAAACGTGAAGCACTTATCAGCCAAAGGCAATCAACCCTCTGAAAAAATAAGTCAGCTGCCTGATAAAGTTAAAATTGTCGAAGTCGGCCCGCGTGACGGCCTACAAAATGAAATTGAAGTAAGCCTAAATGATAAAGTATCTCTGGTGAATATGCTTAGCCACACAGGTTTAACCATGATCGAATCCGGTAGTTTTGTGTCACCGAAATGGGTACCACAAATGGCCAATAGCAGTGAGCTTTTCCAACGAATAAAGCGTAGTCACGGCGTTACTTATTCTGCGTTAACACCTAACTTAATTGGTTTGAATGCTGCAATATCTGCAAACGTCGACGAAATAGCCATATTCGGTTCAGCATCAGAAAGCTTTAGTCGTAAAAATATTAACTGCTCTATTAGCGAGTCGTTACGCCAATTTGAACCCGTCGTAACACAAGCACTCGCAGCTGGCTTACCCGTACGCGGTTATATATCTTGTACCCTTGGTTGCCCCTACGAAGGTTATATCAGTATCAATAAAGTCGCGAAAGTCGCCCAACAATTACACGATATGGGGTGTTATCAAATAAGCCTTGGCGATACCGTCGGCGTTGGCACGCCTGAAGCGGTCAAAGCCATGATTAACGCCGTCAGTCAGCACGTGCCTATCAATAATTTAGCCGTGCATTTTCATGATACCTATGGCCAAGCACTCGCTAATATTTATGCAGCATTACAATTAGGCATTCACGTTATCGACAGTGCTGTCGCTGGTTTAGGCGGTTGTCCTTATGCCCAAGGCGCATCGGGTAATGTCGCTACCGAAGATGTGGTGTATATGCTCAATGGTTTAGGCATCGAATCTGGCGTTGATTTGAATGAATTAATTGCCGCCGGTAATTTTATTTGCCAACGTTTAAACCGCGCTAATGGCTCTAAAGTAGCGTTAGCCTACCCAACTGCCCAAGCTCGATTTCAATCATTAATATGAGGTGATGATGGCAGCGCAATCAACAGATCCAATCTGGACACCAAGCCAAGCCCGTATTGATAACAGTAACATCACCCGTTACCTGCAATTTCTACGTTTGGAATACAGCCTGACGTTTGTCCATTACCAACAATTGCATCAATGGAGTATCGACAATACAGCGGTATTCTGGTGCTCGCTAGTACACTTTTTTAACTTCAAAGGTAACTTTAACCTTAAGCGTGTTTTTGTCAAAAATGACTGTTTTTATCATTGCCAATGGTTTCCTGATTCGACATTAAACTTCGCTGAAAACCTGTTGTTTCCAACTGTTTTTTCTATTAATAAAAAGTCTATATCTATTAATAAAAATCATGTTTCAACGAATTGTAGCCATTACTCAGCTAATGACCAAGATAGCGTCAATCCAGACAAGTTGGCCATCATCTGCTGTCGTGAAGATGGCCAGCGAACGCAACTCAGCTATCAACAATTACGGGATGAAGTCACGCGCGTTGCAGCTGCTATGCGCGAATTAGGCATTGTAAAAGGCGATCGCGTAGCGGGTTTATTACCAAACTGCAGCGAAGCGATTATTGCCATGCTCGCGACCACTAGCATTGGCGCTATCTGGTCATCTTGCTCGCCTGACTTTGGTCATCAGGGTGTGCTTGACCGATTTATTCAAATTAGACCTCAGTTATTATTCGCCTGTAACGGTTATCACTACGCCGGTAAGCAGATCGATATTCGCGAAAAAGTGAATGCGATCGCCAACGTCCTACCAGACTTAACACAGCTCGTTATAATTCCTTATTTAGCGCTAGACGTAGACATACAGACGCAAGCAAACGTAACGCCATCCATACTAGATAAAACTACGGTCTGTCACTGGCGACATTTTTGTGCGGCGATCCCACGCTCCTTAAGCTTCGAAGCGACGGCTTTTGCAGACCCCTTGTATATCCTCTATTCCTCAGGCACAACGGGCATGCCAAAATGTATCGTCCACAGTGTTGGTGGTACCCTATTACAACATGCTAAAGAACTGGCGTTACATACCGATGTACAAATTGATGACCGCATTTTTTATTACACCACGTGTGGTTGGATGATGTGGAATTGGCTAGTGAGCAGTTTATCGCAGGGCGCAACCTTAGTTTTGTTTGACGGCTCGCCTTTTTACCCCCACAAACAAGTACTTTTTGAATTGGCAGACACCGAAAAAGTGTCTATTTTTGGTGCCAGTGCCAAATATTATTCAGCCTGTGATAAAGCGAAATTACGTCCTGCTGAAACTTACAAACTCAGCAATTTGAAAACTATGTTATCCACGGGATCGACTTTATCCCATGAAAGTTTTGATTACATTTATCAACATATTAAACAGGATGTTTGCCTGTCCAGTATCTGTGGCGGTACCGATATTATCTCCTGCTTTATGTTAGGCATGCCGACCTTACCTGTATACCGTGGTGAGCTGCAATGCATAGGGTTAGGTATGGACGTGGCGTTTATGCAAGGTGACTTGGTCTGCCGACAACCTTTCCCATCAATGCCAACGGGGTTTTGGCAAGATCCCGATGATCGTAAATATCATGACGCTTATTTTTCACGTTTCCATAATATTTGGGCGCACGGTGATTACGGTGAGCTGATTTACCATTATATTAATCCCAACCCTGAGCTAGTCAAACCTATCGAAAATAAAAGCGAATCAGTAGCAGATAGTGGTATTAAAAAAAGTACCGACATCTCTATCAAACAGATAGGTGTGATCATCCACGGCCGCTCTGATGCGGTATTAAACCCGGGAGGTGTGCGTATTGGTACTGCTGAAATATACCGACAAGTTGAAAAGCTGCCTGCGATCCAAGAGTCCATTGCGATTGGTCAACAGTGGCGTGATGATGTACGGGTGATCTTGTTTGTCCGTTTATCTGCAGGTGTTGAATTAGATAGCCAATTAATCAGTCAAATCAAACAAGTCATTCGCACCAATACTACACCAAGACACGTGCCTGCTAAAATCATCGCTGTAGCAGATATCCCCAAAACCATCAGTGGTAAGATCGTCGAACTCGCGGTGCGTAACGTCGTACACGGTATATCAGTAACAAACAAAGATGCCCTCGCCAATCCTGAAGCATTGACCTTGTTTGCTCATTTAGCTGAACTACAATGTAAATAGTGTCCCTATTTCTACGCCGTTATTCACAAATCATTTATATCACCACTTGTATATCGTATATTTACAATGTACGATGTTTAATCATGAGTAGTTGTAATAAACGGTCTTGAGGAGCTTAAGATGTCTGCCATTATTATTAAACCATTTTTTCATCATGATACTTTTACTATCAGTTACCTGCTCTATGATCCGCAGAGCCTCAAAGCTGCAATCATTGACAGTGCTATCGATTATGAAAATAACTCAGGCAATATTGCTTTTCATTTTGCTAATGCTCAAATTGAATTTGTCAAAGACCACAAGTTAACGCTGCAATGGATTTTTGAAACGCATGCCCATGCCGATCATCTATCAGCAGCACATTATTTAAGAGCACAGCTTGGTGGTAAAATTGCGATAGGAAAAAACATCACTCAAGCACAGCGGGTGTTTAAGGATATCTTTGGCTTCAATGATGACGAAGTTTCAGTCTCAGGTGAAGAATTTGACGTACTGCTTCACCACAATGAAACACTTCATCTTGGTGATGTCGCCATCAAGGTTATTGAAACACCAGGACATACTAAAGACAGCGTCACGTATCTCATCGAAGATAATGCATTTACTGGCGATACCTTATTCATGCCAGATAGCGGTTCTGCTCGTTGTGACTTCCCTGGCGGCTCGGCTACAGAATTATACCAGAGCATCATGCAGATCTACTCACTGCCAGACAATACCAAGCTTTGGGTGTGCCATGATTACCAACCAAACGGCAGAGAATTGCAATTTCAAACCACAGTGGCAGAAAGTAAAAAATCGAATATCCATATACGTGATGATGTCAGCCAGGATGACTTTGTCGCGATTAGACAGACTCGTGATAAAAGCTTGGCCGTACCCAAACTGTTATACCCGGCACTGCAAGTTAATATTAAAGCAGGACGACTACCTCAAGAAAATAAACGCAAGCAAGTATTTTTCAAAATACCTGTTTATACACCACCAGCTGAGAGTAAATAAATGACGCAGTTAACTATTTTAGATTCAATTTTAGGCGGTCTGGTTTTATCCATTTCCGCTTTATTCATGCTCTTTGGTATCGGTAAGCTCAGTGGTATTTCCGGTATTTTTTACAATTTAAAAAACATCAAATCACCCAGTGAATACTGGCGGGGATTATTTATTCTCGGCCTAGTGATAAGTCCTTTCTTTGCGCATTTTTTAGGATTTTCACTACCTAGCAGCATCGATGTGAGTTGGTCTGCGATTATCATCGGCGGCTTGCTTGTGGGTATCGGTACGCGTGTTGGTTCCGGTTGTACCAGTGGCCATGGGATCTGTGGTATCGGTCGCCTTTCAGTACGTTCACTCGTCGCCACTATCATCTTTATGAGCACAGCGGTGATTACTGTGTTTATCGTCAACAACCTTTTGTCATCGACAGTATAAGTTAGGATAAAGAATGAAATTATTTATAGCCTTGTTCAGCGGTATCTTATTTGGTATTGGCTTAATTGTCTCGCAGATGGTAAACCCCAATAAAATATTCAACTTCCTTGATATTACTGGTGATTGGGATCCAAGTTTGGCCTTGGTCATGGGATCAGCGTTATTACTTTTTATCCCTGTTTATCAGATCTTGAAGAAAATGTTAAAGCAGCCGTTATTTGCCAACGAATTTAGCCTACCGCTGAAAACATTAATAGATCGCCCACTCATCATTGGCGCAGGATTATTTGGTATCGGTTGGGGTATTTCAGGTATTTGTCCAGGACCCGCGATTGTTAATGTCTCCGCTGGTGATCCTAAGATTATTGCCTTTATATTTGCGATGGTGCTGGGGATGTATATTTCTAACTATGTTAATATAGCGCTATCAAAGCCAAAAGATTGATTAACTATGACTGAACAAATGAGCATTGAGCGATTAGAGCAAAACGCCTCTAAAGCTGAATCACTGATGAAAGCATTAAGTAACAAGCATCGCTTAATGATATTGTGCTTATTACAGCAAGGTGAACTGTCCGTATCAGCGCTTAATGAATTAATACCTATCCCGCAATCGACGTTATCGCAACATCTGGCTTGGCTAAGGCGTGAGAAATACGTGAAAACACGCCGTGAAGCGCAGACTATCTTCTATCAACTAGATGATGGTAACGTAACAAAAGTGATTAACGTATTGCACGACATCTTTTGTGATTAAGCCTTTGTAGCTTCGCTTTAAAAGATAACGATAAAAAAGGGTGCAAATATTTGCACCCTTTTTGCTTTTAAGCTTTTAAGATCTAAACCAACCTAATGCCTAATTTTGATATTTACTTGCATCAATACCAAGTAGTTTAGCAATACCATGCGCATAAGCAGGATCGGCTTTGAAACAATGGCGCAAATGTCGTAACTGAATTTCTTCAGGTACACCGCCGATATTACGCGCGGTATTATCAAACAATACAGCTTGCTTCTCTGAGGTCATTAATCGGAACAGATCACCTGGTTGGCTAAAGTAATCATCATCTTCACGGTGATCCCAATGTGCTGCCGCGCCATCTAAACTCAACGGTGGCTCAGAGAAATCAGGTTGTTCAGCCCATTCACCTTGATCATTTGGTTCATACCCCACCGTGCTACCATAGTTGCCATCAACACGCATCGCACCATCGCGGTGATAACTGTGTACCGGACAACGCGGTGCATTTACCGGGATACTACTGTGATTAACCCCTAAACGATAACGTTGTGCATCACCATACGAGAATAAGCGGCCTTGTAGCATTTTATCCGGAGAGAAACTGATACCAGGTACAACATTTGCTGGATTAAACGCAGCTTGCTCGACTTCAGAAAAATAGTTCTCAGGATTACGGTTTAGCTCGAATTCACCGACTTCAATCAGTGGATAATCGCCATGCGGCCAAACCTTAGTCAAATCAAAAGGGTTATAAGCGACTTTCGATGCATCGTCTTCTGGCATAATTTGTACTTTCATCGTCCACTTAGGGAAGTCACGATTATCAATACTTTCGAGTAGATCACGTTGATGGCTTTCTCTGTCTGTACCAACCAGTATTTCTGATTCAGCATCGGTTAAGTTCTTAATACCTTGCTGTGATTCAAAGTGAAATTTAACCCAGAAACGTTCATTATCACTGTTAATAAAACTGAACGTATGGCTACCAAATCCGTGCATATGACGATACGAGGCTGGAATACCACGATCACTCATTACAATCGTGACTTGATGTAAAGCTTCAGGTAATGATGTCCAAAAGTCCCAGTTGTTTTTCCCACTACGCATGTTGGTTCTAGGATCGCGTTTAACTGCATGATTTAGATCGGGAAATTTAAGTGGATCGCGTAAGAAGAATACTGGCGTATTGTTACCGACTAAATCCCAGTTACCTTCTTCGGTATAAAACTTCATGGAAAAACCACGGATATCACGCTCGGCATCTGCAGCGCCACGTTCACCAGCTACGGTACTAAAACGGGTGAATAGCTCAGTTTTTTTACCTATTTCAGAGAATATCTTGGCTTTGGTAAATTGCGTAATATCATGCGTCACGGTAAAGGTGCCATAAGCGCCAGAACCCTTGGCGTGCATACGACGTTCGGGAATCACTTCTCTATCAAAATGCGCGAGCTTTTCTAAAAACCACACGTCTTGAAGTAATTGTGGACCTCTTTTGCCTGCGGTTTGAACATTTTGATTGTGAGCAACAGGACAACCTGCTGCTGTGGTTAATTTTTTACTCATCATTAATTCCTTCTCTATGTTATTTATGAACTTAGAAACCAACTTGATTGCTTTCGCTTACTTTATTCTTTGCTGCTTGTATTACTTGTACGACTTTAATTCGACGTCTTTTGTATATGGTTCTGGCCTGCATCCTTCCCCATCAAATAACCTTTGTTTAGGGTGGCTTGATTCATTGTTAATCGTTTAACTGCAAACTGTTCTGGAGGCGCAATGACTCGAATTGTTAAATCACTTGGTGGGTTGTTAATAAATTCGAGAGAGTCGTTATAATTACTGGCTCTCACCAACATTGATTTGGCGATATTAGGGTGTTGTGAGAATAGTGTTTTAACCAACCATGGATATTTAATTGTTTGTTTTTTATAACTCAGTGGATGGGACAGGACGACGGTAATATCACGCGCACCAAGTCGATATGCTTTGCGAACGGGTATCGAGTCGGCAACACCTCCATCAGTATAGCAGCCACCTGAAAAGCAAGGCGTATCACGATAAGCAATCGGTAATGCTGTCGTCGCTTCAAGTACATTGGCTAATGTATCAGGCTGAATGCGATGGTAATCAGCATGCCCTGTATCGACGTTAGTTACTGCGGCGTACATCGGGATACTGTTAAATAACGTTTCATGATTAATCGGATAACGTTCGACAGATGTCTCCCATAACCATTTTACATCGACAAGGTTGCCACCTTTAGCAAAACGAACAGGATTAAAAAAGGCCTTATCTGTGGCCATCGTCGTGATCACATTGAAGCTACGTTGTGGGGCGTTAGCCAAGTAACCAATCAAGTTAGATGCCCCAGCCGAAACACCAATAGCAAAGTCATAAGGCAAATAATGTTGTTCCATAAAAGCATCCAATACACCGCTGGCAAAAATACCGCGCATACCACCACCTTCAACTATTATCGCTCTTTTTTGCATTGGTCATTCCTTATCAAATCAATGTATAAAGAATATAGTAGTTTTATAATAAAGGAAAAGTGATTAAACCGAATATTTTGATAGTTTAAAACTATCGTTCCTAATTTGTTACATTCGCACCACTTTGGTGTGGTGGATACGTGACTCCGCACTATTATGGTGAAACAAAACCTACCCACTTATAAATACATCCATATTTCAGATGGTTAACTTTTGGCGTGAAAATTGATAGATCTTTTAAACGTTGTAAAGAGTTGTAAATAGCGGATAAAATTTTATTTAACCGCTATTATTGATACAGGTACCAAATACAGACCCGTAACTAATTGAATAAAAACAATTATGGAGTGATTGAAATATGCAAGATACATTAACGGTAGTCCTCGCAGGAGGCATGGGTTCACGCCTTGCCCCGCTCACCGATAACAGAGCAAAACCCGCGGTGCCTTTCGGTGGAAAATATCGAATCATCGACTTTACCTTAACTAATTGCCTGCATTCTGGTCTAAGACGTATTCTGGTACTGACCCAATATAAATCTCATTCATTACAGAAACATCTGCGTGATGGCTGGTCTATCTTCAACCCTGAATTGGGTGAATACATTACAGTGGTGCCACCGCAAATGCGTAAAGGGGATAAATGGTATAGCGGCACTGCCGATGCTATTTATCAAAACTTATGGTTATTATCACGTAGCGAAGCCAAGTATGTAGTGGTGCTTTCTGGCGATCATATTTACCGCATGGATTACGCCCCGATGCTGCAGCGCCATAAAGAAACCGGTGCGGATTTAAGTATCGCGTGTATGGAAGTTCCGATTGCAGAAGCCTCAAGCTTTGGGGTGATGGCAGTAGATGATAACCAGCGGATCGTCGCATTTGCAGAGAAACCAGCACAACCAGCGCCACTACCTAATGATTCAGAAAAGAGTTTAGCGTCAATGGGGATCTATATTTTCACTACCGATGCATTAGTCGATGCGCTAGAACTCGATGCTGAAAATCCAAATTCTAATCATGATTTTGGTCAAGATATTATTCCAAGACTGATTGATAAAGAGAAAGTCTACGCCCATCAATTTGGCGGTTCAACAGGACGTGTAACGGAAGATGCTTACTGGCGTGATGTGGGTACTATCGACTCGTTATACCAAGCCAATATGGATCTATTGCAACCAGTTTCACCCATCGATTTATATCAACGTGATTGGGCAATAAGAACTTATGAGCCACAGTTACCACCTGCAAGAACTACATCATCAGATAGCGGTAATGAAGGTATATTTATTAACTCACTTATTTCCAGTGGTGTGCTGATTGCAGGCGGATCTGTACAAAATTCAGTACTGTCATCAAATGTGAAGATCTATGACGGGGCGACAGTGTCAGCCAGTATCCTGTTTGATGACGTTGAAGTCGGCGAATTCTGCCAATTGCAGAACTGCATTATCGACAAGCATGTTAAGATCCCACCAAGAACACAAATTGGTATTAATGCCGTTGAAGACGCCGCTCGTTTCACTATTTCAGAACGTGGCGTGGTTGTCGTATCTGGCGATTATCAGTTTGAATAATCGTATTTACTAGTATTTGGGCGATTATTCCTATTTCGCCACAACAATTGTTGATGTAAACCTCTGCTATCGTTTATAAAAATGATAGCTAGTCTTTCGCTTTTAACACTTCTGTTAAGACAGGCAATACGTCAAATAAGTCTGCGACTAAACCGTAGTCTGCGACATCAAAAATGGGTGCATCTGCATCACTATTAACAGCAACAATCACCTTACTGCCAGTGATACCAGCAATGTGTTGGATTGCACCTGATATGCCCACAGCAATATACAAATCGGGGGCAACGATCTTACCTGTTTGCCCGATTTGTAAATCATTAGCCACAAACCCTGCATCTACCGCAGCACGGCTCGCACCAACAGCCGCGTTAAGCTGATCGGCCAATGCATCGAGCAAGGCAAAGTTTTCGGCGTTTTGCATCCCCCGACCACCAGCAATAACAACCTTAGCCGTGGTTAATTCTGGTCGTGATGATTGAGTTAGCTCCGCGTTAACAAATTCAGACTTACCGCTGTCTGCTTGCGCTGCTAACTCAACAACAGCTACTTGGTTGCCATTACTTAACGACGAGTCGCTTAATGGTGCAGCGACAAACGCACTACTACGTACAGTGATAACTTGAAGGTAGTCGCTCGATTGTACCGTCGCGATAGCATTTCCTGCGTAGATGGGTCGCTTAAAAGTATCGGCGGACTCAACACTGATTATATCGGAGATCTGCGCGACATCGAGTAAGGCGGCAACACGTGGTTGATAGTCTTTACCTGTGGTGCCTGCTGACGTAATAATATGACTATACTTGCCCTGACCATCGCCTTCATGCGCCTGGCTTTGCGTTTGGACTAACGACGCGATTAACGGGGCGATGTTCTCCGCTAAGGGATATTGGTATATTTGATGATCGGCAACCAGTATTTGACTCAATCCTGTTATGCCCTGCGCCATATCCACAACCGGTTGGCAGTCGTGCCCCATGATAAGCAAGTGTAATTCACTGTTATTGGTATATGTCGCAATCTCTGCGGCTGCGGTTAATACACTTAACGTCGCAGGATGAATAGTATGGTTGTCATGGTCTGCCACTATCAATATCGCCATTTAAAGTACCCCAGCCTGTTGTAGTTTATCCACCAGCTCAGCGACATCTGCCACTTTAATCCCAGCTTGACGTGTTGGTGGCGGCTCTACTTTAAGCGTCGTTAACCGTGGTGATAAGCTCACCCCAATATTCTCAGGATATATAACGGTGATGATTTTACGTTTCGCTTTCATAATGTTAGGCAGCGAGGCATAACGCGGTGTATTTAGGCGTAAATCGACAGTAACAACCGCGGGTAAGCTTAAAGCTAATGTGACTAAGCCCCCATCGACTTCGCGGGTGACTTTGATTTTATTCGGCACTGTGAAAACGATATCAGAGGCAAAAGTACCTTGCGGCATGTCGGTGAGCGCCGCTAACATTTGCCCCGTTTGATTGTTGTCGGTATCAATAGCTTGTTTACCCAATAGTACTAAATCTGGCAATTGTTCTTGTACGACTTTGTGCAGTAATTTTGCCACATCAAGGGATTGAACCTCTTCGTCTACTCTGATCAGAATAGCCCGATCGGCGCCTAAGGCTAACCCTGCCCGCAATTGTACTTCCGCGTCTTTGGGGCCGATACAAACCAAGACAACTTCATCAGCCGAGCCTTGCTCTTTAAAGCGCACAGCTTGTTCAATCGCGATCTCGCAGAATGGATTAATCGCCATTTTTACATTGCTGGTTTCAATGCCGGTTTCATTAGCATTTACCCTAACGTTGACCTTATGATCGACAACCCGTTTCACCGCAACTAATATCTTCATAGCATCCTCAAGACATACTTGTGTTTATTCAATAATGTCGTTATGCATTAAGAATAGTGGTGTTATGGGGTATGGCAAATTGGAAGGATGATAATTAAACATCGTAGATTAAAGCGCAGCAAGGCTTTAAATCATCGGTTATAATCTGTAAAGTACCAACCATATTATAACAAGTGCTTGCTTGGTATGAGCGAGTAGCAATAAAGAGTATTAAAAAATGAATAACGAACATGATGTCATTGACAATTTAGCAGAACTTGAGCGTTTCCTATTAAGTGTTGAAAACGGTGGTTTCGGTCTACAAAATGTTGAAGGTATTGGCATGGCGACAAACACTAAAGACGGTCGCCACTTTGTCGCTGTATTTGATGATAAGCAAAGTCTACTTTTAGCACGTTATGTGACTGACGAAGTTTATGAAAACGGTAAAGAAATGGTACGTAACGGTGTGCAAACTAAGCATTAATACCATGCGATTTAACGCATAATCCATCACCGCATAAATAGTAACGGGATCTGAACTGTTAGTTTAGATCCTGTGATGCCCTTCTTTCAAACATGCCGGTTAGCCAATCCTATGAATTCACTACACCTTAAAGCACTATTACTGGCCATTGAAACCGGTTCTATTTCTGCTGCCGCACGTAAACTAGGTAAGAAACAGCCTCAAGTAAGTCAATGGATCTCAGACCTTGAAATAGATCTCGGGGTTAACTTTTTTGATCGTAGTGGCAATAAATCGACATTAAGTCTCGAGGGGGAACGTTTACTGCCCTATCTCACACATACGCTTAGTCAACTAGATAGGTTTGTGCAAAGTGCCGAGATGATTGCACAAGATGAGCCGACGGTGCTTACGATAGGTATCGAAAATTACGTGCCTGATTTAGCTTTTATCGAGCCACTCTCACTAATATTAGACTTGCCCAGTTTAAGTATTGAAGTGTATCGAGATGAAAAACAGCAATTAACGCAAGCGCTAATCAAAGGCGATGTCGATATTATCATTACCCATGAGTCTGATACCCTGCACCACCAGCAGTTTGAATATTGTCGCTTAGGCCATTACCAAGATGTACTTGTTTGTGCACCGGCACATCCGCTCGCCTCATTATCAATGGTGAACACGAGCGATCTGAGCCAATACCGAGAACTCATTTTAGGCGAATCGAATAACCAACTACAGAGCGATGAAAAGAATGATGGTTTTAGCCCCAGTTATGCGATTTTTTCAGATATCCAGCTACTTACTACGTTGTTGAAAAATAGCAAAGGCTTTGCATTTTTACCCGCAGATTATATCAGTAACGACATTACCAGCAAGTACCTGACCACTTTAGCTTGTGACTTTGAACCAGCAGCTATTATCCGTCGTATCGAATTATGCTGGCACAATGGATTAACCTTATCAACGCAAGGTAATCAAGTTATCTCAGCCTTTAAAGACAATCACCAGCTTGCATAAAGCTTTGAATATTTACCCTTTTAAGAATCACCCTTTAGACCTTTATTTCTTGCTGTGTTGCACAGTGGATAGTACCACCACCTGCAGCTATCCCATCAATAGCGATTTGTTCTATTATTCTATCAGGAAAAGCCTCTTCTAAAATTTCTCTCGTACGTGCATCTGCTTTTTTATCGCCAAATTTTTGTGCCACGATAGCATTGTTACAGGCGTAATAACCAATATAGCCTGCTGCAAAGTCGCGGGTACCAAATTTCTTGTTAATTTTTTCAGGTGTATCGAGGACAATTATCTTTAACTTATTGCCAGCGGAATCCTCGCTGTTTTTTAATACCTCAATATTTTTTCGAGTTACCTCATAATCAAATGAATAACGATCATTATCCCTACTTACGATTACTTCCCCAGGCTTTGTAAATCGAGCATAAAAGTCAGTATGGCCATCGGTAATATCCTTACCTTTAACCCCCTCCAGCCAGATGATCTTTTTTAGTCCAAGTAATTCTTTTAACTCTGATTCAATCTCCTCTTGGCTCATCCCAGGATTACGATTACCGTTAATAATACAACTCTTAGTCATAATGGCAGTGCCTGCGCCATCTACTTCAAAACACCCTCCCTCTAAAGTTAATTTTGATGTTTTAATAATAGAGTTTGTATAGCTACTTATGAAATCTGCAACGTGAGCATCTAAGCTATGCTTTTGATCTCCCCCCCAGCCGTTAAAATTAAAGTTAATTCCATATTTTTTGCCACCAGAGTCTTTGACAAAGATCGGTCCTGTATCTCTGAGCCATAAATCGTCGGTCTCACACTCAATGAGATCAATTGGGTAGTTATTAGCCTCAGATTGATCCAATAGTGAAATCGCTTCATTATAATCATTCGATGATACGAGCATCGATACGGGTTCATATTTCGCGATAGTGTTAGCGATCAAAACTAAATTCTTTTTCACTTCAACAATTTGTCTTTTTGACCATATATGGTCATTTGCGACAAAGGACATCCAAGTTCGTTCATGAACGTCATTTTCTTCTGGCATTGTCATTAACATCGATAAAGAGCTATCTTTTGAAAATATATTTTTACTCACACAAAAACTCCTGAATAAATTCGTACCAACAAATATTATTACCATTTTATTAGATTGTGCACAGTTAAAGTAATGGTGATTATTGGCCGCTAACCACCTTACGTTTATACGATTATTCTTCCGAATAAAATACGATATCACCTTGCAATACTGTCATCAAAATATCAGTTTTAGCGATGGCGTTTTTAGAAATACGGGTAATGTCTTTGTCTAAAATAGCGAAGTCAGCCGATTTCCCTAGCGTAATAGAACCGGTAATATCGCTGATACCCAAGCTGTCAGCTGCATTAATGGTATATGCATCTATCGCCGCATACACATCAGGTAAACCTGTTTCACCCATCTTCAAACTATTGGCAATGCCCACTAATGGATTAATGTCATTTACATTCCAATCACTACTTAGCGTTACATTGGCACCAGTATCGAAAATCGACTTCAAGTTCATTAATGAATGAGTACGTTCTTTACCTAAGAAAGGTTCAGCCCACTGATGGTCATGCTGCGCCACATAATCAGAACCAACTTGAAAATCGGCAGTCACATCTAACTTAGCAAAACGCGCCACGTCTTGGGGATTGACCATTTCAACATGCGTTAGCGTATAAGGTTTTTCAGAACCTTGGTTTCGCGCATACTCAACCGCATTTAATGATTCGTGCACAGCGCCATCACCAATAGCATGGATATGAGCGCTGTAACCTATTTTATCCAACGAACTTAACCATGTTTTCATCTGTTTTGGGGCAATATAATTAATGCCATTGGGTTCGTCGGGTATGTATGTCTCTAAATAAGGTGCGAGTGTTTTTGCAGTACCATTAATAATGATGCCGTCACTGTACATCTTGACTTGATCAACGAGTAACAAAGATGATTTATCACTTGATTGTATGGTCTTTAAAAATGCCAATTGCGGTGGCATTGAATCAGTCGGGTAAATCCACGGACGTAGAGAAATGCGCGCGGTTAAATCCCCTTTTTTCTCAGCTTCTTTCCATACTTCATACCAACCGCGTTTCCAATAAAGTCGCCCATCGCCAATAGTGGTAATACCGTGTGCAGCCGCTTCTTCAAGACCAACCATCAACCCGTCATAGCTTTGGTCAAATTGATTCTCTAAACTGTTCCACGCCATCTCCATCATAATGTCACCAGCGTTATCAAACACAATACCGTTAAGTTCACCCGTTATTTTGTCTTTCAGGATCTTACCGCCTTGTGGTTCAGCTGAATCCTTCGTTATGTTAGCTAACTTTAACGCGACAGAGTTAACCCACATAGAGTGTGACGTTTGCTCCATCAGCACAACGGGTTGGTCGGGGAAAATACGGTCAATAACTTCAAGCGGTGTATAACGATTATCATCCGTTAAAATCGCATCTAACGAAAAACCATAACCCATGACCCAAGCTCCTGGCTTCGCATTTTCACGACAGGTTTTTAAGTAAGATATTTGCTCTTCAAGGGATGCGTCCATATCCAGTTCGCAATTACCGCCCGCTTCCGATGCGGCTTCAAACACATGATTATGATTATCGATAAACCCAGGCATCACATATGCTTGTTCGAGATCGATTATTTCAGTGCCTTTCGCGCGATATGCTGCAGATGCGTTTCCCTTACCGATAAAGACAATATTGCCATCACGTATTGCAATGGTATTGGCATTATCGTGACCGTATATGTTGGCGTTGGTTAAAATCATATCGGCTTTTTTTTCAAGGGCTGGTTTAGCCGAAACAATAGGACTCATTATTAAACTCACAGCGATTGCTAGAGGGGTAATTTTATTCATCGTTCATTCCTTTGTGTCCTACAATCATCATAATTATAGGAAGTGTGTGTCGATGAGGTAAGTCTACTGCAGCGAAAAAATAAAAGAAAAGTAGTGAGTATAAGGATTTTGGGATAGCATCAATACCGAACACGCGTTTGATAGCAAAGGAGCAGTACTGAACATTTCAGTACACTTTGTTTGGGTCAAACTCGGAGTACTACTCGCTAATATATCTAGCAATGAAACCTATGAGCAAGCACTCAACATTTTCTATACGAGTTCTTTACTCGTCGTATCGGGTTGGTTAATTATAGATAATCCGATTTGGGCGTCATTGTCATAACCAATGTCCTCGTATGCATAGAGAGGTGGTTAGACATGTCGTCATTGATTTAGCAATTGCGCCACTCGCTGTTGTAAATGCGGGATCACCTCTAGTTCAAACCAAGGATTTTTCTTCAACCAAATATTGTTACGTGAGCTTGGATGTGTCAAAGGTAATCGCTCTGGCCAATCGACTTGACAAAAGTCTTGCCAATGCCTCACTGTTTCGGTCAGGTTTTTCTGTTTTATCTCACCCATGTGCCACTTCTGCGCATAAATTCCAATCACCAGTATCAATTCAATATTCGGCATTGCCGCGAGTATTTCAGCCCGCCATGTTTTAGCGCACTCTGGCCTTGGTGGCAGGTCGCCCGACTTACCCGTGCCTGGATAACAGAATCCCATTGGTAAAATGGCGATTTTACTGGCATCATAAAAAGTGTCGTTATCAATACCCATCCATTGGCGTAAACGATCGCCACTAGGGTCGGTAAATGGTATACCTGATTCATGCACGCGAATACCTGGAGCCTGCCCTGCAATCAATATTTTGGCTTGCGAATCGACTTGCAACACAGGCCTTGCCCCCAGTGGCAGATCTGGTTCGCACAAGGTGCACTTTCGTACATCGGAAACGATTGTATCGAGAATATTATTTTTCATACTGTCATCCCAGAACGGTTTCTACTTTATACCGAAAAATAGGCTTTATATTTCACTACTCAAATTCATCTGAAGTATAACGAGTATATTGATTGTTCGTCTGTTTATATAGGCTCTTTTTAACCAACTATTATTTGCTTCTAATGTGAGGCGCTATGCCAAAAGGATCTAATTTGATGCCTGAACCTGACTCATTAAGAATAATGACATTTGTAACACCGAAAGATCTCGGCCAGTGGCTCAAAGTGCATAACGCCTCTGAAAGTGAACTATGGGTGAAGATATACAAGAAAAACACGGGGATTCAGAGCGTGACTTGGAATGACGTCGTGATCGAGGCGCTATGTTGGGGTTGGATCGACGGTATTAAAAAGTCAATCGATGACCAAGCCTATCTTCAGCGCATTACGCCCAGAAAAACGCGAAGCAACTGGTCTAAAAGGAACACTGAGCATGCGGAACGTTTGATAAGTGAGAGCCGGATGATGGAATCAGGGCTCGTACATATTCGAGCAGCAAAAGCGGACGGTCGTTGGGAAAATGCCTATGTGGTCAGTGAAATGGAAGTGCCCGCGGATTTCCTCGCTGCACTAGAGAGCAAGCCGAATGTTAAAGCCTTTTTTGGAACACTCAATAAATCGAGTCGTTATGTTATCGCGTACGGATTGATAAGTGCGAAGAAACCCGAAACCAGACTAAGGCGGTTTACAAAGTTCATGGACATGCTTGTTCACGAAGAAAAGCCTAAATAAGTAGAATTCGACATATAAATAAGAGTAAGAGTAAGAGTAAGAGTTGAACAAGCGGAACAAATTACAGTTGGCTTTTACCCTTTCCTCGCTTGTTTTAGCTCATCATTATTGCCTCTAACTGAGGTATCTCGCTTTAATTAGAAATAAACGGACACCATGTTTGAATTAAAAACTATCGCACTATTTTTCATCACTGCCATTGCTGAAATTATTGGCTGTTATTTACCTTATCTTTGGCTTAAGCAAGATAAGAGTATATTGCTGCTGATCCCTGCTGCAGCAAGCCTTGCGCTATTTGCATGGTTGCTGTCACTGCACCCAGAAGCAGCAGGTCGTGTGTACGCGGCGTATGGTGGTGTCTACATATTCGTTGCCATGCTATGGCTTTGGGGTGTTGATGGCATTAAACCGACGATGTGGGATATGATTGGCGCTTCAGTAGCCCTTGTTGGTATGGCCATTATTATGTTCGCACCAAGAGCCGCGTAACCATAGTCTGCCTTAAAAACACCAATATCCACTTGGCGATAAGCTTATCATCTGCTTGCTGTCCAAGTGAGTCCATCGCAGATTTGATCGTATCTGCAGGGATAATATCGCGACGTTGTTCCATCAACGCTGCTGAATATTGCGACGTAAACTCAGGATGTCCCTGCAAACCAAGAAAATGCGAATCCACCTGGAACATGCTATAACGGCAGAAATCATTGCTCAACAATACCTCAGCGCCAGCGGGTAACTGACAGACTTGGTCTTGATGGCAAACCACCAGCGCAATATCATCTTGCTTCGGCAGCATCCAACTTTGCCTTGCTAACACATCAGCATGCGCAATACCGACTCCCCAGCCAAGTGGGCTTTTTTCAACTTCTCCACCCAGTGCTTTGGCGATTAGCTGATGACCAAAACAAATACCGACTAAGCCCTTCTTTTCATAGAAAAGCGTACGCGTAAAATCTTCCAACTGGCGGATCCAAAAATCATCATCATTAACACTCCATTTGCTGCCACTGCAAATATAAGCATCACATTCATCCACATGTTGTGGAAACTGACCATCAATCACCCGATAAAAACGCAGTTCTAATGCGCTGTCTACTTGCGGGAATAACGCCTCAAACATAGCGGCGTAATTACCAAAATCAGCGTGTAAACTAGCCCGTACATCGTCACATTGCAGAATACCGAGTTTCATAACCTTGCCTCCACCGTATAGTTAGTCCTGCCGTTTACAAATCGCCATGTACCGCAGATAAGAAAATATCAGCATATTGCTGCGCATTAAGCATTATCGGATTACCGCCTGCGGATGGGTCTTGCTCGGCCATGGCTCCGATCTCAACGACACGGTCAGCATCAATGCCAATTTCCCCGAGAGAATGTGGTATATCTAGCTGTTTTCGCAATGTCAGTATCCATTCTAGAAAACCATCAAAGTCAGCATCTTCTAACGCTAGATAGCGACTTAAACGAGTAAGCTTAGCTTCAATGGCGCTACGATTAGCTTTTAAAACATACGGCATTAAGATAGCATTTAATAAACCATGATGACTGTCATACAGTGCCCCGATTGGATGCGCAAGTGCATGCATACCACCAAGACCACGCTGGAAAGCAGTTGAACCCATTGTTGATGCAGTCATCATTTGGGCTCTCGCTTCAAGGTCGCAGCCGTCTTCCACTGCGCGCGGTAAATATTCTTTAATTAGTCGAATACCCTCCAGCGCAATGCCTTCCGCCATCGGATGATAACCATTAGCACAATACGCTTCTAAAGCATGGGACAATGCATCCAACCCAGTAGCCGCCGTTAATTTTGCAGGTAAACCGACGCTGAGCTGCGGATCCAAAATTACGATAGCAGGTAACATATTAGGATGAAAAATAATGCGTTTAATGTGATTATTACTGTCCGTAATCACCGACGCGCGCCCTACTTCTGAACCTGTGCCAGACGTGGTAGGCACCGCGACGACAGGCACCATTCCCGCAGCATTTACCTTTAACCAATTATCACCGACATCGTCGAAATCCCAAATAGGCCGATCTTGCCCGACCATCAAAGCAACCGCTTTACCGGCATCCAATGCTGAACCACCACCAAATGCGATCACACCATCATGTTCGCCGCCCTTAAATGCACGAACCCCATCACTGATGTTATCTCCTGTTGGATTACCTTTAATCTGTGAGAAAATACCGCACTTTAAACCCGCTTTTTGGCAATTGATTAACGCGGTTTGCACCATCGGCAAGTCAGCGAGGCCGGGATCGGTAATGAGTAACGGTGATGTCATGCCCAGTTCTTGGCAAGCAGCGGGGAGATCTTCAATACGACCGATACCAGCACGTATAGCAGTAGGATAATGCCAATTCGCCGTGAATTGATTGAGTTCCATAGAGCCTCCATTCATGTTTACAATAACTGTTATAACGACAGCTACAATTTAATGTGGAATGATTTCGGACGTGTGAGCGACTCATAACCTAATTTAGATAAGGTGCAGCCTCGCCCCGAGTTCTTCACTCCCGTCCACGCCAATTCAGGATCGAGGTAATCACAACGATTAACAAAAAAAGTACCGGTTTCCAGTTGCTCGCCAATAGCGATAGCCGTTTCGATATCTTCAGTGAATACCGATGCTGTAAGCCCGAACTCAGAATCATTCATTAACGCGATGGCTTGTTCATCACTGTCGACTTTCATGATGCCAATGACAGGGCCAAAACTTTCTTCGGTCATCACCCGCATTTGGTGATTCACATTGGTTAACAGCTGCGGTGCCAGATAAGGCGAACCAACTTCATTCATTGCAAAATCATCGGCATTAATATGCGCAATAGCACCTTGAGATATCGCATCATGAACTTGCGAACGCACAAAGTCAGCCGCTGACGTTTTGACCATTGGCCCTAATGTTGTGTTCCTATCATCAGGTCGCCCCAGCTTATAGGCTTTAACAAGATCAACAGACTTACGCACAAATTCGTCGAATACGCAGCTATCTACATAGATACGTTCAATACCACAGCAAGATTGTCCTGAATTGAAAAATGCCCCATCGATACAGGTTGCCACTGCATGATCAAGTTCTGCATCACCGCGGACATAAGCAGGATCTTTACCGCCGAGTTCCAATCCAACACCAATGAAACGCCCGCAACTGGCATTTTCAACCATTTCGCCACCAGCAACCGACCCAGTGAAAGCCACGTAATCAATGCGACTATCCTTAATAACGGTTTCTGTATTGGCATGACTAAGATGTAAATATTGAAATACCCCGTCCGGTAAACCTGCTTTTTCAAAGGCTTTATATAATTGCTCAGCGCATAATGGTGTCTGTGCGGAGTGCTTTAATATCACACTGTTGCCCGCTATAATGGCAGGCATGACGGCATTAATCGACGTGAGGTAAGGATAATTCCACGGCGCGATAACAAAAGCAGTCCCCAATGCTTCACGTTTAATGTAGCGCTGGAAACCGGTTTTATCTGGTAATTTAATATTTGCTAAGGCGTCATCTGCGGCGTCAATCATGTAACGCGCACGCTCTGCTAACCCTGCTACTTCACCACCTGCATATTGGATCGGACGCCCCATCATCCAGCATAATTCATCAGCTATCTCAGTTTCATTGGCAATGAAAAAATCGACCATTTTATGGCAAATAGCAGCGCGTTCTTTCAGCGCAAGCTTACGCCAATGAGTCTGCGCTGCGACTGCTTTTTGCAAGGTAACATGAATGTCGTCAAGACTCGCAAGTTCACGCTCAACGTAAACAGTATTATCAATGGGTGAACGTGTTTGTTGTATAGGCCTTTGCTTTTTACTTATCATTGTCATTATCACTGTGCTCCCTAGATAATTTCAAAATAACGTTCGAGTTCCCAATCCGTCACGTGTTTTCTAAATTCACGTTCTTCCCATTCGCGAGTCGCAGCATAATGCTGCACAAACTCTTGGCCAAACAACTCTTTCGCCGCTTCAGAACGTTTGAGTTTACGCGCCGCATCAAACAATGTGCGTGGAAGAGATAATGCTTCAGGGTGATCTTGATCGTAGGCATTACCTTTCACTTGTGCATGAGGCTCTAACTTCTGCTCTATCCCCATTAAACCAGATGCTAATGCCGCTGCGAGCGCAAGATAAGGATTAGCATCGGCAGAGCCCAAACGATATTCAATACGCTGAGATTTTGCCGAACCCGGGATCACCCGCAGTGCAGTGGTGCGATTTTCGACGCCCCAAGTTGCATCAAGCGGCGCCCATAATCCCGGCACCATACGGCTATAACTGTTTACCGTCGGCGCGATCATTGCCAAGAATTCTGGCATGTATTTTTGCTGACCGGCAAGGAAGTTGCGTTGAGTATCACTCATGTTGTATTCATTATTAGGATCGTGAAACAACGCTTTACCACTTTTGTCTTTTAACGAAATATGGATGTGACCACTTTGGCCCGGCCAATCGCTTGACCATTTAGCCATAAAAGTCGCCATCAGATTATTACGCTGCGCCCAGACTTTAATGAAGGTTTTGAATAGTGCGGCTTTATCTGCTGCGTCTTGCGCGCCATCATAAGCAATGGCCGCTTCTAATACACCTGGACCGGTTTCGGTGTGTAGACTCTCTAATGGAAAGTCCATAACTTCACCTAGACCCATGATTTGATGATGTAAATCGGCATGGACTGAATTGCGAATAATAGAGTAACCAAAGCTATCAGGGGTGAGCGGCGTTAAATTCTTGTAACCTTTTTCTCTTATCGATTCAGGTGTTTCTTTAAACATAAAAAATTCATATTCGAATGCAGCAGTCACGTCCAAGCCCATACGCTCGGCGCGAGCTAATACACGGCGTAACGTACCTCGGGGACAAACCGCTTCGGCTTGGTCACGAAACTCGGCAATGAATAACAACATATCCCCTTCGCCGGGCAAGTTACGGCACGTCTCAGGTAAGATACGCACCGGGGCATCGGGATAGCCAGTATGCCAACCCGTGTATTCAACATTATCGTAAAGCTGATCTTTTGAATCCCAGCCTAAAACCACATCACAAAACGAAAAACCACTGTCGAGAGAGCAGAAGAACTTCTCTTTACTCATATACTTACCGCGCATAATACCGTCGGCATCAAACAAACCAACTTTGATATGGCTTAAACCGCGTTGTTCGATAATATGCTTGGCATCGGCAACGGTTTTCACTTCTCTGGGATTGAGCATAATACATCCTTATATTACAGAGCCTATCGCGGCGATGCTTGATAATGAGTGATAGCATAATTATTAGTATAGGGAGTGTAAGTGCGTTGTGATGAAGAAAGTCGACTGCAACGATAAAATAAAACCAAAAAAGTGAGTATAATCAGCTCCGAATAAGCTGAAATAGGGCTTTCACCTTGCAGCGAATATCGACCACCCGACTCAACAAGGACATGAGATGACGAATATCAACATTCAATACTTTAAGCACCCTTACGCTGAATTTGTACTTGGCTCATACCAAGGCAAACTGTGTTTGTGTGATTTTCGCTACAGAAAAATGCGCGAGTCTGTTGACATCCGTATTCAACGCGGCCTTAATGCTACGTTTGTCGAACAAAATGATGCGGTATTAGAACAGACCAAAGCGCAGTTAAACGCCTATTTCATGGGGGAACGCAGTGTATTTGACTTGCCTTTATTACTGGTCGGCACCGATTTTCAACAAACGGTATGGCGAGCACTACAGGAAGTAAAGTATGGTGAAACAGCGACATATTTAGATTTAGCAACAACCATAGGTAACGAAAATGCAGTGAGAGCGGTAGGCAATGCCAACGGGGCGAATGGATTAGCCATTATCATTCCTTGTCACCGTATTATTGGTAGCCAAGGCGAGCTGGTCGGTTACGGCGGTGGTTTGTCATTAAAGAAGCGTTTGTTAGAACTTGAGCAGAATTTATTTATTTAATAAATATAACGCGCTTCGATAAATTACTCTGGAGGTGCGTTTTTAATGCCTCTTTTTTAATGGCAGGGAAGATAAATCCGGTAATAACACCAGGCGAAGAATGATGGAGAGGTAATGAAAAGTAGCCTTCATTATTAATAGTATCTAACGCAACCTGTTTAATCGCAGATATAGGCAATGTTGTTGAACCCATAATCATATTCGAGCCATCGAAGGTGATATACGACACTGGATCGTCGATAAATGGTTGATTAGAATGACGAGCAGCTATAATGGGCCCAACCGCAGTCGACACATAAATAAGATAGAGCAGATTAAAGTCAAAACCAAATATAGCAATGACCATAAAATAACTAAGTACTGCACCGAACAATAGTTTGATCGGATGAATAGCATAAATAAAATTCAACAAAACTACCTCTTTAAAATAATCAGTTCATATTTACAGAGGGAAATTCGACGTAGTGTGGCAGTTGAATGCTGCAAAATAACTAACAATATTGAGTATTGCTTAATTGCAGGCAAAAAAAATGGCAAACCCATAAGGCTTACCATTCTTTATATTTATTCAGCTCTGATTCAGAGCCGAATACATAGCAAACTAGATTGCTACGATGTTTTCAGCGTTAGGACCTTTTTGACCTTCGCCTACTGTGAATTCTACTTTTTGGCCTTCAGTCAAAGTTTTGAAACCTTCACTTGAGATAGCGCTGAAATGTGCGAATACATCTGGGCCATTTTCTTGCTCGATGAAACCAAAACCTTTAGCTTCGTTGAACCATTTAACTGTACCTTGAACTTTAGACATAATAATACCTGTAATTTTAATTTAATTTGCCTTAATAGGCTTGGATAGCGTACAAAAAACTGGAACTTAAAAACTACAATGCGAGGTATTAATATAACAACGAAATGGAGAATGTAAACAAAAGGCTTTCTTGCTGAGGGACACTCTATAGAATCTAAAAAAAAAGTCAAAGCTATTCAAAAAATAAAATACCTAAAATTGTGACAAAAACATGATCAAAAACCAAGTTAGACATAAGTTTCAAAGGCTTAAGATTATTTCAGGCCCGTATATTATTTTATATTTATTTATCACTACTGACGAGAAAACATCCAGTCATGTCTAAATGTCAAGCTTGCTTTACCACAACGGCGCGGTTATTCTGATCTTATAGATAGATAACAGATTAAAATATCAATATGAAAGCACAATATACATTACCAATAATCCTTGATGGTGGCATGGGCCGTGAACTTCAGAGCATTGGCGCGCCTTTTCAACAACCAGAATGGTCAGCTCAAGCATTAATTGAAGCCCCTCACTTTGTTTCTCAAGTACATACTAGCTTTATAAAGGCCGGCGCCGAGATTATTACCACCAATACCTACGCGCTAGTGCCCTTTCATATTGGCCAGAAACGCTTTGACGAACAAGGCGCAGACCTGATCAAACTTGCAGCTGAGTTAGCGCGAGGATCCATTAGTGATCATTCAGGTCTGTTAATCGCTGGTTGCATCCCCCCAGTATTAGGTTCTTACCGACCCGATCTGTTTAAAGTAGAAGCAGCTAAACCCATACTTGAGGTATTGATAAACAATCAACAAGCAGGTGTCGATATTTGGTTAGCCGAAACCATCTCTTCTATCGCTGAAGCGGCCATGATCAAATCCCGCACTGCGACCACAGACAAACCGACCTGGATTGCATTTACCATTAAAGATGAAATAACTACAGAGCCTGCTCTGCGTTCTGGTGAGTTGGTTTATGATGCGGTGAGTCAAATAGCAGGACAACATGTATCGGCTATCTTATTCAATTGCAGCTGCGCCGAAGTCATGGAAACCGCGTTGACGACGGCCAAACAAGCGTTATCCGATCTCGGTATTGCTGACCAAGTACAGTTAGGCGTATACGCCAATAACTTCCCGCCCATTGGCGACCTGCACGAAGCAAATAATGCCGTTAAAGGCATAAGAAAGGATGTAGCACCGCAAAGATACCGTGAATTTGCGACAACTTGGGTCAACGCCGGCGCATCTATCGTTGGTGGGTGTTGTGGCGTTTCGCCAGCACACATTAAAGCATTAGCCGAGCTTAAACACGCATAATTATCTGTTCACTAAGTGGATCTTTCTTCTTTGTTAGCCCTATTCATTACTTACACTAGGTTCAAACGATCTGACGAGCATGATAAAAATTATTATGCTCGTCAGATCACCCCTTCAAATCATATAATAATTTATTGAATTTTTCGTCCTCACGTGGTCCAACTAAGAATACTGTGCTTTAGTAATAATCAATCAATATGATAAATAAGGCTTCTTATGCATATAACCCCATCGTTACGTACTATTTTGGTCGTTGATGATATAGCCGATAACATCCAAACTTTAAACGGCGTTCTTAATACTGAATATAAAGTACAAGCGGCAACCAATGGCCTGAAAGCATTAGCGATTGCACAACAACAGCCTCAACCAGATATGATTTTACTTGATGTAATGATGCCTGAAATGGATGGCTTTGAAGTGTGTCGATTATTAAAAATTAATCCTGCCACTAAGCATATCCCTGTCATTTTTGTCACGGCAAAAAGTGATCCAGTGGACGAATCATTCGGGTTTGAATTGGGTGCTGTCGACTACATTACTAAGCCTTATCACCCTGACATTGTAAAAACACGCGTTAAAGCCCAGTTCTCTCTGTCTGTTCAAAATCATCACCTTGAAGACTTAGCAAAGATGAACAGCGACAACATCATTAGCAGTGAGGAGATGATAGCCTTAAATAACATATTTTTGGGCGGCGCTAGCTGTAGGCATACACTCGATATACTCCAGAGTTACGCAGACAACAATAACACCAAGATAAACGATGATGTAGCATCTATAATGCAGAGTTTTTCATCATTGAATAGTGTGGATAAAGAGCAAGTCACTCATCTTATAGAAACGCTAAACATTGGCAATGAAGATGAAAAATACAAAATATCCGACTTTTTCGGTTTAGGCGATAGCTAAAGCACACGCGATTGTACAAACAATCGAAATTTATAACACTCATATGAGAGATGATACAAGTGCCTAAATTATTAATTGAATCAAATAATAAGCGCATCATGTTCGGTTTTTTCATTGCTATTTTTCTGCTTATTGCTATTGGTTTAGCGAGCATGTTCCATTTTTCTAAATTAACTAACGCAATTGATCGGTACTCACAAGCTGGGCAATTATTGATAGCCCTTGATAGTGCTCGTATTGCAGAGCTGACTTATACGCGAGATGGCTTAGATCAGGATGCAAAAAAAGCAACGACTCATATTGAAACAGTACAGTCATTAATTACAGTTTTCATCGATAACGCAGACCGAAAATATGTTGAAAAATTATTCACTATAGCTAATCAATATCAAACTGCCTTTGAACGTTACGTGTTACTCACTGAGGAATTACGTCAAAAACATAAAGATATGAACAACTCAATCATATTCGTCAATGACAGTGCTGAAGCATTGAGAAAATTAAAAATAAAGGATATCGATTACGTAAAACTGAACATGAAGAAGTTTAGGTTAGAAACAAATAAGATCAGGGAAAATATAAAACAAACCTACCAACTAGAAAATGCCATCGAAGCCGTTATCAGTATTAAGAAGGATGTCTTACTTTCCGATAATAAACATGAACTTAAATTATTTAAAGAGTACTTCGATGAAATATCTTATCTCACTAAAGCCTTACAGACATCGATTAAAAATCCGAATGACAACGATATACTGACGCAATTAGTACCTCAGACAAATAAATTAAGAACCCTGTTTACACAATTTGAAAATGTAAATGATTATGCTGTGCTCACGATCAATACACCATTAGTCGTTGAAATAGAGGCACAAGCGTTGTTATTAGCAGGTCTGGTTGTTGATTTACGCACTAACGAACTAAATTTTCTAGATTCAACAATGGCACTTCGTGATACAGTACAAAAAGTGATGTTACGAAGGTTAGAGTTTTATGAGCAACTCGATATATTATTGGATAACATCAATGCCGCTAGACAATTAAATAATGAATTTTCGTCAGTACAAAACCAACCGACTCGACACTTATCGTTCACTCAAATCCAAACATTGTTAACCTTAACAAAAACCCAAGTTAAACTTATTTCATCTTCATTTATAGAAAAAGATGATCAGCATACTTTCAGTGAATTGTTACCGAACATTGAAGTTTACTTTAATGATTTCTTGGCTTTAGCTGATTTAAAAAAACAAAGATTAGTGTTTAGAAAAATAATGAATGATTCAGCCTTAGCTACTGATGGTATCTTGTCTAATTTTCGTGAATACAGACTTAAAGAGATGGATGAGTCTCGTAATTCAGTTCAAAAGATGTCTATTTTTTCTATTTTCTTTTTAATCAGTATCGTATTACTTGGCTATGTTATTCGCCGTTCGCAAATATCACTGACAAACTTAACTCAACGATTAGGTATTGTAGCAGAACAAGCAAAACAGGCAGATCAAGCAAAGTCCGATTTTTTAGCTAATATGAGCCATGAAATCAGAACACCAATGAATGCAATTATCGGCATGAGTTATTTAGCGCTAGAAACAGAATTAAACCCTAAACAGAAGAATTATATTGGGAAAGTAAACCGTTCTGCCAATGCCTTACTTGGGATCATTAATGACATCCTAGACTTCTCTAAAATAGGGGCAGGTAAGTTAACCATTGAAAAGATTGAATTCAATATTTCTGACGTTTTAGATGAAGTGGCAGACATTATTGGCTTAAAAGCACAAGAACGGGGTTTAGCATTGCGCTTTGATATTGATAGTAACCTACCCCTCAGTTTTATTGGCGACCCCTTACGACTACAACAAATACTCATTAATTTAGGTGATAATGCGGTTAAATTCACCAAAAAAGGGGAAATAATATTAAGTCTTACCTGCAAAATAATCAACGACAATAAAGTCGTGCTCGTTGGTGATGTACGAGATACAGGTATTGGTATGACTCCAGAGCAAGTAAAAAACCTATTTTCTGCATTCTCTCAAGCTGACACCTCAACCACCCGTAAATATGGTGGTACAGGTTTAGGCTTGGCGATTTGTAAACAGTTAACGCGATTAATGCAAGGTGATATATCAGTAACCAGTGAATTTGGTATCGGCAGTTGCTTTTCATTTCACGTCGCTCTCGAGCGTTCAGAATTAGGTTCAAATTTATCGCCACATGTCCTAGATACAATGCCAACAGCCTATTCCCCAGGCTCTCTGACGCAAGCACAGCAGCAACAACAAGATAATAAGGTAAATACGCTTGCCGTTGAACAGCTGTTGATCGGGGTTCATTTTTTATTGGTCGAAGATAACAAAATTAATCAAGAACTTGTCTACGAAATATTAACAAGCAAAGGCATTAACGTAACCATTGCAAACCATGGTCAAGAGGCGATTGAATATTTGGCTCATCACACTTTTGATTGCGTGCTGATGGATTGCCACATGCCTATAATGGATGGTTATGAAGCGACAGAAATAATAAGAAAAGATCAACGCATGCAGCTGTTACCGATTATCGCAATGACTGCAAATATCATGGAAAAAGATTTAGAAAAAGCAAAAGAATCTGGCATGAATGACGTAATTGGAAAGCCAATCAATATTGCTGACATGATGAAAACGCTTGTTAAGTGGGTCAATGTAAAACCATCCCACACGCTCAATAATACTAAATTGACACCTAATACACTGCTTGAGATTGAAAACATAGGAAAAATAGAAAGCACCATTCACATTGTAGGGCTTGACCATGCGATGGGGTTATCTTGTGCAAATAATGATATTACCCTTTACTACAAATTACTGGCTAGATTTTCCAAACAATATGCTAAAAAACCCAGCGCTTTGACAGTGCCGGAGTTAGAGTTAGATTCAGAAGCGCAACAGCACTTTATTCATACTTTAAAAGGTCTTGCTGGAAATTTAGGATTTTCAGCTATTTATCAGCTTTGTAATGCCATTGAAAAAGACACTGAAGAAGCGCCTAAACAGGATCAGTTACAGGCACTTACGCAAATGTTAGCTGATACATGTACAGCTTTAGAAAATTATTTTCAACAACATAAAGTTAGCTCGACGGGTGAACCAAGCAATCAAGTTAAGCGCTCAGCTCAAAATACATCGACTCACAATAAGCTGATGATAGAAAAAATCAAAAAGGCACTGAAACATTCAGATACCATTGCTATCGAGTTAGTAGAACAGCATTTCGCAGATGAACTCGGGTTATCTGCATCTGACTATCAAAAACTAATAGTGCATGTGAATAATTTTGATTTCGATGCTGCATTAACACTCTTTGATGACTGATCAATCCTGTCATCCGGTAATCCGGTAATCGGTAATCGGTAATCGGTAATCGGTAATCGGTAATCGCAATATTAATGCGCGCAGCCTTTAGGCGTCATATTAAAATGGCGCTTAAATTCACGACTAAACTGCGATGAACTGGTATACCCCACGAGTCTTGCGGCATCACTCACCCTTAAGCCTTCGAGTTGGATCAGCTCTTTGGCTTTATTTAAACGCACTTTCTTTAAATACTGCAGCGGTGATTCTAATGTCACTTTGCGAAATGCCAAATGGAAAGCAGACACGCTCATATTAGCTTCATCAGCCAAATGCTGAACCGTGAGTCCTTCTGAATAACCTTGGTGCATTTTAGTCAGGACTTTCGCCACCCTGGCGTATTGCCCGTCGTGATGGGCTAAATCAAACAATACATGCCCTTCTGAGCCAACCAGTGCCCGATAAACGATTTCCATGACTAATGACTCACCCAACATTTTAGTCTCTAAGTCAGAATGCAGTGCCATCATCAAGCGCTTGCAACTCTCTAGCATTGGCGTCGCCATTTTGACCGAGCTTAATCCACATGTTTCTTGGTTACTTCTCGATGCATATTCAAAAGAGGCCGCTTCCAATTCATTCACTAAGCGGTGTAACAAGGTTGCATCAACATTAATGGTTAAGCCTAACAAGGGCACACCATGCTCGGGGAAAGCTTCGCACTCCAATGGCATTGGCACACCAACGACCAAATAGTCTTCAGGCCCATAATGCACTGGCTGATTGCCTATGTGTATATGCTTGCGCCCCTGCCCCATGACGATAATTCCCGATTGGTATACAAAAGGCTGGCGCTTATTGCCTTTACTACTGCGATAAAACCACACCCCTGGAATAGCGGTTTCTTTAATGCCTTCCAGATCGTTAAGATCGTACGCATCCGCATATGTTTGCATTAAATCGCCAAGAGAATTCATTGTTGCCCTTAAATATCAGTCATCGCCTGTTTATTAAAATACGTAACTTTAGAGGAATAGGCAACTTAAATGGAGGATTCCGCCTTTTTAAAGCGCATTATAAAGAGTAATATGCACTTATTGAATAAATCAAAATAAAGGACATACAATGAAATTCTCTTATGTTAACCCGACTCAAATCCATTTTGGCCAAGGTCAAATTTCAACTATCACAACGTCTATTCCAAAAGATAAAAAAGTGTTGGTGATTTACGGTGGTGGTTCTATTAAGAAAAATGGCGTTTATGACCAAGTTTGTGACGCACTGAAAGAACATACATGGTCAGAATTTTCAGGTGTTGAAGCAAACCCAACAGTAGAAACATTAGATAACGCAGTTGTGATGGCAAAAGAACAAGATATTGATTACATTCTTGCTGTTGGTGGTGGCTCTGTAATTGATGGTGCAAAATACGTGGCTGCAGCAGCAATGTACGACGGCAATGGTTGGGATATTTTGATTGGTAAGCACATAGTAACGGAAGCGATTCCACTGGGTGCAATTCTGACATTACCTGCAACAGGTTCTGAATCAAATTCAGGTTCTGTTATTACTCAAAAATCAACGCAAACTAAACTGCCGTTTATGGCTGCAGCAGTACAACCTAAGTTTGCTGTACTTGATCCAGATTCAATGAAAACATTACCAGAACGTCAATTAGTGAATGGTCTTGTTGATGCTTGGGTACACGTTTGTGAGCAATACTTAACACTGCCAACAGGTGCAATGGTTCAAGACGGTTATGCTGAAGTATTACTTAAAAACTTAAGAGTATTAGCAGAACAATACGACGACCGTGATAACAACGAATGGCGTTCAAACCTAATGTGGACAGCAAACCAAGCGCTTAATGGCTTAATTGGTTCTGGTGTAACACATGACTGGGCAACACACATGATTGGTCATGAATTAACAGCTTTATACAATGTTGATCATGCACGTTCGCTATCTATCATCCAACCGTCTTTACTACGTAATCAAATTGAAGCGAAACGCGCTAAATTGGAACAACTTGGTAAAAATGTATTTGGCTTAGACGCTTCTACAGACCTAGCTGAACGTACCATTGTAGAAATAGAAACTTTCTACCACAGCGTACAAGTACCAACGCAATTAACTGAACACGGCGACGATAAAGCATCTGCTGTTGATACGATTATCAAGCAACTTGAAGCGCACGGTATGGTTGCACTCGGTGAAAGCCAAGCGATTACGCTGGAAGTTTCTCGTCAAATTTTAGAAGACGCAGTAGCGTAATATCGAAATAAAAACGCACTAAACACTAGTCGTTTTACTTGCGAGCATTAAATACTAAAAGCCAATACTGTTAATCCGGTATTGGCTTTTTTGTTTTGATAACACAGGACTCTATTTCCCCTACAGCTACTCTTGCTACTTCTACTTCTACTTAATCCGACTTAATGACAAGTAAATGTTGTTTCATGAAATCAATAAACACGCGGTTTTTATTCGGCATGTATTTACTTTGCACATACTGCAAACAAATATCACCGTGATAATTACCCTGTAACTGCCAATCTTGTAATAGTGGCACGAGCGTCCCCGCTGCAATACCCTTCTGCGCAATATAATCTGGCAAACCGCCAACACCAAAGCCCTGTTCAATCGCATCACAACGCATCTCACTGTGGTTAATCAAGTATGATCCCGTCACCTGTACGGTCGCTTGTTGATTTTGATTACTAAACCGCCAGCGATTATCAGCCATATTTTCACCTAAGCACAGGCATGGTAGATATTTTAAGTCATCGGGGTGTGTAGGCAGTGCATGGTTTGCAAGGAAATCAGGACTGGCACATAACACCTGTTCAACGCGACCGATTTTAACGTTGACCAATGCTTCAATGGGATTGTCATTAATATGGATCAAAAAATCGACACCATCATGAATCGGGTCTAAAACACGGTCCGTCACTTTTAAATGTAACTGAATATCTGGATAACATTTTAAAAAATCGGTGAAAAGTGGTCTTAATACCCGACTCGCCAACGATTTTGGCGCTGCCACTCTCAATAATCCGCTCACAGTCGATGTGGCAGAGGTACTGGCATTAACCGCTTGCTCTGCAGACTCAACCATTTGTTTACAATAATCGAACGTGATCTTACCTGACTCCGTTAACGCCAGTTGTCGCGTAGTCCGCTGTAATAGCTTGATGCCTAATGCATCTTCTAACCGACTAATTTGGCGGCTCACCGCTGAGGGGGTTACCCCAAGTTTTCTTGCAGCTTTACTAAAATTCCCCTGCTCAACCACAGTGACCAAAATCGCCATGTCAGGCAACAAAGGGATTATTTTATTTGTGTCCACTAGGCACAAGTCCTTTTACAAATGGGTGTATTGTTTTAAATCTCTCATAAATTAACATGACTGCAATAAAATAAATACGTTGCTGTAAGCATATTAAAAATAATGAGAGGTAAATATGGAGTTGTTAATAAATACGTATATGGCAGAAATTATAGCGGTGAGTACCATTGCTATTTTTATGGCGATCTTACCTGGGGCTGATTTTGTGATGGTGACCCGTACGAGTATTTACAATGGTCGTTTAGCTGGTTTATATGCTAGCTTAGGTATGTGTTTATCTGTTTGTATTCATGCCAGTTATTCAATTGCAGGATTAGCTGTCGTGATTGCAAATTCGGCATGGTTATTCAATTCGATAAAATACCTCGGCGCGGCTTATCTTATTTATATTGCTTGGCAGTTATTAACAACACGCGCGCTGTTAAATACCGGTCAAAACAATCAAATGGTTGAGATGTCACCCTTTGCCGCGATACGTTTAGGTTTTACCTGCAATATATTAAACCCTAAAACATCTATTTTTTTCTTAAGTATTTTTACCCAAGTAGTATCGATCGATACGCCGCTAATCATGCAGATAGGATATGGCTTGATCATTATGCTAGCACATTTTATCTGGTACATCGGGGTTGTGTTACTGCTATCACACCCAAACATACTGCCTCGCTTCAATCGGCATAAACAAAAAATTGATAAAGGGGCTGGATTTGTATTAATGCTGATTGCGATAAAACTCACCCTGGTGAATTCTATTTAATGTAAGACCGACAGCGTTATATCCAAGATAATATGGCAGGTTAATATGGCGGAATAATGCGTATATCACAGTCTTCTTGTATAAACTCAAAGACAGACGTTATCTCTTCTTGATTACTGTCGGTCCGCAAATCAATTTCAAAACTAAGATAATCAATACCCTCTAGACTGGGTATTTTCTCGGGTAACACAGTGAACGTAATAATACGGCCAATTTGCTGTAAATATTTAACAAAGAAGATATGCTCCATGCCTTGTTTAAACACATCAACATCAAAGCGTAAGGATATATGCCAGTCCTTATTCGTCGCGACTTGCTCATCACTACTATCTAATGTCTGAATTCTATTCTCAGATGAAACATCAACCATGCCAGCCAATAGCGCTTCTATTTCAACTAAACAATCCTGCTTAGCGGCGTCCAGATCACGACTCATGTTAAATTCCTTTTTGATCATTACATGTTCAACTATCTTCTATGCTATAACCCCCCTCTTTTTAGCAATACCCCATAAAAGAGGGAGATAAAGGTGAGGAAGGATAAGTAAAGTCAAAGAATGGGGGGTAAAAGAGAGCCTGCATTAATCATCTACATTTGATTGTGAAAACAGCTCGTTAGCTTTAACTGCAGCTTCTCGACGATTATTGACATTCAGTTTATGATAAATATTTTTCAGGTGACTTTTAACGGTTTCAGTAGATACAAACAGCTCTCTTGCAATTTCCTTACTTTGTAAGCGCTTCGTCAATAACTTTAGGATCGTAAATTCCCGATTCGTCAGTAAATTGAGTAAATCAGCACTGTTTAGTTTTATAGCTGAATTCCCGGTAAGCTCATTATTTTCATCTAGGTTTACGGACATTGCTTCTGGCGATAAAGCGGTTTCTCTATCCTGAGCTAATTCAACTTTAGACGGTCCTTTACGGCGATTACGAAAACCTGATACCACGATATCGGTAACCGCACTGCTCAGATACATTTTCTCATCCATCACAGCATAAATTGCCTGAATTAGTTCTTCGGGTAAACTTTCTTTAAGTAAATACCCAGCAGCACCTGCATCAAGCATACCTTCTACATAATGCTGAGATGAATGTATAGAGAGTGCGATCACTTTGCTTTCTGGCGATGTAGCGACAATCTGCTTCGTTGCCTCAATACCATTAAGTTTGGGCATGCTAATATCCATTACCACGATGTCGGGTTTTAATACCTTTACCTGCTCCAGCGCTTCTTCACCATTATTTGCTTCCCCTACCACCACTATTTCATTCTCTTCCTGTAACAGTAGCGACATCCCTTTGCGTAATAAAGCGTGGTCATCCACTAGCAGTATTTTAATCACTTTACGATCATCACGATTAACATCACTATTTTCATTATTATCTTCTTCATGATTCTGCATTTATTGCGTTCCAATCTCAATAACGGGTAGTGTCATTATTACAGTACAGCCTTGCAGGGGGTTAGCATTAATTATCAACTGTCCCCCAATATCAATCATTCGCTCTTGAATACTAAATATACCAAATCCACCAGCGACACTGACGTTTCCAGCGTGCTCATCAGCTATAAATCCAATGCCATTATCCTTAACGGTGATCAGATAGCATCCTGACTTTTCTTCGAGAGTGACAACGGCGACTGTCGCCTTTGCGTGTTTAATTACATTAATGAGTAATTCTCGAACATTTCGAAAAATAATGGCTCTGAGATCAAGACTTGCGAAGTCTATTGCTAATCGATCAATAACCTCAATGTCAAGACCATGACTTGGCTTGCACGTTTGTTCTTTCCACTCGGTGATGGCAACGGCTAAGCCAAACTCATTCAATGATGGCGAACTGATTTCAAAAATAAGATGGCGAGTCTCTTGAATGACCGTTAAGATCAATTGAGAACAATTATGCACTAGTTCTGCTGTTTTTGCGTCATCCGGCAAACGTTTAAGCACCGCAGCTAACTGCAGTCGCGTTAATGCGAGCGATTGACCAACATTATCGTGTAAATCAGCGGCAATATGGCGTCGTTCTTGTTCCTCGACAAGCGCTAATTGTAGCGCTAATGCCTTTAAACGCTGCTGATAATTAATTAGTTTCTGTTCAGATTCTTTCAGCTCTGTAACATCCTGCAAGATACCAAACATCCAAGTAGGGCTCTTTGCGTCATCGCATTCTAGTGTAACGGTATTATCTGTAGAAACATGGCGTACGCTTCCCCCAGATTGAATAATTCGAAAATTAACTCTTGCGTTATGCCGAGACTTTAGCAAGTTAGACGCGGCATAATTAAAGTACTCATAGTCATCAGGGTGAATATACTCAATGAGAACCTCGTAGTTTAACAGCGTGCTAATAGGCAGACCTAAAATCCGATATATTTCATCCGAACAATGAAATTGGTCATTAATCAAATCCCATTTCCAATAACCTAAACGAGCGATCCGTTGTGCTTTTAGCGACTCGTTTTGACTTTCAAGCAGTGCATTGTGAGCTTGTTCTCGTTCAACGACTTCTCGCTGTAGCGCGACGGTACGGCTATTGACTAACTTACGTAAGCTGCGATTCCATCCGACAAAAAACGAGACGATAATAAGTGCGATGGAAAAAATTGCAGATATCCACAAAAACACCTCAACTAAATCAACACCTTGAACTTGGTAATTCAATGCAACATATTTGTTACGAATAGCTATTTTTTCTTTTTCGCTAATACTAAGCAGGGCAATATTTATAATATCGGTCAACTCAGGCCAATCTTTACGGTTACCCATCGCAAAATATTCACTGTTTAACGAGCTAGAAGCATCAATCTGAATATTTGAAAAACCACGTTTCTGAATAATATAAGCCGCATTAGTCAAACTGCCGACAAACGCATCAACGTTACTTTTTCTTAAGGCTTCGAGTGCCAATTCATTGGAATTGTATAAAGCTAATGTAATATTTGGATATTGAGCCGATAACAAATGCTGTACATTACCGGCTTTGAGTACTGCCACCAGTTTGCCTGATAGCCCTTGCAGATTAACGCTAAAATCATTGTTATCACGAGTAGCAATAACGGTTGGAGATTCAATATAATTATCGCTAAATAACATATATTCTAGTCGTTCACGACGGGGGACGATCAAAGCGGTCAAATCAACGCTTGAGCCACGCTTGAAGCTTTCCAGAAATTCGCTAAAAGGTTGCTCCGATACTTCATAACTGAACTTTATGCCAGAGCGGTCAGCAATTAAGTTAAGGTAATCAATAGCAATACCTTCAGGTGGTCGACCCGCTTTAATGATCATATAAGGCGGTAAGTCGCTCACTCTTACCCGCACAACATGCTGCTCCGCTAACCATGCTGTTTGCTTAATGCTTAACGCCAGTTGTGGCTTTTTGACGACTTTCGAATAAAGTGCAACCCACTTATTTTTAATGATTTGATGTTGTGGCTTTGAAATAGAAGCAAACGCTTTATTCAATATGACTGTAAATTGCGGCCAATCTTTGCGCACTGCGACATATAAATCACCGTGCATGGTGCTAGGTAGTCCAGCCACTTTAAGCCCGGTGATTAAACTTTTATCAATAATATAACTAATGGTTGGCAGGTTTTGAAGTAACGCCTTAATATCTCGATTTACCAGCGCATGTACTATTTCCTGATGGGTATCGTATAGCACCAGTTCAATATCGGGATGGTTTTCATTGATGAAATTAACAGAATAGTCTCCCGCGAGAACACCGACTCTTTTATTCGTCAAATCATCTAGGTTAGTGATTCCCTGAGTCTCTTTATTCACAAAAATAGCGTATTGAAGTGTCGAATAGGGGCCTGCAAAATCAAGGTGCTTTTCTCTCTCTTTGTTCTTCAACGAAAGACTAAGGCCATCCAGCTTATGCTCTTTTGCCAACGTTTGCATTTCACTCCAATCACCCGAAACCATATTAATCTGGATCCCTAACCCCTGCCCAATGAGCTTTAAGTAATCCGGAGTGATCCCTATCGATTTCCCCTGTGTATCAATAAAGTTGAGCGGTGGATATACCCCCCCGCCTAGAGTAATAATTGGATGTTCATCCAGCCAACTCTGCTCATCGGCAGTTAAAGCTAACCCAGGGTTAACAGTGACAGGCAATGGTGCATAAGCAGTGTGGGCGAATACTGTCGATGAAAATAAGATCAGCACGAACGATCCAAACAAAACAACTAATGCAAACACAAATACAGCAATCGAAAGCCAAATGCGATTGTTTAACCTCCGTTTTGAATAGTATTTACCCATAATTTTCCATCGTCATATATAAAACATATTGAAGGCACTGACTCTACATCAAGCGCTAAATAAAACCATTAAACCCACAGAAATATTCACTACCCCTGCCACTTAATAAAGATCTGTTTGTAGCTACATTAATGCCTTTTTATTATTCTTATCAATAAGGTTGTTTACCGCGCAGCCTGCACCGGATGACCAGTTAGCTATCCACTTAGGCAGTTCGCTAGCAGGCATAGCTAGTGCGATACCATAGCCTTGCATCATTTCACAGCCAAGCTCTAACAATGCGACGCCATGCGCTCTCGTATCAACCCCCTCAGCAATGACTTGACGTTTGAATGACTTAGCTAAGCCAACAACACTCTCTACCATTATCAGGTCATCAGGATCAGTCAACATATCCCGCACAAAACTCCGATCTATCTTAATAAGGTTAGCTGGTAAATGCCTTAGATAGGTCAGTGAAGAATAACCGGTACCAAAGTCATCTAAAGCAAAACTGACCCCCAGTTTAATACAGTCATGCATGATTTTCGAGACCTGCATTACATCTGCTAACGCACTTGTCTCAAGCACTTCTAAGAGCAAAAATCGTGGTTCAACCTGCGGCCATGCAGACAGTAGTGTTTGCAAGCGTTCAACAAAGCCATGTTGTAATTGCAATGCGCCGATGTTGACGCTGATAGGTATGTCTAATCCTAACGCTTGCCACGCCGCAATTTGACTAAGCGTTGTTGTGATGACCCATTCGCCAAGCTCGATGCTAATGGGATAATTTTCAATCAAAGGCAAAAAATCGCTCGGTAAAAGTAACCCTCGATCTGGATGTTGCCAACGAATTAAGGCTTCAGCACCAATCACGGTTCCCTTTCTAAAGTTAACTTTGGGTTGGTAATACAAGACAAATTCATCTTTTTGCAGAGCCATACGAATACGATCAAAATTGACACGTCGCGTATCCATTAACCTGGATTTTGTCACGTCAAAAACGAAATAACAGTTCTTCCCTGCTTTCTTCGCTTCATACATCGCTTGGTCAGCATGACGAATAAGCAGATCCGAGTCCGAGTCCGTATCATCTTGCGAATAAAATCGCACACCAATACTCGCTGACACTTTTAATGTAACCTTACCCACAGTGACAGGATCTGATATAGCCTTTAACAGCCGTTCTAATATAGATTTACAATTATCTTTATTTTCTGATCCCGTGAGCACTGCGACAAACTCATCCCCCCCAATCCGCGCAAGCGTATCGTTTTCACGTAACGTCTCTCTCATGCGATGTGAAAGTGTAATTAAGAGTTCATCACCGATATCATGCCCATAGGTATCATTGACCGCTTTAAACCCATCTAAATCAATAAAGAGTATTGCTAACAACAGTTTATTACACCGACATTGACGCTTGGCACTGGAAAGACGTTCTCGAAGTAATGTGCGGTTTGGTAGATGGGTTAAGGGATCAAAGTGAGCCATTTCTTCAAGTTTATTTTGATAGTCCTTAATATGCGAAATATCGCTAAAGAGCGCAACATGGTGCGTGATAATGCCTGCATTATCACGCACGAGACTAATTGACAGCGCTTCAGGATAAATATCACCATTTTTACGGCGGTTCCAGATTTCACCGCTCCAGTGTTCTTTTTCTACTAGCATGTTCCAGATCTCAGTATAGAATGCTGGCGGGTGCATACCTGATTTCAGAATGCTTGGCTTCTTACCTAACACCTCTTGGCGACTATACCCGGTGATGGCCGTGAACATACCATTGACATCAAGTATGTTACCGAGCGGATCGGTGATGATAATACCTTCTCTGGCATGGGTAAAGACACTGGCTGCAAGCTTTAGCTTTTCATCGGATAGCTTCAATGCAGTAATATCAATATTTGAACCGTCGATCCTAATTAGCTTGCCAGCATCATTACGAAATACTGTCACCATACTCTTTATGTGAAAAATATTACCACTTGGCTGATGCACACGAAAATCTATTTCAAGCTGTTTGCCATCATGGAGCATTGCTTTTACTTCACTATCTCCACGCTCGCGGTCATCAGGGTGTAAATGTTGCTCCCAAGCAATGACAGCTTCAGCGAAATTTTCATTACGCATATGATCGAATGCGAATAATGACGTACCTATTATATATTCTTGGGTTAACAGATTCCTGTGCCACATGCCCATACCATTTGCGGCGATGAATGCAAGATTTATAGATATCATGTTTACCCCTGAATTTAATTAACGTCTACAAAAACAACCTGTTAGCGAACGCTGATAATAACGAAGTTGAAGCCAGCTCCCCACCCCGGCAATGGGGTATTAGAGAGGGATAAATGGGGGGTAACGAGGCAGCTTAAGGCTCGATGATTGCAGCAAAACCGAACTAACGCACCTATATAGAGGTAGTTTAGAGTGAAAAACTGAGCCGGCGTCTAGCAAAATATAAAGGCAAATAATATAATAACGATCTTAGAATTCTAATTTACCAACTGGATAACATGTTGATTATTTAACGACTATTTCCTTAATCAACCATAAGCATTCAAGTTTAAGCGTTGGTAAATGTCCAATACGTTCCCCTTAATCTCTTCTGCATGCATGATGCTGAGAGGCTGAATTAACTTTTATTAAATAAGATAATCAAATTATGAATAAATTCAAACTCCAAATAATAGGAACGCTGAGCGTAATAATTGTTGTCATAATTACGCTGTTGGTTTCTCTAAATTACATCTCATTCAAAGATGAGAGTGTTGATTTGAACAGAGCGTTATTACGTGAAAAAAATATAACGACTCACGTTGATTTAGTACAAAAGTTCCTTGGTTATAGACAGATGCTATCGTCTGTTAATGTTTCCGCTGTGGACATGAGTGCTGATGGCTTATCTATCAATGCGATAACGCAATTAAAAGCGCTATCTAGAGCACAAAGTACAATGAGTGACGGTGTATACCTTTTCACCAGAAAGGGCGACATTTATAATGCTGACGGTGAAAAGCTGAATTTTAATGTCAAAGCTTTAGATCGAGATTATTATAATGCCATCTTTAATAAAGGCAGTGCATTTGTTGTATCCCCGCCTTTTAAATCTGCGGTAACAGGAGAAGAAGTGTTAGGCATGGCCCTTAAAATTAACGCTTCTGTTGCAGTACTTTCTAATTTACATTTAGACGACGTACTTGGAGCAAGCGTTAATAGACAAGATATGTTCATGTACACTGCTGATGGTACGATATTAATTGCTCCCTATCCTGAACTCATTAATAAAAATATTTTTACAGTACGTCCTTTATATAAACAATTAAATGCCAACAACCCAGTATTGTCATATACCACGGATGTTAATGGTGACGATGTGGCCTTTACTTCATTCTGGGGGATGCTAGATACAACAGGATGGGGTTATGTCACCTTCATTCGCGATAGTGTTATTGAAAAAGGGGCTGATAGCCAATTGACCTCAGGTATATTAACAGCTGTCATTAGTTTGATTGCCGCGGTGCTTGTTTTACTCGCTGTTGTGAATAAGTTAGTGCTAAAACCCGTCGGTGGCGCGCCGAGTGATATTGCCGCTTTAATGGAAAACATGGCAAGTGGTGATTTAACTCAGAATTTAAATCAAACAGGTAAGGAAACGGGTATTTACCTTTCTTTGATTAATTTATCTAGTCAGCTAACAGGCCTCATCCAAAACTCTCATAGCATTTCAGAGAGCGTTTCGTCTGCTTCACAAGAATTAAATACAGTGATGAATCACACCCAAAGCAATGCCCAAAATGAGCTGGCGCAAATGGAAGGGATTTCGACTGCGATTAATGAACTGTCTACCACGTCTCAAGAAGTAAGTAGCAAAGCGGTAATGGCTGATAGCGAAACCAGGAAGGCACAAGAAAGCGTCGTAAACGGCAAAAAAACACTAGAAAAAACCATTGCTTTAACCGATGAAATTAACGCTTCGGTTGCCGATACAGCAAAAATTGTTGAAGAATTAAAGCAGTTTGCGTTTGAAATTGGTTCTGTCACAGAAGTCATTAATAACATCTCAGACCAAACAAATTTATTAGCATTGAACGCCGCTATTGAAGCAGCACGCGCTGGTGAACAAGGTCGAGGTTTCGCTGTTGTTGCTGATGAAGTTCGGAATCTGGCGTCGAAAACGCAAACATCAACAGTGAGTATTCAAGAAATCATAGAGAAACTGCAATCTCAATCTGAAATGGCCGATAAAAACATGCTTAAAAATGTAGAACTGATTCAAGAGTCTGTTTTACTTGCTGACCACGTTAAAGCCTCGTTTGAGGATATTTCATCCGCAGTACAATCTATTTCAGACATTAATACCCTAGTGGCTACCGCTTCAGAGCAACAGTATTGTGTAACAGAAGATATATCCAAAAATACGACCATGACTTTTGACTTGGTACAGCAAAACGTATCCGCGGTTAACCAAACATTGCAAGCATCGTCGGAGTTATCGCACTTGGCTGAATCGCAAAAACAAGAACTTTCATTCTTTCGAGTTTGATTGAACGTTTAACGCCAACGACCCAGATATAATGTAAGTGCGCTTTATCCTGCGCACTTACATTTTGTCTAATGGCGATCATGACCGGTATTCATATTCGTTATAACAGGAGCCTAGGAATAACCAATCAAATCACCGCCGCTTTACAATCACGATAACTCTGCCCTCGCTCGATATTACCCCACACTTATTTGGGTTATTCTTTGCTCATAGCGTTAAAACTTTAAATGAGAATCATTTTCAAGTAGAATCTATTTCCATACACAATATTATCTTATACAGGCATGAGTTAGATCTATGCAAAGCGAATCATTAGAACGTCTTAAGAAAGCATTCATCTCTGGTATTTGGGCTACGCTGGCAAGTATTAGTGTGGGCTTTGCCTTTAAGATTTGGCTGGCACAATGGGTGGCGAAAGGCGATCTGGCTTTGTATCACACCGTCGTAGATATCATCTCACTGTCATTGATTTTAATGACTGGTTTTCGCTCTTCGATGGTGGTTACTTACTCTCAAACACACAACGACCGTGATATTATCAATATCTTCCGTTTCAGTTTAATTACGATTGTACTGATTACTTGGGGGGCCATCATTCCCTATATTAAACATTCGCTTAATATTAATGTTGGCTACTTACAGATGGTTGGCATCATTTTCGGCATGGGGTTAAAGATCTACTTTAGCAACCTTGTCGCCATGTATCGTTTATACGAGGTGTCCAATAAAGTCACCTGGTTTGAGCCTATCAGTAATGTGGTTATGTTTGTGTTCTGTTATTATTTCTTAGGGCTGGATACACTCTCGTCTCTGTTTTATGGCCTAACTCTATCTTCGCTATCGATTGCTATTTATATGTATGTGCGCCGTAAGAAGTCGATCACTACACTTCCTTTAGCTCTGGTACACCTTGACCCTCCGCTTATCAGTTACGTGAAGAAAAGTTTTACCGCGTCTCTAGAAGCCGGAGCCAGTATCTTAATGATTTATATCACCGTACTCCTGACGATCACGCATTTTAGCGTCGATGAACTCGGGGATTTCCAAGTGGTCGTTCGCCCTGTATTTACTTATATGACGATGTTATTCGTTTTCCCTATTTATCGCTTTGTTCTACCTGAATTAGCGGTGAATATACGCAATGCCGACCATGAACAAGTGAAGCAAATACGCCGATGGGTGTTTAAGTTGTCATTTGCAGTTGGATTATCATTTGTCGCTATTATGTTTTTTGGTGGTAAGTCGATGATTGCTTCGGTATTCCCGCCCGAATATAGCAATGCCCTACCAGTGTTATTTCACTTCTCCATCTTCTTTGTGTTTATGATGTTAAACGCTTACCAACTAGCATATATTAAGGCGCATGGTCGATTTACCCTTAGCCTGTTAATCCGTCTTATGGGTATCGTTACTTTAGTCGCCGCGTATTACCTGTTGTCACAAATGACTGCAAATGTTGTCGCGATCATTACCGCACTTTGTTCTGGCTATGTTGCGATGTTCATTTTATCAAGTATTGCAGAGCGTCAAATTTTGAATACAACAACGAATAAAATCACGCCAGCTACAGCGTAAAGCGTGCTGAAAAACTAAGTCGTAACGTATTATAACGGTCAGAAATCAGGCTTTAAAAAGGATTTTAATACATGCTAAAACACTTAATTTGGGGATTAATTAGACTAGGAATCGTTTTAGTTTTCGTATATCCGGTCGTCCGCGCCATCATAATCATGGCTGCGACAGCAATCCCCTATTTTAATCTAGATATGAGGCTTGAAGCCGTCATTTGGATATCTTCATTGATAAGTGTGTTGGGTTATATTTTACTTCGAACTGCAAACACCAAAGAGATCGGAAAATTTGTTCTTTTAAGTGTACTCGGCTCGATGGTGTTGACTATGTATGAAGGTGATATATCCGGAGACTTTCCATTAAGGTATGTCACTTCGTCATTATTTTTAATTCCGCTCTGCTTAATTATGATGGTGTATTTCGTTTTCCCGATACGACAATTAAAACCATTTATGTTTCTTGTCCCCGTATCCTCATGTTCATGGTTAATGTATAAGTCTATCTATCAGCCGTCCTATTTCGCATATGAATTTTTTACTTCAAAGCCAACTATTTCCGCTGAAGCCTATGCCCGCATCATGTCTGAAATACCGCAGATATACTTAGATGGTTTCATTTCAGGACTCTTTTCACTTGGTTTGTTATGCCTCTATTTGTTCTGCCTTTATGGACATAATCCCAGGGGTATATATAAAAGCGCAAGAGGGAAATTAGCGACGTTTGGTGTGGCTAAGTAAAACGCTGAAATCGACCTATTTTTGCGGTCTTAAAAATGACATTAGTATCGATGTTATCAACACCAAAAATAGCTTTCACTACGATTATGGGTTAATGCAATACAGTGATTTAATGGCTTCTTTCAGCCACAGCAACTTGGGATTGTGAGCGTTACGTTTGTGCCAAATTAACGTGAATGGAATTAACAGTTTATCTTGATAAGCCTTGTCTACCGGAATGGGTAAACACAACAAATCTGGATGTTGCTTCTTTGTATAATGCTGGCAATAAGCAGGTGCAGTCGTGATCATATTTTGGTTTGGTTGAGCCGACATGAATAATGATTGCTCAAAGCTAGCCATAGTCAGGGTAATATCTCGCTTCAACCCCTGTTCACTCAGTATTTCATCCAATGCCCAAGTTTCACATTTCTCCCAAACGATATTAATATGTGGGTATTTGAGGAAAGTATCAAGGCTCCACTCTTCTTCTAAGGCTGGGTGGTCTTTACGCAAATATACAACGGGAAGATCAGAGAAAATAACTTCAAAATCAATAAAGTAAGGAAGCAGATGTACAGATTCTTTTGATCGTGGATGGCTCTCTCTTCCTGTGAGCCCAATATCAGTTTCACCACGGATAATTGATTCTAAAGAATCGTAATCCCAGTTATACGTTTTTATTTTTGCATCGGTATAATGTTGTTGAATTTTCTGGACTAGTTCATTTAACACTGTGAGCAAAAGCGGAGATTCAATCGCTAAATCAAATTGAATACCTTTTGGCGAATCACCGCTATGTTTTTCCAAAAGTTGACTGCTTATCTGTAACCAATCTGCAAGATCTTGTTCCATGCTCTGTGTAAACGGCGTTGGTGCTAACCCTTTAGGTGTTTTAACAAACAAAGGGTCACCAAACCAATCTCGCAATTTTCTCAACGACTTACTCACCGTAGATGGCGTGACATTCAACTTTTTTGCTGTTCTTGATACGCTATGTTCTTTAGATAATAGTTGTAGTGTATACAGCAAGTTAAAATCAAGCTGGGCAAGTGATTTTTTCATATTGATGGCCGTGAGAAGGTTTAGGTATCCATAATATTAGAGCAAGGCTAATTACGCTACCTATAATCAAGGTTGTAAGCAGCATATTCAGTGCATTTATGCCAACAGCACCCATTAACCAAATGTACAAAGCCGAGCAAGATACTTGAGTAATACCCAGCAATGAACTCGCCATCCCTGCGCGCACAGAATACGGGCTAAGAGCTTGACTCATGGATACACCAAAACCAATGGCAAAACCCGCACATAACAGTCCAAAACCGAACAAATATAAATGATTATTTAAATTCAAAAAGAGTGTGAGTGTTATCATCGCAGCAGCTAGCGCAAACAATATTTGTGATGCCAGTAGTAAGCTACGTTCTTTAAATATAGATAATGCAAAAGGTGCAGAAAACGAGGTCAGCATACTGACTAAAGCGGTGCCTGCCACAATAGTAGAATACTCACTTCTATCAAACCCCATTTCTCCCATTATCAATAAAGGTGATACGTTGACATAAGTTAAAATGGTCATCACTCCGAGCGACGTTATAACCACGCGGCTGATAAAAAAGCGCTCTAAAAATGATTCTTGCACAAGGCTACAGTCTGAATGAATGTCATTAATGGCAGCTAACTTGTTTGGCTTCGTTTCTTTTAATACCAGTGAAGATAATAAGCTGACCACGCCCCCCATTACCGCCATCGTAATAAATAGACTTGACCATGGAAATTTGAGCATTATAAGGTAACCAATCACGGGGGCAACAACAGGAATAACACAAGTGATCCCGTTGAGCATAGAAAGTACTTTAGCACGTTGAATATCGCCCAAAGTATCACGAATAATGGCAAAGGAAACCACATAACAGCTACCCGCACCAATCCCCTGGATGAATCGAGCAATAAGAAATTGCGTACTATGTTCGGCCATTCCAGCAAGTATTGATGATACTGTAAAGATGATGGCACCCGTAATAGCAACAGGTTTACGACCTATTGAGTCAGCCACTTTCCCAGCAATAAGCATCGTTGTCGCCATACCGATCAAATAGATAGAAAAAGCAAAATGCAGCTGGGATTCAGTTGCCTGAAGATCTGCTGCAATTTGTGGCAGACCAACAAGATAAAGATCGATGGCAGTGGGATAAAGTAGTACAAGTGTAAAACTACAAAGAAGATATCGGAACATAAAAACCTCACAAATGATTAGTTATGAGTATGATAGTGCTATCCGTATTGACTGGCGAGTGAGCTTTATGACATCAGGTATTTCCATTGGCGACAGACACTAAAATAAGCCTTGGTTATTCTCGATATTCAATCTGTAATGCGAACGACATCCTTCGAAGTTAGAGCTCTAAGCTATTACTGCCCCGAAGTGTGTTAGAGCTGTTACTCACTTATAATCTTAAAGTAACTTCGCCATACGAAACGTTATGTGAATTACATACGGTTATCTTGTGCTGATTGATCGCGCATACTATCCAACTACTTGGCTGAGAAGGCTTGATTTATATCTTTTAAAAATATAAACAAGTTCATTTTATTGCTCAGAGTTGTTTCTTCGATATTCAGTCGGAGTCATTCCTGTCAATCTTGAAAATTCACGATTGAAGTTTGACTTAGTTTGAAAACCTGAATTCATGAAAACCTGTGTAATACTGCTCTGAGAGCAAATCAAAGAATGTTTTGCATGCTCAATTCGATGCGAGTTAATAAGTTTAGAAATGTTCTGTTTGTGGACTACATTGACTGCGATGGAAATCTGCTTCGCAGGTAGGCCTAACTTACGCGTCAACTTGGAAAGCGTAAGTTCAGGGTCGAGGTAGAGGTATTCTTGACGAACCTTTTTATCTAGCATGGCTGTAATTTGTTGCGCACGTTCCAATGTCATGACTGTATTAATCGCAATTTCTTCATTAGGTTTGGCTGCTGTGTGTACTTGAGTATCTTCTTGTGTGGGTGCGTCGATACTTGCAACTACCACTGCAAAAGAAAGCGGTAGTAAAATAACTAAGTGCGTTGCGGCGAGAATATCAAGTGCCATATCACCTTTGTTAAAATTGATGTCCAAGGAAATCAAGGCATCAACTAGTGCAGAAAGTAACAGCATAAATCCTGCGAAAATTTCAGCTTTCTGAACTGTTTCCCAATTACCTAGCGAGATATTTATCAGTGTTGACTCTTCAGAATAAGATCGAATGAGTGCCAAACCATATCCGACGTAAACTAAAAAAATCACACCATCAATGGGTACTTCTAACCATGGCCTCATAATTATGCCGATTGTGATATAAAGTGGCGCATGAAGTGCTTACAGAGATCCCCTTTGTTATTTTGGTTTGTATGAGTAAACGTATACCATGCTGCGAAGGGGATGGCTGAGGCTAAAATAGGTTGGATCGCGCTTAAAATGTTTAATCCGAAAGTCCAACGTAAACCAACTATTGTAGTTGTTGCAGCACAAAGTCCTAAAAACAGACAAGAGGCTCTAGCTTGCTTTGAAGAGCGGGCATAGAGCGCTAATGCTAGTAACCCTAGCATAATAGATATAACGAAAGGCAAAGGAATAGAAAGCATAGCATGCCCTTTTTTTAAGAAAGTGGTACTCGATGACCTTTAATGATAAGTCGTTGAAATATAATTGAAAGGAAAATATATGCAATACCAGTTTTAGCTCGACCTAAAACTGGTTTAAGGTCGTTAAATATAACAATCCACTCCACAATCTCATCAATGATTAATATTGATGGTGACACTTATGATTTTTAAATTATTTACTAGAAAACGATTAGCACTGATGAGTTTATGTTTCGTGAGTTCAGCGAGTTTGGCTAGCATTGGTATAACGGCAGAGGTATATCAAGATATTGATAGGCACAGGGTCATAAATACCAAAATTTTCTACCCAACAACGAAAACAAAATCTGAGGAACTCTATGCAGATAACCCCGCATTTTATGGCTTTAATGCGGTTAAGAACGCGCCCCCTACAGGAAGTGAACTACCAGTTTATATTTTGGTTCATGGAACATCGGGCAACTGGAAGAACTTATCATGGTTAGGGAGCCGCTTAGCAGAAGAAGGTGCTTTAGTTATTTCTGCAAATCATCCTGACTACACAACAGGTCAAGCGACACCTGATAGCGTTATGCGAATGTGGGAGCAGCCAAGAGATGTATCATTTTTGATTGATAAACTTTTAGCTAGTACTTATGTCCAATATATCGATAAGAAAAATATTACAGTTGTAGGTTATTCATTGGGAGGGTATACAGCATTATCACTAGCTGGAGCAAAATTTGATATATCTGGCTACCAAAATTATTGTTTACAAAATAAAGATGACTCTTGTGATTACTATAAAGGTGTCTTCAAAAATCTCACTCAAGAAGACCGTGTAATGATTTCAGGTGATTACAGGGATAAGAGAGTATCTAAATCTATAGCCATTTCACCGGGTTACGTTCCTGCCATTCTAAGTGATAGTTTGGATGATCTATCTGCAAACACGATCGTTGTTGGGGCTGAATTTGATGAAGTGATACCGCCTGAAAAACAGCTAAATCCGTATTTGGCTGAGAAACACAAGAATTTATTCTATGTTGAAATATCAGGCGCATCACATTTTAGTTTTATGCAAAAATGTAAACCTCAAGCAACCGCTATCCTAGCTGAAGAGGGGGCTGAATTTGTGTGTCAAGAAGCAAGTAATATCAATAGGAAGTCTATTCATAACGAGTTAATCTCAACTTCGTTATACTTTCAGTAATGCGAAACGTCCTCTTTGTCGCATAAGCACTAAGCCATTTCTGTCCACAAACGAGTTAGGTAATGAAATTAAACAATGTGAACACCAAGGGACTTTGTCGTACCAGTCACGTGAGTCGCCCCAACTTGAGAACCCCAAAAAACTAACTAGACTCAAATATGTACGCCCACATATAAGGAAAAGTAAATGGGACATTGCCACAATACGATAAACATCGATGCACCTATCGACAAGATCTGGGAAACCATCAGTAACTTCCATGACTTATCATGGGCTGCAGGTGTGATCACCTCTTTGCGCATCGTCGGTACGCAACAAGGTCACGAAATTGGCGCAAGGCGGGTATTAAACGATGCTTTTCATGAAACCTTAACCACAGTGAATGCCGAGCAGCACACTTTTTCATACAGCATTGATGACGGTCCTGGACCAGTGGCCAAAGATGCGGTCGATAACTATATTGGCGTAGTGAAACTGGTCGAAACAAGTGAGGGGACATTAGTTAAATGGGATTCAAGCTTCGAGTCAGCCAATAACCAAGAAGTTGCTGATTTTTGTGATCCTATTTATCAAGGCTTGTTATCTGCCCTGAAAGAAACATTTTCTTAACGGTATAAATCATATCTTAGTTATGTATAAAACAGTCGTTAAAAAGGAAGCATCTCAGCTTCCTTTATTCATATCGATTCAACATTACCTTAAGGTTGTTTTATCATTCAGAATATCAGCAAAGTTTTTTACAAAATGACGAGCGACCTCTTTGCCTTCTCGATAATCCATTTCTAAGTCATCCTTATCACTCAACAAAGCTCTGCTGCGTAAAGCTTTCTTTGGTGCTATTTGAATAACCGTCAATCCTTTAGGTGGGTTAACCAAAAAATCATTTAACTCACGATAAGATTGATAATAGCGAGCTAGCATTTCGATCACTTCACTGCTTTTACCTTTGTTGGACATCGAAAGAAAACGTTCTAAATTATCGGCGTTAAACAATTTCCAACTACCATTATCATTTTTCACCAGTTCGCTAATCCCCGGTAAAATAAGGGTGTTTTTTTCATCCTGATTTTGATTCTTATTAAGGCTGAGTACAGCTTTATCACTCCAATTTATTTTCCATAAATCAAAACGCTGAGTAAGATCTTCGTGGAGCGTTTTAAATTTATCTAGCGATTGCTCTAGGCTTAGTTTCTCAATATATTGTGGTAATTTCGATTCAATCTTTTGTCGCCAATCATACAATACACGCCCGCCATTATCGACACTCTCTACGGGTTCAGTTCGCACTACAACAATAACTTCAGCGCCGCGTTTCCATGCTTCTTGTACGGGTATCGCGGCACTCACTCCGCCATCAACCCATTCAAAATCGTTAAAGCTTATTTTTTTGGTGTATAAAATAGGCACCGCACAGCTTGCTCGAAGAACTTCTTTCCAGTTGTCCTGATACAGCGGCAGATATATGTCTTGCATGGTATCTTTTCGGGTTGCGCACGCAAAGGCCTGACGATACTGTAAATTTTTCCGTGCAGTAATGATATCCAGTGGTGTCAGTCCCTTTGCCGATACAGCATCCAGTGCCCAATCTAAATTCAGTGGCTGTTGTTTTCTCAGGTATTTATAGAGATTGAAGAATTCATCATCTGTGGTGTAATTGACAATAAAGTTGTAGCCAAATTTAGACTGACGACTGATAAAAGACGAGAGATTAAGTGCACCAGCAGAAGTGCCTATATACAGTTCAAACGGGTCAAAACCGGCATCCAAAAAATAATCAAATACGCCTGCGGTAAATATACCTCTCTGCCCACCTCCTTGCACCACCAAAGCTAGTTTTTTTTTCTTAGTCTGATCTATTTGCGTTAAAATTTCGTTGCTAACTTGGCGCTTAATGATACGTGAATTCAACAGCTGATGACTTGTCATAGTTTACTCACATTAATAGATTAGGTGGTGTTGAAAATAGATATGCAGTTATGTTATATGGGCAAGGCAGTACAACTACACCTTTCTGACATTGACTATAATCTAAGTGTAGAACACTGCTTGATTACTTATCTTGCATCTGCGGACTTTGGGCTGAAAGGTTTGATATCATCGCAATATTGGAGAACATATTTATGATAAACGTTAGCGGTAAAGACGGGACTTTAAATAATATTTTAGTTATTGGTGAAAAAGGAATAAGTAATGAAGGTTTTGTACGCTTATTTGACAGCTGTGAATTTTCAGTAAGTGTTAATCATGGTGATTTACAAGACATTGATCTTTTAAACTATGGCGCGATCGTACATTTGACACGTTCATCAGATTCATCGGCTTTATTATTAGACGACAGATTAACATCTGTTAAAGATGAAGAGTGGATTTTAATCGAAGGTGATGATGAAGATCTGCATTGTACAGTTAAGATTACGGTTTTAGCATCAGTAAAACTAAAGTTGTTTATTAGGACACTGTGGGCAAGGTTTAATATCACTTAATCTCGCTGATAATATAAGATTCTGTAAGATCTTAGCGTTAAAATACCCACCTCTTATTAACAATGCAAAGACTGGTTCTGCATTAAATGGGATGGGGTATTATGAATAAAGTAAAAATTAAGCAGTGGTACTTAGCATTATGTGGCTATAATTAGTGATATAGCGAATGATTTTAATTAGTGAATCAAGGGGGCGTTATGAAAATTTCAATCATTAAAAATGACACCGATATGGTAATAGCCTCTTACCAAATCAATTTAAACACGCTTGATCATACCCCCTCCGACGAAGAATATTACTCTCAGGCATGGCTACATGCAATTGAGGACGATATTGTCGAGGAGAATGACTATGCCAAATATAGTTTCAAGATATAGCTACGAACTATAAATAAAAGCTAAATGAGGAAGCATTCCAACTTCCTTTAACTAATACATCTGTGATGGCTCATATGCCTTACATCGTAGGGCCTTTTGATTATAAATCAGCTAGCGCTGCGGCTACTTTTATAGCCACGTCTTTCGGTACCCACTGACTCCACTTATCTTTATTATTTAATAAGAAGTGTTCAGCGGCATAATCACCGTCGGCTTGCTCTTCATCTATCCACGCTAACTGCTGGTTCATTTCATCATTGCTGAATGAACGTTTCCCAAGATACTGCATCACCGCAGGCGCTCGTTTAGAAAAATCAGTAGTCACAATACTCTGCACAGGCGCTGCTGGATAATCGGTTACTTTCGGGTTTTCACAGTCTTCAACAATGGTACAATTTTCAAATTCATCACGATCAAAACTAGTACCAAAATCAACACGCACCATATCGTATTTATCCATGATTGCCGTTGGTGACCAATAATAACCAAACCACGCTTCTTTATTTTCATACGCTTTAACCATCGAACCCGCTAAACCTGCGCCGGAACCTGGATCAACTAAATCAAAGCCGTAATCAGCAAGGTCCATCGCATTGAATAAGTTAGTCGTTGAGATCTGACAAGTCCAGCCAGCAGGACAAGCCATGAAAGCAGAACGCGTTGGATCTTCAGGGTGCTGGAATAACTTCGCATTGGCTTTAATACCCGCTAGCGTCGCTAAAGACGGATCTTTTTCAACCATATACTTAGGTACCCAAAAACCAGAAACTGCACCGTCAGAGAGTAAATCACCTGCCACAACAATGCGCCCTTCTTCACCGCCTTTTGCTAATGTCGCTCTGATCTGATTAGTCCAAAATTCAGGGGCAATATCAGGGGTATTTTTTTCAATCATCGACGTTGCTGTGATCGTTGAGTTACCTGGCACAATTTCAACGTCGCAAGCGTAGCCATGTTCTAGAATAAACGCATCAATATTAGCAACCAAGGTAGCGCTACCTAAGTTCATATCGGCGATGGTCACTGAACCGCATTCAGCAGTAAGCGTATTGTCTACTGCAAAAGAATTAAAAGACGCCATGGTCAACAGCAATGCTAAGGGTGCTTTTTTAAGCATCATAAAACCTCAAATTAAACTGGGTGTATTGAATATAGATGACGTTATTGTACTGCACTAATTTAAAGACCAGTTTAACCTTTAGTGAAAAATGTTAACTTGTCGCCAAAATTCAGCCAGTTAATTACTAATAGCAATATCGTTGGCGCTTATTCAAACATACACAATACTTAGATCAGCCATATGTATAAGGATGTTAAGTGTGAAGCGAGAATCAATGGAATTTGATGTTGTCATTGTCGGAGCTGGACCTGCCGGATTATCTGCCGCCTGTCGCTTACGTCAACTTGCACTAGACACTGATACAGAACTCAGTGTTTGCGTCCTCGAAAAAGCCGCCGAGATTGGCGGGCATACCCTTGCAGGCACCATCTTTGAAACCCGCGCATTAGACGAACTGTTTCCAGACTGGCAAAACTTAGACTCCCCCGTTACCTGCCATGTAAAGCGCGATGAAACATGGCTACTCAAAAATGCTACTACAGCCCGCCGCGTGCCAAGCATGTTAGTACCATCCAGTTTAGACAACAAACACAACTATATCATCAGCCTTGGCGACCTGTGTATTTGGCTAGCCAAACAAGCTGAACAACTGGGCGTCGAAATATTCACTGGTTTTGCCGCCAATGAATTCATCTTTGCTGAAGATAATAGCGTCAAAGGCGTGATCACCGGAGACATGGGACGTGATAAAAACGGCGAACAGAAAGAAAATTTCATGCCAGGGATGGAACTCATTGGCAAATATACATTAGTCACTGAAGGCTCTCGCGGCCATTTAGGCAAACAATTAATCGAGAAGTACCAATTAGATAAAGACGCCGATCCACAGCATTACGGACTCGGCATTAAAGAGTTGTGGCAGATAGACCCAAATATTCATCAACCGGGATTAGTCATTCACAGTATCGGCTGGCCATTAGCGGAACACGGTGCGACAGGGGGAGCTTTTTTATATCACGTCGGTAAAGATCAGGCTTATGTCGGTCTCATCACTGATTTGAACTATCAAAATCCTTATCTCAGCCCTTTCGAAGAATTCCAACGGCTTAAATTACACCCTGCAGTGAGTCGCTATTTAAAAGGCGGGAAACGACTAGCTTACGGCGCGAGAACTGTAACCAAAGGTGGTTATAACTGTTTACCGAAGATGGTATTCCCCGGCGGATTATTACTCGGTTGTGATGCCGGTACATTGAACGTGGCTAAATTAAAAGGCACTCATACCGCCATGAAAACAGGTATGGTCGGTGCTGAAGCCGTGTTTTCCGCAATGGCATTGACACGCTATAAAGCCAACGAAAGCACTGAACAAGCAACTGATAAAGCGACAGAAACCAGTAATAGCCTCGAACACTTCACCTTATTATATGAAGCATCTTGGGTTTACCAAGAGTTATATCAATCACGTAATTTTGCGCCGATCACGCATCGCTGTAATGCCATGCTAGGCGTCACCTGGTTTGAGCAAAACATATTGCACAAAAGCTTACCCTTTACCCTGCACGACTCAAAACCAGATCACAGCCAATTACAAAAAGTCACCCGATCGTCAGCCATCACGTATCCGAAACCAGATAACATCTTAACCTTTGACCGTTTAAGTTCGGTATTTTTAGCCAACATCCAACATGATGCCGACCAACCAAACCACCTTAAACTGACCGACCCGAGTATCCCTATGTGCACCAACCTGCCCCGTTTTGCAGAACCCGCGCAACGATATTGCCCTGCGGCAGTATATGAAATAGTCACGGTTGATAAAGAAGTTAAATTCCAAATAAATGCGCAAAACTGTATCCACTGTAAAGCGTGCGACATAAAAGACCCGTCGCAGAACATTGTATGGACACCACCAGAAGGCGGTAGCGGTCCCAACTATTCAGGAATGTAGAGCACATACTGGCGTATGAAAAAAAAGCGCTACTAATCAGTGATTAGTAGCGCTTTAATGTGAGTTGATCAATCAACGTAGTGAGTTACGCGATTAACCAACTTTATCTAACTTTACCGGATTAAGCTTTACGACTTGTGCATTGACGTAGTCAGCAACAGCGGCTTGTTGGGCTTTGTCTAAATACAAACCAAGCTTAGTACGACGCCACAATACATCTTCCGCTTTCTTGGCAAATTCTGTTTCAATCAAGTAATCAATTTCGCGGCTGTAAACACCGTGACCAAAGTTAATACCGAAATCAGCTTCAGATTTACAATCAGCGAATAATTTCCAAGTATCGGTACCAAACTGATTCACATAACGCTTCGCAATTTCAGGGTCTAGCCATAAGTGCTGTGAACAGATGTTGGCAACTAACTGTGTACGAGGGTAGTTAAAATCACCGCCCGGCAACGGCGTATCAGCTGTCCATGAATCACCTAACTTATCAAAGTACGGCGAAATTAGTTTCATTGCTGACTCAGCTAACTTACGGTAAGTCGTTAACTTGCCACCGAAGATAGATAGCAATGGCGCTTGTGTGCCTTCTTGCTCTAGTTCCAGTGTGTAATCACGTGTGATTGCTTGTGGAGATGAAGATTCGTCATCACACAGTGGACGTACGCCACTGTAAGTCCAAACAACATCGCTTGGCGCAAGTTGTTTCACAAAATGTTCGTTTACAACGTCAATCAGGTAATCAACTTCGTCATCAGAGATCGCGACTTTACGTGGGTCGCCAACGTATTCAACGTCAGTTGTACCTATGATTGAGAAGTCTTCCATGTAAGGGATCGCAAACACAATACGGTTATCTTTGTTTTGTAGAATGTAAGCTTGTTCTTCATCGTGGATACGTGGCACCACAATGTGTGAACCTTTAACCAAACGAATGTTACGTGGTGACTCTTCTTCCATGCTGTCATCGAAGAATTGCTTCACCCAAGGACCGGCCGCATTAACTAATGCACGCGCAGTACGCTCGAAACGCACGTTTGTTTGATCGTTTACAATTGTTACTTGCCATAAACCGTCTTTACGCACGGCTTTTTCTACACGGCAATAGTTTTCAACTTCAGCGCCGTTACGTTGTGCTGCCATCGCATTTAGAATAACTAAACGTGCATCATCAACCCAACAATCTGAATATTCAAAACCTTTGGTAATTTCTTTTTTAAGTAAACCTGATTTCGCTAAGTTAACTTGGTTACTACCGGGCAACGTTGTACGTTTACCCAAGTTGTCATACAAGAACAAACCCGCACGAATTAATAACGCAGGACGTAAGAAAGGACGATGTGGTAAACGGAAACGCATTGGTTTAACAATGTGTGGCGCTTTCTTCAGTAATACTTCACGCTCTGCAAGTGATTCTGATACCAGACGAAACTCGTAATGCTCAAGGTAACGTAAACCACCATGTATCAACTTAGAACTTGCTGATGACGTTGCTGAAGCAAAATCGGCTGCTTCATATAAACCCACAGTAAGCCCACGGCCTGCCGCATCTGCTGCAATACCAGCACCATTAATACCGCCGCCTACGACGATCAAATCTAGTACTTCACTGTTCACATTATTGGTCATTACTTTCTGGTTTCCATTATTCATACTTAACTCACTTTAATACATTCTTGTCTGAGCGAACGACCGCTTTCGAACATCTGCAACTAATATAGAACACTTCGGTATTAAAATCACCATTTACTTTCGCAATCGCGCATTTATTTTTACATTTCGAACATTTACTTTTGATTTAAAGCCTAATTCAATGCTCGAATAGCTATTAAACATGAAAAACATGTCAAGTTGATGACAAAAATAGCCTACTTTTATCAAAACGCACAAAAAAAAGAGCGCCACGACATAAACATTGCTATTTATATAATGGCGCTCTTTGTATTTAGATTAAGATGATGGCCTATTGGCAATCAAATTTAAACACGATTACAGTAAATCGTCTTCTTCGTCATGTCCTTCAGACCATGATTGTGCTGCTTTAACAGCACGCTTCCAACCACGGTAACGACGTTGACGTTTAACATCATCATCATGTGGTTCGAATGATTTTTCGATAACGGCTTTATCAGACAATTCATCGAGACCATCCCAGAAACCAACAGCTAAACCAGCAAGATAAGCCGCGCCTAATGCTGTTACTTCAGTGACAGCTGGACGTAATACAGTTGTATCTAATACGTCAGATTGGAATTGCATTAGGAAGTTATTCGCTACCGCACCGCCATCGACACGCAGCTCAGCCAATTTAATGCCTGAATCCGCTTGCATCGCATCAAGTACGTCACGTGTTTGATACGCAATACTTTCTAATGTTGCGCGGATAATGTGGTTTGCACCAACACCACGCGTTAGACCAACAATCGTACCACGAGCATATGCATCCCAGTACGGTGCGCCTAAACCTGTGAACGCAGGCACAACATAAACACCGTTTGATGAATCTACTTTAGTTGCAAAATATTCAGAATCTTTCGCATCAGAAAGTAATTTCATTTCATCACGTAGCCATTGGATAGAAGCACCACCCATGAATACCGCGCCTTCTAGTGCGTATGCGACTTCACCACGTGGACCACATGCCAAGGTAGTTAGTAGACCGTTTTTAGACGTTACTTTTTCTTTACCCGTGTTCATTAATAAGAAACAACCAGTACCGTAGGTGTTTTTCGCTTGACCTTGTTCTACACACATTTGACCATAAAGTGCAGCTTGCTGATCACCGGCGATACCAGCGATTGGGGTACGCGTACCGCCTTTACCACCTAAGTTCATTTGGCCGTATACTTCTGAAGACGATTTCACTTCAGCCATCATTGATAGTGGAATATCAAGGATCTTAAGTAGTTTTTCGTCCCACTGTAGCGTATTGATGTTAAACAACATTGTACGTGATGCGTTAGTGTGATCAGTTACATGTACGCGTCCTTGTGTCATTTTCCAAACTAACCAAGTATCAACAGTACCGAATAATAGTTTACCGGCTTCAGCGTCTTCACGAGCACCCTCGACATTATCAAGGATCCATTTAATTTTTGTACCTGAGAAGTACGGGTCAACAACAAGACCGGTATTTTCACGTACGTACTCTTCGAAGCCTGCATCTTGTGCTTTTAATTTGTCACAGATATCAGCAGTACGACGACATTGCCATACGATTGCGTTGTAAACCGGCTTGCCTGTTTCTTTGTTCCAAACAATCGTTGTTTCACGTTGGTTAGTAATACCGATACCGGCAATTTCAGCACTGGTGATACCTGTTTTCGCTAACGTTTCAACGAGTACTGAGCTCTGAGTTGCATAGATTTCAAGTGGATCATGCTCAACCCAACCGGCTTGCGGATAGATTTGCGTAAACTCACGTTGAGATACACTGACAATATTTGCATCGTGGTCAAGAATAACGGCACGAGAACTAGTTGTTCCTTGGTCTAAAGCAATAATGTATTTTTTCTCAGTCATTACGAAGTCCTTTTAATTTCATTTGGTATGAGTACTTCATCGTTAATTTAACATGAGTACTTATGTTTAATTATATACCTAAGCGATAATCAAAGTCGCTCAGGCGTTATTCAAAATTTATGCGGTATTATGTTTCAATGTCGCGAACTTATACTTCAGCCGCTTTAGCTTCAACTGATTCTTCATCACACTGGTTTGGAATAGTGCAACCATGACCTGCTGATGGTAGGTATTGACCAATCACTTTTGGATATAACCAACCGCCGAAACATGCACCTACAATTGGACCTAAGATTGGTACAATGAAGTAAGGAATTTCTTTAGCGCCAGTTAATGCAAAATCCCAACCCGCGAAGTAAGCGAATAATTTAGGACCAAAGTCACGTGCAGGGTTCATTGCGAAACCAGTTAGTGGACCTAAAGAGCCACCGATAACCGCGATTAGCACACCGATAAGCACAGGGTTCATTGCGCCACGTGGTTCGCCGTTGCTTTCATCACCTAATGCTAAGATAGCGAACATTAATACCGCAGTAATCACAAATTCAACCGCAAATGCGCCAATGAATGTTAATGATGGGTGTGGATAAGTTGAGAAGATACCCGCTGTCGATAATGCTGCTTCACTATTACGTAGGAAACCGTTAGCAATTTCGTAGTCAGTAAATAAGTTGCTATATAAACCGTATACTAACGCTGCAGAGCAGAAAGCACCCGCGAGTTGCGAGAATATATAAGGTAATACTTTGCTTTTATCAAATCCGTGAAATGCTGCAAGCGCAATCGTCACGGCTGGGTTAATGTGAGCACCAGAAACACCAGCAGTACAGTAAATAGCAATTGCTACACCCATACCCCAGATAATACTGATTTCCCATTGACCAAAACTAGCGCCAGTTAATACCAGTGCGGCTACGCAGCCAACACCAAAAAAGATTAACAGTCCAGTACCAATAAACTCAGCAAGGCATTCGCCCATCAGAGTATGCTGTTTATTGTTAGCCATGATTCATTCCTTTGTTTTATTTTATGTAGGGTGTACACAATGTTCGTGTGGATTTGAATTTACACTTTTAATACATAATTAAAACAAATAAAGAATAAAAGTGAGCGTTCGAGCACGAAAATATGTTCAAATGAGACAGCCTGTATCATATTCACTAACAAAACACGCTATACAGCGTTGGTTTGACCAAGATCAAAGCATACTTTATTTATCATTAAACGATAGTTTGCAACATAAATTAACACTTTATTGGTAGTAAAGTAGTGTTTTATATAAAAACAAGCTAATACAAGAGTATGGGAAATAATAGCGGATGGCGTAAATGTAATAAAGCGAACATCTGTAAGGTGAAACAATTAAAACGAACAAAATACGGTTAAACCAGTAACTGGCTTAACCGTATCAATCACACCGCGATAAAAGCAGCGGGCCCTTATTTACAGTAACCCGATTGCTGTAACCCTATTGTGGGATAGCAGAGTGATCGCTTGGCTTTGATGTCGCAGTTTTAATGAGCATATAAATACACATAGTTAACATGCAAACACCAAGGTACATAATCAAGCCATTATTATAGTGCTTAAAGCCTTGTGCCAAAACCGGACCGGCCACAGAACCGGCGCTATAACTCAACAGCATGATCTCTGTCGCCGCTACAATTTTACTCACGCCTAAGCTGTCACACGCTAACGAGATAGCAACTGGATAGAGTGAAAATACACTCGCACCCAATAACATATAGCTTGAGTTCAACAATACCGAGTTATGCGCCTTTAATATGCCGATAACACCAAGCAAACCGACTAAGCAAAATAATGACATTAATAATGTCTTACTCATTTTAGGTGATAAGTAGCTCACGATTGGTTGTACTAACATGCCGCCCAAAATAATAATCGCCATTAGCATACCCGTTTGTTCTGCACTGCCCGTTTGCGCTTTGATATACAAAGGCATTAACCCATAAATAGGTGCCATTAACATGCCAGAAACTAAACAACCCAAAATTGCAGGACGGCTTAATGCCTTTAGCTCTGCGAATCTGATCTTTTGGTGTCCAGTGCAATCAGGTTGCCCGGCCTTGATTAATAACGGCGGTAAAATGGCTATCAACAACACACCGATAACCACGCTGTAAGGAAATATGCCTTCTACACCGATTGGCACAAGTCCCAATTGGCCTAGTGCATTACCACCGTATAAAGACGTCATGTATAAACCCAAACGTTTCGCACGTTGTTTTGCGGTATCAGCCATTAATAACCAAGACTCAACAACAACGAATACTCCTGCAACCGCGATACCGGCAATAAAACGCGCCGCCAACCAAGTTGCAGCACTTGGCATTGCGATCATCAAAAAGATCGTCAATAACAGCACACTTAAAAACAAAATAAACGCAAGGCGATGGCCTATTCTTGCCACTACACCTTCTATCTGTAATGAACCAATCAATAGCCCCAAATAAAAGATACTTGCCAACCAAGGTGTCAATGTAAGACTGAGTCCAAATGATTGCAAAGATAACGGAATTAGGCTCATTAAAAAGCCAGATGCAATAGCAAAAAATGACAAACCAACAACAGGTACAAAAGTACTATTTCGTGAGTTTGTGCAGGCGAATGTTCCCACCTTGTATCCTCGAGTTAAATTGTTAAAATATAGGTTAAGCCGCTATATGTGTACCAGACACTGGTTACTGCATATTTCGGCGAGACTTTAATCCTAAATCAACTGGAAGTAAAGATTATTCTTATTAAAATATAAAATACTTTATGAATGGTAAACCCGTGTTTAACGACTACATTTCAAACAGTTACGGGAATGTTAATGTTTTTCATTATCTACTTTCATTACTTACCCTAAAATGAAACCCATACAATGAACAATAAAATGTCAAAGCACTGTTTAAACAACACTACTTCGCATTAAAGCGACATAACAACACAGTTAACATCAAGTTATAGACGTTTTATAATATGCATTTAAAATGAATGAGTTAAGGGTTTTCAATATAAAACCTTGATGCACAGCTATCCCTACAGATGATATTTTTGTTGTGTCAGCGATTCAAGCTATATTGGGCGAGGTAATAGAGTTCAGGTAATAAGTGAGGTCGAGGTGACGAGGAATAGTGACGATGACGATGAATAGTAACGGTGAAAACCGACTGCCAGCATATCATAAATGGCTGACAGTCAAAATCATCGGGAGGTTAACAAATATAGCGAAGCACTGACTGACTCAGCAGCGTGAGAAACTAAGCATCCAACGGTTCATTACTACTAAAATCAGCATAGAGCACGCGATTCTTGCCCGCGACCTTCGCCGCATACAAGAGTTCATCAGCCTGTTTAATCACGCTTTTTATGGATTTAATTTGATCAATTGATGACGTAGTTACAGCCCCACCAGACAGGGTTACATGAAATTCAGTTTCGTCACTATAATGCGGTAAGTTAGCGACCGCATCACAGATACGTTCAAAGATATCGATTTGTTTATTGTCGTTGTTATACGCAATCAACAAACCAAACTCTTCCCCCCCAAGGCGAACTAACACGTCTTTATCACGGATCTGCTGCTTAATCGCTGTCGTAACACGAACCAGTACATCATCACCGACAAGGTAGCCATAAGTATCGTTAACATGCTTAAAGTTATCTAAATCGATAATCAAGAAAGAATAAAACTGATGGCGTTCGACATTTTTCAGTTTAGCCATAAAGCCGCGGCGGTTTAACAGTCCAGTCAAAGGATCATGGCATGATTCTCTCGCTAATATCTTAGACGTAATGCGTAGTTTCAAGGTATATAAGAACCAAGCAGCAAGGACAATGGCAACAAAATAAAACGTAATATCAACAAGACTGTTTTTAATTAAATATCTGAATTTATCACTCACACTGTCGGGCATAACCAAACGTAAATGCGTGTTGAAACCATCATAACTTAGCGGTTCACTGAGCATGCCAAGATCGGCACTCGGATTTTCGTCATTAATAATATCGAAATCAGAGTGAATACCGGCAACTAATTCTGCCCATAAGATATCCATGTTAAGCACACCATAGAAGGTCTTGTCCATGAAAATGGCAATCGAAAAAGTTAATACCTGTTTATTTAGATTCAGGTCTGCATAAGGCCCAGTAATGAAGATTTGATTACCGCGGTCTTCGACATCCACGTTCAATATTTTTTGCATATATGGTCGGGTAAATAGCGCTGTTTCAAACCCGTCACGTTTTAGCACTAAGCCATTATATTTCGGAGAGCTAATAACAAATTTATCCATCGAGATGAAATACAAGCTAATGACATCACTTGAACGTCCAGCAAGAAAGGTCATCATCGGTGCAATTTTGATGGTTTCTTTGATCTTATGATGAAGAGTAGAGTTTGCCTCACAGCCCGTTTTATCGCTGACAACTAAGAAGTTAGTTTCAAAGTCATACATTTGCTCACGCGTTGGCTTCTTCGCTATCTGGCAAATATCATCATCTGCATAGGTGAATGTTAGCTGGTTATCATCGATTAATTCAGCATTTGAACGGCTCAGCTGCGACATTCCATATTGAATCGCTTGCAGTTGATAAAACAACTCCCCTAAGCGTCGTTCTGCGATCTGAAATGATTGATTGAAGTTATCTCGTTGTTTTATTTCAGAGCGGTTAACCTGATAAGAAATGATAGCGCTAATGATAACAACTAAATAAAGAGTGACTCTAACTTTCACAATACATCCGTTAACCACATTTTTTATGCGGATTATTTTGGGATAGTGATGATATACCCATTCAATTGTTATTCCTAGCGTTAACAATGTAAGAGTATGTCACTGATATAGGATGTTAGCTAAAACTGTATATTAGAAGCGCAATATAGTAAAAACAAGGCCTCCCTAGAGAGTATAGTAGAGGCCTTGATATGATTAATTCATGTGTTATGACCAGAATAGCCAAGCCACGATTGACAAGATAAAGATACAAATCAAGTTAAGGTAGATACCGACACGCATCATCTCGGATTGCTTAATATGCCCGGTACTAAATACAATCGCATTAGGCGGTGTTGCAACCGGTAACATAAAGGCACAAGACGCCGCAATCGCAATTAATGCCGACAGCACGACGGGTGACATGCCCAGTACTTCAGCCACACCCGCAAACACCGGAATCAACAGTGCTGCACTGGCCGTGTTACTGGCAAACTCCGTCAACATGACCACAAACGCAACCACGGTTAAGATAACGATCACCATACCCGCCTGGGACAGTACATCACTCAGGCTTTCTGCTAAAAATACGCTGGTACCCGTTGCCTTTAAGATATTACTTAAACAAATACCACCACCAAATAACAGCAGTACGCCCCAATCCGTGGTTTTCTCGATATCCTTCCAGTTAACGACCCGCGCGACACCGACTAGAACAATCGCCATCAGTGCAACTAAGGTATCAAACTTCGAAAAACCACCGAGCATGGCATTAATCGGTTTACTGAATATCCATAAACTCACCGTCAACGAGAAGATAGCAAGGGTGACAATTTTACCTTTATCCCACGCAATTGGTTGATGGTCTAATTCAAAGACTTCATTCAAGTTAGGTTTCAATAACATGTACAGTACACCGACTGTCACTGGTAATAGGATTAGCGTAATTGGCACGCCGTAAGCCATCCACTCGGTGAAGCTTAAACCAAGGTGCGCTGCCGCAATCGCATTCGGTGGGCTGCCTACAATCGTGGCAATACCACCAATACTGGCGCAATAAGCAATACCGAGTAACACAAATACATAAGTATTGTGACCCGTTTTGGTATTCACTTTATTCAGTACACCCAGCACTAACGGCAACATCATTGCGGTTGTCGCGGTATTACTGATCCACATAGACAGACCCGCCGTTACGCCAAATAGCATAAACACAGCGACATCCATTCGACCTTTTGACAGCACCAATACTTTATCGGCAATGGCTTTATCGAGTTCTTGTCGATGTAAAGCAGCCGCAAGTGCAAAACCACCGAGGAACAAAAAGATAATCGGATTTGAAAAGTTATTGAGTGCCGTTTGAGTATTAAACACCCCAAAGACCACAGCAAGTACAGGCACTAAAATCGCGGTAATACTGACGTGTAAAGCTTCCGTTAACCACAATATGGCAATAAAACTGAGTATACTAAGCCCGAGCACTACGTCTTTTTCAAACGGTAAAAAGTTGTATAACAGGGCAAATAAAATAACATCTAAGATAATAATAATGCTGTTTTTATTTGTTAGCCACTCCATTGTGTTTGTGGGTAGCGGTAGACTTTCATTGTGGTTCATCTCGTTCCATCCTCCTAATGAATATGCATTTGCAAGTACTCCAATAGGGTTATTTTTACATACTATTTAATCAGATTGTTGTTATTCGGGCTAATAATCAGGGATGAAAGGACAGGAATATTCAATAAAGCGAGTTCACTCACAGTTTACATGGTTATTGCTATTTTTTAACCAGTAACGCTCAAATGAAAAACAAAAAATTAACACCGTTATATACATTTATTATGTAAATGAAAGTGTTCCTTCGACAAATATTTGACACCACATAGGTTAATATCACCTCATCATAACAATTCGTTCGCGCCATCATTGAGTTCCCGATGAACACACTCGCTTATGGATCGGTGAATGATACCGTAAATTATGATTACCCCACTTTCCATAAAGTAATTTATATACTGAGACAACCTTAACATCTTTAAGGTTGTTAAGTGCTTGTAATAAAAGAAATTGCATATAATACAGGCACTAATGACTATGTTACCGCATTGAAAACACAGCCATAAAGTGTTAGTTTAGCGCTATAATTTAATACCAATTTATTTTAATGGGATATTATCACTTTCAATGAATTTATCTTTATTTCGCAAGCTAGTGCTCTTTATTACAATGCTTGTTTCTTGCCACGTCAACGCTCTGGATACCGTTAATCTGGATCTAAGATGGGATCACCAATTTCAATTCGCCGGTTATTACGCCGCACTTGAGAAGGGTTATTACCAAGATGAAGGCATCAAAGTCAATTTGCGGGCTGGCTCTGCAAATAAAAATAATATTGACGAAGTTATTAGCGGCCGTGCCGACTTTTCAGTTAGCAACAGCGAACTTATTCTTGCACGCTTGCAAGGTAAACCGGTTGTCGCGCTATCAGCGCTATTCCAATACTCTCCAGAGATCTTACTTAGCTTAAAAAGCAGCGCTATTAATTCCCCCTCAGACCTAAAAAACAAGATAATTGCAACAAACAGTGGTCAACTAGAACCACATTTATTAACCATGTTAGAAATGCAGGGCGGCGCTCTAGGTAAATCCCTCTCGGTAATAAAAAAGTCTGACTTTGAGCTAGATTCGCTCATTACACGTAAGGTAGATGTGATAACGAGCTACTTAACCAACCAGCCTTATACGCTCAATAAAATGGGCATTGATTATAAAGTCATGGATCCGCAAGTATACGGTATTAATTTTTACAGTGATTTTCTATTTACCAGTGAACAATTCATTTCTAAAAACTATCGTTTGGTCAAGCGTTTTAAACGCGCTTCATTACGAGGCTGGGAATATGCACTGGCAAACCCAGATGAAATTATTACTGTCATCTTAGCTAAATATCCCACCTCTAAATCTGCAGCAGCCCTGCGTTATGAAGCGCAAATGATGGTCGCATTGATGCGTAATGATCTTGTCGAATTAGGTCATATAAACCCAGCACGCATTAACGCCATGGCAGAGTCAACGATTAAGTTCAGCGAGCAAAGTTATGACCTGACGACAATGGATGGTTTTCTTACCTCAACAGAAGATAAAAATATTCAACAGTTCCAATGGCGATTACGTTTTCTGCTCTTATTTTTCATTATTGCAGCCTGTATCATTGGCCTTTATTTTCGCTTGCATAAAAAATTGCGTCACGAAATCAAAGAACACCAATTGTTAACGCGTCAATTAAAGGCAGCTGTTAATACCGACCCACTAAGCGGTATATATAATCGTCGTAAATTTGCCAAATGCTACAAGCACGAAACAGAGCGTTCACTGCGCTATGGTGGTAAGTTTAGTATTGTCATGATCGACATCGATACCTTTAAGCAAACTAATGATACTTATGGTCATGAATTTGGTGATGAAGTCATTAAAAAAGTCGCGGGCATCCTTGCTGATGGCGTACGAGATATAGATACCTGTGCCCGTTATGGCGGCGAGGAATTTATCCTACTATTACCAAACACGGACGAATATGCATCTGGTATTTTAGCTGAGCGCTTGCGTAAAAAAATTGAACAATGTCTCTTTATCGCACCAAATAATGACACAGTTACGATCACTTGCTCATTCGGTGTCGCACAATTCCAAGGCAATTTAGACCCTACATCCCGTTTTGTCACACAAAGCAGCCAGCATGAAGGCACTATTGCCTGTGCCGATAAAGCCTTGTATTTCGCCAAGAAAAATAGCCGGAATCGTGTTTGTTATTGGACTGAGATCGCCGAAGCAGTGGATAAAATCGCATAATTTAAAATGTTATCGTATAGAAATATTAACTTTTTAACGAAAATTTGATGTGTAGCGTTGGTTTGGTCTATCTTAATGTGTAACATTCGACACTTGGGCCAGCATCCAGAATGCCTTGTATGTTAGTCAGTGTTTAATTTAATAAAGGATAGCAAGTTTGAATTTAATGTTCATTGAAATGGGTATTCTACTGTTTGTATTTTCAATGATTGTTTATGCAATTATCAGACAAACAAAAAAAATGATATCAACGAAAAAACGTAAAATTTTGTCGACATACTACAAACGTATAACAGACACCGAAGCGGTGTTAAAATATGCCACGCAGCTTTCTTTCAATACGCGTCTTATTATTCTATTACATGAACGCGTTATTTCATCACTGCATGCAGTTTTAGCCGTTGACCCTAAGCATGAACATGTAAAAAACAATATACATCACCATCGCAGTCGTATATCAACAGCCAAGATAACACCGCTAACAGGTATTTTTGTGGAACCTGCAGATGAACGTATCTCCATCGACTTGGCCCGTAGCATCTCTCGCCTTAAGGCTATATTACGTGATGAGTTAACAAACAAAAATATCACTTTAGAAGATTGCCTAGCTGAAGAAAAAAAGCTAGAACAGATACGTTTAAAATTACGACTGAGTAACTGCCTGGTTAAAGCAGAGCTATTCTTTAAGCAAGCGAAATACAGTATCACTGAAAAGATGTTAATCGATAATCTTGCGTTATTGGAATCGATTGAGGTGAAAGATGAATATCTCATCGACAAATTTAATAAGATGACTATTTTATCAAATAAAGCAAATTTTGAAGTGTCGTTGCTTGAACTTCAAAAAGAATCAGAAGAAACAAAACTAGATGAACTTACCTCGCTTGAGACCTTATTTGAGCAGCAACAAAAGCCTATGTAGATGTAGGTGTAGAAATCAAAATAAAAAGGCCCGTTATCTGCTTAAGATAACGGGCCTTTTTTAATAATAGTCTATTTTAAATAGGCTATTATTTATCTGCACGACTCATAAATTTATGGTCAGTCGTATTGATTTTAATTTTTTCGCCACTTGCGATGTATTCTGGCACTTGGATAGATAAACCAGTAGACATGATTGCAGGCTTAGTACGTGCACTTGCAGAAGCACCTTTAATTGAAGGGTCAGTTTCAGCAATAACCATTTCAACAGCAGAAGGTAGTTCGATTGATACAGGCTTGCCATCTACGATTAGCACTTGAAGACCTTGCGTATCTTCTGTGATGAATAATAATTCATCTGCAATTGCCGCTTTGTCTAAGCTGTAAGGTGTGTAGTCTTCGGTATCCATGAATACATACTCTTCGCCATCAGCGTAAGAAAATATAACTTGGTTACGTGTAAGATCAGCTAGGTTAAGATTGTCGCCGTCTTTGAATACTTCATCAATTTTTGCACCCGTTACTACATCGTACATGCGCATGCGGTAGATACTGCCACCAGCACGACCTTGTGGTACTGAGCGTTCGATATCACGGATGATGTATACGCCATTATTATATTCAACAGCGGTATTCTTTTTAACTTCACTTGCCTTTGGCATTGTCGTTATTCCTAATAGTAAATAGTGTTATAGAAAATAGCATAAAGGCTAAATCAGACCAAGTGCTGCAACAAGGAAGCGCCGACTTCTTCACCATTTTTAACCACTTTATTGTATTACTAAACAAATAAAGCGAATCCTGGTCGTCTTGACCAGCGATGTTCAATCTTCTATTGCTGAGTCTGATACGCAATTAACGATTCATCTTATAACTTAAACTGTGTTTTACCATCGGCCATTCATGATCTATGATTGAAAACACCACAGTATCGCGATAGAAACCATCCTTACCTTTTGTATGGTTACGCAATACCCCATCCTGCTTAGCACCTAAACGCGCGATTGCAGCACGCGAAACATGATTATGCCAATGGGTGCGAAATTCTGTCGCGATTACATTTAACTGTTCAAACGCATGTTGCAATAACAAGTACTTACACTCTGTATTTGCACCGGTCTTTTGATAGCGCTTCGCGTACCAGGTATAACCGATTTCAACACGATCATTTTCAGGCGTTATATTACATAATCGTGTCGATCCGATAATGTCACCCGACTTATTATCCAATATGGCAAAAGGTAATGCTTTACCCAATGCATGATCATTCAAGGCTTTTTCGATATAGCCGTCGATGGTGTCTATAGACGGTACACTGGTAAACCATAAATCCCACAAGTTACCATCCGCTGCGGCGTCGATTAATGCACTCGCATGTTTTCGTTGCAACGGAATAAGCGTCACTTTACTACCAACCAGTTTGGTTTCTTCTAACCACGTATGATGATCCATATTCAATATTCCTTCAAATTGTTCCACAAGCGATCTGCCTTATAAACAAGGTAATACCAACGACAAATAAACATAAAAACATAAAAACATAATTTATTCACAAATAGGTAGTTAATCTACATTAACACTAGCCATCTAATTAATATACATAGCATTTTAGAAAATATCGGAATATATAAATAGGCTTTAACCATATTAATGTGTATGATTTTTTATGGATTTATTGTTAGCCTTTTATCTCGTTTTAAATGCCATTTACATAGTGAATGTATTGACTTAAAGTGCTGTTACCAGTTTGAATAATAGATAAAATAGACTCGTTCTTCTAGGTTATATAATGAAAAGAAATGTAATAAGTAAAAAATGGATGTACTTCCCAATTGTCAGCATGTTGATTTCTACAATCATCGGGTTATTTATCTTCAATTTAACACTATCAAATTGGATAGAAGAAAAAATAGAAGCGGGTTTAGCAAGTGAAATAACGCGGATCACCCATAAGCTGCAAGCCTCAGACTTACCTTTTAACGATCTTGAAAAGCTTGATATCTACATCAAAACAGACATCGAGTTAAACCGTCAAAATCACATTACCTTAGTGGCGTTTGATGGTACCGTTTTAGCTGACAGTGATATTTCATTAGCTGAAGTAATGGACCTTGAAAATCACCTTAATCGTAAAGAAATTATAGATGCTAAAAATAACGGTCATGGTACAACGACCCGTTTTAGTACCAGTCGCTTTAAAGACTTACTTTACTCAGCAAATGCATTCTCTTACAAAGGTGAAAATTACATCCTGCGTGTTGCTACGCCGCTAACACGTATCGAATCGATGGCCGATGAATTAATGGCTATTTTGGCATTGCTAATGACCATTAGTTTAGGCTTAGTGACAGCATCGACCTTGCTTAGTAGCAAATTGATGAACCAACAAGTGCAGCATGAAAAATACTTACAAGAAAGCTTGATTGAACAACGTACTTTAGAAATTGAATTATTACGTCGTCTGACAAATATGCTAGCGGCTTGTAATTCGATTGATGAAGCACAAATGATTGTCGAGGATATCATCCCGCGTATCTTAGGTGATGTGAATGGTGTTGTATCGCTAATCCGTTCATCTCGCAATCAGCTATTAGTCAAACTAGACTGGGGCGGCGCTTGGCCAGGTAGTAAAACTTACGCACCTGAAGAATGCTGGGCATTGCGTAAAGGTAAATTCCACCTAGCGAATGATAAATATACCACGTTACCTTGCTCGCACATGGCAGAAGTGCAAACAGATTGCCCTGAAGCAAACCAAACACTGTGTATTCCACTTGTTGCGCACGGTAATACCATTGGTATGATGCACCTTTACTCTGGTGACAAAGATCTAACCGATGAGACACAACAATTAGCCTTTACCGTTGCTGAGCATTTAGGCTTAGCCCTTGCTAACTTGAACATTCAAGAAAAACTACGTGAGCAGGCAATTAGCGATCCATTAACTGGTCTTTATAACCGTCGCTACTATGAAGAAACAATTAACCAAGAGCTAATGAGAGCCAAACGTAATAAACAAGAGCTGTCATTGTTAATGCTCGATTTAGATCACTTCAAGTTGTTTAATGATAACTATGGTCATGACGCGGGCGATTACGTGCTTAAAACCATTGGTTCTCTGCTTATTGAGTCGATGCGCGGTGAAGATACGATTTGTCGTCTTGGTGGTGAAGAGTTCATCATTATTTTACCAGAGACAGGCATTGAAGCAGCAAGAACAATTGCCAACGCACTATGTAAGTCTATCAATGGTTTACATTTAGCGATGAAAGATTTGTCATTAGGTAAACTCAGTGTATCGATTGGTATTTCGACTTATCCGATTAATGGCATGCAGAAAGATGAATTAACCAAGCTTTCTGATGTGGCATTATATGAAGCGAAAGAACGTGGTCGTAATCAATCTTGTCACTACAGTGATTTAATCATCATGGGTGATGACTTAGACCTAAAGACCATTAAGCCAACTGAAAAAGTGATTAAACAAGATAATAAAAATCTAGAAACACACGTGATAGATATCTAATCTTGAAATGGGGGCCTTCGGGCCCTTAATCCCCCGCTCACCAGTCATAGCCACTACCCCATCATATATTACCACCACACATTGCCTGCTAAAATTGTCCGCTAAAATTATCTCGCCAAAAAACATCAGTAGACGGCACTAGCCTATTTCTCTAATATGTTTATTTTATATCGTATTAACATATAGATATTATAATTAAAGCACCACAATGTGACTGCCAATTAATTTAATAAGGAATTTATTTATGGGTCAAGAACGTCCTTCTATCTTTTATATCGACTTTCTTCGATTTATTGCAGCTTTTGCTGTAATAGCTATTCACGTACTGGGTCCTTTTCGCTTTCTATATGGCGATATACCGAATTCTGACTGGCTAGCCGCGAGTGGTATTAATAGTGTGACTCGCTGGGCAGTACCAGTATTCATGATGATCACCGGCGCGTTATTATTATCCACAGAACGTGCTTTCAATTGTGAAGATTACTTAGTTAAGCGTCTATCCAAAGTGGCTGTTCCTTTCATCGGTTGGACATTAATTTACGCTGTCATTGGCGGTTTTATGGTTAATGATTTAGTCACTAGCACTTGGTCTGTTAGCGAAACTATGAACATTATCTCTAGCGCGCCGAATGATCCTGTTTGGTATCATCTGTGGTTTTTCTATGACTTCATTCCCCTGTATTTTGTGATCCCTTTGCTTATTCCACTATTGAAAAAAGCCACGCCTGAGTTAATCAAACTGTTGTTAGTCGCTTGGATGGTACTGTTTTCAATGAAGTGGCTAAAGGTTGATAGCTTTTTACAAGAAAACTTAATTTTGTATACTGGTTACTTAATTTTAGGTTGGTATTTGTTTAATCGAGATAACAAACCGCAGTTAAAATACTGGGTGATTGCAGGTATCAGCATGCTCGTATTTAACTTCTTCGGTACTTGGCAGTTAGCGATAGATACAGGTAAATACAGTAGTTTATTCATGGGTTATAAAACCCTTAATACTGTTTTGATTGGTGGCATGCTGTTTGTATTGGCACAAACTTATGCCGATAATATTCAAGGCAAATTAAGAGCCTTGGTACTCATTATTTCAAAATACAGCTTGGGTATTTACTTACTTCATCCACTGCTATTAATTCCGGTCAGACAGCTAGACAACGGCTTTTACAGTGCCTTTGGCAGCAACTGGTTAGCGATACCAGCAATAACGCTAGTGACGATGATACTTTCATTAATGTGTACGATGATGTTAGTTAAAATACCAGTGATAAGGCGCTTAGTACCGTGATCTTAGGAGATATAGGTATACTTGTTGATAGGAATAGACGTTTTGTCCATTGAATATATTTTAGGGATAGCGTCGTTCTTTACATCTGTGGTTGCTGGTGTGCTGGGGTTTGGTGGCGGCATGTTGCTGATTGCCCTGCTCCCGTTATATTTACACCCGAGCACGATCATTCCGATTCATGGTATTACTCAGCTAGCCAGTAACTCATCGCGTATGCTTTTTTCCATTAAAGACGTGCAGTGGTCACTGTTACCTCAGTTTCTCGTTGGTTCCTTGGTCGGTACCATACTCTTTGGCTTATTACTGGTTAATATCTCAAGCACTTATATCCCTATCGCCATTGGCACCTATATCCTGCTAAACCTATGGAGCACGCGCTTTGCGGCCTTCATTAAAAAATATGAGAGTTATTATATTATTGGTTTATTGCAGACAGGTTTAGGTCTTATCGTTGGTGCAACAGGACCAATAGCAACGAGTGTATTAACCAAACAACTCACTTGCAAGAACCAGATAATAGCCACCAGCTCGATGTTCATGAGTATTAGTCACGTGGCTAAAATAGTAGTATTTGGCTTCATTGGATTTTCATTTTTTGCACACACAAGCTTACTCATTTACATGGTACTAGGCTCAATCATCGGCTCATATGCGGGCACTAAATTACGTAGTCTCGCAAATAATAAACACTTATTATTCATCATTAAACTATTACTGAGCCTATTAGCGATAAAAATGATTGCTGCGGTGATCACTCACTAACGAACAGGAAGTAATGTCAGCATATTTCTTTATTACGTTTCTTCGAAGTACGCTAATCTCAATTTATTTAATACTAACCCTAAACCAACAATTACGCATGCTCCAATCAACACAGGGTTAAATAAGAATGCCCAGCTTTGACCGGTGAGCATAATGAGCATTGGGTTAGCCCCAGCCGGTGGATGCGTTGTATTTGTTAGTAACATAACAGTAACCGCTAACCCAGTTGCAAGCGCCAGAGACCAAGGCGCGATGCCTACATATTCAACAAACAATACACCGATTAACGCCGTTAAAAAATGACCAACAATTACATTTCGGGGCTGAGCAAGCGGACTTTTAGGCACTCCAAACACCAAGACAACGGTGGCACCAAAGGGCGCCATTAACCACAATGTTGAATTAGTAACAGTGTCTAGATACGCCAAAATACCTATAGTCAGCGTTGCAAATGCTCCAGCAATAAACGGAAAGACAAATTTATTCATACAACCTCCTCTCTAAGTAGACCACTCTGTCTACACACTATGGTAGACAGAGTGGTCTACATGTGTCAACATATTTAATAATTAAGGAGCTATTCATGAATGAAAAAAAATTAATATTAATTCAAACGGCCTTATCGCTTTTTTATACTCATGGGATTAATTCTGTCGGTATTAATGAAATATTGAAGCAATCAGGTATCGCGAAGAAAACGCTATATAATCATTTTTCGAGTAAGGATGAGCTTGTTTTAGCCACTTTGATATATCGAGATAACATTTTTAATCAATGGTTTAAGGCTACCCTTGATAGTGAAGTGTCAGGTGAAAAATCCATACTCGCAATGTTTAATGGGTTAGATGAATGGTTTAATAACGCGGTGCCAGAACTGAGCCAATTTAGAGGTTGTTTCTTTATCAATACCGCGGCTGAATACAGTGAAGCCGACTCGCCAATACGTCAGTATTGTCGTGCACATAAACAAGAAATAAGATCATTTATAAAAAACAAAATTAGTTTATTTATAGACGATTCTGAAGAAGCTAACACGCTTACGGACATCATTTTCATGCTGAAAGAAGGGGCGATTGTTTCAGCGTTAGTCGAAGGAAATAACAATGCCGGAAAAGCATGTATCCCCGCTGTAACGAAACTGCTAAGTCTAAACTGACCTCTCATTCTCAATTTATAGTAACGTTAGCATCAATAATGCTATCTTCGAATTTGCAGACTAACTCAGTAACAGCTTAAGCACTGCCAGTAACTTAAACACGACTCGCGACATCAATAATTCAACATTTCCAGGGGGGATATCAGATGGCACACTTGAGCTTATTAAGGAACAGTTTTCCTCATCAATTCCAACTGTAGAATTGCCAGAAGCGGAAGGCTCGTTCCTAGAATTTTTGTTCGAGTTATGCTGAAATAATAATTAACCTCAATCACTTTCATAGTAGAATGCGGCAAAAGCTAAACCGTGATTTAAGGGATGAACAGTGATTGGAAAACATAAATTAGAATTAGATACACCCTGTCTGGTTATCGACAAGAACAAGCTGATGAATAACATAGAAACAATGCAAGCGTTCGCAACAGCAAAGTCGAAACAGGTTCGTCCGCATGCTAAGACACACAAATGCGTTGAGATTTGTCAGCTACAACTTGATGCCGGTAGCATAGGTATATCAATTACTAAACCGTCTGAAGCGTATGAACTCGCCAAAGCCAAAATTAGACATCTGCTAATTACGTCGCCAATTGTCACTAAACATAAATTAGCGACCTTAGCTAAAATCCTCAAGTTGGCACCAGAAACAATGCTCGTCGTTGATTCTAACGCTAACTTAACTCAGTTAAACCAATTGGGCTGCGAGCTTAATCTCAGTATTAACCTGCTCATTGATATTGACGCGGGTATTGGTAGAACGGGAGCATCCTTTGAAGCGGCGTTTGGTTTAGCGCTTGCAGTTCACCAGCATAGCAATACTGTACTTAAAGGCATTCAGTGTTATGCAGGGCATTTCCAACACATTGTTGATAATGACGAAAGAAAACAAGCGTCAGCAGCACTATTGAATAAAGCGGGCAAGCTAAAGCAAGATATAGAGCATGCGACAGGTTTAGTTAATCTGATCCAGTCAGGCTCAGGTACTGGTACCTATCAAATAGACAGTGATATAGCCTCTGTGACCGAAATACAGCCCGGTTCATACTCCGTAATGGATCAGGAGTATTTCGATATCGAATATAGTGTAGGTAATAGTGCAGATAATAGCGTCGGTCATTTCCAACCTGCAATGACGTTACTAACCAGTGTTATCAGTGCCAACCATTCCACGCATGTAACCGTAGATGCGGGCACGAAGGCCTTGTACAAAGAAACGACTCATCCACAAATCATCAGTCATGATGGTCTTAAATATGAATGGCATTATTTTGGTGATGAGCACGGCAAAGTATCGGGTGACAACTTACCTAACGTCGGTGGCATGATTGAAATGATAGTACCGCACTGCGATCCAACCATTAACCTGCATGACAAATTCTATGTTGTTGAAGATGACATTGTTGTCGAGGTTTGGGATATCGCCCTGCGTGGTAAACTCGCGTAATGATTTATGCTTAAACGAGCCTTTTATTAGCCGACATGACATTAGTCAATTACTTGAGTAAAACACTTGGTTATAGTGACTGGGTATTTTGCTTAACACTAAATTAATCGAAAAGAGGATATTATTATGAGTTGTTGTGGTGGCTGCGGCGGACAAGATCATGAAGAAACTAAAAAAGTTGAAGAAACAGAACAAGATTCAGAGTAGTTAATAATACTGACTCTTTAAATAAAGACCTTACTTATCATTAGTAGGGTTTTTTGCTATAAGGGCTAGCTAAAAGGGTTAGCTAAAAGGGGGTCGCTAATACTTGTGTCCAATAAATTCCGTAATAGGAATTTTTATTAGTATAAGACGCCATACCCATCTGTGAATACTCCGCATCCATAATATTCAAACAATGGCCTTTACTGCCTAACCAACCATTGATAACAACACTCGCTTCAAGCTGCCCAGCTGCAATGTTTTCCCCCGCAGCACGCCAGTTATACCCTGCTGCATAAGTACGTTCCCCGACTCGATTACCTTGTTTATCTCGATGATTAAAATAATCTCCTTCTGCCATATTTTGTGAATGCGCATAAGCAGATTGCTGTAATTCTTCATTCCAAATAACAGGTGCTACGGCAGGCATCTTGCGATTGCCGCAAGTATAACCGCTGACACGCGCAGCATTTACTGCAGCGAGCATCTTACGTTTAAAACCGGGCGTTGGCTCTGGACCAAGTCTTCGGTTTGGCTTTGATATAGCGGGTGTAACTTGGTCAATCGCTTTATCTGGTGATACAGCCTCGCTATTCGTATCACTATTGGTATCAGAGTTATCATATCGACCATCACTGACACAGGCTGTGAGCACTATAGCCATCGCAAAAGTCATGCCCCATTTAGACATAGCTTTCAATTGAAGTCTCACTTTAACTGGTCCAAAATTGATCATTCGCCCTCTCATTTTATCCAAATTACGGTATAGCTGCAGTATCGTTACGGTACCGTTACGACCTCAATGCCAATAGCTGCTGTAAACGCGCAGGCTCTCGTTCGATTTGCTTTAATGCTTGTTTAAAGTCACGTCTTAAATAACCTTTCAAGTTACGTGTTGCCTCCCCTGTTGGAATGCCTTTCAATCGGCAAAACAACGCTAATGCAAAAACCACATTATCTTCTGATAGGCTTGATTGTCGATTGGCTTGCGCATTATAACAACTGCCACAGCCGCCCTTAAAAGTATAAGCAGAGTTTGCCATCATCACACCAAAACCCATAAAAATAGCCACGATCTCGGTGCTGGTATTAAAATCTTCAGCGCCACCTGGTGGTAATTGCTGTGATTGTGCTACAGCATGTTGCGCTAAATGATGTGCATAACTTGAGGCGAGATCGCCGGGTTTAGATGCCTGCTGGGGGTTATAAGTCATTGCCAAAGGTTGAGATGCCACTAGCGCTGGTAAGGTGTTCGCCCCAGATGAATCTCGTTGCACGGCAGATAAATCAAGTAATGCAGGCGGTTGTGCACTGAAACACTGAGGAGCTTGTAGTTGTAGCGGCCAATGACTCAATCCGGCATATTTAACCACATGATTAAAGATGGTTTCTGCCATACCGTGACGGCTATCGATATTACCCGGAAAAAAATCATTGGTCGGTTGGATCAGCTGGCTGCGCTGAAAGAATTCTTGTTGATCAAAATGGGTTAATGCCCACTCAAAAGTGTCAAATATCCATTCACAACTGTCGTCATCAATAAGTGGCTTAGAACGAAAAAGATTCAGCATTGGTTGTCTTTAAAGTGATCATAAGATAACAAACATCATATCCTAACTATCATTAACGACCAATAAACCAATGCTAATTTTTCGTGACGGCGGGCTAATGACTAGCTGATTGTCCGCCTTATTAGCCTTATTTCTCCTTTTACAGTTGCTTGACGGTGTAACCAGCGGCTTGCAATTGCTGTAACAAGCCATCTTTACCGACTAAATGCAGCGTGCCAACCAATACCAGTTCCGTCTGTTGATTGTTAAACATCGCTTCAATTTGCGGTAACCAGTTATTATTACGCTGCACTAACAGTGATTGGTAGATGTCAGGAAAATCGGCAATTAAAGGGGTTATAGCAAGATCAACTAACGCTTGAGGATCACCAGCGCGCCACGCTGTTTTCATCTCAGTCATAAACGTTGGTAATGTTTTGATATCTTCAAGACTATAACGGATCAATTCGTCTTCTTTACCTTTGCCCAAACCCGCAATAAACGCTAATTGCTCTTCTACCGTCTCTAATTTACCTAACGCTTTACCATCAATAACCGCTTTATTATTATAGAATTTATCAACACCAATACCACTGAATTCAAGCCTCTGCAGCTCAACCATGGTTAACATTAACGAAACCATACTGGGCTTGAAATTATTAATAACCTGCATGCCAATACCACGCGACTCGCAAAATGCAGCCAACTTTTTATATGTATCAGGGCTTAAATCTTGGGTTAAATCTTGGCCTTTAGGATAACTCAGCTCGCTTAACATGCTTTGCTGAAATTCGGGGCTGTCTAATTTTGCCATATCCGTTTCTAATACCAATACATCCGTCAATGCATAAGCACGGTCAAATTCAACGGGTAAGGGATAATCATCTGCCGTTAAAACGTGTACAGTCCCACCTAAGTAGATAGTGTTTTTACCATTACTGTTATCTACCCGAGTATTGTTATCTACCCGAGTAATTTCCCAAACCGATGAGGTTGCGTGTGCGGAACTAGCAGCACCCAAAAGGAGAATCGAAAAGACATAACATAATTTAGCTATTTTCATTAAAACCTCTAATTTAAAATCGTGTTTATCGCCATGACCATAAGTTCAGGTATAAGTATTGTACAATTTAGTCTTTAATCGACAAAACAGGCTTAGTCGGCATCACCGGTTTGATCAGTGATAAGAAGAATGCAGCTGAAATAACCGATGAACCGAACAACATACACATGATCATGATTTGATATCGCACCGCAATAAAAGGCGAGACACCCGATAGGATCTGCCCAGTCATCATCCCCGGTAATGATACCAGTCCCACAGCAAACAACGCATTAGTGATTGGGATTAATGATGCCCTTAATGCAATGCGTCGTGCGACAAGATAATCTTCACCACGCGCCATTTCTGCCTGTAAACGTTCGGCTGACAAACTGACACTATTCATCGAGTTAGCAAATGCCATTCCCGCTAACGGCACCATGTATTGTGGGCTGTACCAAGGGTCTAACCCCAGCACACCCGCACTCATGACAAATAGGGTAAAGCCACCACCAAGAGTGACAGACAGTAATGCATACTTGTACATTTTCCAGCGTTGTTCTGGCACTGCACCCAAGGCGATCCAGCTGGACGCGAACACCATGACTAACAGCACTAGCACCACAATACCGGCACTGTGCGATTCGAAAATGTACGACAAGAAATACCCTATTAACAACAGTTGAATCAGCATACGAGATAACGCATACAAACCATTTTTAATCGGTAATCGCCACTGCATTAAAATACCCAGCGCCACCAGCACAGGAATAAACGCAAAGGCTAAATTAGAAAATGAGATCACCTGAACGGCGTTACTCACGACTTGCCACCAGTCACTGATTGCACGGGAATGTCAGAGGCGGCATACAAGGCATCAATATTGATAATACGAATATGGCCTCTTTTCTCTTCGATTAGACCTTCTTTCGCCAGTTTTTTAAGTAACCGCGAAAACGTTTCCGGTTGAATTGATAATAGCGAAGCCAGTGTTCGTTTCGGTATATCCAGTTCAATGACGCCTTCATTACCGTCTTTGTCTTGAATATTCTGCATCAAGAATAACAGTAAACGGTTTTTGGCATTCTCGACTGATAACATTTCAATTTCAGAAAGGTTATGGTGCAAACGAATACTCATGTTCGCCATAATCGCGATACCCGCTTCGGGATTACTTTTAAGTATTTTAAGATAAGTACCATTATCAAATGCAATTAATTCACTTGTCGATACCGCTTGTGCAGCAACAGGATAAAAAGGTTTATTCTTAAACATAAGCGCCTCAGCAAAGGTATTGCCTTCGCGCATCACTTCAACCACTTTCTCTTGCCCACTTGGACTGGTGCGGTAAATTTTAAGATGCCCCTGTAGCACCAGATAGAAACAACTGGCTTTATCTCCTTGGTGAAATACGTTATCTAAAGGCTCAACGGTATATGCTTTTGCAGTACTAAAGAGCTGTTTAAATTCAACATCGGTAAGGGCGGAAAATAGATGGTGAGCTGATACTGTATCGATGATATGAGTGTCGGTGATCATGAAATCCAACTTTTAATGCGGTTGTTATCTACCTATGACTGCTGTGTGCTCTGCATCGGTTAGAAGATAGGGTTAAACAAATGATAATGAGTAATATAATGCCATGATTTTGCTTTTAAACAAACTGAACATTATTGACTCGGTCACAGATAACAACCACAACATTGAGCTACTACCTAAAACGTTGTGGTTTTATTTATTTTTAATATCAATGACGTTTCCTTTATGCTACCGTCCAGCCGTTTATTTAAAAATGGAGATAAAATAATGCAAATTTTACAAGGTCTACAGATGCTATTCGTCGCATTTGGTGCCCTGGTATTGGTTCCCCTGCTTACAGGTCTGGATCCTAATGTCGCACTGTTCGGTGCCGGTCTCGGTACACTGGTTTTTCAAGTTGTCACTAAACGTTCTGTTCCTGTTTTTCTTGCTTCTTCTTTTGCTTTTATTGCCCCGATCATGTTCGGGGTGCAAACCTGGGGCATCGCGAGCACCATGGGTGGCTTAATGGCAGCTGGTTTCACCTATATATTATTGTCAGCGGTGATTAAATTCCGCGGCGTGGCGATTATTCATAAACTACTACCGCCTGTTGTTGTAGGTCCTGTGATCATGGTTATTGGTCTGGGTTTATCACCTGTAGCAGTCAATATGGCCATGGGTAAAACTGGTGATGGTGCAGTACAGTTGATTGATAACGAAATTGCTATCATCATTGCTGCGATTTCATTATTTACGACTATTGCAGTGAGTGTGTTTGGTCGCGGTCTGCTTAAGCTGATCCCAATCATGGCTGGCATCCTGGCTGGTTATGCCGCGAGTCTTGCCTATGGCATCATCGATTTCGCGCCCGTCTCACAAGCAAGTTGGTTAGCATTGCCAAACTTTACTTACCCTGAGTTTAATATCAGTGCAGTCTTGTTCATGATCCCAGTAGCATTAGCGCCTGCGATTGAGCATGTCGGTGACATTCTTGCTATCTCCAATGCAACCGGTAAAGATTACCTGAAAAAACCAGGTTTACACCGTACCCTTGCTGGTGACGGACTGGCTACAATGGCAGCGTCTATGTTTGGTGCGCCGCCAAATACCACATACAGCGAAGTGACTGGTGCGGTAATGCTAACGAAAGCATTTAACCCCGTCATCATGACGTGGGCCGCTGTTATCGCTATCGTGTTAGCTTTCGTCGGTAAACTCGGCGCGTTACTGCAAACCTTCCCTGTGCCGGTGATGGGTGGCATCATGATCTTATTGTTTGGTACCATCGCAACGGTTGGTCTTAATACCTTAATTACCAATCGCGTTGATCTGCACAAATCGCGTAACTTAATCATTGTAGCGGTTACTTTAGTATTCGGTATCGGTGGTATGGCATTTGGTATTGGCGATTTCAGCCTACAGGGTGTGAGTCTATGCGGTATCGTGGCAATTATCTTAAACTTAGTATTACCTGATGATTTAGGTGATAACCATGTTGTTGATAAAGTAGAAATAGACACTGAAATTAATGCTAAATAATAAGCGACGATGGTTGGTTGCTGGCTATTTACAGTTAATAGTTAATAGTTAATAGTTAATAGTTAATCAAAACAGGTGAGCACTGATACATATCAGTATTCACCTGCTTTTTTATTACGCTTTTAGTGGTTTAGATGTGTCGTAAACCAGTTCAAAATAATGATTGTTGTTATATTCAAACTCTTGAATAACCGTCAGCCCCAGTTTCTTGGTATGCGCCGCATAAGATCGTGGATTAATCTTATTAATAAAGGTCACGAGAATAGGAAAACGCTTCGCCATGTGTTCTCTAGCAAAATCAAAAATCGTTTCTAACGCGCCAGTACCACGAATACTTTTATCAATGCATACTGGACCGTACTGATAAGAGTTATCAGTCGAAAGCTGCTGCCCTAAATATGCTAAGTTATGCAAATCTTTGATCATGTGTGCAAACATCGGCCAGTTCGACCAAAACGACCAAGAAGCCGCCATCACATAAGCAACAACAGCGCCGTCTTTACGCGCAATAAATAACCCGCTCTCTTCAGTAATTAAGCGCGTTAACTCTTCCTTGGTAAACGGCGTCGTAACAAAACCATCCGCTTTGTCTTCAGCTACAATCGAATCCACTTGGTATTTATAATGAAGTATTAAGGTATCTTCAATATCGCTTAATTCAGCCACTTTTAACTGCATGCTTACGCTTCCTTTTTATTGCTACATTATATGCCCAATTAGTAGCATAAATATAACATCATCCTTATAAACGGATCCAGCGATAAACCAAGTCAACTCAATCAATTATCAACGCATTACTCTTGTAAATCGTTACTTTGGAAAGCCGGCAAAGGTCGGCGCATCTAAAGCGGCGTCATACCAAGGCGCACGTTCATGCCAAAAGATGTTATCTTGAGGCGCGACATTCAACACGGTATCTTCGTCCAATTCTAATGAACCGGCAGGAACGATTAAGGTTTTACCCTTATTGACTAAATACGGCACACCAGTACCACACTCGGTGCAAAATACCCGTGCAAAATATCGATTGGGATAATCAAAACGTTTAGTTTTATCTGTGCCTGACAACCAGGTAATATGGTCCGATTGACAGAAAAGATTAGCTGCATGGGCAGAGCCGGTGATCTTCTGGCACTGCGCGCAATGACACAAGTGGAACTGACTAAAGTCATTGCTCACTTCAAATTTAACCTCGCCGCATAAGCAGCCACCTGTTATTTTACTCATCTGTTATTTCCTTATAATGTAATACATCGTTGGAATAAATTAGCTATCGCCAATACGGAAACCTATTTTAAGTGTCACTTGAAAATGCCCTACCGCACCATCGACAATGTGTCCACGGGTTTCGACCACTTCAAACCAATCCATATTCTTAACCGTTTTATGACACTCGGCCAAGGCATTTTGAATCGCTTCTTCAATACTGGTTTTAGACGAACCGACCATTTCAATTTTTTTGTAGGTATGATGATTTGACATAGTTAACTCCAATTAAGCATAAAACAACCTAAGTGTAAATATAGCTTGGTATTGCTATGATGGTCATAACAAGGAGGTTTCATGTTCAAATCATTAAATAAACTATTAACGAAAGCTGTCTATGCACCAATCATCATTGCGCAAGGGCGTTATGTAAAAAAAGTAACACCAAAACTACCAGAAGCGGCAGGCAAGCGTACTGGTATAACTGGTGAGGGGAAAAAAATAAGACTGCTTATTATCGGAGATTCAGCCGCTGCGGGAGTCGGGGTAGATGACCAATCTCAAGCATTAGCCGGAAATCTGGTCGCAGAACTAGCCACTAACTATCAAGTTGACTGGTTGTTATTAGCCAAATCTGGCCATACCACATTAGATAGCTTAAAAATGCTATCCGCTCAACCACAGCAAACGTTCGATATCATCGTTACCTCACTCGGGGTTAATGATGTTACAGGCACCCTACCCGCCTCTGCTTGGATAGTACAACAACAAGATTTAATCACCCAATTACGAGAACAGTTTAACTGCCAGCAGATCCTTATCACTCAAGTACCACCCATGGGTCAGTTTCCTGCACTACCGCAACCATTACGCCGTTATTTAGGGGTTAGAGCCTCGCAATTTAACCGTAAGTTATCGACGCTAATTGACAGCCAAGTTGATTGTCAGTTAATTGATATCAATGGTCAATTAAATGCAGAAGACATGGCTGAAGATGGTTTTCATCCAGGCCCGAATATTTATCATCACTGGGCTGAAATTGTTGCCGAGAAGATTAAATCACAATACAGTTCCAAATAACGCCAGCAAAGTAGCCCTGTATCGACAGGACTACTTAATTTATGTTTATGACTCTGTATCGTATCAATTACACGCGGTTTGTCTGTTACTCATAATAAGCATCAGGGCGAGCACCGTCATAATAACGATACAATCGGGGTAATACTGTTGAAGTTTCACCTGCTTGCAACGCATAAGGGTTCGTTGTTTTATCGCTATCTTGAAGATAATCAGCTATACCAAACAGGTAATGTTGATTGAGTAAATGACCCCACGCATTACCCCCTTGTTTTTCGTATAAGGCACCATCAATCTCAATAATGTCACCATTCTCTCGTAACGGTGATAACACCCCTAACCTCGCAACCAAGTCGAATTGATTAGCAAAGTTTTCAATGTAAGGTAAACCAATCAGCTCCCCTTTATTGTTAGTGGAATGGCAAACATAATTCATCTTATCGGCACAATTAGCAAAGGTGTAAACCTCCAACTTTTTCATCATGCTAACCAAATAAGAATCCAGCTCTTCATCACTAAATGTGAAAATAGCCTCCATCCAAAATAACTCAAATGCCACGCGTTCCAGGTAGTTGAGCTGTAATGTTAATTTTAGTTCGGGTGCTTGATGTACCACTTTAATTTGACTCACACTTTTCTGCAGCGCACGTAATACGTTAGCAGTGATAATCGTGCCTTGAGAATGACACAACAATACAACTCTATCTTTAGCTGGATCTTTCAGCGCGTCCAACACAGCTACCGTAGCCTTGATGGCTGGCTCAGTCATTGACTGCTCATCATTAAGGTTCGGACTTGTTTTAAATACTTTCCCTGTCACACACTGCACCAGATCTAAAACCGTCGAATCAGTTTGGTTATGCACAACAGTTAACGGTCGTTTAAATAACTGACTCAGTAACTCAGAGTTCATCATCGCAACATCTTCGTTCGTGGCGATACCATTGACATAGATCCACTGTTCATTGATAAATGAAGTGACATTCAGTAACGGATCAGCTTGCTGAAAATAGTTACTTGGTCGCCAAAATAAGTTCTGAACAACGGGTGGAAGTAAGGTTCGAGTCCAAGGTCCAGGGGCATGCGAAAATGCCGGAACCAAGGTGTCTACTAAATAATTAGCGGTTCTGATCGGTCGCCAAAAATCAATAATGTTAAACTCGGACTCTTTTTTGTGTGGGGGGATCCAAGTTCGTATCGGGCCTAATATAGATTGTGCATAGAGAGGAGGAAAAAAATTTAATGCTTGAAATAACACCTTAGCGACAATTTCGTAATCGTTATACTCTGCTGGCTCATTAATTTTCAATACTGAATCTATAATTTTTGATATTTGTGGGTCTAAATTTTCCTGCTTTACCACGGTATGTTTAATACTATCTGGCATAATGTGCTCCTTGCAATGACTTATCATGTATTAGCACGTACAACATAACCGACACTATTCGTTCCCTCTAACAGCAGGGATAAATTCACTTTGTACGCTAACGGATATTGTTGACAGGTCCAAGTTATCCAAGATTTTTACTTACTTATTATAAAATTTTTTAATAGTTTGTGATCTATGACTTATATAAAAAGCTAAACTGTGAACTGGAAATTGTCATTTATTTAAACTCGCTATCAACACATAAATTCAGTAGTAACGACGGCATGCACCGCCCTTTGTCATATGAAAAATCAATTTCAAGTTAATATATGACGTGTCCCCAAAAAATAACACTGTATAAACACTGTATATCCCGCCGATAAAGATCAACCATTTACGTTAATCATATAAAACCATCGTTCATTGAAAATATCGCCCCACAACAATAAAACCACAAGGCATTGATAAATAACATTAAAATAAATAATCATCTATATTACTTAATATAAAAAGTAATAAATACTTGCAAACACCGGCCTAAAATACTACTGTATATAAAACCACTGGATGTAACAACAGGTAACGACCATGCAAACTAAATCTTTTACATATAACGCGAACACTTCTGCAGATAACAATAACTTCCTTAATGCTGATGACGCCGTAATTGAAGATAACCATGGTCAATGGACGGCTATCATTGCACCGCCAATGACGCTTACCGCCGCACTTTTGTCACAGCATGGTATTCGTGCTGATAGTGCATTAATCATTCATAAGGCTAAAATAAATAATAAATTCCATACATTATTGAAAGCAGCGCAAAGTCCGACTATTTCAACAGTCGTGACCTGGGATGACGAGCTAACAACAGATGAAATATTTCAAGTTAAAGCAACGATGAAAAGCTATAACACAGAGTGTGTGATACAGAGCAACAAAAAATTACACTAATGAAACAGATACTTGCTATATTTAGTTATTAGATTCGAATATTGAATAACGACTAGAAGAGCAAGGACTGCCGATGAAGATCCTCATAATCGATGATTCCAAGATTGAACGAGTAATTATTCGCTCATACTTACAACATCTTAATCACGAAGTCTTCGACGCTGAGAACGGTGAAACAGGTATCGCCCTTTTTGCCCAATGCAATCCAGATATTGTATTGCTTGGTGTGGTAATGGCTGGTATTAATGGCTATCAAGTCGCCACGCAAATTCGACAAGAATACGCTGACTGGGTACCAATCATTTTCCTTAGCGGTAAAACCGCACCAGAAGATGTCATGATTGGTATTGAAGCTGGTGGTGATGATTACCTACCAAAACCTATCCAAAAACAAATACTCATTGCAAAAATGACGGCAATGGAACGTATTGCAGCAATGCGAACCCAGCTATTAAAAACCAAAAGTGATTTAGAGTTAGCCAATGAAGAATTAGGGCGTCTTGCGACATTAGATGGTCTCACTGGTATTGCCAACCGTCGCCATTTAGATAACACCGCCGCGAAAGAACTCGCACGAGCACAGCGCCATCAACAACCTCTGACTTTTATTATTTCTGATATAGATTTCTTTAAAAAATATAATGATCACTATGGCCACATTCAAGGTGATGAATGCTTAAAAGCAGTTGCAACGGCACTTGATAATGCGATACGTAGGCCGTCCGAGCTGGTTGCACGGTATGGTGGCGAAGAATTTTGTATGCTATTACCCAATACCGATACAGAAGGTGCTAAATTAATTGCTGAAAAGTTAGTTAATGCGGTCCGCTCATTAGAACTGCACCATGCAGGGCTTCATAAACATGCCATTGTAACCATGAGTTTTGGTGTGGTGAGCCTGATTCCAGATCGAAACTTGACAGTCAAAGGGTTAATGTTACAAGCAGATGAAAAACTCTACCAAGCCAAAGAAAGTGGCCGAGATAAATGGGTCTTATAAACCAAAAAGGAAGCGATATCGCTTCCTTTTTGCATAACCGAATATACTTTCCTAGATAACGTCTAAAATAACGCCCTACAAACTCGCTTTAAAGTCTGCAAAAGCCATTTTAACGCGTTTAATTGATACCGGGTAACTTGTCCCTAATTGCTGAGCAAATAGCGATACACGCAACTCTTCAAGCATCCAACGTAGTTTTAATAACTCATGTTGTTGTGCCAGCGTTAATCGAGGCATTTTCGTTAGCTGAATATAACTTGCCAATAATGGTTGAACAGCAACTGCATTACCACGATCACGCACAGGGTCTGCTTTGAGTTTATGCAAACGATGTTCAATAGCACCAATATAACGCTGCACGTCAGCTAATTTCTTAGCACCACAGTGAGTCACAAAACCACTATAAATAAGGTTGCCTAATTGCGCTTTAATATCACCATTGGCGACGATCATATCTAACGATACTTTACCTTTAAGTTGCTTATGTACTTGATGCGCAGCGGTTAAAATTTTCTCAACCTGCTTTGCTACTTCAACGGTTTCATCACTAAGGTTCGCGCGCACCAATTCTTTTAATGCTTCAAAACTATCGGCATCACTCGGCGCGGCTTGTGTGGCGATAATACTATCCACAGCACAAGAAATACAATCATGGATCAAGTCTGTGACTTTACCAAACGGATTGAAATACAAGCCAAGTTTGGCTTTATTTGGTAGTTTTTGCTCAAGATATTTAATCGGTGATGGTACATTAAGTAAAATCAGACGACGTAAACCCGCTTTCGCGGCGACTGCAGCATCTTCTTGATGATCGAACAGCTTAATCTCAACTGAATTTTTGTTATCCACTAATGCCGGGTAAGCTTTAACTTCATAACCACCATGCTTTTGTTTAAATTCAGCCGGTAACTTACCAAAGTCCCAAGTAATAAGGTCTTTTTTCTCAATGCCTTTATCTGCAACTTTCACTAAGGTTTCTTGAATATGCCCTTGAAGTTGTTGCTTTAACGCACCGAGATCATTACCAAAACTAATTTGATTCAGTTTTTCATCTACAATCTTAAAATGCATTTTAAGATGCGTTGGCAGCGTTAATAGCTCCCACACATCTTGATCTAACCGTACACCAGTCATGCGTAATAATTGCTTATTTAAACTAGCCGCTAACTCACCTTGGCTAGGGTCCATATTTTCCAGTGCAGCATTGGCATAATTTGGTGCAGGTACAAAATTACGGCGTAATGTTTTAGGTAACGCCTTAATCATAGTAATAATCAATTCTTCACGTAAAGCAGGGATCTGCCAATCAAAACCTTGCTCATTAATTTGGTTTAAGATCGCTAACGGGATCATAACCGTAACGCCATCTTCAAGTGTACCCGGTTCAAAGTTGTATTCGAGTTTGAACTTAAAGCTGTTTTGAGTCCAAAACTCGGGATAGCTATGGGCAGTAATTGATTCCGCATCATGCTTCATCAAGCGGGCTTGCGTTAGCGTTAATAAATCCGGCGTTTGCAGGATCTCTTTTTTCCACCAGCTATCAAAGTGACGACCAGAACACACGTGCTCAGGAATAACGTCTGAATAGAAGCCAAATAGATCATCATCACTGACCAAAATGTCACGACGACGCGATTTATGCTCGAGTTCGTGAATACGTTCAACTTCGGCCATGTTGTGCTTAAAGAACGCATGTTTAGTATTGAACTCACCTTCAACTAAACCACTGCGAATAAAGATTTCACGACATATCACGGGGTCAATTTGGCTGTAGTTAACCATGCGTTTAGCCACAATCACCAGTCCGTACAAGGTCACCTTCTCGGCAGCAACAACCGCTGCACGGCGTTTTTCCCAGTGCGGTTCACTGTAGGTTGATTTGTTTAAGTGTGTTGCCAGCGGTTCAATCCATTCAGGTTGGATCTTGGCAGCAATACGACCAAATAAACGCGATGTTTCCACCAATTCAGCAACCATCACCCACTTAGGTTGTTTTTTAAATAAACCAGAGCCAGGAAAGATATTAAATTTACTGTTACGTGCACCGGTATAATCTTGGTCTTTATCTTTAAAACCAACATGACTTAACATACCTGATAACAGCGCTTTGTGAATATTATCACTGTTGCTGATCTCGCCTTCTTCGTTCACGTCAACAGGGTTCACAGTAAAACCAAGCTCTCTCACTACTTGCGACAGTTGCGAGTAGATATCTTGCCACTCACGTACACGCATGTAAGCCAGGTAATCTTTCTTACACAGACGGCGGAATTGCGATGATGATAGTTCATCTTGTTGCTGTTTGACGTAATTCCAAAGATTCAAGAAGGTAATAAAATCAGATTCTTTGTCATAAAAACGACGATGTTGTTCATCTGCCGCTTGTTGTTTTTCCATAGGACGTTCACGTGGATCTTGAATCGACAAGGCCGCGGTAATAATCATGACTTCGTTTAAACAACCATTAGTATTCGCTTCCATCACCATACGCGCAAGTCGTGGATCAATCGGCAACTTAGCCAAGGCGATACCAACCGGTGTCAGGCGTTTATTATGATCAGCATTGCTGATATCAATCGCGCCTAACTCTTCCAGCAGTTTCAGACCATCGGTAATATTACGGCTATCTGGCGGCTGCACGAATGGGAAATTAGCAACGTCGCCTAAGCCCAAAGCATGCATTTGTAAAATAACAGAAGCAAGGTTAGTACGCTGGATCTCTGGGTCAGTGAACTCTGGACGATTATTAAAATCTTCTTCACTGTAAAGGCGAATACAAATACCCGCACTTACACGGCCACAACGACCCATACGTTGATTTGCACTGGCTTGTGATACTGCTTCAATAGGTAGGCGTTGCACTTTGGTACGGTAGCTATAACGGCTAATACGCGCAGTACCCGGATCAATGACATACTTGATACCTGGCACAGTCAATGATGTTTCTGCCACGTTTGTCGCTAAGACAACACGACGGCCAACGTGACTTTGGAAAATACGGTTTTGCTCGGCATTCGTCAGACGGGCGTACAACGGCAGTACTTCAGTATCGCGAAGCTTTAATTTATTTAATGCATCGGCGGTATCGCGGATCTCACGTTCACCGTTAAGGAATACCAGAATATCGCCAAGGCCTTCGCTCTGCAGTTCATCGACCGCTTCAACAATGCCTTGGATTTGATCACGTTCATGGCCATCTTCTTGTTCTGCTAACGCGTTATAACGCACTTCTACAGGATAAGTACGACCAGACACTTCAATCATCGGCGCATTATTAAAGTGCTTAGAAAAACGCTCTGGATCGATTGTCGCAGAGGTAATAATCACTTTTAAATCAGGTCGACGATTAAGCAGCTGTTTTAAATAACCAAGAATGAAATCAATGTTTAAACTACGTTCATGGGCTTCATCGATAATGATGACGTCATATTTACTTAAGAAGCGATCTTGTTGGATCTCGGCAAGTAAAATACCGTCAGTCATTATCTTGATGTAACTTTTCTTACTGACGTTATCGCTAAAACGGATCTTATAACCAACGTGCTCACCGATTTCTGAATCCAACTCTTCGGCAATACGGTTAGCGACAGTACGCGCAGCAAGTCGTCTTGGCTGCGTATGACCAATCATGCCATCAATACCTAGCCCAAGGTCGAGGCATATTTTAGGGATCTGAGTGGTTTTACCCGACCCCGTTTCACCCGCAATAATAACGACTTGGTTATTTAAGATGGCCTCGGCGATATCGTTACGCTTCTGACTAATCGGCAGAGACTCAGGGTAAGAGACGACAGGCAAGTTATCGATACGCGACTGACGCAGACTTGCTGATGCAGCAATATCTTGCTGTAGTTTATCAACGGTTTTTTCTTGCTTGTCAGAAGGTAATTTTTGCGCTGCTTGCAAACGACGTTTAAAACGAAAACGATCGGAATGCATACAGGTAGATAGCTCAGCCGTCAGGGATTTTAAGATACTCTGCATAATAGTTAGAAAACGCCCATTAACTTTAGGTTAAAATCGAAATACTATGCCAGTATCTATCGAATTTCAAATGATTATTGGTTTTCAAATGAAATGCCTTCTTGTCATTACCCTATTATCACTTTTAGTCACAACTATGGGACACTTTTTAGACTACGGGCACGGCTTCAATAGAATATAAATTTGATTTTTAACGGCACAAATTATTTACACTTTATTAGACATAAAACGAACTAAGAAACAGAAGCACCACTAAATGAGTAGTGCCAACCTACTTTAGTAAGCTGTCACGATTAATTTACAAACACACTAACCACTAATTAATTTATGTATATTTATACCAATGTTTTATCCCTCTGATTTTAAACACATGTTTATTCGACCTGAGTCACATCAAAAACAGTCGAAAGAAAATAAAATCCACTCGATTTCGCTCGAACGAACATCACGCCCTATATAAATGGTTATTAAAAACCATCAACACGTTGAAACTCGAGGTTATAAATGTTTGGTATTTTCAAACCGAAAGAGCACATTGCTCGTTTACCCGCAGACCAAGTTGACTCCACCTATAAATTCTTACGCTGGCAGTTATTCTTTGGTATTTTCTTTGGCTATGCAGGCTATTATTTAGTCCGTAAAAACTTCAGTTTGGCCATGCCATACTTGATTGAACAAGGTTTTAGCCGTGGCGACCTTGGTGTCGCTTTATCCGCAGTCTCTATTTCGTACGGCCTATCTAAATTCTTGATGGGCAGTGTCTCCGATCGCTCTAATCCACGCTATTTCTTGACTGCTGGGTTATTAATGTCCGCTGCTGTTATGTTTACTTTTGGCTACATGCCTTGGGCAACCAGCAGTATTACCGCCATGTTTGTATTATTATTTCTAAACGGTTGGTTCCAAGGTATGGGTTGGCCAGCTTGCGGCAGAACCATGGTTCACTGGTGGTCAAAGAAGGAACGTGGCGAATTAGTCTCGGTTTGGAATGTCGCGCATAATGTTGGCGGTGGTCTAATCGGCCCGATGTTCTTGCTTGGTTTATGGGCCTTTAATGATGATTGGCATGCTGCATTTTATGTACCAGCCTTCTTTGCTGTGATCGTCGCTGTTTTTGTCTGGTTCACGGTCCGTGATACTCCGCAGTCTTGCGGGTTACCACCAATCGAAGAATATAAAGATGATTACCCAGATGACTACAGTAAAGATCATGAACAAGAAATGACGGCTAAAGAAATCTTCTTCAAATACGTACTCAACAATAAACTGCTTTGGTCTATCGCAATTGCCAATGCCTTTGTGTATATGATCCGTTACGGCGTTTTAGATTGGGCCCCTGTTTATTTAAAAGAAGCAAAAGGTTTCACGGTAGACGGTTCTTCTTGGGCTTATTTCTTATACGAGTGGGCAGGTATTCCAGGCACCCTACTTTGTGGTTGGATCTCTGATAAATTATTCAAAGGTCGTCGTGCACCAGCCGGTATATTATTCATGGTCCTAGTGACGATTGCCGTACTGGTTTATTGGTTTAATCCTGCAGGCAACCCAATGATCGATATGGCAGCGCTAATTGCGATTGGCTTCCTGATTTACGGACCAGTGATGTTAATTGGCTTATATGCTCTTGAGCTTGCGCCTAAGAAAGCGGCTGGTACAGCGGCTGGCTTAACAGGTCTATTTGGTTACCTCGGCGGCGCGGTAGCTGCAAATGCAGTACTGGGTTATACCGTTGACCATTTCGGTTGGGATGGCGGCTTTATGGTATTAGTCTGCTCTTGCTTCGCCTCAATCATTTGTTTAGGTTACGCATATGTCGGTGAAAAACGTTTTCACGAGAACAAAAACAAAAATAATGATGCAGTGGTTGCATAAATAACCGATATTGTTGGCAATAACTTTAGCGGCGACTTAATTATTCTCTTTAGACATAAATTCGCCGCTATCTTACTGCTAAATTAAAATTAACTAAAAGTAACCAAACGAGCAGTTCCTAAATTAAACTTAACTCAATATTAACGGCATTTTTCGTAACAAGATTGCTGTTGTTTATCCATTGCTTTGAGTACATCACGACGTGAAATAATCCCAACTACCACGCCATGTTCGTCAATCACAGGGTAGCTCTTAGGTTTTGCTGATACCATTTTCTGTGCTAATTCAATAATACTGTCTTCAGACCTAGCGGTGAGCACATCAGATCTCATCAAGTCACCGACAATCGCGACCTCTTCGCAGTAATAACTCGATTCCAATAGCGTTGCTAAGCAATCTTGTTCGGAGACCCATCCCACAAGCGCATCATTATCATCCACCACAGGGGCACCAATATGAGTCGATTTTAATAGCTTATCGACAGCAGTCGCGACAGGCATATCTACAGTTAACTTAACTGGCCGTAACTGCATATAATCAGATACTTTTAAAGAATTCATTCCCTTACCCCTTTAATATGTTAACCAATTGAAATAATGCATGGCTATTACTTAACCTAAGCATAGGTTATATGGATATTTCTACCATCAAGACCTTAAAATGGCTGAAATTACTTTATTTACAACATTGATAAGCAGTAATGCAAAAAAAACTAACATATTGTAAAAAATAAATAACCCCAAAAAAAGCAAAACACACAACATCTCAAACTGCTTTTTGACATGATATCGATATTTATGACCAATTAAACACTGTTTATTGAAGTTATAGGAAAGTGGGTAATTATAATTACAACTTTTTATGAAATTATGTTCTTGAAGAAGGTCACACTATTGTCATAGTATCGAGGGATAAGAAATATTAATATCTCGCTTGATGAGAAGGGAAGCAAAGCAATGAAAAAAACAATGTATGAAAAGATTTGGGATTCTCACTTAGTTCATGAACCAGAGAATGGAACTCCAATACTTTATATCGATCGTCATTTGATGCATGAAGTAACAAGTCCTCAAGCGTTTGAAGGTTTAAAGATTCAACAACGTCCAGTACGTAACAAACATAGTATCCTAGCAACAATGGATCACTGCGTACCAACGGTTGACCGCCACTTACCAATTAAAGATCCAATTGCCGCAAAACAGATCCAAACAATGGCGGATAACTGTGAAGAACACGACCTACTAATTTATGACATGGATAATGCTAACAACGGTGTTATTCATATTGTGGTACCTGAACATGGTTTTATCCACCCAGGTATGACTGCTGTATGTGGTGATTCTCACACAGCAACACACGGTGCATTCGGTGCGTTAGCATTCGGTATCGGTACGTCTGAAGTTGAGCATGTAATGGCAACGCAAACGTTACAACAGAAAAAATCTAAAACAATGCTAGTAAGCGTTGAAGGTAAACTGTCTCAGTTTTCTACTGCTAAAGACATTGCACTTGCTGTAATCGGTAAAATCGGCACAGCAGGCGGCACCGGTCATGTTATTGAATTCGCAGGTTCAGCAATCCGCGACTTAACAATGGAAGGTCGTATGACCCTTTGTAACATGGCAATTGAAGGTGGCGCTCGTGCAGGTTTAATCGCACCAGATCAGACTACTTTCGATTACATTGAAGGCAAAGAATTTGCGCCTAAAGGCGATCACTGGGCTGCTGCACTAGCATACTGGAAGTCGTTACCAACGGATGATGGCGCTAAATTCGATACGATTGTTGAATTAGTCGCAGAAGATATTGCACCACAAGTAACGTGGGGTACATCACCAGAGCAAGTTTCACCAGTAACAGCAAACGTTCCGTCTCCAACAGATTTTGATGACGTAATTAAATCGTCTGCATGTAAAGGCGCATTGTCTTACATGGGTATTACTGCTGGCGCACCAATCACCGATATTAAAATTGATTTAGTATTTGTTGGTTCTTGCACCAACGGTCGCATTGAAGATTTCCGTGCGATTGCAGAAATGACGAAAGGCAAAAAAGTAAGTGCAGCAGTACAAGCGATAGCGGTACCGGGTTCTTACCTAGTGAAAGAACAAGCGGAAAAAGAAGGTCTAGATAAGATTTTGATGGATGCAGGTTGGGAATGGCGTGAACCAGGTTGTTCAATGTGCTTAGCAATGAATGGCGATCAACTTAAGGAAGGTCAACGTAGTGCATCTACGTCAAACCGTAACTTTGAAGGTCGACAAGGTAAAGGTGGTCGTACGCACCTCGTATCTCCAGCAATGGCTGCCGCTGCAGCAATTGAAGGCCATTTTGTTGACATCCGTAACTGGGCGTAAGCTTTAGCACATTAGTGATCAAGGAATTAAAATGAAAGCATATAAAAATCATACTAGTGTTGCTGCATTAATGAATCGTAGTAACGTAGATACAGATCAAATCATCCCGAAACAGTTCTTGAAAAAAGTAGAACGTACCGGCTTTGGCATTCACTTATTTCATGACTGGCGTTTTCTTGATGACGGTTCAGAAAACCCTGAATTTGAATTAAATAAACCCGCATTCAAAGGCGCTAAAATTTTAGTGGCTGGCGATAACTTTGGTTGTGGTTCATCACGTGAACATGCGCCGTGGGCGATTGAAGATTTTGGTTTCAACACCGTTATTTCAACGAGCTATGCCGACATCTTTTACTCAAACTGCTTTAAAAACGGTATTTTACCAATCCGTGTAAGTAAAGACGAGTTAGCCGCATTAATGGCTGAGATTGAAGCGAACGAAGGTGTTGAATTTACTGTTGACCTACCAGCGCAAACAGTAACAACACCAGGCGGTATTGTTATTAACATTGAAGTTGATCCATTCCGTAAACAAAGCCTTATCGAAGGTGCTGATGATATCTCATGGACATTAAAGCATGAAGGTAAAATCACTGAATTCGAAGCTAAAAATAAGCAACAGTTCCCATGGTTATGGACTGAAGCGAACTAACTTTTGGTCGTTTTGTTATAGACAATACAAATGCTCTGTCATCGCTATATAAAAAGCTATAACAGGGCATACCAAAAGGCAGTTTAAAGCGGGTAGCCATCTTCTATCCGCTCTTTCCCTACAATTTGAAGCAGGTAGCCATCTTCTATCCGCTCTTTCCCTACAATTTGAAGCAGGTAGCAAATATGGAAATCATGCGCCCTCGAGTCCAGTTGATGGACACTACTCTTCGCGACGGAGAGCAAACCCAAGGTGTCTCCTTCACGCCCGAAGAAAAAGTCAGCATTGCCAAAGCCCTACTCCAATCACTTAATGTTGATCGCATTGAAGTTGCGTCTGCACGTGTGTCACTCGGTGAAAAAAACGCCGTATCCTCATTAATGCAATGGGCTGAACAAGAACACCTAGCTGACCGAATTGAAATATTAGGCTTTGTTGACCATACCAAAAGCGTTGACTGGATTAAATCCAGTGGTGCTAAAGTCATTAACTTATTAACCAAAGGCAGTGAGAAACACTGTACTGAACAATTACGTAAAACCCCTGCGGCACATATTGCAGATGTCAGAGAAACCATCCATTATGCACTGGAGCAAGGTTTAACCGTTAACATCTATCTTGAAGATTGGTCTAATGGTTATAGCGATAATCCTGACTATGTTTATCACATGATCAGTGCGCTAGCAGATTTACCTATCCAACATTATATGCTCCCCGATACGCTTGGTGTTATGTCGCCGGATGAAGTGCACACTAGCCTGTCGGATATGATCAGTCGTTTCCCGCAATTGCAATTTGATTTCCATCCGCACAATGATTACGGCCTGGCAACAGCAAATGCATTAGCGGCAGCCAAAGTTGGGATTAGTGCCATCCATTGTACGGTTAACTGCTTGGGTGAACGTGCTGGTAATGCGTCACTGGCAGAAGTGGCGGTAGTATTAAAAGACAAACTCGGCATCGAATCATCAATCAACGAACAGCGTATCCATCAGATAAGCCAAATGATTGAAAACTTCTCAGGGAAAATAACCCCAGCGAATGCCCCTATCATTGGCGCTGACGTGTTTACCCAAACGAGTGGTATCCATGCTGATGGCGATAATAAAGGCGGCTTATATCAAACGGTATTAGGTCCTGAGCGATTTGAGCGTACACGCACCTATGCACTCGGTAAAATGAGTGGGAAAGCATCGCTAGAGAAAAACTTAGCAGACTTAAACATTGATTTAACGGCCGAGCAAAAAACCAAATTACTCGAACGGATTGTGACACTCGGCGATCAAAAAGCCATTATCACGCCTGAAGACTTGCCTTTTATTATTGCGGACCTATTGGAAAGTAAAGACTACTCGCATATTGAACTGCTTAACTGCTCAATAACATCTGGGTTAAATGTAGATTCGACAGCCAGTATTCGTGTTCGTATTGGTGATGACATATATAAATCTGCCGGTTCTGGTAACGGTGGTTTTGATGCATTCAGTATGGCAATACAGGCGCTTATGCCAAAGGTTGGTTTTGAGTTCCCTAATTTAGAAAACTACCAAGTACGTATTCCACCAGGCGGCAAGACCAGCGCCCTAACCGAAAGTTTCATTACTTGGGAACAAGATAACAAAACCTTCCGAACCCGTGGCGTCAGTTCAAACCAAGTATTTGCAGGGGTACAAGCAACAATGCGCATGCTCAATAAACTACTCCACGAATCCATCACAGCATAACCATACAGTAATCCAGACTTGCGTTATTCGCATTTAACGTAAGTCTGTCAATCAGTAGAATACTGCAATTAAGCTGCTAATTAAACTATGCACGTCCGCAATCTAATCTCCCGTAATATTTAATTATATTTTCGTAAGCTATACTTAACGTATATATCGCTACAGCGACAACTTGCAATATAAAGACCCGCTAAACAACTCTAGTCACATCTAACTCACTAAAAAATGACTTTTATAAATTCAAACATAACGCATTATTTAACATTACAAGAATAATAAAATGCTTATAAAACCGCAATTTAATTGCGCAATTTTGAAATCAAAGTCTAAATTTAGAAAAGAAGTGAGAAAAACTTCAGACTTGTAGATGCCAATTCCTGCAGATGCAAGTAATTAAATTTTGGGGGTTACCTATGGGTATTTTTGAACATTATCAGCAAAGATACGAAGAAAGTCGCGAAGAAGAATATACGATCCAAGAGTTTTTGAATTTATGTCGTGACGACAAAACTGTATATGCATCTGCTGCTGAAAGATTACTACACGCAATCGGTGAGCCAGAAATGGTTGATACCGCGACTGATTCTCGCCTGAGCCGATTATTTTCAAACCGCGTTGTTGCACGCTATCCCGCGTTTAAAGATTTCTATGGCATGGAAGACGCCATTGAACAGATCGTTGCTTACCTAAAACACTCGGCGCAGGGATTAGAAGAAAAGAAACAAATCTTGTATTTATTGGGGCCTGTTGGGGGTGGTAAATCATCTTTAGCAGAAAAACTCAAAGACCTGATGCAAAACGAATCTATTTATCGCATTAAAGGTTCACCAGTCAACGACCATCCATTTAGTCTGTTTGACGTCAATGAAGATGCCAATATTTTACGCACTGAATACGGCATTCCAACACGTTATCTTGGTCATGTGATGTCACCTTGGGCAGCGAAACGCTTAAAAGAATTTGGTGGTGATATAAGTCAGTTCAAAGTGGAAAAAGTTCGTCCATCGATTCTCCATCAGATTGCGATTGCTAAAACCGAACCTGGCGATGAAAATAACCAAGATATTTCATCGCTCGTGGGTAAGGTAGATATTCGTCAGTTAGAACATTTCTCACAAGATGATCCTGATGCATACAGTTACTCTGGCGCACTCTGTAAAGCAAACCAAGGTGTGATGGAGTTTGTAGAGATGTTTAAAGCACCGATTAAAGTGCTTCATCCCCTACTTACCGCAACACAGGAAGGTAACTATAACAGTACCGAAGGTCTCTCAGCCTTGCCTTTCGAAGGCATAATCCTTGCTCACTCGAATGAATCTGAGTGGCAAACATTCCGTAACAATAAAAACAACGAAGCGTTTTTAGACCGTGTTTATATTGTTAAAGTACCCTACTGCTTACGCATCAGTGAAGAACAAGCTATTTATCGTAAATTACTGGAAAACAGTGCGCTGCATAATGCTAAATGTGCACCAGGAACACTTGATGCGCTTGCGCAATTCACCGTGCTATCACGCATTAAAGATCCTGAAAATTCATCAATCTACTCGAAAATGCGGGTTTATGATGGCGAGACCTTAAAAGATACCGACCCGAAAGCTAAGTCGTATCAAGAGTACCGTGATTATGCGGGTGTCGATGAAGGTATGTCAGGGCTATCAACCCGTTTTGCCTATAAAATTTTATCCAAAGTATTCAACTTTGATCATGTTGAAGTTGCCGCTAACCCTGTACATCTTTTCTATGTACTCGAACAACAAATTGAACGTGAGCAATTCCCTCAAGATATTGCAGACCGTTATTTAGAGTTCTTGAAAGGTTATTTGATCCCGAAATATGCTGAATTTATCGGCAAAGAAATTCAAACCGCGTATTTAGAATCTTACTCTGAATATGGTCAAAACATTTTCGACCGCTATGTCACCTATGCTGATTTCTGGATCCAAGATCAAGAGTTTCGAGATCCTGATACAGGTCAACTTTTTGATAGAGAAGCATTAAATAACGATCTGGAAAAAATTGAGAAACCAGCGGGTATCAGTAACCCGAAAGATTTCCGTAATGAAATCGTCAATTTCGTATTACGTGCCAGAGCCAATAACAGCGGTAAAAATCCAGCTTGGGTCAGTTACGAAAAACTCCGTACGGTTATCGAGAAGAAAATGTTCTCCAACACCGAAGAGTTGTTACCCGTTATCTCATTTAACGGTAAAACATCCACCGATGAACAACAAAAACATGACAACTTTGTAGCCCGTATGATGGAAAAAGGCTATACCAAAAAACAAGTTAGACTGTTGTCAGAATGGTATTTACGTGTACGTAAATCATCATAATAGATTTTGTTAGGGGGTATGAGATGGCACATTTTATTGATCGCAGATTAAACGGTAAGAATAAAAGTACCGTTAATCGACAACGCTTTATGCGTCGTTATAACTCACAAATAAAAAAGGCGGTATCTGATGCTGTAAACAATCGCAGTATCCAGGATATTACATCTGGAGAAAGTGTCAGTATTCCAACTCGTGACATCTCAGAACCTATGTTTCACCAAGGCAAAGGCGGTGATCGCACCATCGTTCACCCAGGTAACGATCAATTTATTACCGGCGATAAAATTAATCGCCCACCACCTGCAGGCGGTTCTGGTGCTGGCGGCGGTGAAGCCAGTGATAGTGGCGAAGGTAATGATGAATTTAATTTTCAAATATCCAAAGACGAATACCTTGATCTATTATTTGAAGATTTAGAATTACCTAATTTACAAGAAAACCAATTCAACAGTATTGTTGAAATGAAAACCCACCGCGCCGGTTATACATCTAACGGTAACCCAGGTAACATCGCGATTGTTAAATCATTACAAAATTCACTCGCAAGACGTACCGCATTATCCGGTAGTAAGAAAAGAAAAGTAAAAGCATTACAACTTGAAGTTGACGAGTTAACCCAGCGCGGCGACGTTGAAGGCCAATTTGTCGATGAACTCAAAAAAGAAATTGCAGAGCTTAAAAAGCGCATCAGTAAAGTACCTTTCATTGATACCTTTGATTTACGCTATAACAATTTTGAGCAATACGCAGTACCCAATAGCCAGGCGGTGATGTTTTGTTTGATGGATGTATCAGGTTCAATGGATCAACCGACTAAAGACATGGCGAAACGATTCTACATTTTACTCTATTTGTTTTTAACCCGAACTTACAAAAAAATTGAAGTGGTTTACATACGTCACCATACACAAGCAAAAGAAGTTGATGAGCATGAGTTTTTTTACTCGCAAGAGACAGGTGGTACGATTGTATCGTCAGCCTTAAAACTCATGGATAAAATTGTCACTGATAAATTCCCAGCCAATGAGTGGAATATTTATGCAGCACAAGCTTCTGATGGAGATAACTGGGCTGATGACTCGCCTTTATGTCGCAAGATATTAGTGGATAAGATCATGCCCAGAGTGCGTTATTTCAGCTATATAGAAATAACTAATCGAGCACATCAGACATTATGGCGTGAATATGAAAAAGTAGCAGAAGACTACTCACAGTTCGCCTTGCAACACATTCGTCAGCTCGAAGATATTTATCCTGTATTCCGTGAACTATTCAAGAAACAGGCCGCTTAGGGAGAGTCTATATGTTAAAAGATGAAGTAAAGCAGCTTAGCGATGGTCCTGATTGGAACTTCCCATTACTTGAAGAATATCATGTCGAAATAAAACGTATTGCCGAGCACTACCGACTTGATACTTATCCCAATCAAATAGAAGTGATCACCGCAGAGCAAATGATGGATGCTTATTCTTCAGTAGGGATGCCGATTGGCTATAACCACTGGAGCTTTGGTAAGAAATTCATTCAAACCGAGCAAAGCTACAAACGCGGGCAAATGGGACTGGCGTATGAAATTGTGATTAATTCTAGCCCTTGCATTGCCTACTTAATGGAAGAAAATACCATCCCGATGCAAGCGTTAGTGATCGCACATGCCTGTTATGGTCATAACTCTTTTTTTAAAGGCAATTATCTGTTTAAGTCTTGGACCGACGCTGAATCAATTATAGATTACTTACTATTTTCCAAAAACTATATTGCCGAGTGCGAGCAAAAATACGGTATTGATGCTGTCGAAAATATAGTCGATTCATGCCATGCATTAATGAGCTATGGTGTCGACCGTTATAAGCGGCCGAGTGAACCTTCATTAAGTGAAGAGAAACGTCGTCAACAAGAACGTACTGATTATTTACAGACCCAAGTTAATGAACTGTGGCGCACCCTGCCCCAAAGTAATGAAAAAGCAGAACCTGTTGAACCTAATTTCCCAGCAGAACCACAAGAAAACATGCTGTATTTTGTAGAGAAAAACGCCCCTTTATTACAATCTTGGCAGCGTGAAATAATTCGAATCGTGCGTAAGATAAGTCAGTATTTTTATCCACAAAAACAAACTCAAGTAATGAATGAAGGCTGGGCAACATTTTGGCATTATACCATTACCAATCACCTGTATGACGAAGGTTTAGTCTCCGATAATTTTATGTTAGAGATATTACATAATCATACTAATGTTGTTGCGCAACCAGCGTATAACAGCCCTTACTACTCAGGTATGAACCCTTACGCGCTGGGGTTTGCGATGTTTACTGATATTCGTCGAATCTGCGAACACCCGACAGCTGAAGATAAAGCCTGGTTCCCTGATATTGCCGGCAGTGATTGGTTAGACACATTGCATTTTGCCATGCAGAACTTTAAAGATGAAAGCTTCATTAGCCAATATTTATCGCCAAAAGTAATGCGTGATATGCACTTATTTTCAATCGAAGATAATGACAGCAGTAAATATATTGAAGTATCGGCTATTCATAATGAAGAAGGCTACCAACAACTGCGTAGTAAGTTATCTGCCCAATATAATTTAAGTAACAATGAACCTAACATTCAGGTATTTAATGTTGATAGAAAGGGTGATCGTTCTTTAACACTACGTTATGTGCCGCATCAAGATATACCGCTGGAGGGTAAATCTGCACAAGAAGTAATGAAACATCTACATCGATTATGGGGCTTTGATGTTAAGTTAGAACAAGTTCAAGCCAATGGTAATATTGAGCTGCTCTGTCAAAGTATAACGCCTACGCCTTAATGAGAAAAACCAGTCAATGACTGGTTTTTTTATATGATATGGTTGCGTCAGTATTATTTAATACGTTGTTCGAAAGCGACGCAAATATCATCCCATGTTTCGTCACGGTATTGCTGCCAAAGTAGGCCTGAGTTCATACCGTAATTACGAATAACATTCAAACAGTCATCGGCTTTATTTTCTTCCGCTACCGTTTTCAATTGTTTGTAAAAATCTTGAGCCAATACACGCGCTTCAGGGTAATCAAAATAAATTTTTCCCAGAATACGATACATATTATCAAAGCCGTTTAGAATCAATGCATACACTAAATTACCCGATAAAAAGGCTAATTTGTGTAACATACGATAATCATATTCGGTGTAAGCATCTTTATTATCCGCTAATGCTTCAGCTTCATTTAAGATCTCAACGACTCTTTCAGGATCACGTTTTATCGCAGCACGAACAAAAATAACACTGATATTGGTACGCGCAGATAATAAGTCACGCACTAACTCAGGTAGGCGCTCAGGATCTAATCGGACTAAATCTTCTAAAATTGAAAGACTCGAGGTTTCCCAGAAATTATTAACTTGAGTCGGTTTTCCGTGACGAATAGTGAGCCACCCATCACGTGCTAAACGTTGCAGTACTTCTCGTAGCGTCGTTCGGGTAACACCAATAAGTTCAGAAAGCTCTCTTTCTGCAGGCAGAATTGAACCTGGAGGAAAACGGTTTTTCCAAATTGATTCGATAAGGTATTCTTCAGCAAAGCCAGCAGGGCTTTTAGCCTTAATAATACCGTCATTCTGACGCTTTTTAATTGTTGTTTTACTATTAGTAATATCCATTTAACTTCTCATATCGGAAATATAACAGGTTGTATCTTTTTGAATGTTAGCATCCACAGGCTCGTCCGACCAGATTTAAATTAGATCCTATCAACAGAATAATTAATTTCCGACATAAATATTAAAATAACTTTATTCGCAATAACAATAATCTGTATCAATAAAAATGATGGCGTACGTCACAGAAAATGCTTAGAATGTCGCAGTTTTATTTTTCTTTAAACCAAATACTGGACACTTCTAATGGACATTAGTCTTACCACGGCTGCAAAGCTTAACTTCTTAGGTAACTCACCTCAGTGGTACAAAATTGCAATCATTGCCTTTCTTATTATAAACCCAATTATCTTTGCTATTGACCCATTTATTGCTGGTTGGTTATTAGTTACTGAGTTTATTTTCACTTTAGCAATGGCGCTTAAATGCTACCCGCTTCAACCTGGTGGCTTACTTGCAATCGAAGCGGTTGCGATTGGTATGACGTCTGCAGATCAAGTACAGCATGAGCTTGTCAGCAATATCGAAGTATTATTGCTGCTAATATTCATGGTTGCTGGTATCTACTTCATGAAGTCATTATTGCTTTATGTTTTCACAAAATTGTTGATTAACATTAAATCTAAAGCACTGCTGGCTTTGTCTTTCTCTGTAGTATCTGCATTCCTATCTGCATTCTTAGATGCGCTAACGGTGATTGCCGTGGTAATTAGTGTGGCGATTGGTTTCTATAGTATCTACCACAAAGTCGCATCCGGTAGTGATGTTAAAAATGACCATGATCATACTAATGATGCATCGGTTAATGAATTGAAACGTCAAGATTTAGATGATTACCGTGCGTTCTTACGTAGCCTGATGATGCATGCCGGTGTTGGTACTGCGCTAGGTGGCGTATGTACTATGGTTGGTGAACCACAAAATTTAATCATTGCTGAACAAGCGGGTTGGGAATTTGTTGAGTTTGCATTACGCATGTCACCGATTACAGTACCGGTATTTTTCTTTGGTCTACTAACATGTTTCCTCGTTGAGAAGTTTAAAGTATTTGGTTACGGTGCTGAACTACCACCAGCGGTACGTACTATTCTGGTTGATTTTGATAAACATGAAGATGCGAACCGCAGCCAACGTGAACGAGTGAAACTTTATACCCAAGCAGCAATTGGTGTTTGGTTAATTATTGGTCTCGCAATGCACTTAGCGGCTGTCGGTCTGATTGGTTTATCTGTAATCATTCTTGCGACTGCCTTTAACGGTATTACTGAAGAGCACGCACTGGGTAAAGCATTTGAAGAAGCACTGCCGTTCACTGCGTTACTCGCGGTATTCTTCACTATTGTTGCGGTGATCATTGATCAACAACTGTTCATTCCACTGATTAATGCCGTACTTGCTGCTGACCCACATCAGCAGTTACCGCTATTCTATTTAGCAAATGGTATCTTATCGATGGTCAGTGATAATGTATTCGTTGGTACTGTTTATATTACCGAAGTAAAAGCGGCATTGGTCAATGGTACGATCACACGTGATCAGTTCGATTTACTTGCTGTTGCAATTAACACCGGTACTAACTTACCTTCTGTTGCGACGCCAAATGGACAAGCAGCATTCTTATTCTTGTTAACATCGGCTGTTGCGCCACTGTTACGCTTATCATATGGCCGTATGGTTATCATGGCATTACCGTATACGATTGTGATGACGTTGGTTGGTCTCGGCTCACTGATGTACTTCTTAGAACCAGCAACTACGATGATGCTTGATATGGGTTTAATTAGTGCACATGTCGATAGCGCCGCTGAAGTCGTTAAATCTGCTGCTCACTAGGATAAGTAACAGTAGTTAATCACTTAGTACAAAAAACGTCGCTCTATGCGGCGTTTTTTTATGCTTAATATAGCTTAATACCGACATAAGTTTTATTCTTACATAGCTTTACACTCGTGCGACAATATCAAAACTAACAATATGATATAACAGCAAGTAATCATTACATTCACTTGAGATAATATATGTACCAGTTTATTTCTAACCTTCCAAAACAACGCCTACCTTGGGTTTTGCTTGCGCTTACCGGCATGGGATTAGAAGCATCAGCGCTGTTTTTCCAATATGTGATGGAACTACAGCCTTGTGTATTATGCGTTTATGAACGAGTCGCCATGATGGGGATTATTTTAGCGGGCTTAGTGGGTGCAATAGCACCAGCGAATCCATTCATACGTTTCAGTGGTTTTACATTATGGTTTGTCAGTGCTATCTACAGTTTGCGCATTTCTATGGAACACGTGGATATTCAGCTTAATCCATCACCATTTTCGACATGTGACTTCTTCCCTAATTTCCCAAGCTGGGCACCATTACATGAATGGGCTCCGTGGTTGTTTAATCCAACCGGATTTTGTGATGAAATTAGCTGGCAGTTCTTGTCTTATACCATGCCACAATGGTTAATTGTAACCTCAGTAATTTACTTAGCTGTTGCAGTTGTGGTATTTAGTTGCCACATTGTTGGCCTAATTAGACCAGCGAAATAACAAAGGAATCGTAATGAGTAAATCTGAATTAACGCAAGCTCAACAAGATCAACTGGACGCAAAAGTATTACAACGTTTATTAACGCATTTAGATGATAACAAACAAGTTCAAAATATTGATTTAATGATCCTTGCTGATTTTTGCCGAAATTGCTTAGGTAAATGGTATAAATCTGCAGCGGATGAGCTTGAGCTAGATATCTCTGCCGATGAAGCAAGAGAACGTATCTACGGTATGACGTATGCGGAATGGAAAGAAAACCATCAGCTACCAGCAACTGAAGAACAGCTTGCTGCGTTTAACGCTAAACCGAAAAAGTAATCGAGTTTCCATACGTTAAATGGTGAACTTGTGATACTAAAAAGGGCGAATAAACTTAACGTTTACTCGCCCTTTTCTATAATGACGGTATTAATCGACGTGATTAACCATATTGACAAAGATACGCAGTTTCTTGCACGACTTTAACTTGAAACTTACTGTCGCTAGGTACATTAAATTGCTCGCCAGCATTGAATGTTTGCCATTCAGATTGTCCAGGTAACAATACTGCTAGCGCACCAGTAATCACGATCATCACTTCAGCTAAGGCCGTACCGAATTCATATTCGCCAACAGCCATCACGCCAACACTTGCTTCTTTATCCGCTTCTTTAAAACCAATTGAAGCAACTTGACCATCAAAATACTGATTTATCTTAAACATCTAAAATCCTTTTATACGATTAACTAATCTCTTAGTCATCAGAATAACTGAAAAAATGTCTGATTAACAGTACCCCTAAATCAAAGGTTCAATAGCCTAAGGCAAAGCGCCATCCGCTAAGCAAGATAATTGGATAGCGTTAAAAGTTATAATAACCAGTAAGCTGGATCATATTATCATCATTGTAGGTTTTATTGGCGTAATCATCATCGCTCACGTTAAACCACCAACCTTCAATACCCACTGAAAGTTTTTTAGTGACATTTACTTTGGCCTGAACAAAACCATGCTGAGAACTAAAGTCAAAGTCATAGTTATGACCGAGCAGTATTTCGCTATCATTTAAGCCAAACAAGGTGATTCTTGCACCCGCAAATAGGTCATTTTGAAAACTATTATCAAAGGCGTCAACACCATGTTGATCCCAGCTATATTCAGCAAGTAAGTTAACACCCACATTTTTATTTTGTATTAGCTTAAACTCAGTTCCTAACACCATAGCGCGCGTAGATTGGTCTTCAACAACCTTATATAGTACTTCCGCTTTTAATTCGATCCGACCCAAATCAGCGTTAACCTCTACCGATACTTGGTCAACTAAATTAACATACCAAACTGGATCGCCGACGGTTTGACTCCGTAATTCCGGCGTACGAGTATGTCCGCCAAAGTAGCTCACACCAAGATCAATATTTTTAATACTCTTACTATAACGCAAGGCAATATCAGGATGGTATTCTTCACCCCAACCTTCATACTCATAGCTATTATCATTCTCAAAACTAAAACGAGCACCAGGTGTTGGCATCGCAGCCTCACGATAGCCAATCAATAACATAGCTTCAAGTAATGCATCGTTTAAATTAATGCCCAACCTAAGCATGGGCTGACCCAGCTTATCTTCTCCGTTAGGTGATTCGTTATAATCGGTTTGATTAACAATATCGACTAAATGGTGGTTTTCCATCACTCCCCAATAAACTTGGTCAAAACCGATAGACGCTTGCCATTTTTTAGTCACAAGAGCCGCTTTGAACTCTCTTAAGTCAATATGCGTACGTTCATCATCACGCTCATCAATCCGAATAAACGGGTGCACTGTATACACCATATTATTACGCTCTGAAGAAGCTTCAATATGCGGAGATAACGCTATCGATACTTGATGATATACTGGATAAGGATAACTACTATCCACTGGAACCACCAACTGTTCAGGTCGATCTAAGAAGATGCGTTGCTCCAAGCTTGCACTTCCCTGTACTTTTATTTCAGCGTTAGCACTTGTGATAACGCTCGACGTTATAAAGCCTAAGGTTATTAACCCACAGCATTTTATTAATGATTTCAATTCTATTCCCCATCCAAGAAACCAGTAACTAGGGCGAAGTAATAAACAACGGTCCTTGTTGTCTTATTTATATATATAAATATATATAATCCTCCTTAGTATGTCTTTGTATGCTTATACGAAGCAATTTTTTTAGTTAAAACCATGCTTACCTGTATCTCAAGTCTAATTCGACATAGTTATTAATAATGAGCACCAAACAAACTTAAGCATTAAATATATCTATAATGTGATTTATTGGTATAATTTATGCTTAAGATTGTTTGTTGATCCACAAGACAAGTAACGACGTAAAAATGACACAAGGAAAATTCATGCGCTTTAAGTTATGCGGCATTATTTTATTGGCTTTTAGCCAAATCAATTATAGTTTTGCCAGCGGCTGGTTATTTGGCATGCATAATGACGTGATCTCGAATGAAGATGGCAATTATACCAATGCTGTATTTATTAATTACACCTCAGAAGCTCCGGCTTTAAATAATCAATTTTGGCAAGCATTAACCGCTTTTGATCCCAATGCCCTTAAATACGCAGTGAATTATCAATTCGGTCAGCAAATGTGGACGCCTAGTGATATATCGGCAACAACCCCACAACCTAACGAACGTCCCTATGCCGGATTGTTATTTGGCGAAGCAAGCGTATTAGGTTACAGCACCGTAAGTTCTTATCGCCTGTCATTATTATTTGGCGCGGTTGGCGAACAATCAAGAGCAGGTGATACTCAAAAATATATTCATGAATTAATCGATGCAACGACACCACAAGGCTGGGACAATCAAGTTGAAGATGAGCTTGTGTACCAAGTTACAGCTGAGGCAGATCAACTCATAGGCCGCCCTCTCATGCTCATTGGTGAATCAGACCTGTCTGTTTACCAACGTCTTGCAGTAGGTAATTATCAAAGTGAAGCAGCATTCGGCAGTACTGTGCGCTGGGGTGTTGATTTAGGTGCCAATTATAACAACCTCAGTCTGCACCCTCACCGCTTGCAAGGTATGTTATTAGCACCAAATAGTTCTGGCATCATGCTTTATGCGACAGCAGAGATTCGTTATCGTTTTAATGATATAACTATCGAAGGTGATACGCCCGATGTTGTACCTGAGGTAACGTTAAACAACCTGCAAGGTACACTTGCTGCAGGTTTACTCGCTTATTATCATAATGTGGGCGTTAAGTTCAGTGTTGTCGCAATGAGTCCCGACTTCGAAGAAGACGCACATGAGGAATATATCGTCGGCAGTTTGGGCCTATTCTGGCAGTTTTAGCCAAAGTTTATTCTACAATGTATGAATTGTGCACATTTTTAAAAATACTAGAAAGTAGATATATGTTACTAATTTCCCGTGTTAACATGCTTGCAAATTAGCCACTTTTCTGCCTTAAAGATATATTTACATGCATGATTCTTCATTAACATATACTCGCCGCCCTAAAGGCACCCTTGCAATGTGTAGCTTGTATGCCTTTACTGGCGCAGCGATCGCGGCCTCGGTTATATTCTCATTGCTGCTATTTTTATCTATTCACGATAAATTACTCATGCAAATTTTATTCGGTAGCTTAGCGGTCATCTTCGAATTAGGTAAATTCTTTGCTTGGTATGAATTTGGTGAACGCATTGCCCGTAAAGCATTTCATGCCGCAATCATTGCGCTTGGCTTCTATTGTATTCTCGCCATTATTTCGATAGGTGGTAGTATCGGCGGTATTAACAGTGCAACCAATGTCGCCCAACAATATGTTGATAAGCGTGAAAGTAAAGTTAATGCTGTCAATCAGCAAATACTCGCTATCGACGCTGAAATTGCACTAAATAATAAAGCTGCAGATAAATACCTCGAATTAAAAATGATCTCGATTGGTGTTACACGTATTCAGAATGAAAACCAAATACTACGTGAACAACAAACACAGCTTCGAATTGAGCGTGATAATGTGCCTGTCGCTGAAAATGGCTCGGTTATTAGTTTGATCGCAAGTCTTGCTAAAATTCTCAATACCACAACTGAAAATGCACAATCTTGGTTAGTCATATTCTTATCGGTATTACTGGATATTTTTGCCGCATTCTTTGTGGGTTTGATTGGTGAAGAACTGCGTTTCCGTCATTCAATCGTCCGTAAGAAAAATCAAGAAAAAGCCGATAAAGCTGAACGTTTACACTTGCTAGCAACACAAAACTATATTGAAATTGAAGCACCGGCACAAATTGAAGACCAACCGTTACTGATTGAAAAACAGATGTCAGTAACCTCACTCGCGGTCTTAAAAGCAACACAAGAGCAAGACTTGAGATGCTCTAAGAAGCACATTGCTGAAGTATTAAAACTCAGTGCTGAAGACATAGAGCATGTCTTTGAAGAATTCTTATCATTTGGTGTCGTAGAAAGAAAACGTAACAACCATTTACGTTGGATAAGACAGGCGGATGTAGCTTAACCCGCTATATTCCTCGGTAACGAACTCCCTTATCGAGCTTTCTCTATCCCTAGATAGGTTTAGGTATCATAGATAGTTTTCGATGCACTGGATAACATAGATATTCTATAAATATTTAAGCTAATTCAACACAAAACGTTAATTATGATGGTGTTGAATTAGTCTATCGCGCTATAAATCCCACCTTCGCTGTATTAATATTTTCATCCTTGCTAACATAGCCTGTAGATTACACTTCCCATTCTTGATTTATGAGTCAGCCCGAATGATTAAACAACAATTACATATTGCCCTCGTTGAAGATGAAATAAATATCGCAGAGAATTATCGAGATGCATTACAACGAATCGGCTATCGGGTGTCACTCTTTCATAATCGTCAGGACGCGCAAGCCGCCTTTGCTTTAGCATTGCCTGATATGGCTATTATTGATGTCGGTTTACAAGATGAGTATGAAGGTGGTTTTGATCTATGCCGAACATTACGCCAACTTTCTGACACGCTGCCGATAATATTTTTAACTGCAAGAAACAGTGAACTTGACGAAATTTCGGCGTTACGTCTTGGCGCTGATGATTACTTAACCAAAGACGTTAGTATTCATCAAGTTTTAGCCCGTGTTGCCGCGCTGTTTCGCCGTATTCAAGCATTAAAAAAGCCCCAATCTAGCGACGAACAAGTACTCAACCGAGGCGCATTGCGGATCAATGTTGAGCGTATTGAAACATCCTGGCAAGATCAGCCTGTGATGCTTACGTTAACCGAATTTTGGATTGTCCATACCCTTGCTAAATATCCAGGTCAGGTTAAAAACCGTGATCAACTCATGGATGCTGCGCACGTGGTGTTAGATAACAATACCATCACCACACACATCAAGCGCATCCGCAAAAAATTCAGTTATATCGATAGCGAATTCAATGCGATTAAAACAGCTTACGGTATGGGTTATCGCTGGGTTATTGAGTGAAATTTCACTTTAACCTAAAAACGCAATTATTCTTGGTTGCCAGCTTAATGTTATTACTGCCTTGGGCTGGTTGTCAGAGTGTCAGTATTTTGGAAACCAGTTTACGCCAAAGCCACAGCCAGCTACTTGACGTGCAAATGGCTGCGGCAGCACAACAACTGCAACGCAAACTAAAGCAATCACAACATGCCAACTTTAATACCAATCAAGGTAACTATTACGCTCCCCTCACTGACAGTAAAATGTTATTGGATGGATTTGATGGTGAAGAAAGTGATTGGGAGAATATAACCACCCCTTGGTTTCAGCTTAATACTTATGGCTACGTGGCCAAATTAGCCGCAGTAACAACCCCCGCTACCACGGTAAAATTTAAGTTAGCCGCCAATGATAAATTACTCTATATATTTATTCAGACCTCGGCACTGACCCCGCATTATTATAATCCAACGCAACCGCAACGATCTGCAGATCAGCTTAATATCCGCAGTATCAACAACACAGGTCTTATTTCACAGTGGCAGATTAACCCACAAGGTTCTGGTCGTGTAGAAATGCATAACACCGCTCAGGCTATAACAACCAGCCGAGATGCGGGGTCATGGGTGTGGCGCGATGGTCACTACACGATAGAAATTGCAATCCCAATTAATTTAGCCAGTAATGCCATTGGTTTTGATCTCATCCTTAATGACTATCAGATAAATCAACACTTTAAATCGAAACCGAGTACGACTTACGAACGCAGTCTTGTGCGTGAAAAATTGGATTTAAACCACCAGCTTGCGAACTATCAACAACCTGGCCTGAGTTTATATTTGCTCAATAGCCAATATTGGTTAGTTGGGCAACTCAATGCAGAGCAAATGATGAATGACGCAGAGGGGGATATTCATAGCGACCAAGCAGATTCATCTTGGTTCAGCAACGCCATCTACAACAAGTTATTTACCTCAGACTCATTACCTTATTGGCGAGAACCAACTAGCTTAGGTCGCTGGATATCGCCACAGCAGCTAGGACAAACAATCTGGTATCAAGACTCACCGATTAATAAGCAACAACACAGTAAAACCATCATCATTGACGGCCAACCATTCTATTTTATCGCCGTACAAGATTCACGACAAAGCTTACTGTCAGCAAGTAAAGCCTTAAACCAACTGTTAATTTTACTGTTCACTATTATCGCCATTATAGTCTCAGTATTATTTGCTTTTGCATCACTACTATCATGGCGTATTGTAAAAATGAAACAAAACTACCGTGACGCTATTGATAGTGACGGTAAGATAATGGCTGTACCTAACGCCAGTAAACTGCCAGACGAACTGGGTGACTTATCCCGTGTAATGCAGCAGCTAACCGTCAACCAAGGTAAGTACACCGATTACCTTGCTTCACTGGCCGATAAACTGTCGCATGAATTAAAAACACCAGTGGCCGTTATTCGCACATCATTGGAAAATCTTGAGCTATCCAACTTAGATCCTGAAGCAACAAAATACCTGACCCGTGCCATGCAAGGTACTAACCGCCTAAGCCAAACATTAAATGCCCTGAGTGAAGCCAATAAACTAGAACAAAGTTTTGAATATGCGCAATGGCAAGTCGTGCCGTTTGACGATATGTTGGAAGAATTAACAGAGGCTTATCGCCAAATTTATAGTCGTCATCAATTTCAATTAGAATATGACCGAAATGATGATTACACCATTAATTTAGCCCCAGAACTCATCGTGCAATTACTCGATAAACTCATCAGTAATGCTGTTGATTATGCGCCTGTAGACCAGCCGATTCGCTTTACGCTAACGAAGCAAGACACCCAACTGCAACTCTCGGTCGAAAACCAAGGGCCACACTTTAGCAGTGATAATATCCCGCAACTGTTTGACTCTATGGTTTCCAATCGTGCGCAATCAGCTACCCCGCACCTAGGACTCGGATTGCACATCGTTAAGTTAATCAGTGACTTTCATCACGGTAAAATAACCGCAGAAAACTTATCCGGTGAAAAAGGCGTTATATTTAAGCTATTATTACCTATAGAATAGTTAAGTGAGTAGAGAGATATACAAATAAATAAACAGATAGATAACTTATAAAGAGGTATGCATGCTAATACGACCTATCGCAAAACGTAATGGTATGACGTTTACTATTGTTGCTGCTGTACTTATCTTCAGCAGTATTATCGCCCTACTCTCAATCGCTAACAACAACAGCCTCTACTTTCCATTATTCGCTGGTTCGTTGGTTGTCGGGTTCATCCTATTACTTGTTGGCATAGTTAAAATAAATGATGTCGATTATCGTTTTTCGTTAACCAACGAAGGTATTCATTACTTCACCTCTCGAGGTGGCTTTACCATCCTCTGGCAAGATATACAACGAATTGATATACCAAGAATAAATGATGGGTTAGCACTAAAAGACTTACCTTACATTGGTATTCGTCTCAACCAACGAGAAAATCTTATTAACAGCGCTTCATTACCCACCCTCTCACACATGTTACTAGAACAGCGTGCGCTTATCATGCTCACAGATCCCAACTCCACATTGTATGGCAATGCTGACAACATGCTTTATCCCAACATAAAAGTGACCCATAAATATAAAGGTTTACAGGCTATGTTTATCAATCGAATGCACTATCTTCACGATACCCTAGGTTATGATATTTACTTTCCCGAAGATGATCTTGACCGCCCCGCGGCAGAGTTTGTCACGTTACTGCGTCAATTTAAAACACATTGTCCTAGATCAGTGTAAATGGTAATAATTATCAATTAGACTTGCATTAAACATTTTTATATGGATAATACGAACTATTCTCATTAAGACATAGTCTATTATAAAAAATAAAAAGGATTTGTTGTGAAAAAGTCTGCCCTTTGCTTTGCCATCTCTTCAGCTTTACTTACTGCTTCATTTGCATCACATGCTGCAAACGTACAAGTACTTGATAAAACGCTTTCTCCTGCTGCAAACTTTCTTGCATATACAGAATTCGAATTATCAGGTGAACCACTTGCTGAATCTCTTGGTTTAGACCTTGACGTTTTAGACCCTAACCAAGTTGACCAACCGACTGCATTCGATTATGCAGCTGGTATTGAAAGTTACGAGTACTCAGAAGAAGCGATGTATGCGTTAAACTACCAATCAACGATGGGTCCTCACCTTGTAAATGGTCCAGTAAACCAAGCTCGTGGTGGTTCTCTTGCCGATCTAGGTAAACGTTTCATCTCACTAGCAGGTGCGGTTGGTTTCCCAAGTGAAGAAATTCCATTAAACATGTACCCTATCTCTGTACCATACGTATCAGGTAATCCTGAGTTCGTCGGTAAAGTAGATACAACTAAAGTAAATGGCGAAGAACTTGAAGTATTATCTGCAACAGGTAAAGCAGCAGTTCACAACACCGTAATTCCAGCTTACTTCCGTGATTACAAAACACTAGCATGGGACAGCGCAAGTTTCGATAAAGCCTTAAACCCTGGCGCAATCGGCAGCATCTTCCTTAAAGAAGTAATGTGGTCACAAGATTTCTTAGGTGGCATGCACGTTACAACGACTGATGAAGAAGTTGAAGCAACATCAAGCACAATGGATCAAGATGGCGTACACAGTCTTGGTGTATCCGCTGCCGATGGTTTCAACGGTATGATCTTAACTGAAATGTCACTAGACAAACTACTTATCTTGCAACAGCAACTTGGCTTTGACGGTAAGAACTTAGGTGTTAAATTCGGTCCTGACTACGACGCATCTAAAAATCCTATCTGGTTTGCACATAAAGTAGCGGTGAAAGAAACACAGAAAAACAACGTCAATCACATCGGTGAATTATCAGTAACAGATGGTTCTTCATCATTACGTGATACTTGGATGCTATTGTGGCCTGTCAGTGAATTCTATGCATTTACTGACCAACGTACGGCGAACACAGCGCAAAACCCAGCGTTTAAAGCTGTATTTGATGGCAAACCATTTGCTGCAGCACCAAAACAAAACATTGATAACAAAACAAGCAATAATATCATTGCTGACGATGCGTTCTCAGTGGCAAGCAACGTGGCTAACCTATCGTTCCAAAACTTAGCAAACCTACATTTCAACAAGAAAGAAGGTACGTTTGTTACTCAATACGACGGCAAACAAAATGCACAAGTTGAGACATTTGACGCGGCATACAGCATTGTTGCACTATCAATTTACCAACGTTCACAAGATGCATTACCTGTAGGTTATGCAGCAGCAGACGGCGGTGATGTAGATTTAGCAACACCTCAAGGTAAACAAGCACTGGGTCTAATCAAAGCACAAGCAGATTACATCGTTAATACGTTAGTAGCGAAAAATGGTCTAGTATATGACGGCGCGACGATTGGTAAATCAGTAGATAAAAACCAATCACTTGACGCTCAATTCGCTTCAATCCGTGGTTTAGTTGCCGCTTACCTTGCTACACAAGACGATAGCTACAAGCAAGCAGCACGTTCAATCTTCCTCGCGGTAGAGAAAAACATGTTTGATGCAGAGCTAGGTACTTGGGCACAAACGCCAGGTAAAGCAACTATTCACACACCTTTAACTGCTGCAGCAATCTCTGGCGGTTTACGTGAAACAATGCTTCACCTTGCTAACGAAGAAGGCGAACATGTTCCAGCACTCGAACTACAACACTTAACAGAGCGTTACACAGCTTGGTTCAAGAAAGTAGTTAACGGTGGTCAACAATTATCAGAATGGGTTGGTGATTCAGGTGAAAACTTACTGAAAGACAGCAATACTACCGATTCAGATAATGATGGCGTACACCAAGTAACAGGTGCCGGTGGTAAATTTGGTACAGCGCAAACGATGGCAGCAAAAGTATCGGTTAGTGCAAACTAGTCTCACCCTTTTGGCAATGAATAGCCATCTCGCAGTCACAGTTTCAATTAACATGTGGCTGCGAAATTAAAATAAAAGTTGCACAAAGGGATGAGATTTTACTCAGCCCTTTTTGCGTTTTCATACCGTCGATATGAATAAGGTTTTATCATGTCAGTTCAAATAGCTACCTCAACCAGTGATAATGCTTGGTCACGTTTACAAGATCATTTTAAACGTTTAGCCTTTCACCACAAAAAAGCCGAAGCAATATTATATTTAATGTTCTTATCGGGGCTTTTACTGTGGCCATTTATCAGCATCCCATGGCAAGTAGAACGCACTGTGCTGCTCATGCATATGCTTGCTGGTATTAGTATCTTCCCTGCTTTTGTTGGTAGTTTTTGGCTGTCTCATCGAAATCTTATTCAAAACAGTAAAAAGAAATTCTTGCGTCAAACTGGCAATGTGATTGAGTACTTACTTGTTACTTGTACTCTGACTGGTGTTTATCTCACTTTTTGGGGAAACACAGGTAATGACTTCAGTATCCTGATGCAAGATATCCATTTTTACAGCTCATGGTTACTCACCCCACTGGTTCTTCGTCACGCATGGCGCTGGACTGTCATCAAATTTTTTAGGAAGTCATAATATGTTTGCCAGTTTTTTAATTACCTTTCGTGAAGGACTCGAAGCCTTCCTACTTGTTGGCATTATACTTTCTTACCTTGCAAAGCTGGGTGAATCAAAACACAACAAACTCATCTATATTGGTGTTGCACTCGGTTTGATTGCGTCATTAATTGTTGCCTTCATTTTCCAATTTGTTGTCGACCAGTTTGATTCCCATGAATACCGCAATTTATTAATGGCGGGTATTTTAAGCTTTGCGACAGTCGTCCTCACCTACATGGCCATTTGGATGCAGCGCCAGGCTAAAAGCCAAGTCGCAAACATGCAAAACAATATCCGCCAAATATTAACCACGGGTAATGTTTTTGGCTTAATCTTTTTAGCTTTCCTTGCCGTGATGCGCGAAGGCTTTGAAACCGTGTTATTTTTCTCGGCGTTAATGTATTCAGGCCAAGGTGACTTTTCATTACAAGATGGATTAATTGGCGCAGGCGCAGGTCTTGTTGCATCACTGGTTCTCGTTATTGTATTAATGCGCGGTACCCGTAAAGTACCAATCCAAGCATTCTTCAAATGGACCAGCTTGTTGATCATTATTATTGCCGCTGGTTTGTTATCTTCAGCAACCAATATGCTACAGAGCGCCGACGTATTACCTGTATTCCAAACGGCGGTCTTTGATATTAGCCATATCCTTGATGACCAAGGTGTATTTGGTACTTTCTTACGCGCTTTATTTGGTTATAATTCATCACCTAATCTATTACCTCTGATTGTTTGGGGCATTTATTTAGCGGTGTTCTCTGTTTTCTGGCAGCGTGGTTATCAAACGCAGGCCAAACCAACAGCTAATGTAAGTAATACATAGAAGTTAGCGAACAATATATAGAGTGGATGGCATAAACTAAGACAACTGTTGCTGGCATGGATGCCAGCGCAAGCCCCCATGGATGGGTTTACGGCGCGTTGGCGTGCTTATGTTATCTGCTCGAAGGCTGCCAGTAGTTACAAAAAATTACTCGCCGCTTAATAAAACTGACTATTTGAAAAAACACTAATTTTAAACTGAGTTAATAATGTCGAAACAAATTGTAATTTTAGGCGCAGGTCCAGCTGGATTAATGGCCGCATGGGAATTTAATCAAGCTGGCTATGAAGTCACCATCCTAGAACGTGAAGAGTTTGCTGGCGGCATGTGCGCAACCCAAACATTCCAAGGTGAAAAAGGCGAATACCGTTTTGATTACGGTGGCCATCGCTTTATTACTAAAAATCCGAAATTATTACAGTTTATCGATGACTTAATGACTGACGATCTGCTTTATGCTGAGCGTACCAGCGTGATCCGTTTTAAAGGCCGTACTTACAACTACCCACTCGCGATTGGTAACCTACTGCGTAATGCGCCAATCAGTTTATTAGCAGGTGCTGCGGTAGATTTAGTATTTAAACTACCATTCCAGAAACGCCCTAGCGAACAAAGCACCAGTAACTTTGCCGAGTGGATTGAAACGCGTTTTGGTACAACCTTATATAAAAACTTCTTCGAAGGTTACACAGGTAAGCTTTGGGGCATCGACCCACGTCAACTCTCTGCAGACTGGGCATCTCAACGCATTAGCTTGTTAGATTTAAAAGATGTAGCACGACGCTTAATACCCACTCGCGGCGCAACACCTCGTACTTACGCTAAAAAATACCGTTACCCTAAACTCGGCTTTGGCCAGATGTATACCAAGCTTGCTGAAAAGTTACAGTTGCAAGGCGTAACGATAGTACAAGGCGCAAACATCACAGCGCTAAATCAATGCCATGATCCACGTAAACATAATGAGCTTAATAAGTGCAATCGCATTGATGCCGTGACTTATGAACTTAACGGTGAAACGCATACGATTAATTGTGATCACGTGGTGGGCACAATTCCTTTACCTGTAGTTTGTACATTAACAGGGTTCGATTCAGGCTTAACTTATCGTTCACTGCGTTTTTTCAACATGCCAATGGCGACAGAAAACGTGTCAGAAAATACCTGGCAGTACCTGTCTGACCCAGAGTTAATCGGTACTCGTTTACAAGAACCTCGTCGTCGTTCCCCCTTCATGGCTCCCGAAGGTCAAACATCTGTGATGATTGAGATCCCATGTAACAAAGGTGATGATGTTTGGAATATGGACAACAACAAGTTATTAAAACGGGTAAAAGAAGACCTTGATCATTTAGACGTACCAGATGTAAGTACGGGTGAATACTTTACTACTTATACTGAATACGCTTATCCAATGATGGACGTGCGCTATAACGCCAAACGTGAAGCCGCGATTAAACACCTTAACCAATTTGATAATTTGGTCATGACTGGTCGCCAAGGTACTTTCCGTTATATCTTTACTGATACCGCAATGGAAATGGGCTTAATGGCTGCAGAAGGTATTATTAAAGGTGAAGATAATCGCCGTCAGATCTTTGATCACCGTAACGAAAAAACAGTCATTGAAGTGCAAAGCATTATGGATGATAAAAAAACACCAGAGGGTAAAAATGTCACTTAACACGGCTAATCCAATGTTTGTGAAAACAAGCGTAATAAACACCAGCATGATGAAATCATTTATCTTAAGCTTCTTTGTCTTACTATTTAGTACACAAAGTTTTGCTTATTCTTATGCTGCAGCAGGTAAAGAACCGTTAATTGAAGGACGAGAGGTGCTATTAAAAGCATTATCAACGGATGATTATACCGCTGTACAAGCTGCCTATAATACCATGCAAGCTGAGTTTGTTTATTTCAATGAACACCATGGTTTAAATCTTGATGAACAGATGGAAACAGCCATCTCAAATAAAGACCAGCAAGGTGTAACGGAGGCACTCGTCACCACGATGAAAGCAGAAGTAATGCGCCGCCTTGAAGGTGCAGAGCAAAACATTAACGATTACCAAGTCGCTAAAGTACTCGTGGTCAAAAGTAAGTTATTTATTGATTTACTGGCCGCTGATTTGACGGCTGATAATCGCCAGAAAGCAGATTTAGCGATCCGTGGGGCGCTTGCCTCTATCGGTAACCCTGGTGTATTTGGTGTTGGCCAAAAACCTGCGGATGTAACGCGCTTCATTGCCTTCCGTACTGACTTACAAGCGGCACTGCAATTCACATTACCCGATGCACCAACGAAGTAATAAGCCTTGCTACGCTGATTTAATTATCGGTATTAGCGTAATAGCCTGCATTGCTGGCTATTTTGGCTTACTCAATTATTATAGTTTCGATATTAGCAGTGATGATGCACTGTACTTTCAGCGTGCATTAACTTACTTTTCGGTATTAGAATTCAGCCCACACTTCCCCGGTTATCCCGGTTTTGTTTGGTTAGAACGCTGTATCGCTGCAATCACTTCCCATCCCAATAGTAATGTATTATTAAGTTTTCTTTCAGCTATCGCGTTAACGTTCAGCGTCTTTGTCTATTGCTATCAACATATGCAATCAAAGGGGTTTACTATCCTTGCCGTTATGCTTTTTTTACTGCAAGGCAATATTGCTGAATTGGCCTTTAATGGATTGTCTGATGCGACAGCACTGTGGTTCTTCAGCTTATATTTATTGCAGGCTCACCTGTATACGCGGCCCACTACGAACATTGAAAAAAAAGATAAATACTCAGCACTAATCGGTGGACTGTTATTAGCGGCATGCCTCGCTACCCGCCCCTCTTATTTACCGTTAGTTGCGAGTGCTCTGGTTTTAGAGTTTATCTATCACGCTCAAGAACAACAGCGTGTTCAGCGACTCGGTTGGCAATTATTCAGTATCACTGCAATTGGATTATGTTGCGCTGGTTATGTCTTTATGCAAGACGGCTGGGCATATATTGAAGAAGGCCAACGCTTTACCCAAGGCCACTTTACAATTTGGGGCAATACCACCAGTACAGCTGATTCTCTATTGCAACAATGGCTAACAACCCTAACCAATACCTATTCAAGTTTAGGACTTACCTTATTAACCATGAGCCTTACCATCGGCCTTTATATACCCAAGACTCGTGGTCTTAGCATTCTCACTTGTTGCTGGTTTGCATGGATAATACGTGGACAAAATCCAGAGAACATTCGCCATTTAGCTGTTTTCAGTTTGTTGTTACCCATCATCACCGCTCAGTTAATGGCGCATTTTTATCACCAAAAAAGCATTCGTCCTATTCTATACATGCTTAGTATTATATTATTGGTAACACTGGGTTATCACAGCCTAAAGCAATTTTCAAAACCAAAAAACGCACCGGTATTACAAGCAACTCAGTTTTTTGACATTATGGATACGCAACAGGTTATTATCAGTAATTATAATATCGATAATTTACGCCATACTTTACCGCAACATGTCATTTTAGATCGCCATTATCAAAACAGCAGTAATTACCAAGCCCAACAGCAAGACTACTGGCGTCTAAGCAGTAATAAACTAGACTCGGATCCACTGGATAATGAACATTTAGTGGCACAATTTAAAGGCCGTTTTCTTGGTGAGCGCAGTTTATACCTCTATTACTTTGATCCTAATCATTTAAGCCCGCAAACATAACTGCAATTATTGCACTATCGCACCAAAACTATATAATGATAACCATTCTTAATCGCAATACCATTCACCCCTGTCAAAATGTTGTAAATCTATGAATATAAATATGTTGCCTAAATTAATGTTTACTTTACTGCTCCTAGTAAGCCAGTCACTTTATGCCAGTAATGCCAATGCGGCTGATAGCAATATTGCTCATGCTAAAGGTACTTATGCAAATACCAAAAGTAACAGCTTATTACTATCAACTGATAAAACTCAGTTTATTAGTGCAAATATGGATGCAGGCAGTGTCAGTATTCTTGATGCTGAAAGTGGTGAGTTATTAGCAGAACAAGCATTTGGTAAAGATTTACGCCGTCTTGCACTCGATCCGATTAACAACCAATTATTAGTCAGTGATTATCTTGCCAATCAGCTCTACCTTATTGATGCAAAGAGCTTAGCTTTAATCAAAACCATTAAAACCGGTGACCGCCCTTTCGGTATTGTCTACGACGAATATAATAAACAGTATTACGTCTCTTTATTCGAAGCCAAACAACTATTAACTGTATCGACAGAGGGTGAGATCACAGCAACAACGCCAACAGCAGAGACGCCCCGTGGACTCGCTCTGGCAGCCGATGGGCGTTTGTTTATCACCCACAGCATGACAGGTCAGGTATCCATTTATGATACCCGTGCTGCAACACAGCAATCAAACACGCTACAATTAAAAAAAGTCATTCAACTTGTCGATACGCCAGCACATGCATCGCGCGCGGTACCACAAGGTAAACCACGTGTACTCGATAATATTGCGATATCACCCGATGGTACGCAAGCTTGGTTACCGCATGTACTGTGGTCATTCTCACAAAATTTTCAATTTCAATCGACAGTCTTCCCCACTATTTCATTACTGGACCTGACACCAGGTAAAGAAAAAGAAATGGTTGATAAGCGTAAGCAATTATTTAAGCAAATAAACATTATCGAGAATAACAACACCACCCGTATTGTCTCAAATCCACATGACGTTTCATTTCGTGAAGACGGTAAAAAAGTCTTTATTAGCTTATCAGGCTCTGAGGACTTGCTGGTATTCGATTTATCTCGCCAAGCTAAAATAGGTAAAAAGTCTAAACGCCATCGTCGAACCAAGTTACAAGGCGGCGTGAAAGCCACGCAAATATACCGTCATATTCCAGGCAGTAATCCACGTAGCCTAATTGAAAAAGACGGTACCCTGTATGTGCAAAACGCCATGTCTCACGACTTAGTCAGCTTTGATGTCAGTGGCAAAGGACCTTTTGCTAAAGTGAAACTCGCTAATGCGCAGTTCGCCAAACTGATTAATCAAGATCCAATCGCACCAGAATTACGTTTAGGTAAAACCCTGTTTAACCTTGCCAACAGTGAAAAATTTGAAAACAGCGCCATGGCGGGTGATTTCTGGATGAGTTGTAACTCTTGTCATCTTGATGGTTTTAACTTTACCAATAAATACCTATTAGCTGACGGCACTAAAAACGTCAAAGAGAATGCCATGACAGGTCATGTTGGACTCGCAAGCATGATTGCAGGGGATCCGATCGAAGCTTATATCGATATGATCCAAAAGACCCAAGGTGGTATGGGCACAGATCCTAAAAGACCAGAATTACCAAAAGTCGATCCCAAATCACCCTCAGTAGAGATCGTCCGTTTAATGTCAGCATTAAACATGTACGTCACCACTAAAGAGAATCTACCGTACCTGTCAACTTGGTTACGTTTTGATGACGAGCGCAAGTTCACGCACAAATCAGAATGGTTAAACTCAGCCAGTTGTGAATCATGCCATAGTACCCTCTATAAGCAGTGGTCTAACTCGAACCATGGTATGCACATGGATAGCCCTTATTATCGTTTCCAAGAAAACTTAGCGGCTGAATCAGAAGGCGAACCCTTTAGAAATTTATGCCGTGGTTGTCATGCCCCGCAAACGATATTGAATAACAATACAGCGCCGTTGACTCACCTTAATAGCATGTATGAAAAAGAAGGCCAAAGCTTGCGTGATGCGTTGAAAGAAGGCTTACCTGTCGATGAAACAGGGACTAGCTGTGTATTCTGTCACCGTATAACCAAAGCTGAAGATGCTGGTGGTAATACCGATCTTACCGTTAACTTAAAAGACCGCGCTGAATACCTGTTCGAATTTTCGAGTAACCCGGCATTAAAGCTCATCGCCGAAGCACAAATAAATGCATCGCCACAGCAGCATAAAGACAGCTATTCAAACCCAGACCTGTATAAGAGCTCGTTATATTGTGCGACTTGTCATAATGAGTTCACTCCAGGTCAAGGTGCTAATGTAAATAATAACTATGGAGAATGGCAGGCATCTAAATTTAACGCGCCTGACAACCCAGAACAAAACAAAACCTGTATCGATTGTCACATGCGCTCAGACATGACTGATTTCGATAACGATGTACCGGGACAAGCAACGGATAATGGGCCTATTAAGCCGAACCTCATTGCCCATAACTTTATTGGCGGTAACTATTATTTCTCTGATATGCGTTCAAAAGAACACGGTAAACTTAGCCGTGATATCTTACGTAACGCCCTACTACTTGACGTTGAAAGTAGCGAAGATGGCCGTCATATCAACGTGAAAATAACCAACCATAATACCGGCCATAAAATGCCTGGTGGCGCACGTCGTCAAGTATGGGTTGATCTGGTTGTTACCGACAGTCAAGGTGTCGAGCGTTTAGTCAGTGGCCAATTAAATGATGGTTATTTACCGAAAGATAGCCGTGTATTTGCCAAGAAAAGTGGCTATATGCATGGTGAACCGGTTGGACTTAAATTCTGGCGTGTAGAAAAAATTCTATCGGATACTCGCATATCACCCGATGAAACGCGTATTGAAACATTTGAGCTACCTAAGGGGCTAAGTTATCCAATCACAGTAGTCGCTAAAATTAACTACCGCTCATTCTCGAAGCCGTTAACGAGTAAGGTACAAGCAGCGTTCCCTGAGCAGGTTATTCCTTTTGCTGATGTGATCGAGCTAAACAAAGTCACTAAAGTGTTCCAACAACACTAGTTGATTGGCTAGCTGAATACTGGAATAGATAATGTGTCTATTGTGATATTCAGCTAGTCTATCGATAAAATGATCCATACAAACTATCAATAAAAGCCGTCAATAAAACCAGATCAAAAAACTCGAGATGTTTGGTCATAAACAATAATCCTATTCTTGGCTGGTGCTATTCTTATCTGGCGCTATTTCAAACAGATATTATTGCAGATAAAGTACTACGACAGTACTCACCAAAAGTAATGGCAAGTTACTTATATTCATTAAATAATTCGCCTTTTCGCTAATCCGGCATAAGCTTATAGATAACTTTGTTAATAAAGCACCCTTTATGCATGCATATATAGCTAAACAACCGATTTTAAACAGTGCACGCCAAATTGTGGCTTATGAGCTGTTATATCGTGATAGTTTAGATAATACCTTCCCAATGATTAATGCTGAGCTCGCCACCGCGCGCTTAGTTGAAGAGCACTTGTTGAATTCTAATATCAACAAGCTCGTGGACAACAAACCCTACTTCATTAATTTCACCGAGAAGAGCATACTGACTGGCTTACCACTAAAACTGCTCAACAAACCCATCGTCATTGAAGTATTGGAAGATGTCCCACCAACGCAAGCGATATTTAATGCGTTAACAAAGTTGAAAAGTATGGGGTTTACCATCGCATTGGATGATTTTATTTATTCTGAAGACTGGCTGCCATTTTTTAGCATTGTCGATATTATCAAATTTGATATTACCCTCACCTCTTTTAAAGAGATAAAAGCACTAAAGCCATTATTAGACAAACATGAGGTAAGTATATTAGTCGAGAAAATTGAAACGGAGGGGCAATTTACCCAAGCTAAAAACCTGCAAAGTGAATATTTTCAAGGTTACTTATTCTCTGAACCAGAGATAGTATTGAATGAAATTAATACGCCGGAGACACAAACAACGCAGATGACAAGCGCACCATAATACGCCCATCACCAGCACATTTAATCGAATCAGAAAAATAACGCAACGATGAGACTAAGCGCTCGCGTTACCATTCATAAAATGCTTACGACACAAGGATACATAGCGTTCATTACCGCCGATTTCAACTTGTTCGCCTTCTCGCAATACCACGCCACTGTCACTCACTCGAGCATTCATGTGCGCTTTATTGCCACACCAGCAAACCGTTTTCAGCTCTTCCACTTTATCTGCTAGACACATTAAGTGATACGAACCTTCAAACATCTCTAATTTAAAGTCCGTTTTTAATCCATAGACAATGACCGGGATATTTAATTGGTCCACGACATTCGCGAGTTGATAAACCTGCTCGCGAGAGAGGAATTGCCCTTCATCAATGATAAACACATCGATTTTTTTCTCTTCTGAACGTCTCGAAACAGTGGTAAATAAGTTGGTATCTTTTTCAAATACTTCGACTGCTAGTTTTAAACCAACACGTGCACCAATAACCCCCTTGCCATAACGACTATCACACTCAGGTGTCATCGCTAGTGGATACATACCACGTTCAATATAATTAAAGTGAGCTTGGATTAATTGTGTTGATTTACCTGAATTCATAGCTGCAAACTTGAAATGCAAAGATGCCATTTTATACCCTCAAAAAAAACGCCTGTATCAACAGGCGTGTATTATTACTTAACCATCAAATTCAAGGCTGCTTGTTACAAACAGCCTGTTTTTAATGTCTTATTATACTTTACGACTTAATCGAGCCATAATAGCAACCACAACAGTAAATGCAATTGCAGAAGCGATAAACCCAGATAGTACAGAGCTTGTAATACCAAGTACCAAGTAACCAATAGCACTTACTAACGCAATTGATAACGCATAAGGTAACTGAGTCATCACGTGGTCCATATGGTGGCAGTTAGCCCCTGTAGACGATAAGATCGTGGTATCAGAGATAGGTGAACAATGATCACCAAATACCGAACCCGCTAACACGGATGCTAACATAGGTAACATTAACGCTATTTCCGTACCTGCAGCCATATCACCTGCGATTGGTAACATGATACCAAATGTACCCCAGCTCGTACCTGTTGCAAACGCCATAAAGCCAGCGAGTACAAACACGATAACCGGTAATAAGCTCGTCGGGATTGAATCGCCCACTAGCGTAGCAAGGTATTTACCTGTCTCGATAGAACCAATCGTTGAACCAATTGCCCATGCGAAGAATAAGATATAAACCGCAGGTAACATTGATTTAGCACCGTGGAAACTTGCTTGTGCTAATAATGATACCGACACACCAGAAATAAGGCTTAATACCAAGGCGACAGCCAGACCAGATAATGCACCGTATACCAATGAGCTACCTACATCTGTATTTTCAAATGCACCAAGGATATCGAACGCTTTACCATCAGCAGCCAGTGACGAAGCACCAGAGTTAATCATAAAGAAGATAGTGGCAAAAATAAGCACTAGAATAGGTAAGATAAGACCAGAGATGTGACCACCTTCCGCTTCTTTTAAATCAAGTGAAGCGCCTGCTGGTTGGCCTTTTTTATCATCAAATAATTTGCCTGCTTTAGCCGCGGCTTCTTCTTTCGCCATTGAACCAAAATCAAGGTCTAACAAGACAACAGCAAACACCATCGCGATAGCGAACATGGCGTAGAAGTTCATCGGGATCATTTGCATGAATGCAGAAAGTGGACTGATATCCGTAATGGCATGGCTCGCTAAAATACCACCGATAACGGCAATAATATAAGCACCCCAGCTTGAAATCGGCATTAATACACACATAGGTGCAGCTGTCGAATCCAGTAAGTAAGCTAGCTTAGCACGCGATACGTTATAGCGGTCTGTCAATGGACGGCTTACACTACCTACCGCTAGACTATTAAAGTAATCATCTACAAAGATGAAAATACCTAAGAATGCCGTCAATAATGTACTACCACGACGTGTTTTAATTCGTGTTTTAGCCCAGTCAGCAAACGCACTGGTTGCGCCACTTACCATCATAACGCTCGTTAACATACCAAGTATGAACAAGAATACGATGATGGATAGATTCCAAGTGTTGAATGAACCCACTTCCCAGAACGAGCCCTTGCTCGCATCACCTGATTCCCAAACTAAGCTTAGCGCTAAGTCTGTAAGGTGTTTAGCCGCGTTAACAACATTAAAATCTGTTAAAAATAGTGCGCCAAGTAAAATACCACAACCAAGTGATAACAATACTTTACGCGTTAAAATTGCTAATGTAAGTGCAACTAATGGTACAACCAGCGATAATGCTGAGTCTGAGTAATTAATGAGTTCCATGATCCCTTTGACCTAATAAGTTTTATAGGAAGCGACTGAACAAGACAGATGAGATATGGTATAAGGCTATTTACAAATGATGTATGTAAAGATAACACTTACAACTCTTCTATTTCAGTAGCGCCCCATAGTTAATTTAAAATTGACTATGACAGTGATGTATCTATTCGAACACATCCCCAGAATGAATACTTTAAGCTGTTAGCATCCGTTCTTCGGCGCAATTCCCTTTCGTATTATTGTCATTGGAGCTACCTAAACAATACTAGTAATGAGTTGCGCACCTCTACTTAGGAGGAAGCCAGATAATAGCAGATAATTTCACCACATCAAGACATAGTCAGTGTTAATGTTCATAAAATAAACAGCAAGTGACATTAAAATCTAGCTCAATCATCGGATGATTTTTCGACATAAAGTATATCGACTTCAAATAATAGACCATTAAAGAGTTTAAAAAACAATGTTCACACTATAGTTGAATTATATTCATTTACTTATCGAATTAATCCCTAATGAGTTCAATTTAATAAATAAATGTAAATACGTTTCTTATATTTATTTAGCTATAGTATATTCATTACATTAGAGTATATTATTTACATTATGTTTTTCGTATTAAATAGATTCATTATACTAGGTGCTTCTTTGTATTAGTGTATTAATCTTATTTCGCGTTTACTCGTCCCCTGTCTATATTTAGGTATTAATTATGAATGATTTTATTAAAGTATTTTTAAATGCACGTAGTCTACGCGCTGCAACAAAAGAATTAAGCGTTGAGCAACTAGAAGAAGTGTTAATTAAATTCACTACAATAGTAGAAGACAGAAAAGAAGCTGAAGCGGCTGACTTAGAAAAACAACAAGAAAAGCAAGCTAAGATGACCGAAATATTATTACAACTTAAAGAAAATGGCATTAGCCCTGAAGAATTAATGGGCTTAACTGATGCAACAGCTGAAAAAGCAAAAGTTAAAACTAAACGTGGCCCTCGCCCTGCAAAATACGCATATGATTTTAATGGCGAAACTAAAACATGGACAGGCCAAGGTCGCATGCCTTTACCACTTCAAGAAGTAATGAATGCTAAAGGTACAATTGAAGAATTCTTAATCTAGAGGGATCTTTGTGACACAGTTTATATTACATCCACAACTTGCTGCAGATACAATCCTGGTTGGAGAGTTTCCACTGTGCCAAGTGTTATTGGCTAAAGATGGTAACTTCCCGTGGTTAATCTTAGTCCCTAAAATTAATGAGATCAGCGAATTTCATGATTTGACGAACGAGCAACAAATTCAATTTTTATCTGAATCTAACGCTGTCAGTAAATTATTAAAAGACGGATTAAGTGCTGACAAGATCAATATTGCAGCCTTAGGTAATATGGTGCCGCAATTACATATCCATCATGTAGCCCGCTTTAAAGAAGATGTTTGCTGGCCGAAACCGATCTGGGGTCAAATACCAGCAGTAACTCGCACTGAGCAACAGACTCTATTATTAACAACCATGATATTGAATAAGTTAGGCTCTGGCTTTATCGCGAAACAAGCGTAACGCTAAACTTAGCGCTAGATTCAAGTAATAAGTATTAACAATCATCACCCCTAATACTTATGTCTGGATGTTAACAGTGTCAAGTATCGGAACTAATCTGATACTTGACCTACTTACCTTAACCATCCAATCTATTTACCTTCACGCTCTACAAAAATTATTTGCCTTCACGGTCCAAAATGCGCGACTGCCTTTTTAGTAACGGCGTGAGCATTGATTCCAAGCCATTTAGCTTAATTTCATATATCAACGCAAGTTGTTGCCCCAGTTTAGAATCTGGAAAGCCATTACTATGAAACCACACTAAATAAGGTTCTGGTAACTCCAATAATAAACGCCCACGATATTTACCAAAGGGCATCACGGTATTAATTGCTTCAATCATTGCTTGTTGTGACATATTAAATCCAATATTAATTAATGACTTAGTGATTTTTATTCTCGCGCTAGCTATTTATAGTTTTTGTTAAATAATCCTTCAGGCATTTGTGCAATCTGAAAGTTAATCATATATTCAAATGCAGTCAACAACGGTTGATACTTGTGTTTATCTTGATCTAATGTTGAGAGTAATAAGAATCCGGCTTCAACCGTCGATAAACCACCTTCAATAGACGTTTGTCTTATTGTATATTGGCTTTGTTGCTGCGCATTTAATCGCACTGCAGGTATTGATTGTAAATTAACTGATGATTGATACATTTTAAAGGCTTTACGCCAGGTACCATCAAGTAAAATAAAAGTACGGTTAATATGAGTATCTAGCGCACCATTATCCACATCGAGGTTTTCATTACCCGCTAAAGTTTCAGCTGCAATACTGTCTTCACTCGGATAAAGTAAAAAGCACTGTTTTGTCGGATCATTGAGTCGATCATTTAGCTGAGCGTTACCAGTAAAATCCTCACCAATTATAATTTGACATTGTGGCAATGAAAGATTGAGAATACGGGCGGTGCCGATCGCATTTTTAACTTCGCTTGGATGTTGTAATATGATTAACTCAATAGCAGAATCAATCTTGGTGATATGCTGACATATACACGCGGCTAATGCTTTATCACAAACTGTACACTTTTTTCTTTTACTCACGACAAACCTAAATATTATGGATTAATAAGATATGCTAATTCAACATCGGTGGTTAAACTGGTTTTTTATCGGACTATTATGCCTCGTTATATATGTGGTTTCAGCCGACAATATAACCGCGTTTGATTATAACAGGGAATTAATTATCAATGGCGAATATTGGCGTTTGATCAGTGGTAATTTTAATCATACTAATATCTATCACCTACTGCTAAATTTAAGCGCTTTAGCGGTCATGGCAGGCTTACACTATCGCTATTATAGCAGCGCGGCTTACGTTAGTTTAATTTTATGTTTATCTATTGGCGTTGGTATTGGCATATTATGGTTCTCACCAAGTACGCATTTATATGTGGGTTTATCAGGCGTGCTACATGGTATTATTATTGTAGGGGCGATATTAGATATAACGAAGCGCTATTACTCCGGTTATCTATTAATTATTGGAACGATTATCAAAGTGATCCACGAGCAATTATTTGATAGCCCAATAGCAATGAGTCAATTGATCGACGCCAAAGTACTCACTGAAGCACACCTTTATGGCCTTGTGACTGGATTTGTTATTGCCCCCGCCTTTGTATATCTAAATAAAAAAAAGAGCGCCTGAGCGCTCTTATAGATATTAACGTTAATGCTAGACAGTGATTAGCTTGCTAAGCTGTTATTAATTTCAGTTAATACCTGCATTGGTGATTCAGCTTGCGTTATTGGGCGACCAATAACTAAATAATCTGAACCAGCTTCTACCGCTTCTACAGGCGTCATAATACGGCGTTGATCGCCAGCTGCACTGCCCGCAGGACGAATACCTGGGGTAATTAACAGGAATGACTCACCAAGTGTTTCTTTCAGCATTGCTGCTTCCTGTGAAGAACACACCACACCGTCTAAGCCACTTTTCTGCGTTAGCGTCGCTAAACGAACAACTTGCTCCGCAGGGCTAATGTTAACACCCATTTGCGCTAAATCTTCTTGTTCCATACTTGTTAGTACAGTCACGGCTATTAGAATTGGCGCTTTATCACCATATGGCACTAATGCTGCTTTTGCAGCTTCCATCATACGTTGACCACCACAAGCATGTACATTCACCATCCACACGCCCAGCTCAGCGGCTGCAGCAACGGCTTTAGCCACTGTGTTTGGAATGTCATGAAATTTAAGATCTAAGAACACATCAAAATCACGCGCAACTAATTTGCGAACGAACTCAGGTCCAAATAACGTAAACATTTCTTTACCAACTTTTAAACGACATTGGCTAGGATTGATTTTATCAACAAAATTCAATGCACTTGCTTCATCAGCATAATCAAGTGCGACTACTACTTTACTATCTTGCAACATATCTCTTCCTAGGTCCGGTTAATCATTATCGTATTCTTGTTATATTATCTATCGCGATTATCTATCGTTAATAGACATGGATTATGAGGTCACGCTATTCGCCATCTAATCCACGAATTGGTTTAACGCTGCCCCAACGCTTACACGATGGGCAATGCCAGTAAATACTTTTAGTACTAAATCCACATTTACGACAGCGGTAAATCGGCTTTAACTTAAGCTGCTCACCAACTAGATTCCGTAACATGGTTAAACTTTCTTTTGCTTTCCCTTCTTCAGCAGCCCGCTCTTGGTATTGCATCAGGTGATAAAAGCCTTTCATCGTTGGGGTGCGGACAATTTGATTTAAAATCAACTTTTCTGCTGGTTCTAAGCCAACACTACTTACGGTAAAATCAGCTAATTCAATAGCAACACTGATACCCGCTTTATTATTTTGAGCATCGTTGAGAAAGTGAATAAAACCATCTTCATCGTTAATTTCAACGTAGCAATTTTTTAGTTTCTGTAATATTTCGGTAACAAAATCGATGTCCTGAATCATGACATGTTCAAGCCAAACAATGGCTTTTTTATGTTCCCCTTGCTCAATGTGCAGATCAGCAAGCATAATACTTGCTCTCACACAGAGCTTGTCATGCTGCAGGGCTTTTTTAAGGCTTGCTAAACGTTTCTTGGGTTCATTAAGCAACGCTGGTGATTTCGCTAACTCACAATAAAAATGAGCCACTTTGCGTTCAATCTTAACATCACCTAATTTCTTCAATTTATTACCTATCGCAATCGCTTGTTCCCATTCTTTAGTTTGTTCATAAATAATAATGAGTTGCGATAATGCGACTTGACGATGATCAGGTTCATCAATCAATTTCAAAAATAATTCTTCGGCTCGATCGACTAATCCAGCAGCAAGGTAATCCCGCGCGAGTTGTAATAAAGCTAGATTACGCTGTTCATGCGTCAATGACGGGCGGGCAATCAGGTTTTGGTGGATTTTAATTGCGCGTTGCACTTCGCCACGTTGACGAAATAAATTGCCAAGTGCTAAATGCGTATCGATTGTTTCGCTATCAACATCGAGTAAATCGATAAATAAATCAACCGCTTTATCAGGTTGGTCTGATAATAAAAAGTTAAGACCGGTTACATACTCTCTAGAGATCGTATGTTGCTTATCTTGTTGTAAATAGCGGCCATTTCTTCTACCCATATACCAGCCATAAGCAGCTGCGACAGGAAGTAAAAGAAATAAAAGTTCAAACATAGAGTAACTTAACCTTTAATGTCGGTTGTACGTAATCGCTCAAGTTCTGTCACTTGACGTTTAGATTTACGTTTTATTTTTGACAGTGACATTTTTAATTTCATCACGATTAAAGTCATGCAAACACCTGCAACAACTAAACCAGAAACAAATGCACCAACAAGCAAAGAAGATAATTTAAATGAATCTAATGCGATTAGATAATTAAAATCGACTAACTGATCGTTACTCGCAGCAAATGCAGCTGCTAGCGCCAGTGTACAAGCGATAATAATAAAAAAGATAAATGATTTCATCGACGTCCTCTGTGATATGAATTAGTAATACAAGGGATTATCGCCAAAAAATGGGTCAAGTGCTAGTAATATATGGTGCAATCCAAAACTACTGCTTTCTTCTAGTATACAAACAACACAACAACTCAGTGTCGTTCGCTAAAAAAATGTAAAAAAAAACGACATACCTAGGTATGTCGTTTTTGCAAGTATCAACTACTATAACGAAGCGTTAACACGATCTCGAAGTTCCTTACCAGGTTTGAAATGAGGAACATATTTTCCCTCTAATTCAACCTTTTCACCTGACTTAGGATTGCGCCCAACTCGAGGTTCACGGTAATGTAGAGAAAAGCTTCCAAAACCTCGAATTTCAATTCGATCGCCAGTAGCCAAAGTATCTACCATCTGATCCAGTATAGCCTTCACAGATAATTCAACATCTTTAGTCGCCAGCTGCGAATTTGCAGTGCAAAGACGTTCGATCAGTTCAGATTTTGTCATATAATCTCCATTAAGAATATTGTCGACATCGTACTAATTAAGGGATGAATTAACATCCCTCAGGCTTATTATTCGCCTTTAGCAGCTTTAAATGCTTCTGCCATAGCAGAAAGACCAGACTCTTGCGGTTGGCTGTTTACACTAGCCATTGCTTCTTTCTCGTCAGCTTCATCTTTAGCTTTAACTGAAAGACTAATTACGCGGTTTTTACGATCAACACCAACATATTTAGCTTCAAGTGATTCGCCTACAGATAATACTAAGCTTGCATCTTCGATACGGTCGCGAGAGATATCGCCAACACGGATGTAACCTTCAACGCCTTTAGCTAATTCAATTGTTGCGCCTTTAGCGTCAACTGAAGTAACTGTACCATTAACAATAGCATTCTTCTTGTTATTAGCTAGGTATTCGTTGAACGGGTCTTCATCAATTTGCTTGATGCCTAAAGAAATACGTTCACGCTCAGGGTCTACTTGTAGAACGATAGCTGTGATTTCGTCGCCTTTCTTATATTCACGAACGGCTTCTTCACCAGTAGCATCCCAAGAGATGTCTGAAAGATGAACTAGACCGTCAATGCCGCCGTCAAGACCGATGAAGATACCGAAATCTGTAATAGATTTGATCTTACCAGTAACTTGCTCGCCTTTAATGCGTGAAGTTGAGAAGTTTTCCCAAGGATTAGCAATACATTGCTTAAGACCTAGAGAGATACGACGACGTTCTTCGTCGATATCAAGAACCATAACTTCAACAGAATCGCCAACATTAACCACTTTAGAAGGGTGAATGTTTTTGTTTGTCCAATCCATTTCAGAAACGTGAACTAAACCTTCAACGCCTTCTTCAATTTCAACGAAACAACCGTAGTCAGTTAAGTTCGTAACTTTACCCGTAAGCTTAGTGCTTTCTGGGTAACGTTTAGCGATAGCTACCCATGGATCTTCACCAAGCTGTTTAAGGCCTAGAGATACACGTGTACGTTCGCGGTCGAATTTAAGAACTTTAACGTTGATTTCATCGCCAACATTAACGATTTCACTTGGGTGCTTAACGCGTTTCCAAGCCATATCAGTAATGTGTAGAAGACCATCAACACCACCAAGATCAACGAATGCGCCATAGTCCGTAAGGTTCTTAACGATACCTTTAACTTCTTGACCTTCTTGAAGGTTAGCAAGAAGCTCTTCACGTTCTGCACTGTTTTCAGTTTCGATAACTGCGCGACGTGAAACAACTACGTTGTTACGTTTTTGGTCAAGTTTGATTACTTTGAACTCTAACTCTTTGCCTTCAAGGTGAGTAGTGTCACGTACAGGACGAACGTCTACTAAAGAACCTGGTAAGAATGCGCGAATAGTGTTCACTTCAACCGTGAAACCGCCTTTAACTTTACCGTTGATAACACCGATAACAGTTTCTTGGTCTTCGTATGCTTTTTCAAGCTGAATCCAAGACTCGTGACGTTTAGCTTTTTCACGAGAAAGTTGAGTTTCACCGAAACCATCTTCAATTGATTCTAGTGCTACATCAACTTCTTGACCAACTTCAACTTCAAGTTCGCCAGCAGCGTTCTTGAATTCTTCAGCAGGAATAGAAGATTCTGATTTAAGACCAGCGTCAACTAAAACGTAACCGTTTTCGATTGCAACAACAGTTGCCTTGATAATGCTACCAGGAGCAGCAAGTTCTTGTAGTGACTCTTCAAAGAGTAAAGCGAAAGATTCATTCATAATGAGTTATATGTACTTATAAAACGTTCACATAAGCAATCCGGCTAATGTGGGTTGTTAATCAAAAGTCATCATCATCCTTGATGCTTGACTGCTAAATAATCGACAGAATATCGACTACCTTAAATTTTCCCTTCTGCAAAAGCCAACACACTAGCAACTACGTCCTCGATCGACATAGATGTCGAATCGATAACCAGTGCATCATCTGCAGGCTTTAATGGAGCGACCGGTCGATTGCGATCTTGATGATCACGCTTTTCGATCTCTTCCAGAAGGGCTGACATGCTAACATCGAAGCCTTTGTCTTGCAACTGATTAAAGCGGCGAACAGCCCTTTCTTCAGCAGATGCATCTAAAAATATTTTTACCGGTGCATCAGTGAATACCACAGTGCCCATATCACGCCCATCGGCAATCAGCCCTGGTGCGGTGCGGAAGTCACGTTGGCGTTGTAATAACGCTGCGCGCACCGCTGGATAAACCGCAGCTCGAGAGGCTGCAAAACCCGCTTCTTCAGTACGGATTTCACGTGATACATTTTCGCCTTCTAGGATAACTTGTAACCCGTTATCAGTCGGTTCGAAACGTACGTCAAGGTTAGCTGCAAGCGCAGTTAGCCCTTCTTCGTTGTCCAAATCAACATGACGATGCATCGCCGCTAATGCTAAAACACGATAAATGGCACCACTATCTAGTATATGCCAACCTAGCTTAGCCGCAAGTAATTGGCATAAAGTACCCTTACCAGAGCCACTCGGCCCATCGACTGTAATAATTGGTGCTACTGCGGTCATAAATTCTCCAAACTCAATATCTAACATGCAACTTTATACTGTGCCGCATGGATCTGGCGGCGATTATAACGGATCTGTATGAAAAGTGTATGGATTAATAACCACAAATAAAAAAGCGAGTTATCACCTTATCAGTAATACCTCGCTTTTTAAGATTGATACTGACGCACAATATCAATTATCAAGACAGTTTATTGATTGTTTATGCTTGCACTAAACTAGCAAAACGGTCGAAATAGTCTGGGAACGTTTTTGATGTACAACCGGGATCATTAATCGTTACCGGTGTATCACTTAATGCTACAAGTGAGAAACACATCGCCATACGATGGTCGTCATAAGTATCAATCGCTGCATGAATTAACTGTGCAGGAGGGGTGATTTTAATATAGTCATTACCCTCTTCAACTTCTGCGCCAACTTTACGTAACTCAGTCGCCATCGCCGCTAAACGGTCAGTTTCTTTCACGCGCCAGTTGTATACATTACGAATAACAGTGGTACCTTTTGCAAACAATGCTGTTGTCGCAATGGTCATCGCCGCATCTGGAATGTGGTTCATGTCTAAATCTACAGCCGTCAGCTCACCGACTTCCGCTTCAATATAGCTATCTGCCCAGGTAATCTTACCGCCCATCGCTTCAATCACATCAGCAAACTGGATATCACCTTGGATTGAGTTTTTACCAATACCGGTCACACGGATCTTACCGCCTTTGATTGCAGCAGCTGCAAGGAAGTAAGACGCAGAAGATGCATCGCCTTCAACTAAGAAGTCACCTGCAGCTTGATAAGTTTGTTGACCTTTAATAGTAAAGGTCTGGTAATTATCATGGCTTACCGTCACACCAAATTGCGCCATAATATGCAGAGTAATTTCGATATACGGTTTCGACACAAGTTCACCGACAATTTCAATTGTCGTGTCACTTTCAGCCAAAGGTGCTGCCATTAAAAATGCGGTTAAGAATTGGCTTGATACACTGCCATCAATCTTAATATTACCGCCTTTTAAGCCAGTACCTTTAATTAATACCGGTGGATAATCAACATTCTTTAAATAAGTAACATCTGCACCCGCTTGGCGTAAGCTATCAACTAGGCTACCAATTGGGCGCTCTTCCATACGCGGTTCGCCAGTGAGTTCAAACTCACCTTCGCTCAAACATAATGCCGCGCATAAAGGACGCATAGCAGTGCCCGCATTACCTAAAAATAATTCCAATTTTTCTGTGGCAGAAAAAGCACGGCCTAAACCAGTGACTGTACAAATTGTCTTACAGGCAGACAGATCATACTGTACACCCAGTTTTGTCAGTGCATTTAACATATGACGAATATCATCACTGTCTAATAAATTAGTTAAACGCGTCGTGCCTTCAGCTAACGCGGCAAGTAATAACGCACGGTTTGAAACGCTTTTAGAACCGGGTAAGTTAATCGTACCAGATACTTGGCCAATTGGTTGTAATGTTAATTTTTCCATAAATTTATTCACTTAATTTTTAATATTTGATTCTCTACATTCTGCTGTTTATAAGGTTTACACATAAAGTCTTAATACTGACCAAAATATAAACCTTCATTAACAGAAAACAGAATAAGGACTACAATCTTAACTGGTATTACAGCGCGTCTAATTCAGCTAACACAGCCAGTAATGCTTGCATAAATGTTTCATTTTCCAGTTCAGTACCAATGCTCACTCGCAGGTGCTTGGTTAAACCATAACCCGCAACAGGGCGTACAATCACGCCTTTATGTAACAATGCTTGGTAAACAACAGCAGGATCTTGGGTAAGTTCCATGGTAATGAAATTACCTTTAGATGGAATATAACCAATACCTTGTGCGTTGAAAAATGTTTCTAATACGGTGCGCTGCTGATTATTTAACGCCACACTTGCGGTTAAAAAATCGTGGTCAGACAATGCAGCTTCTGCAGCGGCTAATGCAAAGCTATTGCAATTAAATGGTTGGCGTACACGGTTTAGAATATCAGCAATATCAGGATGTGAAATGCTATAACCAACACGTAAACCAGCAAGGCCATAAGCTTTAGAAAAGGTACGAGTAATGATTAAATTTGAGAATTCCGTTAACCAGGTAATCGATGGCGCTTGCAGTTCTTTATCTACATACTCGAAATATGCTTCATCCAATACCACAATCACGTCTTTTGGCACATTACTCAAGAATTGGTATAACGCTTCAGCCGTTAAGAACGTACCGGTGGGATTGTTTGGATTGGCAATAAAGATAAGACGTGTACGTGCTGTAATGGCTGCCAGCATTGCGGGTAAATCATGCCCCCAGTCTTTCGCAGGAACCGCGACACCGGTCGCGCCAATAGCTTGTGTCACTAACGGATACACTACAAATGCGTGCTGCGCAAAAATTACTTCGTGCTCTGGCGTCACAAAGCTGCGAGCGATTAACTCAAGTACATCGTTTGAACCATTACCTAAAGTAAACTGTGCTGGCGCGAGGTCGTATTTATCTGCCAGTGCCTGTTTTAAGTAAAAGCCATTCGCGTCTGGATATCGTGTGATACCCGCTAGTTCTTTCTCTAACGCTGCTTTAACTAACTCACCAACACCTAATGGATTCTCATTCGATGCTAATTTAACAATATTAGTTAGCCCCAATTCACGTTCTAATTCATCAGTCGGTTTTCCCGCTTGATAAGGGTGTAAACCTTTAACCCCTGTATTTGCTAAAGCAAAAAAATCACAACTCATATCAAATCCTTGTAGTCGGCACTGCCGTGTTCAACCAATTTTGTCCATTGCCTTAAAGGCGTATATGTCGATCTTATCTAGAGCACGCTGGCGATTAACGCTGTTGGCGTTCAAAGTTTTCCATAAATTTAATTAACGCTTTCACACCTTCAATTGGCATGGCGTTATAAATACTTGCGCGCATACCACCGACAATACGGTGACCTTTTAGCGCCATTAAATTAGCGTCTTGAGACTGCTGTAAAAACGCAGTATCCAAATCGCTTGATGCTAATGTAAACGGTATGTTCATTTTAGAACGGTTTACACTCGCCACATTATTACTATAGAAATCGCTGCTATCAACGTAGTCATAAAGTAACTTGGCTTTTTCTGCATTAATTTCTGCGATAGCAGACAGACCACCTTGGGCTTTTAACCACTTGAATACCAGTCCAGCTAAATACCAAGAATAAGTCGGTGGTGTGTTAAACATTGAATCATTTTCAGCCATCAATTTATAATTGAAGATTGATGGGGTTTCTTGTCTGGCTTTATCGAGTAAATCATCACGCACAATCACCACACCTAAACCTGATGGACCGATATTTTTTTGCGCGCCGGCATAAACAATACCAAACTTGCTGATATCTAACGGCTTAGAAAGGATGTTTGATGACATATCAGCAACGAGTGGAATATCGCCAGTATCAGGAATATCGTTAATTTCAATACCTTCAATGGTTTCGTTCGGGCAGTAGTGCACGTAAGCAGTATCTTTACTTGATACTTGCCATTGTGACGCAGGTTTAACCGCAACAATACCATCTGTATTTGGCATGAGAATGTTCGATTCATTCACTGTGCAGTACTTTTTACCTTCAACAACCGCTGACTTAGACCATTGGCCTGTTAACAGGTAATCTGCTTGGGTTTTATCGCCAAGGATATTCAGTGGCACAGCAGCAAACTGACCGCGACCGCCACCTTGTGAAAAAATAATTTTGTAGTTATCTGGAACCGTTAACAAATCACGCAGATCTTGTTCTGCTGCCGTCGCAACAGCCATGTAGTCTTTACTACGGTGGCTTAATTCCATTACCGATACACCGGTATTATTCCAATTAATAAATTCTTTTTGGGCTTGTTCCATCACTGCAGCTGGCAACATTGCGGGACCAGCGCAAAAGTTATATGTCCGACTCATATCAATTATCCTTGTTAACAATGCAGCTTAAACGGTTTAAACCTTTATTGGATGACCATCTAATGTAAGCGATTAACGTGGATTTTTAAAGTCTTTATTTTACTGCAAATAATTCACGATTAAGGCAATGCTTGCAGGGTATAAAAAACCAGAAGATTGACTGAACAGCTGAGGTATTAAGGAGGGATTAAGTTACGCTAATATCGTTAAAAAACGGGGCACCCTGTAACACTTGATGGGTGCCATTTAATTACTTTTCTACTTTCTTAGGTAGCGCTGATTTTGCGAAAAAGAAGATTAACGAACCAACAGCCATTGATAACATAGCCAATCCAAACTTAGCGTCACTGCCCATGCCAATAATGAGTAAAAATAAACCGATAACGATAAGTACAGAACCAGTGAACATCGCAGCGCGAGGATGCGTACTAACCAAACTAGTCTGTTTATTTAAGTCGTGATGCTTATGTGAATGCTTTGCTGCTTTACGTTTATGCTTTCTGACTGTCATAATTTGCTCCAAACACTGGTAAATTAGATATGCTATCGATTACGTAAGATAGTATTCACAATACTTTAACGCCTTCGATAATATCCATCGGCGTTAACGCGTAATTATTTTTTGTATAATTCGTTGCGGCCATACCGTGCGCTAAGCTGGCTGTAATAGTTGCGTTAATAGCACTATATCCTTGAGTTAACAGCGACGCAATCAATCCAGTTAACACATCTCCAGTTCCGCCTTTACTGAGCGCATTATTTCCCAAAGTGTTGATGTAGAGCATATTATTATAGCTAATAAGTGAGTTCGCGCCTTTTAATAACAGTACCGTTTGGGGATAGTTACCAGCAAACATCCGCACATACTTAAATCGATTACGTTGTAATTCGGCTACGGTGATATCTGCTAGTTTAGTCAATTTCAACAGCGAGCAGAACTCTTTAGGGTGTGGTGTTAGCACCACGTTTTCACGATTTAAAATAGTAAGGATAATGTCATCATGAAATAAATCCGCATCAATTACTTTTGACAGTTCATTGTTTAAGATCTGTTGTACTTCCGCTTTTTTAAAATAGCCGAGCCCCATACCGATTGCGATCGCAGTGGAGTTTTCTGGCAAAACAGATTTTTGCATAATATGACACGGTAGATTTATCTCTTGATCTGTAATGACAGTAACCAAACCCGCACCAAACGCAAAAGCAGCCTCGGCGGCAATAATACCAGCCCCGGTTTTATTACCGACGATCACGCTTAAATGGCCAAATGTACCTTTGTGTGAGTTTTGTTTTGTGCGTAATGGTAATTTCATATCAACGGAGTCTAAAAGAAAGGTATTAGTATTAGCTTCATAAATGCTTCGATGCACACCTAAATCACTGACTGTGATATCTCCCGTGTGATCTTTAGCGACATCACTGTAGAGCTGCGTTTTCAATGCACCCATGGTGATAGTGATATCAGCGCAAAAAGCAACAAGACTAACCCTACCCTGCTTATCTAATCCAGACGGAATATCACACGCAATTTTATATCCCGACAACGCGTTAAGCTGTTTCAGCAAACACTGCGACGCTTCATCCAAATCTCGGTTTAACCCTGAACCGAAAAGGCAGTCAACAATAACATCAGGAGCATGTTCAAGTGATCGTTCCAATAGACCAGATAGGTCATCAACAATATTGACACCAAGAATCTTGGCTCTTTTATGTTGCAGCTTGGCCATCGCAGATTTAGCCTGATACGGCATAAGCAAACTGACATCATATTGTGAATATAAAAGTCTGGCGAGCGCGATGCCATCAGCGCCATTGTTACCTGAACCACTGACAATAAGTATCTTGGCGTTATTTAAACACTTACTGTGTATATGCCGCATCATTGACGCTGCGGCATGTTCCATCAGTAAATCTTCGCTTAACCCAAACTCATCACAGCATCTGTTATCCAAAGCGTTCACATCATCAAATACTTTTTGCATCTTGTTACCCCGTTATGGATCCAAATCTGTGTTCAATAAAAACCCCGTACTACATGCTACCTTACTACGTCACTGGGTTTTAACTCGATAATTAAGGCTACCAAACACGTTGATTAAAGCGCCGAGAATAATTAGCCCTCCGCCAACCCAGGTCCATAATGAGGGTATTTCACTAAACAATAGCCAACCAAATATGATTGAAAAAACCACTTGTACATAAGAGTAGGCAGTCGCTTTACTTGCTACTTCTGTTTGCATTGCTTTCGTTAATCCGACCTGGCCTATCTGCGTAAATATACCAATCAAGATGAGTAATACCAACGCCTCTACATCCGGCATCACAAAGTTATTACCTAACAAAAACACAGATAAAGGTAATGCAATAAGTGGAAAATAAAATATAATCACCGAGCTGTCTTCAGTACTGCTAAGGCGCTTAACAATCACATACGCAATCGCACTGCCTAAAGCCCCCATTAGCGCAACAAAAACGCTAAATAAAGGTAACTCAGTCGCCCCTGACAATGCCATATTTGGACTAACAATAAACAGTAACCCGACGATACAAAGCACAATGCAAACGATAGTTGAGCGTTGAATTCGTTCTTTAAGAAAGACTAAGGCAAGTATAGCGGTAAATACGGGGTGTAAATATTGTAAAATGGTGGCTTCGGCTAATGGCAATGTTGTCACAGCGAAATAAACGCATATTAGCGCTACAGAGCCCACAGCACCGCGTGCTATCAGTAATTTTTTATTGTGGCCCCAAACCGATATGCGTTTTCGACGCACGTCTACATAGCTGATAATCAATGACACGATAGCTCTTACCGCTACAATTTCAAAAACAGGAATACCATGCGTACTGACTAATTTAACGCAGGCCGTCATAATCGCAAAAGCCAATGCAGACATCAGCATGAACCTGACGCCAACAGGGATATCGTGTATAAATTGAATATTCATAGTGAGTGGTTAACTTTAAATGATTAGAATTATGATCCTATAAGACTAATCATCTAAATGAAAGTAGTTTCAGGTAGTTATCTAGCAGCATTAATGGTATCAATGTAGTCGCACCATTGTGCTGAATTACGCGTTGGTAGGCTTGAGTCACCGCGAATACCTAACTTGAATTCAATAACAGAACGCCATTCTGACGAACCTAAATCAGGTCCATGCCCTTGCCCATCACCTGTCACTAATTGACGGTCTATTTTAGTAAACCATTCGTTCGAACAGGCTTGCGGTTTAACATCGTCAATAACCGGGTTAACACTTACGCTCGAAGTCGGACTCTGCTCTGCCCCTGAACATCCGATGACAACCGCACTCACTGATGCTATCACCATTAATTTTATTACTTTAATCATAATAACTTCCTTATCAAAACTACATTTTAGGATCAACTATCTTGAAAAACACCGTATACTGCAGCGATTAAACGAATACTCACGTGAGTAACGACATAAGTTACTACCGACATTAATACAAAGATGGTGCAACACAATGATTATTTTTACCACAAACTTAGGTGACATCGAAATTGAGCTCAATACCGAGCGAGCGCCTGTCACCTCAAAAAACTTCATCCGCTATTGCAAAGAAGGTTTTTATGAAGGCACTATTTTCCATCGTGTGATTAAAGATTTCATGATCCAAGGTGGCGGTTTTACTGAAAAGATGCAAGAAAAACCAACCCGCCCAGCGATTGCTAACGAAGCGAATCGAGGCCTTAAAAACGTCATTGGTAGTCTAGCAATGGCGCGTACAGATTCGCCACATTCTGCAACGGCTCAGTTCTTTATCAACTTAGATGATAATGACTTTTTGGATCATACCGCGACCACAAACGCAGGTTGGGGTTATACGGTATTCGGTGAAGTATCTGCTGGTATGGATGTGGTGAACATGATCGCGTGTTCACGAACGGCGACAGTAAAAGGCCACGAAGATGTGCCAAGTGAAGCGATTGTTATTAAAAAAGTAACGATAAAATAACTGCGCTTGTAAATAATCATAATGGATGCCATGAATAATACATGGCATCCATTCATTATTATTTAGAATCGATACAACCTGCTGGTTTTAATATACGTATTATCGACGCAGGATTATCCCTTAATGCATCGACAGGTCGAATCGGTCTAGCAACCAGATTACCTGCACAATTAGGGCGAACATCTAGATATCCTTATAATTTTAGAATACTTCCTTCACTTGAAATTGGCATAACTCACTAAGAACTCTAATTTGTTGGTAATCACCAACCTCTTCCAGTGAGGCGTCTGGCGTATACCAAATCGCATTCAAGCCAGCCTCAACAGCGGGTATGATGTCACGATGTAGCATATCGCCAACCATGGTGACTTCGCAGGCCTCAACACCAAGCGCTTGCACTACCGCTTGATAATAAGCAGCGGTTCCTTTGCCTATGCCGAGGTTTGATTGGCAAAAAAATGCCAATATATATCCATCAAGTCCAACACGTTCAAATGCCGCTTTAATATCTGCTTCACTAGAATCTGCAGCACCTGTTGCCACGTAAAGCTGGCAACCCTGTTGTGACAATAAAGCGAGCGTATCATGTGCACCCGTTATGGCTTCAACATGTTCCCAGTTGCACATTTTACCTTTCATCTCAGGCGGGTTCACCATCAAGGTTCCGCCCCAGTCAAACAGATAAATCTTAGCCATCTGTACTCCTTTACATTTTATTTTTAACACTAACTAGGTTATGTTTAGCTATCGATTCACTATTTCTGTGTCAGCACCAGAGAGCTGAAATATATCATCGCAGTACCTGAGATCCTCTGAACCCAATTGCCAACCTTGGTATTTTTAGCCGATAATTTTATTTTTTCTATTGCTAACGTGACGCCCAAAAACCACATAAAGATGATGCTGGCATGAATGGCCACTAACGAGAATGCATTAAAATACGAAAAGTTATCTGGAGATATAAATTGCGGAAAAGCCGCCAAGTAAAACATCGACACTTTGGGATTGAGGATCTGAGTGATGAATCCTTCATTAAAATAACCCAGACCTTGCTTCTCCGATTTAGCAACTTCATTCACTTTAGTATCAGTGGTTTTATACGAGTTAATAATCGCTTTTACGCCAATATAAAATAGATACCCTGCTCCGAGTATTTTAATAATGAAAAACAACTCAGCAGATTGCATCAATAAGGCTGAAAAACCGAAAATAGACAGTGCGCCATGAAAGAAGGTTGCCGTTGTTAATCCGAAAATATTCAGGATTGAAGCGCTTTTTCCCTGCGATGAGGCCGTTTTTAAAATCAACACGCCATTTGGACCTGGTGATACCACTAAAAGTAACGCGATTAAACTAAACGCTAATATGTCATTCATTATCATTCACTCCTTTTTTAATGATAATAAACACACTTTGAAGTTCAGTGTCAATTTAGCTGATGATATTGAATCGCGCCATGTGATAAACATTCACATATTGGCCATTTCTAAACGCAAACGCTTTCGACTCACCTTCAATAACAAAACCAAATTTTTCATACAGCGCAATTGCCGAATGATTATCGGTATAAACGGTGAGTTCAATACGCATGATATTAAGCCAGTTATCAGCCAATTCGATAATGTTCGTGAGTAAGGCACTGCCAACACCCTTACCTTGGTAATGATCTTTAACCCCCATACCAAATGAACCAACGTGACGCCTGCGCATATTACTGCATACTTCAAAACCTAGATTACCAACAATCTCGCCATTAATTTCAGCAACCAATGAATAGACGTTAGCAGGTACATTGGCCATACGCTCTGACCATCCCTTCGCCGATGGATTCGGAAGTTGCAGCGTACCGCTATAAGCGTTCTCGCAAGCGTAAATATCTCGAATAGCTAAACCATCTTCAGGCTCAGAGTGTCTTACTTTAATTTCTTCCATGTTATGCGACTCCGCTACAACTCAATGCTAAAGACTAAATTAATTTTCTACATACTGACTTACTAAATCAGCCATTGCTAACGATTCAAAACCGCCTTCGTCCACCAGCCCAGAAATAACCCCTAATTGATTTTCATGCGGTTGATTTTGGCTTACTTTCCATTGACCCGTTATTGATACGATGTCCAGTTCCAAACCAACAATAGCAGGTAACATTTTTTGAATATATTCTGACGGTGCATCGTTAACAGACCAAGGGTTTGACTGACCAGCTTCATGTTGATCACTGAGTTTAGTTATGTGGCTTAAAATCCAGGCATCATCATGAATACACTTCAGTGAACCTTTTACATGCACGGCAACATAATTCCATGTTGGTACTGCTCTGCCCGTTCTTTGCTTAGTTGGATAATGGTTTGGAGAGATATAGCCATTGGGGCCACTAAAAACGAGTAACACGTCGGCGTTATTGTTATCGCTATTGTTATTACTTAATGTTTTCCATACTTTATTGGCCTTGGCCACATGCCCTTGCAGTACATCAACACCTTGAGCGTTGTCGAATATAAAGGGAATGTGATTAGCCTCTAAACCAGCGTCTGAATAACTGATTAATGTCGCTAGTGGATATTTCACAATAAGGGCTTTTAACTTATCGCTATCTGCCTGTTTAAACGTCCTTGGGATATGCATTATCTTTCCTTAATCATCCTGAAGTCATCGCTTGACTTGGAAACGATATTTCCAAAACCACACATTCTTGCTCACAAATAAACGGCCCATGCACTTCTCCTGGAGGACGGCTAGCGTAATCTCCAGCTTCTAGCCAAACATCAAAAGCTGCATCAAAAAGCCGACCGGATATTATGTATATTTCTTCCGGGTATTCATGATACTTACCACCAAACATTGACGTATCAGCGCCCGCTTTGAACCGCGTTAAACGAGTATAATCTCCCGAGACAGGGTCCATCGATAACGTGAGCTGTTCAAGCTCACCATTTGTGTCCGCAATGACATCCCATTGATTTTTACTCGTCGATGCTAACGTATTCCAATACTGAATTGTGCTTTTACTCATGACTGTCCTTGTCTATTCATGATTTAAAACTAAACAATACATTCAAAAATACAGGTCATAAACCCAGTAAGCAATGGTTATAATTTAGTTCAATGTACTACATTACCAATAATACACTGACAAAGTGAAGGAGCATTAAAGGGAGGTGTACGATAAAACCTCAAGCGAAATTCATCCCAGTTAACACTCGGTCTTATTTATTACGTCTTGAGGTCTGGAATATTGATGAAAAAATCAGTGATACCAACATTTATATTTAGCTGATGAAGAACAGCACTTAATTGCCCACGATGGTGCGTTTGGTGATTGAATAAGTGGCTGACCAAAGCGCTAAAATTTCGCTCACTCACCACTCCAGAAGTACTCGAGTATACCAAGTTTTTTTTCAAAATCGTCACGATGAACTTCATGCTTTAGCCACTCAACGTATCAGTCATATATACAAAAATTACTCTAAAATGCCAAATTTATTCTTTATCAAAACTGTCCACGACAATAGCACCCATTGACGCTGGCATTGTAATGACAATAATGCGTTTCAACGATACAATTGGATCACCTGCTAGCGGTAACTTGTCTAAACAAAAAAGCACCAGTGCAACGACTAATGCTGCGATTAAATAAGCGATGACAATTCGGAATACAAAAACTAATTTTCTCGATTTAATGTCTCGTTGGAAAACACTTTGGTAGGTAAACAGAGTGAGAAATATGACTGACAATGAAAACAGCATAAACAAATTAGCAAAAGGTAATGTCTCGCCTAACTTCCATGCTTCTTCAGAAAATGAAATAGGTACTGCAAGCGCAAATGCACCAACAAAAATCTGGCTGGCATCTTCGAAGTTAAAACTAAATTTCATTGTTGTTCCCCACTAAGCCACCCAAATTAAAATATCAGTTGTTTAAAGCCTAGTTCATCTCTGATACCAACACGATTACCGTCTGGGTCGGTTATATTTATCACGACTCCCCAAGCATTCTCTACTATCTGCGCATCAATACCATAGTCACGTACAGCGTGAAGCGCTGACTGAATATCGGCAACATTGAACCTCAATTTAGTCGCGTTTTCACTAATTGATTTACCGGCCGTATTTGACACGCCTTCGGTTTCAATCATTAAATAGGTCGCACCATATTCTAAACAAGTGAGTTTAAAGTCTCCTTCAATTTTAGAAAATAATACCGGTAAACCAAATAAATCGCGATAGAAGGCAACGCACTCGTCAAAGTGTTCAACGTTTAATATAATGCCGTGTCGTTGTATTTCCATAAATTCCTCTTAACTGGTCACTATTTTTATTTCTCATCGAGATGCTGCGTAAAGCGTAACAAATATCCATCGGGATCTTGAACCAAAAACTCACGTTCTCCGGATAGCTTATCGCCAATGTCATACCATGCTTCTTTAACGTCTCGGTAAAGTGGTATTTGACTGCTTTGAAGTCGTGTTAATAACGGTTCAATGTCCGGTAGTTCAATTTGAAAATTAATACCGCGACCAAATGGAGCAAGCAATTCACCCGTATTCCATGCACTCGATGACACTTGTTCTAACATTAATTGAACTTGACCTTGTTCGAGATAAACAAAATCAGGATCATCGCGTCGAATCCTTATCGCGAATCCAAGTAAGCGAGTATAAAAATCCAGTGATTTTTCAAAATCACTTACCATTAATTCGGGAACCATTGGGTTCCAATATTCAGTCATGCTGTAAATTCCTTTTACATATACATTATTGTTACTTCAATTGCGATTATCGAAAACTACCTATCAGTAGGATGGTTCACACCATCATTAGTAACTACATCACCTAAGTCATAGGGATTTACACCTTCTAAACAGCCGATGTTAAAGCCATATTCATGCGGATTAGAACGTCGTTGATGATGGGTATAAATTCCACAATTCGAACAGAAAAAATGTTGCGCCGTATCGGTATTAAATTGATATAACTTGAGAAACTCTTTGCCTTTTACAACTCGAATGCCATCGAGATTAACTGACCCTACAATGGCCCCTTTCCGTCGACAAATAGAACAGTCACAACGCCGAGGGTTTTCAATACCATTTGGTAGTGATAATTCAAGCTCAACAGAACCACAATGACAGCTTGCTTTATGTTTAGCTTGGATCAGAGTCTTTCCAACTTGTTTCAACATGCTTAAAATCCCTTTTTATAAATATCCCAACAATCGTAATGTATCCAGTGCCTTAGTATATGCAGTAATCACGTTCCACTTGCCTGTACGGGCTTTAAATCGCTCATATCATAATAGAGCCGCGATATCTCGAGTATTAGATTTCGAGCATCATACAAAGCTCATTTTCAGTCCTCATTGCCATCGAGTCCTCGATTTTAAAACCGGACTTCTCGTAAGTTCTGATCGCACTTTTATTATCAGGGTAAACATCAAGCTTAAGCGTAGTGACTTTAAACTCTGTGGAAGCGTACTTTTGCGCTAATGAAAGTAAGTTCACGCCAATACTATTACCACGATAGCTGGATTCAACATACATTTGAGTAATGTCTGCTGTATCAGTCGATTGAGGTGTAACACCACATAAACCGACTAACTTACTGCCATCAAATGCACCTAGCATAATATGATTTTTACAGCCCTCTTCAATTAGTCTTTCAAAATAAAGTGTCTGAAGATTAACTTGTTCTAGGTACTTTGAACCAAAACAATCAGGGTGTAACTTAAGACTGTCTAAACGTACTTTGCGATATTGTAAGCTGTCCTCGGATATCAAGGCTCTATATTTAATGTCCATATTGCCCTCTATCAACTGATTTTTTTAGCGAGTAATAATCCATGATTACTTGACCCTAGCAGAGACGGTTCATCACAAATCTTAAGATGATAACTCAACCATGTTTTATATTGCTCTGGCGTAAAGTTATTAACACCAGATGAAATATATCGATTAAACCCATCAGTGGCTACATGCCGTAATTGAGTAAAACCATGTTCGCTAACAAGATCTTCCATTTCTGCGGGTGTGGAAAAGTCCCCCACGTTAAAAAAACTATCCGCGAGCGGGCTTGGAACCAAACCTGTTTCTAAAAGTGTGGATAGAATCTCAGGTGTAATTAGCTCCGGATATTGCTGAGCAAACATACCAGCAACGAAATAACGCGAAATGTAAGCAACCGCTAATACGCCATTCGGTTTTAGAATTCGGTAAGCCTCAGAAATGGCTTGGTCACGTTGCGCTTGAGTCTGTAAATGATAGAGAGGGCCAAGCATAACGCAAAGGTCATGTGAGTCGCTTTTAATACATGGTACTGAACAAGCATTACCTTCATGAATTGAAAGTGTTAAATCTTGTTCTTTAGCGTTGCGCTGCAGAATATTAACTTGATCGGGAACCAACTCCACGGCTGTTGTATCACAACCCATTTTCGCGAAGTTGAGAGAATAACGTCCCGTTGCAGCGCCAAGTTCAATGACTTTTACTCTGGGAACAAGATACGCTTTCAAGACATCCATCGTGGTATCAAATTCCATTTGAGTAATGAACTGCCGAGTAAGACGGCTATCTTCATTAGCATCTGTATATTGCGCGATTAACCCCTGCATTAAAGCCTCCTTTTTAAAATCCGTTACATCTATAGAATTAATATTATTTTGATGACGTGAATGACCTCTTACTTACCGCCTGCAATATCGATAAATGAACCCGTAACATACGAGGCTTCATCAGATAACAACCACGCGATAGCATTAGCGACTTCTTCAGGCTTGCCGCCACGCTGTAAAGGGATTTGCGAACTTAACCTTTCGACACGATTTGGTTCACCACCATCGGCGTGCATGTCGGTATGAATAAAACCGGGACGAACACAATTAACCCGAATGCCATCGGCAGCGACTTCGAGTGATAAACCTTTGGTTAACGTATCCATTGCGCCTTTAGAGGCGGCATAATCTATGTATTCGTTTGGCGCACCACTTCTTGATGCTGCAGAGGATACATTAACAATAGCGCCACCAGCGTTAATTCGTTTAACCGCTTCTCTGCAACATAGAAAACAGCTGTTAACGTTGGTAGACATGACTTTATTAAAGCGTTCTAAACTTAAATCAACCAAACGTGATTGCGGGAATAAAATACCGGCGTTGTTGACTAAATGCGTGATGTTACCGAATCGTTTTTCAGTCGCCTCGAACAATTTAATCACGTCACTTTCATTAGAAACATCTGCAGCAAAGGCAAACGCTCGACCACCAAGCGCTGTAATTTGAGATACTACAGATTCAGCGTCTGCCACCCTAGAATGATAATTAACGCAAACAGCATAACCTTTTGAGGCTAACAATTTTGATGTGGCAGCGCCGATTCCTCGGCTACCGCCAGTAACAATGACAACTTTACTCATGTAAATCCTTTACTGTGTAAGTCTAATTTCCATTTTATAGTATGGAATACCTGATTTAATAAATGGCTCACCCAAAGTTTGCATACCAAATCGTTGATAGAAACTCACTGCACTTTCACGCGCATCGCACCAAAAATAATTTATACCGATTACGTTTAGTGCTTTCATAATATGAGCAATAACCTGAGAACCGATGCCCTTATTTTGAAAGTGAGGCAGCGTAGCGAATTTACGGAGCCTTGCTGTTTTACCCTCAATATAAATCGACGCTACACTCACTAATTCGCCATCGATATAAGCACCGTAATGAGTGGCAGTTTCATCTCCATCTACTTTACAAAACAAAGGCGGTTTACTTGGCCACAATACTCGGTGTCGTATGGGTAAAGCGTCTTCCCATTGAATCGTTTGTACATTCATATTGGCGTCACTTAATGGGCTGTCAGCTTCTAAAATATCCATTTACTTTCCCTTTAGGTAAAATGCCTTACTTAAAGTAGTTTGTTGAACACAACATCTATTTATAGATATTATGTTCGAGCTTTAAACGTTCAAGCAATTGATGTCTATTGATTTTTAGATTTAGTACGCCTTTATTTCTACCTGCTTCTTTAAAACCAAGTGAAAAATACTGCTCTTTAGCGACATTATTGTCGAATACACGGCATAACACTTGCGCGTTTTCATCAAAGTTGGCTTGTTCTTTTGTTAGCACTGCTTTTAACAAACGAAACCCACACAAGCCGTTTTGGTATTCTCGAGATATTTGAAGTGAATGGATCATTTGATTGTTGACTGACACATCATAAGCAATAAACCCAATAATATGACGTCCATATTCGCCAACTAATACCGACTTAGACATGTAATGTTTAATGATCGACTCTCGATTCCAATCCAGCCCTAACTCTTCTTGCATTGAAAACATGTTGTCTTCTATCAATTGATAGATATGCTCCCAATCTAAACTAGAAACTTGCCTTATCTTCATCATTATATCCTTGTCTGAGCATTCGGTTTTATTGCCATTATTTACTGGACGCGGCTAAACCTACGCCTAGTAATACAAAAACACTACCACTCACTTTATTAAGTGCTTTTCTTCCTTTTGGTGCTAATAATTTCTTTTTAGCAACACTCGCTAAAATGGCGTAGCCGCTATGAATAACGATAACCAAACAACAAAATGTTAAAGATAACGTAATAAACTGGGCCACATAACTACCTTGAGCATCAATGAACTGTGGAAACAATGACATGAAAAAAAGTATTGGTTTAGGGTTTGAAATAGTGAGAGAGAGCCCTTCGATATAACATTTTGTATGCGATTTATCTTTCAACGTGATATGCGTATTAAGAGGCGCTTGAACCCTCCAAAGCTTGACACCAAAATAAATTAAATAGGCTGCACCAATCAACTTCACAGCCGTAAATGCAACAGCAGAAGTAGCTAAAATAACACCGATACTTGTCGCCGAAAGCATTGATACAATTAACACTCCAGTTGCAATGCCCACAATGCCAGAGAAGGTATTAAAAGCACTTCTTTGTATCGCGTTATTAATCGTTAAAATAACACCAGGACCTGGGCTAGCAATCGTAAGCGCAGCGACGACCACATACATTAAATAATTTTCCATAAATTCCCTTACAGATACGATAGCCTGAGACTCTGGCCGACTAAATAAATTTTTCCATGACGAAATTTATCAACTTCTGCCCTCTGACTTCTATTAACTGCTCTTTGGCTAACGTAAACCCGCAATGTTCATAGAACGGACGAGCGGTGATACTCACGTTTGAATAATATCTCATTACTCCCGCTTTATGCCCAGCAGAGAAAACGTGATTCATTAATGCCTTACCAACGCCTTGGCCTTGAAACTTATAATGACAAAAGAAATGATCGATCAACCCATCATCTTGTAAGTCTGTATACCCAACGATAACGCCATCAATTTCAGCAACGAATGGTGATAATCTTGTCATCACTTTTTTCCAGACCTCAAAATCAAATGAATCAGGTGCCCATGCTTCAACCTGCACTTTAGAGTAGTCACGGGCATTGATATGGCGAACAGTATTAAAAAATATATCCCATAACGCTTTAGCGTCACTGTCTATGTAGTTCCGAATGATTATCACTGTAATCTCGCTTCTTGAAATTTAACGTCTAACGATAAGAAATAATATATATTACAAAGGGATGATCGACAATACCAAGCATAACTAAAGTGATATAAGTAGCTGGCGTTATATTCAAATAAAAACGCTGCTTTAGATAACTAAAACAGCGCAGGGCTCTGAAATAACAAGACTCTGCTGCAAAAGATCTATTCTGATGTAGCGTATCTACAATATACCACGAGATTGAAAAACGTCCTTGGCGACAAACATACCATTGAGTGATGCTGAGAATTGGCTAATGTGCATCTAAACTTCCTTATCTATATCGCATTGTAGACACTTACGTTGATTATAGTAACACTGTGAAATACACCTAAATCGTATTAAATCGACGGCGTTAAAATCGTGATCAAGATCTCATTTCCAGTCAATCTCCTTTTATACTGAGGATCATGTATAGTGGCGCGCGGCGACTATCTCTAATGTGAATAGCAATCGTGCAGAGTCAACCAATAGGGCATGCCATTGTTCTTATCCCGCACATTTGAAATATCGCCACAACAATAACCCCAAGGAGACCTATGTTAGACCCTGTGTTTTACCAATTTTCAACCAGTACTACTCTTATTCTCTTAGTCGGTTTTTACGGCCTTACATTCCTCTTCTCAACCTTAGCTTCAAAAAAATCTGATAGTGTCGACGGTTATATGGTTGCCAATGGCGCAGTCGGATTTGGAATAGCAGCAGCAAGTATGACAGCAACCTGGATTTGGGCGGCTTCTTTTTACGGCGCGGCAAGCTCAGGCTACCAATATGGCTTATCCGGATCTTTGCACTACGGATTTTGGGGAGCTTTGATGATATTGTTTATCTATCCCTACGGCCAACGTTTCCGTGAACTAGCCCCTAGAGCACGTACCTTGGCAGAAATAATGCAAGCAAGGCACGGAACATCAAGTCAGCTTATCTTAGCGATTTCAAACTTAGTTGGCAGCATCATTAGCCTAATGGTTAACTTCACCGCAGCGGGCGCGTTAGTGTCTGTACTTACACCACTGTCTTTTGAAACCGGTGTAATGATTGCCGGTGTTGGTGTTTTATCTTATACCTTATGGTCAGGTTTTAGGGCTTCGATCCTAACCGACTTTGCACAAGTTGTGGCGATGATGCTCGTTGCGATTGTGCTGATCCCTTGGATTTATTTCAACATGGGCGGTTCAGAAGCACTATCACAAGGCTTCAATATAATCACTGCTGAACAGGCCGATTTTTTCTCGACTAAAGCCATGTTAGAACAAGGCGCACCATTTTTTGTCGCTGTTCTTGCCTACGGTATTGGTAATCAAACCATTGCTCAGCGACTTTTCGCAGTACGCCAAGACTTGATTAAATCGTCATTTATTACCGCGACACTAGGCTATGGCTCAATAGTCATCGGTTTAGGTATGCTTGGTATGATGGCATTATTCATGGGCATGACGCCGTATGAAGGTGATTTAAACAACCTTATTCCCCAAGTTGCTTCTGCCTACCTGCCTCCTGTTGCGATAGGCATGCTGTTTATCTTAGTTATTGGCTCACTGTCTTCAACGGCTGACTCAGATTTGTCTGCGCTGTCTGCCATTGTCATGACTGATATCTATGCTAAAAATTTAGCCAAAGGTAAGATCGATAATAAGAAGATGCTACTGTTGGGCCGTATAACCATGATTATCGCGACAGCGCTTGGCTTAATACTAGCAAGTTTCTCACTCGACATTCTAGTGATGTTGGTATTCGTCGGGGCATTATGGGGGACGCTTGTGTTCCCTGTTATCGCCAGTTGTTACTGGGACAGAGTCACCAATCGCGCGTTCTTAAGCGCCGTACTTGGTGGTTTAATTCTATTTTGCTTAGTTCGTTTTGAATGGATCGCACTTGTGGGAGCCTGGGCTTCAAGCTTAGAGTTCATTGCTGCTGTCGGTGGTGGTACTGTCATTGGTTTGATGTTCTTCGGCTTTACAAATCGCAACGTAGCGCTTATCGCAGGATCGATTGTAGGTGTGTTATGCGCTTACTATTTCCACGATTTTTTACGTGACTACACAGTGTTGCTCGGCTCTCTTGTTGCCTACGGAGCAAGTACTATAATTTGTACTGCGGTTAGCCTTGCAAGTAACGAACGCTTTGACTTTGCGCTGATCCATGAACGTATTCAACACTTTGATGATTAATAACTATTTAATAATTAATAGCTAGGAGCACAATATGATGTTATCACTCTATATTTTGATATGGCCAGTCATTTCAGCTGCAGTGCTGTTCGTGATAGTCCGCGCTTTTTTTAAAGACATGGCAGAAGCTAAACGCGAAGAGCGTGATATTATTTAAATAAAAATCAGGGTACCCAATATGCTTGGATACCCTGATTTAGTTTAACGCTATTAGTTCAGAACGCTGACGTTATTTGCCGTTACCTTTACCTTTTTTATTCTTATACCAATCTTTTTTATTCTTACCACGGCTTGAAGCCCAATCCAATATTTCAGGATAATCCTCAGATAAATCGACTTTCTCTTTTGGATGTTCCCATATTTGCGGAATGAGCATCGCCCAAGGTAAGTTATCTTTCGTTTGGTAATATTTGTCCGTGCCTTTGTCGGTATCATCATAGCCAGTACCAAACTTCCTTTTAGATGCATACTTAGTCGGTCGATAACCGGGGAAATGTACCTCAATAACTTCACCATTTCCGAGCTTACGTGAAATAAAGGTATTGTAAGGTGCTGAACCAAATGTATTTTCATCCACCGGATTTTTTAAGTTTATGGTCAGAGTGAACATAGCACCAGTGACTTTAGGGCTATTAGACTCTGTATTAGCAAACTCAAAGCCACTTGGCGACGGTAACGCTGTTTCGATATCATCGATAATAACAAACATGGTCTGATTACCATCTTCAATCGGTGTTAATGGCACTGTATTGGAATGTTTCCCCATGGTTGCGGATGCAATATTGGTAATGGGTGTATTAATACTTACCTGCAGTGCATTTTTATAAGACGCCCCCCGCGCAACGGGTTGTAATTTGAGGATCAATTTACTTATTTGCCCATCCACTTTGGTCTCTGTGGCATTATAATTAATCACCACATCATTAAAATCATAGTCACCTTTGTTGGGCCAAAAATCTTCAAACGCCATTGTGCCCATTTGGTTATCTGCAGGTGAATAAGTTGTGCTGGTAACTAAGGGTTCAGGTACGTCGGCGACTTCTAACGGCGCAGTATCATATTTATTAACTTCTAGACCATCACTAAAAGTATCATTGTCACTGTCTGCATCAAGTGGATCGGTAAGGTGCAAATTTAGCTCCTCATTATCTGTCAAACCATCGCCATCGGTATCGGCCAGTGATGGGTTTGTGGCTAATTCATTCACTTCAACTGCATCAGATAGCCCGTCGCCATCGGAATCAACCAATCCAGGGTTTGTTTTAAGGGTGTTAACCTCCATTTCATCTGAAAACCCATCACCATCGGTGTCTGATAACGTAGGATCTGAATTATAAAATATAACTTCTTCTAAATCCGTCAAGGTATCTTGGTCGGTATCACTTAACAGCGGATCCGAACCGTAAATAGTCACTTCTTCAAAATCAGTTAAGCCGTCATTATCACTATCAGCATCCGTCGGTGAGGTATTGAGGATATTCGTTTCATCACTATTCGTTAAGCCATCGCCATCAAGATCATTTGGGTTTACAATCGCTTCTGCTGCTGGATTATCCAGTGTTGCCAAGGTATTTTCCAAATCGATTTCAGCTTGCGAAACTTGCGTTTGCTCATTTAATGCGTAGACATACACCTCACCAGGGACACTTTTTTTAATCTTTTTATTATATGCACCAATCGTGACATAACTTGCAGAAAGACCTACTGCATGGCCAAAATTTTCTTGTGTAGAGCCCTGTGCAGCGCCATCGGCAGCTGTAAATGAAAATTGCTCTAACCACACATCATCAACAAGCTTAAACAATACCGCTTTACCTGATGATGAATTACTATTTTCAGCGCCAGTGACAATATTGTCGCCAACAATCGCGACGGAGTTACCAAATTGATCAGCCGCAAGTCCATTATTAGCGGTTAACTTGGCTTGGTTAGTCCATACATTATCTTTGCGTTTATATATGTATACAGCACCTTTTGAAGTAGCGTTTCTCACATGGAGATCATTTTCTAAAGGCGCGCCAACAATCGCGTAATCCTTAGAAATAGCGACTGAAGATGCGTACTTGGCACTACGCGTAACTAAACCGCCTTTGAGTGTGGCTTGTTTAGTCCAGATATCGTCATAGTCATCATATTTATAAATATAAGCAGAGCCTTCTTTAGTTTTACCAGACTCACCATCGCCAATGATCAAGTAACCTTCAGATATGCTCACTGCGGACCCAAACTTTTTACTTCGAACCTCAGAATCAGGTGTGATGGTGATGTTTAATATCCAATTAGAAGCGGTGCGTTTATAAACATAAACAGCGCCATCATCATTGGCACCGCCTGGAGAACCAATGGCGGCAAGATCGCCTGATATACTCACTGATTGACCAAAAAAATTGTTAATCACTTTCCCTGGTTTGGTCAATTCCCCCTGCTGACTCCAGGCGCCATTGTCATAACTGAAAATATACACAGCCCCCGTCTGCCCACCTTGATGCCTAGCCGCGATAATGACGCTTTGCTCTGATGCTGCAACAGCACGACCGAACTGTTTGATTGTTGACTGCGTATCTGAAACAGGGTTTAGACAATGCGTCATCGTCCAAGTTGATTGCTGACGAAAAAAAATACAAGCTTCACCATGATCACTCTGTTTTCCCGGTGTGCCAACAGCAGTAAAAGAATCCGTAACAGCGACTGCAGAACCAAAATTCGCAAATGATTTAGTCGAACCGTTCGCAAGCTGACTTTGTAGTAGTGGATCAGCATTAACAGAAACAGTCCATACGCTAGTCATTAACAACAAGATGAATAACAGCACGTCTGAATTTTTTTTTAAATTAAGCATAAGCGTTTACTCAACTAGATAGAGAATATGATTAGTGTCGTCGATAGGCAGTTCAAGCTCGGCATAACTATCGCCATTAATAACCACGACCATTGATTCGGTATAGCTGGGGACTGGTAATGACGTCGAGAATTTCACTGCATTGTAGAGTTCTGCTTTTTCCAACAGATTGATCGGCATATTGGTATCCGGATCTGTTGCTGAAAAAATTGAAATTTCCGTGAATCCTTGCTTCTGACTAAAAGAGATATCAATACTCACCGTTCTTTGCATATCAAACGTAAAACCATCTTCAATGACAAGTTCGTCAAACGTACTCGCTGACTGAAGAATCGGATCTGGTTCTACATCGGGAGTGGGGGCACTCGAGGAACCTGATGAACTCGGTGAACCACCTTGCTCAGAACACCCCATCAAGACCATCATCATCAAGACAGTACTACCCTGTATTATCAATCGACTTAGATTACCCATTACGCTATATCCTCTTGGCAAACTTGAGTAGGAACAAGGTAAGTACAGCATTTATAACGTCACGCAAACCAACCTTTCATTACAGTTTTTAATTACACTTTAAACCTGCACTTAATGACAATATTGCAAGGTTTACGCCAACTGAAAATACGAATACATTAAATGTTAAGAAAGGACTAGAGGATACATCAAGCATTTGTTTAATAAGGTTATTTATATTATCGTGAATAATTAAAACTAAGATGGTTCATAATGAATGGTATCAAAAAACGATAAATTAGCGTGATTCCGGCTGTCTAATTCGCAATTTGCAATGCATGTCGCGACGTACACATTGCAATATGCGTAATACAAAAACACGCACTTCAATACCACACTAGTGACAGAGATAGAGGTTGAGGTTGAGATAGGGAAAGAAATAGAAAGCAGAATAACAGGAAGAAAAGACGGGGCTATCGAGGATGTCGTTGATAGCCCTGTTGGATACGCGTATAAGCTAGCTGATATCTAACACCGCTGGTTCGGGTAATACCGGTTCTGCACTGTCAATATACGTTAAGTACTGTGACCAAAGTTGATGAGTACGTTGTTGCGTAAGCTTAGTCCGACAGCTTAACGTCATCATCACCCGCATTGAACCATCCCGGAACATAGTAAAAACCGAATCACACTGTGATTTACTATACGATTGCCATGCCGATTGTGCGATGTTGATCGACTCTACAACATCGGTATCCTCGGTATGTTGGGCAATACTTTTATCTAGATAGCGCTCCATTTCAGCTTCAGCTTTGTCTAATTCTACTTTAGCGCAGTAATTAATTTCTAATGTATTAATCGCTTTATCGCAGTCTACAGAGGTCGCCATAGCAGTAAAACTGCACGCACTCATGAGTAACAATGTAATTACCTTTACCATTATAGAATCAGCCTAGATGTGAATAGGCTGACAATATAACGACATCTCACCATTAATCCAATTATTCTAACAACTGGTTTGATTAGTTTGGTGTTATGAGCTAATTGTTATTAACAAAGAAACTTATTAACCGTTATCCGCTGGAATACGCACCCAACCTTCCATTAAAATACGTGCGCTGCGGCTCATGCTGGCTTTAGTAACGGTCCATTGACCATCCACTTCACTTGCTTGTGCGCCCACCCGTAATGTCCCCGACGGGTGGCCGAAATTGACCGAATCACGGTTACCGCCACCCGCCGCCAAATTAACGAGTGTGCCAGGTACTGCAGCTGCAGCACCAATCGCAACAGCTGCCGTGCCCATCATCGCGTGATGTAGTTTACCCATAGATAAAGCCCGCACGGATAAATCAATATCGCTAGCGGCAATACGCTTATCACTTGAGGATATATAATCAGCAGGCTTAGCCACAAACGCAACTTTAGGTGTATGTTGACGCTGTTCAGCTTCTGAAATATCAGTAATTAAGCCCATTTTTACCGCGCCATAGGCACGGATAGCTTCAAACATAGCCAGCGCTTTAATATCGTTATTAATCGCCTCTTGCAACTCTGAACCTGTGTAACCCACATCTTCGGCATTAATGAAAATAGTCGGTATACCAGCGTTAATCATCGTCGCTTTTAACTGTCCACCAGCAACGACAGATTCAGGCACAACCAAGTCATCAATCAAATTACCAGTCGGGAACAGATTATTAGTTGTGGAACAGGTTCCTTCACCATCTGCAGGATGCATAAATTCTACCAGCACTTCCGCGGCAGGAAATGTGACGCCATCCAACTCAAAGTCACCGGTTTCTTGCACCAAGCCATTTGTCATCGGCACATGGGCAATAATGGTTTTGCCAATATTAGCTTGCCAAATACGGACAATAGCAATGCCGTTTTCTGGAATGCGGCTCACATCAACCAAACCACTGGTAATCGCAAAAGAGCCCACAGCAGCAGACAAATTGCCACAGTTGCCGCTCCAATCAACAAATGGTTTATCAATCGATACCTGACCAAACAGATAATCGACATCATGATCGGCTTTATCGGTTGCCGATACGATCACTGTTTTACTGGTACTTGAGGTTGCCCCGCCCATACCATCGGTTTGTTTGCCATAAGGATCCGGACTGCCAATCACCCGCAGCAATAACGCATCTCGTGCAGACCCAGCGACTTGCGCAGCCTCGGGTAAGTCCAGCAGGTTAAAGAACACGCCTTTACTGGTGCCACCACGCATATAAGTAGCAGGGATCTTAAGCTGTGGTAAATACGCTCTACTATTTATTATCATGTATCCTGTTCCCCATCATGTATCGAATTCCTCATTAGGCTTCACTTGATTCAAGGAAGTCCTGTGCAAAGCGTTGCAATACACCACCCGCGCTGTAGATAGACACTTCTTCTGCGGTATCTAGACGACAAGTAACAGGCACTTCAACCATGTCACCATTTGCACGATTAATGATTAACGTCAATGCACATCCAGGCGTTGGTTCACCGATAACATCAAAGGTTTCACTGCCATCAATCGCATAGGTCTTACGGCTTTCCCCCACTTTGAATTCAAGCGGTAATACCCCCATACCCACCAAGTTAGTACGGTGAATACGCTCAAAGCCTTCTGCAACAATCGCTTCTACACCCGCGAGACGAACGCCTTTCGCCGCCCAATCACGTGAAGACCCTTGACCATAATCTGCACCTGCGACGATAATCAGTGGTTGTTTACGCGCCATGTAGGTTTCAATCGCTTCCCACATACGAGTCACCGTGCCTTCTGGTTCGATACGCGCTAATGAGCCTTGTTTAACTTGACCGTTTTCTAACACCATTTCATTGTTCAATTTCGGATTAGCAAAGGTAGCTCGCTGCGCCGTCAAGTGATCGCCACGGTGAGTCGCGTACGAGTTAAAATCAACTTCCGGTAAACCCATTTTATCTAAATACGCACCCGCTGCACTATCAAGCATAATGGCGTTAGAAGGCGATAAATGGTCAGTGGTAATATTGTCACCCAATACCGCGAGAGGACGCATACCTTTAAGAGTACGCTCACCCGCTAACGCACCTTCCCAATAAGGAGGTCGACGAATATAAGTACTCATTTCACGCCAATCATACAGCGGGTCTATTTGGTCGCCATAATCAACGCTGCATTCTATCTCACTGCCGGTATCAGAACCTATATCAGAGCCACCATCAGAATCAGAACCAACAGCAGTACCAAACATGGGGTTGTAAACTTGGCGGAATTGTTCTGGTTTGACACTGGCCTTAAGCACTGTATCAATCTCGTCATCATTTGGCCAAATGTCTTTCAAGGTGATGGCATTGCCAGCCTGATTATAGCCAAGTGCATCACGTTCAATATCAAAACGAATAGTCCCGGCAATTGCATAGGCAACCACTAACGGTGGCGAGGCAATAAAAGCTTCATTGGCGTGTGGATGAATACGGCCATCAAAGTTACGATTTCCCGACAATACCGCGGTGGCATATAAATCGCGATCTAAGATCTCTTGCTGAATAACCGGATCCAGCGCCCCACTCATGCCATTACACGAGGTACAAGCAAACGCCACGATACCAAAACCAAGTTGCTCGAGTTCAGGTAATAATGTCGCTTCTTCGAGGTAAAGTTGCACTGCTTTTGAACCCGGTGCCAGTGATGTTTTAACCCAAGGTTTACGGGTTAAGCCAAGTGCATTGGCATTACGGGCAATCAAACCTGCTGCAATCATGTTGCGTGGATTACTGGTATTAGTACAACTGGTGATAGCAGCGATGATCACTGCGCCATCTGGCATTTTACCCGGTTCATTTTCGACTTTACCGCTGATACCACGTTTGGCTAGTTCAGAGGTGGGCACACGATTATGCGGATTTGATGGGCCTGCGATATTACGGCACACCGTCGATAAATCGAATGTTAATACACGTTCATACTCAACGTTAGCTAGGTCATCTGCCCATAAGCCAGTTTGCTTAGCGTAAGTTTCTACCAGTTTAACTTGCTCGTCTTCGCGGCCGGTTAATTTAAGGTAATCGATCGTCTGTTCATCAATTGAAAACAGTGCTGCTGTTGCGCCATACTCCGGCGTCATATTTGAAATAGTAGCGCGATCACCTAGGGTCAGATGCGGCACACCTGCACCATAAAATTCGAGATAACTGGAAACGACTTTCTGTGCTCGGAGGAATTCTGTCAATGCCAACACGGTATCTGTTGCCGTCATTCCTGCTGGTGGTTTGCCCGTTAGCTCAACACCAATGATGTCCGGTAAACGCATATATGACGCACGACCTAGCATCACACTTTCAGCTTCTAGACCACCAACACCAATAGCAATCACGCCCAATGCATCAACCATCGGTGTGTGGCTATCGGTACCGACTAAGGTATCAGGAAACGCCACGCCATCCAGAGATTGGATCACCGGTGACATACGTTCTAAGTTAATCTGATGCAGAATGCCGTTACCTGGCGGGATCACATCGATATTCTTAAAAGCTGTTTTGGTCCAGTTAATAAAATGGAAACGGTCATCGTTACGACGATCTTCAATGGCACGGTTTTTTGCAAACGCATCAGGATCAAAACCCGCATGTTCAACAGCCAATGAATGGTCGACAATTAATTGCGTTGGCACCACAGGATTGACCTTGGATGGGTCGCCACCTTTCGCCGCGATCGCATCACGCAGGCCAGCCAAATCAACTAAGGCAGTTTGGCCTAAAATATCATGACATACCACACGCGCCGGAAACCAAGGAAAATCAAGGTCGCGCTTGCGCTCGATAAGTTGCTTTAAAGATGCGGTTAATGCTGCAGGTTCACAGCGACGCACCAAATTTTCGGCAAATACTCGAGATGTATACGGCAAGGTGGCATACGCGCCCGCTTGAATGTCGTCAACAGCAGCGCGGGTATCAAAATAATCCAGATCACTGCCAGGCAGTGCTTTACGATAGTTAGTATTCATAGTCCATTATCTCTCTGAAATTCGTGTGACAACTCTTGGCTCGGCACCAATATAATCTGCACTTGGGCGAATAATACGGTTGTTAACACGCTGTTCCATCACATGCGCAGCCCAGCCTGTTAAACGTGAACAGACAAAAATAGGGGTAAACAGTTTCGTCGGAATGCCCATAAAATGATAAGCAGATGCATGGAAAAAGTCGGCGTTACAAAATAGTTTTTTGCTATCCCACATAAACTCTTCACAGGCAACTGAAATGTCGTATAACGCGGTATCACCCTGTTCATGCGCCAATTTTTCTGACCATTTTTTGATGATCACATTACGCGGATCGGAAGTACTGTAAATAGCATGACCAAAGCCCATGATTTTTTCTTTACGCGCTAGCATGCCGGCCATTTGTATTTTGGCATCTGTTGGTGACGTGAATTTTTGGATCATATCCATCGCCGCTTCATTCGCACCACCATGTAGTGGCCCGCGTAGCGTACCGATTGCACCGGTTACACACGAGAACATATCTGACAATGTTGACGCACAAACACGCGCCGTAAATGTCGATGCATTAAACTCATGCTCTGCATATAAGATCAGTGATACATCCATCACGCGGCGGTGTTGCACTGACGGTGCTTCGCCATGTAGCAATTTAAGAAAATGACCAGCCAATGACGCTTCATCAGTTGTACAGTCAATTTCCACGCTATCATGAGAATAACGATACCAGTAACACATGATTGCAGGGAACGCAGCCAGTAGACGATTGGCCGCTTTATGCTGCGCTGAAAAGTCAGCTTCAGGTTCAATATTACCTAAGAATGAGCAACCGGTACGCATGACATCCATTGGGTGGGCGTCTGCTGGTATATGTTGTAATACTTCTTTTAACGATTGCGGTAAATCGCGCAATGTATGCAATTGCGCTTTATAAGTTTCCAGCTGATCAAGTGTCGGCAATTCGCCGTTAAACAATAAATAAGCCACTTCTTCAAAGGTTGCGTTCTCGGCCAGATCCGCCACATCATAACCGCAATAAGTTAAACCGCTGCCTGACTTTCCAACGGTACAAAGTGCGGTGTCACCTGCGCTTTGACCACGTAAGCCTGCGCCTGATAATTTTTTGTCTGTCATCATTATTCCCTTAATTAATTGAAACTGTTAATTTCAAACGAATAGCAACTCTACATACGCAACTGCTTTTGACTGCAATTGGCTCACTCTGCAACATCCTGTTTGCTATGATCCGATTGATGATTTCTATGTTTATTTATTTAATCATTTCTATTTCTTTAATAAAGTCGATTTCTTCAATATCTTCTATGCCTTCGACTGTTTATTTATTCTTACCTTCCGAGAACAGCGTATCTAGCTTTTGCTCGTAGTCGTGATAACCAAGATAATCATATAAATCCATGCGTGTTTGCATGTTGCCCACCACGGCTTTTTGATCCCCATCCGTCAATAAGGTTTTATACACTTGTTCCGCGGCTTTATTCATCGCGCGGAATGCCGATAATGGGTAAAGCACCATCGCGCAACCCCATTCACCAAGCTGTTCTTTATTCCATAATTCGGTTTGACCAAACTCGGTAATATTAGCGAGAATTGGCACATCTAACGCCGCTGAAAAAGCACGGTAATGCGCTTCGGTTTTCACCGCTTCAGCAAAAATACCGTCTGCGCCAGCTGCAACATACGCTTGCGCTCGAGCAATCGCGGCTTCTAAGCCTTCTTGTGCGAATGAATCAGTACGCGCCATAATGAAAAAATCAGGATCACTGCGCGCATCAACAGCAGCCTTGATACGGTCAACCATTTCTGCGGTCGACACAATTTCTTTATTTGGGCGATGACCACAACGCTTTTGTGCCACTTGGTCTTCTAAGTGAACGGCGGCGGCACCGGCTTTTTCCATATCACGGATAGTTTTAGCTATATTGAATGCCCCACCCCAACCAGTATCGATATCCACCAGCAAAGGTAAACTCGATGCAGCGGTAATACGTTGCACATCGACAATCACATCATTCAATGACGTCATGCCTAAATCGGGTAGTCCATAAGACGCATTCGCCACACCACCACCAGAGAGATATATAGCTTGATGACCTAATTGTTCTGCCATCATGGCGCAATAGGCATTAATAGTACCGACCACTTGTAAGGGTTTATTGTTGGCCAAAGCTAAACGGAATTTAGCGCCGGGGGATAAACGTTGCGATGATGGTGTAGACATATTATTACTCTCCTTGAATTGGGGTAGATGCTGTTACTGTCTTTAATTTTAGTTTCTGTGCAATTTTAGTTGTTGGGTAATTTTAATTGCTATGTAATTTTAATTGCTGTGTAATTTTAATTTCAATATTTTTACGTGAAGCAGCTATATGGCGGCGCATGAGCATTTCGGCTAATTCACCATCTCGGTCACTAATGGCTTCGATAATTTGGGCGTGTTCTGAAAAAGCGCGGCTGGCTCTGGGGCTGTGCATACCAAACTGGCAGCGGTACATGCGCACTAAGTGATAGAGTTGGCCACATATCAAATGAATGAGTTGGGCATTATGGCTGCCTAAAATGACTTTATAATGAAAGTCTAAATCACCTTCTTCTTGATAATAAGCCACACCATCTTTCAGTGCTTGCGCCGATGCGTGTTGGTTAAGCATGGCTTTCATGTCGACAATCTCGGCATCCGTCATATTTTCTGCCGCTTGTCTGCATGCCATACCTTCTAACGCTTCGCGTACAAAATACAGGTCGAGTAAACCTTGCGTTGTACATTGTACGACCCGTGAACCAACATTGGCTTTACGCTCAATTAAATGGCATTTCTCTAATCTATTTAATGCTTCACGCAGGGTAGAACGACTGACTTGGTAATGTTTTGCGAGTTCGGGTTCACTGATCTTACTGCCAGCGAGTATTTCACCGTCAACAATGGCACGTTGCATTTGCTCGAAGACTTTATCTGCTGTTGTCACAGCGACTATTTTTGTTGGGTCATCTAAAGGCATAATATTGTCGACAATGTTTGAATTTAATTCAATATCATTCATTTTTTACATCTTGTCAACATTGCAGTAACTAAACTGACGATTTCAGAACGGATATATCGATAACACCAATACCTATTTCCATACTTTTTTCACCTACTAAGCTTTGCGAATATTGTTAAAATAATAAGCAATTAAATGACTTAGATAACTTAAATGGAAATACGTATGTCAGAAAATACTAACGTACCTCGCTTGTACGCTTTAGATCACCTTAGGGCGACGATGATGTTACTTGGTGTGGTGATTCATTCTGCAGTCAGCTACATGATATATGAGCCTGACCAAGTATGGCCTTATCGTGATCCCGTTACATCGGTATTTTTCGATATCCTTGTCGGTATTATCCATAGCTTTCGCATGCCAGTGTTTTTTCTAATGTCGGGATTTTTTGCCGCATTAATTTATCATCGTCGAGGGTCAAATTGCCAATGTCGTCGGGTTCACTCGACAGTGATTTACGCTGGATCCCGAATGCCGGGGTATTTTTAGCATATGGTTTTGTTTATTGGTGTGGCTGGTTATTGTATGGTCAGCAAGCGCGGTTACAGGATATTAAGCAGCACAGCTATCGATATTTACTGCTCGCTTTCATACTATTGCCAATCGCCAGCTATTTTATTCAGCAAGTGGCTAACAATACCCATTTAAGTCAAATAACAGCCCATTTATTGGCGGTTCTGTTTAGCGGTTTATTAATGTGGGCATTCATGCTGGGGATCACTGGTTGGTTTTTGCGGTGTTTTAATCAATACAACATGACTGCAAGGTATCTAACCGATTCCGCCTATTGGGTATATCTGATCCATTTACCGGTCGCCATCTGGATCACCGCACAATTGGCTCATTTGGACTGGTCGGTCTGGACTAAATTCAGTATTACCCTAACCGTGACACTCACACTTAGCTTGCTCAGTTATCATTATTTAGTACGTCGCACGGTTATCGGTTATTGGCTAAACGGTAAACGCGCCTGAGCCTGAGATTTATAACCAACGGCGAACCTGACTTTGGTAACGAATAAATTCACGGCCAAACAGCGTGGTTAACGCGCTTTCTTCCGGTTTAATTTGATATCGATTCATATATAAAATAAAACCCATGATGCCGAATAAGCTCAACGGGGTAGATAAGTAGACATTCCAAGCAAGTAATAACAGCACTAAGCCAACATACATCGGGTTACGTGAGTACTTGTAAACACCTGAAGTCACCAGTAATGATGCAGTTTCTGGTTTTAATGGATTCACCGTGGTTGCAGCTTTTTTAAATGACACCACACCGGCGATAGCAAAAAAAATGCCTAAGCCAATAAGGACTAAAGATAAAATCAGTCGTAACGTCAAGCTCATTTCAACACTGGGGACAAGGAACGAACATCCCCACATGATCGCAGCAAAAAATAAGGTAATAACCGGTGGTGGGATCTTATTTTCAAGTCTCTTCATCATATAACGCCAAGTAGATTAAGCAGTTGTAATAGCATACATTATTTAATCTTATTAAAAATAAACCGAGATCTTAATTGTGAGAACTGGACAGGGGTTCAAGGTGATCTATACTAGATATTGAAAAGCGTTTTATCTACCGACAGACCTAAGAGGTGAGGCAGATATAGCAACCACGTCAGTTTCTGGGCTTGAAACGTGGCCAACGGGAAAGAAGCAGAACCCTGTAATAGCTAATTCTCGACGCGCTTTTCACACTTCAATCTCCGCATTAAATTAAATACCGCCATCCCCTATTTCGACGCTACATATCCAATATCCATTATAAATTAATGGTTAAAGTTACTCTAAATAGATATTCCGCTGAAATTTAACTCTAAATTTGCTAAACTCTCGAACAACAAATAACTAAACAAATAGAACAGGCTTGTTCTAACTGAGGACTAATGAGTATTAATAGGGATAAATACAGTATTGATAATACTGACTACACTGTTGGTCAAGATAATGTCCAAAAATGGGGTTTTGATGTTCACAACCCAGTATTTGGTATCAGTGCATCGTTAATCGGCTTATTCTTGGTTGCAATTTTAGTAGTTGACCCTGAAACATCCAAATCATTTTTAGACGGCATCAAATGGCAAATCATTGGTACTTTTGATAGCCTCTTCATGTGGTCAGCAAATATTTTTGTTATTTTCTGCCTCGGTTTAATTGTCTCGCCATACGGTAAAATCCGTTTAGGCGGCGATGACGCTAAAGCCGATTATAGCCGCATGTCTTGGATTGCAATGCTATTTGCTGCCGGCATGGGTATTGGTCTTATGTTCTGGGGTGTTGCAGAACCTGTTGCTTACTTCACGGGTTGGTATGAAACACCGCTTAACGTAGCAGCAAACACACCTGAAGCAGCGCAACTGGCATTAGGCGCAACTATGTTCCACTGGGGTTTACACCCATGGGCAATTTATGGTGTTGTTGCACTGTCACTGGCTTTCTTCTCTTATAACAAAGGCCTACCACTTTCAATGCGTTCAGTATTCTATCCGATCTTAGGTGATAGAACGTGGGGTTGGGCTGGTCATATTGTTGATATCCTCGCTGTAATCGCAACTTTATTTGGTTTAGCAACATCACTTGGCTTAGGCGCACAACAAGCCGCAAGTGGTTTTCACCATGTATTGGGCATTGATAACGATCTATTCTTACAAATTTCGATCATCTTTATCGTGACGTTATTGGCTGTTGTGTCGGTAATTCGTGGTATTGACGGTGGCGTTAAAGTAATTAGTAACATCAACATGCTACTCGCGTTAGTGTTATTAGTATTCGTTGCGTTAGTAACGTTTGCCGTATCAATGGGCACAATTCCAACGACTATTATGGGTTATGTTAAAAATATCATCCCATTAAGTAATCCAATTGGTCGTGAAGACGAAGCTTGGATGCACGGTTGGACTGTATTCTATTGGGCATGGTGGATCTCATGGTCACCATTCGTAGGTATGTTCATCGCGCGTATTTCACGTGGTCGTACTATTCGTGAATTCATCACGGCGGTATTACTGGTTCCAACCGGTGTGACTGTATTGTGGATGTCTGTATTTGGTGGCATAGCGATTGATCAAGTCGTTAATAACGTCGGTACATTAGGCACTGAAGGCTTGACTGAAGTACCTTTAGCTATGTTCCAAATGTTTGATGCTTTACCTATGGGTAACGTATTATCAATGCTAGCTGTATTGTTAGTATTAGTATTCTTCATCACCTCATCGGACTCAGGTTCGTTGGTTATCGACAGCATCACTGCTGGTGGTAAAGTTGATGCGCCAGTACCACAACGTGTGTTCTGGGCATTCATCGAAGGTGCTATCGCAGCAGCGCTACTTTGGGTTGGCGGTACACAAGCAATTGAAGCATTACAAGCAGGTGCAATCTCAACCGCACTGCCATTCACGGTGATCTTATTGGTCATGTGTGTGAGCTTGATTATGGGTTTAAGAACAGAGCAACATAACCGCAAATGATAAGCGTATTCGATTTTCGACTGTGAAAATCTAATTGACGACATTCAAGCATGAAAAAGGCCACGCGTTACATTAACGCGTGGCCTTTTTATTATCCTTAAAAAATAAATAACCGAATCAATGGCTAATGAATCATTGAGGAATCACTGCTAAATCGTTAAAGCAATTTTATAATCTAAGTAACTGGCTATTGCGCTTTCAAAAAAACTTGTTACTATTGCCGCCTATATAGTCGGGGGGCCTAAAGGCTGAGAGCGCATATTGCGAGACCCGTTGAACCTGATTCAGTTAACACTGGCGTAGGGAACTATCAGTCTTGCTTCACCTGATTTGACCTACTCCGTCTCTCAATCTTGGCTTGATAAAGTTCCTATACGTCTGTACTAGGAATATTTATGCTAAAGGTTACAACAAACACATCAACACCCGTTTCATCAACAGCTAGATCATTAATCAATAGCGTATCAACTCCTATCGTATTAACGATCGCGGGCTCTGATAGTGGTGGCGGTGCTGGTATTCAAGCTGATATCAAAGCAATCTCTGCAACGGGCAGTTATGCATGTTCAGTAATCACAGCCATTACTGCGCAAAATACCCTTGGCGTGTCCGCTATATTCCCTATTCCACTCGAATATGTTGAAAAGCAACTTGATGCCGTCTTTAGTGATTTAAATATTGTCGCCGTTAAAGTGGGTATGCTGGCAGACAGCGATATCATTAAGGTTGTCACCGCTAAGATTAAACAATATAAACCCGCATTTTTAGTCGTCGATCCGGTCATGATTGCCACCAGCGGCGATTTACTGTTAAAAGAATCAGCCATCAACACCCTTAAAACTGAGCTATTACCGCTTGCCGACTTGATCACCCCTAACTTACCCGAAGGTGCCGCTTTAACAGGTTCATCGCTGCCAACTTGTGAGGATGATATGGGCGCGATGATCCAATCATTACGCCAGCTTAACGTTAATGCAGTGCTGTTAAAGGGCGGTCATTTAGAACAAGACGAAAACAGTAACGACCTGCTTATCTTCCAGGATCATTTTGAGCAGTTAACCGCAAAACGTATTAATACCCACAATACCCATGGTACTGGCTGTACGCTGTCTTCCGCCATCGCATCTTACTTAGCGCAAGGACACGACCTACTGCAAGCCGTCAAATTGGGTAAACAATACATTTCTAACGCGATTGCGCATGCCGATGAATTAGACATTGGCAGTGGTCACGGTCCTGTGAATCACTTCTTTGCTGGCCACGCTGATGTCTAGCTCACCACAGGTAATTTTAGCGCCTACAAATAGCAAAGACACCATTGCGGTAAACATAACTATTACCAACGGTTACTTACGCTATCACGACAGTATCGACCCCGTGCTCAGTCAGCTAAACATGACGATGCCTGCAAAACAGTGGACATGTATCTTAGGTCGCAGCGGCTGCGGAAAAACCTCGCTACTGCGTTATCTTGCAGGCTTGTTAGATCAGCAAGTGACATGGTCTGGTGAATACGCCATTAACGCTAACCAGCAAGTCCTGGCAGACTTAAACAATCAAATAGCCTACATGGCACAACAAGACTTGCTATTGCCTTGGTTATCCGTGCTCGACAATGTCACTTTAAGCAGTAAGTTTGGCGGAAAAATGTCGAAATCAGCTTCGAAAGTAACGTCGCAAGCAAGCACTAACAAAGCGCTTACTCTATTAGCTAAAGTCGGACTTGCTGACAATGCTCAGCATTTCCCCCAGCAACTGTCTGGCGGTATGCGTCAACGAGTGGCATTGGCAAGAACATTAATGCAAGACAAGCCAGTCGTCTTAATGGATGAACCATTTTCCGCTTTAGACGCCGTGACGCGTTATCGATTACAGGATCTTGCTTGTGAATTATTAGCAGATAAAACCGTGGTATTAATCACCCACGACCCGCAAGAAGCCATTCGTCTCGCTGACCAAATCTATATTATGCAAGGTACACCTGCTAGCGCAGAAAATTTATCCGTCCCCACATCAGCAACACCTCGGCAATTCGATGCAGAATGTGCACAACTACAACAACAAATAATGTCTTGTTTGGCAAAAGAATATCGGGATGAGAGTGAGGATGAGGATGAGGATGAGGGTGAGAGTGGTGTTGGATATGAGTGAATTAATCAATAATCTTACCCCAGCGCAATCAAACGCAGTCAAAAATACCGACAAGCAACAGCGCCACATTAGCCCCTGGCTACGCGCGATAATTAGTACGCTAGTGATCATTGGTATATGGCAAAGTATCGTGGATATTTTTGCCATGCCCTCTTTCATTCTACCCGCGCCATTAGCGGTATTTGAACGCTTAATAGAACGCCATGAAGTCTTGTTTAAACACACATTGGTTACTGCGCAAGAAATTGTCTTTGGCTTGTTACTGGGTTTATTCATGGGATTATTTTTTGCATTGCAGATGCTGCTATTCAAACCAATTAAGCATTGGCTGTTACCACTCTTAATTGCCAGTCAAGCCATTCCGGTATTCGCCATTGCCCCCGTATTGATGCTTTGGCTAGGTTATGGCATGGCGTCGAAGATAGTGATGGCGGCATTAATCATCTTCTTCCCCGTCACAACCTGCTGTTACGACGGTTTACGTAATACCCCAACAGGCTATTTAGATCTGGCTAAAACCATGGGCGCAACCAAGTGGCAGCTGCTGCGTCATATTCAGCTACCCGCGTCTCTGCCGACACTCGCATCCGGTATTCGGGTCGCGGTAGTCATAGCGCCAATCGGCGCGGTTGCAGGTGAATGGGTTGGATCCAGTGCTGGACTCGGTTACCTCATGCTGCAAGCGAATGCCCGGATGATGATTGATGAAATGTTTGCCGCATTACTGATCTTGTCGGCTCTATCGATCTTACTTTATTTTGTCACTGACAAAGTATTGAAAAAACTCATTCCTTGGGAAGGATAATTCCCAATAGCCCTTATCAACATATACAACAACATATACAAAAATATAAAAAGGATATTTATGAAAAACAACATGTTACTAAAAGCAGCTATATTGACAACGGCTATGCTATCGACAAGTGCACAAGCAGAAACCAAGACGCTAACGCTGATGTTAGATTGGTTTGTTAATCCTAATCACGGCCCTATCGTCATTGCCAAAGAACGTGGCTACTTTGCAGAGCAAGGCGTGAACGTGGTGATCCAAGAACCTGCCGATCCAAGTATGCCACCAAAGCTTGTAGCGGCTAATAAAATCGATCTTGCTATCACCTACCAACCAAATCTCACTATTGATGTGGCGGCAGGTTTACCACTTATCCGCGCAGCAACCTTGATCGCAACGCCACTCAATACTTTGATGGTGCTCGACAACGGTAAAATCAATAGTATGGCTGATTTGAAAGGCAAGAAGATTGGTATCGCCATTGCTGGTAACGAAGAAGCAACTATCGGCACCATGTTAAAAACAGGCGGCGTTAGCTATGATGATGTCCAGATCATCAACGTTGGTTGGGCACTGTCTTCATCACTCGCATCAGGTAAAGTCGATGCTATTTGGGGTGGTCTACGTAACTTTGAAACAAATCAACTCGAACTTGAAGGCTTTAAATCAAAAGCCTTCTTTCCAGAAGAACATGGCGTACCCGCTTATGACGAATTAGTGTTTGTTGCTAATGCCAATACCTATGACAAAGTAGCGATCAAAGCCTTCAATAAAGCCCTAGAGAAAGCCACGACTTATATTGTTAATCACCCACAAGCATCGTGGAAAGAGTTTGTCGCTTATGCACCAGACACATTAAACAACGAGTTAAATAAACGAGCTTGGAACGATACCTTGACTCGTTTCGCGTTGCGTCCTTCTGCCGTTGATTTAAACCGTTATGACGATTATGCCGAATTCATGTATTCGCAAAAGATCATCAAAACATTACCGAAAGCGCAAGACTACGTGCTGGCACTGTAAACAACGTTGTAAAAAACACTGAGAAAAATGATGAATCATCAAGACCTAATCAATGCCTGTCGTGAAGACTGGGATGCGTATACCCAACATGCGTTTGTACAACAATTAGCGCAAGGCACGTTAGCACAGCCGAGTTACTTGCATTACCTTAAGCAAGACTTCTTGTTTCTTAAACAATATGCCCGTGCTTACGCGTTAGCGATTTATAAAGCCCGCACTTTAGCGGATATGCGTAAAGCACTACCAAGTGTGCATGCCCTACTGGATTCTGAAATTGGCCACCACATCACCTATTGTGCTAACTGGGGATTAACCGAATCTGATTTAGAGGCAGAACCGGAAGACTTTGGTACGGTGGCTTACACACGCTACGTCCTCGATTCAGGTATGGCTGGGGATATTGTTGATTTGTATGCAGCGTTAGCACCCTGCTCGATTGGTTACGCCGAAATTGGCCGTAATCTTGCGGCAGATAGCAATACCAAGCTTGTTGATAATCCATTCGCAAGCTGGATTGAGCTCTATAGTGGTGATGAATTTCAGCAAGGTGTGGCACAAGGTACAGCGCATATTGATGTGTTGTTAGCTGAAATAGACGTTAACAGCCAACGTGGCAAAAATCTGCTACATGTATTTAAAACTGCAACACGCATGGAAATTGCATTTTGGCAGCAAGGGCTTGATGTCGATAAGTAGTAACACGCAATTAATCAACTCGCTGAGATTTTATCATTTAGGCTAATTTGGCCAGCAGTCGACATAGATTGCTGGTTTTTATACTATTCAACGTCAGCTAACCCCACCATAGACATCAATAGTCAGGTCACGCTGCTTCACATAATTATTCGGCGTGGCACCTATTTGGCCTTTTAAATAACGGATCAAATGAGGCTGGTCACTAAAACCAAACTGATACGCTAAATCAACCCAATCAATGTCTTTGCTATCTCGTTGATATAAATACTCTAACAAGCTTTCTAACTTAAGCATTGACTGACATTGTTTAAGTGTAAGGCCGGTAACGCGATTGAAACTGCGCTCGATAGTCCGTTGCGAACAGTAAAGCTGTTCACCTAAGTGTGCAATAGGTGTCGTCGTTAACAGCGGTAAGACTTTTCGCGTTAATTGGCTGTGGTTATCTTCATTATTATTCGCCAACCAAGTTGATAGATATTGATCTAAACGCTCACAACATAGGTCAGGATCGTCTTTTGCAATAGCCAATATATGTTGCTCAATAAAGCTCTCATCTTTTGAACAATGGCTCAGACCAGCAATAAGTTCACTCAGATTCACGTCCATCACTTCATCGATGACGGGTTGTACTGGCGACATTGTCAGTGAATATAATGCGCCAACACGGAATTTAACACCAAGATATAAAAACGCTTGGGCATGGTCGAGCTGCAAAGTCTGAACTTGTGGAAATAGCCAATGACTACCCTGCCCTTGTTTTACGCCTGATTTTAAATCATAACGATAGTGCTGTGCGGCTGGCGCTAATAGCAGATGACTTTCTGGATGTGGGTTTAACTTCGGTGACTGATGTGATCCCGTATCCGTCTCCTTAATTAATAACCAATAGCTTTCTACATACTTGGCTACAGAAGCAGACTTTGGCGTTCTAATCCAATTTATCATTTAATATCTACATCCATAAATAAAGTGAGCGTTATAGCGCTAGCTATTAACACTAAATTGAACAATGCGGTGACACGCATTAAACCCAGCTTTTAAAATCGCCTTCTGCGCGCCGATATTAGCCATTTCGGTTGAGCACATCGCGGTTAAACCTTTCGATTCAGCGCAACTAATAAGATAATTTAAAACTTGAGTCGCAATACCTTTACCACGTTCAGATTCAGCAACAATCATACCCAAATCAGCATATTCAGTCTGGACGGTATCAAACAGGCGGCATTCACCACTTGCTAACAGTTTACCGCGTTTCCAATAACCGACTAATTCCTGGCGATTAATCAAGCGCTGATAATAACCCGTCAGCCATACTTCAGGGGCACCAATGGCATGCATTGTAAATTGCACAAAGTCAGATAACTGTGCATCGGTCGCGACGTCCATTGCAATAGATTCACCTTGGAATGGTGCTGCTGAAAGGTCTTGTTGATACATTAATGCGTTAGTTTGGTGCGTGGAATAGTTATCTAAACACAAAGAGAGATACAAAGGTTCTGCAGTACTAACAAACGCACCTTTGACTTCACCTATCACTGCGCTATTTTGTTCAACGATCAGTGTAAATAATTCACTCGCCTGTAACAGACATTGTGGATCAAGGTGAAATTGCAGCAGGTAACCATCGGCGTTAATACAGCAATAGCCCACTAAGGTATTATTTTCATAAAAACCAAAGTGCGTCGCCATCGGTAAAAAACCGCATAACCACATGCCATCAAGCGCAGCGGTCGTCGTGCTAAGATACTGACATTTTAGCGCGTCGAGTTGTGTAATATCGTAAATCTTTTTGATTACTAGCATCTGTCATTCCTATCATTTACTGACTTGTTATGACTGGGAACACTTAGCTATATACTCTTAGTTATATACTCTTAGCTATATAAGAACTAAGTCGCTCACCAGTCGATAACGTCAATATTAAGGCAGTAGCAAAAACAAAGATTGAACAAATACGACAATATTAAAACAACATGACACTCACTAGATTACAGCCATAGTTTCTTAATCGGTGTGTCCGGTGAAAAGTGGTAATGGATCTGCGCTTGTAATAACTCTGCCGTCGCAACCGCATCCGTTAATGCATCATGCGGTGGATAAGCAGGTAAATTATAGCGTTCACGGCTCTTACCCAAACGAATCGACTCTTGGCGTTTCTTGGGTTTGAACAGGCTGAAAAAGCCCTTTTTTTGCGCATCCTGTATGTCAGCTTCTATCTGCATGGTATCGACAACCGGAAACACAATACCTTCATCAATCAAACTGCGTAAATGATTATCAAAAAAATCGCGTTCAATACGGCGATAATGTACTACCACGACTTTACCTGCTAATGCCGCTAATACCGGTTTTAGAATATGTAATAAATCCGGTGCACCGTTCAAGTCAGTATGTGTAATACCATGAATAATAATTGAATTTTCTTTCAATTTATCTTCAGGCTCAATATACCAATGCTGTGCTTGACGACAATAAATACGCTTTAAATTAAACGGCACCAAACCAATACTAATAATACTGTTTTGTTCAGAATCCAGTCCCGTCGTTTCAAAATCTAACGCCACAAAATCAATATCACTTAACTTGGTTTCATCATGATACATACCAGCGCGATAAAAAGACTTTAAACGTTCATCCTTGCTTTGCTCTACTTTTATTTTGTAGAAAGCGCTCCAGTTTAAAATCTCTTTATTAATAAAATTATGCATTAATGATCCCTACATTTTATTGGCGGTATAACGATACTTCAAAAAGTTCTGCGCGTTACTCAATACCAAAAATGCATCTTTAAGATTACGACGCTCAAATTCAGACATGTTTTCTGGTTCGATATTATTATCCGGTTCAATGTTCGACTCGACATCTAACGCTTGGTGACGTAAACGTACTAAGGAAATCAATTCCATTGCATGTTGTAAGTCTTGGCCTTTCGATGCAGGTAAGATCCCCGCTTCAATAATATCTTCTAAGCGTTCAAATGAATTTTGAGATTGTGAACCAATGGCTAATCCATGCACACGGATCAAATCTGCAAGTGGTGCTGTACCACGGCGTTTTAAATTAATAGAATTGTTATGGCGACCATCGTTCTCCATCACAAAGGTTTTGAAGAAACCCAATGGCGGCGTACGGTTTAAAGCGTTACGGGCTAAGCAGGCTAAAAATCGGTTATTTTTCTTGGCACGACGAAGAATGAAAGCGTTTAATTGTTCGGCCCATTTAACACGACCATAAACACCGGTTAAATCAAAGAAGATAGAACAATTTAATAGCGCTTGTGGATTCGGATTATCAATCCAATCAGCAAAGCAATCTTCCCATTGTGCTTGCGTTTTACGATGTTCTGGATTAGTCGCCATAATATCGCCAGTACAATAGGTATAACCGCAGGCCGCTAATCCATCACAGACAAACTTGGATAATTTTTCAAAATACTCGCCATGCAGCGCTTCGTCATAACTGTTATCTAAAATAATACCGTTATCTTGGTCTGTTACGATCAATTGTTCATCACGCGCCATCGAGCCTAAAGCCAAGAAACAATAAGGAACCGGTGGCTGGCCTAATTCTTCTTCAGCAAGTTCAAGTAATCGCTGCTTAAAGCTACGACCAATTTCTGACATCGCACTACCAATCATGTGTGAGTTGGCATCTTCATTCACCATACGCACGAAACAGTCTTTAAGCTGCTTTGACAGTAACACCAAGTCTTCAATATTTTGTTGCAGAAAAATACTGCCCGACAATAACAAACTATTTTGTGATTCATAACGAATAATATCAGCCACTTCAATAAGGCCAATAGGTTGCTTGTTCTTGAGAATAGGTAAATGATGAACGTTATAGCGCAACATCATCAGCATCGCTTCTGATACATAAGCATTATGGTCGAGTGACATTAATTCTGTCGACATCACATCTGAAACGGGGTTATCAACACTCATGCCCATCGCGATAACTTTGGCACACAAGTCATGTTGAGTGATAATACCGACAAAGTTATTGCCATCTTCGTCGGTGATTGTTGGATCATTAATCAGCGCAGCTGTGACATTTTCTACCGCCATTACTTTCGCCACATCTTGAATTGATGTGGTGCTTTTCAACATGACTAAATCTCTGCTTAATAACTTTTTCACCTTTGACGTTGTTAATGAATTAGCATCATCATTATTATCTTCAACGGCTTGTTTTAAACGAATCGTACCTTCCACTTCGGAAAAATCTGAAAACGCTTCATAGCGTTCACAAAAATCATAAAAGATTGATTCTGGAATACAATAAAGCAGCGTATCTTTAACGGCTTTAGCAGGTAGTCGCACTTTATTATTGGCGATCAAGCCCATCTGACCGAATATTTCACCTTGGTCTAGACGATTGTATAGCTCACCTTTACGACGGTATATTTCTACCACACCACTGCGAATAAAATACAGTTCATGGATCTTATGACCATATTCAATAATCATCGAATCCGCACGGAAGTAAGAGATTTCAATGCTCTTAACCACTTCGTTCAATGCTTCTTCTGGCAATTGATCAAAAGGTTGATACTGACTTATAAAATTTTTAATTTCTAGTAATTCGATTTCCATTCTTTACTCTATATGTAATTTATTGATATGCCGATGCGCGTTCAATTAAAGACTCAGCTTGTCGGCGTAACAGCCAATCTGCACCCAATGTTATCGACTTTTCAGCCAATGAACGGGCTTGCTTATAATTACCTTGATAAAAATAGCGTTCGCCTAAACGATAATAGGTTTCAGGATAACGCGGTGCGATGCGGATCGCGCGCTCTAATGACGCGATAGCGCCGCGATTATCACCACTTTCCACCTGTTTATCAGCACGCTTCATCAGCGATAATACCGCCGCGGGCGCTTGCGCCGTATCGTCAACAGGTGCTTGTTTTGGCGTCACCGTTGGCGCAGGCTTGCTTTGTTTATCGGTATCCGCGTTACCTATACTTGTGTTCGTCGTGCTTTGTACTTCAGTCCCATTAGAGTTATATGTTGGGATGGTGCCACAAGCCGTCAGCAACCAGGGTAAGGTCAACAGACACAGGCGTTTAATTATTTTCATTTTACGTCCATTTTTCATTGTACATGATCACTATTTACTAAATATTCGATGAATAATGTTTGCTTAATGCACAAATATTATTCATCTATAATTCTACGGTTGATCTGCCCTTATTCTGCACTAGGTCAAATTACTCGACCAAGCCTCGGAACCATTCAATGACCCGCTTAACACCTTGGTTACAACGTAATTCAATTTCAGGCTCATAACCGCTTATAAAGGGTAACGGAATAGAGTTAAGACAACTGCCTTGACTACCTTGTCCCGTATCTTTATCTACCCAGCCGACCGTAATATTTTGTGGCGGAAGATTCTGAATAGGCAATGTCGAACGTTGACGGAAAATATCAGCCCACACACGTAATGCACCACTTGAACCGGTCAGACCGATAGACGCATTATCATCACGTCCCATCCAGACAACCGCCATCATGTCACCAGAAAATCCAGCAAACCAACTGTCTCTTAAATTATTCGTGGTCCCCGTTTTACCTGCTACTTCAAAGTCAGGTAATAGCCATTCTAGCGCTCTGCCCGACCCTTCATGAGTCACTGCTTGCATCGCATGGCGTAGCATATAAATCGAGCCCGCATCAAAGCGTTTATCAACCGCTAACGGATAACTTTTAAGGACATCACCACTTGGATCAACAACCGATCTGATCGCTAATAACGGTGTATAAAAACCATCTGCAGATAAGGTCTGATACATTTGCGCCACAGAAATCGGCGACATATCAACAGCACCTAATGTAATCGCAGGCAACTCAGGTACTTTTTGTTCGACACCTAAACGCTTAAGCGTATCAACAACGTTACCTAAACCAAGCTCATTCCCTAAACGCGCTGTCGATTGATTATAAGACTTGGCCAGCGATTTATAGAGTAGTACTTGCCCGTGATCTTTTTTATCATAATTTTTAGGCGACCAAACATCCCCATTGGGTAAAGTCAGATTATATTCGTCATCACTAATAATAGTGGCCAGATTATATTGTTCTGGTTGCTCTAACGCGGTTAAATACACCGCTGGCTTTATTAATGAGCCGACTTGACGTCTTGCATCAATGGCACGATTGAAACCAGCAAAGCGGGTGTTAGCCCCCCCTACGATAGCAATCACAGCACCGGTATTTGGTCGGGTAATAACAACAGCACCTTCAAGTTTAGCACTCAATCCATCACGTTTATGTCGCGCAATGGCTTTAGTTAAACTTAATTCCGCACTGCTTTGCACAAGAGGGTCAAAATGCGTAAAAATAGACAAGCCATTTTCACTTAAATCTTCGACTTTATAGTCACGTTGTAATTGACGGCGCACCAAATCAAGATAAGCCGGGAATCGCTTCGTACTACTTGCGGTTTGTTCACCCATTCCTAACGGTTGTGCTTTTGCCGCTGCCGCTAACTCTGCGTCCAAACGTCCTTCGCGTACTGCAATATCCAGTACTAAGTCTCGTCGTTTCAGTGCTCGTGCTGGATTTCGCCATGGATTGTAATAACTCGCACCACGTACTAATGCGACTAATAGCGCTTGTTTATCAAGTGATAACTCGGCGAGTGATGTTTTAAAATAATACTGACTCGCTAAACCAAAACCATGGATCGCACGAGGTCCATCTTGACCAAGGTAAATTTCGTTAACATAACCTTCTAAAATATCAGCCTTGGTAAAATGCAACTCGAGCAGGATCGCCATTAAGGCTTCTTGCGCTTTACGCGTAAAAGTACGCTCTGAACTCAGGTAATAATTCTTAACCAGCTGTTGAGTCAGTGTAGATGCGCCTTGCGAAATACCCCCTTGTTTGATATTCGCCACTAACGCACGGGCAATACCACGCACCGAAATACCAAAATGGTCATAAAAGCTATCATCTTCAACCGCCACGAGCATCGCTTGTAACGATTCCGGCACCTCAGATAACTGTACTAACAATCTATCTTCATTATGCGCAGGATAAATGCCACCAATAACCACAGGTTCTAGGCGTAACAGTGAGGCATTGTCATCGGTATCAAGCTTCGCCACTAAGCCATTTTTCACAGTCAGTAAAATGTTACGAGGCGGTTCGAGACCGTCACTAAATTGAAAACCAGGTGTATAGACATGCACCTGCTCACCGTCTATATTTGCTTGCCCTGGTTTTGTTGGGTATGCCACAAATTTGTACCCTAACAAACCAAGTTCCGTTTTCAAGTCAGCAACCGTTAACGCGGCACCTTCATATAACTCAAGCGGACGCGCGTAAACCGTCGATGGAACCGCCCACTGATTTTCATCAAACGTAGAGCGAATTATCACATCTAAATAGACCATTACCGCAATACCAATAAACACAGGGATCAGCAATAATTTCCACCATAAACCTTTACGACTTTTAGTGTTATCGCCTTTTACTTTTTTACTCACAAGCACCTCTCGTTGTCATTTATCCGTTAAACAACAACTTATTTAATCTATTAGTCAATACGGATCATACCACAGTAAATAAACGCTAAACGATATTAGGCTGTAACGCATGATATTTTCATAAAATACAAAATAATACTTTGAAATCAGCATTTAAAAGTCATATTTATAAACTAATTTCAGCTAAAAAATGAGGTAATAAATACGATTAATGCCACTTCAACCACTTTCAAATGAAAACACCAAGGGTTATAGGGTAAAACCGACGATCTACATTACGAGATCTGCTCATCGACATCAAACACAGTTAATTGATATAACCTGAGTAGCACTAAAATAGCGCTATTACTTAGATATAAAAATGATAATTAGTTCATATTATAGCGAAATCAGCTGTTAAGACTATGATTAAAAAAACACGTCATAGTTCACATACATCAAGGATCCACGATGAAAATACTTATCCCTCTCGTTTTATCACTCGGTTCAATTGCAGCGAGCCCCGTCCTAGCTAACGACAAGACATCAGGTGATGTCGACTTTTACCTCGGCGCTAAAACTGGTTATATCTATACCGCATTTGACGAACTAGACCCTAAATTACCGGCTACTTTTATGCTGGGTATTCAAAAAAGTGGCTTTGGCTTAGAGTTTGAAGGTACTTTTGTTGATATGGATGAAAACAATATTGATTTGGAATATGAATCTTACGCGCTCTACGGCGTCTACCGTACACCCGGTAAATACTACGCAAAATTAAGGGCGGGTTATTTAGAAGAAACGTTGAAGTCAGATACCAAAAAATGGGAAGAAGATGGATTTTCTGGTGGTATTGCCTTTGGTATGGAACTGGGAGATGCATTCAGTATTGAAGCGGGTTATACCGTTATCCAGGCTGACTTGAAATATTTTTCTGTAGGCGGCAATGTGCACTTCTAACAAAAAGGGATAGTCAATTGCTTGAGCTATCCCTTTGACACAAATTATGACGCGCTAATAATTAAGCTTTAGCCGTTTTTAATTTGCTTTCTTCTTTCGCTAATACAGCGGCTTTATCAACTGGCTTAGTAAAGAATGCGATAACAGTAACTAACACTAATAATGCTGAGAACGCAAAATAAGTATTGTTAGTTGAACCTGCAACCGTTGCTAAGAAACCACCGAAGAAACCAGATACACCCCATGAAGAATAAAGGATACCGAAGTTAGTGCCGTAAGTTTTTAGACCGTAGTTATCTGCCGTAATCGTTGGGAATACACTTAATAGTGCACCGTATGACATAGCACCAATTGCAATTGCAAACATAAGTGGAACTTGCGTTGTAATTGTAGTGAAGAATGCCATGTTAGCCGCTTGCATCATGAATACTAAAGCAAGCGTATTAACACGACCAATCTTATCAGATACTAAACCACCAACAACACGACCACCGGTGTTGAAAATTGCAAGTAGTACAACACTGAATGCAATTTGCTCTGGTGTTAAACCAATTGATTGACTGATGTTACCAACAGAACCAATAAGCATGATACCTGCAGCCGCTGAAACCATGAACATTACCCATAACTGGTAAAATTGACGCGTTTTCAGCATTTGCTGCCAAGTCAGGTTGATGTCATCACTTGATGCTGCCGCGTTCGCTTCAGCTGCATCAGCAACATAACCAACAGGTGGTGCAACAAGTAAAGATGCTAATGGGATAGCGATAGCTAATAGACCAGCACCCAAAATTTTGAATGTGTCGTAGATACCATAGCTTTCAATAAGGCTAGTAGATAGTGGTGCAAGGTAAACAGAAGCAAGTCCGAAACCACCAGCAGTTAAACCACTGACTAAGCCTTTTTTACCTTTTGGCCACCATTTCATAGCACTTGGGCTAATACATGCGTATGCGAAACCGATACCGGCACCCACAATACCACCAAAGGTAAATTCAAGTTCAGTTAACGTTGTTGTATAACCTGAAGCAATAAGACCAACACCAACGAGCGTTACACCAAGCATGGTTACTTTTTTAGGACCAATCTTGTCTTGTAAAATACCAGCAATAAGTAAACAAGTAGCAAATGTGAAAACCGCAATTTTGTATGGTGATTTTACATCTGTTGCATTCACGTTCAACGCTTCAGCGAGTGGAACAGTGAAAACACCCCATGCGTATAGGATACCAATTGTTAAGTTAATGCCGATGCCAGCTAGTAGTATTTGAAGTGGTTTATTACTCATTTTTGCCTCAAGGTTACAAATATTTCGGCAATTTACACGTTTTGTGATCTAGGTACAACTTTTAATTTAAAATATACTGAATATATTGGAATAAGCAGCTGTATATTTACTACATGTAAAGAATAAATTGCTTATAGAGTGATTATTAGACATTTTTAATATCAATCTGAAATAACTCGACGATATTTTATAGCGTAAAGATATTAAAAATAATTTTAGGGTAATTTTACGGCCTGTCTTAAACGAAAAATGAGCGCCGAAGCACTCATTTAATCATTCACTGTAGCAACAATTAGCTATTGCCCTACACCTACTACTTATTAACACTAAGCAAATTAAAGTACAGCTGCAATCGCTTTACATAATGGTTGCATGTTGTTTTTAGTCATACCAGCAACACTGATACGGCCAGAACCAACGATGTAAACTGCGTGCTCATCTTTTAATGTAGCAACTTGCTCTTTTGTTAGACCTGAAAATGAGAACATACCGTTTTGACGAGTAATAAAGCTATAGTCGCCAGTCACACCCATTTCAGCCAACGTTGCTACAAACAGCTGGCGCATTTCGTTAATACGTACACGCATCTCAGCTACTTCTGCAATCCATTGATTACGTAATTCTGCATCATCAAGAATAAGCGCAACAATGGCAGCACCATGTGCAGGTGGATTCGAATAGTTTGCACGGATACCAGATTTGATTTGGCTAAATGCGGCGACAGCAACCGTTGGGTCTTTTGCTACTAGCGTTAGACCACCAACACGTTCATTGTAAAGACCAAAGTTTTTAGAGAATGAGTTAGCCACTAAAAGCTCTTCACAATGCTCTGCGAATACACGCAAGCCAGCTGCATCTTCTTCTACACCGGTAGCAAAACCTTGGTATGCAAAATCAAATAAAGGTAATAGTTTTTTGTTTGCACACAGTTGCGCTAATGTCGTCCATTGTTCCAATGTTGGATCAATACCCGTTGGGTTATGGCAGCAACCGTGGAAAAGAATAACATCGCCAGCTTCTGCTTCAGCTAAAGAAGCTAACATAGCATTAAAGTCTAAGCCGCGCGTTTCAGCGTCATAGTAAGCATACTGTTCAACTTCAAGACCCGCGGTATTAAATACATTACCGTGATTCGCCCATGTTGGGTTACTTACCCAAATACGATCACTGGTTAAATGACTTTTGATAAAATCGGCAGCTGTACGTAAAGCACCTGTACCACCCGGCGCTTGTGCTGTAATTGCACGTTGCTGAGTAACTACATCGCTATCGGCACCAAATAATAGTTTTTGTACTGCAGACGCATAGGCTTTATGGCCTTCAATACTTAAGTAACTTTTACTTTTTTCTTCATCAATTAGCTTTTGTTCTGCTAATTTAACTGATTTTAGGATAGGAGTTTGACCTGTTTCATCTTTATAAATACCCACACCTAAATTGATTTTTTCGGCACGTGGATCTTTAGCAAATGCTTCAGTTAAACCTAAAATTGGATCTGCTGCTGCTGTAACGATTTTCTCAAACATGGTATTCCCTATCTGTTTGTAATTAAACTACGTAATAAACCTAACGTTTGACTTATTTATACCATCACAACCCCTAAATTAATAGTGATGTGACGAAAAATTTACACAGATATAAGAAATAAATACACAGGTGAATTATCTCTTATTTCAAAATAAAAAAAGGAGCCTTTCGGCTCCTTCGATCTTCAACGTCTTGTATCATTTAACCGATACGGACAGCACATTACATTGCTTTGAAGATTTCTTCTACGCTTTCTTTAGCATCGCCAAACAGCATAGTTGTATTCTCTTTGAAGAATAACGGGTTTTGAACACCAGCGTAACCTGTTGCCATACTACGTTTGAATACAACAACGTTCGTTGCGTTCCAAACTTCAAGTACTGGCATACCAGAGATTGGCGAATTTTCTTCTTTCGCAGCTGGGTTAACCGTATCATTGGCACCGATTACAAGCACGGTATCAGTGGTATTGAAATCTTCGTTGATTTCATCCATTTCTAATACGATGTCGTAAGGTACTTTTGCTTCAGCAAGTAATACGTTCATGTGACCCGGTAAACGACCCGCTACAGGGTGAATACCAAAACGTACATCAACACCAGCATCACGTAATTTCTTAGTGATTGCGAATACAGGATACTGTGCTTGAGCAACAGCCATACCATAACCAGGAGTGATGATTACACGCTTAGAATTCATCAGCATTTCAGCAACTTCAGCTGCAGATGTTTCAACGTGAACACCTTGCTCTTCATCACCTGTAGGTGCGACAACATCGTTACCGAAGCCACCAGCAATAACAGAGATAAACGAACGGTTCATCGCTTTACACATTACATAACTTAAGATTGCACCTGAAGAACCTACTAGCGCACCCGTTACGATTAACAGATCATTACCTAAGATAAGACCTGTAGCCGCACCAGCCCAACCAGAGTAAGAGTTAAGCATAGATACTACAACTGGCATATCTGCGCCACCAATTGATAATACTAAATGCGCACCAAATACAATGGCGATAAGGCTCATGATAACTAATGCTGCAGTATTGCCTTCAAGGCCAGCACCAACAAATGAGAACATTAAGAAGATGATAACAAGCAATGCCGCTAAATTCATTTTGTGGCGGTGCGGTAACATTAATGAGCTCGATTTAACTCGACCGTTCAATTTACCCCAAGCAACTAATGAACCAACAAACGTCACGATACCGATGAATACGCCCAGGAAGATCAACGTTAAGTGAATGCTTAACATAACTGGTTCTGTAATACTGTGTTCGATATAGCTGTTGTAACCGATGAATACTGCCGCTAAACCACCGAAGCTGTTTAGGATCGCAACCATTTCTGGCATTTCAGTCATTGCAACTTTGTTTGCCCAGCGTACACCAAATGCACCACCAGCAAGCATAGCGGCAATGATATAGCCGATGTTTGTTACGTCGCTGCTAAATAATGTTGCAACAACCGCTACAATCATACCTAGAATACCAACGAAAATACCTTGCTGTGCAGTTTCTTGCTTTGATAGTGCAGCAAGAGCAAGTACGAATAGTACCGCAGCAGCGATATAAGCCGCTTCCAAAATACCTTTACCATTTGTTGCAACAACAACATCTTGTACAACTTGAACAACAGCTGGCGCTTGTTCTACAACAGCTGATTGTGCCACTTGCGCAGCTTGGGTTGCTGCATCTACTGCTACTTGCGCTGCGTTAATCGCAGTTTGTGCAGCATCAATTGATTCTTGAGACATTATAAAAATCCTTATTTACGGAACATTTTCAGCATACGCTCAGTAACGGCAAAACCACCGGCGATGTTGATAGTGGCAATAAATGTGCCGAGGAATGCGAGGAAGGTAACAAGACCGCTCTCTGCGCCCATTTGGAAGAAAGCACCAAGGATAACAATACCTGAAATAGCATTAGTTACACTCATAAGCGGTGTATGCAATGACGATGCAACGTCCCAAATCAGGTAATAACCAATCACACAAGCCAGTGCAAATACCATTAAGTGATTTAAGAATTCCGCAGGAACATAACTTGCTAACGCTGAATAAGCCCAGATACCGCCACCCGCTAGGATTGCTTTATAGATACCGGTTTTTTTCTTTTCAGGTTTTGCAGGCGCTGCTTTCACTTCTTCTTTTTTAGCGGCTTGAGGTGCAGCTGAAACTTGAATCGGTGGCGCAGGCCACGTAATTTCACCGTCTTTAACTACTGTCACACCACGTTGAACAACATCATCAAAATTGATGCTCATTTCACCGTCTTTTTCTGGTGTTAATAGTTTAAGCAGGTTAACTAAGTTGGTACCGTAAAGCTGAGATGCTTGTGCAGGTAGACGACGAGCCATTTCGTTATAACCGATAACTTTAACGCCACCAGCTGTAGTAATAACTTGATCAACAACACTTGGTTCAACGTTACCGCCATTGACGGCAGCTAAATCGACAATCACACTACCCGCTTTCATCGCATCAACCATTTCTTGGCTAACAAGACGTGGTGCTGGACGGCCAGGAATTAATGCAGTGGTAATAACGATATCAGCATCAGCAACTTGTTCTGCAAGCATTTTCTGCTCTTGAACTTTATATTCGTCACTCATTACTTTAGCGTAACCATCACCTGAACCAGCAGATTCTTCAAAATCAACTTCTAAGAATTCAGCACCCAAACTGGTGATCTGTTCTTTCACTTCAGGACGTGTATCGTAAGCGCGAACAATCGCACCTAGACTACCAGCAGCGCCAACAGCAGCAAGACCAGCAACACCAGCACCAAGAATAAGTACTTTTGCAGGTGGTACTTTACCAGCAGCGGTGATTTGACCGGTAAAGAAACGACCAAACTCATTTGCAGATTCAATTACCGCACGGTAACCGGCGATATTAGCCATTGAGCTTAATGCATCAAGTGACTGTGAACGTGAGATACGAGGCACTGAGTCCATTGCTAAAACGTTAATTTCACGTTTTGCAAGCTTCTCTAGAAGTTCTTCATTTTGGGCTGGCCAAATGAAACTAATTAATGAAGTGCCTTTTTGTAATAACTTAATTTCTTTGTCATTCGCTGGCGCGTTAACTTTAAGTACAATATCTGCAGCCCAAACTTGTTTGGTGTCTGCCGAAATTGTTGCTCCAGCCGCTTCAAAAGTAGCGTCACTAAAACTAGATAGTTGGCCTGCATTGCTTTCAACCAACACAGAAAAACCTAATTTCTGTAACTGCTCAACAGTTGCTGGTGTAGCAGCAACTCGAGTTTCACCTTTGAGGCTCTCTCTTGGTATACCTATTTGCATCATCTGTTCCTGTCTGTTTCAACATCAAAGATAAAATACTACGTTCCATGTGTATCCCATTTAGCATGAGGTACGGAGAAGCATAAGTACAAAGTATCGGATTCAACCCATTCATAATAAAAATGAAACGGGGTATTTGTCACTAACGATTGTTCACAAAAATGTGACTTAACGCAACAACAATTTATTTGACCATACCTTATTTCAAATTGAATATAGAATCTAAAATGTGGATTAACTGTAAAATAAATAATTATCTAACTCGGATTAGAGCATCTTTGAAGTGTGATTGACAAGGTTAAATTGGTTTAATGTTCAATGATTTACATGACTAGGTAAAGCAGGTTTCGTTTGAAATGAAAGAGGATATCGAAAGGTGGTAAAATGAAAGAATAATGTAATAAAATAAAAAGGCATATGTTGTTACTTTTTATTATAAAGTATCATTTTATTATTTTAGTGCGTGATTAATGGCTAATTTTACACCGCTACAGGTTAAATTTTAAGGCCTAAAAAATGTAGATCCCATAATTAAACAGCTGTTTTAATGATGATTAATCAGCTGCGTCTATTAAATCAAATGGTTTTACATATCAAACGCAATTTTAAAGACGCTAGCTCACCAGTGATTTTACGCCATTAACGTTATATTTGCCGACCCTGCGAGCTGCTGATCCTTAAACAATAATAATGAATGAATATTACTGTCATAACTGGCCACCGAGAACAATTCGATATGATGATGGGCAGACGCTATATTCATCCGTAAAAAGCCGTTATGAATATGCCACTCCCCTCGTAATTGATCTCTTTGCATTAAGGGGCATAAAACCGCATCACGGGTTTGTAAACAGTCTAATTTGGCGGCTTGACCACGGTAAGTGGTTTCCAGCCAATGAGAATCAGCCACTTCGGGATAGTCAAAGTCACGTTTACCTGACTCCCACAAAATATATTCTCCCGAAGTGCGAATAAAGCGCGCTTCCTCATCAGAAATATCAAGCACTGATTCAGACGCTAACTCGCCTTGAGTTTCAAATTGATATAACAAAATTAATTTATCAGTTTCAGTTATCTGACCAAGCATGCTGTTACACTCTATTCATGGGGTATAATTTAACGTTAGCCAAGATAAATAAAAATGCATGAATTAAGTGGCAGATGTATGATGTGGATACAAGCGGTTATAAAAAACCCAACGTAGATCGCACTAAATAAGACTGAAATGTCTCGCCTTCGCAGTTGCTATACAACCTATATAAAAAAATAGCGAAAAACACAAAATACAATAACTAAATATCGAATGGTATAAAGAGGTAAGGATACAATGGACACACATGTATTGGTGGTCGAAGACCAGCAGGATATCGCTAATTTAATACGCATCAATCTAGAGATGATAGGCAACAAGGTTATTTGTTGTCACAACGCCAAGGATGCTTTTCAACAGTTAAGCGAACACACCTTCCAACTTATCTTGTTAGATCTCAATCTACCCGATATGGATGGCCTCGATATCTGCAAAAAAATACGTTCGACTGACGCTATTGTGCCGATCATGATGTTAACTGCACGTACTGAAGAGCTCGACCGCGTACAGGGTCTAGAAGCTGGCGCAGATGATTACCTCGCTAAACCTTTTAGTGTTTTAGAATTACAAGCTCGCGTTAAAGCCCTACTACGTCGCAGCAATGTGCAAGCTGCAGCTAATGTCGTGCCAGAACGCATCAAAATTGCCGACCTCATCATAGATCAAGCAACGCACACTGTGCATAGAAACGACAAGCTAATTACCTTAACCAGTACTGAATTTTCGTTATTGTTCTTTTTGGCTAAATCGCCTGGGCGTGTCTACAGCAGAGAACAGTTGCTAGCAGAAGTATGGGATTACCATCACGACTGTTATGAGCACACTGTTAACTCGCATATGAATAGATTAAGAAACAAAATAGAACCAAACCCAGCAGCACCGACATACATAAAAACAGTGTGGGGCGTTGGTTACAAACTGGAGGTCAGCGATGTCACATAGATCCTTATTAGGACAGATAACATTCCCGTTGATTATTTTGTTTGCCATTATGGCGACGGGCTTGTTTGTTATTTATTGCGCGATCACCGATACCAACTCAGCCCGAGTAGAACAAACACTGCATAAAAATTTAGCCCAGCAAATCATTCATTACTCAGATGATTTACAACAAGGTGATATTAGTCGTTCGGCACTAAAACCAGCTTTCCATAGCTTAATGCTGTTGGGTCCCAGCTATGAAATATATATCACCGATAACCGCGGTCAGTTATTAGTTTATGCAGCAGAACCGAGCAAGATAAAACGTAATATCATTAACGTGAAACCGCTAGAGCGCTTTATTAAAGGCGCTAACTACCCTATTTATGCGGATAATCCAAGAAGCCCAGACAAACAAAAACTATTTTCATCCGCACCTATATTCAAAAACAGCCAGCAAGTTGGTTATGTGTTTGTGATCCTCGGCGGCGATAAATATGACAGCATTGTCAAGAACTTAGCCTTCGACAGTGATATGTATAAGATCCTTGCAGCCTTAGTCATCTTCTTTGCATTAGCTTTTGCGCTATTAGTGTTTATTTTTGCGCGACTTGTTCGCCCTATCAGTCAATTAGACAAAGATATGACGAACTTTGTTAATAGTGATTTCAGCACACTCTCTAATTCAACACCCGATCAATATGCCGCCAACGAAATTATTAATTTGCATAATAACTTTGGTTCATTAGAAAATAAGATCAATAAGCAATTAACCCAAATTAAATCGACTGAACAGTTACGTCGAGAGATGCTTTCGCATATATCCCATGATCTCAAAACCCCATTAGCCTCTTTAAAAGGTTATCTGGAAACTTGGTTATTACAATATCCAGAGGCTGCAGGTAGTGATTTCATTGAAGTTGCACAAAAGAATGCGAACCAATTACAACGGCTTGTCGAACAGATCATTGAGCTCGCGCAGTTAGACAGTAATACCGTTAGCCTGTATCAGGAGCCAGTGGCGGTGGCAGAACTGGCACAGGACGTATTGAGTAAGTTCCAGCTGCAAGCACAGCAAAAAAATATCACCTTGTCTGTTGAACCTAAAGACCCTAGCTTGCAAGCCATTGCTGATATTGCCAAGCTTGAACGGGTATTGACCAACCTGGTTGATAACGCGTTAAGGCATTGCCAGCCTGGTGACAGTATTAAGATCCAGCTGCAACCGAAAGATAACCAGTTGATTATTAGCATTGCCGATTCAGGCGTTGGTATTCCCAAAGAAGATGTCGACCATATCTTTGATGCCCATTTCAGGGCTAAGAATTCCGTTAATGGTCAACAAGGTAATTCAGGGTTAGGACTCGCTATCGTGGCTAAATTACTGTCCTTGCATCACGCCCAAATATCGGTATCGAGCGTGTTGAGTCAAGGCACGACATTCAGCTTTAGCTTACCAACAACGGCAACAATATAAATCAGATTGCAACTTAACCTAGCAGGCTAAGTTGCAATTTGGGTTCTAAACAATTAATTCTAAATCATTATTTTTTAATATATTACCTACAATTATTCATTATTTTATTCTTCCTAGCTCACAATTTTTGATTAGATCTAAAAACCGCATCTCATTTAAACTGCAAATACCTTAATTACCGCTAACCTTTAAAACCATTATGTTACGACTACTTCCAACACTCTCGTCTAGGATGGACTCATCCGAATATTGAAACTTACTCATACGGCTATATTTATCACGCTTGTCACAGGCTGTGCCAGCTTTGAAAAGCGTGCACCTGCAACAGCAGATCTCCAACAAAGTAAAATAACCAATATACAACTCAACAAAACAGTCAATGACGCTGTAACACAAATTGAACAGAAGTACCTCGCGGCTAAAGATGAGAATTTTAACTATTATGCCCCACGTACCTGGCAGTATATTGAGCAAGATGTAGTGGAAATGCGTCAACTGGTAAATCGATTTGACCCAAATAATCAAGGGTTCTTTGGCGGGCCATCAGAAAGTACCGTACTAACCAGTATTACCGACGTCAGTGAGCAGTTAATCCTAGCGCAACAATATAAGAACCAAATAATGACATTATTGGCGCAACCGCTAGCAGACATAGAATATCTCACACCCAAAATAGGAAAGGTGTGGCAAAGAGAGTTAGAGACGATTAATCAAGATATCGACCAATTCATTCGTAACGTTGAAAAAAAATACCCTGAATCAAAACAAAAGTTCGATCGCGATAAGTTACAGAAAAAAATTCATGATCTCGAAATTAATATAGTCATAGCCAATTATTATTCACCATTAGAAAAACCATTTAATCAGTTAGATAAGCAGTTAATTCCACAGAGTTACAATAAGGCCTCGCAAGGTTTACAACAGCTCAATAGGCTTATAACCAAGGTTCCTCGTGATACAGAAGCACTTACTAACGCGGCAAACCAGATTAAAAAAGACATTCAAAGTGCAGAACATATCACCACAGATGTTACTTGGATCAACAATCTAGATAAAAACCAGCGTGAAGAAGTTGTTTTACACTATCGCGCCACACTCGAAGGCTTAGGACATAAGTTTCTTAATCAGGACCTGTCGAATTTGTCATACAAAGCACAAGTGAGCACATTTGAACGCGTGCTGTCTGCACAGCTAGGTGAATTTACAACAGCAAATATCGAGGTCACCAAAGCTAAAGAGACCAGCATAACAACGATACCAGAAACAGTGACGCCAACAGCGGTCGACGAGTAATATTGGAACACAATACTTGGTGCGACGCGCTGCCTAGCCAAGTATTGTGAGCTAGAATAGCCCCTTCTATATGTGCGATTTATAATTAACCGACTTCGTACACTATCTGCATTAATTAAACTGGATCAGTAATCAAAGTCACTATTCATGACGCTAAAACTAGACTATTTTATCCAGTCGCGGTAATTTATAATGGCTGTTCGTATTAGTCACGATGTTGACTTTTTAGCTGTAATATCTACTTATATAACAAGGAATAATATGAGTCTTGAAGTGCGTGATCTGTCTATTTTATTAATTGAGCCGTCGACTACACAAAATAAATTCATTAGAACGCAATTGCAGGATGCTGGAGTTGATAACATCGAATGTGTTGTCTCAATAGCGCAAGCAAAGCAGAGTTTAACGGGATTCATTCCCGATTTAATCATCAGTGCGATGTATTTTGAAGATGGCTCTGGCGCTGAGTTAGCCGAATTCGTTAAATCAAATCAACTCACTGAAAACATCGCCTTTATGCTTATTTCCAGCGAACAACGTTTCTCAGTGTTAGATAAAGTAAAACAAGCTGGCGCGGTGGCTATTTTACCTAAGCCGTTTAAATTTGTTGATTTGCAACGCGCACTAAATGCGACTCTTAGCTACATTGAACCAGAAGAAATGGAGTTAGATTTATACGATGTAACCGCATTAAGCATCTTGGTCGTTGATGATAGCTTAACCGCGAGAAAACATATTTGCCGTGTATTAAATAGCATGGGAATTGTCGGTGTTACCACCGCTGAAAACGGTGTGGAAGCGCTAGAGTATTTGGCACAAAACACCTTCGACTTGATCGTTACCGATTACAACATGCCAGAAATGGACGGTAAAGAATTGGTTGAACGAATCAGATTGAATCCGGAATTAGCTAACCTACCGATTATAATGGTAACGTCTGAAGAAGGCACCGCCCAATTATCAGCAGTGAAGCAAGCAGGCGTCTCTGCGTTGTGCGATAAACCGTTTGATATTGATACGGTAAGAATGCTGGTTAAACAGCTGTTAAATGAAGAAGATTAACTATCTCTAAAAGCTATCTATAATAACTATCTACAAAAGCTATCAAAATACATAAGCAGAAGTAATAGCTGTCATTAAGAAAATAGAAAGGGAAATGACTCACTGTGAGCGTTTCCCTTTTTAATGCGTAACGGCTTATTCACTCGCTATTTTAATGCCTTTCAACAGCTGAAAAGAACTGGCTTTGGCATCTTTTAAAAACTCACTCATGTAAGGCGTTTCCAGTTGTTCAATACGCACGGCAGCATAGAGCGTCGTCCAACAACTTTCTTCACCCAGTGGCTTAGCTAAAATATAATCTTTCTCTAAATATTCTGTTAACGCCCAATTCGGTAATGCAGCAACACCACGCCCACTCGCCACCAGCTGTAACATCATAATCGTTAATTCTGCATGGCGAATAGCATGCGGCGATACTCCTGCCGGATCTAAAAATAAATTAAATATATCTAACCGCTGCTGCTCGACAGGATAAGTAATCAAGGTTTCTGTCGCGAGATCTTCAGGATCTATATACGCTTTATCCGCTAAGGCATGATGACGACTCACCGCTAGCATAGGTTGATATCGAAACAGTGGTTCGTAATGAATACCGGATAATACTTGTGGATCGGACGTCACAACTAAATCGACATCGCCACGTTTTAGCGCTGGTAATGGCGCAAAACTAAAACCAGACGCTAAATCTAATTCAACTTCAGGCCACTGGTCTCGAAACACGTCAATCGCTGGCATTAACCATTGAAAACAACTATGACACTCAATGGCCATGTGCAAACGCCCGGCATTTCCCGATAATAAACGACTGATATCGCGCTCGGTATTGGTAAACATAGGCAGTACTGATTTCGCCAGTTTAAGCACCCTCTCCCCCGCAACCGTAAAGCGTAACGGTCTGGTTTTACGGATAAATAACGACGTATTTAAACGTTCTTCAAGATCTTTAATCTGATGTGATAACGCCGATTGCGTCATGTAAAGACTTTCAGATGCTTCGACTAATGAGCCGGTTTTTTCTAACGCGATAATCGTTTTCAAATGCTTAACTTCGAGCATCGTGAATTCCCTTTTAAACTGATGACTGAAATCAGCATAAAGCCAACTTCAATTAAATTCAACTTAATCAGTAAAAATATGAATTTGATTCACGTGAAATAATGAGCAATACTTTAGCCATCTAAACGGCTTTACGTTTATATGTATATTTTAAATAAATCATTAAATCAAATGGAGTTGCAAATGGCTAAATCACACATATTAGGTTTCCCACGTATCGGTGCAGACCGCGAGTTAAAAAAAGCAATTGAGTCATACTGGAAAGATGACATCACCAAAGCTGAATTGGAAACCGTTGGTAAACAACTGCGTGCTAAACACTGGCAGCAACAAATTGATGCCGGTTTAGACTTCATCACTGTCGGCGACTTTGCTTGGTACGACCAAGTATTAGCCTTATCAGCAACATTAGGTGTTATCCCTGAACGTCATCAAGAAGAAGCTATCACCCTAGATACATTATTTAATATGGCGCGTGGTTCAAGCCCTTGTTGTGGCCAACAAGCTGCTGCATGTGAAATGACTAAATGGTTTGATACTAACTACCACTATCTTGTACCAGAACTTAATCAAGATCAGCAGTTCGCGTTAAGCTACAACCAGTTGATTGAAGAGATCCAAGAAGCAAAAGTCCTTGGTTTCCCAATTAAAGTCAGTCTACTAGGCCCGGTTAGTTATTTATCACTCAGTAAGACCAACAGTGATTTTGATAAACTAACGCTGCTACCTCAGCTCGTTGCAACGTATAAACAGCTGCTTGCTAACATCGCAGCGGAAGGTATTGAATGGCTACAAATTGAAGAACCAATTCTAGTACAAGACTTAACAAGTGATTGGCAACAAGCCTTTACAACTAGCTATGCGGAATTAGCGAAAGGCACTAACAAGCTATTACTCACCAGTTACTTTGGTGCACTCGGTGATAATGCGGAACTGGCATTCTCATTACCTGTTGATGGTTTCCACATTGACTTGTCTCGTGCTCCACAGCAGCTTGAAACGGCATTGGCATTGCTGCCTGCTCACGCGATTTTATCGGCAGGTATTGTGAATGGTCGTAACATTTGGCGTAACGATTTAGCTAAATCAGTCAGTGCATTACAACAAGCTAAAGTACAGTTAGGTGAACGTTTATGGGTTGCTTCATCTTGTTCGCTACAACATAGCCCAGTTGATCTGGATAACGAAACTAAACTTGATGCCGAACTGAAATCTTGGTTAGCCTATGCGACACAAAAATTAACTGAAATCAGTACCATCAACGCACTCTTAAACGGTGACAGTACTGAAGAATTAGCCACACTATTAACAACAAAAGTAACAGAATCAACGGCGGTTGTGTCATCACGAGCAACGTCATCACGCATTCACAATGCCGCTGTTAAAGCCCGCGTTGCAGCAATCACCGACCAAGATGCACAACGTCACAGTGCCTTTACCCAACGTATTGCTAGCCAGCAACAAGAATTGAATTTACCCCTTTTCCCAACCACAACCATTGGTTCGTTTCCACAGACCAGTGATATTCGTCAGACGCGTAACCAATTTAAACAAAATGTGATTAGCCAAGACCAATACATCACCAAGATGCAAGCAGAGATCAAAGATGTCGTGACGCGCCAAGAAGCGCTGGGCCTTGATGTACTCGTACACGGTGAGCCAGAACGTAATGACATGGTTGAATACTTTGGTGAATTACTTGATGGTTTCGCATTCTCTAAAAACGGTTGGGTACAAAGTTATGGTACGCGTTGCGTTAAACCACCAATCATCTTTGGTGACATCTCACGCCCAGCACCAATGACAGTCGCTTGGAGCCAATATGCTCAAGCGCAAACTAACAAGTTAATGAAAGGCATGCTAACAGGTCCAGTGACTATTTTATGCTGGTCGTTTACACGTGATGATATTAGCCGTGAAGAACAGACTAACCAAATTGCCTTGGCGATCCGCGATGAAGTAGTTGATTTAGAAGAGGCTGGTATTAAGGTTATTCAGATTGATGAGCCAGCACTGCGTGAAGGACTACCGCTACGTAGCAGCGAGCAACAAGCGTATTTAGATTGGTCGACAAAAGCATTCCGTATCAGCGCATCGGGGGTCAGAGACAATACCCAGATCCATACGCACATGTGTTACTGCGAGTTTAACGAAATTATGCCTTCAATCGCGGCATTAGATGCGGATGTGATCACCATTGAAACGTCACGTTCTAACATGGAACTATTATCTGCGTTTACTGATTTTAGTTATCCAAATGATATTGGCCCAGGTGTTTATGACATTCACTCACCAAACGTACCCAGTGTTGAATGGATGACTCAGTTGATGACTAATGCCAGTGAATATATTGATGTGGCACGCTTGTGGGTTAACCCTGATTGTGGTCTAAAAACCCGTGGTTGGAAAGAAACAGAAGCAGCGTTGCAGAATATGGTGACGGCGGCGCATAACTTGCGTGAAACCTTTTCGCACAAGGCTTAAAGCATCACGTTATAGATAGCATTAGCGTTATTGCTATAACTTAAACCTAAAAAGGAGAGCGCACGCTCTCCTTTCTTATTTATACTGTTATAACTTATAAAATCAGATTAGTAATCTACAGCTGCGCGCTGACTCGTAATACTTTTCATCATAGGTAATACAGCTTGATGTGCAGGATGATCTTGATACACATCTAGCGTTTCGCGAGAGTCTAGATCGGCAATCAATACTAAATCGTAAGAGCCTGCGCCTTGCAGACAATCAATACCCACTTCCAAACGTTGTAACCCAGGGATCTGACCATTAAGCGCTTCAAGTGCTTCTTTTGCTAATTTAGCATTTGTGCTTTTATCATTACCATTAGCAGTGTCGAGTAAAGTCCACATTACGATATGTTTGAACGCCATGATTGTTCCATCCTTATTAACAAACGAATTATTCACCCACATTACTCATTCAAACTCTTCATCCAAATAAGGTGGGCATTTGAAGAAGCAAAAGTATAACTTTAAAAAGACTATTTAGTTGCATGAATATCAATATTTCACAAAATTGTCATATAGACATCACAAATATGTATTACATCTGCCCTATATTCATCTATACACATGCGCATAAAAACAACTCAAAAAGTGAACTCAATGAAAAAGACGCTGCTAAGCACCACAATCGCCCTTGCCCTCACCACCATAATCAGTGGTTGCAGCGCCAAGCCCAATGACACATCGATAGCAAGATCACAGCAGCGTGCACAATCGCCACTTGTGGTCACCATGCTTGCTCGCCATGAGTCTGGAGAATATGGTGTGAGCGCGGCAGAGATCTTAGATTATCACCCACAAAGTCAGTCTATTTTTGTGGTTAACGCTAAAAGCGGTCAGGTTGATATTCTCGATGCCGCTGTCATTAATACCATAAGCGACAGCCAAGAAGATGCTATAGACCCGTTAACGCTCAATAATCTCACTAAAAAAACGACACTAAACCTGGCAGAAGATTTGAACCTGACAGGTCTGGGTTCAGTTAACAGTGTCGCTATTTATGATAATTTACTTGCTGTGGCTATCGAACGCGGTGATAACCAAGGTAACCCAGTCCAAGGCCGAGGGTTTATTGGCTTCTACACGTTAGACAAGACAGGCAACGCAACTTATCTACAAGCCGTTGAAGTTGGCTTCTTACCAGACAATGTAGTGTTCACTCATGATGGCAGTAAAGTCGTGGTGGCCAATGAAGGTGAGCCGAATGGTGCCTATACTGTCGATCCAGAAGGATCCGTGTCGATCATTAACATCAACAATAATATCCCTGAAAAACAGGCGATTCACATTAGCTTCAATGACTTTAATCGTCAGGCTTCACGCCACCATGAATTACCAACAGGCGTGAAGATAAACGGTCCAAAATCATCGGTAAGCCAAGATCTTGAACCTGAATATGTGGCGATTTCCCATGACAATTCACACGCGTTTGTATCGCTACAAGAAAACAATGCCCTTGCAATAATAGATCTAAGATCCCATCGCGTTGAACGTATTGTTGATTTAGGCAGTAAAAATTACGGTTTAAGCAATAATGCCATCGACGCCAGTGATAAAGATGGCAAAGTAAACATCCAAGCATACGCCGGTGTATACGGTCTTTACCAGCCAGATACCATTGCCAGTTACAGCATTAATGGAGCCGATTTCATTGTCACGGCCAACGAAGGTGATGCCCGTGATTATGCCGGATTTTCTGAAGAAACCCGTGCCGGTAAATTAACGCTCGATAAAAACCACCCACAGTTTGAGGCAGTCCAAGACAAAAAACAGCTTGGCCGCTTAAAGGTAACGACCAGTATTGGTGATACGGATAACGATGGTGATATCGATAAGATCTACAGTTATGGCGCACGTTCATTTTCTATTTGGGATGCACAAGGACAGCAGGTATTCGACAGTGGCAATGATTTTGCGCGTATTACTGCCGCGCGTTTAGGTAACAATTTTAATAACCATAACAGCAAAAAAAAAGGGGATAACCGCAGTGATGATAAAGGCGCAGAGCCTGAAGCATTAGCACTCGGGTCTATTGATGGTCGTCAATATGCTTTTATAGGACTAGAGCGTACCTCGGGGTTTATGATTTATGATATTACCGAACCACAACACGCCTATTTCATCGATTACATCGTAAATCGTGACTTTGCGCCTAAGTTTGAAATTGAAGATGGCCAAGTAACCAAAGGCGACCCTGCTAAAGTGGGTGATTTAGGTCCTGAAGGGATGAAGTTTATTGCTGCAGACCACAGCCCAAACGGTAAACCATTATTATTAGTTGCCAATGAAGTCAGTGGTACAACCGTTGTTTATCAATTGCAAAAATAACGTTTAGCGCTATTTATTAATACACATAACGTTTAACCGTTTGTATTAATGAACAATAGCGAAAACTAAGTACATTAAAATGCATTACCTTGGGTGATGCATTTTTCATTTCAGCTTCTGAAAGCATCTATATATTGTCGTTTCATTACTACTTTTATACATAATTATAGATTTTTTATTAGCTCTGGAATGTGATTTCTAAATAAAACCCATATGATTAACTCAATTGAAAAATCTTAATTTAAATCTAAATACTTTCACTAGGAGTGATCATCATGGCTAACTTACTAAACCAAGTAGAAACTATCTACAACGTCGCAAAAGAAACAGCAAAAACATCAATCACTGCAGGTTTTGGTGTTTATGGCACAATCATTGATGAAGCATCAAAGTCATCAGATAAAGCAACGCAACTTTTTGAATCTCTCGTTGAACGCGGTACGCAAGTTGAACCTCAAGTAAAAGAACAAGTTTCTGCACTTTTAGGTAAAAAAATCTCTCTAGAATCAATTGAAGCTAAAGCACAAAGCATCACTAGCCGCTTTACTGGTGCTCAAGGCCAAAAATTGAATGAAGTAGAAAGTAAAATTGACCTACTTGCTACTATGATCAGTGAACTAAAGACTGAACCAGCAAAAGTACAAAAAGTACTTAAAGCGCCAGTAAAAGCGACTGCTGAAGCATAATTATCTTTGATGCATCACATGATGACTGCATAATCGATTCAAGGGGGGCTCTGTCCCCCTTATCCCCTACCTTTTAGCCTCTATTACCACTTAGCCTATACTCGCCAAATCCGCATATTAATTACCTTGAACTGTTTCTCATTTCCATTTGCACTTTACAATGTAAAAACTACTATTAAGTAATATCAATATCACGTATTCACCCAGTAAGGACTAAGAATGAGCCAAGTTAGCTTAACTTATAACCCTGTTGAAGATCGCATGTTACTTATCGTTTCAAATAATATAAATCATCCTCAATGGTGGCTCACTCGGCACATGTGCAAAAAATTATTAGAAATGCTCAATGCCGAGTTAACCCTGCAATATGAGTTAGATAAAATTCAATCTTGTTACAAAAATAATAAAACCGACCAAGAAGCCTCATTTGCAGATAAACACCAGCAAGCATTACATGACGCGGCAGGCAGAACCGAAATACAGAAAAAATCAACACCAGCACAACCAGAAGCGCTACTCACGACACGCATATCTTTAGATAAGAAGCCTGATAATCTAGTCGCTTTATATATTTATTCCCGAGAAAATCATGGGATTTGTCTGGATCTAGATAATAACGGCTTACATATATTCTTAGATATGATGCTAAAAGTGGCAATAAAAGGGGAATGGGGATTAAAACAGGCCAAGTCTATTGAAAACAAATTAAGTTAATAACGCACCGCAAAAGCGTGAGACTAATAATGAAAACATAGTTAAGACATAGCTAAGACAGAGTTAAGACATAGATAAAAAATAGTGATTAGCTATTCATCAAAAGTAAAATACCTAATCACTCATACCTAATCACACATAACGAATTAAGTGTTATTCGTTATTATCATCTGAATTACTGCGACGCGTTAACTGCTCACGTAAATTCGGTGGGATCCCAACAATTGTTAGCGTATCAGTTTGTGCATCATAGCTAATGCGTTCGCCCATTAACTTCTGATCAAAGCTCACGCTTAAACCACCGCCCTGACCGACATACTTAGTCAGTTTACGTACCGCGCCACGATCCGCTGGGAAGCTATCTTCAAGCTGGTATGCTTCTGACGCATATTGATAGAAGTCACGTGATGATACATCGGCTAAATGATCAGATAGATCTTTAACTTCAATCTCATTGCCTTCTTTAATTTGCTCGTTACAGTATTGTGCAACTTGCTCACGTGCTTGAATGGATTCGTTAGCATCGAGTTCGGCAACATGACAGAATTCGTCAACAGCGCGCATTAAGCCTGCGTTCTGTATTTTTGCATCCATGCCCTCTGTACAACCTAAGAAGTCGAGGAAGAAATCAGACACTTTACGTCCAGCGCGACCTTTAATGAAAGATAGGTAGCGTTTTGAATCACTATTTTGTCGCCACTCTGTCAGGTCAATTTTAGCCGCCAATTGTACTTTAGACAATTCAAGATAATGTGTACTGCTCAGATCAAGCTGCTCTGTCACCATCACACTGTCTTTATTTTCCAATAACGCCACGATAAGATAATCAGAAGCCATCCAGTTATAATGGACAAAAGACAGAATACCTTGAGTCATAAAGTCATATTTCAATAACTCGCCGACTAATAAACTTGACGCGGCGCTGGAAAAATCAACAAAATTGCTTTCTTCATAGATGAATTTGCGCAATTCAACTTCAAAAGGTAAACGACTATTGTCTTCTTCTGCGCCTTTAAAGTAACCAAAACCTTTCGCAGGCTTGGCGTTATAAATACGGTGTAATTCACTCGCCAGTTCTTCAACAGGCTGTGAAGTAATCAGTTCTTCACTACGTGGGTAGCATTTAAGCTCACCTTCGGTATTAAAGGCTAATGAATGTAGAATAATGTTATTTAATTTTAGCTGCATATATTTAAAGTATTAGAGTTAATGAATTCTGTGAGGTATTATAATCATCTTTGCCCATTCATACATTAAAAGATTAAATTATGCCTATAGTTTCTAAATACAAAAGCGATAAAGTTGAAAAAGTGATTGATGAAGTTATCGATGTACTAGAAAAACACGATGCACCCTTAGACCTTGGCTTAATGGTTCTTGGTAATGCAGCGGCTAACATCATCAACGCATCTTTATCTCCAAAACAGCGCCAAGCGGTTGCTGAAAAATTTGCTAAAGCGCTTGTTGCGTCAGTAAAAGCAAAAGATACATCACATTAATTAAATGATAGGCAAGGATGCCTTGTCATTTATTTTTATCCATTACACTATCAAAGTACTAATAGAGACTGCAGTTTAACTTATGCTAGAAACAGGACATCATTATCGCGATCAAGTCTCCAAGATTATCAGTTGGGGTCATTGGTTTAGCTTAGCCAACATCTTACTGGCTATCTTACTTGCATCACGTTATATTTTCATCGCCGAATGGCCTGAAACTATGCTTGGTCAAGTTTATTCTCTTATTAGCCTGCTAGGCCACTTCAGCTTTATTATTTTTATATTGTATCTGGTGGTGATCTTCCCGATCAGCTTTGTGATACCGTTTCCACGGGCGCTGCGATTTCTTACCGTTATCTTCGCCACAGTGGGATTATCGTTATTAATCATCGATACCGAGATATTCAAGCTTTATAATTTACACATAAATCCCATTATCTTTGAGATATTACTCGGCGAAAATGAACAAACATTAAACTCAGATTGGCAATCCTTCTTTGTTTTCGTACCGTTTTTGTTTTTACTTGAACTGCTTATTTCCAGCTTTTTGTGGCATAGACTACGACCGTTAAGCCGCTTTAAACTTGGCCCTATTATCGCCATTTTCTTTTTCTGCTGTTTCTTAACGGGTCATTTACTGCACATGTGGGCAGATGCAGCCGTCTACCGTCCGATCACCGCACAAAAAGCAAACTTCCCACTCGCTTACCCAATGACAGCAAGAACCTTCCTTGTTAAATACGGTTGGTTAGATAAAGAAGCCTTTAGCAAACGTATCCGTGATACAAAAAAACCATCAGATTCACGTCTCGACTATCCTAAGCACCCATTGGTAGTGAATGACGATAATCAAAAACTGAACGTGTTACTCATTAATATCAGTACGCTTAGAGCAGATATGCTCAATGATAGTGTGATGCCCGAAATGTCTAAATTGTCACGTCAAGGCCTGCGATTTAATCACCATTTCAGTACAAGCAACGATGACTTGCTCGGTAACTTCGGCATGATGTATGGTCTTGCCCCACAATATTGGGATGATATCGAAACATCAGCGACGTCCCCTTTCATGCTCGACTACTTTGTTCAGGCGGACTATAACCTCGGTATCTTTAATACTGAAGCGTTGGCGGCACATAGACAAGAGCAAACAACATTCATTAATTTGGAAAGCCCCAACACAACCATCGTGGCGGGTACACAGCAAGATAGTGAAACCGTTAGCGCGACACGTCGTTGGATAAAGCAGCAAGACGAGACAACCGCTTGGTTTGCTTATGTGAGTTTACAGTCAGTACAAAAGGTGGAAACGCCAGCTGGTTTCCCTGCGATGTTCTACCCTAATATTCAAGACTTAAATAGCCAAGCAAGCAACCGTCAGATAGCGCTGTTTAACAGTTACCGAAACAGTGTCAGCTATATTGATAAAGCCGTCGCTAAGATAGTTTATGAGTTAAAACAAACCAAGCAATATGATAATACGGTTATTGTATTCACAGCCAATCACGGTAATGAATTTAATGATTCTGAAAATCACTCGTGGGGATATGGCAGTAACTACTCAACGTATCAAACACAAGTACCGCTATTCATCGTCTGGCCAGGTAAAACGCCACAGGTGATAGAACAAGATACTAATCATATTGATATCGTACCGACTATTTTGACTAATCTAAACGCGGTCAATAATCCAATTTCAGATTACAGTAACGGGATTGATTTATTTTCTGGTGAGTTTAAAACGTGGCAACTACTCGGTGATAAGAATAACTTTGTGATCCTGCAACAAGACACGATTACCTTGTTCTCGTATCAAGGCCTATTCAGTCGCCAAGGTAATCATGATGTGAGAAATCGTCTTGATTACAAATCAATTCCACGAGAAGAGATGCTTGATACGCAATTTAATCAGATTTTGACGGAATTAAATTATTTTTATAAAGCGACGCCAGCACAAAGCCAGAACTAAGTTAGAACGACGCTAGAACGACCAGGTTAGGCGTTAGGCAATCACCATATATGCTTGCTGTGCGGACAAGACAGTTAATCGTCTTGTCCGCATTAATGTATCGATCCATAGTTGATTTACGTTCGTCGTCACCCGCGCACAATTAACATGCCCATGAATAACAAATTTAACCTCATCAATATGAAATACCTCCCCTCTTTTCACCTGCTGATATTGTTTCTTCGACCAAGCACAATCTTGTAATAACTCAATATCATCCAGCGTTGCCGTTTGTAATGCTGACCAATGACTTGGTGCATTGGCGTGACAAACACCAATATTGCCAAACTTAGATTCAATCGTAAAAGCAAAGGGACAATACGCGTCAACCAACACTTTGAGACGATCTTGCTCCTGTACACTGCACTGATAAAACCATTCGCCACCAGCATTGCGATGAATACGAGCCAAGTCACTGGCTTCGTCGGCTAATAACATCTCTTCATGATTGCCACGGACAGCGTAAAACCAAGGTTTTTGTAATAATTCAACGCACTTCATAGAGTCCGGTCCGCGGTCAACAATATCTCCCACAGAAAACAATCGATCACACTCAAAATTAAACTGACACTGCGCTAAGGTAGCCAATAATAAATCGTATTCACCATGAATGTCACCGACAAAGAAATCCTGCCCTTTATGATTCATTGCTATCTCTTTATGTATTCGCATTTTCTACCTCATTAGTCATACATGACAATATTTTATTTTTGCGATCTATTTCACGTAAGCATTCTAATAAGTTAACACTAACACCGTTTAATTGATGAAAGCCTCGCTAAACGTAACAGCCTAGTAATTTTACGAGTATTATTTAACTTAAGGTTAATACATTATTAACAAATAATTAAAAAATATTCCGCGAGATACCTAGAGTATGGTACATACAATCGCGGCAACATTTTGATAACATAATTAAGTCGTCAGCATTAATTATGTCTAATAGACACATCACAGAGACTCTAAAATAAATATAGTGCTTGAAGCACAGTCTTGATGTGAAATTAACGGATTAGCAGTAGGGGTAATACATGTCGAGTACTAACTTTGATTTTGACCAGATTATTATCGGATCTGGTTTTGGTGGTTCAGCCAGCGCATTGCGTTTAACAGAAAAAGGATTTCGCGTATTAGTATTAGAACGCGGTAAACGTATTACAACGAAGGAATTCTCACGCACCAGTTGGAATTTAAAACGTTTCATGTGGTTACCACAACTCGGTTTAACAGGGCCATTTACCTTTACGGTGACACGTAAGATCAGCCTCGTCCACGGCAGTGCGGTAGGTGGTGGTTCACTTGTTTACGGTAATACCCATCTGATTCCAGAAGCGAATATATTTGCCGACCCGTCATGGACAGGCATGCATGACGACTGGCATACACGTCTATCTCCTTATTACGCATTAGCACAACGCATGATTGGCGTACAAAAAAATCGTTACTTTGGTCCTGCTGATCTGATCTTAAAAGACGTCGCCACCGATATGGGACGTGAAGATACATTTAAAACAGTATACAGCGGCCTACTCTATCCAAAAGGTGAAGATAAAGTTTCACAAAATATCGATGTAGAACGTTTAGGTGAAGACCGTGGTGACCCTTATTTTAATGGCGATGGTCCCAAGCGTAATAGTTGTACTTATTGTGGTAACTGTATGTCAGGTTGCCGCCATAATGCTAAAAATAGTCTGGATAAAAACTACCTCTACTTTGCAGAGCGTAATGGCGCAGAGATCCGTCCAGAATCCAATGTCACCAAGATTGAACCGATTGTCGATGAAAATGGCGTAAAAGATGGTAGCGCGGGTTATACCATTCACATCACCGAAGGTCTGGGACTGTTTAATAAGAAAAAGTACACGCTCACGACGCGTGGTGTCGTTGTTTCAGGTGGTGTATTTGGCACGATGCCGTTATTACTGAGAATGCGTGATGTAGAAAAAACCTTACCGAACCTAAGTCCTAATCTTGGGCAGAATGTCTTAACCAATTCGGAAACACTGTTAACCGTTTCCCATAATCGTTTAACTCAGCAAGAACAAAAAGAAGAAGTGTGGAATGGTACTGCGATAACCTCAATTTTCTCACCTGATGATGAAACCAAAGTTGAAGTTGTCCGTTATGCCAAAGGCAGTGATGCAGCATTCACCGGTGGCATGTCCGTACCACTCACATCAAAGCAATCCGGTATCCCCCGCTCAGTGACTATGCTGGCGAACATAGCAAAGCAACCCATTAAAACCCTAAAAATGCTGAACCCCGTTGGTAAAGCCAAAGACACTATTATTTTGTTAGTCATGCAAACGGCACAAAATAATATCCACATTGAGAGTAAACGATCTTGGCACTCCCCTTTCACTCCAACTTGGATACCAGTCCAACATAAAGGTGACGAGAAGCTTAGAAACTACTTCCCAATCGCGCAGAAAGTCGCGGAACATTACATTAAGTACTCAGGCGGTGACGCTGGCAATCTCGCCTTAGAGGTTATCGCAGGCACCCCTATCACGGCGCATATGATGGGTGGCGCGCGTATGGGCAAAGATCCAGCAACAGCAGTACTCGATGATACAGGCCAGGCGTATGGTTATAAGAACCTGCGTATTCTTGATGGTTCTATTATCGCAGGTAACTTAGGCGTGAATCCATCGCTGACTATCCTGGCATTAACGGAACATGCGATGGCACAAATCCCCGTTTTTGATGCTGAAAAAGCCGCGAAAATTAAACCGGTCAATTTCTCGGCAGCGCTTGATGGTAATCCTTCAGCACTGCAAACGGCGGGTGTACCAGAGATTTTAGCCAAAGCAGTGTAACGGGGTGCAGACTCACGACTAATCATCGATGAGTCCGCTGTAGGTCAATAGTGAATCACTGCGATTGACATAGAAAATAACGACTGACAATAACTACAGACAATAACTACAGACAAAGACTCGCTGAATTAATTAGGGCGAGTTTTTGTTTACGTGGTAACTGCTTAATCGCGTACTCACGTTTACTTGCCCTGCTTCTATCAGGTTGAATTTCTGTATAGGCTATACGTATTGGCTTCGCACGGCGAAAAAATTTAGCGCCGGTGCCATTACAATGCTGTTTGTAACGCCTGTCCATGTCTGTGGTAATACCGCAGTATAAACCCGCTTCCGTTTCAATAAGATAAACAATCCATAAACTCGCTTCCGCTTTAGTCACAACCTCACCCTTATATTACTATCGTTATTCGTATTACTATTTATAAGAACAGAACAGAGCAAGCACATCTCCCTCGTCCTGATATTGAGTATTTTAGTGTTATTTAATGATTCGCATTCTATTAGACCACAATGTCCGCTAGAATAATCATCCACATCGCTTTGAATATTTAAAAATAATATGTTACGAATTTACCTTTACAGCCTTACTCTCTACTTTATTAGCATGACTGTTCATGCCGATGAACTAGCGTCTTTACAAGCACTTTTACCTTCAGGCACCAACGTTGCTTATATGATAGGTCAGCCTTTCGGTGCCACAAACGAAGTCACCAATGACATCTCTAGCCAACAGAATACCGAGTTACTATTAACGCCGGCATCCACACAAAAACTGCTTACCGCATTGACGGCGAAGCTTTATCTTACCGATGAATATACCTTTAACACCAGTTTACATGGCAATATCAACAAACACAGCATTAGTCACACGGAATTCAATTTCACTGGGGATCCGACCTTTACCCGAGATGATCTACGTCGCATGCTTAAGCAACTTAAAGCCCAAGGTGTAACTCGCATTAGCGGTGATATCAGCCTTAACCAAAGCCGCTTTAATGGTTACAATTGGGGTAATGGTCAAGTCTGGAACGACCAAGCTGTTTGCTATGCAACGCAAGCGTCAGCCTTAGTCATCAACGGTAATTGTGTACTAGGTAATCTAAATCGTTCAGCGGACCTTAAAAAAGCCACTATCTATATTCCCGATTACGAACCGTTAAGCATAATCAGTCAAGTTGATATTATGACGAAAGAGCAGCAACAAGCGCAGTTCTGTGATTTAGAGGTAACACGTCATCCAGGTAACAATTACACCTTATTCGGCTGTATAACCCCTTCTAAGCGCAATTTACCGTTATCTTTTGCTATATCGGAACCTGCGACTTATTTTGCCGCGGTATTGAAAGCGGAATTAAGCCACGCCAAGATTAAATTTAGCGGTGACGTTGTTGAAAACCTGCAGCCAGTAACATCAGCAATGGTGCTTAATCATCAATCTGTATCACTGGGTGACATCATAGCTAAAATGATGAAAGAGTCAGATAACTTAATTGCTGACATTATATTTAAAACCATTGGGGCGGAATACTTCCAGCAAGCAGGTAACTACCGTAACGGTGCTAAAGCCATGCGTGAAATTCTGGCTGAAGCAGGTATTTCTCTCAGCTCGAATGTCATTGCCGATGGTTCCGGTTTATCGCGTCATAACTTAGTATCTACTGAAACGATGTTTAGTGTGCTTGAATATACGATCAAACATGATGACAAACTGCAGTTATTAACAACCATGCCAATAGCGGGTGTAGATGGTACATTACAATATCGTCGGGGCTTATTGAGTAAACAGCTAACAGGAAAAATTGTCGCAAAAACGGGCTCATTGAAAGGTTTATCTAACCTAGTTGGCATTGTACAAACCCAGAAAAATCACAAGGTGCCTTTTGTACTCATGGTCAGTGGTTACAATCCGCTGCCACGTGATTCAGATAAACCGAGACAAGCCTCACCGTTAACGCAATATTTGGCCGCATTTTTTAATACCATAGTGACTAAGCACTAATTATTGCTGAGCGAACACGAACAATAGTGACGAAATCGACGGTAAAAAAAATGGCGAGCAACTAAACTTATTATCTGTTTAGTTGCTCGCCATTTTTGGTTTTTATACCAGAACATTAATTAGTCGTAGAGGATGACGCTAGCATCATTCACTAGACCAACTCATTAGCTAGACCAGTAACCTTCATCCAACGAATCTTCACGCTCTGGCAAGCCTGTTAACAGACGTGGTGAGTGCTGTGCTAATACTTCATAACTTACACGGTTTGCATATTTACATAACTGTGAAAGTGATGAATAAGCCAGGCAATTGGCCGTGTGCTTATCGGAATTAGGCACGATATCACGATGATATGAGTTAGCTAACATATCATGCAAGATTGCTGATAATGCGCCATCACCAGCACCATTCGTATTTTTAATTTCCATTGGGCCACCTAAATACGGCGCAATGTGTGAATACATTTTCAACGGTTCAATCGCATCAGCTAAACGCATTGGACGGCTGTATTCATAACGGTTAAATTCAGCAATGGCACCCGGTAATAATTGACCGCTTGTCTCACGTTTATTTTGCTCATCCGTGTAACCAGCCATATACAGACCTTCAGCGCCTGCAGTACAAAGCACAAGATCACACCATTCTAGCGCCGCATCGGCAGCAAGTAGTGGATCAGCAAAGCCTGTTAATGCTTCACCTTCATCTTCATTCATTGCAATAACAGTCACATATTCATTAATAAAATTCTGCCACCACTTTTCATTACCTTCAATAATGAAACGCGTACCGAGTGTAAGAATAATAGGAATGTTAAGAAGCTTAGCCTGTTCAACCATGTGCATAGCCGCTTCTTTGATTGGATCATCATCTGCACAACGTAATAAATACGCAGAGATGAGTAAACCAGAGCTTTTTTGTAATTGATCTACAGGTAAATGGTCTTTGGTTAATTTATTCATTAAACCAGCATTAATACCAAAACTACGATTGCCATCAGCTGAGATAAACGTAAAACAACGACCAATTGGACCGTTCACCGGTTGTAAGTAATTAAGGTTTACTTTACTGCTGGTATTACATAAATATTGGTACGCATAACTGCCAATTTTAATTTGGTCACACATAGTACCAAATAGCAGTGACTGAGATTCAGACAAGATCGCGTAGTTATGCAAAGTATTGGCAACTGTACCACCAGCGAATTCGCTGACGATAAGATCATTCTGTTTTAACTCGGTATAAATTTGTTCGGCTATATCATCACTGATCATCAGTGACTCACCCTTTTTTAAGCCAAAACGAGTTAAAAAAGCATCTTCGACATGTGCTTCAATATCAACGAGTGTCTGATCAATACCGCATAATACAGGTTGAGCTACATTTGCAACGTTTGCTTTTTTGACAAATGGATTGCCTGTATTGACAGGGAAATAATGCTTAGACTTGCGTTGACCGGGAAATTTCATATTTGAACCAGCATGAGAAAATAAAGGGGGCTGATTTTACCAGTCTAATTCTGAAATACCAGTAAAACCAAATTAATGATCCATTTATTAACCATATTCTGGTCGTTCACCTAGATTTAACCAGAATAAATAGAATATAAAGGTAAAAAGTAAATTAACCCTGCTTTATCCTTACGACAAAATCACCACCCATTTTACCCGGATCACTGCCGCGAATAACAAAACTGCTGGTGACAAAATCAAATTTACACTCATGCCAGGCACACGTGAAGTTCATCATATAATCTATTTGGGTAAGGTCATCACTTGGATCAAGACGAATAGTGCCTTCACAATAACCGGCAAGTACAAAACTGACGAGAGTCTCTACATTACACCGACGTAATGGACTGGCATATTCAACAAAGGCGAAAAAAGTGGCGTTACCGAAATTATTGGTGGGTAAATCATGTGCGAGTAAATACTTACGCATATCTTTATGTGTGATCAAAATATCCTCCCTGATTATCTTATGCCATCCTTGGCATTAAAGAGACTGTATTAAGATTACAGTCTCTTTCTAGCTTATATCGAGTAAAGTGCTATCTAGTGAATCGCATCAAGTAAATACGAATCTAGTGAGCAAAACTAAGCTGCATGTTATTCCATACTTTACGTTGATCATAGAACGCTTCTTTCAGTTGGCTTAGCTGCAATTTAGTATCACGAATTTGTTGTTCAAATTGAATTTTATCCAATTTTTCATTCAGTGACTTTTTCTTCGATTCAAATAATACGACTTTTGCTTTATAAAAAGCGTTAAGCTTCTCACATAACACATCGTATTCTTGGTTAAGACGTAAAATAACTTCGTCAGCATTAGGTAAATGCTGCACTTTATCGTGGCGGCGTTTCAATTCCATCTTCAATTTAGCCTGTTCGATACGCGCTTCCGGTACGGTACGCAAATCACTGGCTAGATTACACCACGCTAAAACATTAATGAGCCATTTAGTCGGATCGTATTGGTACCATTTAATACCATTACGGTAATCGGTTTCAAAAATATGGTGATAGTTATGGTAGCCTTCACCATGGGTAAAGATAGCTAATAACGCATTATCACGTGCGGTATTACGGTCTGTGTAAGGCTGAGTGCCCCACATGTGTGCCCATGAATTGATGAAGAATGTAAAGTGATGGCTTAATACTAAACGCGCTACACCTAACAATAATAAACTCGCCCATACGTCACCGTATAGCAAGCCCACTAAGATCGGCACACCGACATTCATAACCAGCGCCAGTACGTTATAGTATTTGTGCTGCCATACTGCGATACCGTCTTTTTGTAAGTCACGCACATTAGTGTAATCGGTATAAATCATCGCATTATATTCACGTAACATCCAACCGATGTGTGAGAACCAAAAGCCATGACTTGCTGAGTACGGGTCTTTGTCATCATGATCGACATGTTTGTGATGACGACGGTGATCTGAGCTCCAATGAATCGCACTATTTTGTAATGCAAATGCTCCGCCTAATGCAAATATCAGACGCACTGACCAATGGGCCTTGTAAGTACGGTGCGACCAGAGTCTATGGTAGCCACCTGTAATAGATAAACCACAGACAAATATACCTACAATCATAGCCACAACTTCGAACGTCTCAAAGCCGTATGTAAAGCCATACCAAGGTACTGCAGTTATAGCAACAAGGAAGGTTGAAGCAAAAACGAATACGTTTAACCAAATTAACGGTGGTTTTTTCATAATATGATCTTTCATAATACTATCTCTAAAGCCTGATGAAGTAGTTTCATTGAATAATAGCGTACAAGTGTAAGCTGAGTTGTTAATGAATGCAAACCTATGTTACAAAAATAGTTACTTATTCGACTATTTTGTTTGCTTAAATTTGATCTACGGCACAGGTCACGTTTTTAAATTTGTGATCTACTCGATAGTCTAAAGTGCCCAAGTCCTGTTGCAGATGCAATTAACACTATTTATCCAGAAAAAATATCCAGCTTAGTAGCTTTAAATGATTAACAATGCATTACGATTTGTATTCAATAAAAACACAAAGTCTTAGCGAGTATCTGAACACTTACGGTTTCCCCGCTGTTTAAATTTATTGTAATAGTGTAATGACTTGTATTATATGTTTTAATTTCTGAACATTAAAATTAAACACATATTCTATAAATTTAAGATCAATTTTCTGGGGGATATATGAAAAAAGTTTTAACTGTATTTGGTACTCGTCCTGAGGCCATTAAAATGGCGCCATTGGTGCATAAGTTAGCGGAACAACATAATTTAATAAGCAGAGTTTGCGTAACAGCCCAGCACCGGGAGATGCTAGATCAGGTATTAAATTTATTTGAAATCACACCCGATTATGACTTAAACATAATGCAACCTGGGCAGGACTTGTTTGATGTTACCGGTAATATCCTCGCTGGTTTAAAAGAAGTCTTAGATGATTTTGAGCCAGACATTGTGCTAGTACATGGTGATACTACGACTACTTTTTCAGCTTCTTTAGCCGCATTTTATAAACAGATAAAAATAGCACATGTTGAAGCAGGACTGCGAACTGGGAACCTTTACTCCCCTTGGCCTGAAGAAGCCAATAGAAAATTAACCGGAGTACTAGCTCATTATCACTTTGCGCCGACTAAAGGATCGAAAGATAACTTAATTAAGGAACAAGTGCCTGATTCGCGGATCACGGTAACAGGCAATACTGTTATTGATGCTCTTTTATGGGTTAAAGACAAACTGCAGCGTGATTTATCGATAACGGCTGAACTTAACAATAAATTTTCATTTTTAGATAATCAAAAAAAGTTAATTTTAGTCACAGGGCATAGGCGAGAAAGTTTTGGCGGCGGTTTTGAACGCATTTGTGAAGCGCTGGCAAGGATTGCTAAAACGCGACCAGATGTACAAATATTATACCCGATGCATATGAACCCCAATGTACGCGAACCGGTAAATCGAATTTTATCTGGGCTGGACAACGTCTTTTTAATTGAGCCGCAAGATTACCTACCCTTTGTGTATTTAATGAACCGTTGTTATTTAATTATTACCGATTCCGGTGGAGTACAGGAAGAAGCCCCGTCGCTGGGTAAACCCGTGTTAGTCATGCGTGATACAACGGAACGCCCAGAAGCAGTAGAAGCGGGAACAGTTAAGCTGGTCGGTACTGATATTGACAAAATTACTGATGCCACCTTAGCACTGCTCTGTGATCAACCGCTATATGAAAAAATGGCAAAATCACATAATCCTTACGGTGACGGTTTAGCCTGCAGCCGAATCGTTGAACAATTAGCTAATAGTCAGTAACGCAGACAACACACTGAATATATTTTTCAGTGTGTTGTAAGTCGCTCGTTCTGTTAATCGTACTGTTAATTGTACTATTAATCGTTAATCAGATTTTGAATCTAGAATCCCTTGCGCATAAGGCAGATAACGTAATGAAAATATAACTTTCTCGCCGTTACAATAAGCACTCATTGAGTTTAACTGCTGCTGCCATTCTGCCGCTGAAGGCGGTAGTGCTTTAAAAACATCTACTTCCTTCTGTTGCCTGAAATATTCGAAGACGGTCCCAGAAACGGTGGCATTGTCACAGTTTAGTAATGATGAAAAGTAATATTTTTTTTGCTCCGCGGTTAATGCCTGTGTTCCGAATCCGTCTTGGAGTATGACATTAAGCTGCCCCTGCAGTGAAATGGCAGAAAACAAATCACTGACTTGGCTCGCAGACTGATAACCGCCTATATAGGCGGAAATATAAATAGGCTGTTCTGGCGTTAATGTTAATATCTCATCTTTTATCGATGTCAGGTGTTTAATTAACAATGATTTTTTATCTGCGTCCTGCCAATGATAGTCATCAATCTCTTCTGTTAGATACCAACCTGAAAATGCTGTCGAGTTAACGTATTTCAGCCATTGTTGGACCTGTTTTAAAGATAATACCTTTTGTTTATGCAGATAATATTTTAACGATGCAGCTGGTTGTTTAATGCTGGAGAAAAAATTCGGATCTGAATATAAACCGATAATAACCTTTAGGTGCATCTGCTCTGCTAATATAAACACTTGCTCAAGCTGCTTATTTTGCTTAACACTTAAATCACCACGCTCTCCGTATGCAGTCCATTGCAAGACAATACCTTTAGCGCCAGACTGTTTAAGCTCAGACAGCAATCCTTGCCACTGCGCAGTCGTTACCGACACATCGCGAAGTTGCGGCTGGTAAAATACCCAGCTGTCTTTTACGACTGCCGCCGCATTAATAGAAAAAAGCAGCAGTAGACTGATCAAAATACCTTTTACCATGTAAGCCTCGCTGTTAAGCCAATACCATGATCATCATCCAGATAAGTCTTGAACGCTTCAGTAAACTCTAATTTGATCGTACTTTTTCTGCTGTAGGCCATTGTTTCACTACCGTTACTCCATAAACTAAATTCAAGGCCTGCCCCAACGCTAGAAACCCCGCCTAAATCATTCCCAGAAGCCTGTAGCAGTGCATAAGGTTTTATTGTCCATGCCTGGTCAAAAGAGCTCGATAATTTAAAGTTATGACCGATACTGTATTTAGATGTGACAGCATGATCGCCATCCTTACTCCAATAAGCAGCATCAACATAAAGCTCCTGCTCTGTCCAGCCGTTACCGTCACTATGCCACTCACTGGAGTATTTCCCAGTTGAGAAGAAAGACGCGGTAGCCCTCACCATAAGATCCGCCTGATCTAAATTCAAATGATATTGCGGTTCAAGGTAGAGATAAAAGCTTTGGTTTTCAAAAGGTGCTAATCGAGCACCAAGCCCGAACATATCAACCCCACCCGGACTACCAACACGTTGATTCGATGAGTTTTGTCCAAACAAACGTCCATACACAGCTACGTCGCCCAATGCTGTTTGATATTTATCAGGGTTACTTTCTAGAGATAACAGCCAGTAGTTAGCATAATTATCTTCTTTGTTGTCGGCGGCCACGGGCAGGTAAGCTGGCACACTATTTTTGCCATACCAGAGATCAAAATTTAGATTGTACTCTCTGTTTAACTGTTCGTTATACCGTCTTTTATTAAATTTAAGCTGCTCTACACTGACGCCGTTAACCGGTTCGGTGATGTAATAGTCCATATTGTCAGTGGCTTTATCTGACCAGACCCGCGCCATTGCCTTATCGTTGTTTTGCAGATAGAGATAAGATATCTGCTGATACATAGGGTAATTATCAGGCATACCTTTAAGGCTGTTTTCAAAATGTAAAATGGCTTCCTGTGGTTTCTGCTGACTCAGCAGTAAATAACCAAGTTCTTGAGATAAACGGCTGTTTTCAGGATCTGCGCGTAACGCCGAACGTAGTAACACCTCAGCTTGATTACGAGAGATAGCCGCTTGTTCCGGCGACTGCAAAGCCGCTATCTGAATCAGTCTCTGTGCTGTAGGTTCTATATTTTGCGCCTGCTGTAGACTCATTAAAGCACTGTTGTTATCCCCTGTTTTTTTGCTTAGCTGCGCTTTTAAATTCCAGTACGCTAATTTTTTCTCACCGTTATTATTTTCATACTGATTAAGCCAAAGTTTGGCCTTAGTGATGTCCTCAACTGAGAGTGCTGTTTGCGCGGCTTGTAGATAATGTTTATTGTCTAAAGCGCCAGTAGTTAACATCAACCAGCGGTTAAAAGCCTTCTGCGACTGACCTGATTCAGCTTCAATATAAGCCAGTTCAATTTGCGTATCTGAACCGCTTCTAAGCTGGTCTGCTTGGATAAAGTAATCGTACGCATAAACCGAACCGCTTTGTTTGAAGCAGTGTCCTAGATTCAACATATTTTTACGGCTATAGGGTTTGCTGTATAAGTTCTGGGCTTTATCACAATATCCAACTTGAAGCCAAAGCACGGCTAACTGTTGGCGCTCACTTTTGTTAAAGCTGGTATTTGGAAGTGTCAGTAACTGTCTTTCCAATTCATTATTATCAAGCCCTGAAGCCAGTTCAAACATATAACTTTTTAATGTTTCAGCTTCTACGGTAGTCGCACCTTTAAAAGGGTAACTTTTGATTAAATGCTCGTAGGCAACATTCTGCTGGCCGCTTTCAATCAACAGGTAACTGTAGTTTGCGAGTATTTTCCAGTCCGTTGGATAATCTTGGTTAAGCTGCTGGTATATAAGTTTAGATTTGCTGCTATTACCCTGCTTTTGATACAATTCTGCTATTGTTTGACGATCTTGTTTAGTCCGATTTTTTTTAGCAGACAGGAGTTTTATTGCCTGTAGATAATCGTCTTGTTGCTCTGCTATGTTAACGGCGTTAGCGCGCCACAGCTGGGTATTCTCACTGAATTTAACTTTATGCTCATAATAATAAGGTGACAGTTGCTTTTGCTTACTAACCAGTTCTGCCGCTAAAGTAAGTACCTGTCTTTCCTGGTCTGCCGTTTTAATCAACTTGATAGCGTTATTGAGGGGGGCCTTTGTTTGCTGATCTCTACCGGCCTTTAGATTTATATAAGCCCGCTTTAATTGCGCATCAAAGTTGTCGGTCTGCAGTGCCAGTAACTGATCTGCTTTAATTATCTCATTTCGTTTTATTAATAACACAGTCCATTGATCAATTTCCCCCTTTGTTAATAAGTGCTGGTCGTTAAGAATAGAAAATTGCTGTAAAGCCTGAGTCTCTTTACCATTACCATTACCAATATAAGCTTGTAACAGCGCTTGTCTTGTTTGTTTGCCGGCATTTGAATGAGAGAACTGGTTATCTTTGAGTAACAGCTCAACATCCTCTAATCGCTGCTCTTTTAACAGTATATTGGCATAGGCTTCATGGACCACAAAGTCTGTATTTTCCAGAAATAAATGCGTCTTAATTAAATTTAAGGCGTCATCTTTTTGGCCATGTTGATAGATATAATTACTCGTCACATAGAGTAAATGCAATCGTTGTTTTTTATCAATTCGGTCATCTTTAAGCTTTTCTTTTGCCTGCTCTAGCGCCTCACTATTTCCATGCTCAATAGCTTCGATTAACACCTCTATCTGTAGTGAATGAAATTCTTCATCTTCACTATTCACTGTCAGATATTGCTCGATTAAACCCTCCGCGTTACGGAACTCTTTTAGTTCAAGGTAAGCGGCGACCAGCTCTTTTGTAACTACGCTATTATAAGGAGAAACGTTTAGAGCATCTTTCCAAATAGGTACAGCTTCGGCATATCTGCTTTGATCTGTCAGGCGATACGCTTTATCTACATGCGGAAATAAGCGAAATTGTGTGTAGTCAGATAAGCCTTCACCTGCGGGAAAACTGTCTTTTGCCTGGGCAGGGCTACAGACAATTAATAATAACAAAATCAAACATTTCAAATTCATGCGTTTAGTGCTCCGGTGACCAGATGTGCCAAATTGGGTTCTCGTTTTACCTGTAAGGCAATAGCCGTATCCAGTTCTTCTATACTAATGACTTCTTTATCCAGTAAGTAATCATTTAACGTAAGAGCACTTTTTTCATAGCCAATTAATATTTGATTCATCACCTGAGGTGAAATATTACAATACTCGGATAATATCTCTAACAGCGACCACTGACCTTCAACATATTGATGCCAGACTTGTTGCTGCATGTTTTTGTCCAGTTGCTCAAAGCGCTCTACTCCGGCTGTAGGATCGGCAAACCTTTCACCGCTATAATAGGCTTTAAGTGCTATTTGCACCTGACCCGGGTAAGCAATGATATAGCTAACTTGGCACTTTAATTGGCGACTAATGGCTGCTAGGCTAACGGGGGATAAGTATTCTTCACTTGCCAGCATTACCCCTTGTTCCGATTTATAATTAATCGCCACGATGCCGTAACGCCACGCCAGACCTTTGCTGATTAGCGTAATAAGATCACCCGATATATTTAGAGGTTCAATATTTTGATAATCAACTTCTGCTTGCTCTGCTACGGCTTTGACTAGACTCTCAGATGTCACCAGTTGGTTATTTAACAAGTAACGTCCTAGGCGCTGGCCTTGTGGTTTGTCTTTTAAGGCTTTATCTAACTGTATTTCTGTTATTGCGCCCAAATCAATTAAGATTTGGCCGATTGCTTTACGTGCGCTACGTTCATCATCTAAATGGGGAAAGTCATGAGTGGTTTTATCCCAAGCGACACGACGTGCATCTCCCATCTCAATGACTTGACGTAATGCGCGAATATTAGCAAAAAAGTTAACAATATTACCCCATACCATACGTGGCATTGATAAGAATCCCTGCATCCAACCGTAATAAGCTTTAACAAAAATAAAGCGTTGAAAAATCCTATTGATAAGAAAAAATGCATTAATTTTCAGCAGAATACTTAGCCATGGTTCATCGCCATAAATAGAAAGGAAATGGTAGGGATCATCACTAAGGCTTTGCACTAACCAGATGATTCCTAACTGAGTGAATACAAGCACAGCAATAAAGCCGACCAAGTTGGTAATACCACCTTTACGATCTCGACATAAGAAATAGTTCATTGACCATGATTTACTCCAGGCATGATTTTTCATGCCTTGGAATACGATGCCGACAATCCAGCGAGATTTTTGTCTGACCGCAGTATTGAAAGTATCAGGAAAATACTCACGTATACATATCACACTGCTTTCTCGTAAGTTTTTACCTGACCAAACCGAATGCGCTTTTTCGTGCTCAGGAGTCACAACCGGGTAACGCACAAAGATCTCTTCCATTCCGTGCTCTTTAATACGGATACCAATATCGTAATCTTCGGTTAAGCTTTGAATATCAAACGCAATACCATCACCTTCTCGGAGCAGCATACTGATGGCTCTGCGGCTAAAACAGGTGCCGACACCTGCACTTGGTACCTGTCCGGCGATAGCTTCTCGAACAGGAACGTCTTTGCCGTGCAGTTCTGCAAATTCATCAATGTAGTGACCACTAGTAAAGTCGGTCCATTTACGTGTATATGGGTAGACTGGCAGCTGGATAAGATCTTTTCTGTTCACTAGGTGGTTATAAAGCCGCAACTCCATGGTACTCACGACATCTTCAGAATCATGGAGAATGAAACCAGCAAATTCAAACTTAGCCTGCGCTTCAAAAAGGAATATAGCTGCTGCTATGTTATTCAAACAATCCGCTTTACTGGTTGGGCCCGGACGCGCGCAGACCACTTTATGGACATTAGGGAAGCGAGCACAAACTTGGTCGACTTCTTCTTGGGTTTGCGGATCATTAGGATAAGTACCGACAAAAATATGATAATTTTCATAATCTAATGTTTTAGCGGCCAATTCAGCCATCGGGCCGACAACTCCGTGCTCTTGCCACGCCGGCACCATAATGGCTAACGGTTTTTCCGGCGCGTCATACAAACCTTCATAATCGTGAAATTTATGTTTGTCATAAACAAAAAATTTACGATAAAAGTGGCGAGTCCAATGACAAATATCGATAAAAAAGTCATCAATGCCACTTATTAATAGAATAATGGCGAGTCCATAAACAAGATATTTTAGCGAAAAAAGGTAAGTGACAAAGACGTCTATCCAGCTCATGATTATGTTTATCCTAAGTAAGCACTACCTTAATAGCAGAGTAGAAAATGAGTTAATTTATATTCTAAATTACCTGAGATAATCCGATAATCATTTGTATTAACCATATTAATCAGATGGTTTATAGTATAGAAAAGTATACTTATAGCAGAAAAATGTGATGTGTATCAAGTTAATAAATGATCTGATTACCGCAGGGAGGCTGGAAATAAGCACCATTAATGCGGTCGATTTCGCTAGTACCTTACTTTTCAGATGAACATAGAGTCTAATATTTTAATTTTATTATCGTTATTAACGGACCTGATTTCTGCTATGCCCTGTTTACGGCCGATCAATGTTTTAAGCACTAAACGCATATAAATTTGGCACTGGAGTATTCAACATATTGTTCGTTTTTAAATAATAAATGGAGATAAATTAATACACCACATTCATACCAGCTTTGCAGGGCAAACATGCTTACATACCGCAGCGCCATAATACCGATAGGACCAGCACCGTTGATTAATACATCTTCACCAACAACATCGAATGTCAATGCGGTGTGAACAGCATTACCAAACGGGTCAAAGATTGCCGCCATGTCATCAGAAATATCATCCGGTAGTTTGAATGCATAATTTATACTTCCATATATCGTTTGTTACCTTATTTTTAATTTAAATTCAATCGTTAACAATCAGTTCTCGTTGCTAATATTTCTAGTTATTTATGTGATACTGTACTAAATCCCCCCCCACTTGATATTAGTATTCAAGAATTTAACTCTCTGTATTGAACTAATAAGTGAGGTTTAGTGGTCTCTTTTGAATGCCCGATTTTAACCGTTATACCAGAAAACATTGTAATTAAAGTCGTTCAATTTGAAAATTTAAAATATGAATGCTTTAAGTTTTTATCTGTGTTACAGCTTATACATCTGTACATATTTCTGTAAATCAGTCGATCTAAGCCACGTCTTGGTATGCGAGCGAAGCGTGGATGATTACAACATCTCATATAGCATGTTTTTATGTATGGTTTAGATGTAACTCTAAAAAAATAATCGCTCCCTACGTTATCATCTTTACGCACATCATATGTATAACTATGATGTGATGTACCGATAGTAATCAATCGAGATGAACGTAACAATTCTAAAATATCGTAAGACATCCCCGAAAGTAGTAGTGTGTTATTTTCGACTAATTCATTTAAAGGTGAATACGCTTCTAATAGTGCATCTTTTTCGTCATTCGTTAGTACTATATCTGTAATCATACAACCTCTCTTTTTCAATTACATATCCCTTCTGATTACCACCGGACCTCAACTAATTCAAAAAAGAGCTAAGGTCTAGTTGCTGTTCGAATACTTGAGTAATTAACTAACAAAACGTCTTTTCTAAGTAAAACATCGGATTAAACTTAAACTTAAAATAAAACTAGACTAGATATAGAGATAAATGCTTTTTATTCATGGCATGATAAATATCATTTATTGAATTTTTAACATTACTTATCATTATATTGATCAATTTTAGTACTCCCTTCATCATCTATTGAACGTAATCAGTTAAAAATGTTCCATCACTTCGTTTTTTAATTGCTGAGCAGCGCCTTATAACATGACAGGTAATCTTGAAACCTAAATGGTTGAAATGTTGTTTTATTGCGTCACAAAGTAAATGGTAAAAATAATTTTTCAGTCGAAAATAAAAAGCACATTAATATTCACATTGATTTACAACCCTAAAAACTTACTCATTTTTATATAGTTTGCTATGACAGAAAATCAATAGGATGGAATTAAAATGTATTTTAAGTTATAAGTTATAACTT